>NZ_JBWKKZ010000007.1:75395-218038 GCF_056430705.1 Streptomyces sp. NPDC045956 | reverse complement strand
GGGCCACCCCTTGGAGGTTGGGAGGCGCTCCCCCTGTCGGAACAAGTATCTTGGGTGCTTCCCTCCGGCAGCGGCTCCCCGGGAACCGAAACATGGTGACCCCGCTGTCGTATGCGGCGGTATCCGCGGGTATCGACCGATCGCCGGCCTGGCCGGAAAACCCCTCGCGCGGCACGGACGTCCGCGGAGGGGGAACTCGTGCGTCATCCCCCGGAGGGGACCGGTGCCGCTTCTGCCTTGAGTGGAATAGACTCAACTTTGTGTACGTTGTCTGAGTCAGCACTGGGAGACATGGCCGGACCGCCGACGGCCGACGCAAGGAGGGAAGCCAGAACGTGGACGCCGAGCTGACCAACCGGAGCCGGGACGCGATCAACGCGGCCAGCAACCACGCCGTGACCGAGGGGAACGCCGACCTCACCCCCGCCCACCTGCTCCTGGCTCTGCTCCAGGGGCAGGACAACGAGAACATCACCGACCTGCTCGCCGCCGTCGAGGCCGACCTCGCGGCCGTGCGTTCCGGTGCCGAGCGCATCGTCGCCGGGCTGCCCAGCGTGGCCGGGTCCACCGTCGCACCGCCGCAGCCGAGCCGTGAGATGCTCGCCGTGGTCGCCGACGCCCAGGCCCGCGCCAAGGATCTCGGGGACGAGTACCTCTCCACCGAGCACCTGCTCCTCGGCATCGCCGCGAAGGGCGGCGCGGCCGGTGAGGTACTGGAGGGGCAGGGCGCCAGTGCGAAGAAGCTGCAGGAGGCCTTCCGCAAGGCCAGGGGAGGCCGACGCGTGACCACCGCCGACCCCGAGGGCCAGTACAAGGCCCTGGAGAAGTTCGGTACCGACTTCACCGAAGCCGCCCGCGAGGGCAGGCTCGATCCCGTCATCGGACGGGATCAGGAGATCCGCCGGGTGGTGCAGGTGCTCAGCCGGCGCACCAAGAACAACCCCGTCCTCATCGGTGAGCCCGGCGTCGGCAAGACCGCCGTGGTCGAGGGACTCGCCCAGCGGATCGTCAAGGGTGACGTGCCCGAGTCGCTGAAAGGCAAGCGGCTGGTCGCGCTGGACCTCGGCGCCATGGTCGCCGGGGCCAAGTACCGCGGTGAGTTCGAGGAGCGGCTGAAGACGGTCCTCGCCGAGATCAAGGACTCCGACGGGCAGATCATCACCTTCATCGACGAGCTGCACACCGTCGTGGGGGCCGGCGCCGGCGGCGACTCCGCCATGGACGCCGGGAACATGCTGAAGCCCATGCTCGCGCGCGGCGAGCTGCGCATGGTCGGTGCGACCACGCTGGACGAGTACCGGGAGCGGATCGAGAAGGACCCGGCGCTGGAACGCCGCTTCCAGCAGGTGCTGGTCGCCGAGCCGACCGTCGAGGACTCGATCGCGATCCTGCGTGGACTCAAGGGACGCTACGAGGCCCACCACAAGGTGCAGATCGCGGACAGTGCGCTGGTCGCCGCCGCCACCCTGTCCGACCGGTACATCACCTCCCGCTTCCTGCCCGACAAGGCCATCGACCTCGTCGACGAGGCCGCCTCGCGGCTGCGCATGGAGATCGACTCGTCCCCCGTCGAGATCGACGAACTCCAGCGTGCCGTCGACCGGCTGAAGATGGAGGAGCTGGCGATCGGCAGGGAGACCGACGCGGCCTCCCTCCAGCGGCTGGAGAAGCTGCGCCGCGACCTCGCCGACAAGGAGGAGGAACTGCGCGGCCTCAACGCCCGCTGGGACAAGGAGAAGCAGTCCCTCAACCGGGTCGGTGAGCTGAAGGAGAAGCTCGACGAGCTGCGCGGCCAGGCCGAACGCGCCCAGCGCGACGGCGACTTCGACACCGCCTCCAAGCTCCTCTACGGCGAGATCCCCACCCTGGAGCGGGACCTGGAGGCCGCCTCCGAGGCCGAGGAGGAGGTGGCCAGGGACACCATGGTCAAGGAGGAGGTCGGCGCCGACGACATCGCGGACGTCGTCGCCTCCTGGACCGGCATCCCCGCCGGGCGGCTGCTGGAGGGCGAGACGCAGAAGCTGCTGCGGATGGAGGACGAGCTGGGCAAGCGGCTCATCGGGCAGGGCGAGGCCGTACGGGCCGTCTCCGACGCCGTACGGCGCAGCAGGGCCGGCATCGCCGACCCCGACCGGCCGACCGGGTCGTTCCTCTTCCTCGGGCCCACCGGTGTCGGCAAGACCGAGCTGGCCAAGGCGCTCGCGGACTTCCTCTTCGACGACGAGCGGGCCATGGTCCGCATCGACATGTCGGAGTACAGCGAGAAGCACAGCGTCGCCCGGCTGGTGGGCGCCCCGCCCGGATACGTGGGCTACGAGGAGGGCGGCCAGCTCACCGAGGCGGTGCGGCGGCGGCCGTACACGGTGGTGCTGCTGGACGAGGTGGAGAAGGCGCACCCCGAGGTCTTCGACATCCTGCTCCAGGTGCTGGACGACGGGCGGCTCACCGACGGACAGGGCCGCACCGTCGACTTCCGCAACACCATCCTGGTCCTCACCTCCAACCTGGGCAGCCAGTACCTGGTCGACCCGGTGAGCAGCGAGACCGAGAAGAAGGAGCAGGTGCTGGAGGTGGTCCGCGCCTCCTTCAAGCCGGAGTTCCTCAACCGGCTCGACGACCTCGTCGTCTTCTCGGCGCTGAACAAGGACGAGCTGAGCCGCATCGCCCGCCTCCAGATCGACGCGCTCGCCCGGCGGCTCGCCGAGCGCCGCCTCACCCTGGAGGTCACCGACGAGGCCCTGGAGTGGCTGGCCGTCGAGGGCATGGACCCCGCGTACGGTGCCCGTCCGCTGCGCCGCCTGGTGCAGACGGCGATCGGTGACCGGCTCGCCCGCGAGATCCTCTCCGGCGAGATCAAGGACGGCGACACGGTCCGCGTCGACCGCTTCGGCGACGAGCTGATCGTGGGTCCGGCGAGCGGCAAGACGCTGTAATCTCGCCGTCCCGTCCCCGCGCACGCGGCCCGTCATCCCCCCGGGGGTGGCGGGCCGCCGTGGGTCACAGGGTGAACGCGGTGAACCGCACCAGTGCCGTCCCGGCCGCCGCGTACTCCACCCGCACCCGGACCGCGTGGGCGTCGACCCCGTCCGGCAGTCCCCGCGCGTGATCCAGATCCAGACACAGATCGCCGTCGCCGCCCACGCACGTGTCCCCCGGGGCGGGGGCGTCCGGGTAGGTGTGCGCGAGCCAGTCCTGGACACCCGTGCGGGGCATGTGGAAGGCGGCGCCGTAGTGAGTGTCCTGGAAGCCCTGCACCGTGCACGCCCCGACCGGGCGCGCGCCGTCCGGCAGGGCCGCGCCACCGAATCGCAGGGCCTCGGAGCAGGGGACGTGTTCGACCGCCCTGCCCTCGTCCCGGCCGTCCGACTCGGAGAAGACGGTCCCCACGAGGACGACGAGGAGAGGCAGCAGGACCAGCACCGGAAGCGTCACGAGGCCCGCGAACAGCCGCCACCTGGTCCGCCCCCGGGGCACCCGCGCTCCGCCGCCGTCGCCCGTCGTCGCGTTCCGTGTCCGCACCGTCGCCCGCCCCCGTCCGTCCCGTGTCCACCCGACCGGCCGGATCATGTCAGCCCAGGGCTGACAGGGCCCCGGCGGGCTTGCCACGCCCCTCCCCGCATGAGGGAGGATGGCCAGATCCGTACGAAGGGAAATTCACGGTGACCATCGACCCGTCCTCGATTCCGAACTTCGGGGGCCAGCCCGAGCCGCAGCCCCAAGGACCGGCGGGCCCCGTCGTCCCGGATCAGGATCTCGTGAAGCAGCTCCTCGAACAGATGGAGCTCAAGTATGTCGTCGACGACGAGGGTGACCTCGCGGCGCCGTGGGAGCAGTTCCGTACGTACTTCATGTTCCGCGGCGAGGGCGACCAGCAGGTCTTCTCGGTGCGCACGTTCTACGACCGGTCCCACCAGATCGACGAGAAGCCCCAGCTGCTGGAGTCGATCGACGACTGGAACCGGCGCACCCTGTGGCCCAAGGTGTACTCCCACACCCACGACGACGGCACGGTCCGCCTGATCGGCGAGGCGCAGATGCTGATCGGCATGGGCGTCAGCCTGGAGCACTTCGTCTCCTCGACGGTCAGCTGGGTCCGCGCCGCCATCGAGTTCGACCGGTGGCTCGTGGAGCAGCTCGGCCTGGAGCAGGAGGTCAACGAGGCGGAGAAGCCGAAGGACGAGGACGGCGAGTGACCCGCCCCACGACGTGAGCGGAGCCCGGCCCGGTACCGACCGCGGGGCCGGGCTCCCGCCGTCTCAGCGCGCCCGCGACTTCAGGCGGCCCACCGCCTCCTCCAGCACGGAGACCCGCTTGCAGAACGCGAACCGGACGAAGGGGGCGCCCTCCTCGCGGTGGTCGTAGAAGACCGCGTTGGGGACGGCGACGACGCCCGCGCGTTCCGGCAGGGCGCGGCAGAAGGCGAAGCCGTCGCTCTCGCCCAGGGGGCGGATGTCGGTGGTGACGAAGTACGTCCCGGAGGGGCGGTACACGCCGAAGCCCGCGTCCGCCAGCCCCGCCGCCAGCAGGTCCCGCTTGGCGAGCATGTCGGCGCGGAACGCGTCGAAGTACGCGTCGGGCAGCGCCAGTGCCTCGGCGACCGCGTACTGGAAGGGGCCGGAGGCCACGTACGTCAGGTACTGCTTGGCCGAGCGGACCGCCGTGACCAGGGCGGGCGCGGCGGTGATCCAGCCGACCTTCCAGCCGGTGAAGGAGAAGGTCTTGCCGGCCGAACCGATGGTCACCGTGCGCTCGCGCATCCCCGGGAAGGTCGCCAGCGGGATGTGCTCGGCCGTGTCGAAGACCAGGTGCTCGTAGACCTCGTCCGTCACCACCAGCAGGTCCCGCTCCACCGCCAGCTCGGCGATCGCCGCCAGTTCCCCGCGGGTCAGGACCGTGCCGGTCGGGTTGTGCGGGGTGTTCAGCAGCAGCAGGCGGGTGCGGTCGGTGACCGCGGCGCGCAGCTCGTCGAGGTCGAGGCGGAAGGTGCCCTGCCCGTCCGCCGCCACGTGCGGGCGCAGGGTGACCGGTACGCGCGTGCCGCCCGCCATCGCGACGCAGGCCGCGTACGAGTCGTAGTACGGCTCCAGCGCGACGACCTCGTCGCCGGGCTCCAGCAGGGCGAGCAGCGCGGCGGCGATGGCCTCGGTGGCGCCGGCGGTGACCAGGACCTCGGTGTCGGGGTCGTACGACAGGCCGTAGTGGCGGTGCTGGTGGGCGGCGACGGCCGCGCGCAGCTCGGGGACGCCCGGGCCCGGCGGGTACTGGTTGCCGCGCCCGTCGCGCAGCGCCCGTACGGCGGCCTCCCGGACCTCTTCGGGGCCGTCGGTGTCCGGGAAGCCCTGGCCCAGGTTGATCGCCCCGGTCGTCTGGGCCAGGGCGGACATCTCGGCGAAGATCGTCGTCCCGAACCCGGCGAGCCGGCGGTTGAGGAGGGGACGTGCGCTGGAGCTCTTGGGGGTCATGGCGGTCATCCTGCGCCGAAGCTCTGGAGTTCCTCAACTCTGCTTTGGCGCGTGGCGGCGGAGGGCATCTCCCGTTCACGCGACGAGCTCCACCGGCCGACGGTCGAGCGGATCGCCGGGCTTCACTCAGAGAGCGGGGCGCCCGACGGGGGGTTGCTTCGGGGGACATCCGGGCGCGAGCCCGGTGAGCGGAAGGAGGGTGGCGCCATGGTCATCGGCATCATCCTGGTCGTGTTCGGAGTCGTTCTGGTGGCAGCGCTCATAGCCGGTGTACGCAGCGGCGGCGGGCGTGACAGCCGCAGCGGTCGCGGCCGCACCGGGCGGCGTGGCCGCAACAGCTGGTGGGCCGACGGCTCGTCCTCGGGCGGGCACCACTCGAGCTCCGCCGGTGGTTCGTCCTGCGGCGGGGGCGGGAGTTCCTCCTGCGGCGGCGGTTCGTCCTGCGGAGGCGGGTCGTCGTCCTGCGGAGGAGGGGGCGGCGGCGGATGCGGCGGAGGCAGCTGACACGGGGCAGCTGAGCTTCACGGGGGACCGCATCCGCACCACGGGGCCCACGCCTGGGCCGGGCCCCGCGTCCCCACCACGAGCGCCCGCCGGGAAACACACCCGGTGGGCGCTCCCACACACCGGCGCGCGCCGCGCGAGCGGGGTGTGCGCCTCGGTTGAACAATTGAGCTGTGGAGCCCCCTGAGGGATGGAAACCCCACGATGTTGGGTAAAAACGCTGTGGTGGCGCCACAGTTCATGATTCCCTCTCCATCACCGACGCAGCCCCTCGGACGACCTGTTGACCCCCCTCCTGACCGGCCGACCGGGCTGAGCGGGCCGCGTCCCCGGCAGTGACCGGGATGCGCAGGCCCCACACCTTCCTCTCCATGTGTGCTTGCGGAGCCGATCCATGCTCACGACCCTGAACACCGCCTACACCGACACGCGCGCCGCGGACCTCGCCTGGGCCCTGGGGCGCGAGCCGCTGCCCGCGCTCGCCAGCCTCGACCTCGAACTGGAGGGGGCCAAGCTCCAGTTGCGCCTCCTGGGGGCCTCCCACCAGGTGCTGCTGGAGGAGGAGCGGGGCAGCTGCTCGGAGACCGTGGCGTGCATCCCCGGCTCCAGCACGCCCCTTCCGCTGGGCGTCGCCAAGCGGAAGGGGGACTGGGAGTACGAGTTCGCCGCCCGCGTGGAGGTGCTGACGCCGGGCTCCTTCGCCGGCCGTGCGCAGGAGCTGCTGGCCCTGGTCGCCGACCACCCGCACGGGCTGGCCGGCGTCTTCCCCGGCAGCCCGCACGCCTTCACCGCGCTGCTGGTGCAGCGTCACGAGGGCCAGGTGCACTGGCGGACCTGGCACGCCTACCCGCAGGACGGCCATCTGGTCGCGACCCGGACGAGGGTGGGCGTCCGGGTGCCGACGTCGCAGCTCAGCCCGTCCGGGGTGGGAGCCGGGGCGCGCGAATGACCGGGGACCGGGCGCGGGATAAACATGCGGTGCCCGGTGGAACGTCAGTTTCACACGTGTGGGTGACGAGGAGCGATGCGGGAGTGACGTAACGTCACCCCGTGATCGAACCGCACGCGCCCGCTCCGCCCGGCTCTCCGCCGTCCTGGGGCGGCCCCGGCGGCTCCCCGGACGGCACGGGCGGACGACCTCCCGACCGCGGTGGCGACCCTCGCGCCGGGCACGACCCTCGTGCCGCGTCCGCCTCCCGCGCGGACGGTGGCTCCCGCGCCGGGGTGCCGGCGCGGCTTCCCGTCCGGCCGGCCACGGGGCGGTTCCTGGTGCTGGCGGGCGTCTTCGTCTGCGCGGCCTGCGGGCTCGTCTACGAACTCGAACTGGTCGCGCTCGCCTCGTACCTGATCGGCGACTCGGTCACCCAGGCCTCCGTCGTGCTGTCCGTCATGGTCTTCGCCATGGGCCTCGGCTCGCTCGCCGCCAAACGGCTGCGCCGGTTCGCCGCGGCCGGCTTCGGCGCCGTCGAGGCGGTCCTCGCCCTCGTCGGCGGACTCAGCGCGATGGTGCTCTACGCCGTCTTCGCCTGGACCGGGGGCTGGGGCGGCCCGTGGGCCTACGCCCCGCACGTCCTCCTGGTCGCCTTCTCGCTCACGATCGGCGTGCTGATCGGCGCGGAGGTGCCGCTCCTGATGGAGCTGATCCAGCGCGTCCGCCGCCAGGACGCGGGCGGTGCCGTCGCGGACCTGTTCGCCGCGGACTACGTCGGCGCGCTCGTCGGCGGCCTCGCCTTCCCCTTCGTGCTGTTGCCCTTCCTCGGTCAGCTGACGGGCGCGCTGGTCACCGGCACCGTCAACGTGCTCGTCGGCGCCGCGCTGGTCCTCGGCCTGTTCCGGCACGACATGACCGGCCGGGCCCGCTGGCTGCTGCTGACCGCGAACGCCGTGGTGCTGAGCCTGCTCGCCACGGCGACCGTCCTCGCCGACGACTTCGAACGCGCCGCCCGGCACGCCGTGTACGGGCAGGACGTCCGCGTCGCCGTCCGGACCGACGTGCAGGAGGTGGTCCTCACCGGCGACCCCGACGGGCGGCCCCTGGACCTGTTCCTGGACGGGCGGCTGCGGCTCAGCGCCGACGACGGGCGGCGCGGGCACGAGGCCCTGGTGCATCCCGCCATGAGCGGTCCGCACGCGCGCGTGCTCATCCTCGGCGGCGGTGACGGCCTCGCCGCGCGGGAGGTGCTGCGCCATCCGGGCGTGCGCCGCGTCGACGTCGTCGAACTCGACCCCGGGCTGGTCCGGCTGGCCCGGCACGACCCCGGCCTGTCCGCCCTCAACGAGCACTCCTACGCGGATCCGCGCCTCCACGTCGTCGGGTCCGACGCCTTCCGCAGACTGCGCTCGACGCCCACCGCCGCGTACGACGTGGTCGTCTCGGACCTGCCCGACCCGGGGTGCACGGCCGGCACGAAGCTGTACTCGCAGGAGTTCTACGGGCTGCTGCGGCGGGTACTCGCCCCCGACGGGCGGCTGGTCGTGCACGCCGGACCGGTGACCGCCCGTCCCCGGACCTTCTGGACGGTGGACGCCACGCTCCGCGCGGCCGGCCTGCGGACCGTCGCCTACCGCGTCGCCGGGCGGGCGGGGCGCCTCGCGCCGGGCCCCCACCGCCAGGGGACCGGGGGGCACCCCCGTGCCGCCCGCGACCGGGGCTTCCTGCTGGCCGCCCGCACGCCCCCCGTCCTGCGCCTCGACCCGGCGGCCCCGCGCCCGCGCACCCTCACGTCCGCGTCCCTGCTCCGGGACGCCCGCGCGGCCACCCGCACCCGGCTCACCGGGCTGCCGCCGTCCACGCTGGTGCATCCGCGGTACTGAGGCGCGCTCCCGGTACGGGGGCGCGTTTCCGGTACCGGCGTGCGGCGGGTGAGTTTGTGCCGTCGGGGGGTGCGGTGGGCGCCCGCTGGGTAGGCTGCGCTGACATGGAGCATGAGGTGTTCGTTCCGGTTCCGGCCGAGCGGCTCAGGGACGTGCTGGCCGACCCGGTCCGGGTCGCCCGGGCGGTTCCGGGGCTCCAGCAGGACGCCGGCGCCGCACCCGTCACGGGCCGGCTGAAGGTGCGCTTCGGCAGTCACTCCATCACCTACCGGGGTTCCCTGCGGCTGTCCGGGCGCTCGGACGGCGCGTACGCCGTCGAGGGCGTCGCCACCGAGTCGCGCGGCACCGGCACGGTCACGCTCGCGCTCACGCTCCGGGTGGCGGACGCCGACGGCGGGAGCACCCTGGCGGTCACCGGTACGGCCGCCGCCGACGGGCGGGTCACGGAGCTGCCGGCGGACGTGGTGACCTCGGCCGCCGGCCGGCTGCTGACCCGCTTCGCGGAGAACCTGGGCGCGGCCGTGGAAGCGGAGCGGCCCGGGACGACGCGGACGGAGCCGCCCACCGCCTCGGGCGCCGAGAGCCGCCCGCCCTCGCCGGCGGACCCGGAGGGGACCGCCGGGGATGCGCCGGCCGGGGAGGAGCGAGACGGGGAGGACCGAGCCGGGGCTGAGCCCGCCGGGGAGGAGCGCGACGGACACGACGACCGGGACGAGCCGGACGCCGTCGAGGCCTCCGGGGCTCCTGTGACTCCTGAGCCTTCAGTCGCCCCTGAGGCTCCTGCGGTCCCTGAGCCCCCAGCCTCGTCCGAGCCTCCCGCGGTCCCTGAGCCCCCAGCCGCCCCTGAACCGCCTTCGGCCCCCGTGCCTCCCGCCGCCCCCGAACCCCCCGCCGAGGCCGCGCACGCGCGGCGGACGATGATCGGGCGCAGCGCCGAGGAGGTGGACCACGCCCCGCCGCGCGGCCGGTACGCCCCCGTCCCCGCGCCGCAGGCCGGCGTGGCCGGTGCCCCCCTGCGCTGGGCCGCCCCGGCGGCGGCGCTGGTCGTGGCGTCGGCGATCGTCGTGGGCCGCGCGCTGCGCAAGCGCCGCTGAACCGTCGCCGGGCGCCGACGCGGCGACCGGGTGGGGCCCTCTTGATCGCCCCAGTAGGGTCGAGGGGTGAGCAACGAACCCATCACGCTGACCGCGGGTGACGCGGAGGCGACCGTGCTGCCGGGCAACGGCGGCCGGATCGGCGGGCTGCGCGTCGGCGGCACGGAACTGCTCCGGCAGGGCGAGCGCTACGGCTGCTTCCCGATGGTCCCCTGGTGCGGCCGCATCCGGGAGGGCCGCTTCCGGGACGGCGCCGCGGTCCACCAGATGCCGCTCAACTCACCGCCGCACGCCATCCACGGCACCGCCCGCGACGCCGCCTGGCGCACCGCCCGCGTCACCGCCGACGAGGCCGTCCTCACGTACGACCTGGCCGACCCCTGGCCTTACCCGGGCCGTGTCACCCAGGTGGTCACGCTCGGCGAGGACGCGCTGACGCTGACCATGGCGGTGGAGACGTACGCGTCGTCCTTCCCGGCGCAGCTCGGCTGGCACCCGTGGTTCAACCGCACCCTCGACGGGGCCGACGGGTCCGGAGCGGTGATCGCCTTCGACCCCGCCTGGCAGGAGGAGCGCGGCGACGACCACCTCCCCACCGGCCACCGCGTCGACCGGAAGCCCGGCCCCTGGGACGACTGCTTCGGGATGCCCGACGGCGTCGACGTCACCCTCACCTGGCCCGGCCGGCTGGAGCTGCGGGTGACCAGCCCCGAGCAGTGGGTCGTGGTCTACGACGAGCAGGAGGCCGCCGTCTGCGTGGAGCCGCAGACCGGGCCGCCCGACGGCCTGAACACCCTTCCGCGCCTGGTCACGCCCGTGGAGCCGCTGGAGGCCACGACGACCTGGGCCTGGCGGCGCCTTTAAGCTGGCGTACATGACGGAAGCACGTGCGGCGCTGCTGCAGCAGATCAAGGACAAGGCCGTGGTGCACGGCAAGGTGACCCTCTCCTCGGGTCTGGAGGCCGACTACTACGTCGACCTGCGCCGCATCACCCTGGACGGCGAGGCCGCGCCGCTGGTCGGGCAGGTGCTGCTGGACCTGACCGCCGACCTGGACTTCGACGCGGTCGGCGGGCTGACCATGGGCGCCGACCCGGTCGCCGCGAGCATGCTGCACGCCGCCGCCGCGCGCGGCAGGCACCTGGACGCCTTCGTCGTCCGCAAGGCCGCCAAGGCGCACGGTCTCCAGCGACGCGTCGAGGGCCCGGACATCAAGGGCCGCCGCGTCCTGGTCGTCGAGGACACCTCCACCACCGGCGGCTCCCCCCTCACCGCCGTCGAGGCGGTGCGCGAGGCCGGTGCCGAGGTGGTGGCCGTCGCGACCATCGTCGACCGGGCGACGGGCGCCGCGGAGAAGATCGAGCAGGGCGCGGGGGTGCCGTACCGGTACGCGTTCGACAAGGACGAGCTGGGCCTGGACTGAGGCCCGCCCGGGACGGTACCGCCCAGCGGGCGGACGTCCACTCGGAGTATCCCGGTCCGTCTGGAAGGATGGGGCCGACGATGACGTCGCCCCCCATGGTCTAGGTCAGGGCCGAAGCACGTATCACGCCCACCCGCACATACAAGGAGCGGACATGCCCATCGCAACTCCCGAGGTCTACAACGAGATGCTGGACCGGGCGAAGGCAGGAAAGTTCGCCTACCCGGCCATCAACGTGACCTCCTCCCAGACGCTGCACGCGGCCCTGCGCGGTTTCGCGGAGGCGGAGAGCGACGGCATCGTCCAGATCTCCACCGGCGGCGCCGAGTTCCTGGGCGGCCAGCACAACAAGGACATGGTGACCGGCGCCGTCGCCCTCGCCGAGTTCGCGCACATCGTCGCCGAGAAGTACGACGTCACCGTCGCGCTGCACACGGACCACTGTCCCAAGGACAAGCTGGACACGTACGTCCGTCCGCTGCTGGCGGTCTCCGAGGAGCGCGTCAAGGCCGGCCGCAACCCGCTCTTCCAGTCGCACATGTGGGACGGCTCCGCCGAGACCCTCGCCGACAACCTCTCCATCGCCACCGAGCTGCTGGAGCGCGCCCGCGCCGCCAGGATCATCCTCGAGGTCGAGATCACCCCGACCGGCGGCGAGGAGGACGGCGTCTCCCACGAGATCAACGACTCCCTCTACACGACGGTCGACGACGCGGTGCGCACCGTCGAGGCCCTCGGCCTCGGTGACCAGGGCCGCTACCTGCTCGCCGCGTCCTTCGGCAACGTGCACGGCGTGTACAAGCCGGGCAACGTCGTGCTCCGCCCCGAGCTGCTCAAGGAGCTGAACGAGGGCATCGCCGCCAAGTACGGCCGGCCGGCCGGCAGCAAGCCGTTCGACTTCGTCTTCCACGGCGGTTCCGGCTCCTCCGCCGAGGAGATCGCGACCGCGCTGGAGAACGGCGTGGTCAAGATGAACATCGACACGGACACCCAGTACGCCTTCACGCGTCCGGTCGCCGACCACATGTTCAGCAACTACGACGGCGTCCTGAAGGTCGACGGCGAGGTCGGCAACAAGAAGACCTACGACCCGCGCACCTGGGGCAAGCTCGCCGAGGCCGGCATGGCCGCCCGGGTCGTCGAGGCCTGCGGTCACCTGCGTTCGGCGGGCCGGCGGATCAAGTAGTACCGGTCGTCCTCACCGAGTAGTACGAGTAGTACCGGTCGTCCTCGTCGACCGTTCGCACGAGCCCGGCGCCCCCGCGCGCCGGGCTCGCTGTATACCTGGGGCATGCCCGACGTCCGGCTGGCCTCACCGCAGGGCAAGTGGATCCTGTTGACCACCGTCCTCGGGTCCGGCATGGCCCTGCTGGACTCGACCGTCGTCAACGTCGCGCTGCCCCGGATCGGCCGCGACCTCGACGCCGACCTCGCCGCGCTCCAGTGGACGGTCAACGCCTACATGGTCACGCTGGCCGGGCTGATCCTCCTCGGCGGCGCCCTCGGCGACCGCTTCGGCCGCCGCCGGATCTTCGTCGTCGGCGTGCTGTGGTTCGCCGCCGCCTCCCTGCTGTGCGGCCTCGCGCCGAACGCCGGGACCCTGATCGCCGCCCGTGCCCTCCAGGGCGTCGGCGGTGCGCTGCTCACGCCCGGCTCCCTCGCCCTCATCCAGGCCTCCTTCCACCCCGACGACCGGGGCCGCGCGGTGGGCCTGTGGTCGGGCTTCGGGGGTGTCGGCGCGGCGGTGGGTCCGTTCCTCGGGGGCTGGCTGGTGGACGGTCCGGGCTGGCGCTGGGTCTTCCTGCTCAACGTCCCGCTGGCGCTGCTGTGCGCCCCGATCGCGCTGCGGCACGTGCCGGAGTCCTCGGACGAGCGCGCCCACTCCCGCTTCGACGTGCTCGGCGCGGCCCTCGGCGCGGCGGCCCTCGCGCTGCTCACCTTCGCGCTGATCGAGGCGCGTACGGGGACCTGGGCGGTGACGCTCAGCGCGGTGGCGGGAGCGGCCGCGGCGGTGGCCTTCGTCGTCGTCGAGCGGCGCGGCCGGGACCCGATGATGCCGCTGGACGTCTTCGCCTCCCGTCAGTTCGTGGCGGTCAACGTGGTCACGCTGTGCGTGTACGCGGCCTTCGGCGGCTTCTTCTTCCTCGCGGCGCTCCAGCTCCAGGTCGTCGTGGGCTGGTCCGCGCTGGCGGCCGGTACGGCCCTGCTGCCGACGACGGTCCTGATGCTGCTGTTCTCGGCCCGTTCGGGCGAGCTGGCCGAGCGTCTGGGGCCCCGGCTCCAGCTCGGTGTGGGCCCGTTGCTGTGCGCGGCCGGGATGGTGCTGATGCTGCGGGTCGGGCCGGGCGCCTCGTACACCGCCGACGTGCTGCCCGCCCTGCTGGTGCTCGGCCTCGGCATGGTCACGCTGGTCGCCCCGCTGACGGCGACCGTGCTGGCCGCCGTGGACACCGCGCGGGCCGGGCTGGCCAGCGGCATCAACAACGCGGCGGCCCGTGCGGCGGGCCTCGTCGCGGTCGCCGCGCTGCCGCTGCTCACCGGGATGGGCGAGGAGGCCTACCGGTCGCCCCGGGCCTTCGACGACGCGTTCGGACCGGCCATGCTGATCTGCGCGGGTGTCCTCGTGGCGGGCTCGGTGACCGCCTTCGCGACGGTGCGCCGCCCGGGCCCGGACTGCCGCCGGCCCGAGTGCCGGACCCACGGCTCCGTCATGGTGCCGCCGCTGGAGGGGGAGCGGGCTCCCGACGGGGCGGGGTGACGTGGGTGGAGGGACGGTGGGGCGGGGTGACGTGGGTGGAGGGACGGTGGGGCGGGGTGGCGTGGGTGGAGGGACGGTGGGGCGGGGTGGCGTGGGTGGAGGGACGGCGGGGTGGGGCGACGCGGGCGGGGTGACCCGTGCGGGGGAGGGGCGCGCATGCCGCAGACTTGTGCCATGGCCATTCACGAGAACCTCCTCGGGGGACCGCCCCCGACCCACCTCCCCGACGACCCGGGACCGCGTGAGCTGCTGGCGGGCGGGACCTCGCCCGCCGACGTCGCGGCGAAGTACCCGACGTCCTCGCTGGCCTGGGCCCGGCTGGCCGACGAGGCGTTCGAGCGCGGCAGCGTCGTGGAGTCGTACGCGTACGCCCGTACCGGCTACCACCGCGGTCTGGACGCCCTGCGCCGCAGCGGCTGGAAGGGCCACGGTCCGGTGCCCTGGGAGCACGAGCCGAACCGCGGCTTCCTGCGCGCCCTGCACGGCCTCGCCCGCGCCGCCCAGGCGATCGGCGAGAAGGAGGAGTACGAGCGCTGCAGCCAGTTCCTGAAGGACTCCTCGCCCTCCGCGGCCGAGGTGCTCGGCTAGGTCCTGCCTCCCGCGCCGAGGTCCGGCGCGTCCCGGCCCGCCCGCCGCGAGCGGGCGGGCCTTGCGGTTTCCTGGCACGATTGCGGAGGATGCCGTTGGGGACCGGGGCCCCGTGCCGGTAACGGCAGGGCGGACCGCTACCCGTAGTGCCATCAGGAGACAGCAATGTCCCACGAAGCCCCGAATCTCGACTTCGAGGGCAGCACGCCGTACGAGGACTACGTCAAGGCGGACGTGCTCACCCACCTCCAGCACACCCTCTCCGACGATCCCGGAGAGATGGTCTTCCTGGTCACGACCCAGGTCATGGAGCTGTGGTTCACCGTCATCGTCCACGAGTGGGAGACCGCGGCCGGCGCTCTGCGCGAGGACCGGATCCAGGTGGCGACCGACGCGCTGAAGCGTTCCGTGCGGGAACTGGAGGCGCTGAACGCCTCCTGGACGCCGCTCGCGGGCCTCACGCCCGCCCAGTTCAACTCCTACCGGAGCGCCCTCGGCGAGGGCTCCGGTTTCCAGTCGGCGATGTACCGCCGCCTGGAGTTCCTGCTCGGCGACAAGTCCGCGTCCATGCTCGTCCCGCACCGCGGCAGCCCCCGCGTCCACGCGGAGCTGGAGAAGGCGCTGCACGAGCCGTGCCTGTACGACGAGGTGGTCCGGCTGCTGGCCCGGCGCGGGTACGACATCCCCGAGGCCGTGCTGCGGCGCGACGTCACCCGCAAGTACGAGGCGGCGCCCGAGGTGGAGGCCGCCTGGACGGCCGTCTACTCCGGTGACCAGAACGGCGAGCTGGCGCGTCTCGGCGAGGCGCTCACCGACGTCGCCGAGCTGGTGTGGCGCTGGCGCAACGACCACCTGGTCGCCACCCGCCGCGCGATGGGCTCCAAGACCGGCACCGGCGGCTCCGCCGGGGTGGCCTGGCTGGAGAAGCGGGCCCGTGGCAACGTCTTCCCCGAGCTGTGGACGGCGCGGTCGTATGTCTGAGCCGCGGGACCTCATGTCCGAGCCGCGGGAGCGTACGTCTGAGCCGCGGGACCGTATGTCTGAGCCGGGGGAGCGT
The DNA here is from genome assembly GCF_056430705.1 of Streptomyces sp. NPDC045956. Taxonomy (NCBI): domain Bacteria; kingdom Bacillati; phylum Actinomycetota; class Actinomycetes; order Kitasatosporales; family Streptomycetaceae; genus Streptomyces; species Streptomyces sp. NPDC045956. Next base: position 202,338 of record NZ_JBWKKZ010000007.1, on the reverse strand, counting down.
ACGTCTGAGCCGCGGGACCGAATGTCCGAGCCGCGGGAGCTGGCCGGTGAGGCCGGCCGGCTGGACGCCGCCGACGAGCTGGCGGCACTGCGCGAGCGGTTCGTCCTCGACGACGTCGTGTACCTGGACGGGAACTCGCTGGGCGCCCTCCCGGCGCACGTCCCCGCGCGCGTGGCGGACGTCGTACGGCGCCAGTGGGGCGAGCTGCGCATCCGGTCCTGGGAGGAGAGCGGCTGGTGGACCGCGCCCGAGCGGATCGGTGACCGGATCGCCCCGCTGGTCGGCGCGGCGGCCGGGCAGGTCGTGGTGGGCGACTCCACGAGCGTCAACGTCTTCAAGGCCCTCGTGGCGGCCGTACGCATGGCGGGCGAGGGGCGCGACGAGATCCTCGTCGACGCCACCACCTTCCCCACCGACGGGTACATCGCCGAGTCCGCGGCCCGGATGACGGGCCGCACCCTGCGTCCGGTCACCCCGGCGGAGGTGCCGTCGGCGCTGGGGGAGCGTACCGCCGCCGTCCTGCTCAACCACGTCGACTACCGCACGGGCCGGCTGCACGACCTGCCCGCACTGACCGCCGCCGTCCACGCGGCGGGGGCGTACACGGTCTGGGACCTGTGCCACAGCGCGGGCGCGCTGCCGGTCGGGCTCGACGAGCACGGCGTGGACCTGGCCGTCGGCTGCACCTACAAGTACCTCAACGGCGGCCCCGGTTCGCCCGCGTTCCTGTACGTGCGCCGCGACCTCCAGGGCCGGTTCGACTCCCCGCTCCCGGGCTGGAACTCGCACGCCGAGCCCTTCGGCATGACCCCCGCCTACGCGCCGGCCTCCGGTGCGGTGCGCGGCCGGGTCGGGACGCCGGACATCCTCTCCATGCTCGCCCTGGAGGCGGCCCTGGACGTGTGGGACGGGGTGTCGGTCGAGGCGGTGCGGGCCAAGTCGCTGGCGCTGACGGACTTCTTCCTGCGCTGTGTCGGGGAGTACGTCCCCGGCGGCCGGGTGGAGTCCGTGACGCCGGCCGCGCACGCGGAGCGGGGCAGCCAGGTGGCGCTGCGCTGTGACGACGCGGGCGACGTCATGAAGCGGCTGATCGAGCGCGGGGTCGTCGGTGACTTCCGCGCGCCCGACGTCCTGCGTTTCGGCTTCACACCGCTGTACGTCGGATTCGCCGACGTGGAGCGGGCGGCGGCGGTGCTGGCGGAGACGCTCGGGTAGGGGCCGGGGGCCGGGGGCCTGCGGGCCGCTCCCTCGGGGGCGGTCCGCGTCCTCCTCGCGTGCGGGGTGCCGTGGTGGTGCGGGCCGTCCTCGCTCGGGTGCTGCGGGTGCTGCGGGGTGAGGTGGACTGGGGGGAGGTGGGTCCGTGGCGTGGCGCGGTGGGAACCGTGGCGGGGACGGGGGCGTGGTGGCGGGTGTGGACGATGTGACTCGACGGACCCGCAGCTGCGCCGGATGCCTCGTCGCGGGCGCCGTCGGTGCCTCGACCGCCGTGCTGGCCTGGGCGCCGCTCGCCCGGATCAGCGTGACCGGCGGTTTCGAGACCCGGCACCGTGACCTCAGCGTGCTCTATCTCGACCTCCCGCTCGTCGCCCTGGGCGGGGCGCTCGTACCGGCCGCCGTCTGGGCGGTGGGCCTGCGTGTGCTGCGCGGGCGGGCGTGGGCGGCGGCGCTGCTCGCCGTGGCGGCCCTGGCGCTGGGCACCTGGGGGCTGACCGCGTGGTGGACGCCGTACGAGGAGCCCGAGTTCATGGGGTGAGACCGAACCGGTTCTCCCCTCACCCAGCGTGACAACCCCATGTCCGCGCACGTCACCGGCCTGATACGGTCCCGCCAACGGCCGATTCCCTTCCCCGGTCCGCCAACACCGTTTCGCCGCTGAGAGGTTGCGCATGCCGGACGCCGCCGCAGGACCGGGCACCGATGCCGCGAGGGACGCCGCGGAGGCCGTGGAGCAGAAATCGGCCTTCTCGCACCCGGCGGTCGACCCCGACTCCACCGCCTCCTACGGTGACCACGTCGATCAGGTGATCGACTTCTACGCCCCGCGCGGTACGGCCGGACCGGGCGGCGCCGCCCCCGTCGTGGTGCTCCTGCACGGAGGCTCGTGGCGGGCACCGTACGACCGGCGCCATGTCAGCCCGTTCGCCGCCTTCCTGGCCCGCCGGGGCTTCGCCGTCGCCAGCGTGGAGTACCGGCGCGGCGCTGCGGGCGGGGACGCGGCCGGGGGTGACCCCGTGGCGGGCCGCTGGCCCGACACCCTCGACGACGTGGCCGCCGCGCTGGACGCGCTGCCCGCGCTGGTGCGGCAGCACCTCCCGCAGGCCGACGCCGGTCGTGTCGTGGTGACCGGCCACTCCGCCGGTGGTCATCTCGCCCTGTGGGCGGCGGCCCGGCACGTGCTGCCCGCCGACGCCCCCTGGTACCTGGACCGGCCGGCGCCCTTGCGCGGCGTGGTCGCCCTCGCGCCGATCGCCGACTTCGGGGCCGCGGGGGCGCTGGACGTGTGCGGCGGTGCGGCGCGCGAGTTCCTGGGCGGTGAGGAGAGCTTCGAGGAGCGCCGGCCGTACGCCGACCCCGCCCTGCTGCTGCCCACCGGCATCGCGACGACCCTCGTGCAGGGCCGCGCCGACGTGGACGTCCCGCAGGCGGTCGCCGAGGCGTACGCCGACGCGGCGGCGCGGGCGGGGGAGGTGGTGGGTGTGACGCTGCTGGAGGACGTCGGCCACTATCCGTTGATCGATCCGGCGGCGGACGCGTGCGCGGTGGTGGCGGAGGAGATCGCGCAGTTGGCCTGGTGAGGTGCTTGCGGGGCCGGTGTGGTGCCGGTGCCGGGTGGGTTGGGGTGACGGATACGGCGACGGTGGCGGTGGCGGCGCGGTGCCGGTCGTACCCGTAATACCTGAGAGCTACCCCGCAGGTGAGTTCCCTGGCGGGACGCGAGTTACCCCGCCCGATCCATAACTTCCCTTACAGGCAGGCCCGATGGGCGGGCGTGCCGGAGGGGAGAAGGCCATGGGGTCCCGTTCGGCGGCAGGTTGGCGGCGGCGCGTGAGCACAGCGCGTCGTACTGTCCTCGCCGCGCTCATATGTGGTGCCGTGGTCCTCCCTCTCGCCGGCGCCGCACGCCCCGAGACCCCGGCCCCGCCCCCTTCCGTGTCGGCGGCCCCGACGGCCGGCACGCTGGACGAGGCGTATGCCGCGCACCGGGCCGACGCCGCCGAGGCGTCCCGGATGGCCGCCGCCCATGGAGACCGCCGGCGCGCGGCAGCCGACCTCGCGATGGCCGATCCGTCCCGGCACCTCCTCGCCTTCGACGGGCGGGGCGCCGGACAGGCCACGGAGGTTCTCGGTGACCTGACCCGCGCCGACAGAGTCGCCGTCCTGGTCCCGGGCTCCGACACCAGTCTCGACACGTACGGCCGGTTCCGTGCCGCTGCCCTCGCACTGCACGCCCGGCTGGCCGCGGACGCCCCCGACGGCATCCGCACGGCGGTCGTGGCCTGGCTGGGCTACGAGACACCGGGCACCGTCAGCACCGCGGTCGCGACGACCGGCCGCGCCGACCGGGCCGCCCCGAAGCTCCGCGCCCTGCTCGACGTCCTGCGGGGGGTCACCGGCCCCACGGCCCGCTTCTCCCTGCTCTGCCACTCCTACGGTTCGGTCGTCTGCGCCCGCGCCGCCGAGAGTGCGGACGTCACCGACATAGCCCTGGTGGGCAGTCCCGGCACCGGCGCCGACTCCGCCTCGGGGCTGCGCACCGGCGCCCGGGTGTGGGCGGCCCGGGGTGCGGACGACTGGGTGGGGCACGTGCCGCACCTCAGCGCCGACCTCTTCGGCACCACCGTCGGCTTCGGCACCGACCCCGTCTCCCCGGGCTTCGGCGCCCGGGTCTTCGCGGCCGGCGACGGCGGCCACAGCGACTACTTCGCCCCAGGTTCCGTCTCCCTGCGGAACCTGGCCCGGATCACCCTGGGCGAGATCACGGAGGTGACCCGATGACCCACGTGACACCGGCACCCCGGACCGCTCCGGCGCCCCAGTCTGCTCCGGCACCCCGTACCGCTCCGCCACCCCAGACCGCTCCGGTGCTCCCCACCGCCCCAGCCGGTGCGTCCTCCTGGCGCCGGGCCGCCGAGCGGATAGACGCCGCCACGCCCGCGTCGCGGGACCGGGCGGTCGACGCCCTGCGCGCCTTCGCCATCCTCGGTGTGGTCCTCGGCCACTGGCTGGTGACGGCTCTGGTCGCCGACGGCGCAGGCCTGCGCGCGGCCAGCCCGCTGCACGACATGCCGTGGCTGGCCCCGGTCTCCTGGGCCTTCCAGACCCTCGCCGTCTTCTTCCTGGTGGGCGGCCACGTCGCCACCCTGGGCCACGCGGCGGCCCGCGCCCGCGGCACGTCCTACGGCAGGTGGCTGTCCGCCCGGTTGTCGCGGCTGTTCCGGCCGGTCGCGGCCGTCCTCGCCCTGTGGACGGTGACGGCGGCTCTGTTGCTGCTGACGGGCGCGGAGTTCACGACCGTCCGCACCCTGGTGAAGCTCGCTCTGTCCCCGCTGTGGTTCCTCCTGGTCTTCGCCGCGCTGACGGCGGCGACACCGCTGCTGACCCGACTGCACCCGTTGTGGCCGTTGGTCGCCGTGCTCCATGTGGACCTGCTGCGCTTCGGCTTCGGCGCCCCGCCCTGGCTCGGCTGGATCAACGTCGCCGCCGGGTGGCTGGTCCCCTACACCCTCGGCGCCGCCTGGACCCGGGGCGAGTTGGAGCGCCGCCGCACGGGCTGGTTGCTGCTCACGGGCGGTACGGCGGCGACGGCGGCGCTCGTCGCCTGGGCGGGCTACCCGGCGTCGATGGTCGGCGTCCCCGGCGCCGAGGTGTCCAACCTCGACCCGCCGACGCTGGCCGCCGTCACCTTCGGTCTGGCGCAGTGCGGGCTCGCGTTGCTCCTGCGGGACCGGTTGCGCGGCGCGCTGCGGCGGCCGGCGGTCTGGGCGGTGGTCGCGCTGGTCAACCTGTCCGCGATGACGATCTTCCTGTGGCACCAGACCGCGTTGATGGCGACCACGGCCACCGGTCTCCTCGCGGGCCGTCTGCCCGGCCTGCACACGGCCCCCGAAGGGCTGGACTGGGTCGCCGCCCGGCTGGTCTGGCTCCCGGCCTTCGCGCTGGGTCTTGCGGCCTGCTGGGTGGCCTTCCGCTCCTTCGAGGGGAACGGCGGCAGACGCCGCTCCAGAATCGTCCGCACGCACCGCCAGCCACAGCCACAGCCACAGCCGGAGCCGGAGCCGGAGCCGGAGACAAGGGAGACGAGGAAGACGACGGACCCGACGGACCCGACGGACCCGACCCGTAGGAGCGAGACGGCAGGGGCGACCAGTGAGACAGGGGCCGCGGGAATGGCCGAGCCCGGAGGAACGACCGGGACCACGGGGGTAGTTCGTCATGTCTAGGGTGGGGCGGGTGAAGCCAAGGGGGAGCCGGCACCTGCCGGGCGGCAGAGCGCAGCGGGTGCTGCGGGTGCTGCACGAGGATCTGTGGACCTGGCGGGCGGACCCGCTGCCGCCGTCCGTGTGGCTGCGCTGGTTCCCGCACGGGGTCGTCTGGCTGGCCGCCCTCGGTGTGCTGCTCGGAGGCGTGGCCCAGCTCGATGACCACGGCGGGGTCGACCCGGGGTTCGCCTTCCTGATCGGCCTCGCCCAAGGCGGCGCGATGGTGCTGGCGCTGTGGCGGCCGATCGCGGGGTGGTGGCTGTCCATGGCCGCCATGCTGGTGGGCGCGTTCGCGGTGCGGGCCGGGATGACCGTCGACGGCGACCGGTTTCCCTGGCCCTGGCCCGCGGCCGGAATCATCGGGCACCTGTTCGTCCTGCTCCTCCTCGCCCTGCGGGTCCGCACCCGGGTCTCCGTGGAGGCGCTGACCCTGACCGCGCTGGCCACCTATGTCGTGCAGGGCCTGGTGGGCGGCGTGGCCTACCAGCCGACCGGCCAGCTCGCCGTCATCCTCTTCGCCGTGGCCGTGGTGCTGGGGACGGCCCTGCGCGGGCGTCGCGAGGCCCGCGCCGAACTGGTGCAGCAGACCTCGCTGACCGCCGAGGAGCGGGCCCGGCGCACGCTGTTGGAGGAGCGCGGGCGCATCGCCCGGGAGCTGCACGACGTGGTCGCCCACCACATGTCGGTGATCTCCATCCAGGCCCAGGTCGCCCCCCTCCTCGTGGAGAACCCGCCGGACGAGCTGAAGGAGAACCTCGCGGGCATCCGGCAGAACGCGCTGGAGGCCCTCACCGAACTGCGCCGCGTGCTGGGCGTCCTGCGTGCCGAGCATCCCGACGGACCGGATGCGCACGGGAGCGCCGACGCTGCCGCCCCGCACGCTCCGCAGCCCGGTCTCGACCGCCTCGGCGCACTGGTGGAGAACACCCGGGCAGCGGGCCTGACCGTCCACACCGGGTCGAGCGGTGTGCGCAGACCCCTGCCGTCCGGGGTCGAGCTGTCGGCCTACCGGATCGTGCAGGAAGCGTTGAGCAACGTCCTGCGCCACGCGCCCGGCGCGACCGCCCAGGTGCACCTCACCCACCTCCCGAACGGCCTGCGGGTGGACGTCTCCAACACCCGGCCGAAACGCGACCCGTCGCCCTCCCAGGGAGCGGGGCACGGACTGATGGGCATGCGGGAGCGGGTCGCGATGCTCGACGGCAGCCTGACGGCGCACCCCATGCCGGACGGCGGCTACCGGGTGGCGGCGTTCCTCCCGGTCGACGTCACCGGGCCCGCCGACGCCGACCGGCCCGCCGACGCCGACCGGTCCACCGCCCCCACCCCGGCCCCCGCCGCCGACTCCTCTACCGACCGCGACCGCGACCCCGACCCCTTCACCGAGGACGGCACCCCATGACGACCAGCGACAACGGCCGGGTGATCCGCGTGCTGATCGCCGATGACCAGCAGATGGTCCGGCAGGGCTTCACCGTGCTGCTGAACACCCAGCCGGACATCGACGTGATCGGACAGGCGGTGGACGGTCTGGACGCCGTGGCCAAGGTCGCCGAGCTGGCTCCGGACGTCGTCCTGATGGACATCCGCATGCCCGAGCTGGGCGGCATCGAGGCCACCCGGCGCATCACCCTGGCGGACCCCGGCATACGCGTGCTGGTGCTCACCACCTTCGACCTGGACGAGTACGTGTACGAGGCCCTGCGGGCCGGCGCGGCCGGGTTCCTGTTGAAGGACGCCTCCGCCGACCAGTTGGCCGAGGCGGTCCGGGTGGTGGCGGACGGGGACGCGATGCTCGCGCCGGGCATCACCCGGCGGCTGATCACCGAGTTCTCCCGGCTGGACGACCGACCGCGCGCCCCGCTGAAGGAGCGCGTGGGTGACCTGACCGAACGGGAGACGGAGGTCCTCGCCCTGATCGCACAGGGCCTGTCGAACGCGGAGATCGCCCAGCGCCTGGTGGTCGCCGAGCAGACGGTGAAGACCCATGTGGGCCGCATCCTGGTGAAGCTCGGCCTGCGGGACCGGACGCAGGCCGCGGTCTTCGCGTACGAGTCGGGCCTGGTCAGGCCCGCCGGGTACTGACTCCGCGGTGGCCCGCGCGGGCCCCGCGTCATCGCCGTAGTACCTGAGGCGGACGCCGAAGGACCCCTCTCACTGGTGACGACCGCGGACCGCTGGGCCCCTACCGTTGCTGATGTGACCGAGACGACCCAGACGCGGACCACGCATCCCGGAGACGGGAGCGGGTCCCGCAGCCCCGAGTACCGGCTGGCGATGGACGCCCTGAGCGGACTGCGCGAGGACCTGTTCCACGACGCCTTCGCCTACCGCCCGCTGCCCCGCCCGGCCGCCGCCGGCCCGTGGGGTCGACACCTCCCCGCCCGGCTGCGGCCGTACGCGGCGCGCGTTCCCTACGTGCTGGTCGCAGCCGCAGCGCTGCTGGCCTTCTACGGCGGCCTGGCCGGTGGGGCGAACGACGGCCCGCTGGCCCTGTTGAGCGGCCTGGTGTGCGCGGCCCCGGTGCTGGCCACACTGGTCCGGCCGGTCGGCGCGTTCTGGATGTCGATGGCGGCGACCCCCGTGGTCGCACTGCTCGGCAGCAGCTGGGGCGACTGGCCGTGGCTGCCCGGCCCGTTCATCTGCCACTCGGCGGTGCTGGTGATCGTGGCGATACGCACCCGGCCCCGGACGGCCGTGTGGATGTGGGGTCTGACCGCCGCGTACGGCTTCGCCAACGAGTCCTTCTGGGGCGCCGGTCACTACGGCGGCAACAGCTCCCCGATGCTCGTCCTCACCGCCTTCGCCCTGCTCGTGGTCTCCCTCTGGCACATCCGCCGCGACGCCCGGCGGCAGGTGACCGCGCAGGAGACGGTGACCGCCCACGAGCGGTCCCGGCGCACGCTGCTGGAGGAGCGCACCACCATCGCCCGGGAGTTGCACGACGTGGTCGCCCACCACATGTCGGTGGTCGCCATCCAGGCGGAGGCCGCGCCCTACCGGGTGGAGAACCCGCCGGAGGAGCTGGAGCGCGCCTTCGCCACCATCCGGGAGAACGCGGTGGCAGCCCTCACCGAGCTGCGCCGCGTCCTCGGGGTCGTCCGGGCCGAGGACTACGAGGTCCCGGACGCCCCGCAGCCCACCCTCGCCGACCTGGACGGCCTGCTCGCCAATGTCCGCGACGCCGGCCTGAGCGTCGAGAAGGCGGTGACCGGCGCGGTGCGCGAGCTGCCGCCCGGCGTCGAGCTGTCGGCGTACCGGATCGTGCAGGAGGCACTGAGCAACACGCTGCGGCACGCGCCCGGTGCCACCGCCCGCGTCGAGGTCTCCTACGTCCTGGGCGGGTTGGGCCTGCGCGTGGTCAACGGTCCGCTCCCCGAGCCCAGCCTCGTGAAGCCCTCACCCGGCGCGGGGCACGGCATCACCGGCATGCGCGAGCGGGTGTCGATGCTGAACGGTGAGATGACCGCCGCCCCCACCGACGACGGCGGCTACGAGGTGGCGGTGTTCCTGCCGGTCACCGTGGTGCACGAGGGGGACGCATGACCGACGGCACGATCCGCGTCCTGATCGCCGACGACCAGATGATGGTGCGCGAGGGCTTCTCGGTGCTGTTGAACGCGATGCCGGACATCGAGGTCGTCGGCGAGGCGGTCAACGGCCGCGAGGCCGTCGGCAAGGTCCGCGAGCTCGTCCCCGACGTCGTCCTCATGGACATCCGCATGCCGGAGCTGAACGGTATCGAGGCGACGAGGGAGATCATCGCGGCGGACGGCACGTCGAAGGTGCTGGTGCTGACCACCTTCGACCTCGACGAGTACGTGTACCAGGCGCTGCGCGCGGGCGCTTCCGGCTTCCTGCTCAAGGACGCCTCGGCGAGGCAACTGGCCGACGGGGTGCGGGTGGTGGCCGCCGGGGAGGCGCTGCTGGCCCCCTCGATCACCAAGCGTCTGATCACCGAGTTCTCGAAGCTGTCCGACGGCCCGCGTCTGATGCCCCAGGCACAGGCGGCGTACGGGGAGCTGACCGACCGGGAGACGGAGGTCCTGGTGCTGATCGCGCAGGGCCTGTCGAACGCGGAGATCGCCGGGCACCTGGTGGTCGCCGAGTCGACGATCAAGACGCACGTCAGCCGCGTCCTGGTGAAGCTGGGGCTCAGGGACCGCACCCAGGCGGCGGTCTTCGCCTACGAGGCCAGGCTGGTCACACCGGGGTGACCAGGGGGCCCGACGGGTTCCGTGCCGGTACCGCGCCGGGCGTGCCGGTCGCGGCCGACGGCCCGGGACCTCTGGGCACGGGCCCGGTCGGCGTCCTATCGTCCGTCCATGACGGCTCAATCCGACCTCGCGTTCGACCCGTGGGACCCGGCGTTCGTCGCCGACCCGTACCCCGCCTTCGCCGAGCTGCGGGCCCGGGGCCGGGTGCACTACTACGAGCCCAGCGACCAGTGGCTCGTCCCGCACCACGCGGACGTTTCGGCGCTGCTGCGCGACCGGCGCCTGGGCCGGACCCACCGGCACCGTTTCACCGACGAGGACTTCGGCCGGGCCCCGTACCCGCCGGAGCAGGAGCCCTTCCACACGCTCAACGACCACGGGATGCTCGACCTGGAGCCGCCGGACCACACCCGTATCCGGCGGCTGGTGTCGAAGGCGTTCACGCCGCGGACCGTGGAGCGGCTGAAGCCGTATGTGTGCGCCCTCGCGGACGACCTGGTGTCCCGGCTGGTGCAGGCGGGCGGCGGTGACCTGCTGCGGGACGTGGCCGAACCGCTCCCGGTGGCCGTGATCGCCGAGATGCTGGGCATCCCCGAGTCCGACCGGGGCCCGCTGCGCCCCTGGTCGGCGGAGATCTGCGGGATGTACGAGCTGAACCCGTCCGAGGAGACGGCGGCGAAGGCGGTCCGGGCGTCGCTCGCCTTCTCGGAGTACCTGCGCGGTCTGATCGCGGCCCGTCGCAAGGAGCCCGGCGACGACCTGATCTCGGGCCTGATCGCGGCCCACGACGAGGACGACCGTCTCACCGAGCAGGAGATGATCTCGACCTGCGTCCTCCTGCTGAACGCCGGTCACGAGGCCACGGTGAACGCGACGACCAACGGCTGGCTGGCCCTCTTCCGCAACCCGGACCAGTTGGCGGCCCTGCGCGCCGACCGCTCCCTCGTCCCCTCGGCCGTCGAGGAGCTGATGCGCTACGACACCCCGCTCCAGCTCTTCGAACGCTGGGTGCTGGACGAGATCGAGATCGACGGCACGGTCCTGCCCAGGGGCGCCGAGGTGGCGCTGCTGTTCGGCTCCGCCAACCACGACCCGGCGGCCTTCACCGCCCCGGACCGTCTCGACCTCGCCCGCCGGGACAACCCGCACATCTCCTTCAGCGCCGGCATCCACTACTGCATCGGCGCCCCGCTGGCCCGCATCGAGCTGGCGGCGTCCATGACGTCCCTGCTCGCACGGGCACCCGGGCTGAGGCTCGCCGCGGAGCCGCGGCGCAGGCCCCACTTCGTCATGCGAGGGCTGGAGGAACTGACCGTCGAGACGTGAAGCGTCCGCCCGCCGGCTTCGTTCCCCTCGCCGTCCCGTCGGCTTCGTTCCCTTTGCCGTCCCGCCGGCTTCGTTCCCTCGCCGTCCCGCCGGCTTCGTTCCCTCGCCGTCCCGCCGGCTTCGTTCCCTCGCCGTCCCGCCTACTTCGTCTCCAGGTCCCGCCGCCGGAAGCCCGCCAGACCCAGCCGCACCAGGCCGGCGGCGAGGAGCGTCAGCACCAGCAGCGGGGTCCACTCCATGTCCGCGGCCGGGAGCCGGGGCACGTGGCCGAAGGGGGAGAGGTTGTTCATCCAGTCGGGGAAGCTCAGGATCGGCCCGAGGTAGCCGACGACGAAGACGTACGCGGGCACGGCCCAGGCCGCCGCGCTCGCCCGCGGGAACCAGCCGAAGAGCACCGTCGCCACCCCCGCCGTCACCCACAGGGCGGGCGCGTAGGCGAGGGCCGCGCCGATCAGTGCGGGCAGCAGCGCGGCGTCGCCGGTGGAGGCGGCGCCCGCGAGGCCCATGCCCAGGCCGGCCAGCAGCAGGACGAGCGTGCCGCAGCCCGTGGCCACGGCCAGGTGGCCGCCGACCCAGCGGCCGCGGGACAGAGCGGTGGCGAGCAGCGGTTCGGCCCGGCCCGCGGTCTCCTCCGTCCGCGGCCGCAGCGCCGCCATCACCACGTACACGGCGGCGACCGCCGTGACGACCACCATGACCATCGCGGCGAACGACTCCGCCATGTCGGCACCGCCGAGGCGTTCCAGGGCCTCCTGGACCTGGTCGACGTCCTTGAGCATGTCGTCGGCCTGCCCGAGGAGCGAGCCGTACATCGCACCCATCAGGAACAGGCCCGCGCCGAAGCCGGCGAACATCCCGCGGTGCAGCCGCAGGGCGGAACCGAGGGCCGTGCCCAGGGCGGCGGAGGCGTGCGCACTGCCGGGCCGCTCGGGCCGCAGGCCCGCGCCCACGTCCCGCCGGGTGGAGAGCGCGAACCCCGCCGCCGCACAGGCCGTGGCGAGGGCGAGGCAGAGCAGCAGCGGCCACCAGTCGTCGTCGACGTAGACGTAGGTGCGCTGGGTCCAGCCGATCGGGGAGAGCCAGGACAGGGCGCCGGCCGGGCCGCTGTCGCCGGCGGCCCGCAGGACGTAGGCGACGCCGATGACCGCGAGGGCCATGCCGGTGGCACCCCGCGTGTGGGCGGTGACCTGGACGGTGACGGCGGCGACGCCGGCGAGGACGAGACCGGCGGCGGCGTGGCAGGCGCCGTACAGCAGCGAGCCGGAGGCGTCGATGCCCTCGATGCCGAGGGCCGTCAGGCCGAGGGCCAGCAGCAGGGCGAGGAGCAGGTCGGCCAGGAGGGCGACGGCGAGGGCGGCGGCCAGGTGGGCGTGCCGGCCGACGACCGTCGAGCGCAGCAGCTCGGCCCGTCCGGTCTCCTCCTCGGCACGGGTGTGCCGGGTGACGACGAGGACGCTCATCAGGCCGACGAGGACGGCCGTGAAGCCGAGCATCTGGTGGCCCAGCATGGCGCCGAAGGTGTAGTCGTCCAGGTAGTGGCGCGGGCCCGTCATGGCGAGACCGGCCGGGCTGCTCATCGTCTCCACGGCGTCGGCCCGGTCCTCGGGCGCGCTGTACAGCTCGGCGAAGCTGTCGGCCGTCGACAGGGTGCCGAGGAGCAGCGCCGCGAGCCACACCGGGAGCCGGACGCGGTCGCGGCGCAGGGCGAAGCGGATCAGCGTGCCGGTGCCGGCCAGGGCGTCCGTGCGGCCCGTGCCGGACCGGGGGCGTGCCGCGGAGCCGGCGGGGGTCGTCGAGGTGGCGGTCATCGCAGGGCTCCCCGTACGCCGTCCTCGTAGTGGCGCAGCATCAGCTCCTCCAGGGTCGGCGGATGGCTGACGAGGCTGCGGATGCCGAATTCGGTGAGCTTGCGGACCGCGCCGTCCACCTCGCTGCCGTCGACGGCGAAGTGGACCCTGCCGTCGGTGGTGCGCAGGTCGTGGACGCCGGGCAGCGTGTCCAGGCCGGTGGCCGGGCGCTCGGTCTCCGCCTCGATGGTGGTGCGGGTCAGGTGCCGCAGTTCGGCGAGCGTGCCGGACTGGACGGTCCGGCCGAGCCGGATGATGCTCACCCGGTCGGCGAGCTTCTCCACCTGGGCCAGGATGTGGCTGGAGAGCAGGACGGTCCTGCCGGCGGCCTTGGCCTCGGTGATGACGTCCTGGAAGACGACCTCCATGAGCGGGTCCAGGCCCGCGGTGGGCTCGTCGAGGAGGAGCAGCTCGGCGTCCGAGGCGAGCGCGGCGACGATGGCGACCTTCTGCCGGTTGCCCTTGGAGTAGGCGCGGCCCTTCTTGCCGGGGTCCAGTGCGAACCGTTCGACGAGTTCGGCGCGGCGCCGCTTGTCCAGCCCGCCCCGCAGCCGCGCCAGCAGGTCGATGGCCTCGCCGCCGGTGAGCTGGGGCCACAGCTCGACGTCGCCGGGAACGTAGGCGAGCCGGCGGTGCAGGTCGACGGCGTCCGACCAGGGATCACGGCCGAGCACCTGAGCGGCGCCCGAGTCGGGGCGCAGCAGGCCGAGCAGGACGCGGACGGTGGTGGACTTGCCGGCGCCGTTGGGCCCGAGGAAGCCGTGGACCTCGCCCGTTTCGACGGCGAGGTCGAGTCCGTCCAGCGCGCGCGTCCGGCCGAAGGACTTGTGGAGTCCGGAGACGCTGATTGCCTTGGTCATGTTTCGGAACGTACGCTACCTTCAGAAATTTGTGAAGTTAAGAAAGCGTCAGGATGTGAGGGATGATCGAGGGATGACGGAAGCAGGGGAACGGGGCCGCGACCCCGAGGCGGTGTCGAAGTTCGTGGAGGGCTTCGCCGCCCAGCTCGTCGAGGCCGGTATGCAGCGGATGCCGGCCCGCGTCTTCGCCGCCCTGCTGGCCTCCGACTCGGGATCGCTGACCTCGGCCGAACTCGGCGAACGGCTCCGGGTCAGCCCGGCCGCCGTCTCGGGCGCGGTCCGCTACCTCGCGCAGCAGCACATGGTCTCGCGCGAGCGCGAACCCGGCTCACGCCGGGAGCGGTACCGGGTGCACAGCAACCAGTGGTACGAGGCCCTCACCAGCCGCGAGGCCATCCTGAAGCGCTGGGAGAGCGCGCTGCGCGAGGGGGTCACCAGCCTCGGCGCCGGGACCCCGGCGGGCCGCCGGATGGCCGAGACGCTGGCGTTCTTCGAGTTCGTCGACGGCGAGATCGCGGCCATGATGGAGCGCTGGCGGGTGCACCGGGAAGAGCGGTTCGGACGGGACTGAGAGCCCGGGGACCCGCCACGCGGCCCGCAGGCCCCCCCCCGCACGGCGCCACCCCCCTCACCCCACCGGCAGCGTCAGCCCCCACGCCCCCTCCCGCACCGTCCAGGTCCGCGTCCGCACCGGCCCCGAGACGACCGCGTCGGCCCGGTAGCGGAAGTGCGCTCCCGACACGGTCACCGTCAGACCGGTCGCCGTCAGCGCCGGTGCCTCCCCGTCCACCGACGACGGCCGCACCTCCACCACGGCCACCCCGCCGGCGCCCGGTGCCACGGAGACCGCCTCCACCGGCTGGTCCAGGTCCACCAGCGTGACGCCGTCGACCTCCACCCGCAGCCGGGCCGGACCGGCCGCCCCCACGGTGACCGCGCCCCGGGCCGGCCGCGAGGGCGCCAGGGTCCGTACGAGGGACTGGCAGGTCCGCAGCCAGTGGTGCCCCCCGTTCGAGGCGGTCGCGCCCGTCCCGCCCCCCGGCCCCGCCGCCCCCGCCTCCCGCTGCCCGGCGACCGGCGCGACCGGGGGGATCCCCACCGCCCCCAGCACCACCCCGTCGCTGTCGTCCACGAGCAGGTCCAGGCGCTTTTCCGCCCCGTCCAGCACCGACCGGGCCGCCGCCACCGCGCCCGACGGCAGCCCGAGCGACCGGGTGAGGCCCAGCACCGGCCCTACCGGCACCACGGACAGCGCGCACCCCGCCAGCTCCCGGTGCCGGTGCAGCAGGGCCACGGCGCGCAGCAGCGCCCGGTCGTCACCGACCACGACGGGCCGTCGCGAACCCCGTCGCCGCAGTGCCCGGGCGAACTCCTCCGGACCCTCCGGCAGACACACCTTCGTGCTCGCCGCACCCGCGCTGAGCACGTCTTTCGCGATCCGGACGGACTCCCCGTCGGTGCGCCGGGCGACCGGATCGACGACCACCAGAAGCTGATCGGGCCTCGCTGAGGATGTCGCGGAAGAGTTCGCGGAAGTCGCCACCTCGGCCATGCCTCGCTTCCTCGGGTAGCATCTTTGTGCAAGAGCCCCTTGCGCTATTGCGCCAGGGGCTTCGTCTATTCCGGGGCATCCGGTCCGACGGTTGGCGGCCAATGACGGTCGCGGTGTACGTGGCGGAAATCCACCGCGTACGCCCTCGACCATGGACATGCCCCGCCCGGAAGGGGTGTACGCGCGTGCCCGCACTTGTGCTGCTCGGTGCTCAGTGGGGTGACGAAGGCAAGGGAAAGGCGACGGACCTGCTCGGTGGTTCCGTCGACTATGTGGTGCGCTACCAGGGCGGCAACAACGCCGGCCACACGGTAGTCGTGGGCGATCAGAAGTACGCCCTCCACCTGCTCCCTTCCGGAATCCTGTCTCCCGGCTGTACGCCGGTCATCGGTAACGGTGTCGTTGTCGACCCGTCGGTCCTGTTCTCCGAGCTGAGCGGGCTGAACGAGCGCGGCGTCGACACGTCCAAGCTCCTGATCAGCGGAAACGCGCACATCATCACGCCGTACAACGTGACCGTCGACAAGGTGACGGAACGCTTCCTCGGCAAGCGCAAGATCGGCACCACCGGCCGCGGCATCGGTCCGACCTACGCCGACAAGATCAACCGGGTCGGCATCCGCGTCCAGGACCTCTACGACGAGTCGATCCTCACCCAGAAGGTCGAGGCGGCGCTCGACGCCAAGAACCAGATGCTCACCAAGCTCTACAACCGGCGCGCGATCGCCGTCGAGCAGGTGGTCGGGGAGCTGCTGGGCTACGCGGACAAGCTCCGCCCGTACGTCGCCGACACCGTCCTGGTCCTCAACCAGGCCCTCGACGACGACAAGGTGGTCCTCTTCGAGGGCGGCCAGGGCACGCTCCTGGACATCGACCACGGCACGTATCCCTTCGTGACCTCGTCGAACCCGACCGCGGGCGGCGCCTGCACCGGCGCCGGCGTGGGCCCGACGAAGATCAGCCGGGTGATCGGCATCCTCAAGGCGTACACGACGCGTGTGGGCGCCGGCCCGTTCCCGACGGAGCTGTTCGACGAGGACGGCGAGGCCCTGCGCCGCATCGGCGGCGAGCGCGGTGTCACCACCGGCCGCGACCGGCGCTGCGGCTGGTTCGACGCGGTGATCGCCCGCTACGCGACCCGCGTCAACGGCCTCACCGACTTCTTCCTCACCAAGCTCGACGTCCTCACCGGCTGGGAGCAGATCCCGGTCTGCGTGGCGTACGAGATCGACGGCAAGCGCGTCGAGGAGCTGCCGTACTCGCAGTCCGACTTCCACCACGCGAAGCCGGTCTACGAGATGCTGCCGGGCTGGAGCGAGGACATCAGCAAGGCGAAGTCCTTCTCCGAGCTGCCGAAGAACGCCCAGGCGTACGTGAAGGCGCTGGAGGAGATGTCCGGCGCCCCGATCTCCGCGATCGGCGTGGGCCCGGGCCGGGACGAGACGATCGAGATCAACTCGTTCCTGTAGGCACCACGGACGCGTACCGACGCGTACCGACGGCCGGGACCCCGCACGGGGTCCCGGCCGTCGGCATCCGGGCGGCGGTTACGCTGGCCGGTACCAGCAGTGGACGGAACGGCGCGGAGCGAGCGGAACATGCGGATCGGTAACCCCCTGCCCGTCGCCCTGCGCGGGAAGCTTTCCGTCCGGATGTGGATCTGGCTGACCGTCGCGGTCGTCGCCGTGACCGGCGGGCTCCTCTGGGTCGACGGCCACCGCGTCTCCGCCGCCCCGCACGCGGACCACGCCCGGTGCGACGAGGTCGTCTCCCGCCTGCCCGACGACATACCCGGCGCCTCGCGCGACTGGACCCTCGGGGAAGGGGTCGCGGCCTGGGGCGGGCAGTCGGCGGTGTTCCGCTGCGGCGCCGAGGAGCTGCCGCCCAACATCAACCTCTGCGTCACCGTCGACGGCGTCGACTGGGTGCTGGACGAGGAGCGGCTCAAGCGCGACGGCGTGAGCGTCCTGCGCACCTACGGCCGCTCACCCGCCGTGGAGTTCACGTACACCGGGCCGCGCGAGGAGGTCGGCGGCATCCTCACCGCGCTCGACCCCGCCGTGAAGTGGCTCCCGCAGAAACGCAAGTGCGTGGGCCTCCAGGACGCCGACGTCGTCTAGGGTCCGTCCGACCGGTCCCGCCTGCCGTTCGGCCCCCTCCGCCGAGCGCCGCCGTGGGACGTGGTGTCGGATCGGGGCATGACCGACCGTGACCGTGCCGCTTCCTGCCAGGGCCCGTACGGCGTCGAGGCCGACCCGGGGGACTGCGGCGACCCCGTCCGTTTCGAGGTGGCCCGGCACCGGAGGGTGCCGCTGCGGGTGTGCCCCGTCCATCTGGGGCCGGCGCTGCTGCTGGCGGACGGGGTGCTGTGGCCGCCCGGGATTTCCTTGATCCGCTGAGGGAGCGGACCACCGGGGTGGTTCACTGGGGTGCCCCAGCCGGATCAGCCATGGATCAGCCGGATCAGCCGCGGGCAGGCCGGACCCCGCCGGAGCCACCGGACCGGCCGGACCGGCCGAACCAGCCGGACCGGCCGAACCAGCCGGACCGGCCGAACCAGCCGGACCGGCCGAACCAGCCGGATCGGCTCCCGAGGACGCGGAAGGAAGCCGTACGGTGCCCGGACGATCCGATGTGATGGCAGAGCGCTTCGAGCAGGACCGCCCCCGGTTGCGCGCCGTCGCGTACCGCATCCTCGGTTCCCTCGGCGAGGCCGACGACGCCCTCCAGGACGCCTGGCTGCGCGCCGACCGCGCGGACACCTCCGGGGTGGAGAACCCTTCCGGCTGGCTCACCACCGTCGTCGCCCGGGTCTGCCTCAACCTGCTGCGCGCCCGCGACACCCGCCGCGAGGACCCCCTGGACGACGGCACGGACCGCGGGCCCGCCACCGCCCCGTCCGCCGCCCGCACCGCGGATCCCGCGGAGGAGGTGCAGCTCGCCGACGAGGTGGGCATCGCCCTGCTGATCGTCCTGGACACCCTGGGTCCGGCCGAGCGGCTGGCCTTCGTCCTGCACGACATGTTCGACGTGCCCTTCGACGACATCGCCGCGATGGTCGGCAAGACCCCCGCGGCCACCCGGCAGCTGGCGAGCCGCGCCCGCCGCCGGGTACGGGGTGTGCCCGCGCCCGACGCCGACGCGCCCCGCCGGCGCCGCGCGGTCGACGCCTACCTGGCGGCCACCCGCGGCGGCGACTTCGACGCGCTGGTCGCCCTGCTCCACCCGGACGTCGTGCTGCGCGCGGACGCGGCGGTCGTGCCGACGCCCGCACCCGTCGAGATCACCGGCGTGGAGCCGGTCGCCCGGGGCGCGATGGCCTCGATGGCCCGCGCCCGGTTCACCGGCGTGCTCCTGGTGGACGGCCGGCTGGGCCTGGCGATGGCCGAGAACGGCAGGCTGCGCGTGGTCCTCCGCTTCACCTTCGCGGACGACGGGCTCATCACCGGCATCGACGTCGTCGCGGAGCCCGACCGCCTGAGCGAACTGCACATCTCGGGCATAGGCTGAGGAGGTACACGGCGCGTCGGCAGAAGAAGGTGAGTGCGATGCGCGTGCTGCTCAAGGCGACGCTGGACACGGAGAAGTCGAACGAGCTGATCCGCAGCGGCAGGATGCCGGGGATGATGAAGGAGATGCTCGATCACATCGGGCCGGAGGCCGCCTACTTCGGTACTCTCGGCGGCCGCCGTACGGCGCTGCTCGTCCTCGACATGCAGGAGAGTTCCCAGTTGCCTCCGATCGGCGAACCGTTCCTCATGGAGATGAACGCGGACGTCGAGGTCTGCCCGATCATGAACGCCGACGACCTGGCGACGGGCCTGTCCCGGCTCGGCTGACCGGAGGCGACCGGTCAGCTGAAGACGATCATCGACCCCTGGGCCAGGCTCCGCGTGGCCGCCGCGTGCAGGCCCAGCCACACGTGGCGCTCCCGGGCGAAGGGGCTGGAGTCGTGCGGCGCGGGCACGGCCGGTTCCTCCAGTTCCGTCGGGGCGAGGGGCGGGCTCGGCGGCGCGGGCGGGTTGGCCGGGTCGATGCCCAGGGCCGGGGCGACGGCCTCCAGTTCCCGCAGCAGGGTGTGCGAGGAGCCCAGGGGGCCTCCCCCGGCGAGGAGTTCGTCGCTGGCGAGGGGGTGCGGGAAGTCGACGGGGACGTAGGCGCCCGCGTGGTCGTAGTGCCAGACCAGGTGCGAGCGCTGGGCCGTCGACTCGAACATCTCCAGCAACTGCTCGTAGTCCCCGCCGAGTTCGTCCACCGGCGTCACCGGCAGCCCGCACAGCCGGAGCAGGTACGCCCGGCGCAGGAAATGCAGCGCGTCGTAGTCGAAACCGGCCACCGGGGCGACCTCACCGGTCAGTCCCGGCATGTACTGGTACACCGGCACCGGCGGCAGCCCGGCCTCGGCGAGCACCTTGTCGTACTGCGCGAGTTCCTCGGCGAACGGGTTGTCCGGCGTGTGGCACAAGACGTCGACGAGCGGTACCAGCCACAGGTCACAGGCCAAAAGAGGGCTCCTCACACAGCATGGTGGTCAAGGGCGACGGTCGGGCGCGGTGATCGGGCGGCGATCGGACGGTGATCGGACGGTGATCGGGTGCGGGATCGGGCGCGGTGGTCAGGAAGCGTAGTCGGTGCGCGGTGCGCGGTGCGTGCAGGTCCCATACCCATCTGGGGCCGGACCACGACACGTCGGGCGGTGGTCATCCGCCGGCGCCCCGGGTCAGCCGTCGGCGAGCCGCTCGATGAGGGCGAGCGAGTGGGCGTTGTACGCGTCGACGAGCGAACGGGCGGCCGGGGCGTCGTGGCGGACGAGGGCGTCGACCAGTTCTGTGTGCCCGGACCACAGGGCGCCCCGCAGGTCGCTGAGCCGGCGCAGGTGCTGCACCGTGCACACCCAGCTCTGCACCCGCAGCCGGTGCAGGAAGTCGGCGAGGTGGCGGTTGCCGAACAGCAGGGCCAGCTCGCGCCAGTAGCGCAGGTCGTAGCCGATGAGGACGGTCAGTTCCCCGGCCGTGGCGGCGCGCTGGGCCTCCTCGCCGCGGCGGCGGACACCGGCGAGCGCGGCGGCGATCCGCGGGTCGTCCGGACTCGGCCCGTCCGGCCGGTCGGCGAGGAGGACGAGGAACATCCCGTCGGTGACGAGGCTGCGTGCCTCGATCATGCTCCGGAAGTCGTCGACCGAGTACTCGTGGACGCGGAAGCCGCGGTGGTGGTCGGCGTCGAGCAGCCCCTGCGCCGACAGGTCGACCAGCGCTTCGCGTACGGGCGTCGCGGACACCCCGTACTGGTCGGCGATCTCCTTGACCGTGAACTCCTGGCCCGGCCGGAGCCGCCCGGCGAGGACCTCGTCGCGGAGCGCGTCGGCGATCTGCTGCCGCAGGGTGCTGCGGGTGACGGCGGCGCCGCCGCTGGGGCCGGGCATGGTCGGGCGGTCTCCTCGTCGCGTCCGGGGGGCGTACTCGCGCACGCGGCCCGTGGGGGGCGCACGCGTGCCTGCGCCGCACTCACGCGCGAGGCCGTGGCGTGCCCGCACACAGGACGGTGGCGCACTCGCACACATGTCTACCGTGTACGAGCACGCCACCTTACGCGTTCGGCTCCCGTTCCTGCCCGCCCGCGGGCAGGCGCTCTACTCCGTGTACGTGTCCGCCACGGACAGTGCCGTGTCCAGGGCCACCAGGCCCTCCTTCAGCTCTGCCTCGGAGACGTTGCACGGCGGCACGACATGGGTGCGGTTCATGTTCACGAAGGGCCACACGCCGTGCGCCTTGGCGGAGGCGGCGAAGGCGTTCATCGGCGTGGCGGCCTGGCCGGTCGCGTTGTACGGCACCAGCGGTTCCCGGGTGTCCCGGTTCTTCACCAGCTCCAGCGCCCAGAACATCCCGACCCCGCGCACCTCGCCCACGCTCGGGTGGCGCTCGGCCAGCTCCCGCAGCGCCGGCTCGAGGACCTCGGCGCCGAGCCGGGCGGCGTGCGCGACGATGCCCTCCTCCTCCATCACGTTGATCGTGGCGACGGCGGCGGCGCAGGCCAGCGGGTGCCCGGAGTAGGTCAGGCCGCCCGGGTAGGGCCGCTCGGCGAAGGTCTCGGCGATCCGCGCGGAGATCGCGACGCCGCCCAGCGGGACGTAGCCCGAGTTCACGCCCTTGGCGAAGGTCATCAGGTCGGGCACCACGTCGTACAGGTCGGCGGCGAACCACGTGCCGGTGCGCCCGAAGCCGGCCATGACCTCGTCGAGCACGAACACGATCCCGTACTTGTCGCAGATCTCGCGCACCCCGGCGAGGTAACCGGCCGGCGGCAGCATGATCCCGGCGGTGCCCGGCACCGTCTCCAGGATGATCGCGGCGACGGAGGCCGGGCCCTCGAAGGCGATCGTCGTCTCCAGGTGCTCCAGCGCCCGCGCGCACTCCTGCTCCTCGGTCTCGGCGTAGAAGCGCGAGCGGTACAGGAAGGGCGCCCAGAAGCGCACGACACCGGCCGTGCCGCTGTCCGAGGCCCAGCGGCGCGGGTCGCCGGTGAGGTTGACCGCCTGCTGGGTGCCGCCGTGGTAGGAGCGGTACGCCGACAGCACCTTGGGCCGGCCGGTGTGCAGCCGGGCCATGCGCACGGCGTGCTCCACGGCGTCCGCGCCGCCGTTGGTGAAGAAGATCTTGTCCAGGTCGCCGGGTGTCCGCTCGGCGATCAGCCGGGCCGCCTCCGAGCGCGCCTCGACGGCGAACGCGGGCGCGAAGGTGGTCATCCGCGCGGCCTGCTCCTGGATCGCGGCGACGACCTTGGGGTGCTGGTAGCCGATGTTGGTGTAGACGAGACCGCTGGCGAGGTCGAGGTAGCGCTTGCCTTCGTAGTCCCAGAAGTACGACCCCTCGGCGCCGGCGACGGCGAGCGGGTCGATGAGCTGCTGCGCGGACCAGGAGTGGAAGACGTGCGCGCGGTCCGCGGCCTTCACGGCGGCGCCGGTCTGGGGGTCGGGCTGAGGGGTCATGCGGCCGAGGGTAGATGTCCGCGATGCGGAAACGGAATCGGCGTCCTGTCTGTGGTCGTCGGCTTTCCACGACAGGTTGTCGACGCGGCGGGCGAGGGTGCCGGCCGAATTCCGGGGCGTCCTCGTTGACAACAAGCTGTCATGATGACAGTATTCTGTCATAAGGTTCCACGGGCAGGCCCACCGCCCGCGCTCCGTGACCGCACCCCCGTCCCGCACCCGAGGAGAAGTCATGAACGGCACCCGCAAGCCCGTCCACCTCGCCGTGTACGACACCCTGGCCGACTGGGAGGCCGGCCACGCGACGGCCCACCTGGCCCGGGCCGGCTTCCCGGTCCGCACCGTCGCCCTCTCCACCACCCCGGTCACGAGCGTCGGCGGCCTGTGCGTCCGGCCCGACCTCGCCCTGTCCGACCTGCGCCCCGAGGACAGCTCCCTGCTGATCCTCCCGGGCGCCGACCTGTGGGACACGTCGAGCGACCTCGCCCCCTTCGCCCGCACCGCCCGCGCCTTCCTGGACGCCGGGGTGCCCGTCGCAGCCATCTGCGGCGCCACCGCCGGACTGGCCCGCGAGGGCCTGCTCGACGACCGCGCGCACACCAGCGCCGTCTCCTTCTACCTGGCGGCCACCGGCTACGCGGGCGGCGCGCGGTACGTGGAGGCCGACGCGGTCACCGACGGCGGCCTGATCACCGCGGGGCCCACCGAACCGGTCGCCTTCGCCCGCGAGGTCCTCGGTCTGCTCGGGGCGTACGAGGGCGAGCTGCTGGACGCCTGGTACCGGCTGTTCCACGACTCCGACCCGGAGGCCTTTGCGGTGCTGGCGGAGGCGGGCGCCGCGTGAGCGACCGGGAGAGGCAGGACCTGCTCAGCCGCGCCGCGCTCGGCGCCTTCAGGCTCAACGGCCAGTTCCTCGCGGTCGCCGAGGAACTGGCCCGTCCCGCCGGGCTCACCGCCGCCCGCTGGCAGGTGCTCGGCGCGGTGCTGCGCGAGCCGCTGCCCGTCTCCGGTGTCGCGCGGGCGATGGGCATCACCCGGCAGAGCGTGCAGCGCGTCGCCGACCTGCTGGTGGAGGCCGGGCTCGCCGAGTACCGGCCCAATCCGGCCCACCGCCGTGCCAAGCTCCTCGCGCCGACCGGGGCCGGCTACGCGGCCGTCGCCCGCATCGACCCGGGGCACGCCGCCCTCGCCGGCCGGCTGGCCGAGGCGTACGGGTCCGTGGCGGAGCTGGCGCAGGCGGTCGAGGCCGTGGAACGGCTGTCGGAGGCGCTGGACGAGATGGGCGGCCCGCCCGTTACGGAACCGTAGAGAAGAGGTCGGGAAGACCGGCTCACCGGCGCCGCCGCCCCGCACTATCCTCGGTCTGTTGCTCACGTTCGGGGGGAAGGCGGCGCAACATGCAGAAACTCGGGGGCGGGGACCCGCGGCACATCGGTGCCTACCGGCTGCTGGGGCGGCTCGGCGCGGGCGGTATGGGACACGTCTACCTGGCCCGCTCGGACCGCGGACGCACGGTCGCCGTGAAGCTGGTGCGCACGGAACTGGCCGCGCAGGAGGAGTTCCGGCAGCGCTTCCGGCAGGAGGTCGAGTCCGCGCGCCGGGTCGGCGGCTACTGGACGGCGCCCGTCCTGGACGCCGACACCGAGGCGGCCGTGCCCTGGGTCGCCACCGGGTACGTCGCCGGGCCCAGCCTCCAGCAGGTCGTGGGCCACGACCACGGCGCCCTGCCGGAGCGCTCGGTGCGGACCCTGGCGGCCGGGCTCGCCCACGCCCTCCAGGACATCCACGCCGCCGGGATCATCCACCGCGACCTCAAGCCGTCCAACGTCCTCGTCACCATCGACGGCCCCCGCGTCATCGACTTCGGCATCGCGCGGGCCCTCCAGACGGTGACCGACGGCGGACTCACCCGCACCGGAGCGCTCGTCGGCTCACCCGGCTTCATGGCACCGGAGCAGGTGCGCGGCGACCGGATCACGCCCGCCTGCGACGTCTTCTGCCTCGGTTCCGTCCTCGCCTACGCCGCCACCGGCCGGCTGCCCTTCGGCACCACCGACAGCGGTGTGCACGCCCTGATGTTCCGCATCGCGCAGGAGGAGCCCGACCTGGCGTCCGTGCCGGAGGGCATCGCCGACCTCGTCCGCGACTGCCTGAAGAAGGACCCCGCCGCGCGCCCCGGCCTCGACGAGGTCCTGGCGCGTACGGGCGCGCAGGACACGGTCGCCGACGGCCGCTCCCGCGACCCGTGGCTGCCCGGCGCGCTGGTGGCCCAGCTCGGCCGGCACGCGGTACGGCTGCTGGACACCGAGGACCCGGAGGCGCCGGGAGCGGGCGGCCCGGGCGCCGGCCCGCCGGCCGGCCCGGCGCCGGACGGCCCGGCCGCGCCCCCGCCCCCGCGGCGGGAACCGGCCGCGACCCCGGACGGCCCGCCGCCACCCCGCGATCCGGGCGGCGCGGGCATTCCGCTGAACCACCTCCCCACCCTGGTCGCGGGCCAGAGCACGCCGACGCCCCCGCCCGCCCACGGTCACCCCCTGCCCCAGCCGCCCGCCCACGGTTACGCCCCGGCGTACGGCTACCCGGGGACACCCCCACCCGGCCACCCCCCGTACGGCGGCGGCCTCGGCTCGACCCCGCCCTACGGTCCTCCGCCCGCGTACGGCCCCCCGTACGAGCCGTCCCGCAGGGGCCGCTCCACCGCGGTGCTGGTCGCGGTCGCCCTGGTCGTCGCGCTGGGGGCCGGCGGCTCGGTCTACGCGCTGATGAGCGGCGACGACGCCGGCGACCGGACCGACGGCGGCGGCACGGGCGGCTCCACGGTCGGCGCCTCGGTGGACCCGGGGCCCAGCACGGACGGCTCCGCTCCGACGACGGGAGCCGGCCGGCCGACGACCGACCCCACCACGCCGACGGCCCAGGACGGCACGATCCCGACCGCCTACCTGGGCACGTGGTCGACCACCATCGACAACGCCTCCGGTGTCCACACCCGGCAACTGACCATCCAGCAGGGCGACGTGGGTGACACGGTCCTGTCCCTCGTCGCCGACGGCCCCGCGGGCAACGGCTCCTACCACTGCGTCTTCGAGGCCGCGCTCAGCGACGCCCCGGGCTCCGACGGCCCCCTGGACATCGGCCCCTCCACGGTGGCGGTGGGCCCCGCCGCCACCTGCACCCCGGGCGACCCCTCCCGGGTCAGGCTCCTGCCCGACGGCACCCTGGAGCGCACCAACACGGGCACCGACGAGAAGCTGACCTACCGCCGGGACTGAGCGGCCCGGACGCCTCAGCCGGACGGGCAGGGACGCGTGTCCCTCGCGATGTCCAGCTCCGGACGGTCGCGCTGGGCGCTGCTGCCGCGGCCGTGCAGCGCCCCGCACAGGGTGTCGTGCCAGGCGTCGGGGGAGAGGCTGAGGGAGCGGCCGCCGGTCTCGGTGCGCAGGTGCAGGGTGTCGCCGCTGATCCGGACGGCGAGCAGACCGTAGCCCGTGCCCTTGAGGAGACCGAGCGGTTCCGTGCCGTCGCGGGAGTACAGTCCCGCGTCGGCTCCGCCCCCGGCGGCGAGCAGCGTGCCGTCGGATGCCAGGCCCAGCAGGCCGACGCTCTCGCCGAGGCCGCGGGTCGGTTCGTCCGCGCGCTCGTCGTCCACGTCCCACCACACCACGCGCCGCTCCTCGTCGAACGCGGCCAGCCGCTCCCCGTCGGGGGTGAAGATCACGTACCGGGCGACGCCCCCGTGCACGTCGGAACCCGGCGAATAGCTCAGGGACCCTCGCTCCAGCCGGGCCTCCCGGGTGCCGCGGCGGACGTCCCACACCTCGATCCGGCCGCTGTCCTGCCAGGCGCCGGTCACGACCGCGACCTGGTGGGGGTGGCCCGGCCTGGCGGTGAGCTGACCGGCCGGTGCGAAGGGGCCTCGTTCCGTGGGGCTGCGCTCCAAGGGCACCGGCTCGCCGCTGCGCACTCCGGACCGGGGATCGACGCGCGCCAGGCTGTCGCCCAGGCAGAGCACGACGAGGTCGCCGTCGCCGGTCTGCGCGATGTCCTGAGGCCGGTTCCACGCCTGGTCACCGGACCTGCCGCAGTCCCAGGTCACCGGCGTACCGGCGCCCGGGTCGTCGGCGTCGTAGAGGCGCGCGTCCGTGGTCTGCCCGGACCAGAGCAGGACGGCGTCGCCCCCCTTGCGCGTGACCCAGAGCAGCCGCGGGTCGCTCTCGCCGGCCTTGCCCGGTGGCCGCGTGTGACGGACACGGCCGTCGCGGCCGGAGATCTCCAGCCGTCCGGCGTGCAGCCGCGCGCCGCGCGCGCCGTCCGGCGCGACGGCGGCGGCGTCGCCCGGCTCGGAGGAGACGGCGAGCGGCTCCCCGTCCCGCGGCGTCGCGCGGGCGCGCAGGAGGGTGTCCCCCTCGGTGGCCAGGACCGTGCGGGGCCCCGCACCGCTTCCCACGACGCCGAGCGCCTTGCTGTCCTCGTCGCCCGGCAGGGTGAGCGACCAGTGGCGGCGGTCGCCGTCCCGCGGGTCGAGGATGGTCACCTGCCGGTACGCGCCTGCCTCCGCCGTCACCGCCTCCTCCCGGTAGATGTGCGTACCGGTCAGTTCGCCGTCGTAGTGGGTCCCGCCGAAGGACCCGCCGGGCCGCTGCGCGCCGGGGGCGAGCGCGTACCAGCGCCGGCCGTCCTGCGCGAAGAGCCAGACGCCCCGGTCCCGGTCGGCCGGCTGCTGGTTCGACGCCGGTACGGGGCCGTACACGCGCCGCACCCGCTCACCGGAGGCGGTGGCGTGGATGTCGAGGTACCGCCCCTCGCCGTCGCCGAGGTTGCCGGCGACCGCGATCCGGTCGCCGTCGCCGAGCGGCCACGCCATGGTCGGGTCCTCACGCGCCACGGACCGCTGGGACACCGGCAGCGCCCGGCCGCCGTCGGTGTCCCACAGCCGCAGCAGCGCCTTGCGTCCCTCGTCCTCCGGGCGCGGCCGCTCGTACTGGACGAAGTACAGCAGCCGGGCGCCGTCCTCGGAGAAGTCCAGGTAGGGCTCGTAGACGTCCCCGCGGTCGGGCAGCTTGCCGGAGAGCCGCCGGGGCTCCGCCCCGGGGTCGGTCAGGTCCCACAGCAGGACCGTGCCGTCCGTGAGGACCAGGGCGTAGCGCCGCCCGTCGTCGCTGACCGCGTCCCGGAACTTCTGGAGCCGCAGCCCGGCAGGGACACCCTTCAGCCGGGTGGCCCGGGGGGCGTCGCCGGCGGCACCGGACACCGCGGTCACCGTGAGGTCCGCGGCGCGGTCCGGACGCGAGAGCACCACCAGCACCCTGCCGTCCGGCGTCATCGACGCCCACTGCGCCGTACCCGGCCACAGACCGCCGTACGAGGCCACGACGTCGTGCGCCCGGACGTACTGCCCGAACAGCGCGCGCTGCGCCTGCGGGGTGTGGCGCGCCGTCCAGGCGCCCGCCGCGTACCGGAAGGCACTGTCCGGGGAGCGGTCCGCCAGCTCGGTGGCGAGGCCGGCCAGCTCCGTCGCCGCGGCCGTGCGCAGCTGCACCTGGTCCCGCTCGCGGGCCCGCAGGGTGCTCACCGCGAGGGTCGACGCCAGCACCGCCAGTACGGTCACCAGGCAGGTGACGGCCCACAGCCGCCGCAGTCCGCGCCGCTGCCGCCGCTTCCCGGCCTCCAGGTAGGCGCGTTCCACGGGGGCGATGTCCCCGGCCCGGTCGGTCAGCCACTGCAAGCCCTCGGCCAGTCGGGCGCCGTGCGGGAGCAGACCGTCGGGCCGGCCGGCGGCCTCCCACTCGGCCGCGTCGCGCGCCGTGCGCTCCTGCCACTCCCGGAACTCCATGCCGTCGTGCAGCCAGGTCAGTACCTGCTTCCACTCCCGCAGCAGCGCCTCGTGCACGACCTGCACGGTGCCGACCGCGTCGGGGGAGTCCGGCCGGTCCCGTACGTCCCACACCAGGAGTCTGCGGGCCGCCAGGGCCTGGGCCAGTGCGGCCTGCGCCGGTTCCAGCCGCCCGGTCGGCAGCGAGCGGCGGGTGAACCCGCCCTGCCCGTCCGGCCGGGCCAGCTGCTGGAACAGCCGCTGCGCGGTCCCGGGTGCGGTCCCGGTCGCGGTCAGGCAGTCCTTGAGCGCCCCGTCGGCGTAGTCGGCCAGCGCTTCGAGCACCCCGCCGGAGCGTTCGTAGGCGGCCAGCGTCATGGTGTGGGCTTTGCGCTCCTCCCACAGGCGGGTCAGCACGAACTGGAGGAGCGGCAGGCAGCCGGGTTCACCCGCCGCGTCGGCCACCAGGCGCCGGGCCAGCCCCGGCTCCAGGCGCAGGCCGGGCACGGCGCGCACCGGTCCCTCCACGGCCCGGGTGAGCGATTCCTCGGTCATCGGAGGCAGGAACATGACGGCGTCGTCCAGCAGGGCGGACGTGCCGGCGGCGATCAGCACCTCCGTCGTCGCGGAGCGTGCGGTGAGCACGACGCGCAGTCCGCCGCCCTGTGCCGGGTCGGGGGCCTGGGCGAGCGCCGCGAGACGCCGGAAGGCGCGCAGCGCACCGTCCGGCGAGAGGGCGGCGTACTCCTCGAACTGGTCCAGGAGCAGTACGGCGCCGGCCTCCCCGAGTTCCCGGCCGAGCCGCCCGCGCAGGGCGAGCCGGTCGGCGTCCGTGCCGGCGCACGCCTGCCGTACGGCGTCGAGGCGGGCGTTCCAGGCGTCGTCGTCCGGTACGGCGTCCTGCCAGGCGGCCGCGACGGCCTCGGCGACCCAGCCGTCGGCGTCCTCGGCCGCCTCGCCGGCGCCGGAGGAGGGCCGGGGCATACGCAGCGCCCACGGGGTGCCCCGCTCCTCGACCGCGGCCAGCAGCCCCGCCCTGAGCAGCGAGGACTTGCCGCTGCCCGAGGGGCCGACCAGGACGGTGACCGGGCGGGAGTCCAGCGCTCCCGCCAGTTTGGCGACCTCGTCCTCGCGGCCGTGGAAGTACCGGGTGTGTTCGGCCTCGAACCGGCTCAGGCCGCGGAACGGACAGCGCAGCAGCTCCGGGTCGGTCAGCCGGTCCGCGGTCACGAGGTAGGCGGTGTCCTCGATGACCCCCCTGCCGCGGGTGACGAGCATGCCGACGACCGCGTCGTCCTGCGGGTCCCAGACGGCGGCGCCGCTGAAGCCGGGCCCGATGCGGACGCCCTCGGCGCGCAGGTCCAGCTGGAGGCGGTCGGCCCGCTGCCGTCCTCGCAGCCTGCCGGTGGCGTTGACGCCGCGCGGGGCCCCGTCGGGGAAGCCGAACGCGCGGATGCCCCGGTCCCACTCCTCGCCGTCGTCGTCCACGAGGGGCAGCGGCTCGGTCCCCGCCACCTCCTCCTCCAGCCGCAGCACGGCGATGTCGTCCTGGGGCCGCCAGGACTGCACGGTGGCCCGCACCCGCGGGCCGGGGAGCGCGCCGGCGAGCAGCGGGAAGTCGACCTCGACAGGGTCGGCGGGGCGCTGTCCGTCCTCCGTGGCCACGACGTGCGCGCAGGTGCACAGCAGGTCCTCCGCCACCAGGAACCCGGCGCCCACCGGCTCCCCGTCCGGGGCGAAGACCCGGGCCGCGCCGCGTTCGTAGCGCGCCCGGGGCGGCAGGGGGCTAGCCGGCATCGGAGGTGCCGGGGCCGGGTGCGGCCTCCCACTCGACGCCGACCGTGAAGTGCGCCTCCGCGGCGCTGCGGGCGACGACGACCCCGGCCTCGGCGGTCACCTTGACCCCGAACTCCAGCGAGATCCGGTCCGGGCGGCGGGGCATGGAGCGCAGGGAGTCGACGATGTCCGCGACCGCGGGCCGCACCCGGTCGACGGCGCCGCGCAGGGTTTCGGCCGCCGCCTCGGAGACGTCCTCGGCCGGGCGGGGCCGCCGCCGGATGGGCTCGTAGGGGTCCTCGGACGAGGGCTGCGCGGGGGCCGGGACGGGCGCGGGGCCGGAGGTCTCCACGCGCAGCAGCGAGCCGTCGCCGAGGGGGATGCTGGTGATCGCTGTCATCGGGCGCTGCCTGTTCTGTGGGGTGCGGAGGGAAGCCTGTGACCACAGACGGTATCCGCAGCGACGCGTGGCGTTCCAGGGCAACTGGTGTACCCGGCAAGGAAGTTGCCGGTCCGCGCGGGGGCGGGCGGCGGGCAGTCGCCGCCGCGCCTCACCTCAGCGCGGCTCCGGCGGCCGCTGCCTGGGCATGTTCGGCCGGGCGCCGTTCGGCGTCACCGAGAACCGGCCGGGCCCCGCGAAGCCGCCCGCCTCCGCGCGGCCCGCCCCGCCGGCCACCGACTGGAGGCCCAGGGGCGCCGCGCCGGTCCGGAAGTCGACCATCCAGTCCGCGGTCTCCGCCCGCACCAGGTCCGTCACGTCCTCCGAGAAGCGGCGCAGCACCAGCAGGCACCGCTCGGCCGCCTCGCTCGCCGTCCCGTCCGCCGGCCCCAGCACCTCGCGCACGCTCTCCGACGCCCAGTCGAACTGGAGCACCTGGAGCCGCCGCTGCACCGCCTGTGCCGTCGCCACGTCCCGCATCCACCCGGACGTCACCCCGAAGTACCGGTCCGCGGCCACGCACGCCACCCCGAACAGCAGCGCCAGATACCCCCAGGGCGCGGCCCCGCCCACCAGCCCCGACATGTCCAGCAGGGGCAGCGCGGCCCCGGCGACCGCCCCGCCGGCGGCCCCGCCGCGCAGGGCCACGGCGCTCCGCCGCTTCCACAGCCGGTCCGCCAGGTACCAGGCGGCCGTGTCCAGCGCGCCCCGCTCCACCCACCGGTACAGCTCGTCCAGCCGCTCCGCGGGCAGCGCCCAGTCCCCCAGGGGGAACGCCCGGCCGGTCAGGTCGCCCGGCCGCAGCCCGGCCGCCCCCTCGCCGCCCCGCCCGTCGTGCGGCGGCCCCTCGGGCTGCATCTCCGGCTGACCCACCCGCACTCCCTACTGATCACCGTCCGTGAGGACCTGAAGACCTCATGCACCGGAACCTTCCTACCGCCCAACGGGTGGCCGAGCCCCGGGTTCAGCCGCTTTTCCGCCCGGAAGAGGGCCTTGATCAGGTGGAGGGAGCGAGCGATATCACTCGAAAGAGTGCTGGGGCGAGGGCCGCCCGGACCACGTAGGCTCGTGCCGAACGGCAAAACCCGCGGCGACCCCGCGGCAACAGCGGCGACAGGAGCTGAACGTGATCCCCGGTGGTGGCCAGCCCAACATGCAGCAGCTGCTCCAGCAGGCCCAGAAGATGCAGCAGGACCTCGCCCAGGCCCAGGAGGAACTGGCGAGGACCGAGGTCGACGGGCAGGCGGGCGGCGGCCTGGTCAAGGCCACCGTCACCGGCTCCGGTGAGCTGCGCGGCCTCGTGATCGACCCGAAGGCGGTGGACCCGGAGGACACCGAGACCCTCGCCGACCTGGTCGTCGCCGCCGTCCAGGCGGCCAACGAGAACGCGCAGAACCTCCAGCAGCAGAAGCTCGGCCCCCTCGCCCAGGGCCTGGGCGGCGGCAGCGGCATCCCGGGCCTGCCCTTCTAGCCCGCCGCCGCACCCGCCCGCCTTTCTCAGACCGGGCAAAGCCCTCTACCGTACGTAGTGCAGGTATCTCAGGAAGGACGGCAGTCCGTTGTACGAAGGCGTGGTCCAGGACCTCATCGACGAACTGGGGCGGCTGCCCGGCGTCGGTCCCAAGAGCGCGCAGCGGATCGCCTTCCACATCCTCCAGGCGGAACCGACCGACGTACGGCGGCTCGCCCAGGCCCTCATGGAAGTGAAGGCCAAGGTCCGCTTCTGCGCCACCTGCGGGAACGTCGCGCAGGAGGAGCAGTGCAACATCTGCCGCGACCCGCGTCGCGACCCGTCCGTCATCTGCGTGGTGGAGGAGCCGAAGGACGTCGTCGCCATCGAGCGCACCCGCGAGTTCCGCGGCCGCTACCACGTGCTCGGCGGCGCGATCAGCCCGATCGACGGAGTCGGCCCCGACGACCTCCGCATCCGTGAACTGCTGGCCCGCCTCGCGGACGGCACCGTCACGGAACTGATCCTGGCCACGGACCCGAACCTGGAGGGCGAGGCCACGGCCACGTACCTCGCCCGCATGATCAAGCCCATGGGCCTCAAGGTCACCCGCCTGGCCAGCGGCCTCCCGGTGGGCGGCGACCTGGAATACGCGGACGAGGTGACCCTCGGCCGCGCCTTCGAGGGGAGACGACTCCTAGATGTCTGACGCCACGCTGCACGCGACGAACCAGAACCCCGACGACTTCGCCGTCCAGATCGCCGACCAGATCGAGAGTTTCCTGGTCGCCGTCACCGAGGTCGCCAAGGGCGACGAGCCGGACTCGGCGGTCCCCTTCCTCCTTCTGGAGGTCTCCCAGCTGATGCTGGCCGGAGGCCGTCTCGGCGCCCACGAGGACATCGTCCCCGACGAGCGCTACGAGCCCGATCCGGGTCCGGAGCTGGACGTGGACGACCTCCGCGAGAACCTCGCCCGCCTCCTCGAACCGATCGACGTCTACTCCGAGGTCTTCGACCCCTACGAGCCGCGCAAGGCCCCTGTCCCGGCCCGTATCTCCGACGACCTCACCGACGTCATCACCGACCTCCGCCACGGCATGGCCCACTACAAGGCGGGCCGCACCGTCGAGGCCCTGTGGTGGTGGCAGTTCTCCTACTTCTCCAACTGGGGCTCGACGGCCTCCGCGACCCTGCGGGCACTCCAGTCCGTGGTGGCCCACGTGCGGCTGAACCAGCCCCTGGAGGAACTGGACGGCCTCGACACCGACCAGGACCTCGGCGACGACGCCCTGGAGCGGGAGGCCGGCCGGGTCATGGTGGAGGAGATCGCCGGGCCGCTGGGCCTGCGGCCGGTGACGTGACGCGGGCCGCTTCCCGCTGAAAAGCGTGAGCAGATGGACGCCTGGTGTCACTTGGGTGCTCGGATGAGCGCTGTAAGGACAGTGGGGGGTGGAGTGCTCACGCTTCTGAGGTGGAGGGGCCGCGGCAGCATTCCGGCAGGTGCTCATGCGGCATCGCCTCCGAGCGCCGCGCGCAGGGCCTCGGCCGTCCGTCCGTAGCGGCCCCGCTCCTCCTCGCCCCGCCGCGCGTGGCGCTCCGCGCAGCGCAGGGCCGTATCCGTGGCCGATGCGCCCCGGTCGAGCAGCAGCAGCACCGACTCGACGTGGCCGAGACAGACGGCCCATTCGAGGGCCGTGCGGTTCTTCATGGCCCGGTCCTCGGGGTCCGCCCCGCGGTCCAGCAGCAGGGCGACGGTCCCGACGTGGTTGCCGCTCGCCGCGACGACGAGCGGTGTGTACGGAATCCTGTCCTGCGCTCCCATGGTCACCCCGGCGTCCAGCAGCGCCGCGACGACGTCCGTGCTCCCGAACATCGCCGCGCAGGTCAGCGGCGTGAGGTCGTGGTACGGCCCGGCGTGCGCCGCCGTGTCGGCACCGGCCGCGAGCAGTACCCGTACGACGTCGGCGTGGTTCTCCTGGGCCGCCAGGTCCAGGGCGGACCGCGCGTCACCGTCGAGGGCGTCCGCGGGGACACCGGCGTCCAGCAGCCGGACCACCGCCTCCACGTCCCCGTCCCGCGCCGCCCGTGGCAGCTCGTCGGAACGCGGCGCAGGCGGCTTCTGCACGGGTCTCGTCATACGTCGATCATGCGGTGCCGGACGCCAGCGCCGCCCGCAGTTTCGCCGCGCACACATACGGTGCGGTCGCCGTCGGCACGCTGTACCAGCGCAGCGGCCAGGTGTTGCCCTCCAGCGCCGGGATGCCGACGTAGGTGACGGTCCGGGTCCCGCCGCTGTGCCGCTGCACGCCGAGCGGCCAGTCGTACGCCGCGACCGCTCCGGGCGCGAGCAGGAAGTACACCCACCGCCCACCGCTCCCTTCGCACACGATGGGCCCGGCGTCGTCGTCCGTCGCCTCGCCGAGCCAGTCGGCGACCAGCTCGCCCCGGATGCCGTCGATCCGTACGGCGTCGAAGTGGACGCCCACGAGGTGCAGTCGGTGTCCGGCCGCCGGGACCCAGGAGGGGCGGTGAATTGTCTCTGTCATGGTCACACGCTGGCGGCACCGGGCCTACGCTCGGTAGCGACTGGGGTGATACACGCCGGGGTGTATCGGTCGGAGGTGCGCGCTGTGTCCCAACCGCCCGCTGCCTGGCGCTACGGCGGCAACCAGATGAAACGCTGGCGCACCAAGGCCAACGTGAGCAGGGAGCAGTTGGCGGAGGCCGCGAACTACTCGCCGGACACCATCAAGTCCATGGAGCAGGGCGTACGGATGCCGACGTCGCGGGTGCTGGACGTCGCCGATGAGCTGTGCGGTGCGGAGGGGTTGCTGAGTGCGGCGAAGGACTACTTGCAGCGGGAGAAGTTCCCCAAGCGGGCACAGGACTTCATGGAGCGGGAGCGGGAGGCGATCAGCTACTGGTCCTATGAAGCCGCTTTGATTCCCGGGTTGTTGCAGACCGAGACCTACGCTCGCGCCCTGATCGAGGGCTACGTGCCGCCCCTGGACGAGCAGACGCTGGAGCACCGGATCGCGGGCAGGCTGGAGCGGCAGTCCATGCTCACCGACCGCAAGGTGCCGGTGGCCTTCGCCTTTGTCGTCTACGAGGCGGCTCTGCGGTCTCCGCTAGTGGACGGCGAACAGCTCCGTCGCCTGCTGAGCGCTTCGGAGCTGCGGAACATCGTCTTGCAGGTGCTGCCCTTCGAGCGGTCCATCCCGAGTGCGCTCATGG
Organism: Streptomyces sp. NPDC045956; assembly: GCF_056430705.1. NCBI lineage: Bacteria > Bacillati > Actinomycetota > Actinomycetes > Kitasatosporales > Streptomycetaceae > Streptomyces > Streptomyces sp. NPDC045956. The sequence goes on along the minus strand of NZ_JBWKKZ010000007.1, from coordinate 167,360 downwards.
GGCCCATGGTGCTGTTGGAGACCAGTGACCATGAACGATTCGCGTACACCGAGTGCGTGTTCATCAGTGATCTGACGGCCGACTCGGCCATCGTGCGGCGTGTGACCGAGCGACTTACCCTGATCCGCGCACAGGCACTCAGCCCCAGTGAGTCGGCCCACTTCATCGAGCGGATGGCTAATGATCACCATGGTTGACCAGCCGATGTGGTTCAAGTCCAGCTACAGCGACCCCGAAGGCGCCAACTGCCTCGAAGTCACGTTCTCCCCCAGTCTCCGCATCCGAGACTCCAAAACCGCACCCACCGGCCCCGAACTCCACGTCTCCGCCCCGGCCTGGTCGGCGTTCATCGCCGCAGTTCGGCCCGGAGCTTGAGCCTCGGGATTCGAGCTCTTCCCCTGGTTTTCTGGTCTGGTTGACATACCCAACCAACCAAGTCTGAGCCTGAGTTGAGCCGCCGTACCTCGTAAGAGTGACGTTGCGTGATCAGCTTGCGTCGCTGAGTGAAGCCGCTCTAGGTTCACGGCAAGTGCCCACTGCATATGTCGGCCCCGGCGGTGCTCCAACACCAGCTCCGGGGCCTCACCGACGAATCGAATCGAGACTTCGACCGTGGCTTACGCCAAGACTAGTCCCGCCCTCCCCGCCCCGTCCCACCCGATGGCCAATCCGGGCTACGGAAAACGCCCCGCAGGTGACGAGGACCCGCACGCCGACCCGGAATTCGCACACCTGAGTCCGCGCGAGGCCGAGATCGCCGTCTTCGTCGACCACCTCGACGACGGACACGCGATGGGCCACAAGGTGCTCGCGGCGCAGCACCCCCGCTACGGCCAGCAGGCGATCCGCACGTCCCTCAACCGCCTCGCCGTGGCCGGCCACCTGCGCTGGATCAGGGAGCACATCACGGTCGAGGACCACACCATGCGGTGGGTCACGCGGACGTACTGGTCGCGTACGCGCAGGTCGGAGGCGTGGTGGGAGGAGTTCGCACGGGAGCGCAACGGCCGCATCGTGTCGGCCGACCACCGCCCCGGCCTGGCCCGCACGGAGGAGCCCGCGCTGCCGGAACCGCAGGCCGACGCGCAGCCCGATGCCGATCCCGAGTCCGCCCCCGAGGGCGGGTCCTCGTACCGCGCCCTCGCCGCACTGCGCGAAGCGGACCCCCGTATGTCCCTGTCCGAAGCCGACTGCCGGTCCCTCGCCGCGCTGGCGGAGGAGTGGCTGACGCGCGGGGCGACGCCGCAGGACATCACCCGCGCGGTGACCGAGGGCCTCCCCGCGACCGTGAACAACCCGGGCGGTCTCGCCCGCAACCGACTGGAGAACAGGATGCCCCCCAAGAAGCTGAAGATCCGCCAGAAGGCAGCCCCCCGCCGGGCCCGCGTGACCCGCGCGGTGATCTGCTGCATGTCCTGCGACGCGGACGAGCTGACGACGACGATCAAGGGCGGCATGTGCCCGGACTGCTACGCCGAGTTCGAGGCGGCCGAGGCCGCGGAGGAGGCGGGGGCCGTGGAGCCCGGGTACGTACCGGACACGTTCCTGGCCACCCCGGACGCGGACGCCGTGTACACGTGGGTGGACGTCCCCCGCCGCGCGGCGGAGGTACGCGCGGCGGGCGGCCTGCGACCGAGGTCGGAACGGGCACCGGGGGGCTGAGCCGGACGGGCGTACGTGAGACGGGCGACGACCCTGCCAGGGCGTGGCGCACCGCGCGCCACGGACCTCGGACTCATCACCCGCCCCGCGGGTTGCCCCGCGCCCGCCTTCGGCTTTTACACAGCGCACAGAGCTTTGTGAACGTGTGACTCACCGCACTTTCCCGAGTGACCCGTCCCCACCTGGGCATGAGCCAGCCTGAGCGAGTACCCGGGTCTCATCATGCGATACCGCAGTGGTGGAATCCGGACGCTCGGTAAAATGAGCCGACCGCAGTACATATACGTACGTGCGGCAAGAGACGGACTGAGCGAGGAGCGCACGTGGGCCTTGTCGTGCAGAAGTACGGAGGCTCCTCCGTAGCCGATGCCGAGGGCATCAAGCGCGTCGCCAAGCGGATCGTGGAAGCGAAGAAGAACGGCAACCAGGTGGTCGCCGTCGTTTCCGCGATGGGCGACACGACGGACGAGCTGATCGATCTCGCCGAGCAGGTATCCCCGATCCCTGCCGGGCGCGAACTCGACATGCTGCTGACCGCCGGGGAGCGTATCTCCATGGCGCTGCTGGCCATGGCGATCAAAAACCTGGGCCACGAGGCCCAGTCGTTCACCGGCAGCCAGGCCGGAGTCATCACCGACTCGGTCCACAACAAGGCCCGGATCATCGACGTCACGCCGGGCCGCATCCGCACCTCGGTGGACGAGGGCAACGTCGCCATCGTGGCCGGCTTCCAGGGCGTCAGCCAGGACAGCAAGGACATCACCACGCTGGGCCGCGGCGGGTCCGACACCACGGCCGTCGCCCTCGCCGCCGCGCTCGACGCGGACGTCTGCGAGATCTACACCGACGTCGACGGCGTGTTCACCGCCGACCCGCGCGTGGTGAAGAAGGCGAAGAAGATCGACTGGATCTCCTTCGAGGACATGCTGGAGCTGGCGGCCTCCGGCTCCAAGGTCCTGCTCCACCGTTGTGTGGAGTACGCCCGCCGGTACGACATCCCGATCCACGTCCGGTCCAGCTTCAGCGGACTCCAGGGCACCTGGGTCAGCAGCGAGCCGCGCGTCCGATCGTCACAGCAGCAAGGGGAGAAGCAGGTGGAGCAGGCCCTCATCTCCGGTGTCGCGCACGACACCTCGGAGGCCAAGGTCACGGTCGTCGGTGTGCCGGACAAGCCGGGAGAGGCGGCCGCGATCTTCCGCGCGATCGCCGACGCCCAGGTCAACATCGACATGGTCGTGCAGAACGTGTCCGCGGCCTCCACCGGCCTCACGGACATCTCCTTCACCCTGCCGAAGAGCGAGGGCCGCAAGGCCATCGACGCCCTGGAGAAGAGCCGGGCCGGCATCGGCTTCGACTCACTGCGCTACGACGACCAGATCGGCAAGATCTCCCTGGTCGGCGCGGGTATGAAGAGCAACCCCGGCGTCACCGCCGACTTCTTCACCGCGCTGTCCGACGCGGGCGTGAACATCGAGCTGATCTCGACCTCCGAGATCCGCATCTCGGTCGTCACCCGCAAGGACGACGTGAACGAGGCCGTCCGCGCCGTGCACACCGCCTTCGGGCTCGACTCCGACAGCGACGAGGCCGTCGTCTACGGGGGCACCGGGCGCTGATGTCCGACATCCAAGGCGCCGGGCGCACCGGGCGGCCCACCCTGGCCGTCGTCGGAGCGACCGGCGCCGTCGGTGCTGTCATGCTCCAGATCCTGTCCCAGCACGCGGACGTCTGGGGCGACATCCGCCTGATCGCCTCACCGCGCTCCGCCGGCCGCAAGCTGACCGTGCGCGGTGAGGAGGTCGAGGTCGTAGCGCTCACCGAGGAGGCCTTCGACGGGGTCGACGTCGCCATGTTCGACGTGCCCGACGAGGTCTCCGCCCAGTGGGCGCCGGTCGCCGCCGCCAAGGGCGTGGTGGTGGTCGACAACTCCGGCGCCTTCCGGATGGACCCGGACGTGCCGTTGGTCGTGCCCGAGGTCAACCGGCACGCGGTGCGGATGCGGCCCCGCGGGATCGTCGCCAACCCCAACTGCACGACGCTGTCCATGATCGTGGCGCTGGGCGCGCTGCACGCCGAGTTCGGGCTGCGCGAGCTGGTCGTCTCGTCGTACCAGGCGGTGAGCGGGGCGGGACGGGACGGCGTAGAGACGCTGCGCCGGCAGCTGTCCCTGGTCGCCGGCACCGAGCTGGGCACCCACCCGGGCGACGTGCGGCGGGCCGTCGGCGACGACACCGGGCCCTTCCCGGAGCCGGTCGCGCTGAACGTCGTACCGTGGGCCGGATCGCTGCGCGAGGACGGCTGGTCCTCGGAGGAGATGAAGGTACGGGACGAGTCCCGCAAGATCCTCGGGCTGCCGCACCTGCCGGTGGCCGTGACCTGCGTCCGCGTCCCCGTGGTCACCACGCACTCCCTGACCGTCCACGCCCGCTTCGAGGGCGAGGTCACGGTGGACCGGGCGCGGGAGATCCTGGCCACCGCGCCCGGCGTCGTCCTCTTCGACAACCCGGCCGCGGGCGAGTTCCCCACCCCCGCCGACGTGGTCGGCACCGACCCGACCTGGGTCGGCCGGGTGCGCCGCGCGCTGGACGACCCGACGGCGCTCGAACTCTTCGTCTGCGGGGACAACCTGCGCAAGGGAGCCGCGCTGAACACCGCGCAGATCGCGGAAGTCGTGGCGGCCGAGTTCGGCTGACCGGCACCGTCCGCGTCCCCCGGGACGAAAAGTCCTGGCCGCTGTGGTTTTGCTTTGTAGGATCCATGAACGAGATGTGATCCGGAAGTTGGTCCGGACTACTTGTACCCGGCACCCGTGGCATCAGAGGATTTCCTCCCCGCCCTCCGCAACCGTGCGGAGGGCGGGGAGCGTCTTTGCGGTCACCCATTCAGGGCGCCGAGGCGCGCGAGTCGGCGTGGGGACGCCGAGGACGGGCGTGGGGACGCTCGTTCACATGGGACATAGGGGAAGAGCGGGACGATGAGTGCCTATGACGCACCGTCAGTCGGGCGGCAGTCCGACAGACACGGGAACGTGACGCCCGGCGCGTACAACCCTCACGGGGGTGGGCGTGTCCAACTGGCGTGGCAGAGGTTCTCGATTTCCCCGCGGCGACGCGTGGCCCCGCAGTGCGGCCGCCCGTCCGGTCCGTCCGTCCCCGTAGGGCCGGTCCGGCCGGTGGCATGCCGGTGATCGCGCCCATGCCCGCAGCGCGGCCGGCCCGCATATCGAACCAGCGCGACGGCGCGGAGGACGTGGTGGCGGCGGGTACCACCGTCGACCACCTCACCGAGACGTACCGGGCGCACTACCGCTCGCTGCTCGGTCTCGCCGCCCTCCTCCTCGACGACACCGCCTCCTGCGAGGACGTCGTCCAGGAGGCCTTCATCCGCGTCCACTCGGCGCGCAAACGCGTCCGCGACCCGGAGAAGACCCTGGCGTACCTGCGTCAGACGGTCGTCAACCTCTCGCGCTCCGCGCTGCGCCGCCGCATCCTCGGGCTCAAGCTGCTCTCCAAGCCCATGCCGGACATGGCGAGCGCGGAGGAGGGCGCCTACGACCAGCTGGAGCGGGACTCCCTGATCAAGGCGATGAAAGGGCTCCAGCGCCGTCAGCGCGAGGTCCTGGTCCTGCGCTACTTCGCCGACATGACCGAAGCGCAGGTCGCCGAGACGCTCGGGATATCCCTCGGCTCGGTCAAGGCGTACGGTTCGCGGGGCATCGCGGCGCTCAGGGTGGCCATGGAGGCACCGGTATGAGCGACGGCAGGGAACCGCGGCACGACGCGGGCCCGGAGTCCGGGGCCCCCGACGAGTCCGGCACCCGGGAGGGCGCCGAGCGGAACGGGTCGGCCGAGCCGGACGAGCCGGTTGAGCGGGACGAACCGGCTGGGCACGACGAACTGGTTGAGCGGGATGAACCGGCTGGGCAGGAAGAGCCGGCTGAGCGGGACGCACTGGTTGAGCGGGATGAACCGGCTGGGCAGGAAGAGCCGGCTGGGCAGGACGAGCCGGTTGAGCGGGCTGAAAGGACTGGCCCGGTCGAGGAGAGCGGCCCGGTCGAGGAGATCCGTCCGGCCGCGGTGAGAGGTCCGGTGCGGGCGAGCGGCCCGGCCGGGCTGAACGGGAAACAGCAAGCGAAGCACACGCACGCAGGGAACCGAACTGTGAACCACGGCCCCGCCGACCAGGGCCCCGACCCCCGAGGGCCCGAAGGGCTCGGCTCCGACGAGCTGGCCCTGCGCACGATGCTGCACCACGCCGTCCAGGACGTGGAGCCGAGCGACGGAACCCTGGAGCACCTGCGCCGCGCGGTGCCCGCCCGACGGGCCCGCAAGCGCCAGGCCGTCGTCGGCGTCGCCGCGGCCGTCCTGTTCGTCGGCACGGCGATCCCGGCCCTGTGGCACGTCTCCAACACCACCGGCCCCGGCGCCGATCCGTCCGTCGCCGGACACGCCTCCCAGGCACAGGGCGGTACCTCCCAGGGCAAGGACCCGGCCGGCGGCCAGAGCGGCGTCGCCGGCTCCGCGGGCACGGCCGAGGACAAGGACAAGGCCGACCCCAAGGGGGAGAAGCCCCGGGACGAGGCGAGCGGCGCGGCGACGGGTTCGGCACCCGGAGCCGATCCTTCCGCCAGCACCCCCGTCGAGGGCGGGGCCGCCGCATGCACCGCCCAGCAGCTCGGACCGGCCGTCGCGAGCAGCGCGGCGCCCGACTCCACGGGCGTGGTCTACGGCTCCTTCCGCGTCACCAACGTCTCCTCGGGCGGCTGCACCGTCGTCGGTCCCGGCAGCGTGGTCGCCACTCCGCAGGGCGCGGCGGAAGCCACCAGGATCGGCACCGCACGGCACGCGGCCGGGGACGCCGCGGCCGGACTGCCCGACCCGTCCCTGGAGGCCGCCTCACTGGCCCTGGCACCGGGCTCCGCCTACGAGGTGCAGTTCGCCTGGGTGCCCTCGGAGACCTGCCCCGCCCCCGGTGACACCACCGGCGGCGGCACCGGAGGCCCTTCGCCCGCCCCCTCGCCCAGCGAGGACACGACCGCCGCGGGCGGCACCTCCGCGGGCGAGGGCGACACCGGGACCACCACCCAGCTGGTCACCGAGGAAGGCCCGGCCGACGGGAGCGTAGCGGTCACCTACACCCCGGAGGGCGGCGAGGGCTCGGCGACGGCCACGGTGTCCGACGCGTGCGCGGGGACCGTGTACTGGACGGGCGTACTGGCGGGACCGGCGTAGGACGCCCGGCGCCCGGCGCACGACCCGGGCGGCTGTCGGCGCCCGCGTACGACTGGGCGGCCGCCGGCGCCCGGCGTCAGACTCCGGTCGGCTGCGGTTCCCGGTCGTCCTCCGGGGCTGCCAGGCCCAGCTCCGCGTCCCGGGCCAGCTCGACCTCGCGGCGCAGCAACCGGAACCACATGAAGATCACGAAGCCCACGAAGGCGAACCACTCGGCGGTGTAACCGAGGTTCTGGAACGCCTTCAGGTCCAGGCCCGTGTTCTGCGGCGCGCTCACGGGCACGGCCCGCATCCCCGAGTCGCCCTCGTTGAGCGTGACCCACGCGTCGTACACGTCGTACGGCACCAGGTTCAGCAGGGTGGCCGCGCTGATCGCCCCGGTCTGTCCCTCGGGCCATCCGGAACGGCCGCTGACGCCGTTGCTGCCCGGCGACTCGGCGGCCTGGAGCGCACCGGTGACGGTGACCTCGCCGGTGGGCGGGGCGGGGGCCTTCGCCGGGTCGGGGGTGCCGGGCAGCCAGCCGCGCACCACCGGCAGTGCCTCACCGGTGCCGGTGCGCAGCAGCGTGAGCACGTAGTAGCCGTCGCGGTCGTCCAGCTTCCGCTCCGGGACGAGCAGCTGTTCGTCGTACCGGCCGGTCACCGTGGTCTGCTCGCCGACCGTCGACTTGTCCACGGGCAGCAGCTCCGCGAGCGGGCGGGCCGCCTGCCGGTCGGCCGACTCGTGCTGCGTGGTCACGGTCTCGTGGTCCTGCACCCGGTCCTCGAACCGGCCCAGCTGCCACGAACCCATGAAGATGCAGAAGGGGATGGCCAGGACGACGAAGACGTTGATCCCCCACCAGCGGGGCGTCAGCAGAAACCGGTACACGCCCTCCACGGTACGGGGCGCGGCCTCGCGGCCTGCCCGCGGGGCTGTGGAAAAGCGGGGGCGGGGCCTCGGACGGACGGAGTTTTCCACAGGCTGGGGATCTGATCTGCGCGTTGTCCCCGGGTGGAGGCAGTATGGGGCCATGACTGAGAGCAACGGGTCCGTGTCGTCGGGCCAGCGGTGGGGACAGGACGGCCGACGTGGCGAGGAGATGCCCGACTGGGAGAAGAGGTTCCGGGCGCCGCGGGTGTCGCTGCCCGACTGGGCCGAGGACGCACCGGACCGCTCCCTCTTCGTGTCGAACGCCACGGGGACGTACGAGCTGTACGCCTGGGACCGGGTGACCGGTGAGCAGCGCCAGGTCACCGACCGGCCCAACGGCACGACGGACGGAGTGCTCTCGCCGGACGGCGACTGGATCTGGTGGTTCGACGACAAGGACGGCGACGAGTTCGGCGTCTGGCGCCGTCAGCCCTTCGCGGGCGGCGAGGACGAGCTCGCGGTGCCCGGCCTCGACCCCTCCTACCCGGCGGGCCTGGCCCTCGGCCGGGACGGGCGCACGGCGGTGATCGGCCGCTCGACCGACGAGGACGGTACGACGATCCACCTCGCGTACGCGGGCGGGCCCCCGGCGCAGATCTACCGGCACCGCGAGTCCGCGGGCGTCGGCGACCTCTCCCACGACGGCACACTGATCGCCGTCGAGCACACGGAGCACGGCGACGCCATGCACTCGGCGCTGCGCGTCCTGCGCCCCGACGGCACCACGGTCGCCGAGCTGGACGACACGCGGGGCGGCGAGGAGGAGCTGGGCCTGGAGGTCCTCGGCTTCGCGCCGGTCGACGGCGACACCCGCCTGCTCATCGGACACCAGCGCCGGGGCCGCTGGGAGCCCCTGGTGTGGGACGTGGCGACGGGCGAGCAGACCGACCTCGCCCTGGAGCTGCCCGGCGACGTCAGCGCCGAGTGGTACCCGGACGGCGGCGGCCTGCTGATCGTGCACGGCTTCGAGGCCCGCAGCGAGCTGTTCCGGTACGACTTCGCGACGCGCGAGCTGGTGGAGATCGAGACCCCGGCCGGCACCGTCTCCGGGGCGACGGCCCGCCCCGACGGCAGCGTGGAGTACCTGTGGTCCTCGGCCGCCGAACCGTCGGCGGTGCGCTCCACGACCGGCCGGGTCGTCCTGGACCCGCCCGGCATGAAGTCGCCGGGCTCGGTCCCGGTGGAGGACGTGTGGGTGGACGGCCCGGGCGGCCGCATCCACGCCCTGGTCCAGAAGCCGGCCGGCACCACCGGCCCGCTGCCGACGGTCTTCGACATCCACGGCGGCCCGACCTGGCACGACAGCGACGCCTTCGCCGCCGGGCCCGCGGCCTGGGTCGACCACGGATACGCGGTGATCCGCGTCAACTACCGCGGCTCCACCGGGTACGGCCGCGCCTGGACCGACGCGCTCAAGCACCGGGTCGGCCTCATCGAACTGGAGGACATCGCGGCGGTGCGCGACTGGGCGGTCGCCTCCGGCCTCGCGGACCCCGAGCGGCTGATCCTCACCGGCGGCTCCTGGGGCGGATACCTCACCCTGCTCGGCATCGGCGTCCAGCCCGAGGCGTGGACGCTGGGCATCGCCGCGGTCCCGGTCGCCGACTACGTCACCGCGTACCACGACGAGATGGAGGCCCTGAAGGCCCTCGACCGCACCCTCCTCGGCGGCACCCCGGAGGAGGTCCCCGACCGCTTCGAGGCGTCCTCCCCGCTGACCTACGTCGATGACGTCAAGGCCCCGGTCTACATCTCCGCCGGGGTCAACGACCCGCGCTGCCCGATCCGCCAGGTCGAGAACTACGTCGACCGCCTGGCGGCTAGGGGCGCCGTCCACGAGGTGTACCGCTATGACGCGGGGCACGGGTCACTGGTGGTGGACGAGCGGATCAAGCAGGTCCGGCTGGAACTGGACTTCGCGGCACGGCACCTGCCGACGGCTCCGTAGGCGTACCCGTACCCGTACCCGAAATCGGAGCCGGGCGGGTGGCGGCGGTGAGCGCCCCTACCCGTCCGCTCCGTTCCGGCGTCGCGTCCGCCGCCCCAGCAGTTCCGCGAGCCCTCGCCGGGTGGCCGCCAGCACCACCCGGTCCTCGCCCCGCAGGACGTACGTGTCGGGCAGCTCCCACACCAACCGGGACTCCCGCACGCCCTCGGCGTCGGTGCCGGCGGCATCGGCGTCCCGCGCCTCGTCGGGGACCTCCAGCGCGAGCACCCGCCACGACCCCGCCCGGAAGGCCTCGCCGACGGTCTTTCCCTCCAGTTCCGGATGTCCGGCCACCTCGACGGCCGCGAACAGCAGCACCCGCCGCTCGACGGGGATCGCGCCGAGGATCTGGCGGCCCATCATCGCCCCGGCGAAGGCGGGCGCGGACAGGTGCGTCACACTGCGGCTCCGGGTGAGCGCGCCGGGGTGCGCGGCGCGCAGGGTCCGGTACACGGCGGTCGCGAAGTCGTCGTCGTACAGGCGCAGCACCACCCGCAGTCCGGACCGCACGGAGCGGGCGTACAGCACCGCCTCCAGGTTGGTGGTGTCCACGCTGGTCAGGGCGAGCAGCGAGTGCGCCCGGTGGATCTTGGCGGCCTCCAGGACGCCCTCCTGGGTGACGTCCCCGAGCACGACCGGCACCCGCAGCCGCCGTGCGGTCGCCATGCCGCGCGCCTCGGGATCGGCCTCCACGCACACCACGGGGATGTCCATCTCCCGCAGCCGGGTCAGCACGCGGGTGCCGATCTTGCCGAGACCGAGCAGGACGACGTGCCCGCCGAGCCCGCGCGGCGGCTTGCGCAGCGTCGACGCGTTGCGGAACGTGCCGAGCGCCTCCAGGACGGCCGCCAGCAGCACGGGCAGCAGGAGCAGTCCGACGAAGCCGGAGAGCAGTTGCAGGACCTGGCGCCCGGAGTCCTTGTTGTGGGCGGGCTCGTTGATGGCGAACAGATCCAGCAGCGTCACGTAGGTGGCGTGCAGCGGATGGTCCCCGGTGATCACCATGAGGGCCACGGCGAGGGCGACCACGCAGGCGCCCAGCCCCGCCAGCGACCACCGCAGCCGCCGGGAGAACAGCTCGCCGAACGGCGGCACACCGGCCCGGGCGGCGGGCAGCGGCGGACCGGAGTACGACACCTGCTCCAGGGCGACCGTGCCGCGCCCGGTGGCCGCCGCCACGGCCGCCGCGTCGGGCAGCAGCTGCGGCCCCTCGTCGCTGCCCTCCGAACCGTCCGTACCGGCCGGGTCGTTGCTCGTCGCGGAGAGCAGCGCGAGCGTGCACAGACCGGGGTCGGCCACCTCGCCGGGGCGCGGCGGCTGCCGTTCCACCGCGCGCAGCAGCAGTCCGTCCGTCTCCAGCACCTTGCTGGTGCCGACGAGGGCGGTCGCGGCCAGCGCGGGCGCGGCCGTGTCGGCGTCGGAGAGCACGGTCGTGGAGGTACCGGCGCCGTCCAGCCCCGGGTCACGCGCGTCGCCCAGGGCCAGCGCGGTGCTCTGGTCGAGGAGTTCCTCGATGTGCCGGCCGAGCCGCCGGTTGTACAGGCGCAGGACCAGACGCAGTCGGGGGTTGAGTCGGCGGGCGGTCAGGGCGGCGCGGATGTTGGTCTCGTCGTCGTCGTACACGAGGGCCAGTGCGGCGGCCCGTTCCACGCCGGCCTCCGCGAGCACCTCCTCGGTCGGCTCGGCGGCCTCCAGCTCCGCCGGGCGTCCGCCGTCGTCCGGTTCGGGGCCGCCGCCCGTGCGGTTGACGGCCGCGTTGACCATGCCCAGCAGCGCCACGGAGGCCGCGCGGGCCCGCCCGACGACCGGCTGGGAAGCCCGGTGCGCGGAGGGCGGCACGACGAGTGTGACCTGTTCCCGGTAGACGCCGCGCAGTTCGGCGGCGAGACGGTGCGCCAGCCCGTCGTCGCCGCACACGACCATGTGCGCGTAGCCGCCGCCGTGCGGAACCTGGCGCGGAACGTTCCCCGTTCGAGTCCCCATTGGAGAGAGGACGGTACCGGTGCGGGGTCCGGTTCCCGGGCTGGGAGGGCTGCTTCCGGCCGCACGGAGACCGGCATAAAAAGCGCGTAAACATTGCCGGAACACGGCAATGACGGGTTCGCTGCCCGCGTGTGACGATGCGTTTCACCGGAGCTCAGCGACGGGCGGGAGGGGGACGGCACGCATGGCCTGGTTTCTCGGGCTGGGTATCACGGGGGTCGTGCTGCTCGCCCTGTCGCTGATCTTCGACGGACTGCTGGAAGGCGCGTTCGACGGAGCGCTGGACGGCGTCCTGGAGGGGTGGCTGTCGCTGCCGGTCGTCGCCGGGTTCCTGGCGATGACCGGCTTCGCCGGCGCCATCGCCCTCGGCACCGGCTGGACCGGCCAGGCGGGCGCCGCCGGGGCCGGTGCGGTCGCCGGGGCGGGGGCCGGCTGGCTGACGTACCGCTTCAGCCGCGCGCTGATGCGGGACCAGACCGCCGCGACCCCTCGCACGGACGACCTGATCGGCACGTCCGGAAGGGTCGTGACCGCCATTCCGGCGGAGGGCTTCGGCGAGGTGCTGCTCCGGCTCGCCGGCCAGCCCCTGAAGTGCGCGGCGCGCAGCGCCCAGCCGGTGGCGCGGGGCACCGAGGTGTGGGTCGAGGCGGTGCCGACGGGCACGTCGGTCGTCGTCCGCCCGGTCGACCACTGAGCCCCGCCTTTCCTGTTCTCCGTTCTCTGTTTCTGTTCTCTGTTCTCTCTGTTCTCTGTGTTCTCTGCGATTCGGGGGCGTTGCCATGAGTCCTGTCGTCATCGCGGTACTGGGAGTCGTCGTACTCGTGGTGCTGCTCGCGCTGGTGGTGGTCAGCCGCTACAAGGTGGCCGGGCCGAGCGAGGCGTTCATCGTCACGGGACGGCGCGGCAAGAAGTCCACCGATCCGGAGACCGGCCGCGTGTTCACCGACAACAGCGGCCAGAAGGTCGTGGTCGGCGGCGGCGTGTTCGTCGTGCCGTTCGTGCAGCAGCGGTTCACGCTCGACCTCTCCTCGCGGCACATCCCGGTCGCCGTGCGCGGCGCGGTGACGCTGCGCGGGGTGAAGGCCAACCTGGAGGGCGTCGCGATCGTCAAGGTCGGCGGCACCGAGGACGCGATCCGTGCCGCCGCGCAGCGGTTCCTGATGCAGCAGGACGGCATCGTCGGCTTCACCCAGGAGGTGCTGTCCGGCGCGCTGCGCGCCATCGTCGGCCGGATGTCCGTGGAGGACGTCATCCGGGACCGGGCCGCGTTCGCCGGGCAGGTCGCCGAGGAGGCCGAGGCGAGCCTGTCCGGGCAGGGCCTGGTGCTGGACGCCTTCCAGATCCAGGACATCACCACCGAGGGCTCCTACCTGGAGGACCTCGGCCGCCCCGAGGCGGCCCGCGCCAAGCAGGAGGCCGACATCGCCGAGGCCGTGGCCCGGCGGGCCGCCGAGCAGGCGCGGCTGAAGGCGGAGGAGGAGATCGCGGTCGCGCAGCGGACCCTCTACCTCAAGCAGGCCGAGATCAAGGCGGAGACCGACCAGGCGGCGGCGCGCGCCAACGCCTCCGGTCCGCTCGCCGAGGCGGCCCGGCAGCAGGACATCCTCGCCGAGCAGGAGAAGGTCGCCGAGCGGCAGGCGGCGCTGAAGGACCGCCAGCTCGACACCGAGGTCCGCAAGCCCGCCGACGCGCAGCGCTACGCGGCCGAACAGGAGGCGGAGGCCCGCCGGGTGGCGCGGGTCAAGCAGGCGGAGGCCGAGCGGGCGGCGGAGATCGCCGCGGCCCAGGCCGAGGCCGAGCGGGCCCGGCTCACCGGTGAGGGCGAGAAGCAGCGCCGCGGCGCGCTGGCCGAGGCGGAGGCCATCGAGGGCCTGAAGCAGGGTGAGGCCGAGCGTTCCCGGCGCGCGGCGATCGCCGAGGCCGTACGGCTGGAGGGCGAGGCGGAGGCCGCCGCGATCGGCGCCAAGGGATCGGCCGAGGCCGAGGCGATGCGGCAGAAGGCCGACGCCTTCGGTCAGTACGGCGAGGCGGCCGTGCTCCAGATGCTGGTCGAGGTGCTGCCGCAGGTGGTGGCCAAGGCGTCCGAGCCGCTCGCGGCCGTGGACAAGATGACGGTGATCTCGACGGACGGCGCGAGCCGGCTGTCGCGCACGGTCGCCGACAACGTGGCACAGGGCGTGGAACTGCTCAACTCGACCACGGGCGTGGATCTGGCGTCCCTGCTGAGGAACATCACGGCGAAGGACACCACCGGGACGGACACCGCGCACGGGCCGGACCGCCCCGCGCACCTCGGTCGCCCGGACCGCTCGGAGGGCCCGGACCCGCGCAACGGCAAGGTGGAGATCAGCGGCTGACCCCGGCCGCGGCCCCGCCCGGCACGGCCCGCTCAGATCTCCTGGGCGGGCCAGCCCAGCAGCCGGGCCCCGATGACCGCGGTCTGAAGGGTGTAGCGGTGCACGGGGTCGGCGGGGTTGGCGCCGGTCAGCTGGTGGATGCGGTCCAGCCGGTAGGTGAGGGCCCGCACGCTGAGCGCCAGTCGCCGGGCGGCCTCGGCCGAGGTGCAGCCGGCGTCGAAGTAGGCCTCCAGCGTCCGCAGCAGCGGCCCGGCACCGCCACGGGCGCCGCGCAACGGACCCAGCACGCTCAGCACCAGGTCGGCCATGGCCTGCCGGTCGCGGGCGAGCACCGGGTAGACGAGCAGGTCGGCGGCGTGCAGCACGGGCTCGTCGAGTTCGAGTCGCTCGGCGAGTTCGAGGGTGCTCAGCGCCTCCTCGTAGCTGTGCACCACGCCGCCCGCGCCGGAGCGGGGTCGCCCGATGGCCACCCGGTTGCCCTCGGCGGCGGCGTACGCCTGCTTGGCGAAGAAGGCGAGGACCTCGTCCTGGTCACCGGGCGCGATGCAGACCAACTGCCCGTTCTTGGTGGTGATCAGGATGCGCCGGTCGCCGAAGCGGGAGATGAGCGCGGTCTCCACGAACCGGGTCACCGGCGCCGTGTCGTCGTACGCCTCCGGGCCCTCGGCCACCGCGACGGCGTGGGCGCGGGAGAGGACCAGGCCGAAGCGTACGGCCCGTTCGGCGAGCCGTCCCAGGTCGCTGCGCCCGTAGAGCAGGTCGTCGATGAACTCCCGCCGCGCCGCCTCCTCCTGCCGTACGGCGAGGCGCTGGGCGCGCTCGTACCCCTCGGCGAAGGCGTCCACGGCCTGGGCGACCGCCGCGAGCACATGGTCCGGGCTTCCGCCGGGCCAGGAGACGCGCGTGGCGTCCAGGTGCAGCTGTACGAGGCTGCGCAGACCGTGCCCCGCCTCCGCGGCCTGCTCCCCGAGGCGCCGGCGTTCCTCCAGCTCGTCGCGGGTCAGCCGGCGCCCCGTGGCCGCGACGCCCGCGAGGATCTCGGCGTACCCCGACACGTACGGCCCCTGCGGCTCCCGCTGCTCCGCCACTCCGTCCCTCCCCACGCCTCCCCCGCCGGAGTCACGGCCTCTGGTACGGCTGCTGCTGCGGCTGCCCGTACGCCTGACCGGCCTGGCCGCTCACGGCCTGCGCCTGGAGGTGCTCGGCCTGTTCCTTGGTCACCCGCTGCTCGGCGCCGCAGAAGGTGCACTGCGTCAGGTACTTCGTGGAGAACGGGAACAGCGGCACGAAGAACAGCGTGAACTTCGAGACGCGCTTCCTGAGCGTGTGCGCGGAGGGATTGCCGCATCCGCCGCACACCAGCGTCAGTATCGCGAGCTGGTAGAGGTATCCCTTGGTGCCGAAGATGATCACTGAGTGGTCCTTCCCGGGTCGGTGCCCCCGAGCGCGCGGGGCACGCAGATCTTCTCCCAGATTGCGCCAGGACGGGCCCCGGAGGCCACCCGCGAACGACACCGGCCGGGCGTCAGCCCGGGTCCACCCCTCCGGCCTCCCAGCGCAACAGGTCACCCGGCTGGCATTCGAGCACGTCGCACAGGGCGGCGAGGGTCGTGAAGCGCACCGCCTTGGCGCGGCCGTTCTTCAGCACCGCGAGGTTGGCGGGGGTGATGCCGACGCGCTCCGCGAGGTCGCCCACGGACATCTTGCGCTTCGCCAGCATCACGTCGATGTCGACGACGATCGGCATCAGATCACCTCGGCAAGCTCGGCCCGCATCCGCGCCGCCTCGATGTCCCGCGCGACCGCCTGGGCGAGCAGCATCCGCAGGACGAGCACCACCAGCGCGACGCCCAGGACCGCCACCCCGACCCCGCCCAGCAGCAGGACGATGCCGGGCGCCACGGCCTCACCGGGCGCCAGGAGGACCCCGAGGGTGAAGACCAGCAGCGCGGCCGCGACGAAGGCACCGATCACGACATGGACGTACCGGAAGGCCCCGAGGGAGAACACGGTGCCGCGCCGCACCATGGTCACCAGCCGCCAGACGCAGACCAGCACGGTCTCGGCGGCCAGGGCCCCCAGCACGACGATCACGAAGACCGGCGTGCGCACGTGCGCCAGGGCGGCGTCCGGGTCACCGCTCCCGGCCACCAGCAGCCAGAGCAGCACGCCCTGAACGAACACCGAGCCGGCCAGCAGCGCCCCGATGACACCGCGCAGCGCGAGGACGGTCAGCTGTCCCATCGCCCCTCCTTCAATCGATCCACGATAGAAACCTATCGTTTTTCGATACCCCACGCAATGTCTGAAGCGCCCCCCGGGACCGGGGCACCCTCGACGGCATCGCCGCCCGAACTCCGGAGCGGCGGCCACGCGAAGAGGCGCGCACACAAAAAGGTCCCCCGTCCACTCACATGAGTAGACGGGGGACCTGGTGTTCCACTGTCGGGGTGGCGGGATTTGAACCCACGACCTCTTCGTCCCGAACGAAGCGCGCTACCAAGCTGCGCCACACCCCGATTGTCGCTGCTCGTCGCGGCGACGTCGTTTACTTTAGCCCACCGGGGGCCGGAGGCGAAATCCGGATTACCAGCGGCGACGGAGGGGGTTCGGGCGGATGTGGTCCAGGGCCACGAGGAGGACGCCCAGGGCGTAGAGGGCGAGGCCGAGGAGGAGGGCGTTGCCGAGGACGCCCCTGTAGCCGTGCTGGTCGACGTCGAGGAAGGGGTAGAGGTAGTGCCCCTCGGTGCCGGGGAGCAGCAGCTCGCCGCGGGCCAGGGAGAAGGCCAGGTAGGCCAGGGGGTAGAGGATCCACGCGGCGGCCTGGCGCAGGTGCAGGCGGCCGGGGGCGCTGAGGAGCAGCCAGTCCAGGGCCGCGGCGACGGGGACGGCCGTGTTCAGGAGGTGGGCGGCGACCGTGTGCCAGCCGCCGGCGCCCGTGGTGTCCGGCGCGGCGAAGGGGCTCGCCGCGTTGGCCAGGAGCAGGTGGTGGACGAGGCCGGCGGCGGTGACGTAGAGGAGTGCCGCACCGGTGAGGGCGCCCGGCAGGGGGCGGCGGGCGGACCAGGCGCGGCGGGCGGAGGCGAGCATGACCACGGCCAGCAGGATGCCGCTCTGCACCGTGAAGTGGCTCAGGGTCCGGGTCACCGGGCCGCCCACGAGGAGCTGGGCGGTCACGCCCGTCAGCGCGAGCGCCGCGGTGACGAGGCGGAAGGCGGCGACCAGCGGTCGGCGTACGGGGGTCACGACGGCCGTCGCCGGGACGGGGGAGGGCAGCAGCTTGGGCGGGCCCGGGATCGCGGGGAGGTCCGGGATGTCCCTGGGTATCGAGGCGGTCATGGCCTCAAGCTAGGCATACCGGACATGACGGGCGATGCGGAGTGGGCCGTGTGGGTTACCCGGCCCGGCCCGGCGCGGACGCCGGCCGTCCCGTACCGGGGCCCCGGCCCCTCGGCCCCTCGGCTCCGCCCCCGATCACCGCTCCCGGCCGACCAGCGTCAGCAGCGTCGCCTCCGGGGGGCAGGCGAAGCGGACCGGGGTGTAGCGGTTGGTGCCGCAGCCCGCCGAGACGTGGAGGTAGGCCGTACGGCCCTCCGCCGTGTGCGTGGACAGGCCCTTCACGCGGTCCGTGTCCAGGTCGCAGTTGGTGACCAGGGCGCCGTAGAAGGGGATGCACAGCTGGCCGCCGTGGGTGTGGCCGGCGAGGACCAGGGGGTAGCCGTCGGCCGTGTAGGAGTCGAGGACGCGCAGGTACGGCGCGTGCACCACGCCCATCGAGAAGTCCGCCGCGCCGGAGGGGCCGCCGGCCACCTCCGTGTACCGGTCCCGCTTGATGTGCGGGTCGTCCAGTCCCGTCAGCTCGACGGACACGCCCTCGATCTTGAGCGTGCCGCGCGTGTTGGTGAGGTTCTGCCAGCCGGCGGCGTCGAAGCCGTCGCGGAGGTCCTCCCACGGGTTGTGGACGACGTTCTGGGCGGGCGCGTTGCCGTTCAGCCCGTGCCGGCCCTGGGCCTTCTCCAGCAGGTACCGGGCGGGGTTGCGCAGCTTGGGGCCGTAGTAGTCGTTGGAGCCGAAGACGTAGGCGCCCGGGAACTCCATCAGGGGGCCCAGGGAGTCCAGGACCTCGGGGACACCGTCCGGGTCGGACAGGTTGTCACCGGTGTTGATCACGAAGTCGGGGCGCAGGCCGGCCAGTGAGCGCAGCCAGCGCTGCTTCTTGCGCTGGCCGCCGACCATGTGGATGTCGGAGACCTGGAGCACGCGCAGCGGGCGCATCCCGGAGGGCAGGACGGGGATCGTCACCCGTCGCAGGCGGAACGAGCGGGCCTCGAAACCCGCCGCGTAGACCAGACCGGCGGCGCCAACCGCCGTGATTCCCAGGGGTACTCCGTATCGCGCGCGCATACGTCCATCGTGTCAGAACCCGTCCCGGAGCGAGTGGCCGCGGCCGTCCTGGAGCGAGCAGCCGTGACCGTCCTGAAGTGAGCAGCCGTGACCGTCCTGAAGTGAGGGGCCGTGACCTTCCCGCCACGAGCGGCCGCGACCGTCCTGCCCCGCCACGAGCAGCGGCGACCGTCTGAAACGAGCGGTGTGAAACGAGCGGTCACCGACCGCACGGGAGCCACCGGGCGGGGGCGGGTTCGCCGAAGCCGGGCCGGGATGCGCGGGCGGCCCCGAAATGGGCAGGCGTCCCTCCTCCCGCACCTGCGACAATCTCCTGCATGACCACGCTCAAGTCGAAGCTGCACGACGACCTCAATGCCGCGATCAAGGAGCGTGACGAGCTGCGCTCCTCGACGCTCCGGCTGACGCTCGCCGCGATCACCAAGGAGGAGGTCGCCGGCAAGGAGAAGCGCGAGCTCTCCGACGACGAGGTGCAGAAGGTGATCACCCGCGAGGCGAAGAAGCGCCGCGAGGCCGCGGACGCCTTCGCGCAGGGCGGCCGCCCCGAGAGCGCCGAGCGGGAGAAGGCGGAGGGCGAGGTGCTCGCCGCCTACCTGCCGAAGCAGCTGTCGGACGACGAGCTGAACGCGATCGTCGCGCAGGCCGTCGAGGAGGCGAAGGCGGCCGGTGCGGAGGGTCCGCGCGCCATGGGCGCCGTCATGAAGATCGTGAACCCGAAGGTGGCCGGGCAGGCCGAGGGCGGCCGGGTCGCCGCCGCGGTGAAGAAGCTGCTGGCCGGCTGACCCGGTAGCGGCGCACCAGCGCGGAAAAGGCCGGTGGCCCGCACCGAGAGGTGCGGGCCACCGGCCTTCCTGCGTCCGTAGGCGTACGGCGGGGTGGGCCGGACTCAGTCGCGCCGCCCGCCGATGCCGCCGTTGCCCTGCCCCTGGAAGATGTTGCCGGGGAAGCCGCCGCCGCCGTCGTTGCCGCCGTTGCCCGTGCCGCCGTCGATCAGGCCGCCGATGACACCGCCGGCGTCGTCGCCCCCGCCGCCGTTGCCGCCGTTGCCGCCGTCGTCACCGTTGCCGCCGTCGTCCCCGCCGGCGCCGCCGTTGTCGTTGCCGCGGCCCTTGTCCTTGTCGGCAGAGTCGGGGATGTCCACGGTGTTGAACTGCTCCACCGGCTCGCCCTCCAGCGCGCCCGACATCATGTCCCGCCAGATCGGTCCGGGGACCGCGCCACCGAAGACCTTGTCGTGCGGGACGCCCCCGATGGTGATGTTGATCATCTTCCGCTCGTGCTTCGGGTCACCGACCCACACGGCGCCGGCCAGGTTCGGGGTGTAGCCCACGAACCAGGCCGCGAAGCGTTCGTCGGTCGTACCGGTCTTGCCCGCGCTCGGGCGGCTGTCGAGACCGGCCTGGGTACCCGTGCCGTCCTCGACGACGCCCTTGAGGAGCGTGCTGATGGTGTCGGCCGTGGTCTCCGACATGGCCCGCGAGCACGTGGACTTCGGCACCTCGAGCGACTTGCTCTTGTTGCCGATGCGCTGGCTGATCGACTCGATGGCGACCGGCGTGCAGTACATGCCGCGCGAGGCGAAGGTCGCGTAGGCGCTCGCCATGGTCAGCGGGGACACCTCGGTGACACCGAGGGCGATGGAGGGGGTCTGCTCCAGCTTGTTGCCGTTGGCCCGCTCGACGCCCATCTTCTGGGCCATCTGCGTCACCGGGCAGATGCCGATGTCGCTGATCATCTGCACGTAGTAGGTGTTGACCGACTTGGCGGTGGCCTCCCGCATGTCGTACGGGCCGACCTCCGTCTCGTTCTCGTTGGCGAGCTCGGCGCCCTCGTTGTTCAGCCAGGTCTTCCCGTCGCAGGCCGCGACCGGGCTCGGGTACTCCATCTCGTACGGCGAGGAGTACGACTTCGTCGCCGGCATGCCGCCCTCGATGGCGGCGGCCGCCACGATCGGCTTGAACGTCGAACCGGGCTGGTAGCCCGCGCCGCCGCCCATGGCGCTGTTGACGGACAGGTTGAGGGTCGTCTCGCCGTTCTTGATGTCGACGCCGTACGGGCGGGACTGGCCCATCGCGACGATCTTGCCGGTGCCGGGCTCGACGATGGTGGCCGCGGTCGCCACGTCGTCCTTCTTGTACACGTGGTCCTTGACCGACTGCTGCACCGACTCCTGCGCCTGCGGGCTCATGGTCGTGCGGATCGTCAGACCGCCCTGGTTCCAGATCCTGGCCCGGTCCTCCTTGGTCTTGCCGAAGACCGGGTCGCTCAGGAACACCGCGCGGACGTAGTCGCAGAAGAAGCCCGCACCCTTGACGGCCGTGATGCAGCCGTTCTTGGGCCGGCTGACCTTCAGCCCGAGCGGTGCCTCCTTCGCCTTGGCGGCCTCCGCCTCGGAGATGTCACCGACCTGCGCCATGCGGGTCAGCACCACATTGCGCCGCTTGACGGCCTCGGCCTCGTCGTTGACCGGGTCGTACCGGCTGGGCGACTGGACGATGCCGGCCAGGAGGGCGGACTCCTGGACGTTGAGGTTCTTGGCGGACTTGGAGAAGTACCGCTGGGCGGCAGCCTCGATGCCGTAGGCCTGCTGGCCGAAGAACGTGATGTTCAGGTAGTTCTCGAGGATCTTCTTCTTGCCCAGCTCCTCCTCGACCTGGATCGCGAGCTTCAGCTCCTGGATCTTGCGGCCGAGGGTCTGCTGGGTGGCCTGGGCGACCTTCGTCGGGTCGTCGCCGGCCTCCTCCACGAAGACGTTCTTGACGTACTGCTGCGTGAGGGTGGACGCGCCCTCGGAGACCTCGCCGCTGCGCGCGTTCTTGTTCAGCGCGCGCAGGACGCCCTTGAGGTCGATCGCGCCGTGCTGGTAGAAGCGCGAGTCCTCGATCGCGACGATCGCCTTCTGCATGTACGGCGAGATGTCCTTCAGGGCGACCACCGTGCGGTCACGCGAGTAGACCGTGGCGATGGTGCCGCCCTCGGCGTCGAGGATGGCGGTGCGCTGGCTCAGCGGGGGAGTCTTCAGGTTGGCTGGAAGAGCGTCGAAGCTCTCCACCGACCCCTTGGCCGCCAGCCCCAGCGCGCCCACGGCGGGCAACGCGATGCCGGCCAGCACTGCTCCCGCGAGCACACTGACACCGAGGAACTTGGCGGCCTGCTGCGTTGGCGACAGACCACCGCCCGAGCGCTTCTTTGGCATGGAGGCAGCCTACGTTCTCATTCGCCGGACACGCGTATATGCCTTGGCCTAAGCTGCACTCAACTGTCACAGCAGTGAGGCCACGTATCAATACGTCCGGCGACCCCGAATCGTTCCGGATCCGCTCGAGTTTTTTCCGAGAGGCCCCCTTGGGGGGCGTGTTGGTGTGTACGGGCGCGTGCCACAGCGTGTGGGATGCGTGTCCGAAACCGCCTTGTGTGTCAATTGGTGTCCGTTGTGGCGCAACTGAAACGACCCGAATGCCGGGATCGTCGCGTATGTCGCCAGCTCACTCCCCCGGGTGATCTGCCGCTTACCCATAGTCCGTTCGGGCCATTCAAGATTGGGCCCGAAGGGGGTGTTGCGCTGTGCCCGCCTTCCGTAACGTCCTCAACTGGCGGCGGTGAATATGCCGCTGCCGCCGTGGGGGAGCCTCGATTCGGGAGAGGACGGCGCCGGTATGGGCTGGGTAACCGACTGGAGTGCGCAGGCCGCCTGCCGCACTACCGATCCGGACGAACTGTTCGTTCAGGGAGCAGCGCAGAACAGGGCCAAGGCGGTGTGCACCGGGTGCCCGGTGCGGACCGAGTGCCTGGCCGACGCGCTCGACAACCGCGTCGAGTTCGGCGTGTGGGGAGGCATGACGGAACGGGAACGCCGCGCACTGCTGCGCCGGCGACCCACCGTGACCTCCTGGCGCCGACTGCTGGAAACGGCGCGGACGGAGTACGAGCGAGGAGCCGGCATCGTGCCCCTCGACGACGACGAGGTCTACGAGAACTTCGCGGCCGTGGTCTGAGACGGCCGTGGTCTGAGAAGGCCGTGGTCTGAGGAGGTCTGGTCGGAGGCGGCCCCGGGGTGAGGCGGCCGTGGTCCCAGGCGGGCAGGTCGGCCCGGCGGCGACCGGGGCTCCCCTGTGGCGTACTCCTCGCGGCGCGCCCCCGTGGCAATGAGGGCCCTCGGGGTACGAGGGCCCCCAGGTCGGTCAGGCGCCGGGCTCGGGAAGTTCGGGGCGGCTCGTCGCGAGACGGTCCCCGATCTCCCGCAACCCCGCGAGGTCGTGCACGTCGCCGGGCAGCGCGGCCACTTCGGTGACCGCCACCTCGGGATGACGCGCGGTGAAGCGGTCGCGCGTGCGCTGCTCACGGGCGAGCAGGTGCATCCGGTCGGCGTGCAGCCTCAGCAGGCCCGCCGTGAGCTGGTCGACGGACCGCTCCGGGATGTCCGAAGCCGCGTCCGAAGCGTCCGAGGCTTTCGAAGCGTCCGAGGCCTCGGAAGCCTCGTGGGCAGAAGGGCGGGGCCCGGAGGCGGGGCCGGTCTCGGAGTCTTGCTCGGTCTCGGGGGCGGTCTGTGACGAGAGGTCGGTCTCGGGTGCGGGGGCGGGCTCGGAAGCGTCTGAACTGCCGTGTGCGTCGGGGGAGTTACGAAGTCCAGCTTTCCCGCCGTCCTGATCCACAATGCGACGGTCCTCAAGATTTTCCGCGGCGGCGAGCGCCCGCTCGGCCGACAGCCGGTCGGCGCCGCTGCCGTGCACCCGGTTGAGCACCAGACCGGCCAGCGGCATGTCCTCGGCCGCCAGCCGCTCCACGAAGTACGCGGCCTCGCGCAGTGCGTCCCGCTCCGGGGCCGCGACCACCAGGAACGCCGTCCCGGGCGCCTGGAGCAGCTTGTACGTCGCGTCCGCACGGGTGCGGAAGCCGCCGAACATCGAGTCCATCGCGGCCACGAAGGTCTGCACGTCCTTGAGGAACTGCCCGCCCAGCACCTTTCCCAGGACGCCCGTCATCATCGACATCCCGACGTTCAGGAACTTCATGCCGGCCCGGCCGCCGACCTTCGCCGGGGCCAGCAGGACGCGGATCAGCTTGCCGTCCAGGAAGGACCCGAGGCGCTTGGGGGCGTCCAGGAAGTCCAGTGCCGAGCGGGACGGCGGCGTGTCGACGACGATGAGGTCCCATTCGTCCCTCGCGCGGAGCTGCCCCAGCTTCTCCATCGCCATGTACTCCTGCGTACCCGCGAAGCCCGCCGAGAGCGACTGGTAGAAGGGGTTGCCCAGGATCGCCGCGGCCCGGCCGGGGTCCGCGTGCGCCTCGACGATCTCGTCGAAGGTGCGCTTCATGTCGAGCATCATGGCGTGCAGCTCGCCGCCCGCCGAGTCGTCGACCCCCTTCACCCGGCGCGGGGTGTTGTCCAGGGAGTCGATGCCCATGGACTGGGCGAGCCGCCGGGCCGGGTCGATGGTGAGGACGACCACCTTGCGGCCCCGCTCGGCCGCCCGCAGACCGAGAGCCGCCGCGGTCGTCGTCTTGCCGACACCGCCCGAGCCGCAGCACACCACGATGCGGGTCTTCGGGTCCTCCAGCATCGGGTCGACGTCCAGCACGCGCGCGGGGTTCAGCCGCCGGGCGCCCTCCTGGGGCCGGGCCGGGTCCGGACTCATGCGATCCCCTGCTTCCGCAGCTCGGTGGCCAGTTCGTACAGCCCCGCCAGGTCCATGCCCTCGGTCAGCAGCGGGAGTTCCCACAGGGGGAGGTCCAGGTCGCCCAGGACGGCCCGCTGCTCCTGCTCCAGCGCGTACCGCTCGGCGTACTCCTCGGCCTGCCCCAGGAGCGGGTCCACCAGCCGCTCGGCGTGCCCGCCCCGCCGTGCCCCGCCGAGCCCGGCCCCGGAGAGGGACCGCGCGAGCGCCGTACGCGGTGTGCTCCGTACGAGGTCCAGATCGGTCTGGTCCAGCACCGCGGGCCGGACCATGTTGACGATGATCCGCCCCACCGGGAGCCGCGCCGACCGCAGCTCCGCGATGCCGTCCGCGGTCTCCTGGACGGGCATCTCCTCCAGCAGCGTCACCAGGTGCACGGCCGTCTCGCGCGACTTCAGCACCCGCATCACCGCCTGCGCCTGATTGTGTATCGGGCCGACCTTCGCGAGGCCGGCCACCTCGTCGTTCACATTGAGGAAGCGCGCGATGCGGCCGGTCGGCGGGGCGTCCATGACGACGTAGTCGTAGGTGAAACGTCCGCTCTTCTCCTTGCGTCGCACCGCCTCGCACGCCTTGCCGGTCAGCAGGACGTCCCGGACACCGGGCGCGATGGTGGTCGCGAAGTCGATCGCCCCGAGCTTCTTCAGGGCCCGTCCCGCGCTCCCCAGTTTGTAGAACATCTGGAGGTAGTCGAGAAGGGCCCGTTCGGCATCGATGGCGAGGGCGTACACCTCCCCGCCCCCGGGAGCGACGGCGATCTTCCGCTCCTCATAAGGCAGCGCTTCGGTTTCGAAGAGCTGCGCGATGCCCTGGCGACCCTCGACCTCGACGAGAAGCGCGCGCTTCCCCTCGGTGGCCAGGGCCAGCGCGAGGGCCGCGGCCACCGTGGTCTTGCCGGTTCCGCCCTTGCCGCTGACGACCTGGAGCCTGCTCACGTATTCGAGCGTAACCAGTTCGCGCGCCGAGCACGCGGGAGGCTGTGGACAACCTCGCCGCGGTCGGCCTCCGGAGGCGCGTCGGGCAGCGGCTAGAGTCGGCCACATGACCAAGTGGGAATACGCAACCGTGCCGCTGCTCGTCCACGCCACGAAGCAGATCCTGGACACCTGGGGCGAGGACGGCTGGGAGCTCGTCCAGGTCGTGCCCGGGCCGAACAACCCCGAGCAGCTCGTGGCCTACCTGAAGCGGGAGAAGCAGGCGTGAGCGCCGTCGAGGCGAAGCTCGCCGACCTCGGGCTGACGCTGCCCGAGGTCGTCCCGCCGCTGGCCGCCTACCAGCCGGCCGTGCAGTCCGGTCCGTACGTCTACACCTCCGGACAGCTGCCGATGGTGCAGGGCAAGCTCCCGGTCACCGGCAAGGTGGGCGGCGAGGTCACGCCCGAGGAGGCGAAGGAACTCGCCCGCACCTGCGCGCTGAACGCGCTGGCCGCGGTGAAGTCCGTCGCCGGTGACCTCGACCGCGTCGCACGCGTGGTGAAGGTCGTGGGCTTCGTGGCGTCGGCACCCGACTTCACCGGCCAGCCCGGCGTGATCAACGGCGCCAGCGAGCTGCTCGGCGAGGTCCTGGGCGACAAGGGCGTCCACGCCCGCAGCGCGGTCGGCGTGGCGGTACTGCCGCTGGACGCGCCGGTGGAGGTCGAGGTCCAGGTGGAGCTCGTCCAGGCGTAACGCCAGGCGCAGTGCCACGGCCCCGCGAACGCGTGCGGGGCCGTACGTACGGCCGGGTGACGTACGGCCCCGGCGGGCCACGTCTCGCGTCGCCCGCCGCGTGGTCGTTGCCGGGCCGGCAACAGAGCTGGCCTCCCCCCTGGCGCCGCCGCAGGATCACTGTCGGTGCCCCGCACGGAGCGGGGGCCGGCCCTCGGCGGGTCCCGGCCCCGGCGCGTGCCCCCCGGCACCGGTCCGACCGCACGTGCCAGGAGGAGCCATGCCGCAGCCGCCCGCGACCGACGACCACCGCCCCGAGCACGACCGCCCCGATCACCACCGTCCCGTCCACCGCCTCGTGCCCTCGCCGGCCGGCCGGATCCACCTGGTGGAGCAGGGCAGCGGGCCCCTGGTCCTGCTCGTCCACGGCTTCCCCGAGTCCTGGTACTCCTGGCGCCGCCAGCTGCCCGCGCTGGCCTCCGCCGGCTTCCGCGCCGCCGCGATCGACGTGCGCGGCTACGGACGCTCCTCACGGCCCGACGCCGTCGAGGCCTACCGGATGCTCGACCTCGTGGCGGACAACGCCGCCGTGGTGGAGGCCCTGGGCGAAAGCACGGCCGTGATCGTCGGGCACGACTGGGGCGCGACGGTCGCCGCGCACTCGGCGCTCCTGCGGCCCGACGTCTTCCGCGCGGTGGGCCTGCTGAGCGTGCCGTACACCCCGCCCGGCGGCCCGCGGCCCAGCGAGGCATTCGCCGCGATGAGCGGCCCCGCCGGTCCCTTCGCCGGCCAGGAGTTCTACGTCTCCTACTTCCAGGAGCCCGGCCGGGCCGAGGCGGAGATCGAGCCGGACGTACGCGGCTGGCTCGCCGGCTTCTACGCCGCCCTGTCCGCCGACACGATGCCCCCGCCCGAGGCACCGGACCCGCACTTCGTCGCCGTCGGCGGCAGGCTGCGCGACCGCTTCCCGGCGGGCGGACGGCTGCCCTCCTGGCTCACAGAGGAGGAGCTGGACGTCTACGCCGGGGAGTTCGAGCGGACCGGTCTGACCGGCGCCCTGAACCGCTACCGGAACATGGACCGCGACTGGGCCGACCTGGCCGCCCACCGAGGTGCCCCGATCACCCAGCCGTCGCTGTTCCTCGGCGGCGGCCGGGACACCTCCACCACCTGGCTGTCCGACGCGATCGAGGCCTACCCCGCCACCCTGCCCGGCCTGACCGCCTCGCACCTCCTCGACGGCTGCGGGCACTGGCTCCAGCAGGAGCGGCCCGAGGAGACGAACCGGCTGCTCACCGACTGGCTGGCCGCCCTCCCCGGCTGACCGCGCCGCGGACCCCGTCCGACCCGGGGGCCACTCGAACATCCGCCCGTCACCGGATAGCCTCCGGCCATGGCGAATGGTCAGTGGTATCCCCCGGAGTGGCCGGACCGCATCCGCGCGCTGGCGGCCGGCACCCTCACGCCGGTCACGCCGAGGCGAGCGGCCACCGTCATGCTCCTGAAGGACACCGGGGCCGGCCCCGCCGTCCACATGCTGCGCCGCAGCACGTCCATGGCGTTCGCCGGGGGCGCGTACGCCTATCCGGGTGGCGGGGTCGACCCGCGCGACGACGACCGCGCCATCGGCTGGGCGGGCCCCACGCGCGCGTGGTGGGCGGACCGGCTCGGCGTCGACGAGGCGGCGGCCCAGGCGATCGTCTGCGCGGCCGTACGGGAGACGTACGAGGAGGCGGGCGTCCTGCTGGCCGGGCCGACCGGGGACGCGGTGGTCGGCGACACCACGGGCGCGGACTGGGAGGCCGACCGGGCCGCCCTGGTCGCCCGTGAGCTGTCCTTCGCGGAGTTCCTGGACCGCAGGGGCCTCGTCCTGCGGTCCGACCTGCTGGGCGCCTGGGCGCGCTGGATCACCCCGGAGTTCGAGTCCCGGCGCTACGACACGTGGTTCTTCGTGGCCGTCCTCCCCGAGGGGCAGCGCACCCGCAACGCCTCCACGGAGGCCGACCGCACGGTGTGGATCACCCCGGCGGAGGCGACCGCCGGGTACGACAAGGGCGAGCTGCTGATGATGCCGCCGACCGTGGCGACGCTGCGCGCGTTGTCGGCGTGCGGTACGGCGGCCGGGGCGCTCGCGTCGGCTCCGGGCCGCGACATGACGCCGGTACTGGCCGAGGCGCGGCTGGCCGGTGACGAGATCGTGCTCTCCTGGCCGGGGCACGACGAGTTCACCAAGCACGTCCCGCCGACGGCGTCACCCGCCGGCCCGCTGCCTTCCGGGGCTCCGGACGGCCCCGCCGGACCCGGCGGCGGCCCGGCACCGGCCACACCTTCCGACCCGACCGGGGGAGCCCCCGCATGACGGACGCAAGCGCACTGCCCGGCCAGCCGAGGGGCGGTGTCCTCTCGGGACCCGCCACCCCGCGCGCGGTCAACGTCCTGGCGCCCAACGCCTCCGCGATGACCCTGGACGGGACGAACACCTGGATCGTCGCCGAGCCCGACTCCGACCTGGCCGTCGTGGTCGACCCGGGCCCGCTGGACGACACCCACCTGCGGCACGTCGTCGACACGGCCGAGCGGGCGGGCAGGCGGGTCGCCCTCACCCTGCTGACGCACGGTCACCCGGACCACGCGGAGGGCGCCGCGCGCTTCGCCGAGCTGACGCGGACGAACGTACGGGCCCTGGACCCGGCGCTGCGACTGGGCGAGGAGGGCCTGGCCGCCGGTGACGTGATCGAGGTCGGCGGCCTGGAGCTGCGGGTCGTATCGACCCCGGGGCACACGGCCGACTCGCTGTGCTTCCATCTCCCGGCCGACGGGGCGGTCCTGACGGGCGACACGATCCTGGGCCGCGGTACGACGGTGGTGGCCCATCCCGACGGGCGTCTCGGCGACTACCTGGACTCACTGCGCAGGCTCAGGTCGCTCACCGCCGACGACGGGGTGCACACGGTGCTCCCGGGTCACGGCCCGGTCCTGGACGACGCCCAGGGCGCCGTCGAGTACTACCTCGCGCACCGCGCCCACCGCCTCGCCCAGGTCGAGACGGCGGTGGAGGACGGCTACCGGACGCCGGGCGAGGTCGTCGCCCGCGTGTACGCGGACGTCGACCGGTCGCTGTGGCCGGCGGCGGAGCTGTCGGTGCGGGCGCAGCTGGAGTACCTGGGCGAGCACGGGCTCATCCAGCTGCCGGACTGACGTCGTCCCTCAACGGGAGCGCTTGGCGAGCCGCTCCACGTCCAGCAGGATCACCGCGCGGGCCTCCAGCCGGAGCCAGCCGCGCTGGGCGAAGTCCGCCAGCGCCTTGTTGACCGTCTCGCGGGACGCGCCGACCAGCTGGGCCAGCTCCTCCTGCGTCAGGTCGTGCACGACGTGGATGCCCTCCTCGGACTGCACGCCGAAACGGCGGGACAGGTCCAGCAGGGCGCGCGCGACACGGCCGGGCACGTCCGAGAAGACGAGGTCGGACATGGCGTCGTTGGTCTTGCGCAGGCGGCGCGCGACGGCACGCAGCAGGGCGGTGGCGACCTCGGGGCGGACGTTCAGCCAGGGCTGGAGGTCGCCGTGGCCGAGGGCGAGGAGCTTGACCTCGGTGAGCGCGGTGCCGGTCGCCGTGCGCGGACCCGGGTCGAAGAGCGACAGCTCACCGATCAGCTCGCTGGGGCCGACGACCGCCAGCATGTTCTCGCGCCCGTCGGGGGAGGTGCGGTGGAGCTTGACCTTGCCCTCCGTGACCACATAGAGGCGGTCTCCGGGGTCCCCCTCGTGGAACAGCGTGTCGCCGCGGGCGAGGGTCACCTCACTCATGGAGGCGCGGAGCTCCGCGGATTGCTCGTCGTCGAGCGCCGCGAAGAGCGGGTTGCGCCGCAGAACGTCGTCCACGAGTTCTCTCCTTGTCGACCGGCTCAGAGGATCTTGTTCCCCCGGTGTACCAGGGGTCCGTGGTGCCCATTTTGCCGGACAGTCCAAACAGTGTGATCTGTCACAAGGATGCCGCACTGGTGTCCTGGGGTACGCGGCAGGGGTCCAATTGGGCGCCGATCTTCGGGGTCCGGGGCGGATGTCGGTACCGGGCCGTAGGCTGGCCGGGTGTCCAAAACGCCGGTGAGAGCACAGGCCGAGGGGGCTGCGCGGGTGGGTGTACGTCGTGATTCCGCTGTGGGCGAACAGGGCCCCGATGGCGGTAGGAAAACGGCGAAAGCGACAAAGAGGGCGGCGCCTGCCAAGAGGGTGACCGCGGAGAAGGGTGCCGTGAAGAAGAACGCCGACAACGACCCGGTGCCCGCCGAGGACACGCAGGCCTCCGCCCGTCGGGCGACGCCCGCGAAGAGCCCGAACGCCGCGAAGAAGGCGACCGCCGCGAAGACGCCGACCGCCGCGCGGAAGGCGACCACCGCGAAGAAGGCCGCGACTGGGAAGAAGACCGCGGGTGCGGCGAAGAAGGCGGCCCCCGCGAAGAAGGCGGCCCCCGCCGAAACCGCAGCGCCCGCCAAGAAGGCCGCCCCCAAGAAGAAGGCGGCCCTCGCCAAGGGGCAGGCCCCCCTCAAGAGGCAGGCCCCCGCCAAGAAGCCCGACGTCGCCCCCAAGAAGGCCACCGCCGCCGTCGAGGGCGTCGCCCCGGCGAAGACCGTCGCCGCGAAGCCGCCGCGCGCGGAGTCCCGTACCGCCCTGGTCCGCAGGGCCCGCCGTATCGACCGCGAGCTCGCGGAGGTCTACCCGTACGCCCACCCGGAGCTGGACTTCGAGAACCCGTTCCAGCTCGTCGTGGCCACGGTGCTGTCCGCTCAGACCACCGACCTGCGCGTCAACCAGACGACGCCCGCCCTCTTCGCGAAGTACCCCACCCCCGAGGACCTGGCCGCCGCCGACCCCGAGGAGGTCGAGGAGATCCTGCGCCCGACCGGCTTCTTCCGGGCCAAGACCAGGTCGGTCATAGGGCTCTCCAAGGCCCTGGCGGAGGACTTCGGCGGCGAGGTCCCCGGCCGCCTCGCCGACCTCGTCAAACT
The DNA here is from genome assembly GCF_056430705.1 of Streptomyces sp. NPDC045956. Lineage (NCBI taxonomy): Bacteria > Bacillati > Actinomycetota > Actinomycetes > Kitasatosporales > Streptomycetaceae > Streptomyces > Streptomyces sp. NPDC045956. Next base: position 136,496 of record NZ_JBWKKZ010000007.1, on the reverse strand, counting down.
GCCCGGCGTCGGCCGCAAGACCGCCTTCGTCGTGCTGGGCAACGCCTTCGGCCGACCGGGCATCACCGTGGACACCCACTTCCAGCGCCTGGTGCGCCGCTGGCAGTGGACCGACGAGACCGACCCGGACAAGATCGAGGCCGCGGTCGGCGCGCTCTTCCCCAGGAGCGACTGGACCGACCTCTCCCACCACGTGATCTGGCACGGCCGCCGGATCTGCCACGCCCGCAAGCCCGCGTGCGGCGCCTGCCCCATCGCCCCGCTCTGCCCGGCCTACGGGGAGGGCGAGACCGACCCGGAGAAGGCGGTGAAGCTGCTGAAGTACGAGAAGGGCGGCTTCCCCGGCCAGCGCCTGAACCCCCCGCAGGCCTACCTGGACGCGGGCGGCACCCCGGCGCCTCCGCTGGGGGCCGGGTGACGGAACGATGTCGGGGGCGTCGGGCGTTGGAGTCGGCAGGACGGGGGTGGAGATGACACGGGCGAGCGACACACAGGGCCACACTCGGAGTTCGATGCTCAGCAAGGAGGGCCTGCCCGGCTGGCTGGACCCGGTGGCGCGGGCCGCCGAGACGGTGCGGCCCCGGCAGCTGAGCCGCTTCCTGCCGCCGGAGGACGGCGCCGGCCGTCAGTCCGCCGTGCTGATCCTGTTCGGCGGGGGCGAGGGCCAGGGGGAGAGCGCGGGCGAGAGCGCCGCGCAGGACGGGCGCGGCGGGGCGGGCCGCGGGCCCGAGCTGCTGCTCATGGAGCGGGCGGGCACGCTGCGCTCCCACGCCGGCCAGCCGGCCTTCCCGGGCGGCGCGCTCGATCCCGAGGACGGTGATCCCCAGGGCGAGGGGCCGCTGCGGGCCGCCCTGCGCGAGGCCGAGGAGGAGACCGGGCTCGACCCGGCCGGTGTGCAGCTCTTCGGCGTCCTGCCGAGGCTGTACATCCCGGTGAGCGGCTTCGTCGTCACACCGGTCCTGGCCTGGTGGCGCGAGCCCTCCCCGGTCGGCGCCGTCGATCCGAACGAGACGGCGCGGGTCTTCACCGTCCCCGTGGCGGATCTCACGGACCCCACCAACCGGGTCACCAGCGTCCACCCCAGCGGCCACCGTGGCCCGGCATTCCTGGTCGAATCGACGCTCGTCTGGGGCTTCACCGCCGGTGTCATCGACCGGCTGCTGCACTTCGCGGGCTGGGAGCTGCCCTGGGACAGGGAGAAGCAGGTCCCGCTGGACTGGCGGTCATGACAGGGTGACTCGTGTGAGCGTAGGACGACGAGGCGGGGCCTGAATCGGTGAACGTGCTGGACATCCTGTTGCTGCTGGCCGCCGTCTGGTTCGCGATCGTCGGATACCGCCAGGGCTTCGTCGTCGGCATCCTGTCGGTGGTCGGGTTCCTCGGCGGTGGCCTCATCGCCGTCTCCCTGTTGCCGGTCGTCTGGGACGCCCTGACGGACAACGCCGAGGTGAGCACGACCGCCGCTGTCGTCGCGGTCGTCGTGGTCATCGTCTGCGCCTCCGTCGGCCAGGCCCTGACCACCCACCTCGGCAACAAGCTGCGCCGCTACATCACCTGGTCCCCGGCCCGCGCCCTGGACGCCACCGGTGGCGCCCTGGTCAACGTCGTCGCGATGCTGCTGGTCGCCTGGCTGATCGGGTCCGCGCTCGCGCAGACGACGATGCCGACGATCGGCAAGGAGGTGCGGCAGTCGCAGGTGCTGCTGGGCGTGCAGGAGGCGCTGCCCGAGCAGGCCGACACCTGGTTCGACGACTTCACCTCCGTCCTCGCCAGGAACGGCTTCCCGCAGGTCTTCAGCCCGTTCGCCAACGAACCGATCACCGAGGTCCAGCCGCCCGACCCGGCCCTGGCGAACAACCCGGTCGCCACCCGTGCCAAGCGCTCCATCGTCAAGGTCATGGGCACCGCCCCCGACTGCGGCAAGGTCCTGGAGGGCACCGGCTTCGTCTTCGCCGACCGCCGGATCATGACCAACGCGCACGTGGTGGGCGGCGTCGACGAACCCACGGTGCAGATAGGCGGCGAGGGCAGGAAGTACGACGCGACGGTCGTCCTCTACGACTGGCGGCGCGACATCGCCGTACTGGACGTGCCGGAACTGCGTGCGCCCGCCCTGCGGTTCACGGACGAGGATGCCGCCCGTGACGACGGAGCGATCGTCGCCGGCTTCCCGGAGAACGGGGCGTACGACGTCCGCGCGGCGCGCGTGCGCGGGCGCATCACGGCCAGCGGTCCGGACATCTACCACCGCGACAGCGTCCGCCGCGACGTCTACTCGCTCTTCGCGACCGTCCGTCAGGGCAACTCGGGTGGCCCGCTGCTGACCCCCGAGGGCGAGGTCTACGGCGTGGTCTTCGCCAAGTCCCTGGACGACGCCGAGACCGGGTACGCGCTCACCGTGGACGAGATCCGCGAGGACATCGACCTGGGCCGCACCGCCAACCAGCAGGTGGACAGCGACAGCTGCGCACTCTAGAAGCCGGTCGGCCGTACCGCCCGGCGCCGTGCGGCGGCCGGGCGCTCAGCCCTGGGGGAGTCGGCGCGGCCCGGTGCTCAGCCGCGTGGATGGCGAATGCGTACGGAGACCCAGCGGGCCCGGCGGCGCAGGATGCGCGGAATGCCCACCCGTGGGTCCGCACCCGCCAGTTGCGGGGTGCCGCCTCGTCGGTGGGTGCTGCTCACGCCGCTCGTGGAGCGGCCGTCGCGTGCTACGTCACTGTAGTCGTGCGTCCAGCCCATACACCGACGTCTGCCCCCGCCCCAAGGTCGATAACCGTTCTCGGGGCGCCCAATTGGCCTATGCGCCGGGCAAGTGGCCGTTCATGCGACAAGCGTTCCGGTTCGGGTACCGGGCGCGTTCGTTCGGTCACCGATCGGGTTCGGGATCCTTCAGCCAGTTGATCAGTTCGGTGGAGAAGGCGACCGGGTCCTCTTCGTGAGGGAAGTGCCCGAGACCGTCGAACAGCCGCCAGCGGTAGGGCGCTTCGACGTACTGCCCGGACCCGGCGGCGCTGCGCGTCCGCATCACGGGGTCCAACGATCCGTGCAGGTGCAGCGTAGGCACCCGCACCGGCCGCTTCATGCGGCGGTAGAACTGGATGCCGTCGGGACGCGCCAGGGAACGCACCATCCAGCGGTACGGCTCGACGGAGCAGTGCGCCGTGGAGGGGATGCACATGGCGCGCCGGTAGGCGTCGACCGCGTCCTCGTCCAACGGGCGCGGCCCCGACCAGTCCTGGATCAGCCGCCCGACCAGCGCGCCGTCATCGGCGGTGAGTTGACGCTCCGGGATCCAGGGGCGCTGGAAACCCCAGATGTAGGAGCCCGCCCGGGTCTGCCGGACGTCCCCGAGCATGGCCGAGCGCCAGCGCCGGGGGTGCGGCATCGAGGAGACCGCGAGCCGCCGCACCAGCTTGGGCCGCATCGCGGCGGCCGTCCAGGCCAGGTAGCCGCCCAGGTCGTGCCCGACCAGCGCGGCGTCCGGCTCGCCGAGCGAGCGCACCACGCCGGTGATGTCCAGGGCGAGACCGGCCGGGTCGTAGCCGCGCGGGGTGCGGTCGCTGCCGCCGACGCCGCGCAGGTCCATGGCGACGGCACGGAAACCCGCGTCCGCCAGCGCCGTCAACTGGTGCCGCCAGGTCCACCAGAACTGCGGGAAGCCGTGCAGCAGCAGCACCAGCGGTCCGTCGCCCAGCTCCGCGATGTGGAAGCGGGCGCCGTTGGCGGCGACGTCCCGGTGGATCACCTCGTGACCCCCGGGGATGTCGAGGCGTACGACCGAGGTGGGGTTCTGCGCCGGTGGAGTGGCGGGATCCGTCATGAGGACGAGCGTGCCACAGCCTCGATGGCTTCGGGGGACCGGTCCGCGGGCAGCTCCGGGCGCGGGTGCGGCTTGGCGTTCTGAAGGACGCCCGCCGACTGCTTCACGGACGCGGCGACCTTCTGCGGGCCCCTGCCCTTCTTGGCCTTCTTGGCGAAGACGATGCCGATCAGCGCGAGGAGGGCCGCGACCAGGACGTTCGCCGCGAAGGACAGCAGGAAGCAGACCGCCATGTTCCAGCCGCTCCAGGTCCGGATGCCGTAGGCCAGCGCGAAGCTCAGCATCGGGAGCGAGAACAGGAGGACCGCCCCGGCCGCCGAGAACGCGCCGCCGCTCGTCGCCCCGCGCTTGACGTCCTGCCTCAGCTGCGCCTTGGCCAGCGCGATCTCGTCGTGCACGAGCGCCGACAAGTCGGTGGTCGCCGAGGCGAACAGCTGGCCGATGCTGCGTTCGGTGCCGACCGGGCTGCCGTCGGGTGCGCTCATCGCGGTCTCCCTCTTCTGCTGACTCGTCTGCGTACGTTCTGCCGGTGTCTGCGGACGGTCCCGTGGCCCGGCGTGCGCTGCCCGTCCACTGCGGCACGACCGCGTACGGTCCGTCTTTGTACCGTCTCGTCAGATCATGCCGGACCGCTGCCCTCATCGCCTGCCCCGCCCTGTACTTCGGCAAGCCGCGCCGCCTCCATCTCCTCGGCGATCCGGCGGTGCTCGGCCGCCTTCCGCTCGTAGATCGCGGCCACGCGCAGGTGGTACGCGGGGTCGTCCTGCTCGTAGACGTCCGGCACGCCGCTGGCGTCCTCGTCGCGCTCCTCGGCCTCGGTCATGCGCCGGTACTTGGCGTTCCGTACCTTCAGCAGCACCGTGGCGAGGAGCGCCGCGACGACGGAGCCCGTCAGGACCGCGGCCTTGACCTCGGCGGTCAGTGCCGCGTCGCCCTCGAAGGCCAGCTCCCCGATGAGCAGGGAGACGGTGAACCCGATGCCGGCCAGGGTCGCCACCGCGAACACGTCGGCCCACGCGAGGTCGTCGCTGAGCGAGGCCCTGGTGAAACGTGCCGTCAGCCAGGTGCCGCCGAAGATGCCGAGCGTCTTGCCGACCACGAGCCCGAGCACCACGCCGAGGGTCTCCGGCCGGGTGAACACGTCGGCCAGCGCCCCGCCCGACAGCGAGACACCCGCGCTGAACAGCGCGAACAGCGGCACCGCCAGGCCCGCCGACAGGGGGCGCACGAGGTGCTCGATGTGCTCGCCGGGGGAGTGCCGCTCGCCCTCGCGGGTGTGGCAGCGCAGCATCAGGCCCATCGCGACGCCGGCGATGGTGGCGTGGACGCCGCTGTTGTACATCAGCGCCCAGATCACCAGGCCGAGCGGGACGTACACGTACCAGCCGCGCACGCCCTTGCGCAGCAGCAGCCAGAAGACGGCGAGGCCGACGACCGCGCCGCCGAGCGCGGCGAAGTCGAGGCTCTCGGTGAAGAAGACGGCGATGATCAGGATCGCGAACAGGTCGTCGACGACGGCGAGCGTCAGCAGGAAGGCGCGCAGGGCGCTGGGCAGGGACGTGCCGATGACGGCGAGCACGGCCAGCGCGAAGGCGATGTCGGTGGCGGTGGGCACGGCCCAGCCGGCCAGCGAGCCGCCGCCGGCGGTGCTGGTGATCGTGTACACCACCGCGGGGACGGCCATGCCGCACAGGGCCGCCACCACGGGCAGCGCGGCGGCTTTCGGGTCCTTCAGGTCACCGGCGACCAGCTCACGCTTCAGCTCGATGCCGGCGACGAAGAAGAAGATCGCTAGCAGTCCGTCGGCGGCCCAGTGCGCGACCGACAGGTTCAGACCGAGGGCCTCGGGGCCGAAGTGGAAGTGGCTGACGCTCTCGTAGCTGTCCTGGAGCGCCGGTATGTTCGCCCACGCCAGCGCGGCGACGGCGGCGACGAGCAGCAGGACACCGCCGACCGTCTCGGTGCGCAGCGCCTCCGCGACGTAGTTCCGCTCGGGGAGACTGAGTCGCCCGAAGGCCTTGCGGGGTGTCTGGGGGGCGGTCACGGGGAGAACCTCCGGTCGGTGGGCAGCACGGAACGCTTGCCGACCAGACTTCCCGGCACACCATGAGGATCTTGTTGGATCTCTTACGCGTTCCTTAGCCTACCTAAACTGCGGCGGACCTGCCGGGTGATCTCCGCGACGTCGCATATCGGGGCAGGTGCCACGAAGGGCACCCGGCACGGGGCTCGCCGGGTGCCCTCGCAACGGGTGGTTCAGTCCTCGCTCGGTGCCGCCGGGAGCTTCGTCTGGATGAGGTCCATGACGGTGGAGTCCGTCAGGGTGGTGACGTCCCCGAGCTGGCGGTTCTCCGCGACGTCGCGCAGGAGGCGGCGCATGATCTTGCCGGAGCGGGTCTTGGGCAGCTCGGCCACCGGGAGGACCCGCTTGGGCTTGGCGATCGGGCCGAGGGTGGCGCCGACGTGGTTGCGCAGGTCCGCGACGAGGTCCTCGGTCTCCGCCGCCGTGCCGCGCAGGATCACGAAGGCGACGATGGCCTGGCCGGTCGTCTCGTCCGCCGCGCCGACCACGGCCGCCTCGGCGACCGAGGGGTGGGAGACGAGGGCCGACTCGACCTCGGTGGTGGAGATGTTGTGCCCGGACACCAGCATCACGTCGTCGACGCGGCCGAGCAGCCAGATGTCACCGTCGTCGTCCTTCTTGGCGCCGTCCCCGGCGAAGTACTTGCCCTCGAAACGCGACCAGTACGTGTCGATGAACCGCTGGTCGTCGCCCCAGATGGTGCGCAGCATCGACGGCCACGGCTCGGTGAGGACCAGGTAGCCGCCCCCGCCGTTCGGCACCTCGTTGGCCTCGTCGTCGACGACGGTGGCGGAGATGCCGGGCAGCGCGCGCTGGGCGGAGCCGGGCTTGGCCTCGGTGACGCCCGGCAGCGGCGTGATCATCATCGCGCCGGTCTCGGTCTGCCACCAGGTGTCGACGACCGGGGTGGCGTCGGCGCCGATGTTCTTGCGGTACCAGATCCACGCCTCGGGGTTGATCGGCTCACCGACCGAGCCGAGGACCCGCAGCGAGGACAGGTCGAACTTCGCGGGGATGTCGTCGCCCCACTTCATGAACGTCCGGATCGCGGTGGGCGCCGTGTAGAGGATCGTCACGCCGTACTTCTGGACGATCTCCCAGAAGCGGCCCTGGTGCGGGGTGTCCGGGGTGCCCTCGTACATGACCTGCGTCGCGCCGTTGGCGAGCGGGCCGTAGACGATGTACGAGTGCCCGGTGACCCAGCCGACGTCGGCGGTGCACCAGTAGACGTCGGTCTCCGGCTTGAGGTCGAAGACGGCCCAGTGCGTGTACGCCGCCTGGGTGAGGTAGCCGCCGGAGGTGTGCAGGATGCCCTTGGGCTTCCCCGTGGTGCCGGAGGTGTAGAGGATGAACAGCGGGTTCTCGGCGTCGAACGCCTCGGGGGTGTGTTCCGTGGACTGGCGGTCGACCGTCTCGTGCCACCACTTGTCGCGGGCGTCGTCCCAGGCGACGTCCTGGCCGGTGCGGCGCACGACGAGGACGTGCTCGACGGTGCCGGCGCGCTCGACCGCCTCGTCCACGGCGGGCTTGAGGGCGGACGGCTTGCCGCGCCGGTAGCCGCCGTCGGAGGTGATGACGACGCGGGCGTCGGCGTCCTGGATGCGGGTCGCGAGCGCGTCCGCGGAGAAACCGCCGAAGACCACCGAGTGGGCGGCGCCGATCCGGGCGCAGGCCAGCATCGCGATCGCCGTCTCCGGGATCATCGGCATGTAGACGGCGACCCGGTCGCCCTTGCGGACGCCCAGTTCCAGCAGGGCGTTGGCGGCCTTGGAGACCTCGTCCTTCAGCTCGGCGTAGGTGACGGCGCGGCTGTCGCCGGGCTCGCCCTCGAAGTGGATGGCCACACGGTCGCCGTGACCGGCCTCCACGTGCCGGTCGACGCAGTTGTACGCGACGTTGAGCCTGCCGTCCTGGAACCACTTGGCGAACGGCGGGTTCGACCAGTCCAGCGTCTCGGTCGGCTCCTGCGCCCAGGTCAGCCGGCGGGCCTGCTCGGCCCAGAAGCCGAGCCTGTCAGCCTTGGCCTGTTCGTACGCCTCAGCCGTGACGTTGGCGTTCGCGGCCAGGTCAGCGGGCGGCGCGAAGCGTCGCTCCTCCTTCAAGAGGTTGGCCAGGCTTTCGTTGCTCACGACATCTCCCGTTCGCAGGGTTGTCCGTTGTGTCCCAGGCCACACCTCATCAGACCCGGGGGGCCGATGACAAGGGTCGACGGGCAATTGGTTTAGACCTGTCTGGTGATCACCCGTCTTCGTGACCAGTGGTCATTCGTACCCACGGACGCCGACGGCGCGGGGTTCAGCGTCTGTAACGACGCTCACACTCCCGCGCCTCGGCGGCCCGTACCCGCACAGCGGCCAGGGCGGTACTCGTCAGGCGGTCAGGTCGGTCTCCAACACCCGCTCGAAGACGCCGACTCCGGCCTCCTCGGCGAGCAGATACGCCTGGGCCTCGCCCACGTGGAAGTACATGCCGTGCAGTTCCAGGTCGCCCGTGTCCAGCGCCCGGGCGACCGCGTCGTGGGCACGCAGGTGCTCCAGCTGCTGGACCACGTTGGCCAGGCAGAGCTGCTCGGCCGCGTCGGCGGGACGGCGGCCGGCCAGCCTGGGCCGGGCGTCCTCGTCCACGGGGTTCTCGGGGATGCGCTCCAGGCTCGGCAGCCCGTGCCGCAGCCACCGCTTGAGCGGGGTCTGCGCGCCTCCCGGCTCGGCGCTGAGCAGCGCCTGCATGGCGCCGCACCCGGAGTGCCCGCACACCGTGATGGACCGCACCTTCAGCACGTCCACCGCGTACTCGATCGCGGCGGCCACCGAGTCGTCGCCGCTCTCCTCACCGGGCATCGGCACGAGGTTGCCCACATTGCGCACGACGAAGAGGTCACCGGGGCCACTGGAAGTGATCATCGAGGTGACCACCCGTGAGTCGGCGCAGGTCAGGAAGAGCTGGGAGGGCTGCTGCCCCTCACGGGCCAGTCGGGCCAGCTCCGGGCGCACCAAGGGGGCGGTGTTCCGCTGGAAGGCGCTGATGCCACGGGCCAGTTCGCGTCCGCTGGGGCCGCTCGGACCACTGGGTCTGCCGGACCCCTCGGGCCTGGCGGGTGCCTCGCGCCGACCGTCCGGTCCACCCGGAGCGACGGAACCGCTCGGTCCACCGGGGCCGTCCGGGCCGTGCGGTCCACTCACCCCATCCGGTCCGTCCAGTTCCTCCAGCCCCCCCAGTCCGTCCCGTTCATCCGGTCCGTTCACCGTGTTGGTGGTGCCGGTGGTGCCGGTGGCGGTGCCCTGCCGGCCGGAGCCGTCGGGTGACGTCACCCGCTGGGGGCGCTCGCACTGGTGGTTGCGCCAGGGCGTCCAGGGGCGGCAGCGGCAGCCCTCGGCATCGGCCGGTTCGGAGATGCGGGTGCCGGGCCGGCGGCCGGTGATGTCGACCGTTCCCCCCTGGGCGGTGTGCGTCTTCTGCCAGTCCTGCAAGGTCTCGAACGCCGCGTGGTCCATGAAGGAACCGTCCAGCTCCACCACGGCACTCGCACCGTGGGGCACCTGGTGCAGAACGCGGCTGAGCCGAGGCACCGCGAGGAACGTCAACTGGCCCCGGACGTGTACGTGGTGGACTCCCTCCGTCTGGTTGTGCGTGATCCGTGTGCGGGTCAGGCGGTGCAGGGCGACACCGACGGCCACGGCGATGCCCAGCGCGACACCCTCCAGGACGCCGAGGAACACCACGCCGCCGGTGGTGACGGCGTAGACCAGCACCTCACGGTGGCGGGTCACCGTGCGGATGTGGTTCAGCGACACCATCTTCAGGCCGACGGCCATGACCAGGGAGGCGAGCGCGGCGAGCGGGATGAGCTCCAGGGCCGGGACCAGCAGCAGTGTGGCGATCACTACGAGAACGCCGTGCAGCATCGTGGAGTTCCGGCTGACGGCGCCCGCCGCCACGTTCGCGGAACTCCGCACGGCCACACCGGCGATGGGCAGTCCGCCGAGTGACCCGGAGACGATGTTGGCGGCGCCCTGGCCGAGCAGCTCCCGGTCGAGGTCGGAGCGCTTGACGCGGCCGGTCAGGCCCGGTCGGGCGGCGACCAGCTTGTCCACGGCGACCGCGCCGAGCAGGGACTGCACGCTGCACACCAGCGTGGTGGTGAGGACCGCGGCGAGCAGGCCCAGCACCGGCCCTTCGGGCAGCGTGGCCAGGGCGTGGCTGCTCCAGGAGGGCAGGTCGACCTTGGGCAGGCGCAGCCCCGCGAAGGCCGCGACCGCGGTGGCACCCGCGACGGCGATCAGGGCGGCGGGGAGTCTGCCCAGGAGCCGGCCGGCGCGTCCGGGCACCCGCGGCCAGAGCAGCAGCAGGCTCAGCGTCAGTGCGCTCACCGCGACGTCGGCGGGGCGCAGGTTCGCCAACTGGGCGGGCAGGGCGACCAGGTTGTCGGGGACGGAGCTCTGTGGGGTGCCGCCGAGGACGATGTGCAACTGGGCGACGGCGATGGTGACGCCGATACCGGCGAGCATGCCGTGCACGATGGCGGGGCTGACGGCCAGCGCGGAGCGTGCCACGCGCAGGCAGCCGAGGCCGAGCTGGGCGAGCCCGGCGAGCACCGTGATGGCGCAGGTCGTACGCCATCCGTAGCGCTGGATGAGGTCGGCGGTGACCACGGTGAGGCCGGCGGCGGGGCCGCTGACCTGCAAGGGGCATCCGCCGAGCCACCCGGCGACGATCCCGCCCACCGCGGCCGCGACGAGGCCGGCCTGGAGGGGGGCGCCGGTGGCGAGGGCGATGCCCAGGGAGAGGGGGAGGGCGATCAGGAAGACCGCGATCGAGGCCGACAGGTCGGCGCCCGCGACGCGGAGGCGCCGGGGGCCGCCGGGCGGCGGGCTGTGCGGTGGGTGGACGTGTTCGGTCCGGGGCGAATCGGCTCGGGCGGGGACGCAGGCTGACATGTTTCCCGTCTCCTCCGGGGCTGCGCGGTCGCGGTCATGGACGGTCCCCCGCGGACGGGGGCGGGTCGCGGCCGTTTGTCACGGCGTACAGCGGCGGGATGCCGGGCGCTCGGTGAGTACTCGGCGGGCATCGATGAGCACCTGTGATAGCGCTCAGTAAACAGATCGTAATTCAGAGTAAAGATGAGGCATAGACTTTTCGCGCAAATGGAGTATTAGGTCGCTCTACCGGGTGAATCGCGTATTTCATCGGCTTGTCGTATTAATTCCTTCTCGGTCTCGTGCCACCTTGACGGCGCTGACGGCACGTCCCGGCTCAGCACCCGACATCGCCCTCGTCGGCGTGGGCCCGAGAGAAGGAAGAAGGTGGGCGGAACATGGCCGCCACCCACAGGATCGCCGCGCGCACCGCGATCGCGGCCGCGGTCTGCGCCGCGTCGCTCGCCGGTTGCGCGATCGGCAGCGGCACCGGTTCCGATGAAGGGACGAAAGGTCCGCACAAGGAGAAGGGAGAGCCGGCGCCCGCGCCGAAGAACGTGGTCCGGCTGATCGGCGACGGCTCCACCGCGTACACCGGAGCCCAGCCTCACCTGCCGCGGCCCGAACGCCTCAAGCCCGGTCAGAAGCCCCCGCAGTTCGTGGTGTTCTCCTGGGACGGCGCGGGCGAGGACAGCCAGCGGCTGTTCTCCCACTTCCGCGAAGTGGCCAAGGAGAACAACGCGACGATGACCTACTTCCTGAGCGGCGTGTACCTGCTGCCCCAGGAGGAGCGGGACCTCTACCGGCCGCCGCAGCACTCTCCGGGCCGCTCCGACATCGGCTTCAACGACGAGCAGGGCATCGCCGACACCGTCAAGCAGCTACGGCTCGCCTGGCAGGAGGGCAACGAGATCGGCACCCACTTCAACGGGCACTTCTGCGGTGCCGGCGGTGGGGTCGGCGAGTGGTCCGTCGAGGAGTGGAAGGACGAGATCGGCCAGGCCAAGCAGTTCGTCAAGTCCTGGAAGACCACCACGGGCATGAAGAACGCCGCGCCCCTCCCCTTCGACTACGACAAGGAGCTGATCGGCGCCCGGACCCCGTGCCTGGAGGGTCAGGAGAACTTCGTGAAGGCCGCGGGCGAGATGGGGTTCCGCTACGACAGCAGCGGCGTCAACAACCAGGTCTGGCCGAAGAAGAAGCAGGGCCTGTGGGACGTGTCGATGCAGCTCGTGCCGTTCCCCGGGCACACCTTCGAGCAGCTCACCATGGACTACAACTTCATGGTCAACCAGTCGGGCACCACCACCCAGGGCGATCCGGCCAAGCACGAGTTCTGGGGCGACCAGATGCGCGACGGCCTGCTCCAGGGCTTCCAGCGGGCCTACGACGGCAACCGCGCGCCCCTGATCATCGGAAACCACTTCGAGTCGTGGAACGGCGGCACCTACATGCGTGCCATCGAGGAGGTCATCGAAGGGGTGTGCACGAAGGACGAGGTCCGCTGCGTCTCCTTCCGGCAGCTCGTGGACTGGCTGGACGCCCAGGACCCGAAGGTGCTGAAGAAGCTGCGCACACTGGGCGTCGGTGAGGCTCCCGAGAAGGGCTGGGCCTCCTTCCTCTCGGCCGGTCCCGCGCCGGCGCCGAAGGGCGTCCCCGGGGCGCCGGCCGACCGGCGGTAGCCGACCGGCGGACCCGGCGAGGGAGGCGTCACGCCGGAGCGACGACTCCCTCGCCGAGGACGAACCCGGGATCGACCTGCGCCGCCAGGTCGGCCCCGGTCCGCTCGTTGCCCCAGCTCCGGGCGTTTTTCAGGTGGAAGTGGATCATCTGCTGCGTGTAGCGCTCCCGGTCCCGCAGCCCGTACGTCGCCTCCACCGCCGAGTGCAGAGTGCGCAGCGCCCGCCGGTTGGTGTCCTCCAGGAGCGCGAACCGGGGCGGCCGGCCCTTCTCCATCGCCCGCACCCAGTCCGAGTGCCCGACGGTCGTCAGGAGGTCCTCTCCGACCTGCTCGCGCAGGAAGTCGAGGTCGTCGGGCCCCTGGACCTTGTTGCCGACGACCTTCAGGGCGACGCCGAAGTCGCGGGCGTACTCCTTGTACTGGCGATAGACGGAGACCCCCTTCCGGGTCGGCTCGGCGACCAGGAACGTGAGGTCGAAGCGGGTGAACATGCCGGAGGCGAAGGAGTCCGAGCCGGCGGTCATGTCGACCACGACGAACTCGTCGGGTCCGTCGATCAGGTGGTTCAGGCACAGCTCCACCGCTCCGGTCTTGGAGTGGTAGCAGGCGACTCCCAGGTCGGCGTCCGTGAAGGACCCGGTGACCATCAAACGGACGGTCCCGCCGTCGAGTTCCACCGGCCGGGCGCAGGTGTCGTAGACCGGGTTGTCCTCGCGCACCCGCAGCAGGCGCGAGCCCTCTCCGGGGGGTGTCGTCTTGATCATCTTCTCGGACGAGACGATGCGCGGGTTCGTGCCGCGCAGGTAGTCCTTGATCAGCGGCAGGTGGTCGCCCATCGCGGGCAGTCCGGCCGCCTCCGACTCGTCGAGGCCCAGCGCGGCGCCCAGGTGCTGGTTGATGTCGGCGTCGATCGCGACGACGGGCGCACCTGCGGCGGCGAGGTGGCGGACGAACAGGGAGGACAGGGTCGTCTTGCCGCTGCCGCCCTTCCCGACGAAAGCAATTTTCATGTTCACCAAGGGTAGTGGAGCGATAGCTGTACGTGGCACGCGAGCCTGTCCCCACGTGAAGAAGACCACTCATTCGTGGGGCGCGGCGCCGGGGTGCGTAGGGTCGTACCCATGAGTACGACAGGCGCGACCGCCGATCCGCTCGCGGCCCTGGGTGCACTGCCCGGCGTGGCCGAGTCCGTGGAGTCCGTGCGCAAGGCCGTGGACCGGGTCTACGGCCACCGGATCATGCGGCGCCGCAGTCATGCCGTCACGTCCGAAGCGGCCCTGCGCGGTGCCCGGGGTTCGGCGGCGCTGTCGGGGGCGGACTGGGCCCTGGAGGAGGTCCGCCGGCGCTCCGACTTCAGCGGCGACGAGGAGGCGCGTGCGGTGGGTGCGGCCCTTCGGCTCACCGCGGAGGCGGGGCAGCTGCTGTCCATCTGGCGTCAGTCGCCGCTGCGGGTGCTGGCCCGGCTGCACCTGGTGGCGTCCGCGGACCACGGCGACCAGGTGGGGCGGCCCCGGCAGGCGGGCGAGCCGGTGGACGAGCCGCTCGTCGAGCTGCCGCTGCCGGACGCCGGGGAGGCGCACGGCCGTCTGGAGGGGCTCGCCGGGCTGGTCAGGGCGGGCGGTTCCGCGCCGGCACTGGTGACGGCCGCGGTCGTGCACGGTGAGCTGATGGCGCTGCGTCCCTTCACGACGAACAACGGCCTGGTCGCGCGCGCGGCGGAGCGCATCGTGCTGATCAACAGCGGGCTGGACCCGAAATCGGTCTGCCCGGCCGAGGTCGGTCATGCGGAGCTGGGCCGCGCGGCCTACCTGGCGGCGCTGGACGGCTACGTCTCCGGTACCCCGGACGGCATGGCCGCCTGGATCGCCCACTGCGGCCGGGCGGTCGAACTGGGGGCGCGTGAGTCTACGGCGGTGTGCGAGGCGCTCCAGCGCGGGGCGGCCTGACCCCGGAACACACGAAATGCGGCGGTACGAGGATTCGTACCGCCGCTGGCATGTCCACCCGGTTACCAAGCGTCCTCGATATGTGCCCATCAGGTCGGGTACCTCGCCCGTGCCCTGGTGCGGCTGGCCCGTAATCGACGGGTCGACGTCGCGTGGGTGCCCGGTGTGCATGCTCGGTCCGTGGGGCCAAATGCGTTCTTAAGGTGATCCTTTCGGATGTCCTTGGTCTCGCGGGCCGTTGACTCCTTTGTACTCCTGAGCGGGAACAAGCGGAAGTGGTGCCCGCACTTCTTTACTTTTGCGCTCATACGCGGGTGAAAGAGGCGGGAAGGCCCGTGCGCGGGGAAGCGGCCGTCTGGTCAGGCCGCCGGAGACGGGGCGGTCCGCCGGGGGCGGGGCAGGCCCCGGGTCGGGTCGCCGGGAACGGGTCGCGCCGCCGGGGACCGCCGTCGGCTCGCGTACCAGACGAGCCCGGCGGTGGCCGCCGCTGCCCCGATCGCGGCGGCGGCGACCAGCGCCGGGCGCGGCGGCACGGAGAAGCCCCGGACCCGCTGCTTGAGCCGTACCGGACGATGGAAGTCGAGAATCGGCCACTCGCGCGCGAGAGCCTCACGGCGCAGCGTCCGGTCCGGGTTCACCGCGTGGGGGTGGCCGACGGACTCCAGCATCGGCAGGTCCGTCGCCGAGTCGCTGTACGCGTAGCAGCGCTTCAGGTCGTAACCCTCGGACTCGGCCAGCTCCCGGATCGCCTCGGCCTTGGTGGGACCGTACGCGTAGTACTCCACCTCGCCGGTGAAACAACCGTCGTGCCCCACGATCATGCGGGTCGCCACCACGCGGTCCGCGCCGAGCAGCTCACCGATCGGCTCGACCACCTCGGCACCCGAGGTGGAGACGATCACGACGTCGCGGCCGGCGGCGTGGTGCTCCTCGATCAGCGAGGCGGCCTCGTCGTAGATGATCGGGTCGATCAGGTCGTGCAGGGTCTCGGCGACGAGTTCCTTCACCAACTGGACGTTCCAGCCGCGGCACAGTGCGGAGAGGTACTCGCGCATCCGCTCCATCTGGTCGTGGTCGGCTCCGCCGGCGAGGAAGACGAACTGGGCGTATGCGGTACGCAGGACGGCCCTGCGGTTGATCAGCCCGCCTTGGTAGAAGGACTTGCTGAACGTGAGTGCGCTCGACTTCGCAATGACCGTCTTGTCCAGGTCAAAGAAGGCCGCTGTGCGAGGCATGGAGTGGGGCAAGGAGTGGTTTTCCACGACCCTGAGCATAGGCGCAGCCCATTCGGCGTAAGGTGGGGCGCGTGGGTTTGCCTGAGAAGCCTCTCGGGTACACCATGGAAGTCACGGATCGTTCGCGACCGTGCTAACCCGGTCCGACTCCTCCCCCCCCGAGTCGGCCGTGGAGACGACCCCCGCTCTCCCCCCCGGCGGGGGTCGTCGCATGTCCGGACGCGTTTTCCCGTCCTCATTCTGCTTCTGGCGCCGCGTGATGACGAGATCATCGGCAGTATTGTCATGCTCATGAACTGTGACGCTCGGTAGTCGACGGACTGCTCTGCGGAAGTCGTGCAGGGGGTCGAGTGGGGGTGGCCGGGCTCACTGGTTTGAGTGATGGCGATATTCACAACAGTCGGGTTGTCCACAGTTTTTGACCAAGATCCACACGATTTCCCGGATCACTGCACCGTCATTCCCATGCGTCCGGGCCGCGCCGAGTTCCACGGCCGGTTCCGTTTGCCGGACGCGTATGGCCGGGTTCGACCGACGTTCAAGTCGACGTCCATGTCGACGTTCCATGTCGACGTTCGAGTGGATTGTTCAAGTCGGGCGTTCAAGTGGGGCGTTGAAGTCGGGCGTCACTTCGGCCGTTCGGGTGGGGCCGGTCACCGGTTTCCACCCGGCTGGGACCGCGGGGCCGCAGGGGCCGCGCGAGAGACCACGAGATGTCGGACGCGACCGCGGAAGTCGCGACGACGGGGGACGCACACCATGACCGGAACCATCACCCACGACCCGCCGCACCCCGCCGGAGGGCGGCAGAGCGGGCCACTGATCGTCACCGAGGACACCGCGCTCCTCGACGACCTGCTGCGCCTGTGCGCGGCGGCGGGCGCCACGCCGGAGGTGCACCACTCGGTGCCGACGACGCCCGCGACCGCCTCGGCGTCCGGACCATCGGGCAGCTGGGAGGCCGCGCCACTGGTCCTCGTCGGCGACGACGCCGCACGGCGCGTACGCGGAGCGGTGCGGAGGCGGGGAGTAGTCCTCGTGGGCCGTGACCAGGACGACTCGGGGGTGTGGCAGCGGGCCGTCGAGATCGGCGCCGACCACGTCCTGATGCTGCCCGACGGGGAGCAGTGGCTGGTCGACCGCATCGCCGACGTCGCCGAGGGCGTCGGAAGGCCCGCTCTCACCATCGGCGTCATCGGCGGCCGGGGCGGTGCCGGGGCGTCCACGCTGGCCTGCGCGCTCGCCGTCACCTCGGCCAGGGAGGGGCTGCGCAGCCTCCTGGTGGACGCCGATCCGCTGGGCGGCGGCCTGGACGTCCTCCTCGGCGGCGAGACGGCCGAGGGGCTGAGGTGGCCCGCGTTCGCGTCCTCACGCGGCCGGGTCGGCGGCGGCGCCCTGGAGGAGTCGCTGCCCGAGCTGCACTCGCTGCGGGTGCTGAGCTGGGACCGGGGGGACTGCGTGACGGTGCCTCCCCAGGCCGTACGGGCGGTGCTGGCCGCCGCCCGGCGCAGGGGCGGCACCGTCGTCGTCGACCTGCCGCGTCGCGTCGACGACACGGTCGCCGAGGTCCTCGCCCAGCTCGACGTGGGGCTCCTGGTCGTGCCGGCCGAACTGCGGGCCGTCGCCGCGGCCGGCCGGGTGGCCGCCACGGTCGGGATGGTCCTGCCCGACCTCCGCGTCGCGGTGCGCGGACCGTACGACTCCGGACTCGACGACCGCGAGGTGGCCGGGCTGCTCGGACTGCCCCTGGCCGGCGAGGTCCCGGTCGAACCGGGTCTCCTGCGCGCCACCGACCACAGGCGTCCTCCGGGCGCGTCCGCGCGCGGACCGCTGGCGCGCTTCTGCCGGGAGTTCTGGGAGCGGGCGCTGGTGGAGACGGGCGGTGGGACGGCATGAGGGGGTCGGCGGAGGTGCTCGGCGGAGGACGGCGCGGGGTCGGACGGAGGACCGGCGGGAGCGGTGGAAGGGAGCACGGGAGCGGTCCGGGGGAGTGCGTGTCTGGGCGGGAGGCCGGCGGGGGCGGTCCGGGGGAGTGCGGGATCGGGACCGGAATCGGGACTGGGATCGGGACCGGGACTGGGACCGGGATCGGGCGGGAGGCTGGTCGGTTCGGAGCAAGGGCGCGCGGGGTGACGGCGTTGGGGCCTGGCGGCTTGCGGCCGACGGGGGGTGGTCCGATGAGCTGCGACGGCCGGGCGGAGGGAGAGGGCCCGGGGGGTCCGGTTGCCGTACCGCCCGAGGGGCGGCCGACGACGCGCTCGGTCCCGCGGTGGGTTCCAGGGCCGGCGTCTGCCGGGGCGGGGCCGGTGCGAGCCGCGGGGGCGGTGTCCGCGGGAACGGGGCCTGGGTGGGCTGAGGGGGCGAGGTCCGGGTCGGATGTGCCGCGGGGCGGCTCGGGATCGGATGCTGGGCGGGGCGCGCATCGAGGCCTTGCATCGGTCGTCGGGCCGGGCTCGGGATCGGACGCCGACGCCGGCGCCGGCGCCGGTGCCGGGACGGACGGTGGGCGGATGGCGGGGTCAGGCTTCGCGCGGCCTCGGACATCGGCGTCCGGGCGGTCCGCGGCGGAGGCCTTCGCGAGCGGTCCGGGGCCCGCCCCGGGGATGCTCGACGGCGTGCGGCGGTGGCTCGCCGAGAGCGGGGCGGATCCTACGCCCGCACGGGTGGCGCAGGCCCTGCGTGAACAGGGGCGGGTGCTCGGGGACGCGGAGATCCTGGGCGCCGCCGAACGACTGAGGTCGGAACTCGTCGGCAGCGGGCCGCTGGAGCCGTTGCTCGCCGACCCGTCGGTGACCGACGTCCTCGTCTCCGCACCGGACCGGGTGTGGGTGGACCGGGGCGGCGGTCTGCAACTGACCACGGTCGCCTTCCCGGACGCCGGTGCGGTGCGACGGCTCGCGCAGCGCCTCGCCACGGTCGCCGGTCGCCGGCTCGACGACGCCCGCCCCTGGGTGGACGCCCGGCTGCCCGACGGCACCCGGCTGCACGCGGTTCTGCCCCCGGTCGCCGTCGGCTGCACGTGCCTGTCGCTGCGAGTCGTACGGCCGCGCGCGTTCACGCTCGACGAACTGGCGGCGGCGGGCACCGTACCGCCCGACGGTGGCCGCGTCCTGCGCGCGCTGCTGCGGGCGCGGCTGTCCTTCCTCGTCAGCGGCGGCACCGGCAGCGGCAAGACGACACTCCTGAGCGCGCTGCTCGGTCTCGTCGGCCCGGACGAACGCATCGTGCTCGCCGAGGACTCGGCGGAGCTGAGGCCCGATCATCCGCACGTCGTCGGTCTGGAGACCAGACCCGCCAACCAGGAGGCCGCGGGCCTGGTCACCCTGGAGGACCTGGTGCGGCAGGCGCTGCGCATGCGACCGGACCGGCTGGTCGTCGGCGAGGTGCGCGGCCCCGAGGTGGTCCATCTGCTGGCGGCGTTGAACACCGGTCACAGCGGTTGCGGGACGGTGCACGCCAATGCCGCCGCCGACGTACCGGCCCGGCTGGAGGCGCTCGGCACCGCCGCAGGACTCGACCGGGCGGCCCTGCACAGTCAGCTCGCGGCTGCCTTGTCGGTGGTCCTGCACCTGGTGCGGGACCGGGTGGGACGACGCCGGATCGCCGAGGTCCACGTACTGGAGCGCGACCCCTCGGGGCTCGTGCGGACGGTTCCGGCGCTGCGGTGGGCCGCGGAGGCCTTCGTGGCCGAGGACGGCTGGGAGCGGCTGCGGGAGCTGCTGCGAGGCGGCGGACTCGCGACGCGAGATCAGGGTGAGGAGGCCCGAGGGTGACGGGGACGGGGATGGGAACGGGGGGACTGTCGACCGGCGCGGCCCTGGTCTGTCTGGCCGCGGCGGCCGCGCTGGCGGGCAGCCGCCGGCATGCCGGGACGCGGCGTGCACGGCTGGTGCTCGTCGGCGACGGCGGGGCGGTCGTCGCCGGGCCGCCGTCGGTGCGCCGGATGACGAACGGGTTGCGGCGCCTTCGCGGCCGGCTGAGGCCCGAGTGGTGGTCGCTGGCGGCCGGGCTGGTGCTGGCGGCGCTGGGCGACTCCGTGCTGCCGGTCGTCGTCGGGGCGGCCGGAGTGCCGGTACTGCGGCGGACACGGCGGGCGGCAAGGGCGAGGCGGGCCAGGGAGGACCGTCGGGACGCGGTGATCGCGCTGTGCGGAGCGCTCGCCGGGGAGGTCCGTACGGGGCGGCAGCCGGGAGAGGCGCTGCTGTGCGCCGCACACGACGCCGGAGGACTCGGTGAGGCCCGGTCGGCGGTGCTGGCGGCGGCCCGCTTCGGCGGGGACGTCCCGGGGGCGCTCGCGGCGGCGGCGCGGCAACCGGGCGCCGAAGGTCTGCGAGGGCTCGCGGCGTGCTGGCGGGTCGCGGTCGACCAGGGTGCCGGACTCGCGGCCGGTCTCGACCGGCTGGAGGGCGCCCTGCGCGCCGAACGGGACCAGCGCTCCGACCTGCGGGCCCAGTTGGCCGGTGCCCGCGCCACGGCGGTGATGCTCGCGGGCCTGCCGGTCCTCGGTCTGCTGCTCGGTGTCGCCCTCGGTTCCGACCCGCTGCACGTCCTGCTGCACACGGGACCCGGGCTGGGCTGCCTGCTGGCCGGCGGAGTCCTGGAGTGCCTGGGCGTGTGGTGGGTGGCGCGCATCGTACGGGGAGCGGAGGCGACGTCGTGAACGGGGACGTCGTCCACAGGCTGGGGGCGGTGATGGGGACGGTGCTGGCCGCCGGGTGCCTCGCGCGCGGTTTCGCGACCGGCCGACGGGCGCGAGCGGTACGCAGGCGACTGGCCGGGCTGCTGGCCACCCAGCCTGCCCGCGCCGCCCCACGAGGCGCCGCGGTACTGGGCGCCGTTCGCGACTGGCTCCCGCTGATGGGCACGATGGGCGCCGGCTGGGCCCTGGTCGGAGGCGTCGCCGGCGTCTTGGTGGGCGTGGCCGGGGCGGCGGGGCTGTGGCGCTGGCGTACCCGACGGTCGGCCGGCGGTAGGGCCGAGGCGGAGACCATTGCCGCCGAGGCCGCCGGGCAACTGCCCCTGGCGGCCGACCTCCTGGCCGCCTGCATCGCGGCGGGTGCCGGACCGGTGGCCGCGGCTCAGGCGGTGGGCGACGCCCTCGGTGGGCCCGTCGGAGACGCCTTGGGGCGCGGCGCCGCCGAGGTGCGGCTGGGCGGTGAACCGGAGGGCACCTGGCGCGCGTTGGCCGCGCTGCCGGGCTCCGGAGCCCTGGCGCGGTTGCTCGAACGGGCCGACGTGTCCGGTCTGCCCGCGGCCGGTCCGGTCGCCCGGCTCGCCGCCCAGGCACGTGCCGACCAGGCCCGTGCGATGACGACCCGGGCCCGCCGCGCGGCCGTCCTGGTGACCGCGCCCGTGGGGCTGTGCTTCCTGCCTGCCTTCATCGCGGTGGGCGTACTGCCGGTGGTGATCGGACTCGCGGGCGGGGCGCTGGGCGACGGGGGAGGGGGTGGCGGCTGACGGAGCGGGACGGAGCGGGACGCGGCGGGGCCGCCGGTGAGGAGCCGGCCCTCGTGACCGACGAGCCCGCGAAGACGACTACGGATCGACGAAGAGAACTACTGACCGGCGAAGAGAACTACTGACCGGCGAAGAGAAACAACGGACCAGAACCTCACGGGGGTTGCGATGTATCAGGTGGTACGGGCAAGGCTGAGCGTCCTGATGGGCGCGGTGCGGACGACGTGGCTTCGGCGGGCCGGGCGTAGGGACGCCGGGATGGTCACTTCCGAGTACGCCATGGGGATCGTCGCGGCGGTCGCTTTCGCCGTGGTGCTCTACAAGGTGGTCACGAGCGGTGCGGTCAGCGCGGAGTTGCAGGGCATCGTGCAGCAGGCTCTCGATGCGCGGATGTGACCGGGCGGTGCGGACGGAATCACACGGCGGCTCTCGCGGCGATCCCGGCAACCGGGCTGGGGGCGGTCAGGGCGCGGGTTCCGACAAGGGGTTCGTCACGGCCGAGACGGCAGTGGTGCTTCCGGTGCTGGTGGTGTTCGCGATGGCGCTGGTCTGGGGGCTGCTGGTGGTGGCCG
Organism: Streptomyces sp. NPDC045956; assembly: GCF_056430705.1. NCBI lineage: Bacteria > Bacillati > Actinomycetota > Actinomycetes > Kitasatosporales > Streptomycetaceae > Streptomyces > Streptomyces sp. NPDC045956. The sequence continues at coordinate 114,789 of NZ_JBWKKZ010000007.1, read as the reverse complement.
CACAGATCCAGTGCGTGGACGCCGCCCGCACGGGCGCCCGTGCGGCCGCTCGTCAGGACTCGGCCGACGCGGTCGTGGAGGTCACCAGAGAGGCGGCTCCGCGCGGGGCGCGGGTCACCGTCAGCCGGGAGGCGGACCGGGTGCGCGTGACCGTCGTCGCCGAACCGCCGGCCTTGAGCGGCCTGCCCTTCGAAGTGCGGGAGGAAGCGGTGGCATCGGTGGAGCAGACGATGGGAGCGGAACGGTGAAGGCCACCGCCGCGTTCCGACGGGTGACGCCCCGGAGCCCACGCCCGGCCCGAGCCCCTGGCGCCGGTCTCCGTCCCGGCTCAGCCCTAAGCTTCGGCGGGGCCCGGGCAGGGACCGCCGGGACCGCCGGGACCGACCGGGGTTCCGCCACGGTGTGGAGCGTCGGCGCCATCGCCGTTCTGTGCCTGGTGTTCGGCATCGTGCTGGCCCTGGGGCAGGCCGTCGTGGCCCGGCACCGCGCGGCCGGCGGCGCCGACATGGCCGCGCTCGCGGCGGCGGACCACTGGGCTCAGGGCGGAGCCGCGGCCTGTGCCCGGGCGGAACGGGTCGCACGGGCCCAGGCCACGCGGCTGGTGCGGTGCGTGCTCACCGGACAGGTGTCGGACGTGACGGCGGCGTCGGGCCGGGGACCGTTCACGGCGGAGGTCCGGGCAAGGGCCGGCCCGGCGTCAGAGGTGGCTGCCCCCGTCCCGAGAGCCCCGGCGACGGAGGACCCGGCTACGGAGGACCCGCCGACGGAGGAGGCGCCTACGGAGTGACCACCGACAGGGAGGCCGGAGACGTGAAGCCCGGCGGTACCGCCTGGGCCCGAACGCCAAGGAGACAGGGATGACCCGTGCGAGGGCGGGGGCGGCGGCGGTAGCCATGGTGATGACCATGGCGGGGCGGTAGCGGTGGCGGCGGCGGTGGCGCCCGCCGGTTTCGGCGGGGCGACGGTGGTGCCTACGGCCCCCCACCGGCGGGCCTCAGGGTCCAGCGTCCGCCGTTTCCGCCCGCTCCGCGCCCCGCAACAGCACCGTGAGCAGCCGTACGGCCCCGCGCTTGTGCAGCGGATCGTTGCCGTTGCCGCACTTGGGGGACTGGATGCAGGAGGGGCAGCCGGCGTCGCACTCGCAGGAGGCGATGGCCTCCCGGGTGGCCGTGAGCCAGTCGCGAGCCGTGTGGAAGGCGCGCTCGGCGAAGCCCGCGCCGCCGGGATGACCGTCGTACACGAAGACCGTGGGGAGCAGCGTGTCCGGGTGCAGGGGCACCGACACGCCGCCGATGTCCCAGCGGTCGCAGGTCGCGAACAGGGGCAGCATGCCGATCGAGGCGTGCTCGGCGGCGTGCAGGGCCCCGCCGAGGATCTCCGGGTTGATCCGGGCAGCGTCCAGCTGGTCCTCGGTGACCGTCCACCACACCGCGCGCGTGCGCAGGGTCCGGGGAGGGAGGTCGAGCTTCGTCTCGCCCAGCACTTCGCCGGTGATCAGGCGCCGGCGCAGGAAGGAGACCACTTGGTTGGTGACCTCGACGGAGCCGTAGCACAGGCGTCCGTCACCCCACGGGACCTCGGTGTCGGTCTCCAGGACGGAGATCGCCGTCGTGTCGCGGGCGACCGTGGAGTACGTCGGCGTGGCCTGTTCGACCAGGGCGACGGAGTCCTCCAGGTCGAGGGTGCGGACGAGGTACGTGCGGCCCTGGTGGAGGTGCACGGCGCCCTCGTGGACCGCCGTGTGGGCGGCGCCGGCGTCGACCGTGCCCAGCAGGCGGCCCGTCCCGGCCTCGACGACCTGGACCGGGCGGCCGCCCTCCCCGCGGATGTCTGTGAGGTCGGCGGCCCGTTCCCGGCGCGTCCAGTGCCAGGCGCGGGTCCGGCGACGCAGCAGCCTGGCCTCCTCCAGCTGGGGGAGCAGCTCCTCGCAGGCGGGCCCGAACAGGGGCAGGTCCTCCTCGGTCAGGGGCAGCTCGGCCGCCGCCGCGCACAGGTGCGGGGCGAGGACGTACGGGTTGTCGGGGTCGAGGACCGTGGACTCCACGGGCTGGTCGAACAGGGCTTCCGGGTGGTGGACGAGGAAGGTGTCCAGCGGGTCGTCGCGGGCGACCAGCACCGCGAGGGCCCCCTGCCCGGAACGGCCCGCGCGGCCGGCCTGCTGCCACAGCGACGCCCGGGTGCCCGGATAACCGGCGATCACCACGGCGTCCAGTCCGGAGATGTCCAGGCCCAGTTCGAGGGCGTTCGTCGCCGCGAGGCCGAGGAGGTCGCCGGAGTGCAGGGCGCGTTCCAGGGCGCGGCGCTCCTCGGGGAGGTAGCCGCCGCGGTACGCGGCCACCCGGCGGGTCAGCGAGCGGTCGACCTCGGCGAGACGTTCCTGGGCGATCACCGAGATCAGCTCGGCGCCGCGCCGGGAGCGTACGAAGGTGATCGACCGCAGGCCCTGCACGGTGAGGTCGGTGAGCAGGTCGGCGGCCTCGGCGGTGGCGGTGCGGCGGACCGGCGCGCCCTTCTCGCCCTCCAGCTCGGTGAGCGGCGGTTCCCACAGGGCGAACACCAGTTCACCGCGCGGTGAGGCGTCGTCGGCGACCTCGACCACCGGGAGCCCGGTAAGCCGGCGGGCGGCCACCGCGGGCTCCGCCGCGGTGGCGGAGGCGAGCAGGAACACCGGCGACGCGCCGTAGCGGGCGCACAGTCGGCGCAATCTGCGCAGCACCTGGGCGACATGCGAGCCGAAGACACCGCGGTAGGTGTGGCACTCGTCGATGACGACGTACTTCAGCGACTTCAGGAAGGAGGACCAGCGGGGGTGGGACGGCAGGATGCCGCGGTGCAGCATGTCCGGGTTGGTCAGCACGTACGTGCCGTACTGCCGGATCCACTCGCGTTCCTCGAACGGGGTGTCGCCGTCGTACACGGCGGCCCGAACGGATGTGCCCAGAGGTTGTGAAAGTTCCTTCACGGACCGGCACTGGTCGGCGGCCAGCGCCTTGGTCGGGGCCAGGTACAGGGCGGTGGCGCCACGCCCGTTCGGGGCCTCCGATCCGTCCAGCAGCGCCGACAGCACCGGCACCAGGTACGCCAGGGACTTGCCGGAGGCGGTCCCGGTGGCCACGACCACCGAGTCCCCGTCCAGGGCGTGCTCGGCCGCCGTCGCCTGGTGGGCCCAGGGGTGTTCGATGCCCGCGGCCTGCACTGCGGCGACGACCTCGGGTCGAATCCGGTCCGGCCAGACTGCATGACGGCCCGCACGCGGGGGCAAGTGCTCCGTATGAGTGATGCGCGCAGCCCGGCTCGGTCCCGCGGCGAGCCGGGCCAGGATCGTGCCTGGTTCGGGCCGGGAGCCGGGCCCGGCCGGGGATCGATCGGATCGGAGATTCTTGGCCATCGGCACCGAGTCTGTCACTGGCGTGACGGACAATGGGACCAAGGCGTCGTGCACGCCTGCCGGTAAGTGATTGAATGCCATCGCGGCTGGCGAATGTCCTGGGGGCTTTCAAGCCGAGGTGTCCCGAAGGGCGACCGCTCGATAGCAAGGTGCTGGAGGATCCGTGGACCTGTCCCTGTCGACCCGTACCGTCGGCGATCGTACGGTCGTCGAGGTCGGTGGCGAAATTGACGTATACACCGCGCCCAAGCTGCGTGAGCAGCTGGTCGAGCTCGTGAACGACGGGAGTTTCCACCTCGTCGTCGACATGGAGGGCGTGGACTTCCTCGACTCCACCGGGCTCGGCGTGCTGGTCGGCGGACTGAAGCGGGTGCGCGCCCATGAGGGCTCGCTGCGCCTGGTCTGCAACCAGGAGCGCATTCTCAAGATCTTCCGTATCACCGGCCTCACCAAGGTGTTCCCCATTCACACCTCGGTCGAGGAAGCGGTGGCGGCCACCGACTGACGACCTGTCCCGGGCCCGTGGGCCCGGGGCGACATGAGTACAAGGGGGTCCGGGCCGGCAACGGTCCGGGCCCTCGACAGCACGCCCGTAGTTCCGAGGGGGATGCATGGCCACCGTTGAACTCCGTTTCAGCGCGCTGCCCGAGCATGTCCGCACCGCCCGTCTGGTGGCGGCCGCGGTGGCACGCAGGGCCGGAGTGGACGAGGCCGTCCTCGACGAGGTCAGGCTCGCCGTCGGCGAGGCGTGCACCCGGGCCGTGGGCCTGCATCAGCACGTCGGCATCACGGCGCCGGTCAAGGTGTCGCTGATCGAGGAGGAGAAGCAGTTCTCCATCGAGGTCGGCGACGAGGCGCCGCACGCGGTGTCCGGGGCCGGGACCCCGGGTGCCGCCGGGGGCGACCCGGAGGCCGAGGAGGACGAGATGGGGCTCGCGGTGATCAGCGGACTCGTCGACGACGTCGTGGTGACGGCCGGCGAGGACGGTGGCCTGATCCGCATGACCTGGCCGACCGCGCCCGCGGTGCTGCCGCCGGTCTGACCCCTCCGCGGTCCCCGCGGCCTGGTGAGTTCACCCGAAGGGCCCTACCTCGTAGGGCCCTTCGGCATGTGCGGGCGTGGATGCCCGCGCCTACAGTGGTGCCGAGCGCGTGCTGAGTGAATTCATTCACGATCAATGGCAGGGGTAATTCGCGATCAATCGCACGGGTGATCCGTGACCGATCCCCTGGGAAAGGATCACGGCTTTAATGCCGGAAGGGCATTACTACTTCCGTGCTCCTTGTGGTTGACAAGATATTTCCTTTTGTCGTGCACTGTTTTGATCAGGTTCCGGTACCTACAATCCCGTCCACATCTTGAGCTCAGCCCAAGCGTCAAGGAGGACGAATGGCGGAGCTTTCCACCTCTCATCAGTTGGGCGAAACCTCGACTCTCGCCGCCGCCGTACTGACCGACGGGAACCGCGTCCTGGTCGCGGTGATCGCGGTCGTGGCTCTGGCGGCACTGGTCCTCGCGGCGGTCCTGGTGCGCCAGGTGCTCGCGGCGGGCGAGGGCACCGACAGCATGAAGAAGATCGCGGCGGCCGTCCAGGAAGGTGCGAACGCCTACCTGGCACGACAGCTGCGCACGCTCGGCGTATTCGCCGTCGTCGTGTTCTTTCTGCTCATGCTGCTGCCCGCGGACGACTGGAATCAACGTGCCGGGCGGTCGATCTTCTTCCTGATCGGCGCGGCGTTCTCCGCGGCCACCGGCTATATCGGCATGTGGCTCGCCGTACGCAGCAATGTGCGTGTCGCCGCGGCGGCACGGGAAGCGACGCCCGCCCCGGGCGAACCGGAAAAGGATCTCACTCTCGTCTCGCACAAGGCGACGAAGATCGCCTTTCGTACCGGTGGCGTGGTCGGCATGTTCACGGTGGGTCTCGGCCTGCTGGGCGCCTGCTGCGTGGTGCTGGTGTACGCGGCCGACGCGCCGAAGGTCCTGGAAGGGTTCGGCCTCGGCGCGGCCCTGATCGCGATGTTCATGCGGGTCGGCGGCGGCATCTTCACCAAGGCCGCCGACGTCGGCGCCGACCTGGTCGGCAAGGTCGAGCAGGGCATCCCGGAGGACGATCCGCGCAACGCCGCGACCATCGCAGACAACGTGGGCGACAACGTCGGCGACTGCGCGGGCATGGCGGCCGACCTCTTCGAGTCGTACGCCGTGACCCTGGTGGCCGCGCTGATCCTCGGCAAGGTGGCCTTCGGCGACGCGGGGCTGGCCTTCCCGCTGCTGGTGCCGGCGATCGGCGTGCTCACCGCCATGATCGGCATCTTCGCGGTGGCGCCGAGGCGGTCCGACCGCAGCGGCATGAGCGCGATCAACCGGGGCTTCTTCATCTCCGCGGTGATCTCGCTGGTGCTGGTGGCGGTGGCCGTCTTCGTCTACCTGCCCGGCAAGTACTCGGAGCTGGACGGCGTCACGGACGCGGCGATCGCGAGCCGGGACGGCGACCCGCGGATCCTCGCGCTCGTCGCGGTGGCGATCGGCATCGTGCTGGCCGCCCTCATCCAGCAGCTGACCGGCTACTTCACCGAGACCACCCGGCGCCCCGTCAAGGACATCGGCAAGACCTCGCTCACGGGGCCCGCCACCGTCGTCCTCGCCGGTATCTCGCTCGGTCTCGAATCCGCCGTCTACACGGCCCTGCTGATCGGCCTCGGCGTGTACGGGGCGTTCCTGCTCGGCGGCACCTCGATCATGCTGGCGCTGTTCGCGGTGGCGCTGGCCGGCACCGGCCTGCTCACCACGGTCGGTGTGATCGTCGCCATGGACACCTTCGGGCCGGTCTCCGACAACGCGCAGGGCATCGCCGAGATGTCCGGTGACGTCGAAGGTGCCGGCGCCCAGGTGCTCACCGACCTGGACGCGGTCGGCAACACCACCAAGGCCATCACCAAGGGCATCGCCATCGCCACCGCGGTCCTCGCGGCGGCGGCCCTCTTCGGGTCGTACCGCGACGCCATCACCACCGGCGCCGCGGACGTGGGCGAGAAACTCAGCGGCGAGGGCGCGCCGATGAGCCTGATGATGGACATCTCACAGCCCAACAACCTCGTCGGGCTCATCGCGGGCGCGGCGGTCGTCTTCCTCTTCTCCGGGCTGGCGATCAACGCGGTGTCGCGGTCGGCGGGCGCGGTGGTCCACGAGGTGCGGCGGCAGTTCCGGGAGCGGCCCGGGATCATGGACTACAGCGAGAAACCCGAGTACGGCAAGGTCGTCGACATTTGCACCAGGGACGCCCTGCGGGAACTCGCCACGCCCGGGCTGCTCGCCGTGATGGCGCCCATCTTCATCGGGTTCACGCTCGGCGTGGGTGCGCTCGGCGCGTTCCTGGCGGGTGCGATCGGCGCGGGCACGCTGATGGCGGTGTTCCTCGCCAACTCCGGTGGTTCCTGGGACAACGCCAAGAAGCTCGTCGAGGACGGCCACCACGGCGGCAAGGGCAGCGAGGCCCACGCCGCCACCGTCATCGGCGACACGGTCGGCGACCCCTTCAAGGACACCGCGGGCCCGGCCATCAACCCCCTGCTCAAGGTCATGAACCTGGTGGCGCTGCTCATCGCGCCGGCGGTCATCAAGTTCTCCTACGGCGACGACGAGAGCATGACCGTGAGAGTGCTGATCGCGGTCGTCGCCTTCGCCGTGATCGCGACGGCGGTCTACGTGTCCAAGCGGCGCGGCATCGCCATGGGTGACGAGGACGATCCCGACCCGAATCCCAAGTCGGCCGATCCGGCGGTGGTTTCGTAGCCCTCGACGCGGAGCCCCGCAGGGGGCGCAGGTCAAGAGACGGGCGGACGGCGCGTGGTGACGCGTCGTCCGCCCGTGACGTGCTCCGCACCCTTTTGACCGTGAGCCTTATCTCTCTTGGTGCAAATGGCTGCAATACCGTCATAACGGATGTTCGTCCTGCGGATGTCCCCCATCCGGCGTGTATGTTCCGGGGCCGAGAGCCATGGGAAGGGACCAATCCGGTGAACAAGAAGCTCGCGGCCGCACTGTCCGGCGGTGCGGTACTGGTACTGGCGTTGACGGGATGCGGCGGCGACGACGACAACGGCAAGCTGGACGCCTGGGCGAAGGACGTCTGCGACGCCGTGCAACCGCAGGCCAAGAAGATCGAGGCGGCCAACGCCGCGATCCAGAAGGAGACCTCGGACAACAGCACCCCGGCGGAGGTCCAGAAGACCGACGCCAAGGCGTTCCAGGACATGTCCGACGCCTACAAGGCGATGGGCGGCGCCGTCCAGAAGGCCGGGGCACCCGACGTCGAGGACGGCGAGAAGAAGCAGAAGGACGCCGTCACCGAGCTGAACGGCCTCTCCTCCTCGTACGCCTCCCTGCGCAAGCAGGTGGAGGAACTCGACACCAAGGACCAGGCGAACTTCGCCGACGGCCTCAAGGACATCGCCACCGAGCTGAACAAGCTCAGCAAGAGCGGCAGCAACGCGCTCAAGACCCTCGAGGAGGGTGAGGTCGGCCAGGCGATGGCCAAGCAGGAGAGCTGCAAGTCGGCCTCGGTGACGCCGTCGGCCGCCGCCGGCTGACCTCCGCCGCACGGGCGCGGGGCGGGGGCGCAGGGCCACAATGGGGGTGTGAGTAACGCCAGCCTGTCCCCCCTGCCCTCCGCCGACCGTCCCGACGTCACCGCCCGCCTGCGGGACGCCCTGCTCGGCGCCTCCTTCACCGCCGACGGACTGCTGGAGCTGCTCGGTGCCCCGGCCTACGCGGCGCTGTCGCGCAGCGAGACCGTGCCCGCGCTCCGGGCCACCCGCGGCGACACGCCGTTGGAACGCCTCGTACGGCTGTTCCTGCTCCAGCAACCCGTGCCCTACGCGCGCGTGGCGGACGTACTGCCCGTGGACGACTGCCTGGAGACCGGGTGGCTCGTCCGCGCGGGCGACGACGAGGTGGCGGCCACCGTGGACGTACGCCCGTACGGAGGGCCCGGCGGCGAGGACTGGTTCATCGTCTCCGACCTCGGCTGCGCGGTCGGCGGCGCCGGCGGCATCGGCAACCGCGCGGAGGGCGTCGTCCTCGGCGTCGGCGGCGCGTCGATGACGCTGGCAGGCCTGACCGTCCGCACGCCCGTCTCCGCCGCCCTGGACCTCGGCACCGGCTCCGGCATCCAGGCGCTGCACGCCTCCCGGCACGCTACGCGCGTGACGGCGACCGACGTCAACCCGCGCGCGCTGCACATCACCGCACTCACGCTCGCCCTGTCCGGTGCCCCGGCCGCCGACCTGCGGGAGGGCTCGCTCTACGAGCCGGTCGACGACGGCGACACGTACGACCTGATCGTCTCCAACCCGCCCTTCGTGATCTCCCCGGGCGCCCGGCTCACCTACCGCGACGGCGGGATGGGCGGGGACGATCTGTGCCGGTCGCTCGTTCAGCAGACGGGGGAGCGTCTGAACGAGGGCGGGTTCGCGCACTTCCTCGCCAACTGGCAGCACGAGGAGGGGGAGGACTGGACGGACCGGCTGCGCTCCTGGGTGCCGCGCGGCTGCGACGCGTGGATCGTGCAGCGCGAGGTGCAGGACGTCACGCAGTACGCCGAACTGTGGCTCAGGGACGCGGGGGACCACCGCGCCGACGCGGCCGAGTACCAGGCGCGCTACGACGCGTGGCTGGACGAGTTCGAGGCGCGCAAGGTCAAGGCGGTCGGCTTCGGGTGGATCTCGCTGCGCCGGTCCGGATCCGCGGAGCCCTCGATCACCGTCGAGGAGTGGCCGCACCCGATCGAGCAGCCGCTCGGCGAGACGGTGCGCGCGCACTTCGACCGCGTCGACTACCTGCGCGCCCACGACGACGCCGCCCTGCTGGAGGCGCACTTCACGCTGGCAGGCGAGGTGGTGCAGGAGCAGGTCGGGCTGCCCGGTGCCGAGGACCCGGAGCACGTCGTGCTGCGCCAGAACCGCGGCATGCGCCGCGCCACCCGCGTCGACACCGTCGGCGCCGGTTTCGCGGGCGTCTGCGACGGCTCCATGAGCGCCGGCCGCATCCTCGACGCCATCGCCCAGCTGGTCGGCGAGGACCCGGTGGCGCTGCGCGACCGCACGCCCGCCCAGATCCGCGTGCTGGTGGGGCAGGGCTTCCTCGAGCCGGCGTAGGCGGGACGGGCGCCCGGCGGACCTCGCCGACGGCGGGCGGCGGGCGGTGGGGCGGTGGACGGCGGCAGGCGGTGGTGGCGGCGGTCGCCGGAAGCGGCGTCCAGGGTCCCTCTCGGCCGTCGGAACCCGTGCCCCGTGCGTGGTTCCTCGGGCCTCGCCGTCCCCGGAACCGGCGTCGAGCGAGGCTCCGCGTCCACCGGAACCGGCCCGGGCGGCGGCCGCGGCCGCCGGCCGTCTTCGGCGCCGTACTGGAGATACGGGAGCTACGGGAAAACCGGGAGAACGAGCCACGGGCGGTCGCACCGCCGCCCCGTCGGCTCCTCGTTCACCTCGGGTTCGCCTGTGCGCCGCCCGCGCGTGACAGCCTCCACGAGGCTGGACACGCGCGGGCTGGAGAAAAGAGGCACGGGGACCATGGAGAGCGGGCCGGCGATCTTCGCGGGAATGGTGTTCGCCCTGTTCGGAGCCGGTCTGCTGACGTGGACGGCGACCCGGGTTCGGCACGGCCGACCCGTCGCCCACGGTGTGAGCCCCGTCGCATCGGCGGCCGTCGCGAGCGTCGCCGGAGTCATCGCGCTGGCCCTCGGGGCATGGTGCCTGACACGCCTCTGAGAGGCCGGTTCCGGACCCCGGCCGCAGCCCCGCCCAGGTAATCGGCGGGTCGCGCTCCGGATACGCGTGCCAGGGCCGGTACTCACTCCGGGCGGCAGGAACAGGGTTCGTCGGGTTACCGTTCGAGTGGCCGTTGCGGGCTTTTCCCGTTTGACACGGGGGCGGGAGGTACCGTCACACTCCGCAGCGTCACGACCGAAACGCAGCACGACCCGACCCCGGGAGCACTGCCTGGGGAGGCCCCAGCGTCGACCGGAGAGAAGAGCGAAGTTGTCCCCGACCAGCGAGACCGCGAACGGCGGCCGCCGACTCGTCATCGTCGAGTCGCCTGCCAAGGCGAAGACGATCAAGGGCTATCTCGGCCCTGGTTACGTCGTCGAGGCGAGCGTCGGGCACATCCGCGACCTTCCCAGCGGCGCCGCGGAGGTGCCGGAGAAGTACACCGGCGAGGTCCGCCGCCTCGGTGTGGACGTGGAACACGACTTCCAGCCCGTCTATGTGGTCAACGCCGACAAGAAGGCGCAGGTCAAGAAGCTCAAGGACCTGCTGAAGGACTCCGACGAACTCTTCCTCGCCACCGATGAGGACCGCGAGGGCGAGGCCATCGCGTGGCACCTCCAGGAAGTCCTCAAGCCGAAGATCCCGGTCAAGCGCATGGTGTTCCACGAGATCACCAAGGACGCGATCCGGGCCGCCGTCGCCAACCCGCGCGAGCTGAACCAGAAGCTCGTCGACGCCCAGGAGACCCGCCGCATCCTCGACCGCCTCTACGGCTACGAGGTCTCGCCGGTCCTGTGGAAGAAGGTCATGCCGAAGCTGTCGGCGGGCCGCGTCCAGTCCGTCGCCACGCGCCTGGTCGTCGAGCGGGAGCGCGAGCGCATCGCCTTCCGCTCCGCCGAGTACTGGGACCTCACGGGTACCTTCGCCACCGGCCGCGCTGGAGACGCCTCCGACCCGTCGTCGCTGGTCGCCCGCCTCCAGACGGTCGACGGCAGGCGGGTCGCCCAGGGCCGCGACTTCGACTCCCTGGGGCAGATCAAGAGCGCGAACACCCTCCACCTCGACGAGGCGAACGCCCGCGCGCTCGCCGCTGCCCTGGAGAACACGCGCTTCGCCGTCCGCTCGGTCGAGTCCAAGCCGTACCGCCGCTCGCCGTACGCCCCGTTCCGTACGACGACGCTCCAGCAGGAGGCGAGCCGCAAGCTCGGCTTCGGCGCCAAGCCGACGATGCAGATCGCCCAGAAGCTGTACGAGAACGGCTACATCACCTACATGCGTACGGACTCGACGACCCTGAGCGAGACGGCGGTCAAGGCCGCCCGCGCCCAGGTCACGCAGCTGTACGGCGCCGACTACCTGCCCGCGCAGCCGCGGACGTACGCCGGCAAGGTGAAGAACGCGCAGGAGGCGCACGAGGCGATCCGCCCCTCGGGCGACCGCTTCCGCACGCCCGCCGAGACCGGTCTCACCGGCGACCAGTTCAAGCTGTACGAGCTGATCTGGAAGCGGACCGTCGCCTCCCAGATGAAGGACGCGACCGGCAACAGCGTCACCGTGAAGATCGGCGGCACCGCCTCCGACGGCCGGGACGTCGAGTTCAGCGCGTCCGGCAAGACGATCACCTTCCACGGCTTCCTCAAGGCCTACGTCGAGGGCGCCGACGACCCGAACGCCGAGCTGGACGACCGCGAGCGCCGGCTGCCGCAGGTCTCCCAGGGCGACGCGCTGACGGCCGAGGAGATCACGGTCGACGGCCACGCCACCAAGCCCCCGGCCCGCTACACCGAGGCGTCGCTGGTCAAGGAGCTGGAAGAGCGCGAGATCGGTCGCCCGTCGACCTACGCGTCGATCATCGGCACCATCCTGGACCGCGGCTACGTCTTCAAGAAGGGCACGGCCCTCGTCCCGTCCTTCCTCTCCTTCGCCGTGGTCAACCTCCTGGAGAAGCACTTCGGGCGGCTCGTCGACTACGACTTCACCGCAAAGATGGAGGACGACCTCGACGCCATCGCGCGCGGCGAGGCCCAGGCGGTGCCGTGGCTGCGCCGCTTCTACTTCGGCGAGGGCGCGGGCGGCGGCGCCGCCGACGCCGGCAACGGCGACGGGGACCACCTCGGCGGCCTCAAGGAACTCGTCACCGACCTCGGCGCGATCGACGCGCGCGAGGTGTCCTCCTTCCCCGTCGGCAACGACATCGTGCTGCGCGTCGGGCGCTACGGCCCGTACATCGAGCGCGGCGAGAAGGACTCCGAGAACCACCAGCGCGCCGACGTCCCCGAGGACCTCGCGCCGGACGAGCTCTCCGTCGAGCTCGCGGAGGAACTGCTCGCCAAGCCGAGCGGCGACTTCGAACTGGGCACCGACCCGGCCACCGGCCACACCATCGTCGCCAAGGACGGCCGCTACGGCCCCTACGTCACCGAGGTGCTCCCCGAGGGCACCCCGAAGACCGGCAAGAACGCCGTGAAGCCGCGCACGGCCTCGCTGTTCAAGACGATGGCACTGGACACGGTCACCCTGGACGACGCCCTGAAGCTCATGTCGCTGCCGCGCGTCGTCGGCACCGACGCCGAAGGCGTCGAGATCACCGCGCAGAACGGCCGCTACGGCCCGTACCTCAAGAAGGGCACGGACTCGCGGTCCCTGACCTCAGAGGACCAGCTCTTCACCATCACGCTGGACGAGGCGCTGGCGATCTACGCCCAGCCGAAGCAGCGCGGCCGGGCCGCGGCCAAGCCGCCGCTGAAGGAGCTGGGCACCGACCCGGTCAGCGAGAAGCCCGTCGTGGTCAAGGACGGCCGCTTCGGTCCGTACGTCACCGACGGCGAGACCAACGCGACCCTGCGCTCCGGCGACAGCGTCGAGGAGATCACGCCGGAGCGCGGCTACGAGCTGCTCGCCGAGAAGCGCGCCAAGGGGCCCGCCAAGAAGACGGCGAAGAAGGCCGCCAAGAAGGCGCCCGCCAAGAAGGCCCCGGCCAAGAAGGCGGCGGCCACAAAGAAGGCGGCGGCGGCCAAGACGACGGCCGCGAAGAAGACCACGGCCAAGACCGCGGCGAAGACCACGGCGAAGAAGACGGCCACCAAGACGGCCACCGCCTCCACTTCGACCGAGGACTGAGCCTCCCCCGCGCCCCGCGCGGATCGAACGCCCCGGCATCATTTCGGTGTCGGGGCGTGCGTACGTTCGGCCGGGTACGCCGGAGTGTCGGCGGCGACCGATAGGCTGAACGCATGACGCGAGCCGAGCAGCCAACGGCCCCTCACCCCGCCCCGGACGACGCCCTGGTCGCGGACTCCCGCGAGCGCGCCGTCCGCGCCCTGCTGCGGCGACCGCAGCTGAGGCGGTTGTGGAGCGCACAGCTCGTGGGGGGTGTCGGCGATCTTCTCGCCCTGCTGGTGCTGGTCCTCCTCGCCGTCCAGGCCGCGATCGGCGCGGGCTCCTTCGGCGGGGGCTACCGGGGCGTGGCGTTCGCAGTGGCGACCGTTTTCGGGGTCCGCATCCTGGCGACGCTGCTCTTCGGCGCGGTCCTGCTCGGGCCGCTCACCTCGCTCACCTCACCGGACGGTCCGCTGGACCGGCGCTGGACCATGGTCGGCGCGGACGGGCTGCGGGCCGCCCTGCTGATCGTCGCGCCGCTGTGGATCGACTGGACGCCGGACGACGCGCTGGCCGTCCTCCTGGTGACCGTCTTCGTCACCGGCGTCGCCGAGCGCTTCTGGACGGTCTGCCGGGAGAGCGCGGCCCCCGCGCTGCTGCCCGCGCCGCCCCCGGAGGGCGCGACGGTACGACCGCTGCCCGACCACATGGACGCACTGCGCCGCCTCTCGCTGCGCACCGGCTTCGTGGCGATCCCGCTGGCCGCTGCCGCGCTCGTCGTCGCGGGGCTGCTGAACAACCTGCTGGGCGCCGGCATCGACTGGTTCGCCGAGCACCAGGCGGCGCTCGGTTCCTACGTCGCGGCGGGGCTGTTCGCCGCGTCCCTGTCCGTGGTGACCTTCCTGGAGCTGCCCGGAACGCGCACCCCGCGCGCGCGGTCGCCGCTGGAGGGCCTGCGCCGCCCCAAGAGCGGCACCGGCGTCGACAAGGGCCGCACCGGGGTCCTCCCGCTGCTGGTCTTCGCCTGCGCGTCGGTCGCCGCCGTGGTGGCCGCCACCGTCGCCGTCGCGGTGCTGCACGCCAAGGACCTCGGCGGCGGCCCCGTGCTGTACGGGCTGACGGTGGGCGCGCTGACCGGCGGCGTCGTCGTCGGCATCCGCACGGCGCCCGCCCTGCTCCCCTCCCTGTCGCGCCGACGCCTGCTGGCCCTGGCGATCGCCTTCGACGGCGTCACCCTGCTGGCCGCGGGACTCGTCCCGGACGCCACCACCGTGCTCCTGCTCCTCGCCCTGGCCGGCATCGCCGCGGGCGTGGCCGCCAACACCGGGCACGCGCTGCTCGACCAGGAGACCGAGGACCACCGCCGGGCGCGCACGACCGAGCACCTGCACGCGGTCGTCCGGGTCTACGTGGCGCTCGGCGCGGTCGTCGCGCCCGTGGTGGCCGCGGCGATCGGCCCGCACCGCCTGGAGAACGGCAAGTTCGTCTTCGCGCACGGCGGCGCCGCGTTCACGCTGATGCTGGCCGGCGCGCTGCTGCTGCCGGTGGCCGCGCTGGTGCTCGCCAAGGTCGACGACCGTTCCGGGGTGCCGCTGCGGCAGGACCTGCGGGACGCGCTGCTCGGCGGTGACGACCCGGTGCCCACGCCCGCGACGGGCGGCTTCTTCATCGCCCTGGAGGGCGGCGACGGCGCCGGGAAGTCCACCCAGGCCGAGGCGCTCGCCGAGTGGATCAGGAACAAGGGGCACGAGGTCGTGCTGACGCGCGAGCCGGGGGCGACCCCGGTGGGCAAGCGCCTGCGGTCCATCCTGCTCGACGTGTCGAGCGCGGGCCTGTCGCACCGCGCGGAGGCGCTGCTGTACGCCGCCGACCGCGCGGAGCACGTGGACACCGTGGTGCGGCCCGCCCTGGAGCGGGGCGCCGTGGTCATCTCCGACCGGTACATCGACTCCTCGGTGGCCTACCAGGGCGCCGGCCGCGACCTGTCGCCGACCGAGATCGCCCGCATCAACCGCTGGGCGACCAACGGGCTCGTACCGCACCTGACCGTCCTGCTGGACGTCTCGCCGGAGGCCGCACGCGAGCGGTTCACCGAGGCGCCGGACCGGCTGGAGTCGGAGCCCGCCGAGTTCCACGCGCGCGTACGCTCCGGTTTCCTGACCCTGGCCGCGGCCGACCCCGGCCGCTACCTCGTCGTCGACGCCGCCCAGGAGCCCGAGGCGGTCAGCACCGTCGTACGCCACCGGCTCGACCAGGTGCTGCCGCTGTCCGAGGCCGAGATCCAGGCCCGGGAAGAGGCGCGTCGCAAGGCCGAGGAGGAAGCGCGTCGCAAGGCCGAGGAGGAGGCCGCGCGCAAGGCCGAGGAGGAGCGCCTGGAGCGGGAACGCCTCGAGCAGCTGGAGCGGCTGCGCGCCGAGGAGGAGGAGCGCAAGCGCCGCGAGCTGGAGGAGGCGCAGCGCCGCGAGGCCGAGCGGCAGGCGGAGGAGGCCAGGCAGCGTGCCGAGGAGGCGCGCCGCAAGGCCGAGGAGGAGCGGGCACGGCTCCTCGCCGAGGAGAAGGCACGGGCCGAGGAGGAGGCGCGCCGCCGGGCCGAGGAGGAGCGGCGGCGCAAGCAGGCCGAGGAGGAGGAGCGGCTGCGGGCCGAGGCCGAGGCCCGGCGCCTGGAGAAGCAGCGCAAGGCCGAGGAGGCCCTGATGCGGGCCGAGGAGGCGCGCAGGGCGGCGGAGCAGGCGGCGGCCGCGGCCGCGGCGGGCCCGAAGCCGACGGCTCCTCCCGCGGCCGACGGGCCCCGTCCGGCGCCGGCCGGTCCGGTCGCCCCGGACGCGGCGACCGTGGCGACGCCGGTCGTCACCCCGACGAACGCCTCCGGCGGGCCGGTCGAGGACACGGCGGTGCTGCGGCCGGTGCGGGACCCGCGGGACGACGCCCGCGAGGACGGCGAGGGGGACGCCGAGGCGTCCGGTGTCTCGGAGTCCGAGGTGACGACGGAGCTGCCCATGCCGCCGGTACCGCCCGTGACGCCGGGTGCGGCGGACGAGACGGCGGTGCTGCCCGCGGTGAAGCCGGGTGCGGCCGACGAGACGGCGGTGCTGCCGCCCGTGACGCCGGGTGCGGCGGACGAGACGGCGGTGCTGCCACCGGTGGGCGGGGACCCTGCCGACCGGGTTCCGCAGGGCTACTTCCGGGAGGAGGACCCGGCCGCCCGTGCCGACCGGCCCGAGGAGGCGCCGGACCGCACCCGCGAGCTGCCCCGGATCGACCCCGACCAGGCGCCGCCCCGCAGGCGACGCTCCGACTGGGCGGAGGAGACCCCGCTGGACGACCTGCCGACCCTGGCGGACGAGCTGCTCGGACCGCACGACGGCGACCGCGACGGAGACGGCCGCTCCGACGGCCGTGACGGCGGCGAGGGCCGCCGGGGCAAGGGGCGGGGCCGGCGCTGACCCGCCGGAGCGTCTGCCCCCGGAGCCTCGGGGCACGACCGGAGGCGGGCGGTGGGACGACGACGCCCGTGACGGGCGGGGGTACTGCGCCGGCGCCGGGCTTCTCGCCGCGTTGTCAGTGCCGCCCCGCACAATGGGAGGCGCGACGCGGGGTGCGGAGCGCGTCGCGGAGCGGTGCGGCGGAGTGCGACGGAAGGACGGCGTGACCCATGACCGTGTGGGATGACCTCGTCGGGCAGGAGAGGGTGAGCGAGCAGCTCGCCGCGGCTGCCCGGGACGCCGACGCCTTCGTCACCGCCGCCGCGGCCGACGGCCCCCTCCCCGAGGCGTCGAGCATGACGCACGCCTGGCTGTTCACCGGCCCGCCCGGCGCCGGAGTGACACAGACGGCGCGGGCCTTCGCCGCCGCGCTGCAGTGCGTGAGCCCGGACCGGGCCCTGGGCGGCACCCCCGGGTGCGGGTTCTGCGACGGATGCCACACGGCGCTCATCGGCACCCACGCGGACGTCAGCACGGTGACCGCCGTCGGCGCGGAGATCCGCGTCGGCGACATGCGGGACACGGTCCGCAAGTCCTTCACCTCGCCGGCCACCGGCCGCTGGCAGATCATCCTCGTCGAGGACGCCGAGCGGTTGAACGAGAAGTCCGCCAACGCCGTCCTCAAGGCGGTCGAGGAACCCGCTCCCCGGACGGTCTGGATGCTGTGCGCCCCCTCCGTCGAGGACGTCCTGCCCACCATCCGCTCCCGCTGCCGCCACCTGAACCTGCGCACGCCCTCGGTGGAGGCCGTCGCCGACATGCTCGTACGCCGCGAGGGCATCGAGCCGGCCGTCGCGGCCGCGGCGGCCCGCGCCACGCAGGGCCACGTCGACCGGGCCCGTCGCCTGGCCACCGACCCGGCGGCCCGCGAGCGCCGCGCCGCCGTACTGAAGCTGCCGCTGCGGGTCGGGGACGTCGGCGGCGCGCTCCGGGCGGCCCAGGAGCTGGTCGACGCGGCGGCGGCGGACGCCAAGCAGCTC
This sequence comes from Streptomyces sp. NPDC045956, assembly GCF_056430705.1. Lineage (NCBI taxonomy): Bacteria > Bacillati > Actinomycetota > Actinomycetes > Kitasatosporales > Streptomycetaceae > Streptomyces > Streptomyces sp. NPDC045956. Next base: position 97,069 of record NZ_JBWKKZ010000007.1, on the reverse strand, counting down.
GCCGAGGAGACGGACGCCAAGGAGACCGAGGAACTGAAGGCGGCGCTGGGCGCGGCCCAGGGCGGTCGGCTGCCGCGCGGCACGGCGGGTGTCATCAAGGACCTGGAGGACAACCAGAAGCGGCGCAGAACGCGCACGCAGCGCAACACCCTGGACCTCGCCCTCTCCGACCTCACCGCCTTCTACCGCGATGTGCTCGCCCTCCAGCTGGGCTCGCGCGTGGCGATCGCCAGCGCCGACGCCGAGGACGCCCTGGAGCGCCTCGCCGGCGAGAGCTCCCCCGAGTCCACGCTCCGCCGTATCGAGGCGATCGCCGCCTGCGGTGACGCCCTCGACCGCAATGTGCCGCCGCTGCTCGCGGTGGAGGCGATGACGATGGCGCTGAGAGCGGGCTGACCCACCGCGAGGCCGGCCGCCGCGCCGACGGTTGACGGGGTAACTCGTACGAGGCATGCCGGGCACGCACAGCATCGCTGTCGTCGCGGAGAGTTACGCTCGCTGAATGCACACAAGGCGCACTCACCGCAGGACCCGCAACGGCAGGACCCGCACCGGAGCCACGTTCCTGGCCGCGGCGCTGCTCGCCACCGCCTGCTCGGCCGGGGGCGCGTCGACCTCCGCCGGCTCGTCGGCGGCGGAGGCCGCCGGATCGACGGAGCCGGCGAAGGCGGTGCTGGCCGCGTTGCCCCGGGCCACGCCCTCCGCGCTGGCGCCGTACTACGGGCAGAAGCTGAGCTGGCGCGACTGCGGTGTCCCGGGTTTCCAGTGCGCCACCATGAAGGCCCCGCTCGACTACGCGAAACCGACCCAGGGGGACGTCCGGCTCGCGGTGTCCCGCAAGAAGGCCACCGGTCCGGGTGAACGCCTCGGTTCCTTGCTGGTGAACCCGGGCGGGCCGGGCGGTTCGGCGATCGGCTACCTCCAGCAGTACGCCGGCATCGGCTACCCGGCCGAGGTCCGCGCCCGGTACGACATGGTGGCGGTGGACCCGCGGGGCGTGGCCCGCAGTGAGCCCGTCGAGTGCCTCGACGGCCGCGAGATGGACGCGTACACGCAGACGGACGTCACGCCCGACGACCAGGCGGAGACGGACGGGCTGGTCGACGCCTACAAGAAGTTCGCCGAGGGCTGCGGAGCGGACGCGCCGAAACTGCTGCGCCACGTCTCGACGGTCGAGGCGGCCCGGGACATGGACGTCCTGCGGGCGGTGCTGGGCGACGAGAAGCTGACCTACGTCGGCGCCTCGTACGGCACGTTCCTCGGGGCGACCTACGCCGGGCTGTTCCCCGACCGGGCGGGCCGCCTCGTCCTGGACGGCGCGATGGACCCGTCGCTGCCCGCGCGCCGCCTGAACCTGGAGCAGACCGCGGGCTTCGAGACGGCCTTCCAGTCCTTCGCGAAGGACTGCGTGACGCAGCCGGACTGCCCGCTGGGCGGCAAGGGGACCTCTCCCGCCCAGGTCGGCAGGAACCTGAAGGCCTTCTTCGACGACCTGGACGCCGAGCCGGCCCCCGCAGGCGACGCCGACGGCCGCAGGCTCACCGAGTCCCTGGCCACCACGGGCGTGATCGCGGCGATGTACGACGAGGGCGCCTGGCAGCAGCTGCGCGAGTCGCTGACCTCGGCGATGAAGGAGAAGGACGGCGCCGGCCTCCTGGTCCTCGCCGACAGCTACTACGAACGCGAAGCCGACGGCAGCTACAGCAACCTGATGTTCGCCAACGCCAGCGTGAACTGCCTGGACCTCCCCGCGGCCTTCTCCTCCCCGGACGAGGTGCGCGCGGCGCTGCCCGACTTCGAGAAGGCGTCCCCGGTCTTCGGCGAGGGCCTCGCCTGGTCCTCGCTGAACTGCGCGTACTGGCCGGTGCAGCCCACCGGCGAACCGCACCGCATCGAGGCCGCCGGCGCCACCCCGATCGTCGTGGTCGGCACCACCCGCGACCCTGCCACCCCCTACCGCTGGGCCGAGGCCCTGGCCGACCAGCTCTCCTCCGGCCGCCTCCTCACCTACGAGGGAGACGGCCACACCGCCTACGGCCGAGGCAGCACCTGCATCGACTCCGCGATCAACACCTACCTCCTGCGCGGCACCCCGCCCGAGGACGGCCGACGCTGCTCCTGACCCCGCCCGCTCCGGAGCCCCGGCGCCTCCGGGGCGGGTACGAAGCACCCCGGGAAACTGTGTAGACTTACCGACGTTGCTGATCGCACCATGGGTGCTCAGCGCGCCGCCTTAGCTCAGATGGCCAGAGCAACGCACTCGTAATGCGTAGGTCTCGGGTTCGAATCCCGAAGGCGGCTCCGATGGGACCCCGGGTCAGTTCTCCGCTGACTCGGGGTTTTCTGATGTTCGGGGTCCTCGGGGGCGTGGGAGCTTCGGTCGGTGCGTGGGTGTGTCCGGGGTGAGGCCGAGTGACCGTTCCGCGGCGTCGAGTCGGCGCTCCTGCCTGTGGAGCGTGAGCGGGCCCAGGAGGACGAGCAGGAGCCAGAGCAGTGCCAGGGCTCCGGAGCCGTACGAGCCGGACGCGAGCTGGACGACGGCCAGCAGCGAGAACACGACGAGCAGGCACCCTCGCAAGCGGCGGTAGCCCTTCCGCTGCTGGAAGGCCAGCGCCCGGCGCTGCCGTCCGAGGGCCTCCAGGACGGCCGGCCGTACCGCGGGGTCGGTGGGCGGTGTCCCACGCCGTACGTCCCGGGCGAGGCGGACGAGCTGACCGAAGCGCAGGCCGAAGCGTCGCGCCCGGTGGCTCTCCCGTCGCCACACCACGGTGAGTGTGACCGCTGCGACGGCGAGCGCGATCGCCGCGACGGCGGCCGCGGACCGCAGTCCGCGCTCGCCGCCTTCGGTCAGCGCACCGACGGCGAACCCCGCGCCGGCCGTCAGCACGAGCACTCCGGTCACCTGTGCGGCCATCCAGCGGCGGTGGCTGCTGCGCGGCCGCGGCCTCGTCTCGTCTGCGTGCGTCATTCGAACTCCCCCTCGGTCCGTCCCGACGGAGTGTTCCTTCTACCCCGGAAGGGCCGGCATCCATGGAGACCACCGCCGTCGTGGACACGGCCGGTGCGGCGAACCGGCGGGGCGCCGGCTCGCGTACGCCGTGGATCCGGGCCGTGAACGGCTAGCATCGCGGACAGGTTTGCCGGCCGGGACGAGGTGAGGGCATGGGCGAGGACGCGGGAGCACCGAGGGTCGCCGTTGCCGTGGTGACCATGGGGAATCGGCCCGCCGAGGTCGACGCGCTGCTGGAGTCCGTCGCCAAGCAGGACGCCCCGCCCGCACGGATCGTGATCGTCGGCAACGGCTGCCCGCTGCCCGAGTTCGCCGTGCGGCTGTCGCTGCCCGGTGAGGTCACGTCGATCGAGGTGGACGAGAACCTCGGCTGCCCCGGCGGGCGGAACGTGGCGCTGGCACGGCTGCGGGAGTTCGGTGACATCGACGTGGTCGTGGAGCTGGACGACGACGGTCTGCTCGTCGACGCCGATGTGCTGCGCCGGGTGGGGGAGTTGTTCGCCGCCGACGCCCGGCTCGGCATCGTCGGCTTCCGGATCGCCGACGAGAACGGGGAGACCCAGCAGCGGCACGTCCCCCGGGTCGGCGCCTCCGACCCCATGCGGGGCGGGTACGTCACCGGGTTCCTCGGCGGCGGGCACGCGCTGCGGACGGCGATACTCGACGAGGTCGGGGACTGGCCCGCCGAGTTCTTCTTCGCGCACGAGGAGACCGACCTGGCCTGGCGGGCGGCCGACGCGGGCTGGCGGATCCTGTACGCCCCCGAACTGCTGCTCCAGCACCCGAAGACCTCGCCCGCGCGGCACGCCATCTACTTCCGGGTCAACGCCCGCAACCGGGTGTGGCTGGCCCGGCGTCGGCTGCCGCTGCCGCTGATCCCGGTCCATCTCGGCGTGTGGATGCTGCTGACGCTGGCGCGGAACCGGTCGCTCGGCGGGCTGCGGGCCTGGTTCGGCGGGTTCGCGGAGGGTCTGCGCAGACCGGCGGGGGAGCGGCGGCCGATGAGCTGGCGCACCGTGGTGCGGCTCACCCGGCTGGGGCGGCCGCCCGTCCTCTGAGCGGCTCGCAAGGACGCGCGCCGGTGGTCCCGCCCACTCCTTCCGCGGCGGCCCCGCTCACTTCGCGTCCGCGTAGCACTCCACCACGGCCGTGGTGAACGGGAACCGTACCGGCGTCGGACCGAACGTCAGGCGGCCCGCCAGCTCCGCCGCGTCGCGGATCGCCGCGACGATGTCGTCGGCCTCCTCCCGCGGACAGTGCACGATCACCTCGTCGTGCTGGAAGAACACCAGCTCAGCCGCCTTGTCGGCGCAGGCCTGCCGCAGCGCGGCGAGCAGGAGGAGGGCCCAGTCGGCGGCGCTGCCCTGCACGACGAAGTTGCGGGCGAAGCGGCCCCGCGCGCGGGCGTCGGTCGAGGCGTAACCGGGCGCCCACTCCCGCGTGGGGGCCGGGGCACCGGAGGGGTCGTCCTGCGGCATGCCCCCCTCCTCGGTGCCGTCGGCCGCTCCGGCCGCCGGGGGGCAGGTGCGCCCCAGCCAGGTCCGTACGAGCCGTCCCTCCTCGCCCGCGCGGGCCGCGTCGTCGACGTAGGCCACCGCCCGGGGGAAGCGGCGTCTGAGCGCGGCGAGGTTCTTCAGGCCGTCGCCGGAGGTCTGGCCGTAGACCGCGCCGAGCACGGCGAGCTTGGCCTGGGCGCGGTCGCCGGAGAAGGCGCGGTCGGACACCGACTGGTAGAGGTCGGACTCACGGCCGGCCACCTCCATCAGGCCGGGGTCCCGGGAGATCGCCGCCAGGACGCGCGGTTCCATCTGGTCGGCGTCGGCGACGACCAGCCGCCAGCCCGGGTCGGCCACGACGGCCCGCCGGATGACCTTGGGGATCTGAAGACCGCCGCCGCCGTTGGTCACCCAGCGTCCGGTGACGGTGCCGCCGGCCAGGAACTCGGGGCGGAACCGTCCGTCGCGCACCCAGTCCTGCAGCCAGGACCAGCCGTGGGCGACCCAGATGCGGTAGAGCTTCTTGTACTCGACCAGTGGCTTCACGGCCGGATGGTCGACCGACTCGATCTCCCACCGGCGGGTGGAACCGACCTTGATCCCGGCCTGCGCGAAGGCCTTGACGACGTCCGCGGGCAGGTCCGGCCGGACCCGGCGGCCGAACGCCGCGGACACCTCGTCGGCCAGCTCGGCCAGGCGGCGCGGCTCGCCCCCGCCCGCGTACCGCTCGCCGAGGAGGTCGTGCAGGACCTCGCGGTGCACGTCGGCCCGCCAGGGCAGCCCCGCGCGGTTCATCTCGGCGGCCACCAGCATCCCCGCGGACTCGGCCGCGGTCAGCAGCCGGAGGCGGTCGGGGTGGGCGGACCGGTCGTGGCGGTGCTGCTGCTCGGCGTAGACCGCCAGCAGGTCGTCGAGGGGGAGGTGGGTGCCCCGCGGTTCGAAGAGCGGGGACTGGGCGCCCGGCTCGGCGGACCGCTGCGGCGGATCGGGCGGTACCGGGCCGCCGCGCAACCGGGCCAGGGCCGCCGCGGCCGAACGCGGCTCCCCGTACCGCCCCTCGTGGCCGAGGAGGAGGTTCTCGGCGGCTTCCACGTCGTAGCACCGCTCGGCCCGTGCTCCCGCGGCGAGCAGGTGCGGGTAGACCTCGGCGGTGGCACGCCAGACCCAGCGAGTCACGTCCGGCCGGGCTCGGACGGCCTGCGCCGGGCCGGGCTCGCGCCGCACCGGTCCGGCGGGCAGCCCGTCGGGGCCGAGGGGGGCGACGTCCACGCCACCGTCCTCGGCCACGGCGAGTGCCCACCGGTCGGCCATGTCGCGAGTGTCGCAGGAGGGACTGACATCGGCCCGGGGTGCGGCGGGCGGTGCGCAGGGCCGGGTGCCGGTGCCGGTGCCGGTGCCGGTGCCGGTGTCGGTGTCGGTACCCGTGTCGGTGTCGTGGCCCGGGTGAGGGGTCGGCTCGGGTGCCTGCGCGGCGGCACGCACGATGGGCCATGCCGGACCGCCGATGGCGTGCCCTGCGCGATGGGACCGGCCTGGACCGGACCGGCCTGGACCGGCCTGGACCGGACCGGCACCGATGCCGTAGCCGGGGCGGAGGGACCGGCGTCGGCCCCGCCGTGTCTTGCGCGGAGACGTCGACGGCGGCCCCGGGCACGGTGTCCACGCGGAGCGCTCGACGCCACCCCGGACGCAGCGCCAGCGCCGGAGGGCCGACGGCCAAAGGTGCCGGGGACGAGGTGGGTCGGGCCGCGAGGTGGGTCAGGCCCGGTCCCCGTCGGGCTCCTGCTCCTCGTCCGAGGCCAGGAACTGCGCCAGCACCTCGGTGATGTACCGCTCCGCGGCCTCCTTGCCGAGGCCGAGGCCGCTGAGCACCCCCTCGCCGTGCTCGTGCTCCAGCAGGGCCAGCAGGATGTGCTCGGTGCCGACGTAGTTGTGGCCGAGGCGCAGGGCCTCGCGGAAGGTGAGTTCGAGGACCTTCTTCGCCGCGGAGCCGTAGGGCACCAGCCCCGGGGCCTCGGCGGAGGCGGGCGGGAGCGCCGCGGACGCCGCCTCGCGGACCGCGTCGAGGGTCACGCCCTGCGCGGCGATCGCCTTGGCGGAGAGGCTCTCCCGCTCGGTGATCAGGCCGAGGACGAGGTGCTCGGGCAGGCCCTCGGTGGCGCCGGCCGCCTTGGCCGCGGTGTGGGCGGCCATGACCGCGTTGCGGGCGCGGGGGGTGTAGCGCTCGAAGCCCTGGCTCGGGTCCAGGTCGGCGGACTCCTTCGGCACGAAGCGCTTCTGCGCCGCCTGCCGGGACACGCCCATGCTCTTGCCGATCTCCGTCCAGGACGCGCCCGAACGCCGGGCCTGGTCCACGAAGTGGCCGATGAGGTGATCGGCCACCTCACCGAGGTGGTCTCCGGCGATGACGGCGTCCTGGAGCTGTTCCAGGGGCTCCGCGTGCGCCTTCTTGATCGCGGTGATGAGTTCGTCGAGACGTACGGATGACGTGATGCTCGGGTTCGTCGCCATGTGTCAACCGTAGGTTGCGCACCTGGGAGTGTCAACCGAAGGTTGACAGTAGTTCCCGGGTGCCCTCCCGCGTGTCCTCCCGTGGCACCATCGCCGGGTGAGTACGCCCAGCACCGTCGACCGTGCCTTCGAGACCGCCCTGTACGACGACACGGCCGACACTCTCGACACCGCCGCCTCGCTGCTCGCGGCCGACCCGGGAGCCGACGCGGAACTGGGCCGCCGCGGCGAGGAGTTCGTGGCCACGGCCTGGCGGCGCGGCTGGCAGCCCGCCGACCTCGTGCGCATCGTGCGGCGCGAGCGGGAGGACGTCCACGTACGCCTGGTCGCCGCGCTGATCCGCGCCCAGGCGCCGCACGACCGCGCCCGCGGCCCCCGCTGGGCGGCGCAGCTCGCCGGCCTGCCTGAGCAGGTGCCGGCCCGCACCGACCGCTTCGCGCACGCCACCGCCGTACTGGAGCTGTACCGCCTGCTGCTGCGCCTGCCCGCGTTGGAGCCGCTGGAGGCCGGGCTGCCGGGGGAGGCGCGCCGCCGGGAGCACCGGCCGGAGTCCCGTGCCCTCGCCCGCATCCGCGCGCTGCTCGCCAAGGCGGAGGCGACCGGGTACCCGGAGGAGGCGGAGGCGCTCAGCGCCAAGGCGCAGGAGCTGATGGCCCGGCACAGCGTCGACGAGGCCCTGCTGGCGGCCCACGCGCCGGCACCGGACGCGCCGGGCGCCTGCCGGATCGGGGTGGAGCCTCCGTACGAGCAGGCCAAGGCGGTGCTGCTGGACGCGGTGGCCGACGCCAACCACTGCCGGGCGGTGTGGAACGAACCCCTGGGCTTTTCCACCGTCGTCGGCTTCGAGGCCGACCTGGAGGTGGCCGAACTCCTCTACACCTCGCTGCTCGTGCAGGCCGAGGGCGCGATGGCGAAGGCGGAGGCAGCCCAGCGTGCGGGCGGACGCAAGCGGACCAAGACCTTCCGGCAGTCGTTCCTCGCCGCGTACGCCCACCGCGCGGGCATCCGGCTGCGGGCCGCGGCGGAGGCGGCCACCGCGGGGGCCGGTACGGCGACGGACGTGGACCTCCTGCCGGTCCTCGCCTCCCGTGAGGTCGCGGTCACCGACCGTCTGGAGCGCCTGTTCCCGCAGACGACCACGACCCGTCTGCGCGGCGCCGCCGACGCGGCGGGCTGGACGGAGGGCACCCGCGCGGCCGACCACGCCCGGGTCGACCGCCGACGTCCGCTGTCCTGACGCCGCCGGGCCCGGGCGGGTTCGGGCCGTGGCGCCGGCGCCGGGCGGGCGGGGCGCGGCCCCGCTCAGTCGCCGGCGCGCTGGAACGCCCCCACCGTGGCGTCCGGCCGACCCTCGCCGCTCGTCGCGACGGTGCCGTACGACCAGGGGAAGCGGTGGGTGGAGGCGTCGTCCGGCAGGGCGAGCTCCGCCGCGCGCACGGTGAGGCCGTCGGTGCCGTCGGTCCCTCCCCGTACGTAGGAGACCGTGAAGGACGCCGTGCCCTGCTCGTCGAGGGTCAGCCGCTGCGGGGTGGCCGCCTCGTCCCGCGGGACCGGCACCGGGGTGTCGCCCGCGTCCAGGCGCACGGTGGGGAAGCCGTGCAGCACGCAGGCCGGGCCGCGGTTGGTGAGGGTCACCGCGACGGTGCCCGTGTCCCCCGCCGCGGGCGCGGGGCTCGGTTCAATCCCCACACCCACCTCGGCGATGCGGCAGGCGGCGCCGGCGCGGTCGTCCGTACCGCTGCCGTTTCCGCTGCCGCCGGCGTCACCGCCGCTCCCGCCGTCGTCGCAGGCGGTCAGGAGGAGCGCCGCGGCGAGGGCGGCGACGGCGGCGGTGGTGGACCTGGTGGGCTTGGCGGGGCCGGTGGACCCGACGGGCCGGGTGGTGCGCACGGGTGGTGTTCCTTCGCTGGAGGGGGATGAGCGGTTCAGGAGCCGAGACCGGCCGTCGGCAGGCCAGGAGGCACTGTTCCGCCCTCGGATCTGGTGTACGTCTCCGCGCCGACCTTGCCCTGCCAGACCACCTCGAGCGACTTCCCGTCGACGGACTCGACCGTGCCGGTCGCCCGGTCGTCGCCGCCGGGGGTGCACTCGAGGCGGATCGTCCGGGTCCCGGCGTCCTCACCGGTGGTGCCACTGCACACGGTCCCGCCGGTGGCGAAGAGGGCGGCCTTGTCACCGGTGACCATCAGCGCGACCGCCTGACCGTCGGCGGTGGCGAGCCAGCTGCCCTCCAGTTCACCGGCGGCGGACGACGACCCGCCGCCGGTGCCGCCGCCCGGGTCCGCGCTCGCGGAACCGCTGGGCGCGGAGGAGGACTTGTCGCCGCCCCCGCCGGCCCCTGAGCCTCCGGTCGAGCCGCCGCCGTCGCCGTCCTCGCCACCGCCGGTGCACGCCGTCAGCGCCAGCGTGCCCACCAGACCGAGGACCACGACCGCGGCCCGCACGGACCCCCGGCGCCGCGCCCGCGGCCCCCGCCCGTACCCCTCCGACGGACTCACGGCTCGACTCACGGCTCGACTCACGGCCGTGCCGGCCGTGTTCACCGTGCTCGCCGCGTCCCTCGCGTTCGCCGTGCTCTCCGCAGTAGCCAGTGTCACCGGAAGCTCCAAGCTGTAGCCGGACGGCCGGTTCGGCCCAAGACAGCCGCAAGCTACCAGGACGACTTGCGCACTCCCGGGAGATGTCCGGCGTGTGCCTGCTCGCGCAGGTTCACCCGGGACAGCCCGAAGACGCGGAAGTACCCGCGCGGGCGCCCGTCGACCTGGTCGCGGTTGCGCACGCGCGTGCGGCCGGCGTCGCGGGGCTGGCCGCGCAGTTCCCGCTGGGCGGCGAGGCGTTCGGCCTCCGTGGTGGACGGCCGGCGGACGATCTCCTTCAGCTCGGCCCGGCGCGCGGCGTACCGCTCGACGGTCTCCTGCCGCTGCCGGTTCTTCGCGATCTTGCTCTTCTTCGCCATCAGACCCTGACCCCCCGCGCGCGGATGCGCGCCACGGCCGCCTCGACGCCGATCGCGTCGACGGTCCTGATCGCCTTCGTGCTCAGCCGCAGCCGCACGTGCCGGCTCTCGCTCTCCAGCCAGTAGCGCTTGGTCTGGATGTTGGGGTCGAAACGGCGGGAGGTCCGCCGGTGGGAGTGGGAGATGCGGTTGCCGAAACCCGGCCGGGTGCCGGTCAGCATGCAGTGGGCGGACACGGTGACGTACCTCTCCTTCGGACCGGGACGGTCCTAGATGCTAATGGAAGTCATTTTCAGTAAGGTACCAGCATGGCTCGCAACGAACTCCGCCCGGTCATCAGACTCCGGTCCACCGCCGGGACCGGTTTCACCTACGTCACCCGCAAGAACCGCCGCAACGTCCCGGACCGGCTGACCCTGCGCAAGTACGACCCGGTCGCCGGTCGCCACGTCGACTTCCGAGAGGAGCGCTGATCCGCCGTGCGCAAGGGAATCCACCCCGAGTACCGCCCGGTCGTCTTCCGTGACCGCGCCGCCGGCCACGCCTTCCTCACCCGGTCCACCATGACGAGTGAGCGCACCGTCGCGTGGGAGGACGGCCGCACCTACCCTGTGGTCGACGTCGAGATCTCCGACGTCAGCCATCCCTTCTACACCGGCACCGCCCGCGTCCTGGACACCGCCGGCCGCGTGGAGCGCTTCGAGCGGCGGTACGGGAAGCGGGGCGGGGCATGAGCCCGTCGGTGCGGCTGCCGGTGGTCGTCGTCGGCGGCCTGCACGCCGACGCCCGCCGGGCGGCCGTGGCCCGGCTGCTGGCCGACGTGCCCGGCAGCGTCGCCCTCCACCACGACCTGGCGACGGCCGCCGCGGGAACGGTCGTACGGACCGTGCGGGACGCCACCGGCGTCCTCTCCGCCGGCGAGGCGCCCCTCGTCAACGACTGCGCCTGCTGCGCCCTGCGCGAGGACCTCGTCCCCGAGCTGGCGCGACTCGCGGACGCCGGGGGCACCCCGCTGGCGGTCGTCGAGCTGTGGGACTCCGTCGAGCCCAAGGCGATGGCGGAGGTGGTGACGGCCGGCGGCTTCACCGTCACCGGCGTGATCACCGCCGTCGACCCGGCCCTGGTGCTGCCCTGCCTGGCCAACGGTGACGACCTCGCCGAGTGCGGCCTCGCCGCCGCCGCCACCGACCGGCGCACCGTCGCGGACACCTTCGCGCGGCAGCTGGAGTACGCGCCCGTGCTGGCCCTCGCCGACTCCCCGGAGACCGACGACGAGGACCGTGAGCTGCTGGCCCAGCTGCACCCGACGGCCCACCGCGTGCCCATCGGCCCCGGCGACCCGGCGTGCACGCCCCCTGCCTCCCCGGCGCCATCCGCGCACCCGGCGCCCCCCGCCTCCCCGGCGCAGCCCCCGCACCCGGTACCCCCCGCCTCCTCCCCGCTGGCCCGCGCGGCGCTGGCGGGCTTCGACGTGGAGGCCGCGGCGGCCGCCCAGCACCCGGCCTGTGCCCTGCTGCCCGCCGAGGCCGACGCGCACGGTGTCACCACCCTCGTGTGGCACCGGCGCCGCCCCTTCCACCCGGAACGGCTGTACGCGGCGCTGGAGGACCTGACCTGCGCCGCCGCCCGCAGCCGGGGCCGGTTCTGGCTCGCCGACAAGACGGACACGCTGCTGCACTGGGACGCCGCCGGCGGTGCCCTGTGCGTGGAGGGCGCGGGACCCTGGCTCGCGTCGCTCCCGGACGCCGCCTGGGACCTGGTCCCGCCCGTGCGCCGCGCGGCCGCCGCGATCGACTGGCACCCCGAGCACGGGGACCGCTGCCAGCACCTGGTCTTCACGTCCCCCGGCCTCGACCGCGACGGACTGGAACGGCTCCTGGAGAGCTGTCTGCTGACCGACGCCGAGTACGCGGCCGGCCAGGCCGCCTGGCGGCACCTGCCGTCCGCCTTCGACACCCTCCTGGAGGTCTGACCCCGTGCCCCGCAAGAGCGACCGGAAGCCCGCCGCGCAGCGGCCCAACCCGCTGGACCAGGCGGGAGTGACGTACATCGACTACAAGGACACCGAGCTGCTGCGGAAGTTCGTCTCCGACCGAGGCAAGATCCGCAGTCGGCGCGTCACCCGCGTGACGGCCCAGCAGCAGCGGCAGCTGGCCAGGGCGGTCAAGAACGCGCGCGAGATGGCCCTGCTGCCGTACGCCGCGCGCTGACCCCGTTCCGCACGCCGTTCACCCACCTGTCCCGGGGGGCCGCTCCGCCGAGCGGCCCTCCGCTGTTGTTGCATGTCGGTGCATTTTCTTCGAATCCGTGGGCATACGCGGGAACGTCTTTGCCGGGGCAGGCGTCCAAGAGGGCAAGGGCTTTCGGTAAAGCACCCGTCAAAGCTGTAACCGCAGGAACACCGCGCGTGCACGTGCATTTGCTCATGCATCTGCACGTGAACGGGGTTATGATCCGGATCAGTTACCACTGCATCTATGGCCACATCAGCCAGTGCACCACCGGGGAGCGACCTGTGGACCACGACGTGTACGACGTTGACGACGCGTCCGGCGTGTACAACGGCATGGCCGCCACGCAGCTGCACGACGTGGCCTGGCAGAAGAGTCGCCACAGCAACTCGCAGGGCTCCTGCGTGGAGTTCGCGCGGCTGCCCGACGGCGGCGTGGCCATGCGCAACAGCCGCTTCCCCGACGGGCCCGCGCTGGTCTACACGCGCGCCGAGATCGAGGCCATGCTGCTGGGCGTCAAGGACGGCGAGTTCGACCACCTCGTCGTGAGCTGACCCGCGCGGTACCGGCGGCGCGGGCATGGGGGCGCACCCCCGACGCGCGCGGAGAGCGCCCTCGCGACACCGACGCGCGTAGACCCGCGGCACACCAGGGCCTCACGGCAGGCGTCACCCGTAGCACCGGTCCGCGTGGTCGCCCGGGCGCTGGAGCCGGAACAGGGCCCACACCACCTTGCCGTTGAGCGTCCCGGCGAGCGGGTGCCAGCCCCAGCTGTCGCTGAAGGAGTCGACGAGGAACAGGCCGCGGCCCGACTCCGCCGAGAAGTCGTCCGTCGCACGGGCCACCGGGCTGTCGTGACTGGGGTCGCGCACCGCGCACACGAGCCGGTCGGACCAGCGCATCAGGTGCAGCCGGACGGGCCCGTTCTGCTCCCCGTGCCGCGGGGTGTCGGCCGGCAGCGCGTGCCGCAGGGCGTTGGTGACGAGTTCGGAGACCACCAGGCAGACGTCGTCGAAGCGGTCGCCCGTGTCCCAGCCGTCGAGCGTCCTGCGGGTGAATCCCCGTGCCTCGCGCACCGCGTCGTAGCGGGGCGGAAGGGAGCAGGAGGCGGCGTTGGAGACGGCTGCGGGGTCGAGTGGCGGAAGGCCCTGCCGTAACGGCTCGAGCATGGTCGATCCATTCGTCCCCATGCGAGGCACTCCCGGGAGTTCGCGGTCATAGCGATGCGGCGCGGTGGTGCGGGACCATGGTTTCGGATGCGTACCGCAGATGCAAGGGCAGATGCACGTGCACGTGACCGAAATGGACCTGCCCGTACCGCTTGTTGGTCAAATTTTCCGTCATCTTCGCCTCTCCTTCACCGCGTTCGGTGGCTGCTTTCTGGCCAGTCGCTGCATGATCCTGATCTTTTCCTTCGGCTCGATTCCGTTTCCGTAACCGGACGAGTACTGCTCGAAGTGTTTTAGTGGCAGACTTCGGCCCCTGAAGACGGTTGGGGAGGCTGGCGAACGTGAGCGCGGGAGAGCCCGGATCGGTGGTGCGGCGCATGCTGCTCGGATCACAACTCAGGCGACTGCGTGAGACGCGGGGGATCACGCGAGAGGCGGCGGGCTACTCGATCCGCGCCTCGGAGTCGAAGATCAGCCGGATGGAGTTGGGCCGGGTGAGCTTCAAGACGAGAGACGTCGAGGACCTGCTGACGCTGTACGGCATCACGGACGAGCACGAGCGCGCCTCCCTGCTCTCCCTGGCCAAGGAGGCCAACGTCGCGGGCTGGTGGCACAGTTACTCCGACGTGCTGCCCAGCTGGTTCCCCACCTACGTCGGCCTGGAGGGCGCCGCCTCGCTGATCCGCGTCTACGAGGTGCAGTTCGTGCACGGTCTGCTGCAGACCGAGGAGTACGCCCGCGCGGTCGTCCGGCGCGGGATGAAGGGCGCGAGCGAGGCGGACGTCGAGCGGCGCGTCGCGCTGCGCCTGGAGCGGCAGAAGCACCTCGTCGCCGAGAGTGCGCCCGAGTTCCACATCGTCCTCGACGAGGCCGCGCTGCGCCGTCCGTACGGGGACCGCGGGGTGATGCGCGGGCAGCTCCAGCACCTGATCGAGTTGTCGGAACGCCCGAACGTGCGGCTTCAGGTCATGCCGTTCGGCTTCGGCGGCCACTCCGGTGAAAGTGGCGCGTTCACGATCCTCAGCTTCCCCGAGTCCGACCTCTCGGACGTCGTCTACCTGGAGCAGCTCACCAGCGCGCTGTACCTCGACAAGCGCGAGGACGTCACCCAGTACGAGACGGCGCTGAAGGAGCTCCAGCAGGACAGCCCGGGGCCCGACGAGAGCCGGGACCTTCTGCGGGGCCTCCTTCAGCTCATCTGAACAACTCCCCTGAAACACAAGTACGATGACGCCCAATCAGGGGCGGCCGGCCCGCGGTGGTCGCGAGGCCGCGGAGGCTGCGGCAGCTAGGGGATTGAGGGAACACATGTCGTCGTACTTCACCGACCTCGCCCAGCAGTACATCGACGGCGAGTGGCGCCCGGGCACCGGCTCCTGGGACATCATCGACTTCAACCCGTACGACAGCGAGAAGCTCGCCTCGATCACGATAGCCACGGTCGACGAGGTCGACGCGGCGTACCGGGCGGCCGAGCGGGCGCAGAAGCAGTGGGCCGCGACGAACCCGTACGCGCGCCGCGCGGTGTTCGAGAAGGCGCTGCGGTTCGTCGAGGACCACGAGGCGGAGATCAGCGAGGCGATCATCGCCGAGCTGGGCGGCACGCGTCTGAAGGCCGCCTTCGAGCTGCACCTCGCCAAGGAGTTCCTGCGCGAGGCGGTCCACCTGGCGCTGCGCCCCGAGGGCCGGATCATCCCCTCGCCGGTCGACGGCAAGGAGAACCGCGTCTACCGGGTGCCGGTGGGCGTCGTGGGCGTCATCAGCCCCTTCAACTTCCCCTTCCTCCTCTCCCTCAAGTCGGTCGCCCCGGCCCTCGCCCTCGGCAACGGCGTCGTCCTCAAGCCGCACCAGAACACGCCGATCGTCGGCGGCACGCTGGTCGCCAAGCTCTTCGAGGAGGCCGGTCTGCCGGGCGGGCTCCTCAACGTCGTGGTCACCGACATCGCGGAGATCGGCGACGCCTTCCTGGAGCACCCGGTCCCGAAGGTGATCTCCTTCACCGGCTCGGACAAGGTCGGCCGCCACGTCGCGACCGTCTGCGCCGCGCACTTCAAGCGCTCCATCCTGGAACTCGGCGGCAACAGCGCCCTCGTCGTCCTCGACGACGCCGACCTCGACTACGCCGTCGACGCCGCCGTCTTCAGCCGCTACGTGCACCAGGGCCAGGTCTGCATGGCCGCGAACCGCGTCCTGGTCGACCGGTCGGTGGCCGAGGAGTTCACCGAGAAGTTCGTCGCCAAGGTCAGGACCCTCAAGGCCGGTGACCCGCGCGACCCCTCGACCGTCATCGGCCCCGTGATCAACTCCTCGCAGGCGGACGCCCTCGCGGGCATCGTCGAGCAGGCACTCGCCGAGGGCGCCACCGCCCTGGTGCGCGGCACCACCACCGACAACCTCGTCACCCCGTCGGTCCTCACCGACCTGCCCGCCGACTCGGCGCTCCTGCGGCAGGAGGTCTTCGGCCCGGTCGCCTTCCTCGTCCCGTTCGACGGCGAGGAGGAGGCCGTCCGCCTCGTCAACGACACGCCGTACGGCCTGAGCGGCGCCGTGCACACCGGTGACATCGAGCGCGGCGTCGCCTTCGCCAGGCGGATCGACGCCGGCATGTTCCACGTGAACGACGGGACCGTGCACGACGAGCCGATCGTGCCCTTCGGCGGGGAGAAGCACTCCGGCCTCGGCCGTCTGAACGGCGACACCATGCTGGACGCCTTCACCACCCAGCAGTGGATCTCGGTGCAGCACGGGCGGAGCGGCTTCCCCTTCTAGTTCCCGCTCCCGTGTCGTGGCCCTTGCGGACAGAGGCTGACCGCAAGGGCCCGTAGCTTTCTCGGTGTCAGGGGAAAGTCCCCGTCCGACGAAAGGCGGCCGGTCATGGTCACTCACGTGCGACCCGAGGCGCAGGGCGACGAGCGCGGAGCGCTGCTGGCCTTCCTGGCGGAGCAGCGCGGCGGCATCCGCCGGTCGGTGCTGGGGCTGACCGACGAGCAGGCGTCGTCCCGGCCGAGCGCCAGTGAACTGACCCTGGCCGGGCTGATCAAGCACGTCGCCGAGGTCGAGCAGGGGTGGGTCGCCCGCGCCCGGCAGGTGCCGCCGGCCGTCGAGCGGGACGAGTCGAACTGGCACGAGTGCTTCGTCCTGGTGGGGGACGAGACGGTCGCCTCGCAGCTGGCGTACTGGGAGAAGGTCGCCGCCGAGACGGAGGCCTTCGTCCGGGGGGTGCCGAGCCTCGACGACACCTTCCCGCTGCCCAAGGCTCCCTGGTTCCCGCCGGACGAGCGCGTCTCCATGCGGTGGCTGTGCCTGACGCTGATCCGCGAGACGGCCCGGCACGCCGGCCACGCCGACATCGTCCGCGAGTCGCTGGACGGCGCCTCGGCCTGGGACCTGGTGGCGAGGGAGCAGGACGCGCCCGCCTAACCTGGACCGTATGTCAGTGATCCGTCTCCTGGTGCTGGGCGCGGTCCGCCAGCACGGGCGGGCCCACGGCTACCAGGTGCGCAACGACCTGGAGTTCTGGGGCGCGCACGAGTGGTCCAACGCCAAGCCCGGCTCGATCTACCACGCGCTGAAGCAGATGGCCAAGCAGGGCCTGCTGCACGCGCACGAGATCGCCCCGTCGACCGCCGGCGGGCCGCCCCGCACGGAGTACGAGATCACGGAGAAGGGCACCGAGGAGTTCTTCGGCCTCCTGCGCGCGTCCCTCACCGCCTACGACCAGAAGCCGGACGTGCTCGCCGCCGGAGTCGGCCTGATGGTCGACCTGGCGCGCGAGGAGGTACTGACGCTGCTGGAGGAACGGGTCCGGGCCATCCAGGAGTGGCGCAGGGCCGTCACCGAGTACTACACGCCCGAGGACGGCCCCGGGCAGCTCGGCCACATCGGCGAGATCATGAACCTGTGGGTGCACTCCGCCGACACCGGCGCCGAGTGGACCCGCGCGCTCATCGAGCGCATCCGGGGCGGTGCGTACACCTTCGCCGGTGAGGGCGAGCCGTTCGTCGGCGTCCTCGGCGAGGGTGAGGAGAACCCGTTCGCGACGCCGGAACCGCATCCGGGTGACCACGACTAATCAAGTTTGACTAAGTCGACAGGCGGGCATACGCTCCACGAGTCAGTAGTCAAGTTTGACTAAACGAGGAGTGTGCCAGTGGCCGACGCGGCGATCACCGTCGAAGGGGCACGCAAGAAGTACGGCGGCAAGAAGGCGCTGGACGGGCTCGACCTGACGGTCACCCGCGGCACGGTGCACGGGGTGCTGGGGCCCAACGGCGCCGGCAAGACGACGCTGGTCCGTATCCTCTCCACCCTGCTGCGCCCCGACGCAGGCCGGGTCGAGGTGGCCGGACACGACGTGGTCACCGACGCGTACGCCGTACGGCTGCGCATCGGCCTGCTCGGGCAGCACGCGGCGCTGGACGAGGAGCTGGGCGGCCGGCAGAACCTGGAGATGTTCGGCCGCCTCCACCACCTGGGCGCCCGGCGGGCACGCGCGCGTGCCGACGAACTGCTCGCCCGGTTCGACCTCACCGACACCGGACGCAAACCGGTCAGCGCCTTCAGCGGCGGCATGCGGCGCCGCCTGGACCTCGCCGCGTCCCTCATCACCGAGCCGGAGGTCCTCTTCCTGGACGAACCCACCACGGGCCTCGACCCGCGGGGCCGCGCCGAGGTGTGGGCCTCCGTCCGCTCCCTGGTCGGGGGCGGTACGACGGTCCTGCTCACCACCCAGTACCTGGAGGAGGCCGACCAGCTCGCCGACCGCATCTCGGTCGTCGACGCCGGCCGGGTCGTCGCCGACGGCACGGCGGACGAACTGAAGGCGGCCACCGGCGGCGACCGCGTCGACGTGGTCCTGCGCGACGCCGGACACCTGGGCGCGGCCGTCGCCCTGCTGCCGCTCACCGGCGTCCGCGTCGACACCGACCGCCGGCTGGTCAGCGCCCCGGTCACCGACCGCATGGCGGCGCTCTCCGGCGTCGTACGGGCGCTGGAGGAGGCCGGCATCGAGGCGGAGGACGTCGCCCTGCGCCGCCCCACCCTGGACGAGGTGTTCCTGCACCTCACCGACCGCACGAAGGAGACAGCGTGAGCACGGGCACCGTCACGACCACCGGCGCCGGCCCCCTGGCGTACGCCCTCACCGACTCGTGGACCATGACCCGGCGCGAGCTGGCCCGCTGGGGGCGGCAGCCGGTCGCCGTCGTCGTCAACCTGGTCTTCCCGGTCATGCTGCTGCTGATGTTCGGCTACCTCGTCGGCGGCGGCCGCGGGGTGAGCGGCGACTACGTCGACTACCTGGTCCCCGGGATGCTGGCGCTCACCATGGCCTTCGGCCTGGAGGGCACGATGATCGCCGTCACCCAGGACCTCAACAAGGGGGTCGTCGACCGCTTCCGCTCCCTCCCCATGACCAACGGCGCCGTCCTGGTGGGCCGGTCGGCCGCCGACATGCTCCAGTCGGCGCTCGGGCTCACCGTGCTCGTCGGGGTCGGGCACGCGCTCGGCTGGCGGACCCACGGCGGCCCCGGCGCCTTCCTGGGCGCCGTCGGCCTGCTGCTCCTCTTCCGGTTCGCGATGCTGTGGGCCGGCATCTTCCTGGCCCTGGTGGCCGGGAAGCCGGAGCTGGTGACGGCGGTGCAGATCCTGGTCTGGCCGGTCGGCTTCCTCTCCAACGCCTTCGCCACCCCTCAGGCCATGCCGGGCTGGCTGGGCACGGTCGTCCAGTGGAACCCGATGTCCCAGACCGCCACCGCCGTGCGCGACCTGTTCGGGGGCCCCGGCGGGGAGCCCGGCCACCTGTGGGCGGCCCTCGCGTGGCCGCTGGCCCTGCTCGCGGTCTTCTTCCCGCTGGCGGTGCGGAGGTTCGCGCGGCTCAGCCGCTAGGCGGGCTCAGTGGTGGAACCCGGTCGCCGCCCCCTTGTCCCGGGTCAGCGGATGCGGTTGCCGCCGCAGCTCCGGCAGCAGCCGCTCCAGGTCCTCCACCAGCAGGTCGGCCATGTCGGCCGAGAAGCCGTTGCGGCACACCACGCGCAGCACCGACAGGTCCTCGCGGTGCGGCGGGAAGGTGTACGCCGGCACCAGCCAGCCGCCCTCCCGCAGCCGCCGCGAGACGTCGAACACGTCGTACGCCGTCACGTCGTCGGCCGTCGTGAAGGCGAACACCGGCAACTCGTCGCCGCGCGTCAGCAGCCGGAAGTCGCCGAGCGCCGCCACGCGCTCGGCGAGCCCTCGCGCGATGTCCCGCGAGGCCTGCTGCACCGCCCGGTAGCCCTCCCGGCCCAGCCGCAGGAACGTGTAGTACTGCGCGACCACCTGCGCGCCGGGCCGGGAGAAGTTCAGCGCGAAGGTCGGCATGTCGCCGCCCAGGTAGTTGACCCGGAAGACCAGCTCCTCGGGCAGCGCGTCCGCGTCCCGCCACAGCGCCCAGCCGACACCGGGGTAGACCAGGCCGTACTTGTGCCCCGAGGTGTTGATCGAGGCGACCCGCGGCAGCCGGAAGTCCCACACCAGGTCCTCGTCCAGGAAGGGCGCGACCATCGCCCCGGACGCGCCGTCGACGTGCACCGGGACGTCGAGCCCGGTGCGCTCCTGGAGGGCGTCCAGGGCCGCGCAGAGGTCGGCGACCGGCTCGTAGGAGCCGTCGAAGGTGGAGCCGAGGATGCCGACGACCCCGATGGTGTTCTCGTCGCACAGTGCGGCGGCGGCCTCGGGGTCCAGGTGGAAGCGGTCGCCCTCCATGGGAACCTGCCGGGCCTCCACCTCCCAGAAGGTGCAGAACTTCTCCCAGCAGACCTGGACGTTCACGCCCATGACCAGGTTGGGCCGCACGTCCCTCGCCGGGTACCGGTCGGCGTTGCGCAGCGCCCACCGCCGCTTCAGGGCCATCCCGGCCAGCATGCACGCCTCGCTCGACCCGGTCGTGGAGCAGCCCACCACCGCCGCGGGGTCGGGCGCGTGCCACAGGTCGGCGAGCATCGCCACGCAGCGCCGCTCCAGCTCGGCGGTGCGCGGGTACTCGTCCTTGTCGATCATGTTCTTGTCCCGGCACTCGCCCATCAGCACCCCGGCCTGCGGCTCCATCCAGGTGGTGACGAAGGTGGCCAGGTTGAGACGTGCGTTGCCGTCCAGCATCAGCTCGTCGTGGACGAGCCGGTACGCCGTCTCCGGGGGCAGCGGGGAGTCGGGCAGCCGGCGGGACGGCGGGGCCTCGGTCATGCCGCCGAGCGGGTTCGTCGCCCCGTGGAACGGGTTGACGGCGAGCCGGCGCCGGTCACGGTCGCCGTCGTGGGACGCGGGGGGCGCCTGGTGCAATGGCATGCAGTCGACGGTAGGTCCGGGACCCGGCCCCCGCACGCGGGCTTGCACCTCACGTCACGTGAGGAGGCAGCGTGGAGGGCGTCAGAGAAAGGAGCGGAAGTGAGCTACTCCGTGGGACAGGTCGCCGGCTTCGCCGGAGTGACGGTGCGCACCCTGCACCACTACGACGACATCGGCCTGCTCGTACCCAGCGAGCGCAGCCACGCGGGCCACCGGCGCTACGGCGACGGCGACCTCGACCGGTTGCAGCAGATCCTGTTCTACCGGGAGCTGGGCTTCCCGCTCGACGAGGTCGCCGCCCTGCTGGACGACCCGGCCGCGGACCCGCGCGCGCACCTGCGCCGCCAGCACGAGCTGCTGTCCGACCGGATCGAGAAGCTGCGGAAGATGGCGGCGGCCGTGGAGCACGCCTTGGAGGCACGCAGCATGGGCATCAACCTCACGCCCGAGGAGAAGTTCGAGGTCTTCGGCGACTTCGACCCCGACGCGCACCAGGAGGAGGTGCGCGAGCGCTGGGGCGACACCGACGCCTACCGCCAGTCGCGGCAGAAGACCGCCTCATACACCAAGGAGGACTGGCAGCGCATCCAGGACGAGGCCGACGAACTCACCCGGCGCTTCGTCGCGCTGATGGACGCCGGTGAGCCCGCCGACTCAGAGGAGGCGATGGACACCGCCGAGGACCACCGGCTGGGCATCGCCCGCAACCACTACGACTGCGGGTACGAGATGCACACCTGCCTGGGCGACATGTACGTCTCGGACGAACGTTTCACGCGAAACATCGACACCGCCAGGCAGGGCCTGGCCGTTTACATGCGCGACGCGATCCTCGCCAACGCCGTCCGGCACACCTCCTGAGCCGTGGTCGTGGGGGGGGGGGGGGGTCCGCGCGGCCAGCACACCCACCCCACCACCCCTACCCACATCGCCCCCCCCCTCCCCCGCCGCTCCATTCCCACCGGAAACCATAAACACACT
>NZ_JBWKKZ010000007.1:0-75385 GCF_056430705.1 Streptomyces sp. NPDC045956 | reverse complement strand
CTCCCCACCCAACCCCCCCCCCCCCCCACCCCCCCTCCCCCCCCCCCCCCCCCCCCCCCCCCCCCCCCCCCCCCCCCCCCCCCCCCTCCCCCCTCCCCCCCCCCCCCCCCCCCCCCCCCCCCCCCCCCCCCCCACCGCCGTCCCGTACGCGCACACCTCGGTGCCCACGTCCGCGGCCGCCGTCACGTCGAAGCGGAACGCCAGGACCGCGTTGGCCCCCCGCGCGCGTGCCTGCTCGACGAGCCGCTCCATCGCCTCGTTGCGCGTCTCGACCAGCGTCTTGGTGAGGCCGCGCAGCTCGCCGCCGACCATCGACTTCAGTCCGGCGCCGATCTGGCTCCCCAGGTGCCGGGAGCGCACGGTCAGTCCGAAGACCTCCCCGAGCACCTCCTGCACGCGGTGGCCCGGCAGGTCGTTC
This sequence comes from Streptomyces sp. NPDC045956, assembly GCF_056430705.1. NCBI lineage: Bacteria > Bacillati > Actinomycetota > Actinomycetes > Kitasatosporales > Streptomycetaceae > Streptomyces > Streptomyces sp. NPDC045956. The sequence goes on along the minus strand of NZ_JBWKKZ010000007.1, from coordinate 74,967 downwards.
GTGGTCACGACGAGCACCTCGGGCCGAGGGCCCTGTCCGCCGCCGTATTCTTCGATGCTCATGGTTCTCAGGCTTCCCCGGGTCGGGCCACAGTGCACACCGGGACTGCCGGTGGAACCTGGAACCCGACGGCTGCGTTGATACGTTTGGGCAGCCAGTCCCAGCCCGCCTCCCCCAGCAGCAGGAGCCACAATCCCGTGACCACCCTTGCGCTCGGCCCCGAGTGGCTCAGCCCGGACTACCTGATCGAGACCTTCGCTCTTCCGGGCATCCTGCTCATCGTCTTCGCCGAGTCCGGACTCTTCGCGTTCCTGCCCGGCGACTCGCTGCTGTTCACCGCGGGCCTCTTCGTCGCCCAGGGCGAGTACATCAGCCAGCCGCTGTGGCTGGTGTGCACGCTGATCGTGCTGGCCGCCGTCATCGGCGACCAAGTGGGATACATGATCGGCAAGTTCCTCGGCCCCAAGCTCTTCAGCCGGCCGAACTCCAAGCTCTTCAAGAAGGAGAACCTGGACAAGGCGCACGAGTTCATGGAGAAGTACGGCCCCAAGGCGATCGTCCTGGCCCGCTTCGTCCCGATCGTCCGCACCTTCGCCCCCATCGTGGCGGGCGCCGGCCGCATGAAGTACCGCACCTTCCTCACGTACAACGTGATCGGCGGCGTGGCCTGGGGCTCGGGCGTCACCCTCGCGGGCTACTGGCTGGGCCAGATCGAGTTCATCCGCACCAACGTCGAGCCCATCCTCGTCCTGATCGTCGTCGTCTCGGTCGTCCCGATCGCCATCGAGTACCTGCGCGAGCGCGGCAAGAAGAAGCGCGCCGCCGCGACCGCGCCCCCCGCGGCCCAGCACCAGCCGCAGCCCTCGTACCCGGTCATGGACGACGCCACGACCCAGCTCCGCAGGGTCGACCAGTACGAGCAGCCGCAGCAGCAGTACCAGCAGCCGCAGCCCTCGCAGTACCAGCAGCCGCAGCCCTCGCAGTACCAGCAGCCGCAGCAGTACCAGCCGCAGCCCCCTCAGTACCAGCAGTCCCCGCGGCAGCCGTACCCCCAGCAGTACCCGCAGAACTACGGGCAGCAGCCCCACGGCGACCAGCAGAGCGGTCAGTACCCCTACAACCAGGGCCGCTGACCCGCCCGAGGGCGCGGGGGCGGCCCGTGACAGGCCCTAGAACCCCCGCGTCCGCTTCGCCGCCCGGCGACCGGCGGCGCTCGCGGCGCCCGGCACCCTCAGGAACAGCCGGGAGATCTCCCCACCGAGGTTCACCCCGATGGCGATGGCCATCGCGAGCGCCACCGCCTTGGACAGCGACAGCAGCCCCGAGTCCACCTCGCTCTGCGCGATCGCCAGCAGCCCGAAGTACGTCGCCGAACCGGGCAGCAGCGGCCCGATCGCCGCGGTGGTGTACGGCAGCGCCGACGCGAACCGGTACCGGGACATGAGCTGCCCGAACAGGCCCACCAGCCCCGCCGCGGCCGCCGTGGAGGCCACCGGCGAGATGTCGCCCGCGTAGTGCATGGCCCCGTAGACGCACCAGGCGACGCCACCGTTCAGGGTCACCGCCAGCACGGTGGCCCGTTCCTGCTGGAGCAGGATCGCGAAGGCCAGCGACAGCAGCATCGAGGCGAAGATCTGCACGATCGGCTCGTCACCGGTGCCCAGCTCGGCGTCCGGGTTGAGGTTGGCGCCCAGCTGGACGCCGAAGTACAGCACCACCAGCACCCCGGCGACGATGCTGACGAAGAAGTACATGACCTCCAGCAGCCGCGCGGCGGCGGTGATGTAGAAGCCGGTCAGGCCGTCCTGCACCCCCGCGACCAGCGCCCGTCCCGGCAGCAGTGCGAACAGCCCACCGGTGATCACCGCGGACGCCTTCACGTCGACGTGCGTCAGCGTCAGCGCGATGCCGATCGCCGCCGGCGGCATCGCGGCCACCGCGAACTGGTAGAACTCCGGCAGCCCGCGGCCGGCGCACAGCCACGCCAGCCGGTCGCCGAGCATCGCGCCGAACAGCGCCGCGAAGAACACGATCACGTCACCGCCGACCAGCAGCGAGGCCGCGCCCGCGAGCAGACCGCTCGCCGTGGTCAGCACCCAGGTGGGGTACGGGTGCCGGTTGCGGCGGATCTCCGCGAGGCGCCGGTAGGCCTCCTCCAGGGAGATCTGCGTCTCCGGGTCGCTGAGGTCGTCCACCAGCTGGAAGACGGCCGCGAGCCGGGTGTAGTCGGTGCCGCGGCGGCGCACCGTGCGCGACGCGGTCACCGGGTCCTCGACCAGCGACGGCTGGTGGGAGATGGACAGCAGGGTGAAGGTGACGTTCGGCTCGCAGCGGTCCAGGCCGTAGGAGCGGCAGACGGCGAACATCGCCGCCTCCACGTCCTCGGCGCCCTCACCCCCGGCGAGCAGCAGCTCCCCGATACGCAGCGTCAGGTCGAGCACGCGGGGCACGGCCGGGCCGGTCTCGTCGTCGTGCCGCTGCGGTGCCTCGGGCGCGGGCCGCTCGGCCACCGGCATGCGCAGCATCGCGCGCATCCGGTCCTGCCAGGGCACGTCCGTCAGACTGACCGCCGGGAAGCCGCTCGCGGGCGTGAAGGCGTTCGGCGCCGACCACGCGCTGTACGTGCTCGGGGTGGTGAACGCCGAACCCTCGGTGTCCTCCGCGGCCACGGCCGGCGGGGCGTCCACCCCGTCCGGCAGCGCGAACTCCGAGGTGGTCTCGGACTCCGACCCGGCGTGCCGCGCGACGGCCAGCCCCTCGGGGATCTCGAACTCGGACGTCGTCGACGACTCGCCGTCGATCGACGTCATCACCCCGCCCGGCGGCCGGAAGGCACTGTGGGCCTCGTCCGACTGCGGCTTGCGGTCCTCCGCCTCCGTCACCTGCGCAACGCTCCCTGGTACGAACACTCCCTCTCGTAACCCTCAGTATGCGCACCCAAACGTGAACGGGCCGCACGCGTCACGCGTGCGGCCCGTTACGGGAGGGGCTGCTGCTCAGTGGCCGCCCTGGTCCTTGAAACGCTTGTACGAACGCTCGATCTCGGCCTCGGCGTCGGTGCGGCCCACCCAGTCGGCGCCCTCGACGGACTTGCCGGGCTCCAGGTCCTTGTAGACCTCGAAGAAGTGCTGGATCTCCAGGCGGTCGAACTCCGACACGTGGTGGATGTCACGCAGGTGCTCCACACGCGGGTCGGTCGACGGCACGCACAGCAGCTTGTCGTCGCCGCCGGCCTCGTCCGTCATCCGGAACATGCCGATCGCGCGGCAGCGGATCAGGCAGCCGGGGAAGGTCGGCTCGTCCAGGATGACCAGGGCGTCCAGCGGGTCGCCGTCCTCGCCGAGGGTGTTCTCGACGAAGCCGTAGTCGGTCGGGTAGGCGGTCGAGGTGAACAGGCGGCGGTCCAGGCGGATACGACCGGTCTCGTGGTCCACCTCGTACTTGTTCCGCGAACCCTTCGGGATCTCGATCGTGACGTCGAACTCCACCGGACGCTCCTCCATGATCAGCACATAGTTCTGGTGGTTAAGTGTCCCTCACGCAGGTGCGTGATCGCGAAAGGGGCTGGTGGTAGTGCCGGAGCTGAGGCCTTGGCGGGCCGCGAGGCCGCACATGGCGCGGGCCGCGGGCGCCGTCCGACCGCGTCTCGCACGCGCCGCACGGTCCGCCGGACCGCGGGTCGCGCGGCTCGCACGGGCCACGGCACCGCAGCTCACCCGGATCACCAGGCCGAAGACCTGGCAGTACACCGCCGGCGCCGCCACCGCCGGGCTGGCACTGGCCGCCGGTGTGGTGACCGCCGCCGGCCCCTGGGACTCCACGGGTCAGCGTACGGCCGAGCAGGACCGGGCCGTCGCCCTGGAGCACACGGGTGGCGCAGATCACGGTCGCGGATCACGCGGCACCGGCCCGGCGGCCGGCCCGCCCCGCCCCGCGCCCAGCGCCGGCTCCGTCCTGGCCTCCCTGGGCGGCGACGAGGGCGCGCGGCCGGACGGGGCCAAGGCGGCGCCGGGCGGGACCGCCCTCGCCGACGCCCTCGACCCCCTGCTGGCGGACCCGGCGCTCGGCACCCGCCCCGGCGCGACCGTCGTCGACCTCACCACCGGCAAGCGCCTCTACGGCACCGGCGCCGGCACGCCCCTCACCCCCGCCTCCACCACCAAGATCGCCACCGGCGTCGCCGCCCTCACCGCCCTCGGCCCCGACCACCGGCTCACCACCCGCACCGCCCTGGAGCCCGACACCGGCGAACTCGTCCTGGTCGGCGGCGGCGACCCGACCCTCACCGCACGCGCGGACGCCCGGGGCCTCGCGAGCCTGCGCACCCTCGCCGGGCAGACGGCGGCGGCCCTGAAGAAGCGGGACGTGCGCAAGGTGACGCTGTCCTACGACACGACGCTCTACGCGGGTGCGGAAACGCACCCGATCGGGGTCAACGAGAACCTCGCCCGCGTCACCGCGCTGATGGCCGACGAGGCCCGCACCGACGACTCCACCAGCGGCCCCGCCCCCCGCGTTCCCGACCCGGCCGCCGACGCCGCGCGCACCTTCGCCGGTCTGCTGAAGAAGCACGGCGTCACCGCGTCGGCCCCCGGCCCGTCCAAGGCCACCAACCGCGCCGACACCCTCGCCACCGTCTCCTCGCCCCCGCTGTCGGCCCTGGTCGAACGGATGCTGACCAACAGCGACAACGACCTCGCCGAGGCCCTGGCCCGGCACACCGCCGTGGCGACCGGCAAGCGCGCCGACTTCAAGGGCGTCTCCGCGGCCGTCACCGCCCGTCTGAAGCAGCTGGGTCTGCCCGTGCGCGGCGCCGAGTTCCACGACGGCAGCGGTCTGGACCGCACCGACCGGATCACCGCCGAGCTGCTCACCGCCCTGTTGGCCGAAGCCGCCGACCCGGACCGCCCCGAGCTGCGTCCGGTCCTCACCGGCCTGCCCGTCGCCGGCTTCACCGGCACGCTGACCAGCCGCTACACGGACGGCGCGGCCGGCCTCGTCCGCGCGAAGACCGGCACCCTCACGGGGGTCAACACCCTCGCGGGCACCGTGGTCACCGACCGGGGCCGCGTGCTGGCCTTCGCCTTCCTCGGCTCCGGCACGACGGACGCCTGGGCGGCCCAGGCGGCTCTGGACAGGGCGGCGACGACCCTGGCCTCCTGCGGCTGCGCCTGACCACCCGGCGCCCCCACCCCACCGCTCGCCACGGCCTGCCCCTGACGGCGGTGCTCACGTACGGTTGACGCATGACGAGCTTCGGCGCATCTTCCGGCATGGTCGACTGGAATCTCGCGGTGGCGACCGCCACCCGGCTCGTACGACCGGGCCCCGAGGTGAGCCGCGACGAGGCCCGGGCCGTCGTCGCGGAACTCCGCCGCCATGCCAAGGTCTCGGAGGAGCACGTCCGGGGCTTCACCCGGATGGCCACCGAGGAGATCCACGACACCCCCGTCCTCGTCGTCGACCGGCCCGGCTGGGTCCGGGCCAACGTCGCCGGGTTCCGGGAGATCCTCAAGCCCCTGCTGGAGAAGATGCAGGAGCGGCGCGGCGACGGCGCCGGCAACGCGGTCCTCGGCGCCGTCGGCGGCAAGGTCACCGGCGTGGAGCTGGGCATGCTGCTGTCCTTCCTGTCCTCCCGCGTCCTCGGCCAGTACGAGACCTTCGCCCCGGCCACCCGCGAGCTGCCCGCCGGTGCGAACGGCGGCGGCCGGCTGCTGCTGGTCGCGCCGAACATCGTGCACGTGGAGCGCGAACTCGACGTGGACCCGCACGACTTCCGCCTGTGGGTGTGCCTGCACGAGGAGACGCACCGCACCCAGTTCACCGCGGTGCCCTGGCTGCGCGACCACCTGGAGGGCGAGATCCAGTCGTTCCTCGCGGAGACCGACGTCGACCCCATGACGGTGCTGGAGCGGGTCCGCGAGGCCGCCCAGACGCTGGCGGGGGGCCGCCCGGAGGGCGAGGAGGAAGACGGCGGCCGCTCCCTGGTCGAGCTGGTGCAGACCCCCGCCCAGCGCGAGGTCCTCGGCCGGCTCACCGCCGTGATGTCCCTCCTGGAGGGCCACGCCGACTTCGTGATGGACGGGGTGGGCCCCTCGGTCGTGCCGAGCGTCGGCGAGATCCGCGAGAAATTCCAGCAGCGGCGTGCCAAGGGCGCCTCCCGCCTCGACCTGGCCCTGCGCAAGCTGCTCGGCCTCGACGCCAAGCTCCGCCAGTACCGGGACGGCGAGCGTTTCGTCCGGGCCGTCGTCGACGAGTGCGGCATGGACGGGTTCAACCGCGTCTGGACCTCGCCCAACACCCTCCCGACCAAGTCGGAGATCGCCAAACCGGCGGACTGGATCGCGCGGGTGCACCGCACGCCGGAGTCGTGAGCCCCGCGGGCGGGCGCGCGACGGAACCGGCCGACGGCAGGTAAACGCCCCTCCAATCACCCGTCCGAGGGACCGTGGGCCTTCGACAGGCGTGCGATGCTCAGGGAACGGCCCGTTTCTGTCACCATCTACACACTCTGCGTGACCGAACCTCGGGCTCACCCCCGACAACTTCATGAAGGGCACCGGACATGGGTCCCCATCCTGCGGTCGCGGCGATACGCCTGGCGGTCCGCCGCGTCCTCCACGACATCCTCACCGAACTGAACAGCACGGCCGGCGTACCCGCCGCGACGGCCGCCGACCGCGTGCCCGAGCGCCCGCCCGCGCCGCTCGTGCTCGTCGCGTGCTCCGGCGGCGCCGACTCCATGGCACTCGCCTCCGCCCTCGCCTTCGAGGCCCCCCGGCTCGGGGTCCGCGCCGGCGGCATCACCGTCGACCACGGCCTGCAGAACGGCTCCGACCTGCGCGCCGAAGAGGTCGTCCTGCGCCTGCGCGAACTGGGCCTGGACCCGGTCGAGGCGACCAGCGTGACCGTGGGCCGTGCCGGAGGCCCCGAAGCCGCCGCCCGCGACGCACGCTACGCCGCCCTGGACGCCGCCGCCGCCCGGCACGGCGCCGCCGCCGTCCTGCTCGGCCACACCCGCGACGACCAGGCCGAGACCGTGCTGCTGGGCCTCGCCCGCGGTTCCGGCATCCGCTCCCTGTCGGGCATGGCCGCGGTCTCGGGGGCCGGCGGCCGTTACCGGCGCCCCTTCCTCCAGGTCGACCGGCAGACCGCCCGCAAGGCCTGCATGGTCCAGTCCCTGCCCGTCTGGGACGACCCGCACAACGCCGACCCGGCCTACACCCGCTCCCGGCTGCGCCACGAGGGCCTGCCCGCCCTGGAGAAGGCCCTCGGCAAGGGCGTCGTGGAGGCCCTCGCCCGTACGGCCCAACTCTCCCGGGACGACGCCGACGCCCTCGACACCTGGGCCCGCCAGGCCGAGGCCGGCGTCCGCGACGCCACCGGTGTGCTGGAGTGCGCCAAGCTCTACGCCCTCCCGCCCGCCGTGCGCCGCCGGATCCTGCGCCGCGCCGCCATCGAGGCCGGTGCCCCGGCCGGTGCGCTGTTCGCCCGGCACGTCGAGGAGGTGGACCGGCTGATCACCGGCTGGCGCGGTCAGGGGGCCATCAACCTCCCCGGCAAAGTCGTCGCCCGGCGGCAGGGTGGCAGACTGGTGATTCGGCAAGGCTGAATCCGGGCCCTCCCACCGATCCGCGCACGGATCGCCGGGGCGCTCCGGAGTGGCCGGTGGGACGACCGAAAGTGATGCGGGTGGACGCGAACGACATGGGTGCCGACCTCGAGAAGGTACTCATCACCAAGGAAGAGATCGACGCGAAGCTGGCCGAGCTGGCCGCGAAGATCGACGCGGAGTACGCGGGCAAGGACCTGCTCATCGTCGGCGTCCTCAAGGGCGCCGTGATGGTCATGGCCGACCTGGCGCGCACGCTGTCCACCCCCGTCACCATGGACTGGATGGCGGTGTCCTCGTACGGCGCGGGCACCCAGTCCTCCGGCGTGGTGCGGATCCTCAAGGACCTCGACACCGACATCAAGGGCAAGCACGTCCTGATCGTCGAGGACATCATCGACTCCGGCCTGACCCTGTCCTGGCTGATCTCCAACCTCGGCTCGCGCGAGCCCGCCTCCCTCAAGGTGTGCACGCTGCTGCGCAAGCCCGACGCCGCGAAGGTCGCCATCGACGTGGAGTGGGTCGGTTTCGACATTCCCAACGAGTTCGTCGTCGGCTACGGCCTGGACTACGCCGAGAAGTACCGCAACCTCCCGTTCGTCGGTACGCTCGCGCCCCACGTCTACGGCGGCTGACACGGCCCCGTAGCGGGCTCCACGGCGTTCCGGGGGGCCGGCCGGGAACCCCGGAGGCCTCCGCGCCGTTGGAGCATGCAGACGGGGCGCCGGCCGTCCCGTGCGGCTGAGGGCCGCCAGGCTGGGGTACCGTCAGAAGAACTGTCTTATCAAACTCACTATGGCAGGAGGGACGGGGCGGCACCGCTCCGTGTGGATGGACGTGAAGCGATACTTCCGTGGGCCGGTCATGTGGATCGTGCTGGCCGTCCTTGCCGTGGTCGTGTTGATGCAGGTCGTCGGCTCGTCCGGCGGCTACAAGACGGTGGACACTGGCCAGGTCGTCCAGGCGATCAACGACAACAGGGTCGAGTCGGCCAAGCTCACCACCGGTGACGAGCAGACCATCGAGGTCCACCTCAAGGACGGCGAGAAGGTCGAAGGCAGCTCGAAGATCAAGGCGAGCTACATCGGCGACCAGGGCGTGACCCTCGCCAGCACGCTGCAGAACAAGTACCAGGACAAGCAGATCCCCGACGGCTACACCGTGTCGCCGTCGAAGCAGAACCCGTTCGTCGGGCTCCTGATCACTCTGCTTCCCTTCGTCCTCATCGTGGTCATCTTCCTGTTCCTGATGAACCAGATGCAGGGCGGCGGCAGCCGGGTCATGAACTTCGGCAAGTCCAAGGCGAAGCTCATCACCAAGGACACCCCCAAGACGACGTTCTCCGACGTCGCCGGTTCGGACGAGGCCGTCGAGGAACTCCACGAGATCAAGGAGTTCCTCCAGGAGCCGGCCAAGTTCCAGGCCGTCGGCGCCAAGATCCCCAAGGGCGTGCTGCTGTACGGCCCGCCCGGCACCGGCAAGACCCTGCTCGCGCGCGCCGTCGCAGGCGAGGCGGGCGTCCCGTTCTACTCGATCTCCGGTTCCGACTTCGTCGAGATGTTCGTCGGTGTCGGTGCCTCCCGTGTGCGCGACCTGTTCGAGCAGGCCAAGGCGAACGCCCCGGCGATCGTCTTCGTCGACGAGATCGACGCGGTCGGCCGCCACCGCGGCGCCGGCCTCGGCGGCGGTCACGACGAGCGCGAGCAGACCCTGAACCAGCTGCTCGTCGAGATGGACGGCTTCGACGTCAAGGGCGGCGTGATCCTCATCGCCGCGACGAACCGGCCGGACATCCTCGACCCGGCGCTGCTGCGCCCGGGCCGCTTCGACCGGCAGATCGCGGTCGACCGCCCCGACATGCAGGGCCGTCTGGAGATCCTCAAGGTCCACCAGAAGGGCAAGCCGGTCGCGCAGGACGTCGACCTGTCGGCCGTCGCCCGCCGTACGCCCGGCATGACCGGTGCCGATCTGGCCAACGTGCTGAACGAGGCCGCCCTGCTGACGGCCCGCAGCGACCAGAAGCTGATCGACAACCACATGCTGGACGAGGCGATCGACCGTGTGGTCGCGGGCCCGCAGAAGCGGACCCGGATCATGTCGGACAAGGAGAAGAAGATCACCGCGTACCACGAGGGCGGTCACGCCCTGGTCGCGGCGGCCTCACCGAACTCCGACCCCGTCCACAAGATCACGATCCTGTCGAGAGGCCGGGCCCTCGGTTACACGATGGTGCTCCCGGACGAGGACAAGTACTCGACCACGCGCAACGAGATGCTCGACCAGCTCGCCTACATGCTGGGTGGCCGCGCGGCCGAGGAACTGGTCTTCCACGACCCGACGACGGGTGCCGCCAACGACATCGAGAAGGCCACCGGCCTGGCTCGGGCGATGGTGACGCAGTACGGCATGACCGAGCGTCTCGGTGCGATCAAGTTCGGTGGCGACAACACCGAGCCGTTCCTCGGACGCGAGATGGCTCACCAGCGCGACTACTCGGAAGAGGTCGCCGCGCTGGTGGACGAAGAGGTCAAGAAGCTGATCGAGACGGCGCACAACGAGGCCTGGGAGATCCTGGTCGAGAACCGCGACGTCCTCGACAACCTCGTCCTCGCCCTGCTGGAGAAGGAGACGCTGGGCAAGGAGGAGATCGCCGAGGTCTTCGCCCAGATCGTCAAGCGCCCGGCCCGGCCCGCCTGGACCGGATCGTCCCGCCGTACGCCCTCGACCCGTCCGCCGGTGCTCTCCCCCAAGGAGCTCGCCCTGACGAACGGAGCGAACGGCGCCACGCCGGCGATCACCACCGCCAAGAGCAGCACGGCGGAGCCGGCCCCGGCACCGGAGCGAGCCCCGGAGGACCGCCCGGAGAGCTGATCCAGCCACTCCCGGCGGCCCCACCAGGCCCGGAATGTATGCCGCGCCCCCCAGGTTCTAGCCTTGGGGGGCGCGGCGTTTCCGTATGCCGACAGCAGTATCAGGACAGGAACGAGGCACCAGATGACCGACCCCGTGACGCTGGACGGCGAGGGCCAGATCGGCGAGTTCGACGAGAAGCGGGCCGAGAACGCCGTACGCGAACTGCTCATCGCGGTCGGCGAGGACCCGGACCGTGAGGGCCTGCGGGAGACGCCCGCGCGCGTGGCCCGGGCCTACCGGGAGATATTCGCCGGGCTGTGGCAGGAGCCCGAGGACGTGCTGACGACGACGTTCGACCTCGGGCACGACGAGATGGTCCTGGTGAAGGACATCGAGGTGTTCAGCACGTGCGAGCACCACCTCGTCCCGTTCCGCGGGGTGGCGCACGTCGGCTACATCCCGTCCCCCAGCGGCAAGATCACGGGCCTGTCCAAGCTGGCCCGCCTCGTGGACGTCTACGCGCGCCGCCCGCAGGTGCAGGAGCGTCTGACCACGCAGGTCGCGGACTCCCTCATGGAGATACTGGAGCCCCGCGGCGTGATCGTCGTCGTGGAGTGCGAGCACATGTGCATGTCCATGCGGGGGATTCGCAAGCCCGGCGCGAAGACCCTGACGTCGGCGGTGCGCGGTCAGCTCCGGGACGTCGCCACCCGCAACGAGGCGATGAGCCTGATCATGGCGCGCTGACGCCGCCCCGGGCGGTCAGGCCGCCGGAGCCGCGCCCGGGTGGTCCTCGTCGTCGTCCTCGGGGAGCTTGCAGACCCGCTCCAGGAAGAGCGCGGCCGCTATCACGGCGATCCCCGCCACGACCGAGAAGCCGGCGTAGAAGGCCTGGTCGCGGCGGGCCGGGACGTCGAGGTACTCCAGCAGGAAGACGCCCGTGCCGCAGTACATGCCGGAGACGAGGGCGGCCACCAGGGCGCTGGCCTGGCCGAAGACGACCGAGCGCGCCGCCATCATCGGGTCGACGCCCTTGGCGTCCGGGACCCGCTCCCGCTGGGCCTTCAGACGGGCCCGCAGGGAGAGTGCCGTGGCCAGCAGGATCACGGCGATCAGGGCGAGGACGACCGGGGCGGCCAGGGGGACGCTCGGCAGGCTCCCGAAGGAGTCCCACAGGCGGGCGCCCGCCCAGGACAGGACCGCGGCGACGACGAACACGCCGGCCAGCACCCTGATGCGCAGCTCTTTCACGGTGTCCCGGTGTCCCTTCGGTGCCCTGCGTGCTCGTCCTCGCCGTGCCGGCCTCGCGGCCGTGCCGACCCCGTCGACCTTAACGACTACTCGGGCAGCCGGAGTTCCAGGTCGGCGCGGGGCGCGACGCCCTCCCGGGTGACGGCGTCCAGGAGGTCGGCGACCGGGCCGTGCCCCGGCAGGTCGGCGTGGGGGTCCACGTCGTGCCAGGGGGCGAGGACGAACGCGCGCTCGTGGGCGCGCGGGTGGGGCAGGGTGAGCTGCGGGTCGTCGGAGACCACGTCGGCGTAGGCAACGATGTCGACGTCGAGGGTGCGCGGGCCCCAGTGCTCGTCGCGGACCCGGTGGAAGGCCTCCTCGACCGCGTGCGCCCGCTCCAGGAGGGAGGACGGGGGCAGGGTGGTCTTCACCACCACGACCGCGTTGAAGTACGCGGGCTGGCTCTCGGGGGCGACGCCCCACGGCTCCGTCTCGTACACCGGCGAGACGCCCTTGACGCGCACACCCGGGGTGTCCTCCAGGGCGTCGATGGCGCCCTGGAGGGTCTCCAGGCGGTTGCCGAGGTTGGCGCCGAGGGCGATCACGGCCCGCTTCGGGTTGGACAGCGTGGTGTCGGCGGCGTCGACCTGTTCGATGACGGAGGCGGGCACCGGCTGTACGGTCGGGTCGCTGGGACCCTTGGTGAACGAGGCGCTCATACACGGCTCCGGATGATGGTGACGGTCACGTCGTCGAAGGGCACGGTGATCGGTGCGTCCGGCTTGTGGACGCAGACCTCGACCTCCTCGACCCCTTCGTGCTTCAGACAGACCTGGGCGATGCGCTCGGCGAGCGTCTCGACGAGGTTGACGGGCTCGCCCTCGACGACGGCCACGACCTCCTCGGCCACGATGCCGTAGTGCACGGTCTTCGCCAGGTCGTCGTCGGCCGCGGCCGGTCGGGTGTCCAGGCCCAGGACGATGTCCACGAGGAAGGTCTGGCCGTCCTCGCGTTCCTTGGGGAACACTCCGTGGTGCCCGCGGGCCTTGAGGCCGCGCAGCGCGACACGATCCACGCGAATCACTCCTGCAGTCGTCGGTCTCGGCCGGTGCGCACCACGTGCGGGCGGTGCGCCGGCCACAGTCGAATCTACCCGCGAGCACCGACAGCGCCGGGCCACGGGGTGTGGGGGGCCGGCCGGGAGCCAGGAGGTTTCACCGTGCGTTTTCCCTGGCGGCCCCGGTGGATCACGGGTTGGTAGCCGCCCATACCCGGCGGTCCGTGATTCCAACCACTTCTTCATCCCCCCGGATCACGGAGGGGTGTCCTCGCCCTCCTCGTCCTCGGTCTCGGCCAGGACGGGGGAGGCGTGGTGGGACCAGAGTTTCCAGCCCGCGGGCGTACGCCGGAACGCGTTGGTGGCGACCACGAGCTGGCCCACGAGCGGCCCGAGCTCGTCGCCGCCCTCGGGGGCGGGCCCACCGCTGAGGATGTTCTCGGTGCAGGTCACCATGGCGGTGTCACCGGTCACGGAGACGTGCACGTCGGTGAGGAAGAACTGGATGTAGTCGGTGTTCGCCATGATCAGCGCGTAGGAGCGCAGCACCTCGCCGCGGCCGGTGAGGACCGGCCAGCCGGGGTGCACGCAGGAGACCACGCCGGCGTCGGCGGGGTCGTGGTACGACTCGTCGATGCCCAGGTCGGACGGGGTGAGCCAGAACCCGGACACCGTCTCGAAGTCGCCCTGCTCCAGCGCTTCGTAGAAGGCGGTGTTGGCGGCCTCCACCTGCTCGACGTCGATGTGCGGCGCGTTCACCGGGTTCCTTCCGGGCGCTGGTCCGCTCCGCGCGCCCCTTCGACGGCGCGCGCGACGCGTACGGCGTCGGCCGTGGCGCGTACCTCGTGCACCCGTACGGCCCAGGCGCCGGCGTGCGCGGCGAGGGCGGAGACGGCGGCGGTGGCCGCGTCGCGCTCCCGCGCGGGCGGCGGGGCGGCCCCGGGGCCGGCGAGCACCCGGCCGAGGAACCGCTTGCGGGAGGCGGCGACCAGCAGGGGGTGGCCGAGGCCGAGGAGACGGTCGAGGTGGGCGAGGAGCACGAGGTCGTGTTCGGCGTCCTTGGAGAAGCCGAGGCCGGGGTCGACGACCACCCGGTCGGCGGCGACACCGCCCTCCAGAACGGCCTCCACGCGCGCGCGGAGTTCGTCCACGACCTCGGTGACCACGTCGGCGTAGGTGCCGCGGACGTTGCCGCCCTCCAGGAGGCCGCGCCAGTGCATGACCACGAAAGGTGCGCCGGCGTCGGCGACGACCGGGATCATCCGCGGGTCGGCGAGTCCGCCGCTGACGTCGTTGACGAGGGCGGCGCCGGCCGCGACCGCCCGCTCCGCCACGGAGGCGCGCATGGTGTCGACGGAGACCGTGACGCCCTCGGAGGCCAGGCCGCGCACGACGGGGACGACGCGCCTGAGTTCCTCGTCCTCGTCGACGCGGGTCGCGCCGGGGCGGGTGGACTCGCCGCCCACGTCCACCAGGTCGGCGCCCTCGGAGACGAGGTCGAGGCCGTGCTTGACGGCGGCCGTGGTGTCGAAGAAGCGACCGCCGTCGGAGAACGAGTCGGGCGTCACGTTGACGACCCCCATGACCGCGCAGCGGTCCCATGCGGTCAGTCCCGCCAGGTGGTGGCGTCGGCCGGTCTGCTTGCTCATGTGTTCAGCGTAGGCCCAGTGGGTGGGGGGTTCCGGCGGCGGTGGGCGGGTCGGGGCGCCCGTGGCGGCGTCCGCCCGCGCCGCTCGGTGGGGTGATCGGGCGGCCACGCCGTCCGGGCCGCGTGCCCGGTCCCGCGGCGACCCGCCGCTCACGCCGTACGGGCCTCGCGCTCGGGCACCCCGTGGGCGCAGGGGCGGCGGGCGGGCGCGCGGCGACGCAGGAAGCGGGGGAGGGGCGGGGTGAGGCTGAGGAAGCCCTCTGCCTGCATCGCGGCGAAGCCGATGCGGGGCAGGTCGGCGGAGGCGCGGTAGACGACGAAGCGCGGCTCCCAGCGGGGACGGAACTTCGCGTTGAACCGGTACAGGGACTCGATCTGGAACCAGCGGGAGAGGAACACCAGCAGGCCCCGCCAGGCCCGCAGCACCGGCCCCGCGCCGATCTTCTCGCCGCGTGCGAGGGCCGCGCGGAACATCGCGAAGTTCAGTGAGACCCGCGCGACGCCCAGCTTCGGTGCGGCCTGGAGGGCGGCGACGATGAGCAGCTCGTTCATGCCGGGGTCGGCCGAACGGTCGCGCCGCATCAGGTCGAGGGAGACGCCGTCGGCGCCCCACGGCACGAAGTGCAGGATCGCCTTCAGGTCACCGTACGCGCCGGGCTCGCCGTACTCGGCGTCCCGTTTGTGCGCGGTGGCGATCAGGCAGTCGCCGTCGGTGGGGTCGCCGATGCGGCCCAGGGCCATGGAGAAGCCGCGCTCGGTGTCGGTGCCGCGCCAGTCGTCGGCGGCGCGGCGGACGCGGCGCAGTTCCGCCTCGCCGAGGTCAGCCACGCGTCGTACCCGGGTCTCGTAACCGGCGCGCTCGATGCGCTTGACCATCTGGCGCACATTGCGCATCGCGCGGCCGGCGAGGGAGAAATCCGCGACATCCACCACCGCCTCGTCGCCCAGTTCGAGGGCGTCGAGCCCGGTCTCGCGGGTCCACACCTCGCCGCCGGTCTCCGAGCAGCCCATGACGGCGGGCGTCCAGGAGTGGGCTCTGGCCTCGTCCATGAAGCGCTCGATCGCTCCCGGCCAGGCCTCGACGTCACCGATCGGGTCCCCGCTGGCGAGCATCACGCCGGAGACGACGCGGTAGGTGACGGCGGCCTTGCCGCTGGGGGAGAAGACGACGGCCTTGTCGCGGCGCAGCGCGAAGTGGCCGAGGGAGTCCCGGTCGCCGTGCCGGGCGAGCAGACCGCGCAGGCGGGCCTCGTCGTCCTCGGTGAGGCGTGCGGCGGGGTGTTCGGGGCGGAGGGCCAGGTAGATCGTGGTGAGGGCGGTGAGCAGGCCGAGGGCGCCGAGTGAGAAGGCCACCGTCCAGGAAGTGGTGCCCCGGTAGGCGACCGGGCCCTCGACGCCGACCAGGCCGTAGAGGACGTGGGTGAGGCGGTCGGCCACGCTCGGGTCGCCGACCATGCGGTGCGGGTGGGCGCTCACCACGAGGAGCCCGAGGGCGAGGGAACCGGCGCCCATGAGGACGAAGTTGGCCAGCGCCCGCCAGCGGCTGCGCGGGTCGGGCAGCGCCGCGAACTGGTCCCGGTGGCGCAGCAGCGGGACGAGCAGGGCCAGGGAGATCAGGGTGCCGAGGAGCGAGTGCCGGTACGTGAACTGCGCGACGGCGCCCAGGGGGAGCAGGGCGACGGCCGCTCGCCAGGCCCGGCGCTTGCGGCGCCTGAGGCCGTGGGCGAGGAGCAGCAGCAGGACGCCCGCGCTGAGGGAGAGGGCCGCGGCGAACGGCCCGAACGCGCCCGGCAGCACCTCGGCGAGGGCGTGCACACGGCTGTGCCGGAAGCGCGGGAAGACGCCGGCGGCGATGTCCAGCAGGCCCACGAGCGCGCAGGCACGGCCGACGAGGAGGGGCACGCTCTCGGGGCGCGGGCCGCGCGGCACCCGGCGCACGCTGGTGGGTTTCGCCGGAACCCGACCCGACATTTCCTCATCTGTCCTGACAGACATCGCACCCGTAGTTCTGCGAGAGAGCGTGGATCCGGGCCCGTTTCGGGCATCCGGCGACATTGCGCCCTCTAGGACGGTGTCTCGGGAGCAGAGGTTCACTCCGCATGATCGGAGAGTCCGAACGGCCCGGACAGCGGCACGGGGAGCGGCGGGTTCGGCGGACGCACGGAAAGCGCGGGCAGGTCAGGAACGCATGGGTCTCACAAGCAACACGTTGCTCGCGCTGGCGGCTTCGTCCGGCGCGCTCCTGTTCGGCGGCACGGTGTGGCTGTGGCCGCGGCTGGCCCGGCGGAGCCCGCGGGCGGTCCTCGGGCGGGTGGGCCTGCTGCTCGCCACGCAGGTGGCGGTCTTCGCGGCGGTCGGGCTGGCCGCCAACCAGGCCTTCGGGTTCTACGCCGGCTGGGCGGACCTGTTCGGCCGGGAGGACGGGCAGGGGGTGGTCGTCGACCACTCGGCCGGCGCGTCCGAGGGGGCCCTCCGGGTCGTCGGCGAGCGGCGGGTGACGGCGGCCGGCGGCGGGCGCCCGGAGACCGCCGGGCGCGTCCAGGAGATACGGATCGTCGGCCGCACGACGCGGATCGCGACGCCCGCGTACGTGTATCTGCCGCCGGAGTACTTCCAGGCGCGGCACCGCACCCGTACGTTCCCCGCGGCCGTCGTCCTGACCGGTTACCCGGGGACGGCCGAGGCGTTGGTGGACAAGCTCCACTACCCGCGCACCGCGTCCGAACTCGCCGCGGCGGGCCGGATGGAGCCGATGATCCTGGTGATGCTGAGGCCCACCGTGGCCCCGCCGCGCGACACGGAGTGCGTGGACGTGCCGGGCGGCCCGCAGGTGGAGTCGTTCTTCGCCGAGGACCTTCCCGAGGCCGTCGGCGCCCACTACCGCGTCGACCGGGGGCCGGGACGGTGGGGCGTCGTCGGCAACTCGACCGGTGGCTACTGCGCCCTCAAGCTCGCCCTGCACCACCCCGACGTGTACGCGGCCGGAGCCGGCCTCTCCGCGTACTACGACGCGCCCAGCGACCCCACGACCGGCGATCTCTTCCAGGGTGACGAGGGGCGGAGGAATCGGGCCGACCTGTGGTGGTGTCTCGACCACCTTCCCGCGCCCCGCACTTCACTGCTCGTCACCAGCAGCAGGTCCGGTGAGTCGAACTACAAGGACACGCTGGAGTTCATCGAGCGCGTGAAGGAGAAGAGTCCCACGCGGATCTCGTCGATCATCCTGGAAAGCGGCGGGCACAACTTCAATACGTGGCGGCGCGAGATTCCCGCGACCCTGCGGTGGCTGGGCGAGCGGCTCGACGAGCGGCCGGACGGGCGGCCGGACGGGCGGTCGGGCGGGGTGTCGCGGGGGCACTGATGAGGTGCGCAGCAAGACGCGCAGCGGAAATGATCTTGAGTAATTCGGGGGTCGGCGACCATGTGGATTCCCGATGTCCTGTGAACACGTCGGAGAGTGATGTGTTTTTACGGGGCGGGGCGCCAAGATTCGCCTACGCGCGGTAAGTTTCTGGCCATGCCACGTGGACGTCACCGCCATTCCCCGCCCCTGCACAGGCTGCTTCCTCCGTCGGCGATCGCAGGCGTCTCCCTCGTCTGCGCCCTCGGCCCCTGGGTGTTCAGCGAAGCGATGATCCTGCGCTCACTGGCCGCGGCCGCCGCGGTGACCGCCGTCGCCGGCGCGGTCGTCATGCGCCACTGGGACGCGCAGGCGGGCAGGCGCGTAGCCGACCTCACGCGCGCGCGGGCGAGCGACGAGTGGCGGTACGAGGAGCGGGTCGCCGAACTGGAGTCCGACCTGGAGGAGTCGCGCGAGCTGCGCGTGAAGCTGGAGCACCGGCTGCGCGCCAAGCGCACGGAGCTGGCGGGGCTGCGCAACGAACACGCCGCGCTGCTGCGGCGGTACGCCACGGCGGAGACCGAGCGGGCCAGCGCGCTGGAGGGCCGCAGGCTGCTGGAGATAGAGGCCGTGCCCCCGGCGCGCGCCCTGCCGGCGGCACGGACCGCATCCGCGGAGGAGGTCTCGGCCGGCGGCGCGCAGGCTCCGGCTGCTGGGGCGCCGGCTTCGGCCGGTGGGGCGCCGGCTTCGGCCGGTGGGGCGCCGGTGGAGCGGGAGGCCCCGGCCGGTGGGACGCCGGTCGCAGAGGGCGAAGGGGTTGAAGAGGGCGGGGAGGCCGCCGAGAAGTCCCCGGCCGTCTTCTCCCCCGAGGGCTCCCGGCTGTTCCTGCGCGCGAACGCCGCGCTGGCACGTATGGACGAGGACGCGCCCGCCGCACCGGACGCCGCCGACGGCGACCGCGACCGCGACGGCGACGGCGACTCCGAGGACGGTGGCGGCGACGACGGTGACGGCGGGGGCAACGGCGGCGGAGAGCGCGTGGCGGCGGCCGAGTCCGCGCAGGCGGACGAAGCGCAGGGGCAGCCCGCGGCCGGCGGACACGAGCGCACCGCCGCCGCCTCGACGCCCCGGCCCGGTCGGCCGGAGCAGGCGCAGGAGCCCGAGCGGCCCGGGGAGCAGACCGACGAGCGGCCCGAGCAGTCCGGTGACCGGGGCGAGCGGTCCGAGCGGTCCGGTGAGCCGTCCGCGCAGCCCAGGCAGGCCACCCGGCAGGCGGCCGGTCACTTCACGGTGCCGACCGCGGTGGCCGTCGTCCCGACGGCTCCGGTGCGACGGCCCGTGGTCGAGGGCGGGTTCGACTTCTTCGGCACCAAGGACGCCGAGGACGCCGAGGGCGCGGAGGGCGCGGCGGGCGCCGAGGGCGGGCGGGCCCCGTCCGCCACCCTGGAGGCCGTCCAGAACGAGGACCTCGCCGACGTGGTCGGCCAGGAGGCCCTCGCCCTCCACAAGGCCGAGGCGGAGGCCGCCTTCAAGCCGGCCGGCGAGGAGACCAGGGGAGTGGGCCAGGTGATCGACCTGACGGCCCACGACGAGACCGAGCAGATCGACGTGCAGGGGCTGCGCAGCGCGGTGTCCTGACGCCGGTCCGCGGTGCGGCGCGGCGGGTGGCCGGGGCCTCCGCCGCGTCCGCCGCTCTCAGGCCATCCACCGGTCCGGCAGCGCGTCCCGCCGCCCGGTCCGGGAGCGTTCCGCCTGCGCCCGCAGCAGCTCCGCCGCCTCGTCCGCGTCCCGCAGCCGCGCGGTCACGGTCTTGTTCGCTCCCGTGTCCACCCGTACGCCGGCCAGCCGCAGCCCCCGCTGCCAGGGCCCCTGGGTGCGGCGCACGCTCTGCACCTTGGCGTGCGGCACCAGTGCCAGGGTGCGGCGCAGCAGCCCGTACCGGGCGGCGAAGACGGCGTCCGTGACGACGAGCCCGTAGCCGCGCCACCACAACGGCCGGCACCGCGCGGCGCGGCGGGGCGGCCGTGACAACTCCCCGTGGGCCGGCACGGTCACCCCGGGCAGCACCCGTGCGACGACCGACTCCGCGATCTCCCGCGGGGCGACCGGCAGCAGCACCGAGTTGGACGACCCGGCCACGTCCAGTTCCACCCGCACCCACCCCCGGCGCCGCCACAGCAGCGGCTCCACGATCCGCACGGTCTGCACCCGGCCGGGCGGCACGGTCTCGTGCGTGCGGTCCAGCAGGCCCCGGTCGATGCGCAGGCCGTCCGGGGACTCCGCCACCGTCCAGTCGTACTCGCCGACGAACCGGCCCACGCTGCCCGCGCCCGCGGCGCCCAGCAGGGGCAGGGCGGTCGCCAGCACCGTCCACAGGTTGTGGGTGGCCAGCCACAGCAGCGTCGGTACGAGGACGGCGGCGATCAGCGTGCCCCAGGTCGCGCCGGTCAGCAGCAGCGAGACGGCGAGCACGCGCGGCGGCACCCGCAGCATCTGCCGGGAAGGCGCCTCGCCGACCTCGTGCGCGGTCTCGGGGGCGAGGCCGGCCGCGCGGGCGAGCAGCTCGGCCCGCAGCGCGCTCGCCTCGTCGGCGCCCAGGAAGGCCAGCTCGTCCTTCTTGCCGGTGCCTATGACGTCGAGTTTCAGTTTGGCGACCCCGGCGACGCGGGCGAGCAGCGGCTGGGTGACGTCGACGGCCTGGATGCGTTCCAGGCGGATGTGGGCGGTGCGCCGGAACAGCAGGCCGGTCCGGATGCGCAGTTCGGTGTCGGTCACCGCGAAGTGGGTGAACCACCAGGTCAGGAAGCCGTACAGGGCGGCAGCAGGAATGAGGACGGCGAGGCCGATCAGGAGGTGCGTCGTCGTCAGCCGGGTGAGCTGGCGCTGTGCCTGGTCCGGGTCGTGCACGGCCCACCCGACCAGCACGGCCACCGGCGCCCACGCCCGCCGCAACGGCGTGACGGGATGCAACCGCCGCTCGACGACACCGCCCGCGGCGAGGCCGGACCCGGTCCCGGCCTCGCTGGGGGGCGCGCCGGTCCCGGTTGATTCTCCGGTCTCGGTTCCGGTCCCGGCGTCGCTCCCGGTCCGGGCCCCGGTGCCGGGAGCGATGTCTTCCGTTCGCGGTCGGCCGTCCCCCGCCCCGTGCGTGGTCACAGCCCCGCCGATCGTGCTTCGCCCAGCTCGGTGAGCCGGTCGCGCAGACGCTCGGCCTCGGCCGGGTCCAGGCCGGGGATGGTCGCGTCGGTCGCGGCGGCAGCGGTGTGCAGTTGCACGCTGGCCAGGCCGAAGTACCGCTCGACCGGCCCGGAGGTGACCTCGACCAGTTGCATCCGCCCGTACGGGACGACGGTCTCCTCGCGCCACAGCACGCCCCGGCTGATCAGCAGGTCGTCCGCCCGCTCGGCGTAGCGCCAGGAGAGCCAGTTGCGCTCCAGCATCACCCAGCCCCAGGCCGCCACGACCAACGGGAGCACCGCCGACATTGCCCAGAAGGGGCCCAGGAACAGCCCGGGCAGGAGTCCCGCGGCGAGCGCCAGCAACCCCAGCCACACCACCAGCAACAGCCGTCGCATGCGCAACAGTCCCGGTGGCAGGCCGGTCCACACCGGCTCGTCCGGCGCCGCCCGTGTCGCTTCCGCCGTGCCCGTGTCGTCAGGGCTCCCCGTCTCCATGGAGCCAGCGTACGTAGGGGAGACTGGGCGCATGACTCCCAAGACGGAGACCATGGTCGGCATCGGCGGCGCCGCGGAGAGCACCGACATGGTGCTCAACATCGGGCCGCAGCACCCGTCCACGCACGGCGTGCTGCGACTCAAGCTGGTGCTGGACGGCGAGCGCATCACGAGCGCCGAGCCCGTGATCGGCTACATGCACCGTGGCGCGGAGAAACTGTTCGAGGCCCGGGACTACCGTCAGATCATCGTGCTCGCCAACCGCCACGACTGGCTGTCGGCGTTCTCCAACGAGCTGGGCGTGGTCCTCGCCGTGGAGCGGATGCTCGGCATGGAGGTCCCCCCGCGCGCGGTGTGGCTGCGGACGCTGCTCGCGGAACTCAACCGCGTGCTCAACCACCTGATGTTCCTCGGGTCGTACCCGCTCGAACTGGGCGGTATCACCCCGGTCTTCTACGCCTTCCGGGAACGGGAGGTCCTCCAGAACGTCATGGAGGAGGTCTCCGGCGGGCGCATGCACTACATGTTCAACCGCGTGGGCGGCCTCAAGGAGGACCTGCCCGCCGGCTGGACCGGCCGCGCCCGTGATGCCGTCGCCGCGGTGCGCTCGCGCATGGACGTCTTCGACGACCTGGTGCTGGGCAACGAGATCTTCCGGGGCCGCACCCGCGGGGTCGGCGCCCTGAGCCCCGAGGCCGTGCACGCCTACGGGGTCAGCGGGCCGATCGCGCGCGCCTCGGGCGTCGACTTCGATCTGCGCCGCGACGAGCCCTACCTCGCCTACGGCGAACTCCAGGACACCCTGAAGGTCGTCACCCGGACCGAGGGCGACTGCCTCGCCCGCTTCGAGTGCCTGCTGGAGCAGACGCACAACGCCCTCGACCTCGCCGGCGCCTGCCTGGACCGCCTGGCCGAGCTGCCGCCCGGGCCGGTCAACCAGCGGCTCCCCAAGGTGCTGAAGGCGCCCGAGGGCCACACGTACGCCTGGACCGAGAACCCGCTCGGCATCAACGGCTACTACCTGGTCAGCAAGGGCGAGAAGACCCCGTACCGGCTGAAGCTGCGCTCGGCCTCGTACAACAACATCCAGGCGCTCGCCGAGCTGCTGCCCGGGACACTGGTCGCGGACATGGTGGCGATCCTGGGGTCACTCTTCTTCGTGGTCGGCGACATCGACAAGTAGCGCGGACGCGTCGACGGCCCCCACCGGCTGGAGCAGCCACAGGAAGTCGCCCAGCCCGCCCGGCGCGGTCAGCTCGGCGGCCTGCGAGGCGCGCGCGAGGGCGCGTACGTACGCCGCCGGGTCGGAGGAGGCCAGCGCGAGCGGAGGGCGTGCGCCAGCGATGCCGAGGGCGCGCAGGGCCTCGCGCTGCGGGCGCAGGAGCGCACCGGAGGGCGTGCACTCCGGAACGCACCTCTCGGCGTGCGGCGCCGCATCGTCATCGGGTCCCCGCGTCCCGTGACTGTCGGCTCGCCGCGTCCCGTGACTGTCGGGTCCCCGCGTCCCGTGACCGTCGGCGGGCCGTGCCCCGCACCCGTCGGCGGGTGGTGCCCCGCGATCGGCGGCGTGCCGCGCCGGGCCGCCTGCCGCCGCGCACGCGTCCAGGGCGACGTGCGCGGTGATGTCGCACGTCCCGTCGGGCACCGGCGCCGTCTCCCGTCCCTCCCGGAACCCGGTGAGCGACCCGAAGGGCGGGCGGGCGCCCGCGGTGTGGGCGTAGTCGGCGGCCACCGCGAGCCCCGCGTCGAGCGCCGCCACCGCTGACGCCCATGCGGTGTCCCGGGGGAGGCCGATCTCGGCCCGCAGCCCCTGCGCCGCCCCGGACAGCGGCCACCACCGCGCCAGCCACCGCGCCTCGGCCCCGCCGACCGGCTCCCCGAGCCGTTCGGTGCCGTCGTCCCGCACGAGCACCCGCCGCGCCACACCGGCGGCATCCACCTCGGCCACCTCCACGGGCACGTTGTCCAGCCACTCGTTGGCGAACAGCAGCCCCGTCACCCCGCCCGGCGGCTCGGCGAGCCACTCGATCCGGTGGTCCAGTCCCCGAGGGCGTCCGGCGACTTCGACGGCGTACGCGCGCGTGCGGGCGGCCACGTCGCCGGGCAGCGCGGCCAGCACTCCGGTGACCAGCTCGCCCCGCCCGGCCGCCAGGTCCACGAAGGCCAGCGACGCGGGTCGCCCGAGCGCCTCGTCGACCCGGCACAGCAGCCGCGCCACGGCCCCGGCGAACAGCGGCGACGCGTGCACCGACGTGCGGAAGTGCCCGGCCGGGCCCTCGGGACGCACGCGGTAGAAGCCGGCCGGGCCGTAGAGGGCCTCCTGCGTCGCTTCCCGCCAGCCCCGCCAGCGCTCATGCGTCTCTGAGGTCGCTCTGATCCCTGTTGTCCCTCGCGTCACAGGTCCAGGCTAGGCGCACAGGAGAGCGGGGCCTCCACCTTGCGGAGTATGCGCAGGGGGCGCGGATCGGCCCTCCGGTTGACCCCTGCACCTATCGCGCTTCCCTACGCTGGTTTACGTGCAGCGCCTCTACGATTTCCTCCGCAGACACCCGACCGGGGTCGACTGTTCCTGGGCTCTGGTCCTGTTCGCGATCTCCGTCGTGTCCGTGGACCCGGTGCGGGAGACCCGGGGGACGGACGCCATGGCGCTGATCGTCCCGTGCGTTCTGCTGCTGTGCGTCGTGATCGCGCTGCGCCGGCTCGTGCCGGAGAAGATGCTGCTGCTGGCGGCCGCGGTGGGCCTCGGCCAGGTGGCGCTCGACGTGTCGACGATGGCGGCCGACTTCGCCCTCCTGGTGATCGTCTACACGGTGGCCGTGACCGGCGCCCGCTGGGCCTCCAGGGCCGCCCTGACCATGGGGTTGTGCGCGGCGCCGGTCGCTCAGCTGCGCTGGCCCATGGAGGGCGTGAGCATAGGCAACAACGTCGCGATAACGGTCTTCCAGACGGTGCCCTTCGCCCTGGCCTGGGTGCTCGGCGACTCCCTCCGCACCCGCCGGGCCTACTTCGCGCAGCTGGAGGAGCGGGCCGCCCGGCTGGAGAAGGAGCGCGAGGCGCAGTCCAAGGTCGCGGTGGCCGCCGAGCGCGCCCGGATCGCGCGCGAGCTGCACGACGTCGTCGCGCACAACGTCTCCGTGATGGTCGTGCAGGCGGACGGCGCGGCCTACGTCATGGACGCCGCCCCCGACCAGGCGAGGAAGGCCCTGGAGACCATCTCCTCCACCGGCCGCCAGGCCCTCGCGGAGATGCGCCGCCTGCTCGGCGTGCTGCGCACCGGCGAGCACCAGGAGGCCGGCGAGTACGTCCCGCAGCCGGACGTCCAGCAGATCGAGGACCTCGTCGAGCAGTGCCGCACCTCGGGGCTGCCGGTGGACTTCAAGGTCGAGGGGACCCCGCGCACCCTGCCCAGCGGGGTCGAGCTGACCGCGTACCGCATCGTGCAGGAGGCGCTCACCAACACCCGCAAGCACGGCGGTCCCAACGCGGGCGCGAGCGTGCGGCTGGTCTACTTCGACGACGGTCTCGGGCTGCTCGTCGAGGACGACGGCAAGGGCGCCCCCCACGAGCTGTACGAGGAGGGCGGTTTCGACGGCCAGGGGCACGGCCTGATCGGCATGCGGGAACGGGTCGGCATGGTCGGCGGCACCCTGGACGCGGGCCCGCGGCAGGGCGGAGGATTCCGCATCAGCGCGCTGCTGCCGCTCAAGCCCGCACACTGACACTCCTGCCTGTACGCATGTACGGCGTTGACACCTGTCACAACCGGCCGGTGACCCGGCGGAGAGACCGGCGCACCCGGCACGACCGGACGGCCGGAGAACGGAAGAGGCCCCGATGGCGATTCGCGTCATGCTCGTCGACGACCAGGTGCTGCTGCGCACCGGTTTCCGGATGGTGCTGGCGGCCCAGCCGGACATGGAGGTCGTCGCCGAGGCCGGGGACGGCGTCGAGGCTCTCCAGGTGCTGCGGTCGACCGCCGTGGACGTCGTACTGATGGACGTCCGCATGCCCAAGCTCGACGGCGTCGAGACCACCAACCGGATCTGCGTGGACCCGGACGCGCCGAAGGTGCTGATCCTGACCACCTTCGACCTCGACGAGTACGCCTTCTCGGCGCTGAAGGCGGGCGCCTCGGGCTTCATGCTGAAGGACGTGCCGCCCGGCGAACTGCTCGCCGCGATCCGCTCCGTGCACAGCGGCGACGCGGTGGTCGCTCCCTCGACCACCCGCCGGCTGCTGGACCGGTTCGCCCCGATGCTGCCGACCACCGGGCAGGAGCCCCGGCACAAGGAACTCCAACGGCTCACCGGACGCGAGCGGGAGGTCATGGTGCTGGTCGCCCAGGGCCTGTCCAACGGTGAGATCGCGGCCCGGCTCGTGCTGTCCGAGGCGACCGTCAAGACGCACGTGGGCCGCATCCTGACCAAGCTCGGCCTGCGCGACCGGGTGCAGATCGTCGTCCTCGCCTACGAGACGGGGCTGGTCCGGGCCGGAGGGGGGCAGGGCTGACAGCGGGCAGGGCTGACGGCGGGCGGCCCCGGTGGCGGTCAGCGGAGGATGCCCTCCAGGAAGTCGCTGCCCAACCGGGCCACCACCGTCACGTCCAGCTGGTGCAGGACGTACCGTCCGCGGCGGCGGGTCGTGATGAGGCCCGCCTTCTTCAGCACCGCCAGGTGCCGGGATATCTCCGGGGCCGTCATGCCGTGCACCTGCGCCAGCTCGCTCGTGGTGTACGAACTGCGCGCCAGATAGCGGCAGATCCGCATCCTGACCGGGTGCGACAGCGCGGTCATCCGCAGGGTGAGCTGCTCCACCGACGGCGGGGAGGCCAGCTCCGGGGAGCCGACGGGGTAGTGCAGCACCGGCTGCCAGTCGTAGCGGTGCAGGACGGACAGGTGGGGCCAGCCGAGGCTGGTGGGGACCAGCAGCAGGCCGCCGTCCCCGGTGGCCGTGACTCCGTCCCCCAGCTTGTCGACCGTGATCCGCCCGGCGGACTCGTCCAGCTCCACCGCCGGGGACACGGCGGCCAGCGCCTCGGCCAGGCCCTTGCGCCGCAGGATCTCCGTCTTGTGCCGGGCGTCGGCCGCCAGCTGGTGGCGCAGCCGGGACCAGGCCTCCGCGAAGAACGCCTCGTCGCAGTCGTGGGCGAACTGCCGCAGCCAGCCCCGGATGCGGGGCGGATCGGCGAGCAGCCGCTCACTGAAGCGCAGCTGCTGCGGCCCCCGCGCGGCGGCCAGGTCCAGCGCCCGCCGGCGCACCCCGGCGTCCGTGAGCGCGGAGACCCCACGGGTGCTGTACGGCAGGGCGCAGGTGAACTCCAGCGCCGCGTCCACGAACTGCTCGTCGGACAGCTTGTCCAGCAGGTCCAGGTCCTCGGCGAGGGTGGCGCCGGGCAGGGTGCCGCGGCCCGGCACGCCCGCGAACGGCATGAAGAGGTCCGAGAACGTCGTCCGCCACAGGAAGTCGGCCTCGCACATCCGGTCGGCCAGGTGGGAGTCGAGCCCGGCGGTCACGCCCGTCGCCCAGCCCTGCAGGCCCGGGTGATGCCCCGGCTCGGACAGCGCGTGCAGCGCCATGCCCAGCTCGGCCAGCGGAGAGGGCACGACGGCGACCCTCTCCGGCCGCAGCCCCGCGATGTCGACGCGCACGCTCATGTCCTCATGGTGCACCCCGCCACTGACAACACGGCCGTCGATTGACCGTCGCGGTCAATCGACGCGACCGCCACGCCCGCGGCGGCGCAGGCTGGGTCCACCGGGGCGGCCCGCAGCAGCCAGGGCTCCCCCGTTCGCCGGAGAAGGGGATCCGCATGAGCGTCACGCAGCAGTACCTCCTCGACCTTCATCGCGCCCGGCAGCTGGGCGAACCCGCGCCGCCGGCGCCCGGCACCCATGACCGGCGGATCCTGCGCGCCTGGCGCGACCGCCGCCGCTTCCGCGCGGTCCTCGCCGGCCGCCCGGTGCGGTCGACCCGAGGCGGTCGGTAGGCCGGTCGGAGCCGGTCGGGCCCGTTCGGAGCCGTAAGGGCCCTGGGGCCGGTCGGGCGCGGTCGGCGGGTGATGCTGAGCGGGCAGCGGGCAGCGGGCAGCGGGCAGCGGGCGGCGGGCGGCGGGCAGCCGGCAGCGGGCAGCCGGCAGCGGGTCGGTGCCGCTGAGCCGCTCCGCGGGTCAGCCGGACAGCCTGGCCGCGAAGTCGGCCGCCGCGGCCCTCACGTCGTCGGCCGTCCACCGGAGGCCCTCCGCCTCCACCCCGACCTCGGTGACGGCGAGCCCCGGGCCGGGGGTCCGCCAACCCCGGGAGAAGAGCAGGGTGCCGGTCTCCTCGCCCTGCCGGACCGCGGCCTCGCCGACGACCTCGGCCTCGTACGGCATCCAGACCTGGAACTCGTGGGTGTGCGGTACTTCGGGGTGTACCCGCGCCCACGGCAGCCCGGCCGCCGCGAAGCCCTCCCGCAGCGCGGCGGCCACCACGCGCGCGTGGGCCACGTAATCCGGCAGCCGGGGCAGCTCGCGCTCCAGGCCCGCCAGCGCCGACAGCACCGTGGGGAACTGCTGGAAGACCGCGCCGCCGTACCGGTGCCGCCATGCCCTGGCCTCCTCGACGAGGGTCCGGGGGCCGGCGAGGGCGGCGCCGCCGTAGCCCTTGAGGGACTTGTAGAACGAGACGTACACGCTGTCCGCGAGAGCCGCGATCTCGGCCAGGGACCGGCCGAAGTGCACGGTGGACTCCCACAGCCGGGCACCGTCGATGTGGACCACCGCGTCGCGCTCCCGCGCGGCGTCGACGACCTCGGTGAGCTGCTCCCAGGTGGGCAGCACGAAACCGGCCTCCCGGAGGGGCAGCTCCAGCATCAGCGCCCCGAAGGGTTCCTCGAAATCGCGCACCTCCTCGGCCGTCGGCATCCGCGGCTCACTGGTCAGCCGTACCGGGCGCAGTCCGCTGACCAGGCTGAAGGCGTTGCGCTCGTGCACCTCGGGGTGGCTGAGCCCGTGCAGGGCGACCACGGGATCGCCGGTGCGCCCCGCCCAGCAGCGCAGCGCCACCTGCTGGGCCATGGTGCCGGTCGGGAAGAACGCGGCGGCCTCCGTGCCGAGCAGGGCGGCGGTCTTCTCCTCCAGGGCCTCCACGACGCCGTCGCCGTACATGTCGGAGGCCTCGTCGAGGTCGTACAGCTCGGCCGCCCCCTCCAGCAGCGTGAGCCGCTCGCGCAGGGTCGTACCGAAACCCGGTGCGGCGAGCACGCGCCGGGCACCGCGATGGGCGGCCACGCGCCGGTCCCGCAGACCGGGGCCGTGCGCGTGTGCTGCCTCCACCCCAGCCGCCTCCGCCCCGGCCGGGTCCGGCACCCCGGCCGCCCGCCCGGACTGCCCCGCCCGCTCGGCCCGCCCCGCCCGCTCGGCCCGCCCCGCGAGCCCGTCCCGTTGCGTCTGCTCCATGTGCTCCGCCGCATCGCTCATGCCGGGATCATGCCGCGCGGATGTCGGCACGGTCACACCGGTTTTCCCACAGCTTCCGCCACGCCCGATCACGCGCGCGTGGAGGTGTGCCCCGCCGCCGCACGGAAACCCACAGCCTGTGGACAACCGGACGTGCCCCGAACCAATCGCGTTAACATGACGAGAAATCGTCCGGTACCCCGAGCGGACTGGAACGGGAAGGCCGCCGTCGCGTGAACACAAGCCCACAGCCAGACCCCAAGGACCGCCCCGCGCGGCTCACCGTAGGCGTCGTCGGCGCCGGACGCGTGGGCCCCGCGCTGGCCGCGTCCCTCCAGCTCGCCGGGCACCGTCCGGTGGCCGTCTCCGGGGTCTCCGACGCGTCCAGACGGCGTGCCGCCGCCCTCCTCCCCGACGTGCCGCTCGTGCCGCCGGCGGAGGTCCTCCGGCGAGCCGAACTGGTCCTGCTGACGGTCCCCGACGACGCCCTGCCGGACCTGGTGACCGGGCTCGCCGAGACGGGGGCGGTGCGGCCGGGTCAGCTGCTCGTGCACACCTCCGGGCGGTTCGGCGCGAGGATCCTCGACCCCGCGCTGCGCGCCGGCGCCCTGCCGCTGGCCCTGCACCCCGCGATGACCTTCACCGGCACGCCCGTGGACGTCCAGCGCCTGGCCGGCTGCTCGTTCGGCGTCACCGCTCCCGAGGAGCTGCGCCTGGCCGCCGAGGCTCTGGTCATCGAGATGGGCGGCGAGCCGGAGTGGATCGCGGAGGAGAAGCGCCCGCTCTACCACGCCGCCCTCGCACTCGGTGCCAACCACCTGGTCACCCTGGTCGCCCAGTCCATGGAGCTGCTGCGCACAGCCGGCGTCGAGGCTCCCGACCGGATGCTCGGCCCACTGCTGGGCGCCGCTCTGGACAACGCCCTGCGCTCAGGGGACGCGGCCCTCACCGGCCCCGTCGCGCGCGGGGACGCGGGCACGGTCGCCGCGCACATCGCGGAGCTGCGCGCCCACGCCCCGCAGGCCGTGGCGGGCTACGTGGCGATGGCCCGCGCGACCGCCGACCGGGCCCTGGGCCACGGCCTGCTGAAGGCCGAACTCGCCGAGGACCTGCTCGGGGTACTCGCCGACGGGACCGGCGCGGCAGGCACCCCCGGGAGCACCGAAGCCCCCGGCCCCGCGGGCACGGCCCGCACCGGCGACACGGCGAGCCCCGAAGGCCCGACAGGCACCCGCGACACAGCGAACACCGACGACCGCGACGGACCGAACAGGCCGGACGGGCCGGACGGACCAGAAGGTACAGACGGACCAGAAGGCACAGACGGACCAGAAGGTACAGACGGACCAGAAGGTACAGAAGTCACAGAAGGCACAGAAGGCCCGGACGGAACGGACGGCCCCGGCACCGCCCCCGGCCCCGAGGGAGACGCCCGATGACCACCACCCCGCCCGCCCTGCTGCGCACCGCCGACGAGCTCCACGCGCGCGTGCGGCACGGCCGCCGGGCCGTCGTGATGACCATGGGCGCCCTGCACGAGGGCCACGCCACCCTGGTCCGCGCGGCGCGCGACCTCGCGGGCCGCGACGGCGAGGTCGTCGTCACCGTCTTCGTCAACCCGCTCCAGTTCGGCGCGGGCGAGGACCTCGACCGCTACCCGCGCACCCTGGACGCCGACCTGGAGATCGCCGGACGGGCGGGCGCGGACGTCGTCTTCGCCCCGTCCGTCGACGAGGTCTACCCGGGCGGCGAGCCCCAGGTGCGCGTCACGGCGGGCCCCATGGGCGAGCGCCTGGAGGGCGCCTCCCGCCCCGGCCACTTCGACGGCATGCTCACCGTCGTCGCCAAGCTGCTCCACCTCACCCGCCCGGACCTGGCCCTCTACGGTCAGAAGGACGCCCAGCAGCTGGCCCTGATCCGCCGGATGGTCCGCGACCTGAACTTCGGCGTGGACATCGTCGGCGTCCCCACCGTGCGCGAGGAGGACGGCCTGGCCCTGTCGAGCCGCAACCGCTACCTCACGCCCAAGGACCGCCGCACGGCCCTCGCCCTCTCCCAAGCGCTGTTCGCCGGCCTGGACCGGCACGCCGCCCAGGAGGCGCTGCGCGCGCGGGCCCGTGAGGTACCGGCCACGCAGGCACGCGCCGAGGCGCTCAGCGCCCTGGGCGAGTCCCGCGCGGCGGCCGACGCGCACGCCGTCGCCACCTCGGCCCCGGAGAGCGCCCCGGCGAGTGCCACGGCCGTCCGGGCCGCCGCCCGCCTGGTCCTGGACGACGCCGCCCGTCTCGACCCGCCGCTGGAGCTGGACTACCTCGCCCTGGTCGACCCCTCCGACTTCACGGAGATCGGCGACGACCACACCGGCGAGGCCGTCCTCGCGGTCGCCGCCCGGGTCGGCGCGACCCGGCTGATCGACAACGTCCCCCTCACGTTCGGAGCCGCCTCGTGACCAGCACAGGCATACGACTGCACGCCCCCGCGCCCGGCTGGGCCATCGCCGCGGACGTGGTGGTCGTCGGCTCCGGCGTCGCCGGACTCACCGCGGCCCTGCGCTGCGAGGCCGCGGGCCTGCGGACGGTCGTCGTCACCAAGGCCCGCCTGGACGACGGTTCCACGCGCTGGGCGCAGGGCGGCATCGCCGCGGCCCTCGGCGAGGGCGACACCCCCGAGCAGCACCTGGACGACACCCTGGTGGCCGGCGCGGGCCTCTGCGACGAGCAGGCGGTCCGCATCCTGGTCACCGAGGGCCCCGACGCCGTACGGCGCCTCATCGCCACCGGCGCGCACTTCGACGAGTCCACCGAGGGCGGCCTGGCCCTCACCCGGGAGGGCGGCCACCACCGCCGCCGCATCGCCCACGCCGGCGGCGACGCCACGGGCGCGGAGATCTCCCGCGCCCTGGTCGAGGCGGTACGCGCGCGAGGGATGCGCACGATCGAGAACGCCCTCGTCCTGGACCTCCTCACGGACGCCGAAGGCCGCACCGCCGGCGTCACCCTGCACGTCATGGGCGAGGGCCAGCACGACGGCGTCGGGGCGGTCCACGCCCCCGCGGTGGTCCTCGCCACCGGCGGCATGGGCCAGGTCTTCTCGGCGACGACGAACCCGTCCGTCTCCACGGGCGACGGCGTCGCGCTCGCCCTCCGCGCGGGCGCCGAGGTGAGCGACCTCGAGTTCGTCCAGTTCCACCCCACGGTCCTCTTCCTCGGTCCGGACGCCGAGGGCCAGCAGCCCCTGGTGTCGGAGGCGGTACGGGGCGAGGGCGCCCACCTGGTGGACGCGGACGGCGTGCGCTTCATGGTGGGACAGCACGAGCTGGCCGAACTGGCCCCCCGCGACATCGTCGCCAAGGGCATCACGCGCCGCATGCAGGAGCGGGGCACCGAGCACATGTACCTGGACGCCCGCCACTTCGGGGCGGAGATGTGGGAACGCCGTTTCCCGAC
The DNA here is from genome assembly GCF_056430705.1 of Streptomyces sp. NPDC045956. Lineage (NCBI taxonomy): Bacteria > Bacillati > Actinomycetota > Actinomycetes > Kitasatosporales > Streptomycetaceae > Streptomyces > Streptomyces sp. NPDC045956. The sequence continues at coordinate 42,672 of NZ_JBWKKZ010000007.1, read as the reverse complement.
GATCCTCGCCGCCTGCCGTGCCCACGGCATCGACCCGGTCACCGAGCCGATCCCGGTCGCCCCCGCCGCCCACTACGCCTCCGGCGGCGTCCGCACCGACGCCCACGGCCGCACGACCGTCCCCGGCCTGTACGCCTGCGGCGAGGTCGCCTGCACCGGCGTGCACGGCGCCAACCGCCTGGCCTCCAACTCTCTCCTGGAGGGCCTGGTCTACGCCGAACGCATCGCCGCAGACATCGCGGAGAGCCACACGGCCGACGCCCTCCACGCGCCCGTACCCGCGTCGCTCCCGCGGCCGGCCCACCCCGCGCACCCCCTCCTCCCGCCCGAGGCCCGCCTCACCGTCCAGCGGATCATGACCGCCGGCGCGGGCGTCCTGCGCTCGGCCGACTCCCTCGCGCGCGCTGCCGACCAGCTGCACGACCTCCACACCGAGGCCCGCGAGGCCCTGTACGAGAACGGCAAGACGTCCGAGCCGGGCGTCGACACCTGGGAGGCCACCAACCTCCTGTGCGTGGCCCGCGTCCTGGTGGCCGCCGCGCGCCGACGCGAGGAGACCCGCGGCTGCCACTGGCGCGAGGACCACGCGGACCGCGACGACACGGCCTGGCGCCGCCACATCGTCGTCACGCTGAACCCGGACCGGACCCTCGCCGTGCACACCACGGAGACCGCAGACTTCCCCCCGACCACCCACAGTCCCCAGTTCCCGCAGCGTCCCCAGGAGCAGTGACAGCAGTGAACACCCCCGACCTTCCCCTCGCCTCCGGCGGAGGCTGCGGCGACGGCTGCGCCTGCGGCGCGGACACCGACGAAGAGACCTTCATGGAGTGCGGTCTCGATCCCGCACTCGCGGCACTCCTCCTCGACTCGGGCCTCGACCCGGTGGAGGTCGAGGACGTGGCGAACATCGCCGTCCAGGAGGACCTGGCGGGCGGCGTCGACGTGACGACGGTCGCGACCATCCCCGAGGAAGCCGTGGCCACCGCCGACTTCACCGCGCGGGAGGCCGGCGTCGTGGCGGGCCTCCGGGTCGCCGAGGCGGTCCTCTCGGTGGTCTGCACGGACGAGTTCGAGGTGGAGCGCCACCTGGAGGACGGCGACCGCGTCGAAGCCGGCCAGAAGCTCCTCTCGGTCACCACCCGCACCCGCGACATCCTCACCGCCGAACGCAGCGCGCTGAACCTCCTGTGCCGCCTGTCGGGCATCGCGACGGCCACGCGCGCGTGGGCGGACGTCCTGGAGGGCACCAAGGCCAGGGTCCGGGACACCCGCAAGACCACCCCGGGCCTGCGCAGCCTCGAGAAGTTCGCGGTCCGCTGCGGCGGCGGCGTCAACCACCGCATGTCCCTCTCGGACGCGGCCCTGGTCAAGGACAACCACGTGGTGGCCGCGGGCGGCGTCGCACAGGCCTTCCAGGCGGTCCGCGAGCGTTTCCCCGACCTCCCCATCGAGGTCGAGGTCGACACCCTGCACCAACTCCGCGAGGTCGTGGACGCGGGCGCCGACCTGATCCTCCTGGACAACTTCACCCCGGACGAGTGCGAGGAGGCCGTCGCCCTGGTGGCCGGCCGCGCCGCACTGGAGGCCTCGGGCCGCCTCACCCTCACCAACGCCAAGGCGTACGCGGCCACGGGAGTCGACTACCTGGCCGTGGGCGCCCTCACCCACAGCTCCCCGATCCTGGACATCGGCCTGGACCTGCGAGCGGCGGAGTAGAGCCATGCTGCTGACGATCGACGTAGGCAACACCCACACCGTCCTCGGCCTCTTCGACGGCGAGGACATCGTCGAGCACTGGCGCATCTCGACGGACTCGCGCCGCACGGCCGACGAACTGGCCGTCCTCCTCCAGGGCCTGATGGGCATGCACCCGCTCCTCGGCGACGAACTGGGCGACGGCATCGACGGCATCGCCATCTGCGCGACGGTCCCCTCGGTCCTGCACGAACTCCGCGAGGTCACCCGCCGCTACTACGGCGACGTCCCCGCGGTCCTCGTCGAACCGGGCGTCAAGACGGGCGTCCCGATCCTCACCGACCACCCCAAGGAGGTCGGCGCCGACCGCATCATCAACGCGGTCGCGGCCGTGGAGCTCTACGGCGGCCCGGCGATCGTCGTCGACTTCGGCACGGCGACGACCTTCGACGCCGTCAGCGCGCGGGGCGAGTACATCGGCGGCGTCATCGCCCCCGGCATCGAGATCTCGGTGGAGGCACTCGGCGTCAAGGGCGCCCAGCTCCGCAAGATCGAGGTGGCCCGTCCCCGCAGCGTGATCGGCAAGAACACGGTCGAGGCCATGCAGTCCGGCATCGTCTACGGCTTCGCCGGCCAGGTCGACGGCGTCGTGAACCGCATGGCCCGCGAACTGGCCACCGACCCCGACGACGTCACGGTCATCGCGACGGGCGGGCTCGCGCCGATGGTCCTGGGCGAGTCCTCGGTCATCGACGAACACGAGCCGTGGCTGACCCTGATGGGCCTCCGCCTGGTCTACGAACGAAACGTCTCCCGCATGTGACCCCACCGCACCGGACCCGACAAAAAACCACCGGCGCCCAGCCGCCTGCGCGCCGGTGGCCCCACCCAGCCCCGTACGACGACCAGCAACGCCCCCTGCACGGCGAGAACCCCCGCCCCGAGCAGACGAGGCCCCGCCCCGCGCACGGCGTGAATTCCTAACCCGAGCGGGCGAGGCCCCGCACCCGCGTACGGCGAGGAGAGGCGATCCGAGCGGGCGACGCCCCGCAGCCCCGTACGGCGAGAAGTCCCGATCCGAGTGGGCGAGGCCCCGCACCCGCGTACGGCGAGAAGGGGCCGGGCCGGGGGGTGTCCGCCCGCAGCGGTTGGCGCGTCAACGAGGGGCACCCCGTTCCCCGACCGATTCCGCGCCGTTCCGAGGACGGACACCCCCCGGCCCGGCCCCGACCCCCCACCCACGCACCGCGCAAGGCGCACCCCCACCGAACCCGCACAGCCCGCCGCAGGCACCCCGCACAGGCCGCCGCAGGCCCCCGCACCCCCACCGAACCCGCACAGGCCGCCGCAGGCACCCCGCCCCACCACCGCCCCAGGCACCCCGCACCACCGCCGGAGGCACCCGCAGGCACCCCGCCCAACCGCCGGAGGCCCCCGCATCCGAGTGGCCCCCCCCACGCCACACCCATCCCCTATGCCGAGTTTGTCTGATTAGCGCGTATCGTCGCCGCATGCCCACGCCCTACGGATCCCGCGGCGGTATGGCGTTCGGTGCCCAGGAGCTGCGTGTGCTCCGGCGCGCCCTCGCCCTCGCCCTGAACCCCAGCCCCGTCACGGCGGAGGAGGCCCAGGACTGCCTCCGCCTCGCAGAGTCGCTCGACGAGGCGATGCGGGAGGGCGCCCGGCTGCGTGCCTTCCTGGTGGCCGACCTCGCCCGGTACCGCGCCGCCCTCCCCGGCACCGCCACCGGTTACCTCACGCTCCTGGACGAGGCACTCGGCGCCGGTCACCGCCCCAACGCGGACGACCTCGCCGCCCTGGGAGCCCTGCGCGGCAACGCCACCGCGGCCGCCCTCCTGGACCGCTGCGGACCCCCGCGCCCCAGGGCGGGCACGGCAACCTCCGCGACCGCCGGCGCGACCACCCCCGCGCCCACCGTCGTCCTCCCCGCCGCGCGCACCCGCCTCCACGCCCTCCCCGGCGGCCAGCAGCCCGAGAAGAAGCCCGCACAGAAGCCGGCCCCCCGCCCCGCTCCCGCCACGCCGAAACGCCCCGTCCCCACCCCCGGCGAGGTCTTCCCCCGCCGCAAGCCGTCCCCTCCCGCCCCCGCCTCGCGGCACCACCTCGCCGCCGGCTGACCCGGCCTGGCTACCCTGGGGTCATGGACTACGTCTCCGCGCTCCTGCCCCCGGCCGTGATGGCCGTGTTCTTCATCGGCGTGATCAGGGTGATCGTGAAGACCCAGGGCGGCGCCAACAAGGCCAAGGAGGACGCGGCCGTGGACGCCGCCCTCGCGCGAGCGGAGGGCGCCCGTCAGCCGTCCGCCCGCTCCGAGGCCTGACCTCCGGCTCCCTTCCCTGCCCCCCTACGTCGGACATCGGCGTACGGCCCCGCTCCACGGCGGGCCGTACGCCCTTTTTGTGCTCGTTTGACGGCGAATCCGCACGTCCGCCACGCCATCGCCGGGTTCTCCCACTATCGTCGAGGTGTGCCTCGCCCATTGGGAGAACTCGAAGACGCGGTCATGACGAGGGTGTGGAAGTGGAACCGCCCCGTGACCGTTCGAGAAGTCCTGGAAGACCTGCAACAGGAACGGTCCATCGCGTACACCACGGTGATGACCGTCTTGGACAATCTCCATCAGAAGGGCTGGGTGCGACGAGAGTCGGAAGGCCGGGCCTATCGATATGAGGCGGTCTCCACCCGTGCCGCCTACGCGGCTGCGCTGATGAACGACGCGTGGTCGCAGAGCGACAACCCCACGGCCGCCCTCATCGCCTTCTTCGGCATGATGAGCGAGGAACAGCGCCAGGCTCTCGGAGACGCCATCCGCATCGTGCGGGGACCGGAAACGCCCGCACCCAACCCCGGCTCCGTACCGGACGTGGGCGAGCGATAGCGTCCCCACATGTCAAAAGCCATCAGCGTCCGACGGGCCCGCACCAGCGATGTCCCGGACGTGCGCCGGCTCCTCGACGCGTACGTCCGTGACCGCATCCTGCTCGACAAAGCGATGGTGACGCTTTACGAGAGCATCCAGGAGTTCTGGGTCGCGGAACGGGACGACAACGCCGAGGTGGTCGGCTGCGGCGCCCTGCACGTGATGTGGGAAGACCTCGCGGAAGTACGGACTCTCGCCGTCAAGCCCGGCCTGAAGGGCGTCGGCGTCGGGCACCGGTTGCTGGAGAAGTTGCTGGACACGGCTCGTTGGCTCGGTGTTCGGCGCGTTTTCTGCCTCACCTTCGAAGTGGACTTCTTCGCCAAGCACGGGTTCGTGGAGATCGGGGAGACTCCCGTCGACACCGATGTCTACGCGGAGCTGCTGCGTTCCTATGACGAGGGTGTCGCGGAGTTCCTCGGTCTCGAACGAGTGAAACCGAACACCTTGGGCAACAGCCGGATGCTTCTGCATCTGTGATCACCGGGCATCGCTGCCATCCGCAGCACTTCGCCAGGTTTATTCCACCGACAGGCCGCGCGCCGGTTGACTTGGGTTCCCTATGTCCGAAACGCGCATCTTTTCGGTCCGGGAGCGGGCTACCGGTCTCCGTCGGGGGTTTGTGTTTTTCCGGCAAAAGCGGTTTGCTTTCCGACGTACTGCAGTACTGCATATAACAAGGGTTGGCGATACGGCGGACGCCGATGGACCTCCGGCCCTCAGGTTATCGATGAAAGGAAATCCGGTGGCACAGAAGGTTCAGGTCCTTCTTGTCGACGACCTCGACGGTGGCGAGGCAGACGAGACCGTGACGTTCGCGCTGGACGGCAAGACGTACGAGATCGACCTCACCACCTCCAATGCGGACAAGCTCCGTGGGCTTCTCGACCCGTACGTGAAGGGTGGTCGTCGCACCGGGGGCCGCGCCTCGGGCGGTCGCGGCAAGGCGCGCGCCTCCTCCGGCGGCAGCCAGGACACCGCGGCGATCCGCGCCTGGGCCAAGGAGAACGGCTACGACGTCAACGACCGCGGTCGGGTCCCCGCGATGATCCGCGAGGCGTACGAGAAGGCCAACGGCTGATCACCCGCCCCGCACCCCGGGCCCAGCAGCCGGCCCGTCCCGCACCCCGGGCCCAGCCGTCGGCCCGGATGCCGTCAGCGCGGCGCCCGCGAGGGACGCGCGAACCGGGAGGGCCGGGCGAGGCCGACCCGGTGGCACTGGGTCGCCAGGGTCCGGACCAGCCGCGCGAGATCGGGGGCGGTGCCCGCGCCCCCCATGGCCGACAGCGTCGGCAGCGAGGCCTCGACCTCCCACCCCGGCTCCGGGGGCCGCAGCCAGACGGCGGCCCCCCGCAGGCCGTCGCGGTACGGGGGACGCGGCGGCGGGCCGGCCGCGCCGCACCCGGCGGGCAGCGGCGCGTCCAGGAAGCCGCCCGCGCCGACCGCCGTGAGGTCGAGCGGCAGCGAGCCCCACTCCAGCCACTCCAGCAGCCCCGGCATCTCCTCCGCGCTGCCCGCCGCCACGAGCAGCCGCATCCGGTCGCCGTGAACGGCCACGGGGAAACCCGGCCCGTGCACGGCCGGACCGAACCGCTCCAATGCCGCGTGACCGGCCTCGGCGGGGACCTCCAGGACGTCGAAGCGCACACCGGTACGGAGCCGCACCGGGGCTCCCGGCGCCGTCGGCCAGCCGAGCGCGCACTCGTACCACCGCCGCACGGGCTCCGGGGCGCCGCCCGCCTCGACCGGCCGGCGGGGGAACGGCACCGTGGGGGCCGGAGCGGCCGGAAAGGCCGGAGGGACCGGGAGAGGGGCGCCAACCATGCCAAGTGCAACGGTCGAAACGGCCTCCGGGTTACGCTGGGTGCCGCTGCGGACGCGCTCCGTACTGAACGCGGGGGCGTGCGGGGGCGCGGGGAGGCACAAGGTTGTTCGCCCGTAGCGGAGGGAACCGGTGCGCGCGGCATGGAGTGTCCGTCCCAGCGGGTAAGACATCCCTAGTGGGAGGGGGCGACACGCGGATTGGGCCGTCTCACGTTCGCCATCGGCGTACTGGCGACTGGGGTAAGTGCCTGGCCTGCGGGAACATCGTCTCGCACCATCGGGTTGTGGCAGATGTCGGCGTCAGGGGTCAGGAGGCCATCGACGGTGTCGGCAGTTGGAATGAGCGGTCCCCGCTTGCGGGACTAAGCTGCGGAAGGACAGGGAGGGGAAGTTCCCCTTACTGCCTGACCGCTCTGAGGAGCGATTAACGATGTTCGAGAGGTTCACCGACCGCGCGCGGCGGGTTGTCGTCCTGGCTCAGGAAGAAGCCCGGATGCTCAACCACAACTACATCGGCACCGAGCACATCCTCCTGGGCCTGATCCACGAGGGTGAGGGTGTCGCCGCCAAGGCCCTTGAGAGCCTCGGGATTTCGCTCGAGGCGGTCCGCCAGCAGGTGGAGGAGATCATCGGGCAGGGCCAGCAGGCCCCGTCGGGTCACATTCCCTTCACCCCCCGTGCCAAGAAGGTCCTGGAGCTGTCGCTCCGCGAGGCCCTCCAGCTCGGTCACAACTACATCGGCACGGAGCACATCCTGCTCGGCCTGATCCGTGAGGGCGAGGGCGTCGCCGCCCAGGTCCTGGTCAAGCTGGGCGCCGATCTCAACCGGGTGCGGCAGCAGGTCATCCAGCTGCTCTCCGGCTACCAGGGCAAGGAGACCGCCACCGCCGGCGGTCCTGCGGAGGGCACCCCCTCCACGTCCCTGGTCCTCGACCAGTTCGGCCGGAACCTCACCCAGGCCGCTCGCGAGTCCAAGCTCGACCCGGTCATCGGGCGCGAGAAGGAGATCGAGCGGGTCATGCAGGTGCTGTCCCGCCGCACCAAGAACAACCCGGTGCTCATCGGTGAGCCCGGCGTCGGCAAGACCGCCGTCGTCGAGGGCCTCGCGCAGGCCATCGTCAAGGGCGAGGTGCCCGAGACCCTCAAGGACAAGCACCTCTACACCCTGGACCTCGGCGCGCTGGTCGCCGGCTCCCGCTACCGCGGTGACTTCGAGGAGCGCCTGAAGAAGGTGCTCAAGGAGATCCGCACCCGCGGCGACATCATCCTGTTCATCGACGAGCTGCACACGCTGGTCGGTGCGGGTGCCGCCGAGGGCGCCATCGACGCCGCGAGCATCCTCAAGCCGATGCTCGCCCGCGGTGAGCTGCAGACCATCGGTGCCACGACGCTGGACGAGTACCGCAAGCACCTGGAGAAGGACGCGGCCCTCGAGCGCCGCTTCCAGCCGATCCAGGTCGCGGAGCCGTCGCTGCCGCACACGATCGAGATCCTCAAGGGTCTGCGTGACCGGTACGAGGCCCACCACCGCGTCTCCATCACGGACGAGGCCCTGGTCCAGGCGGCGACGCTCGCCGACCGCTACATCTCGGACCGCTTCCTGCCGGACAAGGCGATCGACCTGATCGACGAGGCCGGCTCCCGGATGCGCATCCGCCGGATGACCGCGCCGCCGGACCTGCGCGAGTTCGACGAGAAGATCGCCGGCGTCCGCCGCGACAAGGAGTCCGCGATCGACTCGCAGGACTTCGAGAAGGCCGCCTCCCTCCGCGACAAGGAGAAGCAGCTCCTGGCCGCCAAGGCCAAGCGGGAGAAGGAGTGGAAGGCCGGCGACATGGACGTCGTGGCCGAGGTCGACGGCGAGCTGATCGCCGAGGTCCTCGCGACCGCCACCGGCATCCCGGTCTTCAAGCTCACGGAGGAGGAGTCGTCCCGCCTGCTGCGCATGGAGGACGAGCTCCACAAGCGGGTCATCGGCCAGGTCGACGCCGTCAAGGCGCTGTCCAAGGCGATCCGCCGTACCCGTGCCGGTCTGAAGGACCCGAAGCGTCCGGGTGGCTCGTTCATCTTCGCCGGCCCGTCCGGTGTCGGTAAGACCGAGCTGTCCAAGGCGCTCGCCGAGTTCCTCTTCGGCGACGAGGACGCGCTGATCTCCCTCGACATGTCGGAGTTCAGCGAGAAGCACACGGTCTCGCGTCTCTTCGGTTCGCCCCCCGGCTACGTGGGCTACGAAGAGGGCGGCCAGCTGACCGAGAAGGTCCGCCGCAAGCCGTTCTCCGTCGTCCTCTTCGACGAGGTCGAGAAGGCCCACCCGGACATCTTCAACTCGCTGCTGCAGATCCTGGAGGACGGTCGCCTGACCGACTCCCAGGGCCGGGTCGTGGACTTCAAGAACACGGTCATCATCATGACGACCAACCTCGGCACCCGGGACATCTCCAAGGGCTTCAACCTCGGCTTCGCCGCCGCGGGCGACACGAAGACCAACTACGAGCGCATGAAGAACAAGGTCCAGGACGAGCTCAAGCAGCACTTCCGGCCCGAGTTCCTCAACCGCGTCGACGACGTGGTCGTCTTCCCGCAGCTCAGCCAGGCCGACATCCTGCGGATCGTCGACCTGATGATCGACAAGGTCGACGAGCGCCTCAAGGACCGGGACATGGGCATCGAGCTCTCCCAGTCCGCGAAGGAGCTGCTGTCCAAGAAGGGCTACGACCCGGTGCTGGGTGCGCGTCCGCTGCGCCGCACCATCCAGCGCGAGGTCGAGGACACGCTGTCGGAGAAGATCCTCTTCGGCGAGCTGCGCCCCGGCCACATCGTGGTCGTGGACACCGAGGGCGAGGGCGAGACCCAGACCTTCACCTTCCGCGGCGAGGAGAAGTCGGCGCTCCCCGACGTCCCGCCGATCGAGCAGGCGGCCGGCGGCGCCGGGCCCAACCTGAGCAAGGAGGCGTAGCCCTCCGAGGGTGAGTCTGGAAAGGGGCCGCACCGAGACCAAGGTCTCGGTGCGGCCCCTTTCACGTCGCCTCCGTCCGCCCTCAGGACACGGTGATCGCGGCGCGGGGGAAGAGGAAGGCCAGCCGGGCGGCGTCGCAGCCGCGGGTCCTGGTCACCCGGACGGTACGCACACCGGGCAGCGCGGGCGGCTCGTCCGGCCCTTCGACGAGGACCGAGGCGTCGATGTCCACGGAGGCCAACCGCGGCAGCAGGGACATCTCCACCCAGTCGGCCGGGACGATGTGATGGCCCTGCAGGGTGAGGCGCTCGAGCGAGGACCAGTGCGACAGGCCCCGGAGTCCGGTGTCCACGGTGGTGTACCGGCCGAGGTGGAGCTCTCGCAGGGGCGCCGCCACCGGGAGCGCATCGGTGAGCCGGCTGCCCGGGAGCCGCAGCAGCAGCGAGAGCCGTCGCAGCGAGTCGAGTTCGTCCAGGCCCGTGACATCGGTGGCGCCGCGGACCGTGAGGCTTTCGAGTCGTAGCGCGGCGAGGCGGTTCAGACCCCGGGTGTCCCCGCAGTTCGTCAGGAAGAGGTGGCGCAGGGAGGGGAAGGCGGTCAGCGGGGCGAGGTCGGTCAGCTCGCTGTTCTGCGCGAAATGGAGGGTCTGGACGGTCTCCGGCCGCGGCACGGCTCTGAGGATGTCGGCCACCGCGTGCGGTCCCTGGAACCGGAGCAGACTCCACGGCGGCCGCAGGTCCGCGAGAACCGCGCGCTGCCCCTCCGTCGTGCACGTCAGGAACAGTTCCGTGCGGTCCAGGTGGTCCAGTACCTCCCTCGCGTACGCGCGGGGGTCGAACCGGCCCCACGTGCCCACCAGCTGCCGCCGCACACCGAGTGAGGGGTGCCCGCGGAACCGGCGGAGCACCGCGAGCGCCCCGTCCGGCTCGTGCGCCGCCAGCAGCGAGGCCGTCACCGCCACTCCGTGCGCCTCCGTGTCCGTCAGCCCTTCGGGCCCCGGCAGCAGCTCCAGGACCAGGGGCCCCGCCTCGGCCAGTGCCCTCGCGTCCTCCGTCGACCGCGGCGGGATCAGCGTCCCCGCCCGCGCCTCCACCTCCGCCCGGACCGTCGGGTCGAGGGCGGTGGCGTGTTCGAGGCAGGCCAGGGCCAGCAGCGTCAGGCGCGGGGTGTTCCGCGCCAGCAGCCGGCGCAGCAGCACGGCCCGCTCCCCGGGCCGGGCGTGGGCCACCGCCATGCGGATCACGTCCTCCCAGAAGGGGTCGTCCGCACGGCTCGCGATGACGTCGAGGTGGCCCTCCTCGACCGCGTACCGGGCGCCGAGATAGTCCTGGAAGGTGCGGTGGACGAAGTCCAGGGAGTCCTCACCGGGCCGCCGGAGCAGCCCGCTCCGCAGCACCAGGGCCCGCAGGACGGTCTCCGCGTCGCCCTGCCCCGCCGCCGAGGCGACCGAAGGCAGCGAGCGTTCCACGATTCCCTCGGCCGTGGCCAGGCCCATCTCCGTGCGCCCGCTCAGCACCAGCGCGTACGCCAGCCGCTGGAGCAGCTCCAGTTGGGCCTCCTCACCGAGTTCCACCGTCTCCATGCCCCGTTCCCGGTCCCGGCGGGCCAGCAGCATCGTCAGGGCGGCGTCGTACAGCTCCTTGCGGCCGGTCGGGAGGTAGCCCCGGCGCTCCCGGTGCAGGGCGCAGATCAGGCCGCACATCAGCGGGTTGGTGGCGAGGCGGGCCAGGTCGCGCTTGGTGTGCAGGGCGTCCAGCAGCCTCGCCTCGTACGCGGGGGCGTCGGCCGCCGCGTGCCAGCGCCGTACGAAGGTGGTGAGGTCGGGCCGGCGCATCGGGGCGAGGGTCAGTTCCCGGAAGCCCTCGGTGGCCAGCCAGTCCGGGCGTACGGCGGTGGGGCGGGACGTGAGCAGCCACCGGTTGCCGGGGAAGGCCCGGATCAGGGCGAGGAGCCAGTCGCGGGTGCGGTGCCGGTCGGCGGCCGGGATCTCGTCCAGACCGTCGATGAGGAGCCGGCCGCGGCCGGTCGTGAGGACGCGCTCGGACCAGCCGTCGGGCGGGGTGAGCGGGCAGCCCACCGCGGTCAGGAAGCCGGCGGGGGACGGGAGGGCGCCCGCCCGGACCAGGGTGCGCAGCGGGAGGACGAAGGGGACCCGGTCGGCGTCCCGGGCGGCGGTCACCGCCAGCCACTGCACGAGCGTCGTCTTGCCGGAGCCCGCGTCACCGCGCAGCAGCACCCGGTCGTGCGTGACGAGGGCGGCCTCGGCCGGGAGGCGGACGGTGCGCTCGGGTTCGGCGTGGTCGTCGGGGAGGGCGGGACGGTCCTCGTCCGCGGTCGCCTCCAGGCTCAGGTACGCGACCTCCAGCGGCCACCGGTCCGGGGAGTCGCGCAGGTCGACGCCGTAGATGGTGAGGTGGTTGTGGCGCTCGGCGACGTAGGGCAGGTACCGGCGTTCGAAGGCGGTGTCGCGGGCGTCGGGGCGCGGGGTGCGGGCGATCAGCTCGTCGACCCTGGCGATCAGCTCCGCGTGCCACCGGGACTGCTCCACCAGGGTGCGGGCGACGAAGGTGGAGCGGCGGGTGAAGAACTCCAGGATGTGCAGGCAGGCCCACTCCGTCACCGAGTCGAGGAAGTAGCAGGCGTCGGCGGAGAGGCCCCCGGCGGCCGAGGACGCCCGGTACTGCAACTGCTTGGCCAGCTCCTGGTGACCCAGGCGGACGGCCTGGACGTCGTCCATGTCCAGGTCGCCGAGGGTCAGCAGACGGACCGTCAGGGCGGTGGTGACCGCCTCCGTCTCCTCCGGCGGGAAGGGCGGCTCGCCGGGGGAGTCCAGGGAGTCCCCGACCAGCCGCCCCGCGAGCCGGCGCACCTCCTTCTCCCCGAGGGTGCGCTGCTCGCCCCGGAAGGAGACCAGGTGGGTCAGCCGGACCGGTCGGTCGACCAGCCCGGCGCCGGGCCCGCCCGTGGCGAACAGCTTCCTCACCAGCGGGGCGACCAGGCTGGACGCCAACTTCCCGCCGAGTACCGCCGGTTCCATGCGCCACCCCCGTGGTCGGTCGACCTCGGGAGCCTACCGGGGGTCAGGACAACTGGCCGTCGTAGTCCGGCAGCTTGAACGTCTTCTCGGCGTGGCCGCCCGACAGGTCGGTGGCGCTGTTGCCGATGTTCGCGATGATCGTGTAGCCCTTGGACTCGATCTTGGCGCGCTGGGCGGTCTTGTACTCGGCGACGTCGCGGAACAGGTCGAGGAAGCCGCGCACGTACAGGCCGGAGGACTCGTAGCCGGCGTGGTCGAGGTTCCACTCGGTGGGTGCCGAGATGATGCCCGGCCGGGCGGTCACGAAGAACAGGGCGACGCCGTGGTCCTGGGCGTACTCGGCGGCTTCCAGGACCGGCCGGTTGGCGGGCTGGGGGTAGCTGAAGCCGAAGTCGGTCTCCAGCGAGGTGTTGTCGATGTCCAGGACGATGGCCTGCTTCTCGCCGGGCCGGGTGTCGGCGATCCGCTCCTTGAGGTACGGCAGGGCCTGGTCCATCACGGCCCGGCAGTCCTTCTGCCAGGTGTCGTAGCCGACGTCGGCGGCGGACGCGGTCACCGGCGCCGAAGCGGGCTCCGCGGGGACGGACGCCGCCTGGGCGGGCCGCGTGTCGGCCGGGGTGGCGGCGACGGCCGGTACGGCCGTCGCGGTGAGCGCCGCCGCGGTGACGGCGGCCGCTCCCGCGGCGCGCTTCCAGGCGTGCCGGGTCTGTCTCGTCTGGCCGGTCTGTTCGGTCATGGGGGGTCGGGGTCCTCTCATGCCTGCGCGGATACCTGACGGCAAAGTTGTCGCGAGCATGCTCACCTGAGCAAGTGGCCGTACGGCAACGATTGGGTTACTGGGCGGTAGGTGTCTGGTTCGCGCGTCCGGGAGGGTCCGCGGCGGAGGGAAAAGGCCCCTTTCGCGTGACCCCGACCACGTTCCGGGCCCCTCCGGGCCCCGATGAACCCCCTTGTACGGCGGGCGGGTTAGGCCGGAACGGAGTAGCCCCGGTCACATCGCGGGGGGTCTCGCCCGCGGCCGCCGGTGATGTGCCGCACAGGCGATCCGGGGTGTACTACGCGGAATAGGGGAGGCCGCAAGAAAGACGAAAACGGACAGATCGGACGAGGGTCAGGGGGGTTTTCCGGGGTCCTGAGCTGGTTTTGTCCGTAATGGCGGCTCTGTCAAGGGTCGGGAAGTTTCATCTGGAAGTACTAAATAACGTCGTAGGTCACACCTTTGTGCGGTTCGGGCCGGTCGGGTTACCAAGGTGGAGCCCGCCCGGTGAGCGCCTCGGCGTCACGCAGGAGGGCATCCCCCGTTCCCGTCCCCATGAGGTTCGAATGTTTCCGCGTGTCACGTCCCGTTCTTCCCGTACGACCATCCGCACCCGCGCCGCGGTGATGGCCGCCGGCCTCGGAGCCTCGGTCGCACTGGGAGCCGGGGTCGCGGCCGCCACCGGCACCACGGCGGCTTCCAGCACCTCCTCCGCCGCGAGCGCCGTCGAGGCCCAGGCCGCGGCGCAGGCCAAGGCGGCGCAGGCCGAGAAGGCCACGAGCGCGAAGACCGTCGCCGCCAAGAAGACGGCCGCCAAGAAGAAGGCCGCCTCCTGGGTGGACCCGGTGAAGAAGTACACGCTCACCGCCAGCTTCGCCCAGAACGGCGGCATGTGGGCGAGCAAGCACAGCGGCCAGGACTTCGCCGTCCCGATCGGCACCAACGTCGTCGCCACGCACGGCGGCACCGTGGTCAAGGCCGGCGGCAACGGCGCCGGTGACGGCCCCGCCTACGGCAACGCCGTCGTGATCAAGCACGGCAACGGCACGTACTCCCAGTACGCGCACCTGTCGAAGGTCAACGTGAAGCCCGGCCAGATCGTGAAGACCGGCCAGTCGATCGCCAAGTCCGGCAACACCGGTAACTCCAGCGGTCCGCACCTTCACTTCGAGATCCGTACGACCCCGAACTACGGCTCGGCCGTCGACCCCGTCGCCTTCCTGCGCGACAAGGGCCTGACCGTCTGACCGTGACCGGCTAGGAGCCGTCGGCTCCCCGGTGCGCCTGGGTCACCAGACCGGTGGCGACCTCGAGAACGGCCGCGCGCTTCTTCTCGGGGTCACCCTCCAGGTCATGGAGCACGAACATCCCGGCGTGCAGCGTGAAGAGCGCACTCACACAGCGGACCTGGTCGACCAGGTCCGCTTCCGGGTCTATGAGGATGTCGCGCAGACCCAGCATCCGGGTCTTGAACATCTCGCCGATCCGCAGGTCCCGCACCGTCGCCTGGTTCTCCTGCATGAAGCGGAAGAGCGGCGCGGCGGCCGCCAGGGCCTCGCTGTAGCGGCGGACGATCTCCTGCTTGGTGTCCAGCGTGTGCGGCTGCCGCGAGCCCCAGGCGATCAGGTCCTCGATCGGCCGCGAGAGATCCTCGAAGATGCTGACCAGGATCTCTTCCTTGGTCTTGAAGTGGTAGTAGAGCGCCGCCTTGGTGACGTCCAGGCGCTCGGCGATCTCGCGCAGCGAGGTCTTCTCGTAGCCCTGCTCGGCGAAGAGCCCCAGTGCCACGTCCTGGATGCGCTGGCGGGTGTCCCCGCGGCGCCGCTGCTGCTTGGTGCTGTCCATCGTGCCGCCCATCCTCCTACGCACCCCCTGTTCCGCGCACATGCGGGACCGCCCCGGACGCCTTTCCGAAAAACTTACTTGACGCCCGGCTAGTTACGCGTCTACTTTCCCGAGTGTAGTCAACTTGCCGGTCGGCAAGTAAGTGGCAGTGGCTGGGGGAGTGAAGGGCAATGGCGGACACAGCGGCGGCAGGGACCGTGGAGAAGGACGGCAAACAGCCGAAGAGCGTGCGCGTGGTGCTGCTCGCGCTCATGATCGCGATGATGCTCGCGATGCTGGACAACATGATCATCGGCACCGCGATGCCCACCATCGTGGGCGAGCTGGGCGGCCTGGAGCACCTGTCCTGGGTGGTCACCGCCTACACCCTCGCGACCGCGGCCTCCACCCCGCTGTGGGGCAAGCTCGGCGACATGTACGGGCGCAAGGGCTCGTTCATGACGTCGATCGTCATCTTCCTGATCGGCTCCGCGCTCAGCGGCATGGCCCAGGACATGGGCCAGCTCATCGGCTTCCGTGCCGTCCAGGGCCTCGGCGCCGGTGGTCTGATGGTCGGCGTCATGGCCATCATCGGCGACCTCATACCGCCGCGTGAGCGCGGCAAGTACCAGGGCATGATGGCCGGCGTCATGGCGCTCGCCATGATCGGCGGACCGCTGGTCGGCGGCACCATCACCGACCACTGGGGCTGGCGCTGGTCCTTCTACATCAACCTGCCGCTCGGCGCGGTCGCGCTGGCGGCCGTCAGCGCCGTGCTGCACCTGCCGAAGAAGCGCAGCGAGGCACGCATCGACTACCTGGGCGCCGCGCTGCTCACGGTCGGCATCACCGCGATCGTCCTCGTCACCACCTGGGGCGGCACCGAGTACGCCTGGACCTCCGCGCGGATCATGGAGCTGATCGGCATCGGCGTCGCCGCGCTGGTCGGGTTCGCGTTCTGGCAGACCAGGGCCGCGGAGCCGATCGTGCCGCTGCACATCTTCCGCAGCCGCAACTTCACGCTGATGTCCCTGATCGGCTTCATCACCGGCTTCGTGATGTTCGGCGCCACTCTCTTCCTGCCGCTCTACCAGCAGTCCGTGCAGGGCGCGTCCGCCACCAACTCCGGGCTGCTGCTCCTGCCCATGCTGGGCGCGATGCTCGTCACGTCGATGGTCGCCGGCCGGGTCACCACGAACACCGGGCGCTACAAGATCTTCCCGCTGGCCGGCGGTGTCCTGATGACCGCCGGGCTGTACCTGCTGTCGCTGATGGACACCGACACCAGCCGCTTCACCTCCGGCGTCTACATGGCCGTCGTCGGCCTCGGCATGGGCTGCCTCATGCAGATCACCATGCTGGTGGCGCAGAACAGCGTGGAGATGAAGGACATGGGCGTCGCGTCCTCGTCCACCACCCTCTTCCGCACCCTCGGCTCGTCCTTCGGTGTCGCGATCATGGGCGCCCTGTTCAACCACCGGGTCCAGGACGTCATGACCGAGCGGGCCGGCGCCCTGGGCTCCGAGGTGACCGAGCAGTCGGCGCAGCTGGACGCGGACAGCCTGGCCAGGCTGCCGGAGGCGGCGCGCGAGGCGTACCAGCACGCGGTGTCCGCCGGGACGCACGGGGCGTTCCTGCTCGGCGCCGCCGTGGCGGTGCTGGCCCTGGTGGCGGCGGTCTTCGTGAAGGAGGTCCCGCTGAAGGGGGCCGGCCCGAAGACGGCGGACGGCCCGGACGACGCGGGTGGCGACGAGGACGGGGCCACGGCGAAGAGGCCGGTGACCGAGCCGGTCTGACCCGCACCACGCGGGGACCCGCACCACGCGGACCCGCACCACGCAGGGCCCCGGGGGACAGCCCCCGGGGCCCTGTGGCGTGTCCGGTGCGTGTCCGGGTGCCGGCCGGCACCGGTCCCCCGGCGGACGGGTGCCGCGGCCCGTACCGCTCGCTCCTGTCGCTGTCAGTGTCCCGTGGCACCATCGGGCTCATGGACAGGGTGCGGCAGTTGCGGCTGGCCAAGGACGCCATGGTCCGCGACTGGGCCGATGCGGCCCTCGACCTCGGCGCCGTGGCCGCGCACGCCGGATACTCGCGGTATCCCTTCCTGTGGTTCCCCTGCACCCAGCCCCGCGAGGGCGGCCTCGACATGGACCGGGGACTTCGCCTGCTAGGGCCCGGTCTCAGGCCGGTCCAGGGCCGGTCCAGGGCCGGTCCAGGGCCGGTCCAGGGCCGGTCTAGGGCCGGTCGGACAGTCGCTGGGGCCGCCGCCCGCCCGGGGAGCCGCTGTGGGCGCGCTCCGGCAGCATCGGGTAGCTCCCGGTGTTCGTCGGCGCGTGCTCCGGCAGCCACAGGACGGCGACCGCCCCCTCGGCGGGCACGTGCTCGGGCGCTCCGGCGGGCCGTACGTTGCGGAAGGTGAGCCGCGCCCCCAGGACCCGCGCCTGGCCGGCCGCGATGGTCAGGCCGAGCCCGTGACCGCGGCCGGCCCGGTCCGTGCTGCCGGTGCGGAAGCGGCTCGGCCCCTCCGCGAGCAGGGCCTCGGGGAAGCCGGGCCCGTGGTCGCGGACCCGGATCACCCGGCCCTCGACGCTGACCTCGACGGGCGACCGGCCGTGCCGGGCGGCGTTGGCGAGCAGATTGAACAGCACGCGTTCCAGACGGCGCGGGTCGGTGGTGACCTCCGACTCGTGCACCACGTGGACCGCGACGGCCGGGTCCTTGGCCGTGACCCGCCGGGTCACGAAGTCACCCAGCATGATGTCCTGAAGCTCGGCCCGCTCGGAGGCCCCGTCCAGCCGGGCCACCTCCAGGACGTCCTCGACGAGCGTGCGCATCGCCTTGGCCCGGTCCAGCACCAGCTCGGTCGGCCGGCCCGGCGGCAGCAGCTCGGCGGCGGTCAGCAGCCCGGTCACCGGAGTGCGCAGCTCGTGCGCGATGTCGGCGGTGACCCGGCGTTCGGCCTCCAGCCGCTTCTGCAGGGCGTCCGCCATGGCGTCCACGGCGCTCGCCAGGTCGTCGGTCTCGTCCCGCACGACCCCGCCGATGGCGTCCCGGACGCGGACGTCGGGCTCACCGCCGGCGACCCGGTGCGCGGCGGTGGCGGCCTTGCGCAGCCGGCGCGACAACTGGCCGCCGATGAGCACGCCGAGCGCGCTGCCCCCGAGGACGACCGCGATGGAGCCGATGACCAGGGCCTGGTCGAGGTCCTTGAGGATGTCCGCGCTGCGGTCGGTGAACCCGGAGTGCAGGGACATCACGTGCCCGTCCTTCAGCGGCACCGCCGCCCAGATGTCCGTCACCCCGTCCGCCCCCTCGGAGACGTACGTCGCCCGCCGCCCGTCCTCGACCTTCCTGCGCAGCTCGGCCGGCAGCTCGGGGTCGTCGATCTGGGCGTTGGGGAAGTTCTGCCGCCCGGACAGCTCGTAGTTGCGCTGGGCGATCAGGACCCGGTCGTCCGCGAGGTCGCGCGCGTTGTCCAGCATCGACACCCGGGCCGCGTTGTGCACGACCAGGCTCAGCGCGATCGCGACCAGCGCGCCGACCAGCGCGATGGCGGCGCTGAGTTTCCAGCGCAGGCCGGTACGGATGCCCAGCGCACGGTTGCCCGGCCCTCTGCGGTTGCCCGGGCGCCCCGGCGGTGAGGCGGTCGGGCGTCGGAAGAACCTCCGCATGTCCCTGTGTCCCCGTATCCCCGCTCAGGCCTTCAACTTGTAGCCGAAGCCGCGGACCGTCTCGATCCGGTCCTGGCCGATCTTGGTGCGCAGCCGCTGCACGTGGACGTCGACGACGCGGGTGTCCCCGCCCCAGCCGTAGTCCCACACCCGTTCCAGGAGCTTGTCGCGGGAGAGCACCGTGCCCGGCGCGGAGGAGAACTCCAGCAGCAGCCGCATCTCGGTCGGGGTCAGTGCCACCGGCCGCCCGGCCCGGCGCACCTCCATGCCCTCGGTGTCGACCTCCAGCTCGCCGAAGGTCAGCAGCCCCCCGGTGTCCGCGCCGGCCCCGGCGTCCGACCGGTCGCCGCCGCCCGCGTGACCGAAGCGGCGCAGCACCGCCCGGATCCGGGCGACCAGCACGGCCCCGTCGAACGGCTTGGTGACGTAGTCGTCGGCGCCGGCCTCCAGTCCGAGGACGACGTCGATGGAGTCCGCACGCGCCGACAGCATGATCACCGGCACGGTGGACTCGTCCCGGATCCGGCGGCACAGGCTGACCCCGTCCAGACCGGGGACCATGACGTCCAGCAGCGCGATGTCGGGGCGGTCGGCCCGGAACGCCTCCAGGCCCGACAACCCGTCGGGCATCGCGGTGACCGCGAAGCCGTCCCGCTCCAGGGCGAGCTGGGTCGCCTCGCGGATGACGTCGTCGTCCTCGACGAACAGGACGTGTGTCTGGTCTGCCATCCCGGTGCTCTCAGTCCTCGTGTGCCGTCACTGGGGAGACGCGGGGAGCGTGCGCCGCGTTCACTTCTCCGTCGGTGTTCATGTCTCCATCGGTCCGAGCGTCCCGCTCGGTTCACGGGGGCGTCCGGTGCCCTGCGCGTCCGGTGCCCTGCGCGTCGGGTGTTCTTGCGTATCGGGGATCCGTGGCGTCCGGGCCCGCGGCCGTCATCCGCCGGCCGGCCGCCCGTGCGCACCGGCGTCACGTGCGGGCACGCCGTGCGCGCACGCCGCCCACGCACGTCGGCCGTCCCCCGCGCGCCGGCCGGCCGCGTGCGTCAGCTGTCCGGCTCCGGAGCCGGTGAGGGCGCGCTGCCGACCGCGTTGCTGTAGTCGTTGTGAGTGCGGTACTCCTCGGTGAACCGGTTCGAGGCCCAGCGGTACGTGATCACGTTCTCGGCGGACGGACTGGACACCGGGTCACCCTTCTCGTAGACCTGCTTGGTCACCACCAGGTCCCCGCGGTCGATCTCCGCGTAGACCGGGGGCTCCTCGGCCTTGAACACATTCTGGTACGCGCCCCCCTCCTCGCGGTACACGTAACTGCCCACACCCACCGCGTCACCGCACGTCAGCACGTTGACGACGACGTCCTCCGCCGCGCCCCCGGTCAGCTTCCCGTACGACACGTCGACGGGGTACTGGTCGGCGACGCACGGCTTCAGTTCGCGCTTGACCTCCGCGGAGACCTCGGGATCGGTCTTGACCAACCGCACCGCGTCCACACGGTCGGGAACCTTCGAGGGGGAGGCCGCGGGCGTGGAGGAGGCGGCGCCGCCGCCGACCGTGTCCGCGTGGGCCGGGCCCTCGTCGCGGGCGCCGGTGCCACCGGCGCCGCACCCGGAGAGGGAGACGCCGAGGGCGACGAACACGGCCAACGCCGTACTCGCCGCCTGCACGCTCTTCCGGGCCTCCCCGGGTGATCGACCGACGGTCAGGCCGCGCAACGCTCCCGCTCCTCACGCTCCAGCGCCCGTGCGTCCAGATCGCGGGCGACCAGCTCCTCGCGGAGCCGGGCGAGCGCCCGGTGCAGCGTGCTCTTGACCGTACCGGCCGACATGCCGAGGGCGGCGGCCGTCTCCTCCGTGGACATCTGCTCCCAGTGTCGCAGCACCACGACACTGCGCTGCTTCGGGGCGAGCACCTTCATGACGTCCATCAGCAGGGCGCGGTCCGCGTGCTGCTCGGTCGAGTCGTCCACGCAGGACTCCGGGAGCTGCTCGGTCGGCACCTCCTCCAGCTTCCGGGCCCGCCACCACTCGGTCCGGGTGTTGATCATCACCCGGCGCAGGTAGGCGTCCGCCAGCCGCTTGTCCTCGATGGTCGACCAGCGGCGGTACGTCCGGGCCAGCGCGGTCTGCAAGAGGTCCTGGGCGTCGACGGGGTCGGGGACCAGGCGCCGCGCGCTGCGCAACAGCGCGTCCTGCCGGGTACGGACGTACTCCTCGAACTCGAGCACCTCGCCCTGCGCCATGGTCAACCGCCTTCCGATCCCCGTTCCGGCGGCCTTGAGCACCGCCGGTCCCACTGCCTGTGGTCCGTAGTCGTCCCGTGCCCCGGGGGCACGCAAACGAAGGTAGGGAAGCGTTGTCACGGCGCTGTGCGAAGCAGCCTGCGGCAAACCCTCGGCTGTCCGTCGGTTGTGTAACGGAGGCGGGAACAGGGCCGAGCGATGGGGTACTTGCGGGGGTTAGGTGGCGATTTGTCCGTCGGTGCCGCTGTCACGGAAGCCGTCGCGGCACAGCGACCACCGGTGTGCCGCGGCTGTGCGTCAGCTCAGCGGCAGCCGGTACGTCCCGTCCGCCAGCGGCTCCACCAGGCCGTCGGCGACGAGGCCGTCCAGGGCGCGGGCGCGCTGGACCGGTTCGTGCCACACCTGGTCGAGGGCCGACTGCGGCACCGGCACGTGCGCGTCCCGGAGCACCGCGAGCAGCCGGCCGCGCACCTGCCGGTCGGTGCCGGCATACGTCTGACCGCGCCGCGGCGGTCCGTCGTGCGCGGGCTTGCCGGCCAGCCGCCAGGCGCACCGGCCCGCGATCGGACAGCGGTGGCAGGACTCGTTCTTCGCCGTGCAGACGAGGGCGCCCAGCTCCATGGAGGCGGCGGCCCAGCGCGCGGCGCTCGCCTCGTCGTCCGGCAGCAGCGCCCGGGCCAGCTTCCGCTCGGCGGCGGTGGTGGCGTTCGGCGGGTACTGCACGCCGGTGACCGCGCGGGCGAACACCCGGCGGACGTTGGTGTCCAGCACGGCGTGCCGCTGGCCGTAGGCGAAGGAGGCCACCGCGGCGGCCGTGTACTCCCCGATGCCGGGCAGCGCCAGCAGTTGCGCGTGGTCCGCGGGTACGTCGCCGCCGTGCCGTTCCGTTATGGCCGCGGCGGCGCCGTGCAGGCGCAGGGCGCGGCGGGGGTAGCCGAGCCGGCCCCAGGCGCGGACGGCCTCGCCGGGCGCTTCCGCGGCGAGGTCGGCGGGGCGCGGCCAGCGGGCCAGCCACTGTTCGTAGACGGGCAGGACGCGGCTCACCGGCGTCTGCTGGAGCATGAACTCACTGACCATCACCCCCCAGGCGCCGGCTTCCGGGCGCCGCCACGGCAGGTCGCGGGCGTGCTCGTCGAACCAGTCGATGACGGGGGCGTGCAGCGGCGCACCGGAGGCGTCCGGCTCTCCGGCCGGTGCGGGGCCGGGGACCGTGGCGGCGTCCGGGGCCGGGGCCTGGTCCGGGACGGTGTCCGTGGCGGGGTCCGGGGCTGCCGGGGTCTGGTCCGGCGTGCGGGACGGGTTCGCGGCGGGGTCGGAGGGGCCGTCGTGCGAGGGCTTCGTGGGCGCAGTCATGACCCTCCGATCCTGCCACGGGAGGAGCGCCGCGCGGGCGCACCACCACCCTGTGGCGGGCGGGACACCCGACGACCGACTCGGGCACCGCGCCGCGAGGGACTCCTGCGCCGGCAACCGACCACGTGCGCCACCCGGCCCCTGCGCCACAGCCGTGGCCACAGGTGCAAGCGCCGCGATCGCGAACCCGCGGTGGGGTGTCCGGGGGAGCCGGTGTCGCCGCCGTGCACCGCGTCGTCCCCCGAAAGCCGCGTTCACGGACGGTAGGCAGACAGCCGATTCGGTCACACCCTGCGATCAACGCGCACCGCGCCCGACGATCGGTGGGGGTCGGGACCGTCTCCGGAATGATGATCCGTAAAAGTTGCTGCCCCGAACGGCGGGTGGGACAGGGGAACGCGCCGATCTCTCGTACAGTTTGCGCCGTGGGATCTCTGCGCAATCCGGTCGGGCCGCTTCCCTCCTCCATCTACTGGCGACGGAGGGCCGTACTGCTGTCCCTGCTCGCTCTGTTGGCACTGCTGATCACCTTGATCGTGGTGTCCGGCGGCGGTGACGGCGGCAAGGGCCGTGGGGACGGCGCCGACGGCAAGAACCCGGCCCCTTCGATCACTCCCGGGCCCTCCGGTTCCGGGCCGGCGATCAGTCAGGCGCCGGGCGGCCGGGACGAGTCGGGCAGCGGGGACTCCAGTGGTTCCGGCTCCGGTTCCGGCTCGGGATCCGGGAGCGGCGACGGGGCCGGCGCCGGGTCCGGGGCGAGCGGTGGGTCCGGTGGGTCCGGTGGAGTTGACGGCTCCGGCGGTGCGGGCTCCGGCGGTTCGGCGGGCGGTGCGGCGACCGGTGTCGGCGCGGGCGACGCGCTGCCGGGCGGCAGCAGCCTTCCCAACTGCACGCCCGGGGCGGTCAAGTTGAGCCTGCGGAGCGTCCGCAACAACTACGCGCCCGGTGAGACCCCCACCTTCGAACTGACCGCGCGGAACACCTCCGGCAGCGACTGCAAGGTCGATCTCGGTCCCAAGCGCGCGGTGTTGACGATCACGCCGGCCGAGGGAGAGGACGCGTACTGGTCCTCCGACGCTTGCGTCAAGGGCGCGGGCAGCCTGCAGTACCGGGTGGCGGCCGGCAGCGGCATCACCTACACCGTGAAGTGGGACCGCAAGCCGAGCGCCGAGGAGTGCGGGACGCCGCCCGCGGGGTCGGCCAAGGCGGGGACGTACCTGGTGGAGGCCAAGGCGGCCGGGTTCGAGAAGGTGCGGACGTCGTTCGTGCTCAAGAACGACTGACGCGAAGGCCTGGCGCGGGGGCCTGGCGCGAGGGGGCCTGACGCGGGACCCCCGCCGGGACCTGGCACAGGCCTTCCGGCCCGGCGCCCCGGGCCCGCCCCGGACGCGGCCCACGCGGCCTCAGACGTAGCGCTCCAGGATCGACGACTCCGCGAGCCGCGACAGGCCCTCCCGCACGCTGCGCGCCCGCGCCTCACCGACGCCGTCCACCGTCTGGAGGTCGTCCACACTGGCGGCGAGCAGCTTCTGGAGACCGCCGAAGTGCTCCACCAGGCGGTCGATGATCGCCCCGGGCAGTCGCGGCACCTTCGCCAGCAGCCGGAAGCCGCGCGGCGACACCGCCGTGTCCAGGGTTTCGGGGGAGCCGGTGTAGCCCAGGGCGCGGGCCACCGTGGACAGTTCGAGCAGCTCGGCGTGGCTCAGCTTGTCCAGCTCGACGAGCGCCTCGTCGACGGTGCGGGAGCGCTTGGCGGTCGGCTCGGGCACGTAGTCGCGCACGACCAGCTCACGCTCGGGTTCCACGCCGGCGATCAACTCGTCCAGCTGGAGCGCCAGCAGACGCCCGTCCGTGCCCAGCTCCACCACGTACTCGGCGATCTCGGTCGCGATGCGGCGCACCATCTCCAGCCGCTGGGACACCGCCGAGACGTCGCGGACGGTGACCAGGTCCTCGATCTCCAGGGCCGACAGCGTGCCCGCGACCTCGTCGAGGCGCAGCTTGTAGCGCTCCAGGGTCGCCAGCGCCTGGTTGGCGCGGGACAGGATCGCCGCGGAGTCCTCCAGGACGCGGCGCTGGCCGTCGACATAGAGGGCGATGAGGCGCATCGACTGGGAGACGGAGACGACGGGGAAGCCGACCTGCTTGCTGACCCGGTCCGCCGTACGGTGCCGGGTGCCGGTCTCCTCGGTGGGGATCGTCGGGTCGGGGAGCAGCTGCACGCCCGCCCGCAGGATCTTGCCGAGGTCCGAGGAGAGCACGATGCCGCCGTCGAGCTTGCACAGCTCGCGCAGCCGGGTCGCCGTGAACTCGACGTCCAGCACGAAGCCGCCCGTGCACATCGACTCGACGGTCTTGTCGGAGCCCAGCACGATCAGACCGCCGGTGTTGCCGCGGAGGACCCGTTCCAGGCCGTCCCGCAGGGGCGTGCCGGGCGCCACCGCGCTCAGCGAGGCGCGCATCAGGCCATCGGTACCGGCACTCCCACCGGACTTTCCGGGAGCTGCTGCCCGGTCGTTGGCTGCCACTGCACTCCTCCGGTCGCAGGTCGTCTGGCGCTCCCGTGTCGCACACTCGGTCGTACGGACGGACGAGACCAGGGCAAAGTCTACCGGCGGTCCTCCTCCTCCCGTGGGGCCTCTCGCCGACGCGAGCGCGGAAGCACCCGTAGGGCGTCCCCTATGTCCGCGACCTCCAGGACCTTCATGCCGTCAGGGACCCGCCCGGGGTCGGTCGGTACCAGGGCGTGGGTGAAGCCCAGGCGGTGCGCCTCGGAGAGCCTGCGCTGCACGCCCGTGACCCGTCTCACCTCTCCGGCGAGGCCGACCTCGCCGATCGCGACGAGGTTCTTGGGCAGCGGGGTGTCGCTCGCGGCACTCGCCAGGGCGAGCGCGACGGCCAGGTCGGCGGCCGGCTCGGAGAGCTTCACCCCGCCCACCGTCGCGGAGTAGATGTCCCTCTTGCCCAGCGCGCTGATGCGGCCGCGCTGTTCCAGGACGGCCAGCATCATGGAGACGCGGGAGGTCTCCAGGCCGGACGTGGTGCGCCGGGGGGAGGGGATCTGGGAGTCGACGGTCAGCGCCTGCACCTCGGCCACCAGCGGACGGCGCCCCTCCAGCGTGACGGTCAGACAGGTGCCGGGCACCGGCTCGGCACGCCGGGTGAGGAACAGCCCGCTGGGGTCGGTCAGGCCGGTGATGCCCTCGTCGTGCAGCTCGAAGCAGCCGACCTCGTCGGTGGTGCCGTACCGGTTCTTGACGCCCCGCACCAGCCTGAGGCGGGCGTGCCGGTCGCCCTCGAAGTGGAGCACGACGTCCACGAGGTGCTCCAGCAGCCGCGGGCCCGCGATGGCGCCGTCCTTGGTGACGTGGCCCACCAGCAGGGTGGACATCCCGCGGTCCTTGGAGGCGCGGATCAGCGCCCCCGCCACTTCCCGCACCTGGGCCATGCCGCCGGGAGCGCCGTCGATCTCGGGAGAGGCCACGGTCTGCACGGAGTCGAGGATCAGCAGCGAGGGCTTGACCGCGTCCAGGTGGCCGAGCACCGCCGCGAGGTCGGTCTCGGCGGCGAGGTACAGGTGGTCGTCGATGGCCTTGATGCGGTCGGCGCGCAGCCGCACCTGGCTGGCCGACTCCTCCCCGGTGACGTAGAGGGTCTTGTGCTCCTCGCTCGCCGACTTGGCCGCCACGTCCAGCAGCAGGGTGGACTTGCCGACGCCGGGCTCGCCCGCGACCAGCACCACGGCGCCCGGTACGAGTCCGCCGCCGAGCACCCGGTCCAGCTCGGGCACGCCGGTCGAGCGCGCGGTGGCCTGCCTGCCGTCGACCTGGCCGATGGGCAGCGCGGAGGTGGTGACGCGCCCCGGCGTCGTCGTACGCACCGCGGGCACGCCGTACTCCTCGACCGTGCCCCACGCCTGGCATTCGGGGCAGCGGCCGAGCCACTTGGCCGTCTGCCAGCCGCACTCGGTGCAGCGGTAGGACGGCCGGTCCTTGGTGGTCTTCGCACGGGCAGCCATGCACGAACCGTAACCGCCCCCACTGACAACGCGGTCCGCACGCCCGCCGGCCCCTCCCGGCCGCCCCGACCGACAGTGCTCCCCAACCGCCCCCGGCCCCCCGATCGGGCCACGTCCGCCCTGAAACGGCCACGGAAAACCGGCCCCCTGTCCCCTTATGAGGGATCGTTTCACCCGTACGGATTAAAAGGGGCCAATGCGCCAGTTCGCGCCACCCATAGGCCCCTACGGTCGCCGAGTGATGAGGAGCAGTCCGGAAACCACGACCCGCACGACCGGCGCACACCGGGCGCACCGGGAAGCGCGTGACCGCACCGCGGCGCGCACGCTGGCGCAACGGCCGCCCGCGCGCTACGACGCGTATCTGGACGGCCTGTTCACCTACTGCCTGTCCGTGCTCTGCGACCACGAGTCCGCGATCGCCGCCCTGGGCGACGTCCTGGCACTCGCCGAGCGCCGCGGCCACCGCGGGCCCGGGTCCGCCGACGACCGCAGGGCCTGGCTCTACGCCCTGGCCCGCTGGGCGTGCCTGCGCAAGCTCGCGGAGGCCAAGCAGAAACGTCCGAGCAGCCACGCGGCGGGCCGCCCGGACGCCGCCCGGCAGCGCACCGCGCAGCAGCGGCCCGCCTCCCCGCCCCCGCCCGCCGGGGACGACGAGGACCAGCGCCGCCACCGCCGCGAACTCGCCCTCCTCGCCTGGCCGGAGGCCGCCGGCACCACCCCGGAGCAGCGCGAGGCGCTCGAACTCGCCGTGCGCCACCACCTCGCCGCCCACGAGGTCGCCGCCGTCCTCGGCATGGACCTGGCGGCCACCCGCGAACTGCTCGCCGCGGCCGCCTGCGAGGTCGAGCGCACCAGCGCCGCGCTGGCCGTCGTCCAGACCGGCACCTGCACGGGCGTGGCCCGTCTCACCGGCGACAACCAGTACGTCCTGAGCGCCGCCCTGCGCCGCGAGCTGGTCCGGCACGTCGACGACTGCCCGCGCTGCCGCCGTACCGCGGAGCGCGCGGTCCCCGGGCGCTGGCCCGGTACCAGCGTGACGCCCGCAGAGCTGCCCGTCCTGGAGGCACCCCGCGCGGCGCTGCACATGGCCATGACGCACCTCCCGCGCGCGGGAGGCGCACCCCGTTTCGACCGGCGCGGTTTCCCGATGGACCCCAAGGACCGCGCGGCCCGGCGGGACCGCCTGCGCGCCCGTGCCGTCACCACCACCGTCGTCGCCACCGTCGTCGCGGCCCCGGTGCTCGCCCTGTGGGCGGCCTACCGCGGCACCCCCGTCGTCGAGGGCGAGGACGGCCGCTCGTCCAGCGCCAGCGAGGGGCACAGCCCCGACGGCCCGGACGGCGCGTCCGCGGGCGGCGCCTACGGCTACGAGAACACCGGCAACACGCGCACCACACCCGGCACCCGCTTCGGCAGGAACGGCAAGGCCGACGTCTCCGTCGAGGTCGTCAGCGTCTCCGGCGCCGGTGCGAAGGGGGCCGGGCACCTCGACGTGACGGCCGGCCACGACGGCGACACCACCCTGATCACCCTCACCGCGACCGGCGACGCCCCCGTGGCCTGGTCCGCGTCCACCGGCGCGTCCTGGCTCTACCTGAGCCAGTCCTCGGGCACCCTGCGCCCCGGCGAGTCACGCACCGTCAAGGTGTACGTCGACCACCTGCGCGAGCCCTCCGGTCACTGGAGCGCACGGGTGGCCGTCTCACCGGCCGGCGCCGTGGTCTCCATCGACGGGTACGGCACGGCGCCCGCCCCCTCCCGTCCGACGCCGCGGCCCAGCACGCCCGACCACTCCCCGCCCCCGACCGACCCGGGTCCCTCGCCGTCCACCTCGGCGCCGCCGGACCCCTCGCCCACCGACGACCCGCCGCCGACCTCGCCCGGCCCCGACCCGACGCCCACCGACGACCCGTCGCCCACCGGCGGCACGGGCGGTTCGTCATCGCCGCCCGGCGACGGCGACGGCCCGAGCCGCTCCGCCCCGTAGCGGCGCGCTCAGCGGACCGGGTCGGCGGGGTGCGGGGCCACCAGGGGCAGCTGCGAGGCGAGCCGCTGCTCGCACAGCTCGACCAGCCGGTCGTAGCCCGCCTTGCCCATCAGCTCGGTCAGCTCCGGCCGGTACGAGACGTACACCGGGTCGCCCGCGCCGTGCGCCGAGGTCGCCGAGGTGCACCACCAGTGCAGGTCGTGCCCGCCGGGACCCCAGCCGCGGCGGTCGTACTCACCGATGGACACCTGGAGCACGCGCGTGTCGTCGGGCCGGTCGATCCACTCGTAGGTCCGCCGGACCGGAAGCTGCCAGCACACGTCGGGCTTGGTCTCCAGCGGCTCCCGCCCCTCCTTCAGGGCCAGGATGTGCAGCGAGCAGCCCGCGCCGCCGGCGAAGCCGGGCCGGTTCTGGAAGATGCACGAGCCCTGGAAGGGCCGGGTCTGGCGGGAGCCCTCGTCGTCCTCGGAGATCCAGCCGCCCCGCATGCCCTCGGCATGGTGCTGCCAGACGTCCGGCGTGAGCCTCGCCACGTGCTCGGCGACCCGCTTCTCGTCGTCCTCGTCGGAGAAGTGGGCGCCCAGCGAGCAGCACCCGTCGTCCGCGCGGCCCGCCTGGATGCCCTGGCAGCCGCTGCCGAAGATGCAGTTCCAGCGAGAGGTCAGCCATGTCAGATCGCAGCGGAAGACCTGTTCGTCGTCCGCCGGGTCCGGAAACTCCACCCACGCGCGCGCGAAGTCGAGCCCCTGCTCGTCGCCCGCTTCGCGCTTCTTGTCCTTCTTGGCCGACTTTTCGTCCTTCGCCTTTTTCGTCTTTGGCACGGTTCCAGGGTAAGTCGCCCGT
The DNA here is from genome assembly GCF_056430705.1 of Streptomyces sp. NPDC045956. Classification (NCBI taxonomy): domain Bacteria; kingdom Bacillati; phylum Actinomycetota; class Actinomycetes; order Kitasatosporales; family Streptomycetaceae; genus Streptomyces; species Streptomyces sp. NPDC045956. The sequence continues at coordinate 13,524 of NZ_JBWKKZ010000007.1, read as the reverse complement.
GCCGGATGACGGCACCACCGCACTCCTCGCTGGCAGTAGCGTTCCGTACATGAGACTCGGTGTCCTGGACGTGGGTTCGAACACGGTGCATCTGCTGGTGGTGGACGCGCACCCGGGCGCGCGCCCGCTGCCCGCCCACTCGCACAAGGCGGAACTGCGCCTCGCCCAGCTCCTCGACGAGGACGGCGCGATCGGTGCCGACGGCGTCGACCGGCTGGTCGCGGTCGTCCGCGAGGCGCTCCAGGCCGCCGAGGACAAGGGCGTCGAGGACCTCCTGCCGTTCGCCACCTCCGCCGTGCGCGAGGCGACCAACGCCGACGACGTCCTCGCGCGCGTGCGGGAGGAGACCGGCGTCGAGCTGACGGTCCTCAGCGGCGCCGAGGAGGCCCGGCTCACCTTCCTCGCCGTGCGCCGCTGGTTCGGCTGGTCCGCGGGCAAGCTGCTGGTCCTCGACATCGGCGGCGGCTCCCTGGAGGTCGCCTACGGCATCGACGAGGAGCCCGACACCGCCGTGTCGCTGCCGCTCGGCGCGGGCCGGCTGACCGCCGCCTGGCTGCCGGGCGACCCGCCCGACGCGGACGACGTCAGGAGACTGCGCCGCCACGTCCGTACGGAGATCGCCCGCACGGTCGGCGACTTCAGCCGCTTCGGCGCCCCGGACCACGTGGTCGCCACCTCCAAGACCTTCCGGCAGCTCGCCCGGATCGCCGGCGCCGCCCGCTCCGCCGAGGGCCTCTACGTGCAACGCGAGCTGAAGCGGGCCTCCCTGGAGGCGTGGGTGCCCCGCCTGGCCGCCATGACCAGTGCCGAGCGCGCCGAGCTGCCGGGCGTCTCCGAGGGCCGCGCGGGCCAGCTCCTCGCCGGTGCCCTGGTCGCCGAGGCCGCGATGGACCTCTTCCACGTGGAGAACCTGGAGGTCTGCCCCTGGGCCCTGCGGGAGGGCGTGATCCTGCGCAGACTCGATCACATGGGACCGGTGTAGCCGCCCCCCGGACGCACCCTGGGGCGCGCCCGGGGACGCATTCTGGGGTGCAGCGGACCGTATGGCACTCGCCACAACGGCGAACGGGCGCCCCGCGGGCACCCGACCGCACCCCGTAACCTGGCCCTCGTGGCAGAACCAAGGGACGTAGTCCGCATCCCGGACGCGAAGGTCGCCCTGTCGACGGCTTCCGTCTACCCGGAGTCGACGGCGACGGCCTTCGAGATCGCCGCACGCCTCGGGTACGACGGCGTCGAAGTCATGGTGTGGACCGATCCGGTCAGCCAGGACCTCGACGCGCTGCGCAGACTCAGCGACTACCACCACATGCCGATCCTGGCCGTGCACGCCCCCTGCCTGCTCATCGCGCAGCGGGTCTGGTCCACCGACCCCTGGGTCAAGCTCCAGCGCGCCCGCGCCGCCGCGGAGAAGCTCGGGGCGGACACCGTCGTCGTCCACCCGCCGTTCCGCTGGCAGCGCCAGTACTCGCGGGACTTCGTCAACGGCATCTGGCGGATGGCGAACGAGACCGACGTGCGGTTCGCCGTCGAGAACATGTACCCCTGGCGCTACCGCGACCGCGAGATGCAGGCGTACGCCCCCGACTGGGACGTGACGAAGGACGACTACCGCCACTTCACGATCGACCTGAGCCACGCCGCGACCTCCCGCAGCGACGCGCTGGACATGCTCGACCGCATGGGCGACCGCCTGGGCCATCTCCACCTCGCCGACGGCAGGGGCTCCGCCAAGGACGAGCACCTCGTCCCCGGCCGCGGCAACCAGCCCTGCGCGGAGGTGCTGGAACGCGTCGCCGGCTCCGGCTTCGACGGCCATGTCGTCATCGAGGTCAACACCCGTCGCGCGATGTCCAGCGCCGAACGTGAGGCCGATCTCGCCGAGGCCCTGGCCTTCACGCGCCACCACCTGGCCTCGGCGGGCACCGCGGACGCGCCGGCGGACCCGGCGAAGGCGCACCGGCGATGAGCGCCCCGGCCGGAGGCACCCGGCGCCGCGGCCGCCCCCCGCGCACGGAGTCCGCCGGCACCCGCGACCGCATCCTGACCGCGGCCCGCGAGGAGTTCTCCGAGCGCGGCTACGAGAAGACGTCCGTACGCGGCATCGCCAAGGCCGCCGGCGTCGACCCGGCACTGGTCCACCACTACTTCGGCACCAAGGAGCAGGTCTTCGAGGCGGCGATCGAGGTCGCCCTCGCCCCCGTCCGCGGGGCCTCCGGAGCGGTCGCCGACGGGTCCGCCGACGGGGTCGGCGAGCGGCTCACCCGCTTCTTCTTCGGTCTCTGGGAGAACCCGGCCACCCGCACCCCGCTGCTGGCCATCGTCCGCTCCGCCTTCGACAACGAGACCGCCGCCGCCGTCTTCCGCCGCCTGGTCGCCGCACAGCTGCTGCGCCGTGTCGCCGCCCAGCTGGACGTGCCGGACGCGGAGCTGCGCACCGAGCTGGCGGCCGCCCAGCTGGTCGGGTGCGCGGTGCTCCGCTACGTGATCAAGGCGGAGCCGCTGGCCTCGGCCGACCCGGAGCAGCTCGTCGCCCGCATCGCACCGGTCGTACAGGGCCACCTCACCGGCCCCTGAGCGCGCCCCCCGCGGTGCCGTACCGCGAGACGCGCGTCCCGTATTCCGGACACCCTGTCCCGGGTCCTGGATGACCGGCGTACGCTCGACGGCAGTCATTACTCTCCCAACGAGCCCACGAGCGAGGCGAGCGACGATGCCCGAGCTGAGGTCCCGCACAGTCACCCACGGCCGCAACATGGCGGGCGCCCGCGCCCTGATGCGCGCCTCCGGTGTACCCGGCGCGGACATCGGCCGGAAGCCGATCATCGCCGTCGCCAACAGCTTCACGGAGTTCGTGCCGGGCCACACCCACCTCGCGCCGGTCGGCCGGATCGTCAGCGAGGCGGTCGTCGCGGCCGGCGGCATCCCGCGCGAGTTCAACACCATCGCCGTCGACGACGGCATCGCCATGGGCCACGGCGGCATGCTGTACTCCCTGCCCTCCCGCGACCTGATCGCGGACAGTGTGGAGTACATGGTCGAGGCGCACTGCGCCGACGCCCTGATCTGCATCTCCAACTGCGACAAGATCACCCCGGGCATGCTCAACGCGGCGCTCCGCCTGAACATCCCCACGGTCTTCGTCTCCGGCGGCCCCATGGAGTCCGGTCGCGCCACCCTGGTCGACGGCACGGTCCGCACCCTGGACCTGGTCGACGCGATGTCGGAGGCGGTCAACGACAAGATCTCCGACGAGGACATCCTCCGCATCGAGGAGAACGCCTGTCCCACCTGCGGCTCCTGTTCCGGCATGTTCACCGCCAACTCGATGAACTGCCTCACCGAGGCCATCGGCCTCTCCCTGCCCGGCAACGGCTCGGTGCTGGCCACCCACACCGCCCGCAAGGCGCTCTACGAGAACGCCGCCCGCACGGTGCTGGACCTGACCCGCCGCTACTACGAGCAGGACGACGACTCGGTCCTGCCCCGCAACATCGCCACCCCCGCGGCCTTCGGGAACGCCATGGCGCTGGACATCGCGATGGGCGGCTCCACCAACACGATCCTGCACCTGCTGGCCGCCGCCCAGGAGGCGGAGGTCCCCTTCGGCCTCACCGAGATGGACGCCCTCTCGCGCCGCGTCCCGTGCCTCGCCAAGGTCGCCCCCAACGTGGCCAAGGACCGCACGTACTACATGGAGGACGTGCACCGCGCCGGCGGCATCCCCGCCCTCCTCGGCGAACTGCACCGCGCCGGCCTGCTCGACGAGGACGTCCACTCCGTGCACAGCCCCTCGCTGGCCGACTGGCTCAAGACCTGGGACGTCCGGGGTGGCTCCCCCGCCCCCGAGGCCGTCGAGCTGTGGCACGCGGCCCCCGGCTGCAAGCGCTCCGCCGAGGCCTTCTCCCAGTCCGAGCGCTGGGACTCCCTCGACCAGGACGCCGAGGGCGGCTGCATCCGCTCCGTCGAGCACGCCTACTCCGAGGACGGCGGCCTCGCGGTCCTGCGCGGCAACCTCGCCGCCGACGGCTGCGTGGTGAAGACGGCCGGCGTCGACGAGTCCATCTGGACCTTCGAGGGCCCGGCGGTCGTCTGCGAGTCGCAGGAGGAGGCCGTCCAGAAGATCCTCACCCAGCAGGTCAAGGAGGGCGACGTCGTCGTCATCCGCTACGAGGGCCCCAAGGGCGGCCCCGGCATGCAGGAGATGCTCTACCCGACCTCGTACCTGAAGGGCCGCGGTCTCGGGAAGACCTGCGCCCTGGTCACCGACGGCCGCTTCTCCGGCGGCACCTCGGGTCTGTCCATCGGCCACGCCTCGCCCGAGGCGGCCGCGGGCGGCACCATCGCCCTCGTCGAGGACGGCGACCGGGTCCGCATCGACATCCCGAACCGCTCCATCGAACTGCTCGTCGACGACGCCGAACTGGCCCGCCGCGACCAGGCCCTGGGCGGCAGGTACGCCCCGAGGAACCGCGACCGCAAGGTCTCCGCGGCCCTGAAGGCGTACGCCGCGATGGCGACCAGCGCCGACAAGGGCGCGGTGCGGGACGTCAGCAAGCTGGGCTGACCGCGGTCCTTCCGGACGCCGGACCCCTCACCAGGCCGAGGGGGCCCGGCCGTCCACGGCGAATACGGAGCCGTTCGGCGCGGTGGCGTGGACGCGCCCGTGCGCGATCACGGGCGCGGGCAGTGCCGCCGCGACCCGGTCGGTGTCCGCGGCGACCCGGGGCGGTGTCTGCCCGAGCAGGCGCCCCGAGCGCGCGTCCACCGCGAGGAGCCGGCCGTCCGGCGCCGTGACGTAGACGTGCCGGGCGTCCGAGGCGGGAGCGGACCCCCGGGACACCGACGTCTCGAGGTGCCACAGCTCCTCGCCCGTCTCCGTGTCGACGGCCTGCAGCGCACCGCCGGCACTCATGAGGTGGACGACGTCCCCGCTGACGGAGGCCTGCACGTCCTGCCGCGGCACGGGCAGCGTCACCCGGTCCGTCGCCCCGGTCCCCGGGGTGTGGCGCACGACGGCGACGGTGTCGCCGGACGTCCGGTCCAGGGAGAGGAAGTACACCGATCCCCCCTGGGCGCCCACGGGCCGCAGCGTCCCCTCCAGCCGGGTGTCCCAGCGGACGCGGCCCGACCGCGGGTCCAGCGCCGTCACCCGGGTACGGGACCCGTCCGCGGACGGCGTGACCGCGTAGGCGCCCGGGGCACCGGGGAACCAGGCGAGGGACGCCCCGTCCAGCCCGGGGACCGGGGTCCTCCAACCGGTGTCGCCCGAGGCGCCGTCGATCCCGGTCACGACACCGTTCGCGCCGGTCACCAGCAGTGTGTCACCGGCGAAGCGCGTGGAGCCGGACGGACGGTCGTCGCGGTGCCAGACGCTCCGGCCGGTCGCCGGGTCGAGGGCTTCGAGGCGCGGGCCGCCGTCCGTGTAGGCGTGGACGAGCCCGCCGGACACCACGGGCGCGCTGCCGACGGTCTCGGTGGCGACGGCGTGCCGCCACAGCAGGCGGCCGTCGGACGTGTCGAGGGCGAAGACCACTCCCGGCTGGGCGCAGAACAGCGCTTCCGGCCCGGCGGAGCACTGAGGCATCCCGCCGCCCGGTGCCACGGGCTCCGCCACCCAGGTGCCGCCCGTCTCGGCCGGGGCGCGCGCCGGGGACTCCCCGGCACCGTCCCCTCCCGCCCACGGACGGGCGACGAGGCCCACCAGCACGACCAGACCGATCGCCCCGGCCACCACCAGCGCCCTCCGGCCGGGGCGCCGCCCCACCGGACGGCGCACGGGCCCCTCGCCCTCCTCACCGGAGGACGCCGCGCTGCCCCCGGTGGGTGCGCCCGCCTCCTCGCCGGCCCGTTGCGCCGGTATGAACACCTGCGTGTCGTACGCGGCCGCCACCGACCGCAGCTCCCGCATCAGCTCGTCCGGCGTCGGCCGGTCGTCCGGCTCCTTGGCGAGGCACCGCAGCACCAGCGGCGCGAGCGTCCCGGGTACGCCGGTCAGATCGGGCTCGTCGTGCACGACCTGGTAGGCGACGACGTACGGGCTGTCGGAGTCGAACGGCCCGCGTCCGGTCGCCGCGTGCACCATGAGCGACCCGAGGGCGAAGACGTCGGCGGCCGGACCCACCTCGCGGGGCCGCCGGAACTGCTCCGGCGCCATGAACGGCGGCGTGCCGATCAGTTTGCCCGTCTCGGTGCGCAGTTCGCTGTTCTTCGGCCGGGAGATGCCGAAGTCGATGAGCTTGGGCCCGTCCTCGGCGAGCAGCACGTTGCTCGGTTTCAGGTCCCGGTGCACCACCCCGACCCGGTGGATGTCCCGCAGCGCCTCGGCGAGCCCCGCCATCAGCCGGCGCAACTGGTCCACGTCCATGGGCCCGTTCCGCTTCACCTGCTCCGAGAGGGTCGGGCCGGGGATGTAGAGGGTGGCCATCCAGGGCCGTGCGGCGTCCGGGTCGGCATCGACGACCGGCGCCGTGAAGGCCCCGCTCACCTGCCGGGCCGCGGCGACCTCCTGCCGGAAACGCCCCCTGAACTCGGGATCCTCGGCGTACGGCGCATGCACGATCTTCACCGCGACGCGCATCCCGGAGGTGCTGCGCGCCAGATGCACGACGCCCATGCCCCCCGAACCGAGACAGGACTCCAGGCGGTAGTGACCGGCGTACTGCGGAAGTTCCGCTTCCGTGCCCGCCCCGGCGTTCCGCTGCGGCGCCATGGAACCACCCCCGTGCTGTTCGTCCGCGCGCGCGACGCTCGGAGCCTAGTCGATGGTTCGTACGGGACCGAGGCGGCTTGCTAGCCTCCGCGTGCGAGTCGCGAACGGGTGTTTCGTGGCTTGTTCCAGGGGAATCAACGTGGCCCCACGACACTCGTGGGGCTCAACGGGGGGAGCATCACATGGCAGTCGACCGCGCACAGGAAGCCGGCGCCGAGACGGCGACCACGCTCGCGGGGGCCGCGGGAGTCGCCGCGGTCGTCCGGTACTACTCGGTGGCCCCGGGGGTCCGCCTCAACGTCCGCAGCGGCCCCGGCACCGGCTACGGCATCGTGCGGGTCCTGCCCGAGGGCGCCCAGGTCCCCATCTACTGCCAGCGGCCGGGCACGGCGGTGGCCGGCCCGTACGGCACGAGCACGATCTGGGACAACGTCGGCAACGGCCAGTACGTCTCGGACGCCTACGTGCGGACCGGCAGCGACGGCTACGTCGCCTCCCGGTGCGCCTGATCACTCCGACACGGAAGGAAGACGGCCAGGAGACGCGCCAGACGTAGGTCACTCCTGGCCGTGGGCGCCGCCGGCGCGCTGCTCACCCTGGTGGGCGCGACCGCCGCCCGAGCGGTGGCCGCCGTCAGCTCCTACCCGGTCGCCCCGGGTTACCAGGTGAACGTCCGCAGAGGCCCCGGCACGAACTACGCGATCGTCCGCGTCCTCGGCGTGGGGGCGAAGGTCGCGATCCACTGCCGGACACAGGGGACGAGGGAGTCGGGCCCGTACGGCACGTCGGCCGTCCGGGACGACATCGGCAGCGGCCAGTTCGTCCCGGACGCCTACGTGCGGACCGGCAGCGACGGCTACGTCGCCCCGCGCTGCGCCTGATCCCACCCGGAGCCCGCGGCACATCCGGCGCCATAATCGAACCGTGAGCGCAGAGAACGGTACGCACGGCATCCCGGACACCCCCGCGGGCTCCCCCGTCCCCGCCGGCCCCCGCCCCGAACCCATCCGGTTCTACGGCACGACCTGGGTGCACCACGACCACGGCTACCCCGCGCGCCGGGCCGGCCTGGCCGTCGGCTCCCTCGCCGCGGCGGTCGCCGCCTGTGTCGTCCTGCGCATCGCCTACGACGGCCTCCGGATCGCCGACGTGGGCAGCGCCGTCTCGCTGCTGATGGTCGTGATGTTCGCGGTGTGCAGCGCCCTGGCCTTCCGGCACACCTGGTCCACCTTCACCAGCCGCCCCGACCCCGACCGCCAGGCCTCCCTGCGCGGCCTGCTGGCCATCGGCTTCGTCGGCTCCCTCCTCGCCTACTTCCTCCGCACCTTCACCGAGGCCCCGGGCGAGAAACTCCACCGCGCCGAGTACGAGAAGGCCCGCGAGGAGTACGAGAAGCGCACCACCCGCCGCTCGGGCAACCCCTCCAGAAAGCGCCGCCGCTGACCTCACGCCCCCCGGCGCCGCACCCCGCCCCAACCCCGCGCCCCAGCCACGGCATCCATCCCCCCCCGGGCACCCCTTCCCGCCCCCCACCCGGCCCCCACCATGGCCGTATGACGACACCCGGCACCACCCCTGACACCACCCCGAACACCACCCCGCCCCCCGCCGGAACCCCCCGCGCCGCCGAAGTCCCCCGCACCACCCGGGCCCACTCCTTCAACGCGGCCGCCGCCCAGTACGCGGCCAACCGCCCCTCCTACCCGCCCGCCCTCCTCGACGCGCTGGAGGAACTGACCGGCCGCCCCCTGGCCGGCTCCCGCGTGGTGGACGTCGGCGCCGGCACGGGCATCGCCACCGCCCTCCTGCACGCGCGCGGCGCCGACGTGATCGCCGTCGAACCCGGCGCGGGCATGGCCGCGGAGTTCCGGCGCGCCCTCCCCGACGTCCCCGTCCTCCGGGGCAGCGGCAACGCCCTCCCGCTCGCCGGCCACAGCGCCGACCTCCTCACCTACGCCCAGGCCTGGCACTGGACCGACCCCGACCGGGCCGTGCCGGAGGCGTTGCGCGTGCTGCGTCCCGGCGGCGCGCTGGCCCTGTGGTGGAACACCGCGGCCCTCGACGTGCCGTGGATCGCGGCGGCGGCCGACCGTGTGGACCGCCACTTCGGCCTCGCGCTCTCCGCCGAGCAACGCGCGGTCGGAGCCCGCACCGCGGAGCCGGCCGGCCTGCTCGACTTCGTCGACCGCACCGTCCGCTGGAGCCGCCGCGTCCCGCTCGACACCCACCTCGCCAACCTCGGCAGCCGCTCGGTCTTCCTGACGGACGGCGAGGACCGCGGCGCCGCCTTCCTCGCCGAGGAGCGCTGGCACCTCCTGGCCGACTTCCCGGACGGCGTCGTCGAGGAGACGTACGACGTCCGCCTCCTGCTCGCCAGGGCCCCCGAGACCGCTTGACGGCACCTGGGCGGGAGAGCATTATTCATCACATGATGAATTACATCTCCCGCCCTCCCGACCCCCCGCACCCGGCCCCCGCCGCCCCCGCCGTCCGCGCCGAGGACCTCACCGTCGTCCGCGGCCCCCGCACCGTCCTGCGCTCCCTCGGCTTCACCGTTCCGCCGGGCCGGATCACCGGCCTCCTCGGCCCCTCCGGCTGCGGCAAGTCGACCCTGATGCGCGCGATCGCCGGCACCCAGGCGAAGGTCACCGGCACCCTGGACGTCCTCGGCCGCCCGGCCGGCCACCCGGCCCTGCGCACCCGCATCGGCTACGTCACCCAGGCCCCCTCCGTCTTCGACGACCTGACCGTCCGCCAGAACCTGGACTACTTCGCCGCGATACTCGACCCCGGCCGCGCCGCCGCCGACCGCCGCCACGAGCACGTCACCCGGGCCGTCGCCGACGTCGACCTCACCGCCCACGCCGACGCCCTGGCCGGCAACCTCTCCGGCGGCCAGCGCAGCCGCGTCTCCCTCGCCGTCGCCCTTCTCGGCACCCCCGAGCTGCTGGTCCTCGACGAACCGACCGTCGGACTCGACCCCGTCCTGCGCCGCGACCTGTGGGCCCTCTTCCGCTCCCTCGCCGCCGACCGCGGCGCCACCCTCCTCGTCTCCTCCCACGTCATGGACGAGGCCGAGCGCTGCGACCGCCTGCTCCTGATGCGCGAGGGCCAGGTCCTCGCCGACGACAGCCCCGACGCCCTGCGCACCCGCACCGCCGCCGAGACGGTCGAGGAGGCCTTCCTCCACCTCGTGGACGAGGCGACCGAGGCGGCCCGCGCGAAGGAGACCATCCGATGACCACACGGACGACCACGCAGATGACCACGCCGACGACCCCGACCGCCGCGCCCCCCGCCCCCACCCGCCCCCTGAGCCCCGCCCGCACCACGGCCACCGCGACCCGCGTCGTGCGCCAGCTCGCCCACGACCCCCGCACGATCGCCCTGCTGCTCCTGATCCCCTGCGTGATGCTGTTCCTGCTGCGGTACGTCTTCGACGGCAGCCCGCGCACCTTCGACAACATCGGCGCCTCGCTGCTCGGGATCTTCCCGCTGATCACGATGTTCCTGGTCACCTCGATCGCGACCCTGCGCGAACGCACCTCCGGCACCCTCGAACGCCTCCTGGCCATGCCGCTGGGCAAGGCCGACCTCATCGCGGGCTACGCCCTCGCCTTCGGAGCCCTCGCCATCGTCCAGTCGGCCCTCGCGACCGGCCTGGCGGTCTGGTTCCTGGGCCTCGACGTCACCGGCAGCCCCTGGCTCCTCCTCCTGGTCGCCCTGCTGGACGCCCTCCTGGGCACCGCGCTCGGCCTCTTCGTCTCGGCCTTCGCGGCCTCCGAGTTCCAGGCGGTCCAGTTCATGCCGGCCGTGATCTTCCCCCAGCTCCTCCTCTGCGGCCTCTTCACCCCGCGCGACGACATGCACCCGGCCCTGGAGGCCGTCTCCGACGTCCTGCCCATGTCCTACGCGGTCGACGGCATGAACGAGGTCCTGCGCCACACCGACATGACGGCCGCCTTCGTACGGGACGCCCTGGTCGTGGCGGGATGCGCCCTCCTCGTCCTCGCCCTGGGCGCCGCCACCCTCAAACGCCGCACGGCGTAGCGCACGGCGGCGCCCCGGCCGACGTCCCGCCCACTGGACGCCCCACTCCCACGCCTCCCGGGAGTGCGAGGATGACGACGGACGACGCACCCCGGAGGGGACCCCAGGAGGGCACCGAAAACATGAGCCAGAAAGTCGCAGTCCTCGGCACCGGCAAGATCGGTGAAGCCCTGCTCAGCGGAATGATCGGCGCCGGCTGGGCACCCGCCGACCTCCTGGTCACGGCCCGCCGCCGGGAACGGGCCGAGGAACTCCGCACCCGCCACGGAGTCACCCCCGTCACCAACGCCGAGGCCGCGAAGTCCGCCGACACCCTCATCCTCACGGTCAAGCCGCAGGACATGGGCACCCTCCTCGACGAGCTGGCGCCGCACGTCCCCGCCGACCGCCTGGTGATCAGCGGCGCGGCCGGCATCCCGACGTCCTTCTTCGAGGAGCGCCTCGCTCCCGGCACCCCGGTCGTCCGCGTCATGACGAACACCCCGGCCCTCGTCGACGAGGCCATGTCCGTCATCTCCGCCGGCACCCACGCCACCGCCGGGCACCTGGCGCACACCGAGGAGATCTTCGGCGCCGTCGGCAAGACCCTCCGCGTCCCCGAGTCCCAGCAGGACGCCTGCACCGCCCTCTCCGGCTCCGGCCCGGCGTACTTCTTCTACCTGGTCGAAGCGATGACCGACGCCGGCATCCTCCTCGGCCTGCCCCGCGACAAGGCCCACGACCTGATCGTCCAGTCCGCGATCGGCGCCGCGACCATGCTCCGCGACAGCGGAGAGCACCCGGTGAGGCTCCGCGAGAACGTGACGTCCCCGGCCGGCACCACGATCAACGCCATCCGGGAACTGGAGAACCACGGCGTCCGCGCGGCTCTCATCGCCGCCCTCGAAGCCGCCCGCGACCGCAGCCGCGAACTGGCCTCCGGCACCAAGGACTGACACCCGGGACCACGTACCCGAGGCACCCGCCGCGGGGGAGCACCCCGCGGCGGTCCGGGCCCCGGCCCGCGGGACTACCGGCCCCCGCCCACCGGTGACAACAGCCCGATCGCCCGGTAGGCGGCGTCCACGGTGGGCCGGGCCATGGCCCGGGCCTTCTCCGCGCCCTCACGCAGCACCCGCTCCACATGACCGGGATCGGCGCACAGCTCCTTGTGCCGGTCCTGCACGGGCCGCAACACCTCGACCACCGCCTCCGCGGTGTCCTTCTTCAACGCGCCGTACGAGTCGTACGCGCCCGCCAGTGCCGCCGGCTCCCCGCCCGTGCAGGCGGCGAGGATCTCCAGCAGGTTCGCGAGCCCGGGCCGCTCCGCCGGGTCGTACACGACGTCCCGCCCGCTGTCGGTCACGGCCCGCGCGACCTTCCTGCGCACCACGTCCGGCTCGTCGAGCAGATAGACGATCCCGGGCCCGACGTCGTCGCTCTTCCCCATCTTCGCCGTCGGCTCCTGCAGGTTCATCACCCGCGCCGCCACCGCCGGGTGGGTGGCCCGCGGCACCACGAACGTGTGCCCGTACCGCTGGTTGAACCGCACCGCGAGGTCCCGCGCCAGCTCCACGTGCTGTGTCTGGTCACTCCCGACCGGCACGTCGTCCGTCCCGTACGCCAGGATGTCGGCCGCCATCAGCACGGGATACGTCAGCAGCGACAGCCGCACGCTCCCGCCCCGCTCCCTTTCCCGCGCGGCCTTCTCCTTGTACTGGATCATCCGCCGCATCTCCCCGTCCGTGGCGACGCACTCCAGCAGGTACGACAGCCGCGCGTGCTCGTCGACGTGACTCTGCACGAACACGGTGCACAGGTCAGGGTCCAGCCCCGCCGCCAGCAACAAGGACGCCGCCTGCCGGCTCAGTCTCCGCACCCGCGCGGGGTCGTGGTCCACGGTCAGCGCGTGCAGGTCGACGACGCAGAACAGAGCGTCCGACCGGTGCTGGTCCTCCGCGGCCCACTGCCGCATGGCCCCCAGATAGTTCCCCAGCGTCAGGTGTCCGGTCGGCTTGACCCCACTGAAGACCCGTGTCATTCCTCTACCTCCTGGTCAGGGCCGCCACCACCGTCGGCCGCCCCTCCCGGAGGGAGATACGAGAACGGCCGCCGAAGCGGCGGCCGTTGAGTGCACACGTACGTACGGCCGCCGTCAGGCGGCCCACCAGAGCTGGGTACACGTACGCGTCGTCACGCCTCCCACAGTACGCCCGCGCAGGCCCCCGGGCTCGGGGTTTGACACACCGGTCCCGCGCTCGTAGTGTTCTCCGAGTTGTCCGACGTGAGCGCCGACCCCGGTCGGTCCCCGGACAGCGATTCCGCAAGTACCAACCACTCTTCGACGAACAGTCGCGTTGTCGGCGTCGTCCACGTGTGTGCGTGTGTATTTACGGAATGAGGAATCCACGTTCGAAAGGACGCGCCCCCGATTAGCAAGGGGGGCGGGAATCCGCTAGAGTCTCACCTCGTTGAAACGGCCCAACAGCCGCGGAGACACCCCCTTCTGACGGGGAATCAGGGCCGAAAGGATCTGATAGAGTCGGAAGCGCCGGAAAGGGAAACGCGAAAGCGAGAACCTGGAAAGCACCGAGGAAATCGGATCGGAAAGATCTGATAGAGTCGGAGACGCAAGACCGAAGGGAAGCGCCCGGAGGAAAGCCTGAGAGAGTCTCTCGGGTGAGTACAAAGGAAGCGTCCGTTCCTTGAGAACTCAACAGCGTGCCAAAAGTCAACGCCAGATATGTTGATACCCCGACCTGATCGGATCTCCGATGAGGTTG
>NZ_JBWKKZ010000006.1:452777-489533 GCF_056430705.1 Streptomyces sp. NPDC045956 | reverse complement strand
TTTCAGGACCTTGGAGATGTCCAGATAGCTGGCCGCGGGGGTGTCACCACCCAGGGCGAACGCCTCATCAGCGGCGCGGACATGCAGAGCGTCCCGGTCCGGGTCCGCGTAGACGGCCACGCTCGCGATCCCGGCGTCCCGGCAGGCCCGGGCCACGCGGACAGCGATTTCGCCACGGTTGGCGATGAGCACCTTGCGCACGATTGAGGCTCCCTCCTTGAAACAAGCCGAGTTTAGGGACTGCCGACACGGCACTACGACCCGTCCCCAATGGTGAGCTTGCCCACACGGAGCGTGATTCGAGGCTCACTCGACCCGCGAAATCCCTTGTAGTGCCGCGAAACACAGCACTCCTCGGGCAAACCCTAGCCCTCCTGTGTGGGCAAGGTCTCTGTAAGAGGGTGCTGCGGGCCACTCCGTTTCTTTGTGGAGTCCCTACGAATGGCCCAATGATTCTTTGCCCGCGGCAGACCCCTTGTCGCGAGGTTTACCCGTTAGTAACGTGCCGGATGTCTCGGACGTACTTGGGGTAACAGCTGTCCCGTGCGGCAGCGGTCGAAAGTGGGTGGGGACCGGTGACAGTACGCAGGCCGGTGGCGTGGACCGTGGCGGTCGTGCTCTTCGTGGAGGCGGTCGGCGTCGCGGCGCTGAACTGGTTCCTCGGGATCGTCGTCGACCGCCAGGACATGTCCCTGGCCGGTCTCGACCCGGACGCGATGTCCGTGTCCTCGAAGATCGGCGGAGTCGTCTTCGGGCTCTACTTCGCCCTGTGCGGGCTGGTGGCCCTGCTCGTGGCGGTGCGGGACCGCCCGCCGGCCGGAGTCGGGCGGGTGCTGCTGATCAGCGCGGCCGTGGTGCACGCGCTGCTCGGCGCCTTCGGCTGGGGCCTGGTGGGCTGGCACGCCTTCCTCTTCATGGTCCTGGTGCTGGCCCTCCTCGTGCTGCTGCTGATGACCTACGACACCCGGACCGGGCCCCCGGCCGGTGAACCGGCGCCCCGCGCGCCCGAGGACGGCAAGAGCGGCGACGGCGCCCCCGTCAGCCCTCCACCGGCGCCCACAACTCCGTGATGCCGACCCCGAGGTCGGCCAGGAGGCGGCGCAGGAGGGGCAGGCTCAGCCCGATCACGTTCCCGTGGTCGCCCTCGATGCCCTCGATGAACGGGGCCGAGCGGCCGTCCAGGGTGAAGGCCCCGGCGACGTAGAGGGGCTCGCCCGAGGCGACGTAGGCGGCGATCTCCGCGTCCGTCGGCTCGCCGAAGCGGACGACGGTGGAGGCGGTCGCCGAGACGTGGCGGCCGGAGGCGGTGTCCCAGACGCAGTGGCCGGTCTGGAGGGTGCCCGCCCGGCCGCGCATCGCCTTCCAGCGGGCGGTGGCCTCCTCGGCGTCCGCCGGCTTGCCGAGGGCCTGTCCGTCCAGGTCGAGCACCGAGTCGCAGCCGATCACCAGGGCACCGCGCACCTCGGGCTTCGCGGCCACCACGGAGGCCTTGGCCTCGGCGAGGGCGAGGGCCAGGTCGGCGGGGGTGGGCGCGGTGACCGCGTCCTCGTCCACGCCGCTCACCAGCACCTCGGGGACGAGCCCGGCCTGGCGCAGCAGCCCGAGCCGGGCCGGGGACTGGGAGGCGAGGACGAGGCGGCGGCGCGGCTGCTGATCTGTCATGCCGTCCAGCGTATCGGCGGCGCCGGGCGGACCGCCCGCGCTATCCGAGCCCGATGACGATCATCGCGAGAACCATCGCCAGCGCCAGGAAGACGCTCAGCCGCCGCAGCCTGTCCTGCATGTCGCGCAGTTCCTCGGGCGGCTCGTTCTCGGGATCGGACCACAGCATTCCACCAGCGTGCGGCCTGGTGAGGGGGCGGCGCGTGAGTACGGGTACTCATTCCGGGGGCGCGGCGACCGGACCCCGCGCCCCCGGGTGGCTGTCCCTAGCCCGGCCAGTAGGTGCGGCCCCATGCCGCGGGGCCCGGCTGCGGCAGGTGGGCCGACGCGATGCGCGACGGGTCGGACCACGCGTCGCGCGGTCCCCGGGCGCCGGACGGCTCCTCCTCCGCCGCCACGGCGCGGGCGCGGACCACCGCCAGGGCGGCGGCCAGCTCCTCGGGGGTCGGGTTGCCCCGTACGACCTTGATGGTCACAGCGGCTCCTTGCAGGGCTCAGAGAGGGATGTTGCCGTGCTTCTTCGGGGGGAGGGTCTCCCGCTTCGTGCGCAGCTGACGCAGGCCGCGGACGATGTGGCGGCGGGTGTCGGAGGGCATGATCACGGCGTCGACGTAACCGCGCTCGGCCGCCGTGTAGGGGTTGAGGAGGGTGTCCTCGTACTCCTGGATCAGCCGGGCGCGGGTGGCCTCGGCGTCGTCACCGGCATCGGCGATGGTGCGGCGGTGCAGGATGTTGACCGCGCCCTGGGCGCCCATGACGGCGATCTGGGCGGTGGGCCAGGCCAGGTTGAGGTCGGCGCCCAGGTGCTTGGAGCCCATGACGTCGTAGGCGCCGCCGAAGGCCTTGCGGGTGATGACCGTGATCAGGGGGACGGTGGCCTCGGCGTAGGCGAAGATCAGCTTGGCGCCGCGGCGGATGATGCCGTCGTGCTCCTGGTCGACGCCGGGCAGGAAGCCGGGGACGTCCACGAAGGTGATCACGGGGACGTTGAAGGCGTCGCAGGTGCGCACGAAGCGGGCCGCCTTCTCGGAGGCCGTGATGTCCAGGCAGCCGGCGAACTGCATCGGCTGGTTGGCGACGATGCCGACCGGGCGGCCCTCGACGCGGCCGAAACCGGTGAGGATGTTCGGTGCGAACAGCGGCTGGGTCTCGAAGAACTCGGCGTCGTCCAGGACGTGCTCGATGACGGTGTGCATGTCGTACGGCTGGTTCGCCGAGTCCGGGACGATCGTGTCCAGCTCGGCGTCCTCGTCGGTGAGGGCGAGGTCCGCCTCCTCCGGGAAGGCGGGCGGCTCGGAGAGGTTGTTGGACGGCAGGTACGACAGCAGCTGCTTGACGTACTCGACGGCGTCCTTCTCGTCGCCCGCCATGTGGTGGGCCACGCCGGAGGTGGAGTTGTGGGTGCGGGCGCCGCCCAGCTCCTCGAAGCCGACGTCCTCGCCGGTGACCGTCTTGATGACGTCGGGGCCGGTGATGAACATGTGCGAGGTCTGGTCGACCATGACCGTGAAGTCGGTGATCGCCGGGGAGTAGACAGCGCCGCCCGCGCACGGGCCGACGACCAGGCTGATCTGCGGGATGACGCCGGAGGCGTGCGTGTTGCGGCGGAAGATCTCCCCGTACGCGCCGAGGGAGGCCACGCCCTCCTGGATGCGGGCGCCGCCGGAGTCGTTGATGCCGACGACCGGGCAGCCGGTCTTCAGCGCGAAGTCCATGACCTTGACGATCTTCTGGCCGTAGACCTCGCCCAGTGCGCCGCCGAAGACGGTGAAGTCCTGCGAGAAGACGGCGACCGGACGGCCGTCGACCGTGCCGTAGCCGGTGACGACGCCGTCGCCGTAGGGGCGGTTGGCGTCCAGGCCGAAGTTGGAGGAGCGGTGCCGGGCGAACTCGTCCAGCTCGACGAAGGAGTCCTCGTCGAGCAGGAGGTCGATGCGCTCACGGGCCGTCAGCTTGCCCTTGGCGTGCTGCTTCTCGACGGCGCGTTCCGAACCGGCGTGCGTCGCTTCCTCGATACGGCGCCTGAGATCCGCGAGCTTGCCCGCGGTCGTGTGGATGTCGGGCTGCTGCTCTTCCGGCTCGGACATCGGGATGCGGCTCCCTGCCTGCTCAAAAGGGGGGACGGTTACTCGTTCGTAGAGTAGTAGGGGGCCTTCCGATCGGCAGTGCGGTCTTTCCCACACCTAGGGTGGGTTGCATGACGCCCCGAGATGCCTCCGACCCCTCGCGCAACCCCTGGTCCGACCTGAGCCGGCCGCCCCTCAGCAGCACGGCCCTGCGCCGGGGGCTGGTGCGGGAGGACGGGCTGTGGCGGCAGGTGGACGTGGTGCGGCGCACCGGCTCCACCAACTCCGACCTCGTGGCCCGTGCCGCCGCGGGGGAGGCGGGCGAGGGCGCGGTGCTGGTCGCCGAGGAGCAGACGGCCGCCCGTGGGCGCCTCGACCGGCAGTGGACGGCCCCCGCCCGCTCCGGACTCTTCTTCTCCGTGCTGCTGAACCCCGCCGAGGTCCCCCTCACCCACTGGGGCTGGCTGCCCCTGCTCACCGGCGTGGCGGTGGCGACCGGGCTGTCCCGGACCGCGGGCGTCGACACGGCCCTGAAATGGCCCAACGACCTGCTGGTCACGGTCGGCGACGAGGAGCGCAAGGCGGGCGGCATCCTGGCCGAGCGGGCCGGCGACGCCGGGGTCGTGGTCGGCGTCGGTGTCAACGTCACCCTCCGGGCGGACGAGCTGCCGGTCCCCAGGGCCGGGTCGCTGGCGCTGGCCGGGGCCGTCAACACCGATCGGGACCCGCTGCTGCGGGGCGTACTGCGGTCGCTGGAGGACTGGTACGGGCGCTGGCGTGCGGCCGGCGGCGACCCGGCGGCCAGCGGGCTCCAGGAGACGTACGCGGCGGGCTGCGCGACGCTGGGAAGGATGGTGCGGGCGGAGCTGCCGGGAGACCGGTCGCTCGTGGGGGAGGCGGTGGCCGTGGACGGGGAGGGGCGGCTGGTGCTGGCCACGGAGACCGGCGTGCAGGAGCCGGTGGGGGCGGGGGACATCGTGCATCTGCGACCGGCGTGAACGCGCCCGCCCCACCGGCGCCGGGGTGCCACCGCGGACTCCGCGTGACGGAGTGAGCTGGGGCACACCTGACGTAAAGTTGGGGCCGGTCGAACCTGACCGCGGCAGATCGGAAGGGCAGCAGGCGTGACCGTCGACGACACGGGCTCCGGCGCGGACGGGGACGGCCGGGTGGACCCCGAGCCCGACCCGGACTCCGCCGACTCCGGCGAGGACCCGCTCGCGCTGCGCCTGGAAGGGCTCATCCTGGGCGCCGAGCGCCGTTACACCCCCTTCCAGGCCGCCCGCAGCGCGGGCGTGTCCATGGAACTGGCGTCCCGTTTCTGGCGGGCCATGGGCTTCGCCGACATCGGCCAGGCCAAGGCGCTCACCGAGGCCGACGTCCTCGCGCTGCGGCGGCTGGCGGGTCTCGTGGAGGCGGGGCTGCTCAGCGAGGCCATGGCGGTGCAGGTGGCCCGGTCCACGGGACAGACCACCGCCCGGTTGGCCGAGTGGCAGATCGACTCCTTCCTGGAGGGGCTCACCGAGCCGCCGGAGCCGGGGATGACGCGCACCGAGGTGACGTACCCGATCGTCGAGCTGCTCCTGCCGGAGCTCCAGGAGTTCCTCGTCTACGTCTGGCGGCGCCAGCTCGCCGCCTCGGCCGGCCGGGTCGTGCAGGCCGGTGACGACGAGGAGATGGTCGACCGGCGGCTCGCGGTGGGCTTCGCGGACCTGGTCGGCTTCACCCGGCTGACCCGCCGGATGGAGGAGGAGGAACTCGGCGAGCTGGTCGAGGCCTTCGAGACCACCGCCGCCGACCTGGTCGCCGCACGCGGCGGACGCCTGATCAAGACCCTCGGCGACGAGGTGCTCTACGCGGCCGACGACGCCGGTACGGCCGCCGAGATCGCGCTGCTCCTCGTCGAGACGATGGCGAACGACGAGACCATGCCGGAACTGCGCGTGGGCATCGCCTTCGGCACGGTGACCACCCGGATGGGCGATGTCTTCGGTACGACCGTCAATCTGGCCTCCCGGCTCACGTCGATAGCTCCCCGGGATGCCGTCCTCGTCGACTCGGCCCTAGCCGAGGAGCTGATCCGTACGCGGGACGCCCCCGAGTCGGAGGCCGTGGCGGCCGAGGAGGCCGCCGCCGCCGAGAAGGAGGGCGAGGTGCCGCCGGCGTACCGCTTCGCGCTCCAGCCGATGTGGCAGCGGCCGGTCCGCGGCCTCGGCGTGGTGGAACCGTGGCTGCTCACGCGGCGGGGCGAGGACCGGGAGGCCTGACGGGGGCGCCGGCCTCGCGTCCCCGGCTGCCCGTCAGCGGTTGCCGTCGAGCAGGTCCACGCACAGGCCGATGACCGGCACGCACAGGCCGTCGGGACGGTCCTGTCCCGGCGCGGGCGGCGTTTCGCGACCGGGCGGCGGGTCCGGTGCGGGGCGCGGTGCGGGCGCTCCCGGCCGCGGTGGCGGGGAGGACCGGGGCGGCGGCGCCTGGGCGGGCGGGCCCGCTTCGTGCGTCCCCGAGGAGCCCGATGCGCTCGACGAGCCCGGTGAGCCCGGGACGTCCGGGGGGCCCGCTGTCCCCGACGAGCCCGATGGGAGCGACGAGCCCGAAGCGTCCGTGGTGGTCGTCCCGGAGGGGAGCGCGGCGGGGGGCGGGCCCCCGGCCGGCCCCGGTATGAGTCCCGGTGCCGGGAACCCGCCCAGGCCGCCCATGGCCGAGGTCGCCGACGGACTCACCCGCGGCGGGCCCGCGGTGCTCGCGGCGGGGGACGTCCGGTCGGCCGCGGTGCCCCCCGCGCGGTCCGTCTCCACACGGGGCCCGGCCTCGGCACCGTACCCGTGCACCCCGTCCCCGCCGGGTTCGGCCAGCAGGCGTACGAGACCCAGGGTGCCGGCCGCCAGGGCCAGGCCGCCGGCCGCGACCATGGCCCCGCGCGGTCGGGGCCGGCGGTGCCTGCCGCGGCGGCTCCGTCCGTACCGCTGATCCGTCGGTGTGCCGGTCGTCGTCATGTTCCCTCCCCGGTGCGCACGCGTCCCCGTCGCGGCGTGGCGGCGACGCTATGTGCTGCCGTCGGCGGAGGCGGGGCGGTCGGCCGGATGTCACTCGAACGGGTAAGCGGAGTGCTCCGGGAAACGGAGGCACCGGGCCTTTCCCCGTGCGGGTCCGCCTGCGATGATCAGGCGGTCCAGTCGTTAACCCGCGTTAACCGGAGGGTGTCATGAGCGAGGAGCGGTTCGGAGAGTTCGTCCTGGTGCGGCGGCACGCGGACGGACATGTCGCGGAGCTCGCGCTCGACCGGCCGAAGGCCATGAACGCCGTCTCGACCGCGATGGCCCGGTCCATCGGCGCGGCGTGCGCGGCGCTGGGCGAGGACCGGAGCGTGCGGGTGGTGGTGCTGACCTCGACGCACGAACGGGCGTTCTGCGTCGGGGCCGACCTCAAGGAGCGCAACTCCTTCTCCGACGCCGACCTGCTGCGCCAGCGGCCGGTGGCGCGGGGCGCCTACACCGCGGTGCTGGAACTCCCGGTGCCGACGGTCGCCGCCGTGCACGGGTTCGCGCTGGGCGGCGGCTTCGAGCTGGCGCTGTCCTGCGACGTGATCGTGGCCGACCCCACGGCGGTGGTCGGGCTGCCCGAGGTGTCGGTCGGGGTGATTCCGGGCGGCGGCGGTACGCAGCTGCTGCCGCGCCGGGTGGGGGCGGCCCGGGCGGCCGAGCTGGTGTTCACGGCGCGGCGGGTGGAGGCCGCGGAGGCGCGTGAGCTGGGGCTCGTGGACCAGCTGGTGGACGAGGGGCGGGACCGGGAGGAGGCGCTCGAGCTGGCAGCCCGGATGGCCGCCAACTCGCCGGTGGGCCTGCGGGCGGCCAAGCGCGCGCTGCGGCTCGGGCACGGGCTGGACCTGCGGGCCGGGCTCGAGGTCGAGGACGCGGCGTGGCGGTCGGTGGCGTTCTCGGGGGACCGGGCCGAGGGCGTCGCGGCCTTCAACGAGAAGCGCGCCCCGCGGTGGCCCGGGGAGTAGCCCCGGCCGGGCGAGGCTCACGGCCGGGCGAGGGTACGGTCCGCCGACCCTTTCGCCCTGCTTGAGTGACGTTTCTCCCTGATTCTCCCTAGCCTGGAGCGATGGGTGAGGACAGTCGGCTCGCGGCCGTCGTGGCGCTGGCGCAGGGCATGGCCGCCGCGCAGGGCTCGCGCGAGGCGTGGCGGGCGGCTGCCGTCGGCGCGTGCCTGGCGCTGGGCGGCAGCTTCGCGGCGCTGTCCGTGTGGGAGCGCGAGCTGGGCCGGCTCCGGGTCCTGGTGAACGTCGGCCGGCGGGCCGAGGACGAGGAGGAGTTCCCGGAGGACGAGTCCTATCCGGTGCACCAGTTCGCGGAGATCACCGAGTTCCTGCACGAGCGCTGGGCCGGCGGCGGGGAGCCCGACGCCTGGGTCGAGACCGCCGAAGGGCCCGCCGCCGGGCGTCCGGGCTACGTCCACCAGCGCGTCGCCGCCCTGCGCCGCCGCGGACGCGGCTGCTGTGTGGTCGCGCCGATCGTGCTGCACGGCCGGGCCTGGGGCGAGCTGTACGTCGCCCGCCCGGTCGGCGAGCGGGTCTTCGAGCGGGCCGACGCCGACTTCGCCACCGTGCTGGCCTCGGTGGTGGCCGCCGGGATAGCGCAGACCGAGCGGCTGGAGGAGGTCCGGCGGCTGGCCTACACCGACGCGCTCACCGGCCTGGCCAACCGCCGCGCGGTCGACTCCGCGCTCGACGAGGCCGTCGAGCGGCACCGCAGGGAGGACGTGGTCGTCAGTCTCCTCGTGTGCGACCTCAACGGTCTCAAGCAGGTGAACGACACCCACGGGCACGCCGCCGGGGACCGGCTCCTGGAGCGCTTCGGGTCGGTGCTGTCGCTGTGCGGGGCGATGCTGCCGGGGGCGCTCGCGGCGCGGCTGGGCGGGGACGAGTTCTGCCTGCTCGCGGTCGGGCCGGCCGCCGACGACGTGGTCAAGGCGGCCGAGGAGCTGTGCCGCCGGGCGGGCGAGCTGGAGCTGGGTGAGGGCGTGGCCTGCGGGGTGGCGTCCACGGAGGACCCCGTGGGGCCGGTGCGCTCCGCCCGCCGGCTGTTCCGGCTCGCGGACGCGGCCCAGTACCGCGCCAAGGCCGAACGGTCGGCGGGACCGGTCGTCGCCGGCCGCGAGGGACCCGACGACCCCGTGGTCCGGCTCGCGGACGAGCCGTCGCGCGAGGAGGACGGCGAGCGCAGGCGGTTCCGGGGTCGGCACTCGCCGTGAGGCGGATGCGGTAAGGGGCGAAACCGGTGCCCGGTGGTGACGTATCCCCTCGTGACATCATCGAATTCAGTGCGTACGCTCCTGAATATGGATATGCACAGTGTGATGGTGGGGACCACCGGAGTCACCGCGTCCGACGTCCTCGCCGTGGCGCGCGGCGGCGCCCGGGTCGAGATCTCCGGCGAAGCGGTGGCCGCCCTGGCCGCGGCCCGCGCGATCGTGGACGCGCTGGCCGCCAAGCCGGACCCCGTGTACGGCGTGAGCACCGGTTTCGGCGCCCTGGCCACCCGGCACATCAGCCCGGACCTGCGGGCGCAGTTGCAGCGCAACATCGTGCGCTCGCACGCCGCCGGGATGGGGCCGCGCGTCGAGCGCGAGGTGGTCCGCGCGCTGATGTTCCTGCGGCTGAAGACCCTCTGCTCCGGGCACACCGGTGTCCGGCCCGAGGTGGCGCAGACCATGGCCGACGTGCTCAACGCCGGGATCACCCCGGTCGTGCACGAGTACGGTTCCCTCGGCTGCTCCGGCGACCTCGCCCCGCTCTCGCACTGCGCGCTCGCCCTGATGGGGGAGGGGGACGCCGAGGGCCCCGACGGCACCGTGCGGCCGGCCGGCGAGCTGCTCGCCGAGCACGGCATCGCCCCCGTCGAACTGCGCGAGAAGGAGGGCCTCGCCCTGCTCAACGGCACCGACGGCATGCTCGGCATGCTGGTCATGGCCCTCGCCGACCTCGACACCCTCTACAAGTCCGCCGACGTCACCGCCGCCCTCACCATGGAGGCCCTGCTCGGCACCGACCGTGTCCTGGCGCCCGAGCTGCACGCCATCCGCCCGCACCCCGGGCAGGCCGCCAGCGCCGCCAACATGCTCGCCGTGCTCAGGGGCTCGGGCCTGACCGGGCACCACCAGGACGACGCCCCCCGTGTGCAGGACGCCTACTCGGTGCGCTGCGCCCCGCAGGTCGCGGGCGCCGGACGCGACACCCTGGCCCACGCCGCCCTCGTCGCCGAGCGCGAGCTGGCGTCGGCCGTGGACAACCCGGTGGTCCTGCCTGGGGGCACCTCCCAGGCTTTCGGCACTGGGGGAGGCAGGGTGGAGTCCAACGGCAACTTCCACGGGGCCCCGGTCGCCTACGTCCTCGACTTCCTCGCCGTCGCCGTCGCCGACCTGGGCTCCATCGCGGAGCGGCGCACCGACCGGCTGCTGGACAAGAACCGCAGCCACGGCCTGCCGCCGTTCCTCGCCGACGACGCCGGCGTCGACTCCGGCCTGATGATCGCCCAGTACACGCAGGCCGCCCTGGTCAGCGAGTTGAAGCGGCTGGCCGTACCGGCCTCGGCGGACTCCATCCCCTCCTCCGCGATGCAGGAGGACCACGTGTCGATGGGCTGGTCGGCGGCGCGCAAGCTGCGCACGGCCGTCGACAACCTGACCCGTGTGATCGCCGTCGAGCTGTACGCGGCCACACGCGCGATCCAGCTCCGCGAGGGCCTCACCCCCGCGCCCGCCTCGCGGGCCGTCATCGACGCCGTACGGGCGGCCGGCGTCGAGGGTCCCGGCCCGGACCGCTACCTGGCGCCGGACCTCGCCGCGGCGGACGCCTTCGTGCGCGGCGGGCACCTGGTGGCGGCGGCGGAGACGGTCACCGGGCCGCTGCGCTGACCGGTCCGGACGCGAAGAGGGGCCCCGCCGGGAGGACGGGGCCCCTCTTCGTTCGCGTACCCGCGGCGGACTCACCGCCTCCGGACGGTCAAGAACGCCAAAAGAACGTCAAGTTCCTCAAAAGTCGAGGCGTTCCCGGCGTACCGAGTAGCCCACGAAGCCCGCGCCGAGACCGAGGCAGAGGGCGCCGCCGACGACGTACGGAGTGCTGTCGAAGCTGCCGGTGTCGGCCAGGCGGGTGGTGCCCTCGCCGGAGGCGGCCGTACCCGTGGACACGGCTCTGGCCTGCTCGGTGACCTGCGGAGACGGGGCCGCGGCGGCGGACTGGAGTACCTGCGTGTCGGGTGTCGCGTTCGCGGACGGGACGAACCACAGGGCACACAGCAGACCCCCCGCGGCGGCGGCGGTCAGCAACGGACGGCGAGCGGATGACACGGAATATCGATCCCCTTGTGGCGCTGGCGAATTGGCCGTGTGGGCAGATGTTAGTGAAAGGCGCGGGTCACGGGAAAGTCACGGGAGGGGCCGGCCTTACGCTCCGGACATGAGCACTCCAGAGTCATCACGCTTTGTACGGATTCGCGTCGACCTCGTCCTCGCGATCGACGACGACGAGGCCGTCACGGGGGCCGCGCTCCAGGCGCTCGCCGACGACGCCGACCTGCCCGACGTGGAGCGTGCCCGGGCCGAGCGCGCCGTGACGGAGGACACCGCCGAGGCGCTGGCCCACCTCGTCGACCCGTTCGACCTGGTCAGCGCGGTGCCCGGGGTGGAGCTCCAACAGGCCTCCTGGAGCAGCGAGCAGATCGACTACGACCCCGATTCGCCCGAGTGGGACCTCGGCGAGGATGATGGCGACGAGAACGACCCGGAAGACGAGGAAATGACGGTCGGCTGACGCGGTGTGGGAAAACTTCTGACCCCGGGCGGCAACCACCGCCCGGGGTTTCGTCGTCTCAGGGGGCGCGCACGACCCGCCCTCCCGTCGCCCGCCACCGTCCGCCTCGGCGCAAACGTGGCATGCCCCACACCGGGCGGCGATGTGGAACGGGACGAACCGGTCGTAGCGTTGAACGTCTTGACGGGGAATCTCGGGGTTTCCGGAATCGGCAACGATGGAGAAGCGTGTGATGACGGACGGTAAGCGGCGCAAGGGCCTGGCGGCCGCGTCCGCACTGCTCGGCGGTGTGCTGGTGCTCTCGGCTTGTTCGGGCAGCGACGCCGAGACCTCCGGTGGTGGGGACAGGACCTCGCAGGCCGAGGCCGACGCGGCGGCGGCCAAGGAGTCGTCCGAGGCGCAGATCAAGATCACCCCCGACGACGGCTCGGACAACGCCTCCATCAACAACTCGGCCGGCGTCACCGTGAGCAAGGGCACGCTCACCCAGGTGAAGATGACCGCCACGGACGGCACCGAGGTCAGCGGCCGGATATCGTCCGACAAGACCAGCTGGAAGCCCACCGGCCAGCTGGAGCGGGCCACCACCTACAAGCTGACGGCGACCGCCCAGGACTCCGAGGGCCGCGCCGCCCACGAGAACGCGTCGTTCACCACGGTCTCCCCGAAGAACAGCTTCATCGGCACCTTCACCCCGGACGACGGCAAGACCGTCGGTGTCGGCATGCCCGTGTCGATCAACTTCGACAAGGAGATCACCGACAAGGCCGCCGTCCAGAAGGGCATCACGGTCAACACCACCAGCGGCCAGGAAGTCGCCTGCCACTGGTTCAGCACCCAGCGCATGGACTGCCGCCCCGAGGACTACTGGCAGGAGGGCGCGACCGTCACCCTCAAGCTGGCGCTCGACGGTGTCGAGGGCGCCCAGGGCGTCTACGGCGTCCAGCAGAAGACGGTCAGCTTCAAGATCGGCCGCAACCAGGTCTCGTACGTCGACGCGAAGACCAAGCAGATGAAGGTCACGCAGGACGGCAAGACCGTCAAGACGATCCCGATCTCCGCGGGCTCGCCGGAGAACAAGACCTACGAAGGCCAGATGGTGATCTCCGAGAAGTACAAGGAGACCCGGATGGACGGCTCGACGGTCGGCTTCACCGACGACGACGGCAAGGGCGAGTACGACATCAAGGACGTGCCCCACGCCATGCGGCTGAGCACCTCCGGCACCTTCATCCACGGCAACTACTGGGGCAAGGGCATCTTCGGCCAGGCCAACACCAGCCACGGCTGCGTGGGTCTGGCCGACGCCAAGGGCGCCGACGACCCGAACACGCCGGGTGCCTGGTTCTACGACAACTCCATCGTCGGTGACGTGGTCGTCGTCCAGAACACCGGCGACAAGACCATCGCCCCGGATAACGGCCTCAACGGCTGGAACATGGACTGGGCCCAGTGGAAGGCGGGTTCGGCGGTCTGACGGACAGCCGTCCGGCGGTGAGACGCCGAACGGCCCGCCCCCCTCCACGACTTCGTCCGGCGCCCGTCGCCCCCTCACCCGGGGCGGCGGGCGTCCGTCGTCCCCACGGCTTTTCATCCTCCTCTTACGCGGGCCTTATCCCTTCATCACGGGCCGTCCCTAGCTTGCGGCCATGTTCTTCACGTATCTGAGGCGCGAACTGCGCCGCCGCAGAAAGGCGGCCCTCGTCGTCGCCTCCGGGCTGGCGCTGGGCATCGCGCTGGTCATCGTCGTCGACTCGGTCTCCTCCGGCATGGGCCGGGCGCAGGACAAGGTCCTCCAGTCGCTGTACGGGCTGGGCACGGACATGACGGTGACCAAGGCCGCCTCCCCGACGGAGGCGGGCGAACGGCCGCGCTTCCGTTTCGACGCGCGGGAGGACGGCTCCGAGGAGGAGCAGAGCACGGACCGCGTCATGGTGCAGGGACTCCAGACGCTGGCGGACTCGACGGTGGGCAAGGTCGCCGGGCAGAGCGGTGTCCGTGACGCGGTGGGCGGACTGAGCCTCCAGGTCGTCAAGGTCAGCGGAGAGTTCACCCGCGGCCAGGTCCAGCAGGAGGGCGGCACCGGCGGCCAGGGCGGCGGCCAGGGGCCGGGCGGTGGCCCGGGCGGCGAGCAGGCGCCGCAGGGACGCGTCCAGGGCGGCGGCGCCGACTTCGACGTCAACAGCTACTCGGTCTTCGGCACCGACGTCACCGAGCCCGGCCTCGGCCCCCTGACCTCCTCCACCATCACCAGCGGCCGCACCTTCAAGGCCTCGGAGACCGACGCCGAGGTCGCCGTCGCCGACTCCACCTATGCCAAGGAGAAGAAGCTCGCGGCCGGCAGCACGGTCACCGTCAAGGGCACCGAGTTCGAGGTCGTCGGCATCGCCACGGCCGACAGCGGCGACGCGGCGGCCGACCTCTACCTGCCGCTCCGCCAGGCCCAGACGCTGGGCGACGCGAAGGACAAGGTCACCACGGTCTACGTCGAGGCGACCGACTCGCAGCGGATCGACGAGGTCGAGGCGGAGATCCGGAAGAACATCCCCGGGACCACGGTCACCACCTCCGCCGACCTCGCCGACACGGTCTCCGGCTCCCTGTCCACCGCCTCCTCCCTCGCCGCCGGCGTCGGCAAGTGGCTGTCGATCCTGGTGCTGGCCGCCGCGTTCCTGGTCGCCGGGCTCCTCACCTCCTCGGCGGTCTCCCGCCGGGTGCGCGAGTTCGGCACGCTCAAGGCGCTGGGCTGGCGGTCGGGCCGGGTGACCCGGCAGGTGGTCGGTGAGGCCGTCGTCAACGGCCTGATCGGCGGTGTCCTCGGCATCGCGCTCGGCCTGGCGGGCGCGTACGCCGTCACCGCGGCCGCCCCGACGCTCCAGGCCCAGCTCGGCGCCTCCGCGGGCGGCTCCGGCGCCGGATTCGGCGGCATGGGCGGCGGCATGGGCGGGGGCCCCGGGCGGCAGGTCGCCGCGAAGACCCTGGACGTCGCCCTCACCGCGCCCGTCAGCCTCACCACCGTCGCCCTGGCGGTGGGCCTGGCCGTGGCCGGCGGGCTCGTCGCCGGCGGCTTCGGAGGCTGGCGCGCCTCCCGGCTGCGTCCGGCGGACGCCCTGCGCCGCGTCGAGTGACGACGCGTCACAGCGCGACGCCACCATCCCCACGTATCCCAGGAGTTGCCCCATGTACGAACTCACCGGCGTCACCAAGCGCTACACCCGCGGCAAGGACACCGTGCACGCCCTCGACGGAGTCGACCTCACCATCGCCGACGGCGACCGGCTGGTCATCCAGGGTCCCACCGGTGGCGGCAAGTCCACGCTCCTGCAGATGCTGGGCGCGCTGGACCGGCCCAGCTCAGGCCAGGTCGTCCTCGACGGGACCGACCTGGCCGAGCTGCCCGAGGCGCGGCTGACCCGGGTGCGCAGCGAGAGCATCGGCTTCGTCTTCCAGTCCTTCAACCTCGTCCCGACCCTGACCGCACAGGAGAACGTGGAGACCGCGCTGGTCCCGCTCGGCGTGAAGGCGAGGGAACGGAGGGAGAAGGCCGCCGAGGCGCTGGAGTCCGTCGGGCTCGGTGAGCGGCTCGGACATCTCCCCGGTGAGATGTCCGGGGGGCAGCAGCAGCGCGTCGCCATCGCCCGCGCCCTGGTCAAGCAGCCCAAGGTACTGCTCGCCGACGAACCCACCGGGAACCTCGACGAGTCGATGCGCGACGAGATCATGGACGTCCTCGACCGCATGTGGCAGGAGCTGGGCCTCACCTTCGTCATGGTCACCCACGACTCGGCGATCGCGCGGAAGGCACCGCGCCTGGCGACGCTCCGCAAGGGCCGGATCACGGTGACGGAGAAGGCGCGGGCGTAATCCGCCGGATGCGCCAACCCGTAGACCACGTAACGGACTTCGTGCGGCCCCGTTACGACGGCCCGGCGGTTTGCCCACCTTCCGTCGAACCGTTGAGCGGATGATCTCCCCTCGGCATACTCCGAGTTCCGGGGGGAGCACGCGCGTGCGAGACCGCCCCCGGCCGGGTGAACGGGGAATTCTCCCGGTACTTCCGCAAGGGGGAACGTTGCGCAGACATGTGAACAGGGCCGGTGCGGCCACCGTCGCCACGGCGGCGGCCGTGGCCCTCACGGCGGGCCTGACCAGCCCGGCCGTGGCGGCCGGGGACCGGACGCCGGCCTCCGAGGACGGGACGCGGACGGCGTCCCCGGCGAGGTCCGGTGCCGCACCGGCCGCCTCCGGCGCGGCCAGGCACCGCGTCACGCTGATCACCGGCGACCGGGTCGTCGTGGACGCCAAGGGCCGCGTCGTCGGTCTGGAACGGGCCGCGGGGCGGGAGCACATACCCGTCCAGGTCCGCAGGGCGGGCGGGCACACCCTCGTCGTCCCGGCCGACGCGGCCCGCCTGGTCGCCACCGGCAAGCTGGACCAGCGCCTCTTCGACGTCACCGAACTGAGCAGGGCCGCCACCCGCAAGGCGCAGCGGAACGGCCTGAAGGTCATCGTCGGCTACCGGGGCACCGCGGGGGCCACCAAGGCCGACGTCCGCGAGGCGGGCACCCTGCGCCGCACGCTGGCGTCCCTGAACGCCGACGCCGTGCAGACCCCGCACGAGGACGCGCCCGAGCTGTGGGACGCGGTGACCGACGGCGAGAAGACGGCCGCCGGCATCGCGCACGTGTGGCTCGACGGCGTCCGCCGGGCCAGCCTCGACCGGTCCGTCCCGCAGATCGGCGCCCCGAAGGCGTGGGCGGCCGGCTACGACGGCAAGGGCGTGAAGATCGCCGTACTGGACACCGGCGTCGACGCCACCCACCCGGACCTGAAGAACCAGGTCGTCGCGGAGAAGAACTTCTCCGTCTCGATCGACGCCACCGACCGGTACGGCCACGGCACCCACGTCGCCTCCATCGCGGCCGGCACCGGCGCCAAGGCGGGCGCCACCTACAAGGGCGTGGCACCCGGCGCCCGGCTGCTCAACGGCAAGGTGCTCAGCGACGACGGCTTCGGCGACGACTCCGGCATCCTCGCCGGCATGGAGTGGGCGGCCGAGCAGGGCGCCGACATCGTCAACCTCAGCCTCGGCGGTGGGGACACCCCGGCGATCGACCCGCTGGAAGCGCAGGTCAACAAGCTCTCCGCGGAGAAGGGCATCCTCTTCGCCATCGCCGCCGGCAACGAGGGCGAGTTCGGCGACCGGACCGTCGGCTCGCCGGGCAGCGCCGCGGCGGCCCTCACCGTCGGCGCGGTCGACGACAAGGACCGGCTCGCCCCCTTCTCCAGCACCGGCCCAGGCCTGGACGGCGCGGTCAAGCCCGACGTGACGGCCCCCGGCGTGGACATCACCGCCGCCTCCGCCAAGGGCAGCCTCATCGCCCGCGAGGAGGGCGAGAAGCCCGCCGGATACGTCACCATCTCCGGTACGTCGATGGCGACCCCGCACGTCGCGGGCGCCGCGGCGCTCCTCAAGCAGCAGCATCCCGACTGGACGTCCGCCGAGCTGAAGGGCGCGCTGACGGGGTCGGCGAAGGGCGGCGCGTACACGCCCTTCCAGCAGGGTTCGGGCCGCATCCAGGTCGACAAGGCGGTCAAGCAGACCGTGATCGCCGACCCGGTGTCGCTCACCTTCGGCACCCAGCAGTGGCCGCACACCGACGACAAGCCGGTCAGCAAGCAGCTGACCTACCGCAACCTCGGCACCGAGGCCGTCACGCTCAAGCTGACGTCCACCGCCACCGACCCCAAGGGCAAGGCGGCCCCGGCCGGCTTCTTCACGCTGGGCGCCGGCTCGGTCACCGTCCCGGCGGGCGGCAAGGCCTCCGTGGCCCTCACCGCGAACACGAGGCTCGGCGGCACGGTCGACGGCGCCTACGCGGCGTACGTCACGGCGACCGGCGCCGGGCAGACCGTCCGCACCGCCGCCGCCGTGGAACGCGAGGTGGAGTCGTACGACGTCACCCTGAAGGCGCTCGGCCGCGACGGCCGGCCCACCGCGCACTACGAGACCGACCTGACCGGGGTCTCGGGCCTCGCCGCGGACACGTGGCTCACGCCGTACGAGGCCGACGGCTCCGTCACCGTCCGGGTGCCCAAGGGCGGTTACATCCTCAACTCCTCGATCCACGTGAGCGGTGACCCCGAGGTGTGGAAGGGCGCCGACTGGATCGCCCAGCCCAAGCTGAGCGTCACGAAGAACACCACCGTCACCCTGGACGCCCGTACCGCCCGGCCCGTGAACATCACCGTCCCGGACAAGGCGGCGAAGTCCGCGTTCGTGTCGGCGGACTACACGGTCGAGGCGGCCGGCAACTCCTACAGCTACGGCTGGTGGCTGGACTCCTACCAGGGCCTGCGCACCAAGCACCTCGGCCCGCGCACCACCGACGGCTCGCTCAGCCAGCAGTGGGACACGCACTGGACCAAGGGCGCCAAGGAGCAGTACGACACCGTCACCGGCGGCCCGGTCCAGCAGCTCGCCACCGGCTACACCCGGCACTACAAGGCCGGCGAGCTGGCC
Organism: Streptomyces sp. NPDC045956; assembly: GCF_056430705.1. Classification (NCBI taxonomy): domain Bacteria; kingdom Bacillati; phylum Actinomycetota; class Actinomycetes; order Kitasatosporales; family Streptomycetaceae; genus Streptomyces; species Streptomyces sp. NPDC045956. The sequence continues at coordinate 471,466 of NZ_JBWKKZ010000006.1, read as the reverse complement.
ACCCTCAAGGCCGGCCTCGGTGCCTCCGCGAGCGGCAAGAAGGGCGCCGTCTCCGTGACCGGCTGGCTGCCCGGCGGCACCGGCGGCTCCTCGATCGGCATCGAGCAGTCCCTGCCCGGCACCCGCACCCTGCACCTGTCCACCGGGAACGGCGTGACCTGGGACCTCGGCTTCGAGCAGTACGGAGGCCGGGACGCCGACGGCTTCCCGGTGCTGGAGGCGAACTACGTGTCCGACGCCGCCCAGCGCTACAAGGCGGGCAAGAGCTACTCGGCGACGTTCAACACCGCCGTGTTCGGTCCGCGCCTCACCAAGGACTCGGGCCTGTACCGGGACGGCAACTCCCTCACCGGGATGCTCCCGCTCTTCGCCGACGGCAAGGGCCACCCGGGCTCCTCGGTCTTCACCTCCGTCGCCACCACCCTCTACCGCAACGGCACCAAGGTCGGCTCGAACAAGGACCCGCTGTTCGGCGAGGCCGAGTTCAAGGTCCCGTCCGGTGACGCCGGGTACCGGCTGACGACGTCCGTCAAGCGCTCCGCCAAGGTCGCCGCGGCCTCCAGCCGCATCGACGCGAGCTGGACGTTCCGCTCCAAGAAGACGACCGCCCTCACCAAGCTGCCCGCGTCCACCGCACGCTTCGCCGCCGCCACGGGCCTCGACAGCAAGGTCGCGGCCGGCAAGACGGTCACCGTCCCGGTCACCGTCGAGGGCGCGGCCGCCGGCAGCAACCTCAAGTCCCTGACCGTGCACGTCTCCTACGACCACGGCAAGACCTGGAAGAAGGTCACCGTGAAGAAGGGCAAGATCAGCGTCAAGAACCCGGCGAAGGGGAAGTCGCTCTCCTTCCGCGCCAAGATCGTCGACAAGAAGTCGAACGAGTCGCTGATCTCGATCTACGACGCGTACTACGGCAAGTAGGCCGCGGCACCACCGTCGAGGCCCGGCCGGAGCCCTCGCGGCGCCGGCCGGGCCCTCTCGCCCGGCCGGGTCACCTTGCCCGGCCGGGTCACCTCGGCAGGGTCGCCGCCGCGTCCGTGCCCCAGCTGGCCAGCAGGCGCAGGCCCTCCGCCGACGGGGAGCCCGGCTCGGCGTGGTAGGTCACGAACGCCTGCTCCTCGTCGTCGACCAGGCGGAACGTCTCGAACGACAGCGTCAGGTCGCCGACCAGGGGGTGCCGCATCCGCTTGACGCCGTAGGACTTCTCCTTCACGTCGTGCGTGGCCCACCGCCGCCGGAACTCCTCGCTCTTCACGGACAGCTCGCCGACCAGGGCGGACAGCCTCGGGTCGTCCGGGTGCCGGCCCGCGTCCATGCGCAGGAAGCTCACCATGTCGGACGCCTTCTGGTCCCAGTCCACGAAGAGGTCGCGGTAGTCGGGGTTGAGGAAGACCAGCCGCGCCCAGTTCCGCTCCTCGGCGGGCAGCCTGCCCCAGTCGCCGAAGAGGGCCGCCGCCATCCGGTTCCAGGCGAGGATCTCCGACCGCCGGCCCGTCACGTAGGCGGGCACCGTCTCGATCGACTCCAGCAGCTGGAGCAGCGCCACCCGCACCGGCTGCTGCGCCCGCGCGCCCGCCGTCCGCCTGCGCTGCTGCTTGGGCTTCGCGAGGTGCGTCAGGTGCGCCTGCTCGGCGTCGGACAGCCGCAGGGCCCGGGCGATCGCGTCCAGGACCTCCGCCGACACGTTCCGCCCGTTGCCCTGCTCCAGGCGCGTGTAGTACGCCACCGACACCCCGGCCAGCTGCGCCAGCTCCTCCCGCCGCAGGCCCGGCACCCGGCGGTGCCGCCCGAACGACGGCAGCCCCACGTCCTCCGGCTTCAGCCGGGCCCGCCGGGTGCGCAGGAACTCGCTCAGTTCGGCTCGCCGGTCCAGCTGTCCATCCATGCACTCCAGTATTGCCGCTCGTATTCCCGGTCGTACGCACCTGAGCCTGTCCCCGCCAGTGGTACGCACACCGGTCGTACGCAAAGGCGTGGCCTGGGTGAACGTCGATATCGGAGGCACTCTGGAAGGACCACCCAGACCGCCGTCACGAGACCTCGTCTCGGGAATTCCGGAGAACCCGGCATGACCACTGTCGCCGCATACGCCGCACCCGCCGCCAAGGCTCCGCTGGAGCGGACCACCATCGAGCGGCGCGAGGTGCGCGAGCACGACGTCCTGATCGACATCAAGTTCGCCGGCATCTGCCACTCCGACATCCACCAGGTGCAGGAGGGCTGGGGCGAGGCCATCTTCCCGATGGTCCCCGGCCACGAGATCGCCGGCATCGTCTCCGAGGTGGGCCCCGGCGTCACCAAGTACGCCGTCGGCGACCGCGTCGGCGTCGGCTGCATGGTCGACTCCTGCCGCGAGTGCGACAACTGCAAGGCCGGCCACGAGCAGTACTGCACCGGCGGCAACGTGATGACCTACAACGGCGTCGGCAAGGACGGGGAGCCCACCTACGGCGGCTACTCGCAGAAGATCGTCGTCGACGAGAACTTCGTCCTCGGCATCCCCGAGGGCATCGCGCTGGACGAGGCCGCGCCGCTGCTCTGCGCCGGCGTCACCACCTACTCGCCGCTCCGGCACTGGAACGCCGGCCCCGGCAAGAAGGTCGCCGTCGTCGGCATGGGCGGCCTCGGCCACATGGCCGTCAAGCTCGCGCACGCCCTGGGCGCCGAGGTGACCGTGCTGTCGCAGTCCCTGCGCAAGAAGGACGACGGCCTCAAGCTGGGCGCCGACCACTACTACGCCACCAGCGACCCGGCCACCTTCGAGCAGCTCGACGGCACCTTCGACCTGATCGTCTCGACCGTCTCGGCCCCGCTCGACTTCGGCGCCTACCTCGGCCTGCTCCGCACGGACGGCGCCCTGGTCAACGTGGGCGCCCCCGAGGAGCCCGTCTCCCTCAACCTGTTCACCCTGCTCGGCGGCCGCAAGACCCTCGCCGGGTCCATGATCGGCGGCATCCGGGAGACCCAGGAGATGCTGGACTTCTGCGCCGAGCACGGCATCGGCGCCGAGATCGAGCTGATCGCCGCGTCCGAGGTCAACGAGGCGTACGAGCGGGTCCAGGCGAGCGACGTGCGGTACCGCTTCGTGATCGACGCGGCGACGATCTGACGGGAGCCCGCGAGCGGGGAAAGTTTCTCGCCCGTTCCTGTCACACGGCCGCGACGCCGCGGGTCACACCGCCGTAGACATGACGGCGGACGCCCGGGCGGGCAGGTCACGCACCTGTCCGTCCGGGCGCCCAGACCCCGGGAGCAGCCATGACGTACCCCTCGTCCTCCACCACCCCTTTCCTGGTCACCGGCGGCACCGGCACCCTGGGCCGCCACGTCGTCCCGCTGCTGGGGTCGGCCGGCCACCGGGTGCGGGTCCTCAGCCGGCGCCCCCGCCCCGCCGCGGACGGTGTCACGTACGTCACCGGGGACCTCCTCACCGGCGCGGGTGTCGACGCCGCCGTCGACGGCGTACACACCGTCCTGCACCTGGCCGGCGGTCCCAAGAGCGACGACGAGGCGACCCGCACCCTGCTCCGGGCCGCGTCCGGCGCCGACGTGCGGCACCTCGTGTACATCTCGGTCGTGGGCGCGGACAGCGTGCCGCTGGCGTGGCTGCGCACCAAGCTGGCGTCGGAGCGGGCGCTGGCGGACTCCGGCATACCGTGGACGGTGCTGCGGGCGGCCCAGTTCCACGAGCTGACCCTCACGATGATCGAGAAGATGGCGAAGCTGCCGGTCCTCCCCGTGCCGGGCGGGCTGCGCCTCCAGCCGGTCGACTCGCGCGAGGTCGCGGCCCGCCTGGTCGAACTGGCCCTCGCCGCCCCGGCCGGCCGGGTCCCGGACATGACCGGCCCCGAGGTACTGGACCTGGCCGCCCTGACCCGTTCGTACCGCGCCGTGCACGGCGGTCGTCGGCGCCCGCACCTGCCGGTCCGCGTCCCCGGCAAGGCGGGCCGCGCCTACCGGGCCGGGGCCAACCTCACCCTGGAGGGGGCCCTGACGGGCCGGCTGACGTGGGAGGGGTTCCTGACGGAGCGGGCGGGACGCGGGACGGCCATGGCCGCCGGGCGCCCTGCCTGACTTGCGTGTTCAGCGGCGCCGCAGGGACGGGTCGAGCAGCGCGGGCGGGGTGTCGAACTTCTCGTGCGCGGCCAGGTCGGTGCCCGGCGCGACGATCGCGTCGATCGCGTCGAGGACGTCGGCGGACAGCACGGTGTCGGCGGCGGCCAGCTGCGCGCGCAGGTGCTCCGGGGTGCGGGGGCCGGTGAGCGCGCTGGTCACGGCCGGGTGCGCGGTCACGAACCCGAGCGCGAGCTGGATCAGGGTCAGGCCGGCCTCGTCGGCCACCCGGGCCAGCTGTTCGACGGCGTCCAGCCGGGCCCGGTTGGCGGGCAGCGAGAGGTCGAAGCGCTCCGGCAGGACCGTCGAGCGGTGGGTGGCGGCAGCGCGCCCCGCGCGGACCGCGCCGGACAGCCAGCCCGAGGCCAGCGGGCTCCACACCAGTACGCCGAGGCCGTACTCCTCGGCCACGGGGAGCACGTCGCTCTCGATGCCGCGCTGGAGGATCGAGTAGCTGGGCTGCTCGGTGACGTAGCGGCTCAGACGGTGCTCGCGGGCGGCCCACTGCGCCTGTACGACGCGGTAAGCGGGGAAGGTCGAGGAGCCGAAGTAACGGATCTTCCCCGCGCGCTGCAGGTCGGTCAGCGCCGACAGCGTCTCCTCGTCGGCGGTGGTGGGGTCCCAGCGGTGGATCTGGTACAGGTCGACGTGGTCGACGCCGAGCCGGCGCAGGCTGTTGTCCAGCTCGGTGACCAGCCAGCGGCGGGAGGCGCCGCGGTGGTTGCGCTCGTCGCCCATGGGCATGCAGGCCTTCGTGGCCAGCACGATGTCGTCGCGGCGGCCGGCGACGGCCCTGCCGACCATCTCCTCCGACTCGCCCTCGCCGTACATGTCGGCGGTGTCGATGAGGTTGATCCCGGCGTCGAGGGCGGCGTCGACGAGGGCGGTGGCCTCGTCCTGGGTGGTGCGTCCGATACGGCCGAAGTTCATGGCGCCGAGTGCGAGCGAGCTGACCTGCACGCCGGTGCGGCCCAAGGTGCGGTACTGCATGACGGTGGTCCTCCGTTGTGGGTGGGATGGGGGAGGCGGGGTGGCGGGGTGCGCGACCTGCGGGCACAGGTGTACGTCCGCGTATGGATGGATGTGTTCACGCGTGCACCCGTGTGCACGCTGATATGACGAGGGCATGCCAATGAAGCGTGCGATGCCGATGCTGACGGGTGTCGCGCTCTGGCATGATGTCCAAGTGGAACGCTGTCCCGCTTAACGATACGGAACGGTGTCCCGTTTAGCAACCGTGCGGCGGAGGGAACGACGTGGTGAAGGACGGCGACGAGGCCGCGGAGCACGCGGCCCGGCCCAAGCGGGCGGACGCCCGGCGCAACCAGGAGACCCTGCTCGACGCGGCCGCCGCGGTCTTCGTCGAGTCGGGGGTCGAGGCGCCGGTGCGCGACATCGCGGCCCGGGCCGGTGTGGGCACGGCCACCATCTACCGGCACTTCCCGACCCGGGCCGACCTCATCATCGGCGTCTACCGGCACCAGGTGGAGGCCTGCGCCGAGGCGGGCCCGGCCCTGCTGGCGAGCAGCCCGACCCCGTACGCGGCGCTGGCGCGGTGGATCGACCTCTTCGTGGACTTCCTCGTCACCAAGCACGGCCTCGCCGCCGTGCTCCAGTCCGACAACGCCGGCTTCGAGGCGCTGCACGCCTACTTCCTCGACCGGCTCGTGCCCGTGTGCACCCGGCTCCTCGACGCCGCGACCGCCTCCGGCGAGATCCGCACCGACCTGGAGGCCATCGCCTTCATGCGCGGCGTCGGCAACCTCTGCATCGGCGCGGAGAACGACCCGCGGTACGACGCCCGGAGGCTGGTCGCACTGCTCGTCGCGGGGCTGCGCCACCAGGACTGAGCGGGCTGAGCGGGGTGAACACGGGGGGCGCCTCGGCGGCTGTCCGGCTCCTCGCCCGGTCTTCGCGTGCCGTGCGGCCGTACGGGGGTCGTGGCGGTCTTCGCGTGCCGTGCGGCCGTACGGTCCGTGGCGGTCTTCGCGTGCCGTCGCCCAGCCGTACGGGACGGGTGGGCGTCACCGCCCTTCGCGCAGCCGGACGAGGTACGTCGCGGTCACCGACACGGCGCGGTCGTCGTCGTGGACGAGCTCCGCGAGGGCGCGGGAAGCCGTCGGCCCCGGGATGTCCGCCAGCGCCTGGGTCACCCGTACGCGACCGGGCGCCTCGGTGGCGCCGTCGGCGAGGCGCCCGACGAGCCCGCCCGCGATCCGCTCCGCCGTCGCCTCGTCGCCGGCCAGCACGCTCAGCGCGTCGGCCGCGTCCGTGTCGTTGCGCCCCTCCACGACCATCGCGGTGAGCGTCGGCACGGCATCGGCCACTCCCCGCGCCCCCAGCGCCAGAGCCGCGTGACCGCGGACCACCACGTCCGGGTGCGCGAGGGCCTCCCGCAACCGGGCGGTGGCCCCCTCACCGGGCAGCTCGGCGAGGCACTGGACGGCGCGTTCCCGCACCGCGGCCACCGGGGAGGCGAGGCCCTCCGCCAGCAGCGCCGTACCCGCGCCGCCCGACCGGGCCAGCGCCCACCGCAGGGCGCCGGCGACATTCGTGTCCGTCTCGCTCAGCACCGCTTCGACCAGGGCCTCCACCGGAACCGGCACCTCGTCGACCGAGGAGAGGGCGGCGCGCTGGCGCGCGGCGGCGCTCTTGGACCCCAGGGCCTGGAGGACCGAGACGGCCTGGAGGACGTCCTCCCAGTCGGCGGGCCCCACGGCACCGATCCGGCTGAGCCGTGTCAGCAGCTCGGTCTCGGCCGCGATGCGTTCACGGGTCTGGCGGATGAGGTCGTCGACCAGCGCCGAGGGCGCGAAATCCGGGTCGTCGAGCGCTCGCCCGATCTCCCGCAGCGACAGCCCCAGCGACCGCAGGCTCTCGATGTGGAAGATCCGCCGGATGTCCTCGGCGGCGTACTCCCGGTAACCGGAGCCGGTACGGCCCGAGGGCCGCAGCAGGCCCAGTGACTCGTAGTGCCTGAGCATGCGGGCACTGACCCCGGACCGCCGCGCCACCTCACCGATCAACACCTCCTATCGTCCCTCCCGGCCGGAGCCGCCGAGGGCCACCAGCCGCTTCGCCTCCTCGATCGCGGCCTCGAACCCGGTGTCCGGGTCGCGCAGCAGCCGCTCCGTGGCGAGCGCGTGCGCGCGGACCCCCTCGTCCGGGGCCGCCGCCGCGGCGCGCAGGGCCGGCGGCACGGCGTCGCCCAGCGCGACCAGCGCCCGGCTGAGGCTCCGCTGCGTGTCCCGCCCGCCGCGCCCGAGCTGCGTCGCGAGCGCCGACGCCAGGGCGGCCTCCTCGCCCTCCGGGACGAGCACGACGGCCGCCCGCCAGGCGCTCCGGGCCACCTCGTCGTCGGCGTCGGCCAGGAGGGCGCCGGTGATCGCCGGCCACGCCCGCCGGTCCCCGATCTTGGACAGGGAGTGCAGCGCCTGGCTCTGGGCCTGCGCCCGCTCGGACCCGACCTCCCGCAGCAGCAAGGGAAGCGTCGAGGACACCGGATGGCGGGTGAGTGCCCAGGTCAGCATGTCGCGGACGAAGAACTCCGGCTCGACGGCGCAGCGCTCGACCAGCGGGCCGACGAAGCGCGGGTCCGGGGTCGTACCGACGGCCAGCGCCGCCCGCAGCCGTACGGACGGACGGTCGTCCTCCAGGGCCCGCAGCGCGCTCGGCACGTCCGGGGCCGGTGTCGTGGTCATGGGAAGAACCACCTCCTGGCGGACAGTGAAGGCCTTGCCACCGTGTCAAGGTCAACCCCGCCGTCCCCGCCGCCCCCGCCGCCCCCGCCGCACGCCCCCCGCCGGCGGACGGGTGCGGAATCACGCGGAGCCGTCCCGTGTTGACACAGGTCGGACGGGATGCGGGCGTGTGCTGAGCAACCCGGGTGACCCGGCTGACAGGAATGGGAGGGCCGCAATGGCTGCGCAGACACAGAGGGCCGTACTCGCGGGCGGATGCTTCTGGGGCATGGAAGAGCTGATCCGCCGGCTTCCGGGCGTGACCGCGACCCGCGTCGGTTACACCGGCGGCGACGTGCCGAACGCGACGTACCGCGATCACGGCACGCACGCGGAGGCCATCGAGATCCTCTACGACCCCGAGCGGACCGACTACCGCGCGCTCCTGGAGTTCTTCTTCCAGATCCACGACCCGAGCACGAAGAACCGCCAGGGCAACGACATCGGCCTCAGCTACCGCTCGGCGATCTACTACGTGGACGACGAGCAGAAGCGGATCGCCGAGGACACGATCGCGGACGTGGACGCCTCCGGCCTGTGGCCCGGCAAGGTCGTCACCGAGGTCGAGCCGGTCGGCCCCTTCTGGGAGGCCGAGCCCGAGCACCAGGACTACCTCCAGCGCTACCCCGAGGGGTACACCTGCCACTTCCCGCGCCCGGGATGGCGGCTGCCCGCCCGCACCGAGGGCTGACCGCCGGGCGGCCCGGCGGGCGCTCCTCGGGGCCGCCCACCGGCGCACCCTCAGTGGGGAAGCGTCGCCGGGCTGCCGCCGTTCGCCTCGTAGCCCGCCACCGCCATCGCGCGGTAGACCGCGAACTCCCCGGCCGGATCGGGCGACAGGGTCCAGGGGAGGGCGCCGACGTGGCCGTCGATGGCGACTATCTGGTTCATGGCCTCGGCCCAGCGCTCGCCGCGGACCAGGAAGAACACCAGCAGATGGCGGACGTGCGCCTGCATCGGGTCGTCGGGGCGGGCCGAGTGCACCGCGTGCAGCGCGCCGTGGACCGCCTTGGTGACGACCTCGCTCTGGTAGAAACCGCTGACCAGGTTGACCTCGGGCAGGTGCTCGAAGACCGCGAACAGCGGCATCGCCGCGAGGAGTGAGCCCTGCGGCGCGCGGGCCGCGGCGGCCTCCGCGAAGGAGTACGCCAGCTCCCGGGAGCCGTGCCACTTCTCGCACCAGTAGTGCAGGGCGGCCAGGTGCGCCCCCATGTGGTTCGGAGCGCGGTCGAGGATCTTCAGCCAGAGCTGCTCGAACTCCTCGCGCGGATAGCCGAGGCCACGGGCCACCGACAGCTCCACGATGTACGGGACCGGGTCGCCGGGGGCGAGCAGCGCCGCCTCCGAGCAGGCCGCCCTGGCCTCCTCCATGATGATCCGGAAGTCGTCCGTACCGGGCGTCGCCGTCCGCCACGCCTGCTGCACCAGGAACTCCGCGTGCACGGCCGCGCCGCCCGCGTCCTTCGGGACCTCCGCCCGCCACACCCGCAGCCACTGGCCGCCCGGTGCCTCGCCGACACCGCCCGGCCGCTGCGACAGCTCCAGGGACGCGGCACCCGCGAAGGCCTGAACCCGCTGCCAGCGCCGCTCGCCCTCGGCCTCCGTACCGGCCAGCAGCTGCTGCGCCCCCCGGTAGTCCTGCGTGCGCTGCACCAGGTCCAGGACGTCCAGCAGGTCGTGGTCGGGGCCGGGCATGCGGATGTCCAGCTCCTCCTCGCGGGCGAAGCCGTAGTTCGCGGGGTCCGCCGCGTCCGGGTGGCCGGGGGGCACCAGGCCGACCGCGCTCCGCCGGCGCCGCGAGATTTGGAGCAGCACGAAGCCCAGCATGACCAGCGCCATCAGCACCCAGAGAATCTCCATGTCTCAAGCGAACCAGACGGCGCCGACAATTGGCCAACCTGCGCCCCGACCCTGTGGAAAACGCGCGGAGGCGTCCGCGCCGCTACCCTCGGTGCCCATGAGCGACAGGCACATCAGTCAGCACTTCGAGACGCTCGCGATCCACGCGGGCAACACCGCCGATCCGCAGACCGGCGCGGTCGTCCCGCCGATCTACCAGGTGTCGACGTACAAGCAGGACGGCGTCGGCGGCCTGCGCGGCGGCTACGAGTACAGCCGCAGCGCCAACCCGACCCGCACGGCCCTGGAGGAGAACCTCGCCGCCCTGGAGGGCGGCCGTCGCGGCCTCGCCTTCGCGTCCGGACTGGCGGCCGAGGACTGCCTGTTGCGTACGCTGCTGCGTCCCGGCGACCACGTGGTCATCCCGAACGACGCCTACGGCGGCACGTTCCGGCTCTTCGCCAAGGTCGCCACCCGGTGGGGCGTGGAATGGTCGGTGGCCGACACGAGCGACCCCGCCGCCGTACGGGCCGCCCTCACCCCGAAGACCAAGGCCGTGTGGGTGGAGACGCCCTCCAACCCGCTGCTCGGCATCACCGACATCGCCGCCGTCGCCCAGGTCGCCCGCGACGCCGGCGCCCGGCTGGTCGTCGACAACACCTTCGCCACGCCGTACCTCCAGCAGCCGCTGGCCCTCGGCGCGGACGTCGTCGTGCACTCCCTGACCAAGTACATGGGCGGCCACTCCGACGTCGTCGGCGGTGCGCTCGTCGTGGGCGACCAGGAGCTGGGGGAGGAGCTGGCGTTCCACCAGAACGCGATGGGCGCCGTCGCCGGGCCCTTCGACTCCTGGCTGGTCCTGCGCGGCACCAAGACGCTCGCGGTCCGCATGGACCGGCACAGCGAGAACGCCGGCAAGGTCGCCGACATGCTCAGCCGGCACGCGCGCGTGTCGAGCGTGCTGTACCCGGGACTGCCGGAGCACCCGGGCCACGAGGTCGCCGCCAAGCAGATGAAGGCCTTCGGCGGCATGGTGTCCTTCCGCGTCGAGGGCGGCGAGGAGGCGGCCGTCGAGGTGTGCAACCGCGCGCAGGTGTTCACGCTGGGCGAGTCCCTGGGCGGTGTCGAGTCGCTGATCGAGCACCCGGGCCGGATGACGCACGCCTCCGCGGCCGGCTCGGCCCTGGAGGTGCCCGGCGACCTGGTGCGCCTGTCGGTCGGCATCGAGAACGTCGACGACCTGCTCGCCGACCTCCAGCAGGCGCTCGGCTAGGACGTCGCCCCCGGCGGGCTCACCAGCCCTCCCAGCCCGTCACGGGTGGGGTCGTCTCCGACGGCGGCTCCACCCAGGGCCGGACGGTCAGCGCCCACACCGCGAACGCCACGGCGGCCGCGCACAGCACCAGCCACAGCAGACGGCGGGCTGCGGTCCTGCGCCGCAGCATCCGCCCGCCCCGGCGCACGGCGTCCGCGTGCAGTCCCGGCGGTACCCGCGGGGGCGACTGCTCCATGATCCGCCGCGCCGCGGCCTCACGCTGCGGGCGGTTCACGGGCGCCTCCCCGGGGTCCTCCGACGCGCGCGCGTGGGCGTCACGGCGTCGCCGCCTTCGCTTCCGCCGGCACCGGGCGGGCCGGTGCGGCGGGCGGGTGCAGCAGCGTGGCCGTCGCGCGGTCGCAGACGGTCCGGACGCGTTCCACCGGCAGACCCAGCAGGGCGGCCGCCTGCTCCTCGGCGACGCCCTCGTAGAGCCTGAGCACCAGGATCAGGCGCTCCTGCGGGGCGAGGCCGCGCAGCGGGCCTGCGGGCGGCCTGCGGGTCCGGCCCAGGCCGCCGCCGTACCGGTGCCGGAGTTCGTGGGCGAAGCGGCCGGCCAGGTACTGGCGGGCCCGGTCGTAGGGGTCCTCGCCGCGCAGCCGGTCCCAGGACGCGTACGTGTGCGCCAGGGAGAGCGCCAGCAGGCGCCGCGCGCGCGGGTTGTCGGCCGGCGGCTCGGCCGTGAGCAGGGTGGCGGCATGCAGCAGCCGTCCCGCCGCGCCCGCGACGAACGCCTCGAACTCCCGGGCCCGGCGGGCACCCTGCGAGGCCTGCCGTTCTCGCACCGCGCCTCCCGCCCGGGGGCGGCTCCGAGTCCCGTACGACGACCCCCTGGGTCTCATATCAGGCCAGGGGCGGCACGCCGGTCAAGAGTCCGGTACGAACGGTCCGGGAAAGGCGCTGCGGACCGGCGGGAGCGGGAGCGGGCCGGTGGTGGCGGGTGCAGGCGCGTGGAAGCGTACGAAGGCCGGTGGACGGCGGCTCAGGAGGCCGTCGGCGCCTCCTGGCCCGCCGCGCCCGTCGGGGCCATACGGGCGGACAGGGCGCCGTTGAAGCGCGTCAGGAGCGTGCAGAACGCCTCGCGCTCCTCGGGCGCCCAGTCGTGGGTCAGTTCGGCCATGAGCAGGCGCCGGGAGGACCGGACCTCCTCCAGCCGCGACTCACCGCGCGGGGAGAGCTGGAGCACCACCGCGCGCCCGTCCTCGGGGTGCGAGGTCCGCTTGACGAGTCCGGTGTCGACGAGCGGGGCCACCTGCCGGGTGACCGTCGAGGAGTCGATCCCCATGCTCGCGGCGAGCGCCTTGACGCCCATCGGGCCCTCTTTGTCGAGGCGGTTGAGCAGCAGGTAGGCGGCGCGGTCCATGGAGTTGCGCACCTGGCCGACCCCGCCGAGCCGGGTCTGTTCGGCACGACGGGCGAACAGCGCCACCTCGTGCTGGAGCGTCTCGAGAAGACCGGTGTCACCGGCGGTCGTCATGTCCATCGACATTTCAGGTGTTGTGGGCATGGCCGGGGGCTCACTTCGTGGAGGGCTGCTAATTGGGGGACAGGGTACGCGGCCGGGCGGCGAGGCGTACCGGCGCTGGGCAAAGCGGGTCTCGGAGGTTGGTCACAACGGTCTTCGGCGCCCGTGGACTGCGATGCTGGAGGTATGAGCTACAGCACGGCCGCCCTCGTCGGACCCGTCACCCTCGACGACGTGCGCGGGGCGCAGAAGATGCTCTCGGGCGTGGCGCGGGTGACGGCGATGGAGGGTAGCAGGCACCTGTCCCAGCTGGTCGGCGCCCCCGTCCACCTCAAGTGCGAGAACCTCCAGCGCACGGGCTCCTTCAAACTGCGCGGCGCCTACGTCAGGATCGCCGGGCTGCTGCCCGAGCAGCGGGCCGCCGGAGTGGTCGCGGCGAGCGCGGGCAACCACGCGCAGGGCGTGGCCCTGGCCTCCTCGCTGCTCGGCGTGCGCGCCACGGTGTTCATGCCGAAGGGCGCCCCGCTGCCGAAGATCAGCGCGACCCGGGAGTACGGCGCCGAGGTGCGGCTGCACGGCCAGGTCGTCGACGAGACGCTGGCCGCCGCGCAGGAGTACGCGGAGCGCACCGGCGCGGTGTTCATCCACCCCTTCGACCATCCGGACGTCATCGCGGGCCAGGGCACCGTCGGGCTGGAGGTGCTGGAGCAGTGCCCCGAGGTGCGGACGGTCGTGGTCGGCATCGGCGGGGGAGGCCTGGCGGCCGGGATCGCGGTCGCGGTGAAGGCGCTGCGGCCGGATGTCCGGATCGTGGGCGTGCAGGCCGAGGGTGCGGCGGCGTACCCGCCGTCCCTGGCGGCCGGGCGTCCGGTGGCCGTCGAGCACCCGGCGACGATGGCCGACGGCATCAAGGTGGGGCGGCCCGGCGACGTCCCGTTCCGGATCGTCGGCGACCTGGTGGACGAGGTCCGCACGGTATCCGAGGACGAGCTGTCCACCGCTCTGCTGCTCTGTCTGGAGCGGGCCAAACTGGTCGTGGAGCCGGCCGGGGCGAGTCCGGTGGCGGCGCTGCTCAGCGCCCCGGACGCCTTCGAGGGACCCGTCGTGGCGGTGCTGTCCGGCGGGAACGTGGACCCGGTGCTGATGCAGGGCGTGCTGCGGCACGGCATGGCGGCCCAGGGCCGCTACCTGGCGGTCCGGCTGCGCCTGACGGACCGGCCGGGCGCGCTCGCCACGCTGCTCGGGGTGCTGTCCGTGGTCGACGCCAACGTCCTCGACGTGAGTCACGTGCGGACCGATCCGCGGCTCGGGCTCACGGAGGCGGAGGTCGAGCTGCACCTGGAGACCAAGGGCCCGGAGCACTGCGCCGAGGTCGGCCGGGCGCTGCACGAGGCGGGCTACCCCGTCATCGGCTGACGCGCTTCCCCCGCCATCGGCTGACGCGCCCCCCGTCGTCGGCCGACGCCCCCGGCGACCGCCCGCGGTCCGCCGTTCACTCGTTCGAGGCAGTTCGCCCTGATGCCTGGTGGCACGCGATATATCGCGTTATGGTGTGTCGTAATTCGCTCGCTGAGCGCGGCGAACCGTACAAACCTAGGCTTTGCGAAGAATCCCCGACGACGTGGAGACTCATATGCCAGGCGCCATCTACGCCGAAGGCCTGGTGAAGACCTTCGGTGACGTAAGGGCTCTGGACGGCGTCGATCTGGACGTCCCCGAGGGGACGGTCCTCGGTCTGCTCGGACCGAACGGCGCGGGCAAGACCACCGCCGTGCGCTGCCTGACGACCCTGCTCCGCCCCGACAGCGGCAAGGCGGTCGTCGCGGGCATCGACGTGCTCAGGCACCCCAACGAGGTGCGGCGCTCGATCGGCCTCTCCGGCCAGTTCGCCGCGGTCGACGAGTACCTGACCGGCCGGGAGAACCTTCAGATGGTCGGCCAGCTCTACCAGATGCGCGCCAAGGCCGCGAAGGTCCGGGCCCGCGAGCTGCTCGACCAGTTCCACCTCACGGACGCGGCCGACCGTCCCACGAAGACCTACTCGGGGGGCATGCGCCGCCGCCTCGACCTCGCGGCGGCCCTGGTCGTCTCCCCGCCCGTCATGTTCATGGACGAACCGACGACCGGCCTCGACCCGCGCAACCGGCAGGAGCTGTGGGAGGTCATCAAGCAGCTCGTCTCCGGCGGGACCACCCTGCTGCTGACCACGCAGTACCTGGAGGAGGCCGACCACCTCGCGCACGACATCGCGGTCGTCGACCACGGGCGTGTCATCGCCCGCGGCACCTCCGACCAGCTCAAGGCCCGGACCGGCGGCGAGCGCGTCGAGGTCGTGGTCCACGAGCGGGGGCACATGCCGACGGCGGCCGAGATCCTCGCCGGCTTCGGCAAGGGCCCCACCACCGTCGAGGAGCACACCCGCAAGCTCACCGTCCCCGTCACCGGCGGCGCCAAGCTGCTCGCCGAGGTCATCCGCGAACTCGACGTCCGCGGCATCGAGATCGACGACATCGGCCTGCGCCGCCCCACCCTCGACGACGTCTTCCTCTCCCTCACCGGCCACGTGGCCGAGACCGCGACCACCGAGGGCGGCGAGCAGGGCCCGGCCTCCGGCGCCGGCCGCGCGGACGAGAAGGAGACCGCCCAGTGAGTACCGCCACCACCGACACCGAGCGGTTCACGGCGACCACCCACCCCATCGGCCAGTCCGTCCGGGACTCCCTGGTCATCGCCCGCCGCAACCTGATCCGGATGACCAGGATCCCCGAGATGGTCCTGTTCGGGGTCGTCCAGCCGGTGATGTTCGTGGTCCTGTTCACGTACGTCTTCGGCGGTTCGATGCGCATCGGGAACTCCACCGACCCGGACGTCTACAAGGACTTCCTGATGGCGGGCATCTTCGCGCAGACCGTCACCTTCGCCACCGCCGGGTCCGCGGCCGGTATCGCCGACGACATGCAGAAGGGGCTCGTCGACCGCTTCCGCTCCCTGCCCATGGCCCGCGGCGCGGTGCTGACCGGCCGCACCGTCGCCGACCTCGTGCAGACCGCCATCACCCTGCTCGTGCTCGCGATCGTCGCGCTGATCGTGGGCTGGCGCACCGGCTCCGCCGAGCCGACCACCGCGGTACGCATCCTCGCCGGCTTCGCCCTGCTCCTCCTCCTCGGCTACGCCTTCACCTGGATCGGAGCGCTCATCGGCCTGTCCGTGCGCACCCCCGAGGCGGCGACCTCGGGAGGGATCATCTGGCTGTTCCCGGTGACGTTCGTCTCGAACGCCTTCGTGGACTCCAGCCAGATGACCCCCTGGCTCCGGCACATCGCCGAGTGGAACCCCTTCAGCGCCACGGTGCAGGCCTGCCGGGAGCTGTTCGGCAACCCGGGTGTCGTGCAGTCCGACGCCTGGCCCATGCAGCATCCCGTCTGGGCCTCGGTGATCTGGTCCGTCCTGATCGTCGTGGTCTTCCGGACGCTGGCGGTGCGCAAGTACCGGTCGGCCTCCGCATGACGAAGCCCCCGGCGTCGTCGGACGCCGGGGGCCGTCGCGGACGGGCCGGGGAGACCGGCCGGGCCGCCGGGTCAGCCGTTGTAGGGCTCGGCCTTGAGGATCTTCACGGAGGCCGGCTTGCCGTTGGGCAGCTCGTACTGCGCGTCCTCGCCGACCTTGTGGCCGAGCACGCCCGAGCCCAGCGGGGACTGCGGCGAGTAGGTCTCGATGTCCGAGCTCGCGTACTCGCGCGAGGCGAGCAGGAAGGTCAGCGTGTCGTCCTCGTCACCGTCGAAGGCGATCGTGACGACCATGCCGGGGGCCACCGAGCCGTTCGCGGCCGGGGCCTCGCCCACCTTGGCGCTCTCCAGCAGCTGGGTCAGCTGGCGCACACGGAGCTCCTGCTTGCCCTGCTCCTCCTTCGCCGCGTGGTACCCGCCGTTCTCGCGCAGGTCCCCCTCCTCACGCGCGGCGGCGATCTTGGCAGAGATCTCGGTGCGCGCGGGACCAGTAAGGTATTCAAGCTCCTCCTTGAGCTTGTTGTACGCCTCCTGGGTCAGCCAGGTGACGTTCTCGCTGGTCTGGGTCACGGGTGCTCCTCGTTGGTACAGGGAATACAAATCAACGCCCTACCCAGAAGGATGTTCCTTCACGGAAGGGCGAAACCACGAGCCTAACAATTCGGTGGCCAAAGGGGGAGGACATAAGCCACCAGATTCCTGTCCCCGCAGGTCAGTGGCGGTGGATTCGCGCGGGCGGGCCTCGCGCGGTCAGCCCGCGTGGCAGCCGAGCAGCTCGGCGGACGTGCCCGCGGCCTTCGTCCGCAGCGTGACGACCCGGTCGATACGCGTGTCGTCCCCGTCGAAGCGGAAGTCCGCCCGGCCCACCTCGTCGCCGTCCTCCGCCTGGGAGCGGACGGTGCAGTAGCCGGTCACCCCGGCGTCCTTGCGGACCTCCAGGTGCACCTGCACCGAGTCCTCGGCGAGCTCGAAACCGATCAGCTCACCGCTGATCTTGTTCTGACCGACGTAGTGGTAGCCGAACCAGCCGATCACCGCGAGCAGGACGGCACCGAGCACGGCGCCGACGATCTTGAGGGTGCGGTCGGCCCGTTCGTCCGAGGAGCGGCCGTAGCGGCTCTCGGGCGGGCGTGTGCTCGCCGTGCTCATGATCGTCCTCTCGGCGGGAGCCGGACCTGCCGGGCTCCGGAATTATTCCGCCCCCGATTCGGTCACTATAGAAGCCGCCCGCCCGCCCCCGACCGCCGCCCCTCGACGAGGCCCCCGCGGGGCGGCACCCACTGGATTGCGCCGACCTACCAGGGCGCCGACCGACCGAGGATTGAGTCTTGACTGACCAGCTGCGACTGATGGCCGTCCACGCCCACCCCGACGACGAGTCGAGCAAGGGCGCGGCCACCATGGCGAAGTACGTGTCCGAGGGGGTGGACGTGCTGGTCGTGACCTGCACGGGCGGGGAGCGCGGCTCCATCCTCAACCCCAAGCTCCAGGGTGACGCCTACATCGAGGAGCACATCCACGAGGTGCGCAAGAAGGAGATGGACGAGGCCCGGGAGATCCTGGGCGTCAAGCAGGAGTGGCTCGGCTTCGTCGACTCCGGGCTGCCCGAGGGCGACCCGCTGCCGCCCCTGCCGGAGGGCTGCTTCGCCCTGGAGGACGTCGACAAGGCGGCCGGGGAGCTGGTGCGCAAGATCCGCTCCTTCCGCCCCCAGGTGATCACCACCTACGACGAGAACGGCGGCTACCCCCACCCCGACCACATCATGACCCACAAGATCACGATGGTGGCCTTCGAGGGCGCGGCGGACACCGCGAAGTACCCGGAGGCGGAGTACGGACCGGCGTACCAGCCGGTGAAGGTGTACTACAACCAGGGCTTCAACCGCCCCCGCACCGAGGCGCTGCACAACGCGCTGCTGGAACGCGGCCTGGAGTCCCCCTACGGGGACTGGCTCAAGCGCTGGTCGGAGTTCGAGCGCAAGGAGCGCACGCTCACCACGCATGTGCCGTGCGCCGACTTCTTCGAGATCCGCGACAAGGCGCTGATCGCGCACGCCACGCAGATCGACCCCGACGGGGGCTGGTTCCGGGTGCCGATGGAGATCCAGAAGGAGGTCTGGCCCACCGAGGAGTACGAGCTCGCCAAGTCCCTCGTGGACACTTCCCTCCCCGAGGACGACCTCTTCGCGGGCGTCCGGGACAATGCCTGACATGAGTGCAAGCGCAAGCCTGGCAATGACGCACCTCGTCACCCTCGCCGAACTCGACGAGGACAAGGTCACCCCCGGCGTCCTCGGCTTCATCGTCTTCGCGGTGATGGCCCTGGCGGTGTGGGGCCTGATGCGGTCCATGAGCCGCCACATGGGCAAGGTGGACTTCAAGGAGGCACCCGAACCGGAGGCGGAGGCCTCCGGCCGGGCGGAACCGCAGAAGGGCTGACGCGGGCGGGGCCCGGCCCGGGCGTGGAGCCCGCCGCCGGCGGGAGGTGCGCTCCCACCCCGGCCCGGGTCCTCCCGGGCCCGGGCGGGGGACCGACCCGCGACCGCCACGCCGGTGCCGGCACCGCCCGCGGTCACCCCGGCACCGCCACCCCCATCACCTCGCGGGCCTGGGGGGGGGGGGGGGGGGGGGGGGGGGGGGGGGGGGGGGGGGGGGGGGGGGGGGGGGAAGGGTACGAAGCGGAAGGAAAAGGGGGCAAGAAGCATCTCCCC
>NZ_JBWKKZ010000006.1:389313-452767 GCF_056430705.1 Streptomyces sp. NPDC045956 | reverse complement strand
TGTTCTCCCCCCCCCCCCCCCCCCCCCCCCCCCCCCTCCCTCGCTCTTTCTCCCCCCCCCCCCCCCCCCCCCCCCCCCCAGGCCTGCCAGCCGTCCTCCAGCCGCACGCCCCGCTCCAGCAGGAGCCGGTACGCCTCCACGTAGTCGTCCAGCTTCCCGTCCCGAGCCGGGTGGCCGGCCCGCGCCAACCGGGCCAGCTCCTCCTGCGCCACCGCCGTACCCACCTCCACGCCCCCCGGCGCCGCGTACGGCAGCAGGGTGCAGCGCAGGAACCGGGCCCAGTCGTCACCCCGCCGGTCGCCGTACGCCGCGAAGAGCGCCGCGGCCTCGTCGCACAGCGCCAGCGCCTGCGGCGTACGCGCGTTGCCCGCGTCCACCACCGCCAGCTCCAGACAGGTCCACGCCTCCCCGTGACCGACGCCGATGCGCTGGAAGTCGGCCCGCGCGTCGACCAGGAGCTGGCGGGCGAAGCCCGAGTTGCGCAGCGACCCCGTCCGGGCGGCGCGCTGGTCCCGGGTCACCCGCGCCGAATGGTGCCGGGCGCAGGCCAGACCGTAGACGTCCCGCATCCGGGAGAACATCGTGCGGGAACGCTCCAGCTCACGGACCGCCTGGTCCAGCGCACCCGTCTCCTCCAGCGCCTGCCCCACGTAGTACACCGTCCACGCCTCGCCCCGCGCGTCCTCGTTCTCCCGGTGCCGGGCCGCCGCCCGCCGCAGCTCGTCCAGCGCCTCGGCGGCGTCGCCGTCCACCAACCGCGCCCGCGCCAGCTGCGTCAGGGCCCAGGCCTCGCCGCGGGCGTCCTGGGTGCGGCCGTACAGCTCCAGCGCCGTCCGCAGATCCGTCTCCGCACGCGGCACGTCCCCCATGCGCAGACGAAGCTGACCGAGCTGGAAATGGGCCCAGGCCTGACCGTGCACCGACTCACCCGCCCGGTGCAGCACCAGCGACCCGGTCAGCAGCTCCAGCGCCTCCGCCAGCCGGGCCCGGTCCCGCTGCACCGCCGCCAACGCGTGCAGCGTCCACGCCCGGTCCGTGTCCAGCTCGGGCGCGGCCTGCAGATCCAGCGCCTCCCGCAGCTTCGCCGCCGCCTCGGTCAGGTTGCCCTGGTGGTGCAGCGTGATACCCAGCGAGCACAGGGCACGCGCCGCCCCCGCGTCATGGTGCGCCTCCCGGTACAGGTCCACCACGGAGGTCAGCGTCGTCCGCGCCTTGTCCAGCTCGCCGAGCTGCCGGGCCGCGATACCGGTGCGCCACTGCACCGAACGCACCAGCAGACCCTGGTCCACGGACTGCGCCAGCTCGCTGATCTCACCCAGCCGGTACAGGTCGCCGCGCAGCAGGCAGTAGTCGCACAGCGCGCCCAGCAGGTTCAGCACCGCGCGCTGGTCCACCCCCTCCGCGTGTCTGAGCGCCGCCGTGATGAAGCTCGACTCGTCGTCCAGCCAGCGCAGCGCCTCGTCCAGGGACGTGAAGCCGTGACTCCCGAACCGGTCGGAGCGCGTCGACACGTTGCCGTCGATCAGGCGCAGCACCGAGTCGGCCAGCTCGGCGTAGTTGGCGATCAGCCGCTCCTGCGCCGCGGCCCGCTCGCCCGGCTCCTCCTCGTCGGCGAGCCGGGCCCGCGCGAAGGCGCGCACCGAGTCGTGCAGCCGGTAGCGGCTGCCGCGGACGCGGTCGATCAGGCCCGCCCGGGCCAGCGCGTCCAACTGCCGGGCCGCCTCCGTCTCGTCCGTGGCCAGCAGCGCGGCCGCCGCCGGGTTGCCCAGCGAGGTGCGCCCCGCCAGCGCCAGCCGGCGCAGCAGCCGCCTGGCCGGCTCCGGCTGGTCGGTGTAGCGCAGCCACAGCACCCGCTCGACCGGCTCCACCGGCCCGTACGCGCCCAGGTCGGTCGCCAGCGCGCGCGGCGAGCGCGGCCCCAGCGACGACCCCGCGATGCGCAGTGCCAGCGGCAGCCCACCACACAACTGCCGCACCAGATCCGCCGACTCGGCGTCGTAGGGGCCCGAGGCGTCCTGCGCGGCGGCCCCCAGCAACTCCTCCGCGCCCGCCGCGTCCAGCGCCTCCACCGGCAGGTGGTACGCCCGGGCGGGCAGGTCGGCCGGCAGCTGAAGCGCCTCCCGCGCGGTGACCAGCACCAGACTGTCCGACCGCTCCGGCACCAGCGTGCGCACCTGCTCCGCGTCCTTGGCGTCGTCCAGCACGACGATCACCGGCACGCCCGTCAGATGCTGGTGGTACAGCTCGCTGAGCCGCTTGACCTGCTGGTCCGCCGAGGACCGCTCCCGGAACAGGAGTTGCTCGCGGGGCGCCCCCAACCGGTTCAGCAGATGCAGCAGGGCGTCCCGGGTGCTCAGCGGCGACTCGCCGTCCGGCCCGGGGCCGTCCCCGCGCAGGTCCACCACGCAGGCCCCGCGGAAGTGGTCCCGCAGCTCGTGCGCGGCGCGCACGGCGAGCGTCGTCCGGCCGCTGCCGGGCGGACCGTGCAGCACCACGACCGTCGGCTTCGTCTCCGTGCTCGCCCGGGCCGCCTGCACCCACTGCCGCAACCGCGCCATCTCCTGCCGCCGCCCGGCGAAAGTGCCCCGGGACTCCGGGAGTTGCGCGAACGACTGCTCCAGCGCGCTGCGTCCCCGCGCCGCGGCGCTCTTGTCGGCACCGCGCAGCTTCGGCCCGGCCTTCTTCGGCCCGGTGGACGCGGCCAGCATCCGCTGCTGGTCCAGGAAGGGCCGGATGCCGCGCACCTCCAACGCCGTCAGCCACTGCAACCGCAACTGCTCGGGCCCGCCGGGCTGGCTGACGGCCCCGGCGCGGTGATGGGCGGCCGGCACGTGCGAGCCGACCACCTTGACGACGGTCGCCGCGGCTCCCACCACACCGACGGCCACGCCCGCACCCACCGCCGTGCCGGTGCCGGTACCGAGCGCCATGTCGGCCACCACCGCGGCGACCGCCGCCACGCCGGCCACCAGCAGGGGGGTGCCGGCGCCCTCCCGGGCGTACCGCTGCCGGAAGGTGAGCTGCCCGGCCTCGGCCTCGTCCAGGGCGTGCGTGTAGGCCGCGTACTCCTCGGCGGCCGCCCCCGCCATCGCGTCGAGCGACCCGCGCGCCCGGGACAGCAGCACGTTCCCGTCCGTACGACCGCCCGACCGCCGCACCTCCTCCTCCACGGCCTGCCGCAACAACCGCTCGGCCTCCACCCGATGCCCGTCCCGCATGTCGCGTCCCCCTCCGGCGGCAGAGCCCAGTCGGCAACTCCTCGATCCACCAGTGTCCTTCGGACCGGGGGCCGGCGCGAGGGGGCGGCGATCACCGGACACCTTCAGGGGGAGCGTGATCTGCGCCACACGTTCCTGAGTCGCAGCATCTTGCCGTCGAGGCCTCGGCGAGGGGGTCGGCGGCTGGAGCTGCTGCTTGTCACGAGTCAATTTGCGCAGTCGGACTGCGCAGCGCGGACGGTCTCGGGCCGTCGGGTGGTTCTCTCCGCTGTTCAGGGGAGGTTTGCAGCTACTCTTCGAGCAGAGCCGATCCCGAAGACGCTGAGGTGGCTTGATCGTCGGGACGCAGTGATAATGCGCAGCATTTCTGCGCAACAGGCCCAGGTGGAGCCGCAAGGCGGCGGACGGAACCGGAACTCGGGAAAGAGGCGTTCGGTGATCAGAGAAGCGGTGGACCCGGCAGCCGAGATCGCCGACCGGCTGTGGCGGGCGTACGCGCCCTACCGGCGCGGCCGGGGTACGGCCGGCGACCTCGACGCGAAACTGGCGATCCTCATGCTCGCCGCCTTCGCGGAGCAGGAAGGTCATGCCGAGGGCGATTTCGTCAAGCGGTGGAAACGCGCCTCGGCGGAGGCCGTCGTCGGCTTCTCTCCGGTGGCCGACCTGCGAGGGGCCTTGCAGGAGGCGGCCCGGCGTCCGGGTTTCCCGCTGCCCTGGTCGGCCGACCTCGACCTCGAGAGCAGGCCGGACGATGCCGCCTGGATGACGGCTTTCGTCGCGGCACTGGTTCAGGGCCCCAGCTTCGCGGAGGTCCGGGTGGCCGACGTCTGTGAGCTACTGCTCCAACGGCACGCGGAGGAGGGGGCGTTGCCGGGAGGGGAGTTCTACACTCCGCGCGGGGTCGCTGACCTGCTCGTGCAGCTGGCCGCCCTCCGTCCTGGAGACCGGATCATGGACCCGGCCTGTGGTACCGGAAGTGTGCTCGCGGCTGCCGCTCGGCACTTGGCCGAGCAGGGGCCGGTCGGGGACAGCTCGTTCGAGGCGTACGCGGTGGATCGGGGCAACGTGCGCCCGGCGATGTTGAACCTGGCCCTGCACGGGGTGAGCGTGCCGCAGGTGGGACTGGCCGATCCGGCGACACTGTTGCGGGCCCCGAACACGGGCCGTGTCGACCGGGTGTTGAGCAATCCGCCGTTCAGCCAGCGGATCGACGGATGGGGACAGCCGCAGCTCTCGGCGTCGTCGGAGTCGAATGCCGACTTCGCATGGTTGCAGCTTGCCTGGTCCCAACTGAAGGAAGGCGGTATCGCGGCGGTCGTGATGCCCGCCCGCGCGGCCTGGGCGCAAGGGCCGGAGGCGCCGATCCGCCGGGAGATGGTGGCCCGCGGCGCGGTGCTCGCGGTGATCGCTCTACCGCCGTACCTCTTCGCGGGAACCAACATCGCCGTGCACGTCTGGGTACTGGGGCGAGGGCGTCGGTCCCGTCCGGCGCACCGAAGCGACTCCGTGCTCCTCCTCGATGCGCGCGGTGCGGGAGGCCGGTCGTCGGAACGGCCCCGTGTGTTGTCGAGCGAGGACGTCCGCTGCATCGCGGGACGCTTCCGGCTCTGGTGTGACACGTCGAATGAGGTGAGCGAGCCGGGCTTTTCCCGGTCGGTCCCCTATGCCGAACTCATCGAGAACGCCGGCAGTCTGGACCCGCGGACGTACCTGAGGACGGAGAGCGCGCCGGCCGGAGTAACGGACCTGAGTGCCATGCTGGCCGACTTCGAGCGGCGCAACCGCGAGACATCGGAGCACGGAGCGGAACTGGCGCAGGTCGCCGGTGCGCAGGACCACCTGGCGCAGGACGGCTTCCGATGCCAGAACCTGCTGCTGAAGGACGTGGTGAGGGGAGAGGCGACGGTCGGGGGGCGTGTCCCGCGCCTGCTCGCGGGGCCTTCGGGAAGTCTGATCCGGGCCCAGGACTACGTGGAGCACCACGGGGTCCCCGTGGTGATGCCGAAGGACATCTCGGACGTCGGTTTCGCCGTGGACGGCATCAAGCGCATCTCCGAGCAGCACGGCGATCGGCTTGACCGCTTCCGGTTGCACCGGGGTGATGTCGTGGTCGCACGCCGGGGCGATCTCGGGCGATGTGCCGTGGTCGGAGAGGAACAGCAGGGCTGGGTCTGCGGCACCGGCTGCTTCGTGATCAGCCCTCCCGACACCGTCGACTCCCGTTACCTGGCGGCGTTCCTGCGCAGCCGCGAGGCGCGGGACTGGCTCGACACGCATTCGACCGGGAGCCTGGCGCTGCGGACCGTCTCGCTCGATGTGCTCGGGATGCTGCCCGTCGCTCTCCCTGATCTCGAGACCCAGCGGTCCATCGGTGAAGTCATGGCGAGCTTCGACGCCCATGAGCGACGGCTGCTGGACCAGTTGACGACCATGCGGGACATCCGCAGCAGGGCGCTGAACAGTTTCCTTGCGCGATGAGGCCGAACTCTGGATCGCAGGAGGAGGCGGCGGCCGTGTCGCTCGTCATCAACGGTCGGACCCTGATGCACGGGCCCGACGGGTCCACGCCGGCCAGTTGCGACGAAGGCCGGATGCCGAACAGCAGTCCCACGGCCCCCCGACTGCGGGGTGTCGAACTTGTCCTCGAACCAGTCTGCCTGCCTGCGCCGACCACCAGGACGACTCGTCCTGGCAGCGCGCTTCCAACCCCCGGGGGTGCACCTTGTACGTAACCTTCGACCTCATCACTGCCCTTGTTGCCTCCGGGGCCTGCGCGGTCGGGGCGCTCGTCTACCGCCGCACTGCGCCGCCGGAGGGGGCGACCGCCCCTTTGTCGAGAGGCGAGCGGCTGGCGGTCGCCCTTGGCGCGGCGGCGACCGTCATCGTGATCGGTGGCTACCTCGGAAGCGGGCTCCGCGGCGTTGAGCACGCCGCGGACACGCGGTCAGAGGGCGTCGTGGAAGGCGTGCAGTTCTGAGTTGGGTAGCGGGAGTCCTCGGCCGTCATCGCGACAGTCCTCTGGCTGATGTGGCCTCGTCGTACGTGCTTCAGCATGCGGGGGCGCTCATACCGCTCCGATGATCTTGCGACTCCGGCAGAGTTTCGACCGGTCGTCGCGGTCTCCCGTTGGGCCTGGCAACCGCCTCGCTTCAGCCGCCGTGCTCGCGCAGAAGCTCGATCATGTTGCGGAGCATCGGTATCGCCGAGTCACCGGCCTTGTCCTTATCGTTGAAATGCATCAGCTCGTTGCGGAGCTCACGCAGTTCATCAAGGCGCGCGACGAAGGACTTGCGGTCCAACGGCCAGCCCAGCTTGTCCCACTGCTTTTGATTGCCCAGGACCTGCTGGTAGTCACCGTAGGAAAGCTGATCGAAGGCGGAGAGCTTCCGGAGTCCGTCAGGATCGCAAAGGGTGATCACTTCCGTCAGATCCAGACCCTCCGAGATGACTCGGCGCAGTTGCCGGTCGAGGTCCCCGATGAGCAGGAAAGGCCGGGCCGTGGCGCCGTATTCCGCGGCCACGTCGGCCACCGTGATGATGCCGGCGATCTGGTTCGTCTGGTCCTTGACCAGGAGGAAGCCGAATCGTTCCAGATCGGGCAGCACGTCGATCAGGTGCTCGTCATAGCTGACCGCGTGGGCGGCGACTATGGCTTCGGAGAAGGGTGCCTCGGAGTCCGCGTAGCGCGCTCGTGCGATGGATTCCCAGGTGACGGCACCCCGCAGGTTCCGAGGTCCGTTCAGCACCGGCAGTTGTGAGTACCCGTTGAGGCGCATCTTGGTGAACACTTCCTCGAAGCTCGCCGAGGAAGACACCGACACCACTCCCTTGAGCGCGGAGGGCAGGTTGCCAACCGTCTGGCCCTGAATCGGGTCCTCTTCGTCCTCGTCGCCGCTGGAGGTGGGGACAGGCCCTGGTGTACCGGCCTCCCTGGGCTCTTCCTGCCCTGCCGTCGGCCTCTGCTCGGCCGCCTTCCCCTCATGGTCCTCGTCGTCCCCGGAAGGGCTGGTCAAGGTGACTCGGTCGTCGATCCCGACGGCTGCGAAGTCCGGCACAGTGGACAGGCCATGGTTGGCGAGTTCCGCGGCTACCTGCTCGGTGACCAGGTAGCCGCGGCGGGACGCCCCCCACCAGCCCAGGAGATCCCGAACGGTGACGGTGACCGGCGTGTCGGCGTCCGCCTGCCTCCGGGCGTCCTTCAACCGCGCGTGCCGGGCGGCGGAACGGTGCGCGGTGACGTCACCGGAACGGGGCAACTCCGCCACCGTGTCCAGAAGCTTCTGCCTCACGACGTCCAGCAGGGTCCCGTCGTCCAGTGCCCAGGCGGTCCACCCGTCGTAGGGACCGCGCCCTGTGGCGGCGGCTGCCGCCGCTGAAGGGGATCTGAACCGCTGGCCGTCCTTGAGCTCGATCCTGCCGTCCGAGGTCACCTGAGCAAGGTGCTCCTGCCCGGACCGCCGCTGCCGGAAGGTGAGGCGCGTCCCCGGGTCCAGAAGGCTGGCACGTACGAGGTCAGAGACCAGTACCCGCCGCCCCTCGAACAGATATGAGGCGCGGCCCAGAGGCTCGTCAGCGCTGCCGTCAACTGTGCACTCAGCCATTGATCCCCCCGGTCAACCTGCCTTGGAACGCGGTGATCATCGCAGAGTCGAGCCCGGCCCGGGTGTGGATTCCCGGAAATCGCCTTGCCATGGGTGGTCAGGGACGGTTGGGCCGAGTCACGGTCTCCGGTGCGGAGAACTCCGTGGACCGGGGGCAGTGTGAGCCCACGGCTTCTCGGGCGCTTGCGCCGGTCGGCTGAGCCACGTGAAGGGACCCCTACATGTCCCCAAGGTCGACCGTGAGGGCGAAGGGCGCGGTGGCCTTCACCGTGCCGGTGAACATCTCGCCCTCCCGGTACGCCTTGGTGGCGGGGTCGAGGACGTAGGTGTAGATGATCGGGACACCGGTGACGGCCTGCTCGACGCGCCAGTAGAAGGGGATGCCGGCCTTGGCGTACTGATCCACCTTCACGATCCGGTCCGTGGTCTCCGAGCCGGGTGACACGACCTCGACGACCAGGAGGACGTGCTCGGGGCGAGTGGGCGTGACGTCGATGGTCTCCGCGCGGTAGACCGTGACGTCCGGGCGGCGGTTGGTGAGCGGGACGTCCTGGAGACGCACGTCGAAGTCCGTGTCCGCGTTCCAGTCGGGGCCCGCGGCCGCGTCCAGAGCGTTGGCCAGGATGCGGGCCAGCCGGTTGTGGCGCTTGGAGGCGCTCGGGCTCACGACGACCATCCCGTCCACGATCTCGACGCCGTCACACTGCTCCTCGGACCAGGAGTCGTACTGCTCCGCGCTGATCTGGGTGTGCATCCACGCGGGCGCCACCATCTCGGCGGTCATGGGGTACCTCCTTCGAGGAGCCTCGGCAGGTCCGGCGCTGCTGCGCCCAGCGTACTGTTCCGGTGCTTCGGAGCGTCCGACCAGAAGGGGCATCGGGAGGGCTTCGGCGTCCGGGCCCAGGGAGAAGAACTCACGCCTCCGGCCGGGCGAGGCGGGCTCATGCGGTTTCGGCGGTCGCGGCGGGTGCTGTGAGAGGCTGGATCGCATGAACCGGTTGGCTGGTGTGACCTCCCCGTATCTGCTTCAGCACGCGGACAACCCCGTCGACTGGTGGCCGTGGGAGCCCCAGGCGTTCGAGGAGGCCCGGCGGCGGGATGTCCCCGTCCTCCTGAGCGTCGGGTACAGCGCTTGTCACTGGTGCCACGTCATGGCCGCGGAGTCCTTCGAGGACGAGGCCGCTGCCGCCTACCTGAACGAGCACTTCGTGGCCGTCAAGGTCGACCGCGAGGAGCGTCCCGATGTGGACGCCGTCTACATGGAGGCCGTGCAGGCGGCGACCGGGCAGGGGGGCTGGCCCATGACCGTGTTCCTCACGCCGGACGCCGAGCCCTTCTACTTCGGCACCTACTACCCGCCCGAGCCCCGGCACGGGATGCCGTCATTCCGGCAGGTGCTCCAGGGAGTGCACCAGGCCTGGGCGGAGCGGCGGGACGAGGTGACCGACGTCGCCGGGAAGATCGTGCGGGACCTCGCGGGGCGGGAGATCTCCTACGGCGACGCGCAGGCGCCCGGCGAGGAGCAGCTCGGGCAGGCGCTGCTCGGGCTCACCCGGGAGTACGACCCGCAGCGGGGCGGGTTCGGCGGGGCGCCGAAGTTCCCGCCGTCCATGGTGGTCGAGTTCCTGCTGCGCCACCACGCCCGCACCGGCGCGCAGGGCGCGCTCCAGATGGCGGGGGACACCTGCGAGCGGATGGCACGCGGCGGGATCTACGACCAGCTCGGCGGCGGTTTCGCGCGGTACTCCGTGGACCGTGAGTGGGTGGTGCCCCACTTCGAGAAGATGCTGTACGACAACGCCCTGCTGTGCCGGGTCTACGCGCACCTGTGGCGGGCGACCGGCTCGGACCTCGCCCGCCGGGTCGCCCTGGAGACCGCCGACTTCATGGTGCGCGAGCTGCGCACCGCCGAGGGCGGCTTCGCCTCCGCGCTGGACGCGGACAGCGACGACGGGACGGGGCGGCACGTCGAGGGCGCGTACTACGTGTGGACGCCCGCGCAGCTCACCGAGGTGCTCGGCGCCGACGACGCCGCGCTCGCCGCCCGGTACTTCGGTGTGACCGAGGAGGGCACCTTCGAGCACGGCTCCTCCGTGCTCCAGCTGCCGCAGCAGGAGGGCGTGTTCGAGGCGGAGCGGATCGCCTCGGTCCGGGAGCGGCTGCTGGCCGCCCGGGAGCAGCGCCCCGCACCGGGCCGGGACGACAAGGTCGTCGCCGCCTGGAACGGCCTGGCGATCGCCGCGCTCGCCGAGACGGGCGCCTACTTCGAGCGCCCCGACCTGGTGGAGGCCGCCGTCGCCGCCGCCGACCTGCTGGTGCGGCTGCACCTCGACGAGCAGGCGCGGCTCTTCCGTACCAGCAGGGACGGCCGGGCGGGCGCCCACGCCGGGGTGCTGGAGGACTACGCCGACGTGGCGGAGGGCCTCCTCGCGCTGGCGTCGGTCACCGGGGAGGGCGTCTGGCTGGACTTCGCCGGGCTGCTGCTCGACCACGTCCTCACCCGCTTCACCGACGACTCCGGCTCCCTCTACGACACCGCGGCCGACGCGGAGCGGCTGATCCGCCGCCCGCAGGACCCCACGGACAACGCGACCCCGTCCGGTTGGAGCGCCGCCGCCGGGGCCCTGCTGTCCTACGCCGCCCACACCGGTTCCGCGCCCCACCGCACCGCGGCGGAGCGCGCCCTGGGCGTCGTGAAGGCGCTCGGTCCGCGGGTGCCGCGTTTCGTCGGCTGGGGGCTGGCCGCCGCCGAGGCGCTGCTCGACGGGCCGCGGGAGGTGGCCGTCGTGGGGCCGGCCCCGGACGACGGTGCGACGCGGGGCCTGCACCGCACGGCGCTGCTGGGGACGGCTCCCGGCGCGGTCGTGGCCGTGGGCACGGTGGGGAGCGACGAGTTCCCCCTGCTGGCCGACCGGCCGCTGGTGGACGGGGCGCCGGCCGCGTACGTCTGCCGGAACTTCACCTGCGACGCCCCGACGACCGATCCGGAACGGCTGCGTGCGCGGCTGAACAGCTGAAAGGGCGCAAACGGAAACGATCGGAACGGATCTCGACGGCATTTTGTTCAGACCCGGTCCTCATGGTGAGGAAACACCCTCTTCATCGAAAGAGCTGATGAGCTTCACGAAAACCCCCTAACCTCGTCACCGTGCCGCGGCGGAGTGGCCGCCCGATTCTGGGTGCGCCGCCGCGGCCGGGGGATTTCAAGATCTGGGGGGATCTGTGCTGACGTCCGTCTTCATCGCTGCCGTTTCCCTGGCGCTCTTCTGGATGGCGGCGTTCACGCTGTGGTGGCAGATGCACGCCTGGCGTACGCCGGAGGTTCTCGCCTCCACCCGGTTCAGCAGTCCGGACGGGGACGAGCACGTGTCGTTCTCGCTGCTGCTGCCCGCACGGCACGAGCAGGCCGTGCTCGACCACACCATCCAGCGGCTGCTGACCTCGTCCCACACCGACTTCGAGATCATCGTGATCGTCGGGCACGACGACCCGGGGACCACCGCCGTCGCCGAACGGGCCGCGGACCGTGACCCGCGGGTGCGGGTCGTCGTCGACACCCACGAGAAGAAGAACAAGCCGAAGGCCATGAACACGGCGCTGCCGCACTGCCGCGGCGACGTCGTCGGGGTCTTCGACGCGGAGGACCAGGTCCATCCGGAGCTGCTCGCCCACGTCGACCACGCCTTCCGCACCACCGGCGCCGACGTCGTGCAGGGCGGGGTCCAGCTGATCAACTTCCACTCCAGCTGGTACAGCCTGCGCAACTGCCTGGAGTACTTCTTCTGGTTCCGCTCCCGACTGCACCTGCACGCGCAGAAGGGGTTCATCCCGCTCGGCGGCAACACCGTCTTCGTGCGCACGGACGTGCTGCGGGCGGCCGACGGCTGGGACCCGGACTGCCTGGCCGAGGACTGCGACCTCGGCGTACGGCTCTCCAGCATCGGCAAGAAGGTCGTCGTCGCCTACGACTCCGACATGGTCACCCGTGAGGAGACCCCGGGCACGCTGGTCTCCCTGCTGAAGCAGCGCACCCGCTGGAACCAGGGCTTCCTCCAGGTGTACCGGAAGAACGACTGGCGGCAACTGCCCACCTTCACCCAGCGGCTGCTGGCCCGCTACACCCTGATGACGCCGTTCCTCCAGGCCTTCACCGGTGTGATCATCCCGCTCAACGCGGCGGTCGCGCTCTTCCTGGACGTGCCGGTCGGCATCGCCTTCGTCACCTTCCTGCCGGCCGTCACCGCGCTGGTCACCTTCGTCTTCGAGGTGGTCGGCCTGCACGACTTCGGCAAGCAGTACGGCCTGCGCATCCGCTTCACGCACTACCTCAAGCTGATCGTCGGCGGCCCCTTCTACCAGGTCCTCCTCGCCGGGGCCGCCGTCCGCGCCGTGTGGCGCGAGCAGCGCGGCCGCAACGACTGGGAGCTGACCAGCCATGTCGGCGCACATCTCACGCCCGTGGACCGAGAGGACGTTCCCGCGTGACCTCCACCCTCCCCGCGGCGACCGGCACCAAGGTCCCCGCGCAGCGCAGACCTGCCCACGACACCGGTCCGGCCACCGCACCGGGCACGCCACCGGGCCGTCTGCGGTCGGCCCGCCCGGACCTGCTGCTGTGCGGCACGCTCCTGGTCGCGATCATGATCGTGCAGGGCTGGAACATCTCCGACTACCCGACCCTGAGCGACGACGAGGGCACCTACCTCGCGCAGGCCTGGGCGGTCCAGCAGGGTGAGGGCCTGGCCCACTACACCTACTGGTACGACCACCCGCCGCTCGGCTGGATCCAGATAGCCGTGCTGACCTGGATACCCGCGCTGATCAGCCCCGAGTCGATGACCGTCGGCGCCATGCGCGGCGTGATGCTGCTGATCAGCGCGGTCTCCGCGGTCCTCGTCTACGTCATCGCCCGCCGGCTGTCCCTGCCGCGCTGGGGTGCCGGGCTCGCCATGGTGCTCTTCGGGCTCTCCCCGCTCTCCGTGGTCCTCCAGCGGGAGATCTTCCTCGACAACCTCGCGGTGATGTGGACGCTGCTGGCGTTCGCGCTGGCCGCCTCGCCGAGCCGGCACCTGTGGCACCACTTCGGCGCGGGCATCGCGGCCGCGACGGCCGTGCTCACCAAGGAGACGATGCTCGTCGTCCTGCCCGCCCTGTTCGTCACCGCCTGGCGGCACAGCCACCGGGACACCCGGAAGTTCGCGCTGACCGGCGCCGTCACGGCCTGCGCGCTGATCGGGTTCTCGTATCCGCTCTTCGCCCTGCTCAAGGGCGAGTTGCTGCCGGGCAGCGGGCACGTCTCGCTGTGGGAGGGCGTCGAGTACCAGCTCACCCGGCCCGGCTCCGGGTTCATCCTCGACGAGGGCTCCGGCTCGTGGGGCGTCCTCCAGTCCTGGCTGTACTACGACCGCGTCCTGCCGCTGGGCGGTCTGGCCGGGGCGCTGCTCCTGCTGGCCACCTGGCGCTGGTCGGTCACCGCGCGGGCGCTGGCCGGCCCGGCCCTGACGGTGGGCATCCTCGCCGCCCTCGCCCTGCGTCCGAGCGGCTACCTGCCCGCGATGTACGTCATCCAGGCGCTGCCCTTCCTCGCCCTGGTGCTGGCCGGCGGCACCGCGAGCGTCGCCCACGCCGTGCTGCGCAGACACCGCACCCGCTCCGAGAGACGGGGCCTGACACTCGGCCGGTACGCCGTCGCGGGCGCCCTTGCGCTGGCGGCCTGCGCCTACGTCGTCCCCCGCTGGTACGACGGGGCCCGCACCGCCGTCACCGCCGACGCCAACGCCCCCTACGAGGCCGCCGCGGACTGGCTGGACACCGAGGTGGCGGACCCGGCCGGCACCCGCGTGCTGGTCGACGACGCGCTCTGGCTGGACCTGGTGCACGCCGGGTACGAGCCGGGGCTCGGCGTCATCTGGTTCTACAAGGCCGACCTCGACCCGGCCGTGACGAAGACGATGCCGGGCGGCTGGCGCGACATCGACTACGTGGTCGCCTCCCCGACGGTGCGGCGCGACGCGGTCGACCTGCCCAACGTCCGGGCCGCCATGAACCACTCGACCCCGGTCGCCGTCTTCGGCACCGGCGCGGACCGCATCGAGATCCGCCGCGTCCAGTCCTCCGGAGGCGCCCGATGAGTCACGAGTACACCGTCCCCGGCGAGCTGGGCCATCCGGCCGTCGGCGCCTCGGAGGTGCCCGAGCCGGGTGCCGTCACCATCGTCGTACCGACCTTCAACGAGTCCGGGAACGTACGGCGGTTGCTGCACCTGATCACGGAGTCCGTGCCCGCCCGGCTGCCCTGCGAGGTCGTCTTCGTGGACGACTCCACCGACGACACCCCGGACGTGATCCGCGCGGCGGCGCTCGACTGCCCCTTCCCGGTCACCGTCCTGCACCGCGAGGAGCCGTCCGGCGGGCTCGGCGGCGCGGTCGTCGAGGGCATGAAGGCGGCCGGGTCGGACTGGATCGTCGTCATGGACGGCGACTGCCAGCACCCGCCTTCCCTGGTGCCGGAGCTGGTCGCGACCGGCGAGCGGGCGGGCGCCGGGCTCGTCGTCGCCTCGCGCTACATCAAGGGCGGCAGCCGCGCCGGGCTGGCGGGCAGTTACCGGATCGCGGTCTCCCGGGCGGCGACCTGGCTGACCAAGGCGCTCTTCCCGCGCCGGCTGCACGGCGTCAGCGACCCGATGAGCGGCTTCTTCGCCATCCGCCGCAGCGAGGTCACCGCCGAGGTGCTCAAGCCCCTCGGCTACAAGATCCTCCTCGAACTGGCGGTGCGCAGCCGCCCCCAGACGGTCACCGAGGTGCCGTTCGTCTTCGAGGAGCGGTTCGCCGGCGAGTCCAAGTCCTCGGCCCAGGAGGGCCTGCGCTTCCTGCGCCACCTGACCGGACTGCGCACCGCCTCGCCGCTGGCCCGCATGGTCGTCTTCGGGCTGATCGGCCTGAGCGGTTTCGTGCCGAACCTGGCCGCCCTGTGGGCGCTGACCGAGGCCGGGGTGCACTACCTGCCCGCCGAGGTCCTCGCCAACCAGTTCGGCGTGGCCTGGAACTTCCTGCTCCTGGAGCGGCTGCTCTTCCGCGACCGGCGCCGGCACCGGCACTGGGCCGACCGGACCCTGCGGTTCACGCTGATCGCCAACGCCGACCTGGTGCTGCGCATACCGCTCATCGCCCTGCTGGTCGGGCAGTTCGGGCTGACCGTGCTGCCGGCCACCGCCCTCGCGCTCGTCATCACCTTCGTCCTGCGTTTCGCCGGGACGGAGGCGCTGGTGTACCTCCCGCGCAGGCGTCGTACGTCAAGGAGTGCCGCATGAGAAGAACCCGAAGGAGAAGCTCCGCCCTCCTGGCGGTGTCCGCCCTCACGGGCGGCCTCCTGCTCACCGCACCGCAGCCCGCCTCCGCCGCCAACCTGATCACGAACCCGGGCTTCGAGACCGCCGGCACCGGCGACATGCCGTACTGCTGGTCGAAGTCCGGCTGGGGGGACAACGACTTCACCTTCGAGACGGTCGCCGACGCCCACTCCGGCGACAAGGCGATGAAGGTCGAGCTGACCCGCCGGGCCGACGGCGACCGCAAGGCGCTGATCACCGAGTCCACCGCGTGCGCGCCGGTGGTGACGGTGGGCAAGCAGTACGACCTCTCGCTCTGGTACAAGACGACGACCCCGGACGCCTCCCTCACCCTCTTCCGGCACGACGCCACCGCCGGCTGGCAGTACTGGACGGACCTGAAGACCCTGGACCTGGCGGCCGACTGGACCGAGGCGAGCGTCCGCACCCCCGAGGTCCCGGCCGGCACCGACCGCATCAGCTGGGGCGTCTCGGTCTACGGCACCGGCTCGGCGACCACCGACGACTACACGATGGAGCAGGTCGCCGACCCCGTCCCGGTCCCGGGGTGCACCGGGACCGCCGACGAGTGCGCGAACGGCCGCTGGGACGTGCTGCCCACGCAGAACCCGGTGCGTTCGATGCACTCGGTCGTCCTGCACAACGGCAAGGTGCTGCTGATCGCGGGCTCCGGCAACGACCCGGAGAAGTTCGAGGCGGGCACCTTCACCTCGGCCGTCTACGACCCGCAGACCGGCACGTACGAGACGATCCCGACGCCCAAGGACATGTTCTGCGCCGGGCACGTGCAGCTCAAGGACGGCCGTGTCCTCGTCATGAGCGGCAACAAGGGCTACCCGTCGGCTGACGGCACGGTCGGCTACCAGGGCTACAAGGACTCGTACGTCTTCGACCCGGAGACCGAGACGTACACGAGGACCAACGACATGAACGACGGCCACTGGTACCCGTCGGCGACGATCCTCGGCAACGGGGACGTTATCTCCTTCGGCGGCCTGCGCGAGGACTCCACCGGTTCGGTGACGGCCGAGCGGTGGTCGGACGAGCAGCAGAAGTGGCTGCCGACCTGGCAGGTCAACCAGACCTGGTCGTACTGGGGTCTGTACCCGTCGATGATCCTGATGCAGGACGGCCGGCTCTTCTACTCGGGCAGCCACGTCTTCGGCAACAACATCCCGGGCACCGGATCGGCGATCTACGACTACGAGGGCAACACCATCACGCAGGTCCCGGGCCTCCAGGACAAGGACGTGCGGGACCAGTCCGCCAGCGTGCTGCTGCCCCCGGCGCAGGACCAGAAGGTGCTGACGGTCGGCGGCGGCAACATCGACTCCAACCCGGCCGCCAACCGCCTCACCGACATCATCGACCTCAAACAGCCCGACCCGGCGTACGTCGCCGGACCGCCGCTGCCGCAGGGCACCGTCGACCTGGGCAACGGCCCGGTCCCGCAGACCGGCGGCCAGGGCAAGATGTACCTGTCCACGGTCCTGCTGCCCGACGGGAAGGTGCTGGAGACCGGCGGCGCCCTGCACAACCGGGCGGACCCGGTCTACGAGACCTCGCTCTTCGACCCGCAGACCGAGACCTTCGACCCGGTCGCCCCCGACCCGGAGGCCCGCG
Organism: Streptomyces sp. NPDC045956; assembly: GCF_056430705.1. Classification (NCBI taxonomy): domain Bacteria; kingdom Bacillati; phylum Actinomycetota; class Actinomycetes; order Kitasatosporales; family Streptomycetaceae; genus Streptomyces; species Streptomyces sp. NPDC045956. Next base: position 435,977 of record NZ_JBWKKZ010000006.1, on the reverse strand, counting down.
GCTACCACTCCTCGGCCTTCCTGCTGCCCGACGGCCGCGTCATGACCACGGGCGACAACCCGGGCAACGGCTCCTGGAACCACGACGTGTCGGTCTACACCCCGCCCTACCTGCTCAAGGGCGAGCGTCCGGCGATCACCTCGGTCATCGACACCGAGTGGACCTACGGTGACACCCAGCGGATCACCGTGGACCGGCCGATCGCCAAGGCGGAGCTGATCCGCCCGGCGGCCGTCACCCACTCCTCGGACCCGAACCAGCGGTTCGTGGACCTGCCGCTGTCGGTGGACGGCGCCAACGTCGACCTCAACGTCACCAGCAACCCCAACCTCGCCCCGCCCGGCTGGTACATGCTCTTCGCGGTCGACGCGAACGGGGTGCCCTCGGTGGCGAAGTGGGTGCACCTCGACGGGCCGCGGGCGCTGAGCACCAAGGACGCCTCGGCGCACGTGCACTCCTTCGCCGACGCCCCGCGGGGCAAGGTGTCGAAGCCCGGCAGGAAGCGCGCCTCGCAGCCGGTCGCTCCCACCGTCTCTGGCTGCGACCGCCACTACGGTTCCGCCAACGTCTGCGTGCCGACCGTCTTCCCGGCCGAGGTGAAGAAGACGACGGCCGCCCGCTGCGACTGGCTGAAGCGCAACGAGTACGGCCGCCTCGCGGTCAACGGCAAGGACGATCCGCTGCGCCTGGACCCGAACGGGGACGGCGTCGCCTGCGGCAAGGGGGACGTGCCCGGGAAGCGCCGCTAGCGCCCCTGGGCGAACTCGGCGAGGGCGCGCTCCACGACGGCTTCCAGCTGCTCGTGGTGCGCGCCCTTCCAGTAGGCGCGTCCACAGGCGCGGCACCGCGCGAACACGTCGTACGACCGTTCGGTGCCGCCCTCGAGCTGGTCGGCCACCTCCTCCTTGGTGGCCTCCTCCAGCAGGCCGTTGCAGGCGGTGCACCGGGTCCACGGGCGCAGCTCGGGCCGGAACCGGGACAGGACCTCCCGAAGCTGCTCCTCGGGGCGGGTGCTGTAGACGTAGCCGCCGGCCCACAGCTCACGGCGGCGCAGCAGGCCGCGGTCGCGGCTGAGCAGGACCCGCTTCTCTGCCGCCGACAGCGCGGCGAGCGCCGGGTCGCCGAGGTCCGTCGACTCGTACGCCGTGTCCACGCCGAGCAGCCGCAGCCGGCGGGCGAGAGTGCCGAGGTGCACGTCGAGCAGGAAACGCAGGGGAGCGCCTGGGACCTTCTGCGGGTGCTCGACGGGCCGTACGCTGACCGACTCGCCGCCCCTGGGGACGTGTCCGGGCGCCACCTCGCGGCCGTCCACGAGGAGCGCGCCCACCTCGGTCAGCGGGACGCCGAGGGACTCGACGACGTGACCGAGCGTGGAGACGCCGTCGGTGGCGGCGCGGGCGGTGCCGGTGGGGCGGGCCCTGGGGACGAACAGGCGCAGCTCGGGGGCGAATTCGACGTCGATCTCGGGTCCGTTCACCCGGTCAGGATGCCACGGCGCGAGGCCGTGGCCTCAGCTTTTCCCGGGGGCGGGCAGGCCGTGCTCCAGGACGTCCAGGGCGCGCTCCACCAGGTCGGCCAGGTCTTCCTCGTGGCCGTGCTCGGCCCAGTACCGGGTGACCTCCGTGAGGCCACCGGCCAGGGACATCGACAGGACCCGCACCTCCAGCCCTTCCGGGTCGAGACCGGTGCGGTCGGCGAGGGCGCGGCCGAGCAGCCGTCCCGTGACCGACATGCTCTCCAGCATCCGCGCGCGTACGGCGGGCACTTCGGCCAGCAGCCGGGTCCGCAGCCGGGTCAGCTCGGCCTCCTCGCCGACGCCGTGTTCCACGGCCCTGCGCAGGGCGTGCCGCAGGGCGGTCGGCCACGGCTCGTCGCCGGGCCGGGCGGCCAGCTCCGCCGCCAGCACGGGGTCGTACGCGTCCGTGAGGACGATGTCCTCCTTGACCGGGAAGTAGCGGAAGACGGTCGACGGCGACACCTCGGCCCGGTCGGCGATCTGCTCGATCGTCGTCGCGTCGTAGCCCTGCTCCCGGATCAGCCCGTAGGCCGCGGCGCGGATCGCCTGGCGGGTCCTGGTCTTCTTGCGCTCCCGCAAGCCCGGTCGGGGGCCGTCGGCGCGGGAACGGGGGGATGGTGCGGCCGTCATGGGGTCATTGTCGGCCACACCGTCCCGCGGGGGAGCGGCCCGCCTAGTAGGCGACGAGCGAGATCCCCACGTAGTGCGCGATGAAGGCGGCCAGGGTGAAGGAGTGGAAGACCTCGTGGAAGCCGAACCAACGGGGTGAGGGGTTGGGCCGCTTGAGGCCGTAGATCACGCCGCCCGCGCTGTAGAGGAGGCCGCCCACGATCACCAGGACGAGCACCGCGACGCCGCCGGCCCGCATGAACTCGGGGAGGTAGAAGACGGCGGCCCAGCCCATGGCGAGGTAGCAGGGCGTGTAGAGCCAGCGCGGGGCGCCGACCCAGAAGACGCGGAAGAGGATGCCGGCCACGGCGGCGGCCCAGATGCCCCACAGCAGCCACTGGCCCTTGGCCTCGGGCAGCAGCAGCATCGTCAGCGGGGTGTAGGTGCCGGCGATGATCAGGAAGATGTTGGCGTGGTCGAGGCGGCGCAGGATGCCGTCCATGCGCGGGCTCCAGTCGCCCCGGTGGTAGAGCGCGCTGACGCCGAACAGCAGACAGGCCGTCACGACGTAGACCCCGCAGGCGATGCGGGCCTCGGACGACTCGGCGAGGGCGGTGAGCACCAGGCCGGCGATGAGCACGGCCGGGAACATGCCGAGATGCAGCCAGCCGCGCAGCTTCGGCTTGACGGGGTGCGGCAAGGAGAGCGCCACCGGGCCGTGGCCTGCGGCCTGCGTGTCCCTGGGCGCGTCGGAGGCGGACGCAGTCATGCACTCATCGTACCTACGGAACCGTAAGTTACGCATCAGTACGGGTGCTTGCCGACAGGGAGTGGCCAGCATCTCACGGGGGGTCCCGTCCCGCATCCCGATCTTCCGGACGTGGCGATCCTCACGCCGCTCAGGTGTGACGCCCTCTGGACAGATGGGCGCTCTCGTCGGATGATCAAATGAGTGCGGTCGACACCGGATGAGCGCCCAAGAGGACGACGTCACGCATCCGGGTCGCAGCCCCCACGGGGCCTCCCAACAAAAAACCCCTCATTTAGGAGCAATCGTGGCGCGCGACATCGCTGCTCCCCCCGTCCCCACCGACCATCAGGAGCTGATCTCGTGGGTGAACGAGATCGCCGAACTGACCCAGCCGGACGAAGTGGTCTGGTGTGACGGATCCGAGGCCGAGTACGAGCGCCTGTGGGAGGAGCTCGTGGCGAAGGGCACCTTCCGCAAACTCGACCCCGTCAAGCGCCCCAACTCCTACTACGCGGCCTCCGACCCCTCCGACGTCGCGCGCGTCGAGGACCGGACCTTCATCTGCTCCGCCAAGGAGGAGGACGCCGGCCCGACCAACCACTGGAAGGACCCCGCCGAGATGCGGGAGATCTTCCGGGGCACGGGCGGCGAGGGCGGTCTGTTCCGCGGCTCCATGCGCGGCCGGACCATGTACGTCGTGCCCTTCTGCATGGGCCCGCTCGGCTCCCCGCTCTCCGCGCTCGGCGTCGAGATCACCGACTCCGCGTACGTCGCCGTCTCCATGCGCACCATGACCCGCATGGGACAGCCGGTCCTGGACGAACTCGGCGACCAGGGCTTCTTCGTCAAGGCCGTGCACACCCTCGGCGCCCCCCTCGCGGAGGGCGAGGCGGACGTGCCGTGGCCGTGCAACAGCACCAAGTACATCTCGCACTTCCCCGAGGACCGCGAGATCTGGTCCTACGGCTCCGGCTACGGCGGCAACGCCCTGCTCGGCAAGAAGTGCTACGCCCTGCGCATCGCCTCCGTCATGGCCCGCGACGAGGGCTGGCTCGCCGAGCACATGCTCGTGCTGAAGCTGACCCCGCCCACCGGCGCGCCCAAGTACGTGGCCGCCGCCTTCCCGTCGGCCTGCGGCAAGACCAACCTCGCCATGCTGGAGCCCACGATCTCCGGCTGGACGGTGGAGACCATCGGCGACGACATCGCCTGGATGCGCTTCGGCGAGGACGGCCGCCTGTACGCCATCAACCCCGAGGCCGGCTTCTTCGGCGTCGCGCCCGGCACCGGTGAGCACACCAACGCCAACGCGATGAAGACCCTGTGGGGCAACTCGGTCTTCACCAACGTCGCCCTCACCGACGACAACGACGTGTGGTGGGAGGGCATGACCGAGGAGACGCCCGCCCATCTCACCGACTGGAAGGGCAACGACTGGACGCCCGAGTCCGGCACCCCGGCCGCGCACCCCAACGCGCGCTTCACCACGCCCGCCGCGCAGTGCCCGATCATCGCGCCGGAGTGGGAGGACCCGAAGGGCGTGCCGATCTCGGCGATCCTCTTCGGCGGACGCCGCGCCACCGCCGTACCGCTGGTCACCGAGTCCTTCGACTGGAACCACGGCGTCTTCCTCGGCGCCAACGTGGCCTCCGAGAAGACCGCCGCCGCCGAGGGCAAGGTCGGCGAGCTGCGCCGCGACCCCTTCGCCATGCTGCCGTTCTGCGGCTACAACATGGGCGACTACATGGGGCACTGGGTCGACGTGGCCAAGGACAAGGACCAGTCCAAGCTGCCCAAGATCTACTACGTCAACTGGTTCCGCAAGGACGACGAGGGCCGCTTCGTGTGGCCCGGCTTCGGTGAGAACGGCCGCGTCCTGAAGTGGATCGTGGAGCGCCTGGAGGGCACGGCGGACGGCGTCGAGACCCCGATCGGCGTGCTGCCGACCAAGGAGTCCCTCGACACCGACGGCCTCGACCTCGCCGACGCCGACCTGGACTTCCTGCTCAGCGTCGACAAGGAGGTCTGGCGCGAGGAGGCGGCGCTCGTCCCCGAGCACCTGAACACCTTCGGCGACCACACCCCCACCGAGCTGTGGGACCAGTACCGGGCGCTGGTGCGGCGCCTGGGCTGAGTCCGCACACCGCCAGACTCCGTGGCCGGTCCGACTAGCCCTGACCCGCGAAGTCGTCACGAAGGCCGGTCACGAGGGGGGCTCCCCGCGCTCCAGTAGCTCGCAGTACCCCGGAGCGCGGGAGGTTCCCGCTCGGGCCGGGTCACCGCACAACGGCGTGCGGAGGACCCGGCCCTTCGGCATGTCCCGCCCGCGACCCCACCGGACAGAACCCGCCGTTCCTCTTGCGCCACGCCGCGGAAACCACGCCGTGTCGCCGGGTGGGCCGGGGTACGCTCCCGATCTTGCACGACCCGAACGGCTGTTCCCCGCCCTGCGGGGGAGGGGGTGCCTGCCGTGGTCCACCGGGTCGCCGACACAGCCTGTGGGGGGCACAGTTGAACAGAGTCCGGAGCACCAGAGCCACCGCACGTCTCGCGGCCACGCTGCTCACCGCCGCGCTCGCGGCCGGCGGGCTGACCGTCGCCGCCGCACCCGCCGCGCACGCGGCGGCCTCCGACGTCGTGGCCAAGCTGCCGATCTCCTCGTTCTCGGCGCTGACCATCGACTCCGCGCACCAGCGCGTGTACGTCGCCGACAGCAACCTGGGCTACTACGAGAACAAGGGCATCGTCGCCGTCTACGACTTCTCCGGCGAGCGCGTCACGACCATCACCACCCAGCGCCACGTCTCCGGCCTCGCGCTGAACGCCGACGGCAGCGTGCTGCACGTCGGCGGCCGGGACGGCATCCTGCGGTACGACACCAGCACCTACCTGCCGGTCAGCTCCGCGGTGGCGGGCACCGACACCTGCGGCCGCAGCATGGCCTTCGCGGGCGGCAGGGCGTACCACACCACGCCGTACGCCAACAGCATGTCCGACTGCGAGACGACGCTCACGTACCTGGACTACAACCAGGCCGACAACACCTGGCAGCGCAGCGGCTGGCAGGACCAGGGCAAGCTCCAGCTGGAGGCGGGGCCCGGCGACCGGCTGATGATGGGCCAGCCGTCGAACGCCAAGGCCGCCGACCCGTTCCTCGCGGTGTTCGACGCGAGCGGAACGACCCTGGTGCGCACGGCCGAGCGCCGCTTCGCCGACGCCGAGGGCAAGGGCGCCCTGAACTTCAAGGACATGGCGTTCTCCGCGGACGGCACCAGGATCGCCGTCGCCGACGCGGCCGCCGGCACCCGGCTGCTGGACGGCGCCGACCTGTCCGACGCCGAGACCGGCTACCCGGCGCTGCCGTCCGGGGCCACCGCCTCCGCCGTCGCCTTCAGCGGTGACGGGAAGTACCTCGCGCGCGGCGCCTCGGCCAGCGGCGCGACGCCCGACCTGCTGCTCTCGCCCGCCGACCCGGCCGACGCGACCCCCGCGCTGGAGTTCGCCTTCGAGGGCAGCCTCGACGGCGACCGGGTCGCGCCGCGCGGACTGGAGTGGTCCGCCGACGGCTCCCGGCTGTTCGCGGTGACCACCAACGCCACCGGAGGCCAGTACTGGCTGCACGTCGTCCAGCCGCCGGCGGTCCAGTACGACACCCGCTTCACGGGCGGTCTGGCCCACAGCCCCGCCCAGGCCGTCGCGGGTGAGGCGCTGGCCGTACGCGGCAGGCTGGAGCTGGACGGACCGGCCCCCGCCGAGCCGCTGAGGGTGACGGCGACCCGCACCGACGCGAGCGGCACGCACCGGCTCGGCACGGCGACCGTCAAGGCGGACGGCACCTTCAGCGTGCTCGACGAGCCGGACCTGGTCGGCGAGGCCGCGTACACCGTGTCGTTCCTCGGCGACCTCACCCACCGCCCGGCCACCGACGTCACCCACACGGTGTCCGTCGGCAGGGCGGCCAGCTCGATCACGCTCACCGGGCCGGCGGAGGCGCCGAAGAACGCCGGTGTCCACCTCACCGGCACCTTCACCGCGCAGGGGAAGGCGCTGCCCGAGCGGGCCGTGCTGAAGGTGGAGCGCACCGACCGGCTGGGCACGGGCACCCTCTCGTCGGTGACGGTCTCCGCCGACGGTACCTTCACCATCGACGACCTGCCGCGCACCCGCCGGAACACGACCTACACGGTCAGCTGGCCCGGCGACGACCTGCACCTGGGGTCCACCGCGTCGGCGACGGTCCGCATCACCGCCTGATCACGCGCCTGCGTGCCGGGGCTCCGCGGGCAGCACGCCCACGGGGCCCCGAGCACGGGCCGCGGTGAGTGGCGCCCGGTCCGCGCGTCGCTGCGGGTGCGCGCGGACCGGGGCCGTACGGGAGAGCCCGGAGGGCTCAGCGGGACGCCAGCTCGCGCGGCTCCAGGGCCGCGGCGTGCGCGTCCATGCGCTCGGCGGTCAGGATCGCGACCGCCGTGTCGGCGTTGGAGGCCGCCACCACCAGGGCGCGGCTCGCCAGGGTGTGCGCCCGCCGGTGCAGGGCCGTCGGGTGCGGCCCGGAGTGCGCGGCGGTCAGCGGCGCGCGGACCGGCGCCCGGCCTCCCCGGAGCCGGGCCACCTGCTCGGCGAGCCGGTCGGCGGCGGTGTCCAGGTCGGGGGAGGGGGCCAGCGCGCGCAGCTCGTCCGTGGCGGTGAGCAGCGCCGCGAGGTGGCCCGCGAGCTGGATGTCCAGCTCCTCCTCCCGGGACCGGTGGGGGAAGTCCGAGGTGCTGCCGCCCGTCGTGGTGTGGACGGACCTGGTGCGGATCGGTTCGTACATGGGACGGCCTCCAGAGTGCTTCAGGAAACCATCCTACATTGGATTCAATCTAAAGTTGAGAAGGATCGGAGTCTGGCTCGGTTCGACCTCAGTGCTGGCCGTAACCGTCCAGGAAGTTCCCGATCCGGCCGACCGCCTCGCGCAGGTCCCCGGCGGTCGGCAGGGTCACCACCCGGAAGTGGTCGGGTTCGGGCCAGTTGAAGCCGGTGCCCTGGACGACCATGATCTTCTCCTGGCGCAGCAGGTCGAGGACCATCCGCCGGTCGTCCTTGATCTTGAAGACCTTGGGGTCCAGCCGCGGGAAGAGGTACAGCGCGCCCTTGGGCTTCACGCAGGTCACCCCCGGGATGCTGGTCAGCGCCTCGTGGGCGGCGTCCCGCTGCTCCCGCAGCCGCCCGCCCGGGAGCACCAGCTCGTTGATGGTCTGCCGCCCGCTGAGTGCCGCGACCACGCCGTGCTGCCCCGGCATGTTGGCGCAGAGCCTCATGTTCGCCAGGACCGTCAGGCCCTCGATGTAGGACTCGGCGTGCGCGCGCGGCCCCGAGATCGACATCCACCCGACCCGGTAGCCGGCCACCCGGTACGCCTTCGACATGCCGTTGAAGGTGAGCGTGAGCAGGTCCGGGGCGATCGCGGCGGTCGGGGTGTGCGTGGCCTCGTCGTACAGGATCTTGTCGTAGATCTCGTCGGAGCAGATCAGCAGGTTGTGCCGGCGGGCGATGTCGGTCAGCCCGCGCAGCATCGCCTCGTCGTAGACCGCGCCCGTCGGGTTGTTCGGGTTGATGATCACGAGCGCCTTGGTGCGGTCGGTGATCTTCCGTTCGACGTCGGCCAGGTCCGGCATCCAGTCGGACTGCTCGTCGCAGCGGTAGTGCACCGCCGTGCCGCCGGACAGGGAGACGGCGGCCGTCCACAGGGGGTAGTCGGGCGCCGGGACGAGGACCTCGTCCCCGTCGTCCAGCAGGCCCTGCATCGCCATCACGATCAGCTCGGAGACGCCGTTGCCGATGAAGACGTGCTCGACGTCCGTCTCGATGCCGAGGGTCTGGTTGTGCATGACGACGGCCCGGCGCGCCGCCAGCAGGCCCTTCGCGTCGCCGTAGCCGTGGGCCGTCGACACGTTGCGGAGGATGTCCTCCAGGATCTCCGGCGGGCACTCGAAGCCGAAGGCGGCCGGGTTGCCGGTGTTCAGCTTGAGGATGCGGTGTCCGGCCGCTTCCAGCCGCATCGCCTCCTCGAGCACCGGGCCCCGGATCTCGTAACAGACGTTGGCGAGCTTGGTCGACTGGATCACCTGCATGTCCGTGAGCTTACGACCCGGTGCCGTGCGGCGGGCCGTGTCTTCCGCCACGTGAGACGTGTGGTTCGGGTGGATTTCCCCGAGCCGCCGCGGAGGCGGCCGGGGAAACCACCCGGGAGGGTCACGGGAGGTCCACGGAAGGACGACGGGAGGACCGTCGGAGGATGCCGGAGGGCTCCCGGGTGGCTGTCGGACGGCTGACGGGGGCTCCCGGGTGCCTACCGGGGGGTCCGCCGCACCGAGCGCCCCGCCAGCACGTCCGTGCGCCGCCCGTCCCGCATCACGAACCGCCCGTCGACCAGCACGTGCGGGATGCCCGTCGGCAGCACGCGCGGGTCCTCGTAGGTGCTGCCGGCCGCGACCGTCGCCGGGTCGAAGAGGACCAGGTCGGCCCGGTACCCCTCGCGGACCAGCCCGCGGTCGGGCAGCCGCAGCCGGGCCGCCGGGCGCGAGGTGAGGTGGGCCACGCACTCCTGGAGGGAGAGCACGCCCAGCTCGCGTACGTAGTGGCCGAGGTAGTGCGGGAAGGTGCCGTAGGCGCGCGGGTGCGGCTTGGTGCCCTGGAGGATGCCGTCCGAGCCGCCGGTGTGCACGCGGTGGCGCATGATCGCGCGCACGTTCTCCTCGTGGCCGACGTGCTGGAGGATGGTCGGCGCCAGCCGGTCGGCGAGCAGGAGGTTTCGGGCGACCGTCCACGGGGTCTCGCCGCGCCGCCGGGCCGACTCCAGGACCGTACGGCCCACGTACTCCCCGAACGCGGGGTCGCCCGTGCCGGAGATCTCGATCGTGTCCCACTCCATGCGGACGCCGTGGCAGCCGTCGGAGCCGATCTCCTCGATGTGGTGCCGGATGCGCTCGGCGGTGTCGTCGTCCGCCAGCCGCTTCATGATCTGCTCCGGGCCGCCCTCGCTCGCCCAGCTCGGGAGCATCGCCACGAGGGTGGTGCAGCCGGGGGTGTACGGGTACGTGTCGAGGGTGATGTCGGCCCCGGCGGCCAGCGCGTCGTCGAGCAGCGTCAGCAGTTCGGGGGCCTTGCCCTTGTTGACGCCGAAGTTCATGGTGGCGTGCGCCAGGTGCAGCGGGCAGCCCGCGTCCCGGGTCAGCTCGACCATCTCCTCGTACGCCTGGAGCGCCCCGGCACCGTACGAGCGGTGGTGCGGGCAGTAGTAGCCGCCGTAGGACGCCACCACCCGGCACAGCTCGGTCAGCTCCGCGTCCTTGGCGTACATGCCCGGCGTGTAGGTCAGGCCGGACGACATGCCGACCGCGCCCTGCTCCATGCCCTCGGCGACCAGCCGTCGCATGTGCTCCAGCTCGGCCTCCGTCGCCTCCCGGTCGTCCCAGCCGACGGCGAGGGCGCGGACCGTGCCCTGCGGGATCAGGTAGGCGGCGTTGACGGCGATGCCCCGGTCGAGGCGGTCCAGGTACGCGCCGACCGAGCGCCAGTCGAAGTCGATGTCGTCGCCGGGGCCGTTCCACCCGGCGATCGCGCGGCGCACCTCGGCGAGGGTGCGGTCGTCGACCGGGGCGTACGACAGCCCGTCCTGGCCGATGACCTCCAGCGTGACGCCCTGCGCGGCCTTGGCGCTGTGGTCGGGGTCCCGCAGCAGCGCCAGGTCGCTGTGGGCGTGCATGTCGATGAAACCGGGGGAGAGGACCAGGCCCTCGGCGTCCAGCTCCTGCCGGGCCCGGGGGCGCTGGCAGCCCGCGGCCGCCGCCTCCTTGACGATCGACACGATCCGGCCGCCGTCGATCACGACGTCGGCGCGGTAGGAGTCGGCGCCGGAGCCGTCGACGACGTCCGCGTCCCGGATGACCAGCTCTTCCATGGCAGACCTCCTAGAAGAACGTACGGATGTAGTCGACGACCGTCCCGTCCGCTTCCGCGACCGGGATCAGCTGCCACTTGTCGAAGGACGTGCACGGGTGGGACAGGCCGAGCCCCACCCAGTCGCCGACCTCCAGCTCCGCCTCCGGGGCGGTGCGCAGCCAGGCGTGCTGGTCGGACAGGCCGGTCACCGTGATGCCGGCGGCCGGGCGCTCCGGCCCCCCGTCGGCCGGGCGGACCGCCTGGGGGAAGGGCAGGTCGAGGTCGTAGGCCGCGTCCCGCTTGCCGGCGTTGGCGAAGGCCTGCTCGGCGGAGGGGCGGGAGACCACCTGGGTCCACAGCCGGAAGGCCGGTTCGAGGGCGCCCTCGGCGGGGACGCGGTTGAAGGGCGTCACCTCGCGGTAGTGCCCGTCGTCGTGCGAGACGTACGCGCCCGAGCGCAGCAGCTTCAGCACGGGCAGCGAGAGGTCCGGGACCTCGGCGAAGACGTCGGCGACCGCGTCGAACCAGGCGCTGCCGCCCGCGCTCAGCACGATCTCCTCCAGCCCGGCGAAGCGCCCGGCCCTGTCGAACTCCACGGTCAGCGCGACCAGCCGCCGCAGCCACGCGCGCACCTTCTCCGGGTCGGCGTCCGGTACCTCGCCCTCGTACCCGGCGACCCCGGCCAGCCGCAGCGTCCGCGTCCCGGCCACCGCGTCGGCGACGGCGGCGCACTCCGCCTCCGTGCGCACCCCGGTGCGGGCGCCCTCACCGGCGGCCAGCTCGACCACGACGTCCACCGGGCGGCCGGCGCCCGCCTCGGTCAGCGCCGCGTCCATCAGCGCTACGCCGCGCACGGAGTCGACGTAGCAGACGAAGCGGAAGTCCGGGTCGGCGTCCAGCTCCGCGGCGAGCCGGCGCAGCGCCGCGGGGTCGACCAGCTCGTTGGCGAGGAAGATCCGCCGGACGCCGAAGGCCCGCGCGACCCGCACCTGGTGCGGCACCGCCAGGGTGATGCCCCAGGCGCCGCGCTCGATCTGGCGGTGGAAGAGCTGGGGGGCCATGGAGGTCTTGCCGTGCGGGGCGAAGGCGAGGCCGTGCCGGGCCGCGTACGTCTCCATCAGCGCGAGGTTGTGCTCCAGGCGCTCGGCGGACAGGGCCAGCACCGGCGTGGTGAAGCCGCCGGTGAAGAGGTTGCGGCGCTGACCGGCCAGCTCGGCGACGGTCAGGCCGTCGGCATCCGGCGGCAGGCCCTTGAAACGGTGGTCGACGTGCTCCTCGGCCAGACGGGCGAGGGCTTCGGTGCCGGTGTCGAGGGCCATGGAGCCTCCATGAGGTGCGGTGTCGCGTCGGGTGCCGCGACAGGTGGAGCGGCGGGGGAGCGTCGGGATACGCCGTACGTTGCATTGTGTGCAACGGGCATTGCGTATGTCGCTTACTGCTGTCTAACATCTCGGCCAACGCGGGGTCAACGGATCCGCCGGGGCCCGCGAAGAGCCGCAAGGGAGCCCTCACCATCGTGACCGCCACCGGACCCACCAGCACCGCCCCCGGCGTCGTGGACGTCGTCGCGCTCGGCGAGTCCATGGTCACCTTCCTCCCCTCCCGTCCCGGGCGGCTCGCCGACGTCCCCTCCTTCGACCGGGGCATCGGCGGCGCCGAGTCCAACGTGGCCTGCGTCCTGGCCGCCGCCGGCCACTCCGCGCGCTGGGCCGGCCGGGTCGGCGCCGACGGCTTCGGCGACCACCTCGTCGAGGCGATCGGCGCCTACGGCGTCGACGTCTCCGCCGTGCGCCGCGACCCCGACCGCCCGACCGGCGTGTACTTCCGCACCGCCGGGGACCGGGCCACCGACGCCCACGAGGTGGCGTACTACCGGGCGGGGTCGGCGGCCTCCGCGATGTCGGTGCGGAACATGGACCTCGACGCGATCCGCGCCGGACGCGTCCTGCACCTCTCCGGCATCACGCCCGCCCTCTCCGCCGACTGCCTGGACCTGATGCGCGAGCTGACCGCCCGCCGCCCCGGCCGGCCCCTGGTCTCCTTCGACGTCAACCACCGCCCCGGGCTGTGGCGCGGGCAGAGCGACGGCTCCCGGGTGCTGCTGGAACTGGCCCGCGGCGCCGACCTCGTGTTCGTCGGCGACGACGAGGCCTGGGGCCTGGACGGCCCCGAGGCCGTGCGCGCCGCACTGCCCGAACCCGAACTGCTCGTCGTCAAGCAGGGCGCGACCGGCGCCACCGCCTTCCACGGCACCGAGGTCACCTCGGTCCCCGCCCTCACCGTCGACGTCGTCGCCGCCGTCGGCGCGGGCGACGCCTTCGCCGCCGGGTTCCTCTCCGCCACCCTGCGCGGACTGCCCGTGCGCGAGCGCCTGCGCCACGGCCACCTGATGGCCGCCGCCGCCCTCACCGTCCCCGGCGACCTCGCCATCCCCCCGGCCCGCGACCACGCCGACCGCCTCGCCGCCCTGGACGACGCCGCGTGGGGGAGACTGCGACTCGGCCCCGGCTGGACACAGGCCGCCGAGAGGGCCGAGGAGGAGGTACGCACACCATGAGCCAGACCGTCGACCGCGCGCTGAGCATCCTGCCGCTGCTCGCCGAGGGCCCCGCCGACCTGGGCCGGGTCGCCGACCGCCTCGGCGTCCACAAGTCCACGGCGCTGCGCCTGCTGCGCACCCTCCACGAACACGGCTTCGTCTACCGCCAGTCCGACCAGCGCTACCGCCTGGGCGCCCGGCTGATCGCCCTCGCCCAGGAGGCGATGGAGAACCTCGACGTCCGCGAGATCGCCCACGCCCACCTCGTACGCCTCAACGAGAGCTGCGGACACACCGTCCACCTCGCCGTCTACGAGGAGAACGAGGTCCTCTACATCGACAAGGTGGAGAGCCGCTACCCGGTCCGCATGTACTCGCGGATCGGCAAGCCCGTCGCCATCACCGTCGCCGCCGTGGCGAAGCTGCTGCTGGCCGACCTCCCCGAGAACGAGCGCCGCGCCCTCGCGGAGAAGCTCGACTACCCCCTGTACACGGCCCGTTCGACGCCGAACGCCGACAGTTTCGTCAAGGAGCTGGCCAAGGTGCGCGAACAGGGCTGGGCCACCGACCTCGGTGGCCACGAGGAGTCCATCAACTGCGTCGCCGCGCCCATCCGGGGCGCCGACGGCCGGGTGGTCGCCGCGATGTCGGTCTCCGCGCCGAACGTCGTCGTCACCGCCGACGAACTCCTCACCCTGCTCCCGCTGGTGCGCCGTACGGCGGACGCGATCAGCGGCGAGTACTCCGGCAGGACCCCCGTGCAGCACCCCGAGCACCACCCCGAGAAGGACACGGTATGACCGACAAGACCGCCCTCACGCCCGCGACCCACACCGTCCCGCCGGCGAAGTTCTCCCACGGCGTGCGGAAGGGCAACATCCTCCAGGTCGCCGGCCAGGTCGGCTTCCTCCCCCACGAGGAGGGCAAGGCCCCCACCCCGGCCGGCCCGACCCTGCGCGAGCAGACCCTCCAGACCCTCGCCAACGTCAAGGCGATCCTGGAGGAGGGCGGCGCCTCCTGGGACGACGTGATGATGATCCGCGTCTACCTCACGGACGTGGACCACTTCGCCGAGATGAACGAGATCTACAACGCCTACTTCGAGGAGCAGGGCCTCACCCAGGCCCCCGCCGCGCGCACGACCGTCTACGTCGGTCTGCCCGCCGGCCTCCTCATCGAGATCGACGCGCTGGCCGTCCTGGGCTGACCCCTCCCCGGTCGCCCTCTTCGTTCCGTCTGCCTGTCTGTCGCACGGCACGGTGCCCCCACCCCCTCCGGGGGCACCGTGCCGCGCCCCGCCCTGCCCGAAAGCAGTATGTGTTTACCCAGAGGACCCCCGTATGTCCTACCCGTCCCTCCAGCTCGCCGCCTCCGCTCCCGCCGAGACCCCACCGCACACCGGAGGCCTGCTCCACCTGATCGACGGCACGGCGGGCCTGCTGACCGTCGCCGCGATCGGCATCGGGCTCCTGCTCTTCCTCATCATCAAGGTGCGGCTCCAGCCCTTCGTCGCGCTGCTCGCCGTCTCCATAGCCGTCGGCCTGCTCGCCGGCCTGTCGGTCACCGAACTCTTCGGCACCGTCCAGAAGTCCGACGCCGTCTCCACCATCGAGTCCGGCATGGGCGGCATCCTCGGCCACGTCGCCATCATCATCGGCCTGGGCACCATGCTCGGCGCCATCCTGGAGGTCAGCGGCGGCGCCCAGGTCCTGGCAGGCCGCCTGCTCGGCCTCTTCGGCGAGAAGCGCGCCCCGCTCGCCATGGGCCTGACCGGCCTCATCTTCGGCATCCCGGTCTTCTTCGACGTCGGCATCTTCGTCCTCGCGCCGATCGTCTACGCCGCCGCCAAGCGCTCCGGCAAGTCGATCCTGCTCTACTGCCTGCCGCTGCTCGCCGGCCTGTCGATGACCCACGCCTTCCTGCCGCCGCACCCCGGCCCGGTGGCCGCCGCGGGACTGCTCCACGTGGACCTCGGCTGGGTGATCCTCATGGGCGTGATCTGCGGCGTCCCGGCCGTGCTCGCCGCCTGGGTGTTCTCCGCCTGGATCGGCCGCCGCATCTTCGTGCCGGTGCCGCAGGACATGGTCGAGGCGGCCGAGGAGGCCAAGCAGGCCGTCATCGACGAGCAGTCCAAGGCCGGCGTCGCCCCGCACGAGAGCCCGGTCGCCCTCGGCACGGTCATCGGCATCATCGGTACCCCGCTGGTCCTGATCCTCGCCGCGACCTTCTCCTCCATCGCCCTGGACCCGTCCACCCTCCGCTCGGTGATCGAGTTCTTCGGCAACCCGTTCGTCGCGCTGACCATCGCCCTGTTCCTCGCCTACTACCTGCTCGGCATCCGGCGCGGCTGGTCCCGCAAGTCCCTGGAGACCGTCTCGACGGCCTCGCTGAAGCCGGTCGGCAACATCCTGCTGGTGGTCGGCGCGGGCGGCGTCTTCGGCGCCGTCCTCAAGGCCAGCGGCGTCGCCCAGGCACTCTCGGACACCTTCAACGACGTCGGCCTGCCGGTGATCGTCCTCGCCTACCTGATCTCGCTGGTCCTGCGGGTCGCCCAGGGCTCGGCGACGGTCGCCATCGTGACGACCGCGGGCATCGTGGCGCCGCTGCTGGCCGAGGGGGACCACTCGCAGGCGTTCGTCGCCCTGGTCATCATGGCCATCTCGGCGGGCTCCATCTTCGCCTCGCACGTCAACGACGGCGGGTTCTGGATGGTCGCGAAGTACTTCGGCATCAGCGAACGGGACACCCTGAAGACGTGGACGGTGCTGGAGAGCGTGCTGTCGGTCGCCGGCTTCGTGGTCGCGGCGCTGCTCAGCCTGTTCGTGTAGGCGACTCGTGCGGGCGCCCGTGCGGGCGCCCGCACGAGCGCCCGCACGGACGTCTCGTGTAGGCGTCTGATAACGAAGTTGGGGCTGGCTGTGTCCGGCACAGGATCGTCGACCATACTGCCCGCTGTGGAGCAGCGCAGAGGATCGACGAGCCAGCCCCTGGAAGGCGCCGGATTCGACCCGGCCTTCATCCCCGGGCTCACCGCGCCCGTGACCCGTGAGCCGGAGGACGCGAAAGCGGACGAGCCGGAGGCGGAGTCCGGGACGGGGCCCGGGGAGGTCCGCGACGCGGCGGAGGCCCCGGTCGGGGACCCGTCCGCCGCGGAGCCCGCCGGGGAGTCCGCCGAGCAGTCCGGTGAACCGGACGAGGAGGTCCCCGACGGCCCCGTCTTCGAGGCGTCCGACCGCCGCGCCAGGATCGTCGCCGACCACAAGGGCGTACGCCTGTCCCTCGACGACCAGAGCTGCGAGTTCCGCTGGGACGAGGTCGGCGCGGTGGAGACGGAGACGGGACGCTTCGGCAAGCGGTTCACGGTGACGGTGCACACGCCCGACCGCCGCTGGTACCCGATCGAGATCGAGGCGAAGTCCAGGAGCCTCTTCCCCGAGTGGGAGTCCGCCCTGGACGAGGTCCTGGACGCGTACTTCGAGGACGACGCGACGTCCGACGCGCAGGACGACGCGGAGCCTGACGCGAAGTCCGACGCGCGGGACGACGAGAAGTCCGACGCGACGTCCGACGCGCAGGGTGACGCCAAGCCCGATGCCCAGGCCGGTGCGGAGCCCGATGCGCAGAACGGCGCCAAGGGCAAGGCCGACAGCGACGAGTAAGCGCATCGGGTGAAGATCCGCGCACGCCCTCTTGTCCCACCGGCGGTCATCGGCTTGGTTGGCCCGCATGGCGGACACCACGGGCAACATCGCAGACACCGGCGGGCCGGGCGGCACCGACGCGGCTCCCCGTAAGTCCAGTTGGCGCTACATCGGCCCCGGCATCGTCGTGGCGGCGACCGGCGTGGGCGCCGGCGACCTCGTCGCCACCCTCATCGCGGGCAGCAACTTCGGCTACACCCTGCTGTGGGCCGCGGTCCTCGGCTGCCTGGTGAAGATCTCGCTCGCGGAGGCCTGCGGCCGGTGGCACCTGGCCACCGGCCGCACGCTCTTCGACGGCTGGGCGAGCCTCGGCCGCTGGACCACCTGGTTCTTCGGGGTCTACACCGTGATCTGGGGCTTCGTCTACGGCGCGGCCGCGATGTCGTCCAGCGCCCTGCCGTTGCAGGCGCTGTTCCCCGACGTGATCGACCTGGAGTGGTGGGGCATCGCGTGCGGCCTGGTCGGCCT
Organism: Streptomyces sp. NPDC045956; assembly: GCF_056430705.1. Lineage (NCBI taxonomy): Bacteria > Bacillati > Actinomycetota > Actinomycetes > Kitasatosporales > Streptomycetaceae > Streptomyces > Streptomyces sp. NPDC045956. The sequence continues at coordinate 418,470 of NZ_JBWKKZ010000006.1, read as the reverse complement.
GGTCTTCGTCTGGTTCAACAAGTACGCGGTCTTCGAGAAGGTCATGACCGTCCTGGTCGGCGTCATGTTCGTGGTGACGGTGTACCTCGCGATCCGGGTGACGCCCAACCTCGGCGACGCCTTCGCCGGCCTCCTCCCGGTCCTTCCCGACGAGAAGGACTCCATCCTCAACACCCTCGGGCTGATCGGCGGCGTGGGCGGCACCATCACGCTCGCCGCGTACGGCTACTGGGTCAACGCCAAGGGCTGGACCGACACCGGCTGGATGAAGGTGATGCGCCTGGACAACCGGGTCGCCTACGCCACCACCGGCATCTTCGTCGTCGCCATGCTCTTCGTCGGCGCGGAGCTGCTGCACTCGGCGAACATCGCGATCGCGAGCGGGGACAAGGGCCTGATCCAGCTGGGCGACATCCTGGAGGACGAGTACGGGACGGCGACCGGCAAGCTCTTCCTGGTCGGCTTCTTCGCCACCTCCTTCACCTCGCTGATCGGCGTCTGGCACGGAGTCAGCCTGATGTTCGCCGACTTCCTCTCCCGGCAGCGGGGGGAGCGGCAGGCGAGGGGCGAGGAACTGGCCTCGGGGCGCCGCGAACGCTCCTGGGCCTTCCGCGCCTACCTGCTCTGGCTCACCTTCCCGCCCATCGTCCTGCTCTTCCAGGACGAGCCCTTCCGCCTGATCATCATCTACGGCGTCCTGGGCGCCGCCTTCATGCCCTTCCTCGCCCTCACCCTGCTGTGGCTCCTCAACTCGGGCCGCACACCGCGCGAGTGGCGCAACGGATGGCTGAGCAACGGCATGCTCGCCGTCGCCGGCCTGCTGTTCCTGGTGCTGTGCGTGAAGCAGGTCTGGGACCAGCCGTGGTCGGAGTTCTTCTAGCCGGAGTCCTTCCAGCAGTCTCGTTCCCGCCCGGCGCCCTGTCGACGAGGACCGCCGTCGACAGGGCGGCCGCCGCGCCCCTCGATGTTCAAGACCATGAACGACAATCACGTACACAACCGTTGACGTGTCCGCAACACAGTCGTAGCTTGCGTGGGTGAAAGCGCTTTCCCTTCCCGCGGCTCACCCATGGCTCATCGACGATCCGGAGACCCACGATGCTTCGCAGACCCGTCATCGCCAGTGCCGGCCTCCTGGCCGGAACGCTCGTCGCCCTGTCCGGCAACCCGGCCCAGGCCGCCACCACCCGCTACGAGGCCGAATCCGCCCCGGCGAGCTGCACGGGCACCGTCGACTCCGACTGGTCCGGCTACTCGGGCGCCGGGTTCTGCAACGGCACCAACGCGGCGGGCGCCCACGCCCAGTTCACGGTCGACGCCCCCGCGGCGGGCACGGCGACCCTCCGGGTGCGCTTCGCCAACGGCACCGGCACGCAGCGCCCCGCGAACATCGTCGTGAACGGCACGACGGTCGCCTCCGCGCCCTTCGAGGGCACCGGCGCGTGGAGCACCTGGGCGACCCGGGAGTTCGAGGTGCCCCTGCGGGCCGGCGGCAACACCGTCCGCCTCACCCCGACCACCTCGGCCGGCCTGCCCAACATCGACTACCTGGAGGCGGAGACGGACGGCGGCACCACCACCCCGCCCCCCACCACCGGCACCCTCCACGTGTCCCCGAACGGCACCGACGGCGCCACCGGCACGGCGTCCGACCCGACCACGCTCACCTCGGCGCTCACCCGAGTCGCCCCCGGCGGCACGATCTACCTGCGGGGCGGCACCTACCGCCACTCCCAGACGGTCACCATCCCCCAGGGCAACGACGGGACCTCGGCCGCCCGCAAGACCCTCGCCGCCTACCCGGGGGAGACCCCGGTGCTGAACTTCTCCGCCCAGAGCGAGGACCCGGCGAACCGGGGCCTCGCGGTGAACGGCTCGTACTGGCACGTCAAGGGCCTCGTCGTCGAGCGGGCCGGCGACAACGGCATCTTCGTCGGCGGAAGCAACAACATCTTCGAGCGCACCGTGACCCGCTTCAACCGGGACACCGGCCTCCAGCTGTCCCGGATGCTCTCCAGCACGCCCAAGGCCCAGTGGCCGTCGAACAACCTCGTGCTGAGCGCGGTCTCGCACGACAACGCCGACTCCGACGGCGAGGACGCCGACGGCTTCGCCGCGAAGCTCACCTCCGGCCCCGGCAACGTCTTCCGCTACGCCGTCGCCCACAACAACATCGACGACGGCTGGGATCTCTACACCAAGTCCGACACCGGCGCGATCGGAGCGGTGACCATCGAGGACTCCCTCGCCCTCGAGAACGGCACCCTCAGCGACGGCTCCCAGGCGGGCAACGGCGACCGCAACGGCTACAAGCTCGGCGGCGAGGACATCGAGGTCGACCACGTCGTCCGGCGCAGCATCGCCTACGGGAACGGCAAGCACGGGTTCACCTACAACAGCAACCCGGGCACGATGCAGGTGTCGGACAACGTCAGCGTCGGCAACGAGGAACGCAACTTCAACTTCGACGACGGCGACTCAGTGTTCCGGAACAACACCTCGTGCGACAGCGGGTCCAAGGACCGGATCATCGGCAACGCCGACGGGACCAACCAGTTCTGGTCCGGCTCGAACGGCTCCCGCTGCTCCGCGTACGCCGGAGCCCCGCGCTGGTCCTTCGCCGCGGACGGCCGCCTGGTGGTGACCTTCACGGGGTGACGGCGCCCCCTCGCCGGCGCCGGCACCGACGTCGATGCCGACGCCGGCGAGGGGCCGGGGGCGCCTACCGCAGCGCGTCCCACTCCGGGCTGAGGGCGATCTCCCTCAGCTGCCGCACGGTGAGCGCCGGGGCGGAGCGCGTCGGTTCGCCCTGCAGCGTGGCGCTGTTGAAGGCGCTGACCACCACGCGGAACCCGTCCTCGCCGGCGCGCAGGGTGTCGGCGGTCCACATCACGACCCCGGGGACGCGGTCGTCGCCGGGGCCCTGCCGGGTGGCGACGCGGGTGCCGTCGGGGAGGGTCTCGGCGGAGCCGTAGAGCTGGTCGGCGACGTCGTCCATGCCGTGCTGGACGTTGATCTGCACGAGGCTTGCGCCCTTGCCGTCGTCGACCACGACGTAGGCGTACTCGCTCTCCTGGCCGCCCTTGCCGGTCACCTCCACGCCGTCGGGAATCAACCGGGCGAGGGTCGCGCCGACCGTGTCGCCGGGCACCCCGGGTGCCTCCTCCGCGGGGCTCGGCCGCCCGGTCGGCTCCGGGATCGCGTCCACGACCCCGTGCCACACGTCGGCCGACACGACCGCCTTCATCTGCGCGGGGGTCAGGGGCGGCTCGGGGCGGCTGACCGCCGCGCCCTTCTCCGCCGGGGCGTTCCACTCGTTCAGGGAGACGTGCTGTCCTTCGGCCGTGACCAGTTCGGCGTGCCAGCGCTTGGTGTCGGCCCGCCGGTCCGGATATTCGTAGCCCTGGAACAGCATCAGCACCGACCCGTCCGGCAGCCGGCTCGTGGTGCAGCTGTCGTGCGGCACGGTCACCTGGTCCGGACACCGGGTCGCGTCCCGGGCCGCGCGACCGCCCGGCTCGACCTGGCGCATGCTCAGGCCGATGGCGGCCGCGCCCGCTCCGTCGTCGTACACGAGACGTGCCGACGGGCCCAGCGGGTGGTCGGTGCCCCGGGCTTCCTCCTGGCTGAACTCGCCCTTCGGCAGCAGCTCCTCGAGCGCACGGAGGATCCCGTCGCCGGAGACGGGGGCCGGAGCGGGTGCCGCCGAGGCGGTCGCCGACGGGGCGGTGGCGGGCGCCCGTCGGGTGTCGGGCGCATCGCCGGGAACGACGAGCAGGCTCCCGCCCACCCCGACCGCGGCGATACCGGCCGCGCCGCCCACCACGGCGGCCCGCTGCCGCAACCGGAGCCGTCGCCGGCCACGGGTCTCGCCGGCGGCGGCCAGCGCGGACCGGTCGGTGTCGAAGCGGTCGCCGGTCTCGTGCAGGGCGGCCACGAGCCGGTCCTCGAAGGGTTCCTGGTGCCGGGTTCCGGGCATGGCGAACCACCCTTTCCTCAGGTGTGCGCGGGAGGGAGTGAGCTGGTGAAGCGGTACGGATCAGGGTCTGGCGTACTCCGCGAGGTCCTCGCCGAGCAGCTCACGCAGCCGGCCCAGCGCCCGCGAGCACCGGGTCCGTACGGCCGCCGAGCTGACGTTCATGGCGTCGGCGGTCTCCTCGACGGACCGGTCCTCCCAGTACCGCAGGACGACGACGGCCCGGTCCTTGGCGGGCAGCCGCGCGAGCGCGTCCAGCAGCGTCAGCCGCAGCGAGGGGTCGCCGTCCCCGGAACCGGGCAGGTCCGGGAGCACGTCCGTCGCCCGCTCCCGGCTGCTGCGCCGCCGGTGGTGGGCGAGGAAGGTCCGGGTGAGCACGGTCTGCGCGTACCCGGCGGGGTTCCCCACCCGCGACACGCGTCCCCACCGCACGTACAGCCGTCCGAAGGTCTCCTGCACGAGGTCCTCGGCCAGATGCGTGTCCCCGGCGGTGAGCAGACAGGCGGACCGGTACAGATGCCCGGCCCGCGCCACCGCGAACTCGGCGTACTCGTCCGCCCGCCTCTGCCTCATGTCCGTCTTCCCCCGTGTCCGCCGCGGCCGCGCCCTGCTTCCACTTCACTGATGCGGTGGACCCCGGGAAATGTTTCATCCGGATCCCACCACGACCGGATCGGCTACGAGACCGCCGGCGCCACGGCCCCCGAGGGCACGGTGGTGGGACCCGGAAGAGGCGGACGGGGAACGGGAAGGCCCCCGGTGCCTGAGGCGGCACCAGGGGCCCGGGTCGGACCGATCGGAGCTACGGCAGCGCGTGCACGTGGGCGCCGACCGCGTTGGACCAGGCGTTGCCCGCCGTCGCGTCCCAGTTGGTGGACCAGGTCATCGCGCCCCGCAGATCGGGGTAGGTCCTGGACGGCTTGAAGGAGCCGCAGTTGCTGCCCTTGGTGAGGCAGTCCAGGGCGGCGTTCACCACCGACGGCGCGACGTGGCCGCCGCCCGCCGCGCGGGTGGAGGCCGGCAGGCCGAGGCCCACCTGGGAGGCGTCGAGGCCGTTCTCCAGCTGGATGCAGGCCAGCGCGGTGAGGAAGTCGACCGTCCCCTGGGAGTAGACCTTGCCGTCGCAGCCCAGCATCGAGCCGCTGTTGTAGTACTGCATGTTGACGACCGTGAGGATGTCCTTCACGTTCAGCGCGGTACGGAAGTACGAGCCCGAGGTCGACTGCATGTCGATGGTCTGCGGCGCCATCGTGAGGATCATGTCCGGGCCGGCCTTCGCCGACAGGGCGCGCAGGGCCTGCGTCATGTAGGTCGGGTTGAGGCCGTTCTCCAGGTCGATGTCGACGCCGTCGAAGCCGTACTCCTGCATCACGGCGTACACCGAGTTGGCGAAGTTGGTCGCGGAGGCGGAGTCGTTCACCGAGACGGTGCCCTTCTCGCCGCCGACCGAGATGATGACCTTCTTCCCGGCGGCCTGCTTGGCCCGCACGTCGGCCTTGAACTGGTCGACGGTGTAGCCGCCGAGTCCGGCCGAGTCGAGGTTGAAGGTGACCGCGCCCGGCGTGGTCGTCGCGTCCGCGAAGGAGACCGCGATGATGTCGTACTGGGACGAGACGTCGGAGATCCGCTGGACCGCCGCCCCGTTGTTGAAGTTCTGCCAGTAGCCGGTCACCGCGTGCTTGGGCAGGTCGCCGCCCCCGCCGCCGCCCTGCTCGGTGGTGCGGGCCGTCACGGCCGTCGACTTCACGGACTCGCCCGCCGCGTTCGTCGCCGTGACCTGGAAGGAGTACGAGGTGGCCGCCGCGAGGCCGGTCACCGTCGCCGAGGTGCCGGTCACCGCGGTCACCTTCGTACCGTTGCGGTAGACGCTGTAGCCGGTGGCGCCGGAGACCGCGTTCCAGGCCAGGGACGCCGACGACGAGGTCGTACCGGTGACGTTCAGGCCCGCCGGGGCGCCCGGCACCGTGGGTCCGGGACCGTCGCCGCCCCCGCCGCCGTCCGGACCGAAGACCGACAGGTCGTCGACGTGGTAGGCCGCCTGCCCGTACCAGCCGTGGGTGTACACCGTCACCGAGGTCGTCGAGGAGCCCGTGGTGAACCTGGTCGACAGCTGCTTCCAGGAGGCCGAGTCGGGGGTCCAGGTGGACACGTCCGTCGTGCCCGTGCCCGTCACGCCCAGGTAGGCGTACCCGCCCTGCACCCAGGCGCCCAGGGTGTACGTCGAGCCGGGCTTGACCTTCACCGTCTGGGAGCAGCGGGCGTTGTCCTGGCCGTTCGGCGTGGCCTTGAGCGCGGCCGAGCCGCCGTGCACCGGCGAGGAGACCGTCGTGCCGCTGTTCGCGGTACAGGTCCAGTCACTCAGTCCGGCCTCGAAACCGGCGTTCTTCGCGTTGTTGACGTCGGCGGCGGACGCCTGGCCGACGGCCGTGACCGAGAGGGCGAGGGCGGCGGTGACGGCTCCCGCCCAGAACTTCGTCCGTCTGCCGGGCCGTCTGCGTACGGGCTCCATGAGGGCCTCCGCTGGGGGTGTGGGGGCGTTGCGGTGTGTCCGCCCAAGGTGGTCCAGACCAATTGAGGGTGTCAAGAGGTAGGTCCGGACCAAGTTGGCCGTCGGGTCGCGGAGTTGGCGTGCGTCGGGAGGGGAAGGCCGGGTGGGAGGGGAGGTGGCCGGGAAGGTGACCGGAGAGACGACCGGGGAGGCGGCCGGAGAGGCGACCGGGAAATGCTCAACCTGTCCTGATTTGGCGCACCTTGTACATCACAAGTTGTCCCACAGCTGTAGGAAACGCTGTTCTCCGGTCACAGGCGCGTGGATACAGTGCTCAGGTAGTCACGCAGTGAAGTCATCCGGGTGTGCCGGAGTAACGCCGGTGGACCGACGGGCATGGGGAGACGGGGAGCCGCGCGTGCCAACTGCCATTGCCGTGACCAGTGCCGACATGGCGCTGCCGCCGCACGACGAACGGACGCTGCCCGCGGTCGTGCTCCAGGACGTGGACCGGCGTCCGCTGGACCAGGTGCTGGCCGAGCTGCAGTCCCTGGTCGACCTGCACGGGCACCTGATCGTGGTGTGCTCCCGGGCCGTCCCGACGAGCGTCGAGCGGCGGCTGCACACCGTCCGCGCCCTCCTGGAGACCGACCGCATCGCCCTGTTCCGCCCACCGCTCCCGCCGCTCGGACTCGCCGTGCTGGCCCGCCAGTTGCGCCAGCTCGCCTCCTGCGACCTCAGCCCCGGCGTGCTCGCCTCGGCCGGCCGGCTGCTCACCCACTACCTCCACGCCGGTGCGCTCCTCGGCTCCGTCGCCCGGCTCGACCACGTCCCCGTCGGCCTCAAGTCGCACGCCAGGTCCTGGATGCCCGGCAGCCAGTTCGGGGTCGTGGCGCACCCCGTGCCGCAACTGGTGAGGATCGGCCCGGAGGCCGCCCTGGACGGGCCCGAGTTCGGCACGTGGCTGCTGGTCGCCAAGGGGCAGCTCCCCTCCGACTGGGTCACCGGCACCCTCGCCCCCTCCTGGCGCGCGCAGGGACTGCGCGAGGCGCCGCTGCCCGCCGAGTCCGCGCGCTGGTGGGGGACCGGGAAGCTGACCGAGTTCTGCGCCTACCTGCCCGACCTCTCCGTCCTGTACCAGCTGGTCACCTCGGTGCGGCAGAGCCGGTGCCACTGGTGCGGCATCGACGTCATCGGCGACCGCTGCGTCTTCTGCTCCGCGACACCGCCGGAGTACGAGCGGCGGCCCGACTCCGGCCGCTCCCTCCAGCACCGGGAGAGACGCGCGCTCACGGGATAGGCCCGCACGGCATTCGCTCCCGCCCGCCCCGCCATCCGATCCGGCTCGACCGATTCCCCCAATGAGGTTGCACGGTTCATGAACTCCCGTCAGCGCCGCGGCATCATCCTGCTGATCCTGTCGGTCCTGTGCGCCCTCGGCGCCTTCGCCGGCGTGCTGTCCGTCGTCAACGACGTGAAGTCCAAGGTCGGGCCCGAGGTCACCGCCTATCGGCTCAAGAACGAGGTGCAGCCCTACACGCCGCTCGACGCGGGGCAGTTCGAGAAGATCGAGATGCCCGAGCGCTGGCTGTCGGAGAACGCCGTCACCGACCTCGGACAGGTCCGCGGCAAGATCGCGGTGACGACGCTCAAGGCGGGCTCGCTGCTCCAGAGCGACATGATCGTCGACCAGCCCGCCCTGCGGCCGGGGCAGCAGGAGGTCGCCATCATGATCGACGCGGCGACCGGCGTCGCCGGCAAGATCACGCCGGGCTCCACCGTCAACGTCTACGCCACCTTCGAGGGGGCCCGCGAGGGCGACCCCGCCCAGTCCAAGATCATCGTGACGAACGCCCGGGTCATCGACGTCGGCGACCTCACCGCGCTGAAGCCCGACGAGGACAGCCGCGACCGCGAACCGACCGACGCCGTCCCCATCACCTTCGCCCTGTCCACCATCGACGCCCAGCGCATCACCTACGCCGAGTCGTTCGCCCAGCGGGTCCGGCTCGCGCTGGTGGCGCCCGGCGGCGGCACCACGGTCCCGGACAAGGACCGGACGTACGAACTCGCGAAGGACAAGTGAGACCCGTATGCCCACGAGGATCCTCCCGGCAGTCGGCGACGCGGACGCCGTACGGTCCGTCACGACCCTGCTCAGCCAGCTCCCCGACGCCGAACCGGTGGCCCCGGTCGTCGACTCCACCCAGCTCGTCGACACCCTCGCCCGGCTGGCCGCCGAGTCGGTCGACGAGCTGCCCGAGGTCGTCGTCGTGCACGAGCGCATCGGCCCGGTGCCCGCCCTGGAGCTGATCCGCGAGGTCGCCCTGCGCTTCCCGGCCGTCGGCGTCATCCTCGTCACCTCCGATCCCGGTCCCGCCCTCTTCCAGGCCGCCATGGACCACGGCGCCCGCGGCCTGGTCGCCCTGCCGCTCAGCTACGAGGAACTCGCCAGCCGCGTCCACGCGGTCGCCCAGTGGTCCGTGGGCGTCCGCAGGCACCTGGGCAGCGGCGGCGACGCGCTGACCGGGGCCGGCGGCACCGTGGTCACGGTCAGCGGCGCCAAGGGCGGGGTGGGGACCTCCCTGACGGCGATCCAGCTGGCCCTCGCCGCCCAGGCGTCCGGCCGCCCCACCGCCCTGGTCGACATGGACCTCCAGACCGGCGACATCGCCTCCTACCTGGACGTCCAGTTCCGCCGGTCGGTCGCCGACCTCGCCACCATCACCGACATCTCCCCGCGCGTCCTGGCCGACGCCGTCTTCCGCCACGACACCGGACTCGCCCTGCTGCTCGCCCCCGGCGAGGGGGAGCGCGGCGAGGAGGTCACCGACCGCGCCGCCCGCCAGATCGTCGGCGCCCTGCGCTCCCGCTACGAGGTCGTCGTCATCGACTGCGGCGCCCAGCTCGGCGGGGCCGGCGCGGCGGCCGTGGAGACGGCGGACACGGCACTGCTGGTCACCACCCCCGACGTGGTCGCCGTGCGGGGCGCCAAGCGGGCGGTGCGGATGTGGGACCGGCTGCAGATCCGCAAGGCCGAGGAGACCACCGTGGTCGTCAACCGGCACACCCGCAGCACGGAGATCCAGCCCGCGCTGATCCAGAAGATCACCGGCACGCTGGTCGCCGCCACCGCCGTCCCCGCCAACTTCAAGGAGCTCCAGGGTGCCGTGGACGCCGGCCGCGTCCACGAACTGGACAGCCGGAGCACGGTGAAGCAGGCCCTGTGGGCCCTCGCGGGCGAGCTGGGCCTGGTCCGGGCGGCCGAACCCGACCGCAAGGCCGGCCGGTTCCGCGGCGACCGGGGGGCCACGGGCGCCCGACGGCGGAAGGACGGCGGGGGATGAGCGCATCACGGGCCCGCGTCCGCGGCGAGGCACTCCGGCGTGGAGACCGGGGCCGCGTCCGTGGCGAGGTGTTCCGGCGTGCGGACCGGGGCCTGGGCCGCGTCCGTGGCGAGGTGTTCCGGCGTGGAGACCGGGGCCTGGGCCGCGTCCGTGGCGAGGTGTTCCGGCGTGCGGACCGAGGCCTGGGCCGCGTCCGCGGCGAGGTGTTCCGGCGTGCGGACCGGGACCGGGGTCAGGTCACCGTCGAGTTCCTCGGCATGCTGCCGACCATCATCGTCACGCTGGTCGTGCTGTGGCAGCTCGCACTCGTGGGATACACGTACACGCTCGCGGGTAATGCTGCGGACGAGGCGGTACGGGCGGCGACGGCCGCCGACCCGGGGGCCCGGCAGAGCGCCTGCCAGGAGGCGGGCCGGGACAAGCTGCCGGGGGCGTGGGAGGGGGGCGCCGGCGTGGACTGCGGGACCGGAGGCGGGTACGTCACCGCCGACGTACGCATCGAGGTGCCCATCCTCTTCCCTGGCACGGTCAGCTTCCCCTACACCGTGCACGGGCACGCCGGTGCCGTCGAAGAGGAGGAGGGCGACTGAGATGCCGTACTCCGTGCTGCCGTACTCCGTCCGCGCCCGGGCGAGAGACCGGGGCCAGGTGGCCATCGAGTACCTCGGCTTCCTCCCGATCCTGATCATCGTCGGCATGGCCGTCGTCCAGCTCGGTCTGATCGCCTACACCGCTCAGCAGGCCGGGACCGCCGCCCGGGCCGGCGCGCGCGGGGCCTCGCTCGACCGGAGCGCGGAGGCGGCGTGCGGGGTGGCCGTCAGCGGCTGGCTGGCCGACGGCACGCACTGCACGGAGTCGCAGGGCGGCGACGAGGTGACGGTCACCGCCACCGTCGACATCCCCTCGATCGTGCCCGGCTGGGACTTCGGGGACGCCACCAGGACCGCCACCATGCCGCTGGACCACTGACCGAGGAGCCGGAGACGCATGAGCCTGCGCGCACGCATCCACTCCCCCGAGGAGCACGGCAGCCGGGGCGAGGACACACACCTGGTCGCCTCCTACCGGACCAAGCTCCTGGAGGAGATCGACCTCGCCGAGATGAGTTCGCTGGCGACGGCCGAGCGCCGGGCCCGCCTCGAGAGGGTCCTCGGCCACATCATCAGCCGTGAGGGCCCGGTCCTCTCCACCGTCGAACGCTCCCAGCTGATCCGCCGGGTCGTGGACGAGGCCCTCGGCCTCGGCATCCTGGAACCGCTGCTGGAGGACGCCTCGATCACGGAGATCATGGTCAACGGCCCCGACGCGATCTTCGTCGAACGCGGGGGACGGGTCGAGCAACTCCCGCTGCGCTTCGCCTCCGAGGACCAGCTGATGCAGACCATCGAACGCATCGTCTCGACGGTCAACCGCCGCGTCGACGAGTCCAACCCGATGGTCGACGCGCGCCTCCCCTCCGGCGAGCGCGTCAACGTCATCATCCCGCCGCTGTCCCTGACCGGCGCCACCCTCACCATCCGCCGCTTCCCCCGCTCTTTCACCCTCCAGGAACTGATCGGCCTCGGCTCGCTCGACGAGCACATGCTGTACCTGCTCGCCGGCCTGGTGCGGGCCCGCTTCAACATCATCGTCTCCGGCGCGACCGGCACCGGTAAGACCACCCTCCTCAACGCCCTCTCCGGCCTGATCCCCGAGCACGAACGCATCATCACCATCGAGGACTCGGCGGAACTCCAGCTCCAGCAGGCGCACGTCATCCGCCTGGAGTCCCGCCCGCCGAACGTCGAGGGCCAGGGCCGCGTCACCATCCGCGACCTCGTCCGCAACTCCCTGCGCATGCGGCCCGACCGCATCGTCGTCGGCGAGGTCCGCGGCGGCGAGTCCCTGGACATGCTCCAGGCCATGTCGACCGGCCACGACGGCTCCCTCGCCACCGTCCACGCCAACAGCGCCGAGGACGCCCTGATGCGGCTCCAGACCCTGGCCTCCATGTCGGACGTCGAGATCCCCTTCGTCGCCCTGCACGACCAGATCAACAGCTCCGTCGACGTCCTCGTCCAGCTCACCCGATTCGCCGACGGCGCCCGCCGCATCACCGAGATCGCCCTGCTGGCCAGCCACGGCGGCGAGCCGTACCGCCTGGCCACGGTCGCCCGCTTCAACGCCCGGCCGATGTCCGCCGACGGCCGCGTCGACGGCGGCTTCGAGTACTACCCCCTCCCGCGCCGCACCGCCGAACGCCTCTACATGGCGAGCCAGCCCATCCCGCAGGCCTTCGGCGTGGCCCACACCGCGGACCAGCTCGCCACCCGAGAAGCCAGGTAGGAACCGAACCGATGGAAACCGAGTAGGTACCGCCCGATGGAACTGGACACGCTCGTCACGCTCACCACCGGCATCACGCTGCTCACCTGCACCCTGGCGGTCGTCGGCCTGCACTCCTGGGCCGCCGGCAAGGCCCAGCGCGACGCCCTGGTCGACCGTCTCTCCGCCACGGGCCGGCTCACCCCCTCCGGCCGTCCGCGCCGCTTCCGGACCCTGGACCGCCGCCTGCGCCGCACCAAGCTCGGCCGGCAGCTGGAACTGCGCCTGGCGGCCACCGGTCTGGACGTCACGCCCGGTGAGTTCTTCGCGTACATGCTCGCGGCGGTGGCCGGCCTGTGGCTGATCGGCCAGGCCGCCCTCGCGCCCTTCTTCGGCCCGCTCGCCGGCCTGCTCGGCATCGCGGTGGCGGTGCAGTTCCTCAACTGGCAGCGCCAGAAACGCATCGAGAAGTTCATCAACCAGCTCCCCGAACTCGCCCGCATCCTCGCCAACGCCACCCAGGCGGGCCTCGCCCTGCGCACCGCCATCGGCATGGCCGCGGAGGAGCTGGAGGCCCCGGCGGGCGAGGAACTCGGCAAGGTGGCCGACCAACTGGCCCTCGGCGCCTCGATGGACGACGCCCTCGGGGAACTCGGCGAGCGACTCCCCTCCCGCGAACTCGTCGTCCTGGTCACCACCCTTGTCCTGTCCAACCGCGCGGGCGGCCAGGTGGTCAGCGCCCTGCGCAACCTGACGGAGACGCTGGAGGAGCGCAAGGAGACCCGGCGCGAGGTCCGCACCCAGCTCTCCCAGGTCAGCATGACCTCGTACGCCGTCCCCGTCCTGGGGGTCGGCTCGTTGTTCCTCATGAACGGCGTCAAGGACGGCGCCCTGGAACGCATGACGGGGTCCCCGGCCGGCCAGGCCGCGGTGATCATCGCCTTCGCGCTCTACGCCGTCGGTTTCGTCCTCATCCGCCGCCTGTCCCGCATCGACGTCTGAGGAGGTGACGCCATGACCTTCGGTCTCCTGCTCGCCCTGCTCATGGCCCTGAGCGTCTGGGGGGTCTTCGCCGGCATCCGCATGTACCGGGCCGACGCCAAACTCCCCGGCGACCTGGCCCTCGCGCTGGAGGTCGGCTCCACCCGCACCGGCGCCGTCGACTCCCTCATCGACCGCATGGGCATGCGGTACGCGCCCGCCGTGCTGCGCCTGATGGGCCCGGCCCTGGTCGCCCGGTACCGCCGCCGCATCGACCTGGCCGGCAACCCCGGCGGCCTGACCATCGACCGCTACGCCGCCCGCCGCGCGGTCTACGGCTTCCTGGGCGCGCTGGGCTTCCTGGTCTTCCTTCTCCGTGGCCAGTTCGTGGTCGCCCTGCTCCTCCTCGCCTTCGGCGCGTTCTGGACGGAGGTCGGCATCTGGTCGGCGATCCGCATCCGCAAGGACGTCATCGAGCGGACCCTCCCCGACTTCCTGGACGTGCTGGCGGTCGTGGTGAGCGCGGGCCTCGGCTTCCGCCAGGCCCTGGACCGCGTGGCCACCCACTACGAGGGTCCCTGGGCCGACGAACTGCGCATCACCCTGCGCCAGATGGACCTCGGCATGAGCCGCCGCGAGGCCTTCGCGGAACTGCGCCGGCGCAACGACTCCGAACAGGTGGCGATGTTCGTCACGGCCCTCCAGCAGGGCGAGGAACTGGGCGCGCCCATCGTCGACACCCTGGTCTCGCTGGCCAAGGACATGCGCCGCACGGACGCCCAGAACGCCCGACGCAAGGCCGCCCGCGCGGTCCCCAAGGCCACGATGATGATCACGACCTTCATGGTCCCGGCCACGATGATCCTCCTCGGCGCAGGCCTGATCCTGGGCTCGGGGACGGACTTCGGCACCATCACCGGGGAGTAGGGGAGGTGGACCAGGTGGACCACATGCCGGCCACGCGACCGGGGACGAGGGAGGAAGTCAACCAACAGAGTGCGACTGCACACGAAACAAAGGAATCAACACCCCCTGATCCATTGCCCACTAGCACCACATCCATCCAAATCCTTTCGCAGCTGCAATCAACTGTGAGACAGTCGTCGTCTGGTGTTCCCGACCGGCCGGGGACCCGACCGGAGTCAGGGGAGGTGGAGACCGTGGCCCCCGTCGCGCCCGGCACGACCCCCGCGGACCTCCACCACCCCGCCCTGCCTCCGGGACGGACCCCGATGGACCGGCTCACAGCCCGAGACACAGCCTGCGAACGGGCCCCGCGGCCCTCGGACCCGAGGACCGCCCACCCTGGAGGGGAACACCATGACCAACTGGCTCCGCACCACCACCGCTTACCTGCACACCCGCACCCACGCCCGCGACGACAGGGGCCAGACGGCGGTGGAGTACCTGGGGATCATCGCGGTGGTGGTGGCGATCGTGCTGGCCATCACGGGGACGGACATCGGGGAGACGATCTACAACGCCATCACCGACAAGATCGACGAGGTCATCGGCTGATCGGTGGTAGCGACGAGGGGCAGGCCTTTCCCATCTACGTCATGGTGGTGGCGGGTCTGCTCTTTCTCGCCTTCGCCTATCTCGCCGTCGGGCAAGCCGCGACCAGTCGCAATAGAGCCCAGACGGCGGCCGACGCGGCAGCGCTCGCAGCGGCGCAGGAGACCCGCGACGAGCTGGCGGGAGAGTGGGCGGAGAACCTAGGGGACCCCTCGACCTGGGTCGACATCTTCGATGGTGTGGTGCCCGGCCTCGCCGACTCGTGCTGGCGAGCCGACCAACTGGCGGCCCAGAACGACGCACAGGTGGACTCGTGTGCCTGGGACGGCCCGCTCGGCTACAGCGTCGAAGTCACGGCGAGCGAACCGGTTGGGGAAACCATCGTCCCAGGCACGGAGAACGACTATGCGCGGGCTTCCGCCACTGCCGTGATCGAACCGAGTTGCACGGTCGAACTTCCCGAACCCGACGCCGGGGACGATGCGCTGCCCAGACTCACCTGCGACGAAGGGCAATGGGAACTGGACCCGGAAGAACTCCCCGAGCTGCCGAAGCCCGAGGACCTGTTTGACGTCCACCTGGCCGACTGACAAGCGAGCGACGAGTGATGAGGGAAGCGAAGTCATGAGCATTCGGTTCACAGAGAAGGCCCGGAGGGGGGCGGCCGCGTTGGTCGTCGTGGCCGGACTGGCCCTCGGTGTCGCCGGTTGCGGTGGTGGGGGCAGCGACGACGACAAGAAGCCGGAAGCCTCGGCGTCCCGCACAGCGGAAGGGGAAGGGGACCCCAGCGCACAGCAGGGCACGGAAGAACCGCAGGCGGAACTCAAGGGAGAGGACGGTCTGGTCCTGGCGGTCACCTCTGCGGCGCGGGACGCGGGCGGATTCGTGACCGTGAGCGGTGAGATCAAGAATGACGGCGCCGAGGCGGCTCGTGTCCCGATCCAGACCCGGGGCGACGAGACCGAGATCATGCGGCACGGCGGATCGCTCGGTGGGGCAACGTTGGTGGACCCCGCCAACAAGAAGCGCTACTACGTACTGCGGGACACCGACGGTCGTCCGCTGACAACCACGGACATGCCCCGCATCAAGCCAGGTGCCTCCATCCCCGTGTTCATGCAGTTCCCGGCGCCGCCCGCCGACACCACGAAGGTCACCTTCCAACTGCCCACCTTTGCGGCCGCCCCCCTTGAGATCTCCGGGTGAGGCCGCCGATGAACCCGACTCGCTTGACGGTTCTCCTCACGACGTCCACGCTCATCGCCATGAGCGTCGTAGGGACGTCATCCGCCCACGCCGACGACCCCAACGACCCCCCCGGCACCGAACCCTCCGCCTCCGCCCCCGTCGAGGTGGACCCCAACGACCCGGACCTCAAGATCCCGGACGGTGCCACGCTCGCGCAGGCGAAGGTGCTGGACATCAAGTCGGTCGTCGAGGACCAGAGCGGCGACGAGCGCCGTGAGGACACCAACACGAACGTCACCTTCGCGCTGCAGGCCGAGGTGCTGTTCGGCAAGGACAGCGCGAAGCTCGGCGCCGAGGCGAAGTCCCGCATCGCGGGGATCGCGGAGGAGGTCAGCAACCAGAACGCCACCAGGGTCCGCGTCTTCGGCTTCACCGACGACCTCGGCTCCTCCGCCCACGGCGACGTCCTGTCCAAGAAGCGCGCCAACGCCGTGCACGACGTCCTCACCCAGACCCTGAACGACGCCGACATCACCTACGAGGTCCGCGGCTACGGCGAGCAGTACCCCATCGCCGACAACTCCACGGAGGCCGGCCGCAAGAAGAACCGCAGGGTCGAGGTCTCCTTCCCCCGCACGGAGGCCTGACGGACCGACACCGCAGCCGCGCGACGCCGTACCGCGCCTACTCCTCCGCGACCTCCACCCGTACCCCCACCCGCACGCCCCACCCGGCCATCGCCCCGGCCTCCGCCTCCAGCACGTGCCGGGCGCGCGGGCGCGGTGCGCCCAGCCGGCCCGGCCGCATGGTGCGCACGGCGATGACGGTCAGCCGCCGGTCGAGGTAGGCGACGTCGATGGGCATCCGCATACGGAAGGTGTGCACGTTGTTGGCGGGCGACAGCAGCATCGCCCCCTCGACGGAGTCGCGCCCCAGCAGCCCTTTCGTGCGGGCGCGGTAGGACCCGGCGATCTCCAGCGGAACGCGGACACCCGCGCCGCCGCCCTCTCCGCCTACGACCAGGACACCCTTCCCGTCCCGCCAACGACGCCCCATGCCGAAGCCCCCTCCCGCCCGTCCGGTGTGCGTTACGCAACCGTAATGGCCCGAGAAGACACACGTACGGCGGATGCGGAGCCCTGTGGCAGCGCGGGGTCGCGCTCTCCGCTCTGGTGCCCCCGTATCCCGGTGGATAGCGTTACCCCGCTCGACAGAAGCCCCGCCCCACCCAGGAGCCACCGTGAATCGCCGCCGCCCCACCCTGCTCGCAGCGCTCACGCTGACCGCCGCAGCGGCCCTGACGCTGTCCGCGTGCGGCAGCGACGACGGCCCGTCCGGCGACAACGACAAGATCGCGGGCGCGGACACAGGCGGTGAGCAGACGTCGTCGCCCAGCCCGTCCGCCGCGTCTTCCGCAGCGGACGGGCGGCCGGAGATCAAGCTCCCGTCGGATCTGAAGCTGGTCTTCGAGGGCGGCGAGACGGGTGATCCCGTGAAGGACGCCGTACTCGCCGACAACGCCGAGCGGATGCGAGCCGTGGACGCCGCGATCGCCGGCACGGACCCCGACGGGGAAGCGCTCGGCTTCTACAACACGGGGAAGGCCATGGAAGCCGCCGTCTCGTGGGTCGGGCAGTTCGAGAAGGCCGGTGCCACCGTGACCGGGGAAGTCCGGTACTACGACCGGAAGGTGACTCTCCAGGGGGATGCCTCAGCCGCTCTCACGTTCTGTGCCGACGAGAGCAAAGGCTTCAGCAAGGACAAGAAGACCGGCGAGGTCGACAGGACGCCCGTCACCAAGAACAGCTACGTCCTGTACAACACGAAGCTCGACAAGAACGCCGCCGGCGTCTGGCAGACGTCGCAGATCATCTCGACGAGGGGGGCGGCCCAGTGCCAGCCGTAGCGAGGAAGGCGGTGTACGCGGCCGCCCTGGCGGGCGTCACCGTGCTGGCCGTCGGTCCGACGGCCCGGGCCGACATCGTTCCCGGTGGCCAGGGCACGGGGTCCGAGACCCAGGTGGGTGGCGGTCAGAAGGACGAGACCGTCTCGGCGACCGCCGGCGCTGTCGTCTTCGACCGGTCCCGGAACGGCTCGGGGCAGTCCGCCGGGCCCGTCACCGCGGCCTCGAACTGGACACCACCCGCCTGCTACTACGCCCCGAAGTACACGCCCGAGCAGTTGCAGAAGTACCTGGAACCCATCTGGGAGGCGGGCTCCACGGGTCACGAGTGGGACGCCAAGCAGCGCGCCAAGTACAACGCCGACGACGAGGAGAAGGCGTTCAACAAGGACAGGACCGGAGAGGGCTACTGGTGGGACTCCTACGTCACGCCGGGCCGAGAGGGCGATCCGGGAGCGCTCGACTGCACGAGGGAAACCTTCTGGGTCGACACCGGTGACGACCCCCCGGCGGACATCCCGCAGGCCATCACGCCCGAGATGCTCGCCCGACTCGCCTACGCCGAGATCCGCGTCCCCACCACCGAGGTGGACCTCGCGCCGGACAACGCCACGAAGGTGAACCTCCCGACCTGGGCGTGGCTCGACGCCGCCACGTTCAAGCCGGTGTCCGTGACGGCTCGCGTCCCCCTGCTGGACGTCGAGGCGACCACCACCGCGGAACCGGTGTCGGTGCGGATCGACCCGGGCACGGCGGACGCCGAGACCTACCCCGCCTCCGGCGTGTGCGAGATCGCCGGCGGCAGGATCGGCGAGCCCTACGCCAAGGGACGGGCCGAGGAGACCCCGCCCTGTGGGGTGAAGTACCTGCGCTCGTCCGGTGACGGCTCGTACCGGCTCAATGCGACCGTCACCTGGAAAATCCACTGGACCGGGACCGGTGTGGCCGGTGAGCAGCTCCTGCCGGACGGTGAATTCGGTGGGGACCAGGCCGTCACCGTCCAGGAGATCCAGGCCATCAACCGCTGACGCCCCCGCCGCCCCGCCCGAATCCGGTTGTCCGGTGCCCCCTGCCGGAGGTAGGAAGGCCCCATGACCGGACTCGGCGCGGTGTTCCGCCCCCAACTCGCTCCCGAGCGGCTGCGTGCCGTCGCGCAGGCCGCCGATGACGCCGGGCTCGAGGAGCTGTGGCTCTGGGAGGACTGCTTCCGCGAGGGCGGCATCTCCTCGGCCGCCGCGGCGCTGGCCTGGACCGAGCGGGTGCGGGTCGGCGTGGGGCTGCTGCCCGTCCCGCTGCGGAACGTGGCCCTCACCGCGATGGAGGCCGCCACCCTGCACCGCATGTTCCCCGGCCGCCCGATCCTCGCCCTCGGCCACGGTGTGCAGGACTGGATGGGGCAGGTCGGAGCGCGGGCCGAGTCGCCCGTCACCCTGTTGCGGGAGCACCTGCACGCGCTGCGGGCGTTGCTGGACGGGCGGCGCGTGACCACCGAGGGCCGCTACGTCCGGCTCGACGACGTGGGCCTCGACTGGCCGCCGGACCGGGACGTCCGGGTCCTCGCCGGCGCCACCGGACCCCGTTCGCTCCGGCTGGCCGGTGAGGCCGCCGACGGGACCGTGCTCACCGCGTCCACCCCGCCCGACGGAGTACGGCAGGCCCGTCGGCTCATCGACGAAGGGCGCGCGGCGGCCGGGCGGACCGAGCCGCACGAGGTGGTCGTGTACCTCCTCGCGGCGACCGGCCCCGGCGCAGGCGAGCGGCTGCGGGCCGACCTGGCCGCCGAGGGCGTCGGCTCGGTGCCGGACCTCGGGGTGGCCGGGGACGCCCGGGCCGTCGCCGAGGCCGTGCGGCGGCTGGCCGAGGCGGGGGCCGACACCGTCGTCCTCCAGCCGACCGGCGACGAGCCCGACCCCGAGGGCTTCGTGCGGTTCGCCGCCGAGCAGGTCAGGCCCCTGGTCGGCTAGACCGCGCCGCGCTCCAGGTCTCCCCCCCCCGAGAAGCTGAACGGATCCGCCCCCATGGCACACCCACCCGCCCCGCACCCCCGCACCTTCGACGAACTGGTGGCCGAAGGCGCCTCCGTCCCCACCGAGGGGTGGGACTTCTCCTGGTTCGAGGGCCGGGCCACCGAGGCGCGGCCCTCCTGGGGGTACGCCCGGTCCCTGTCCGCGCGGCTGGTGGGGGCCGGCGCGGTGCTGGAGGTGCAGACGGGGGGAGGGGAGGTCCTCGATCAGGCGCTCGCGGTCGCCGCACCGCACCGCCCGCCGCTCGTCGTCGCCACCGAGGGCTGGCCGCCCAACGTCGCCGAGGCCACGAGGCTGCTCCGCCCGCGCGGCGTCCCCGTGGTCGCCTCGCCCGACGACGCGCCCTTCCCCTTCGCGGACGGCGCCTTCGACCTGGTCGTGAGCCGCCACCCCGTCCGGCCGCACTGGGCGGAGATCGCCCGGGTGCTCGCGCCGGGCGGCACGTACTTCGCCCAGCACGTCGGCCCCGCCAGCGTCTTCGAGCTGGTCGAGTACTTCCTCGGGCGCCTGCCGGAGGAGAACCGGAACCACCGCCACCCGGACCGTGAGCGCGCCGACGCCGAGCAGGCCGGGCTGGAGGTCGTCGACCTGCGTGCGGAACGGCTGCGGATGGAGTTCCACGACGTCGGAGCCGTCGTCCACTTCCTGCGCAAGGTCGTGTGGATGGTGCCCGGCTTCACCGTCGACGGGTACCGGGACCGGCTGCGCGAGCTGCACGAACGCATCGAGAGCGAAGGCCCCTTCATCGCCCACAGCACGCGTCACCTCTTCGACGCCCGCAAGCCGCACGCCTAGGGCCTGTCTGACGATTCCCGCCTGCCTCGCGACGCCATGCACGCACTCTCGCCGCACCGGGCGCAGAGCCAAACACATCCAGTACGAGGCTCTGCGCCCAGCGGGTCACGCGTGCGCGCCCGTCGTCACCTCGCCCACCACCAGCTCCGCCCGCGCCTCCAGGACCTCACCCACCCGCTCCACCCGTGCGGACAGCTCGCGCCGCTGCCGGGCCGTCAGCCGTCCCAGCGGTTCGACCGTGACGGTCGTGAGCCGTCCCCGGCGCCGCTGGTGCCACACGCCGGCCACGACGCCGTCCACCAGGAGGACCGGGAAGTTGCCCGCCTGGCCGCCCGCCAGCGCCCGTCGGTACGCGGCTCCGGGGAAGAGCAGCTCCCGAGGCTGCGCGGCGATGACGTAGGCGTCGAAGTACGGCAGCAGCCGCACCCCGCGCAGCAGGTCGTCCCGCGCGGGCCCGTCGGGGAAGACCGTGTCGCCCGCCACCACCCAGGCGGGCGCCCCCTCGAAGCGGACCTCCTCGATCTCGCCCGCGGCGGCCAGGCCGTCGTACAGCGCCCGCGCCCAGCCCGCGGGCGCCGCCAGCCACCTGGCGAAGTGCTGCGGGGTGGCGGGGCCGTACGCGTGCAGGTAGCGGCGTACCAGGAGCCGCAACGCCTCCTCGGGCGGCAGAGGGGTGAAGCGGGGCGGGCGGGTGCAGGTCACCTTGCGGCCCCGGTTCGGGCCGAAGGAGAGCGCGCCGGACTGGCCCGCCCGGTGCAGCACCTGCCGCCAGCGCGGCCACAGGGTCTGGAACGCGGGCATCACCAGGTCGGCGGCCCACGGGCCCGTACGGGCGACGACCTCCTCGCCGAGTTCGTCGACGGTCAGGAACGCGCCGTCCAGGGCGTCGCCGATCGCGGCCACGACCTGATCGGCCTGTTCCTCGTCGAGGCGTACGTCGGGGGCGAAGGACGCGGCACCGGAGGGGATCGCGGGCAGCGCCCCGCACCACATCGGCAGTGCGCGGGTGGGCAGGAGGTGCACCGTCCCGCGCGGACCGTGTGTCTTCACCAGTGAGGCCGGCGGGGCGGCCGTGCCGGTCGGCCACAGGGCGTCCCGTACGTCCGCGCGGGTCACCCCGTCCGCCCGCAGCCCGAGCGACAACTCGGCCGCGGACAGCACCTGCGCGTGGGTTCCGAGCATCGCGTCGGCCACGTCGGCGAGCGCCGTGCCCGTTCGGGCGGACTTGGCCAGGAACTGCCGTTCGAGCCGTCGGGCGCTCACCGCGCCCCAAGTGGTCGCCACTGTCGTCGTCATGAGGCGACGTTAGAGGAGCAGTAGGACAGAAATTGTCCCAGTGGAGTCGGGCGGGAAGGGATCTTCGGGGCGTAAACGGCGCACCTTCGCAAATCTCCACGGGTTCGGCGGGAGGTGCGGAATCACCCCTCGATCCTCACAGGGTTTCCACATCGTTATCCAGCGGGGGCCTCGGCGGGTCGAATCGAGCCCGTCCGATCACGTAAGTTCGAGGCCAGGTAATTCGCGTGAGCAAAGCTGCGCGTGTGGCACCGCGCGGCGGAGGGGGCTGCGCGGTGCCCGGTCAAGCGGGCGTTCGCCGGTGGTGTCACCCGGTCGGACGAGTCGCGGGCGGCCCGCGGTGTGCGACCCGCCGTCCGCCGGGCCTTCCGCGGCGTCGCCCGGATCGCCCCTCTCGGAACCCTCGGCGCCTCCCCGGTCCCGCCCGCCACCCCGTTCACCGGCGCATCCGCCGCGTTCCGGCCACCGCGCGAGGCGGAATGAGGGCTTCCATGGCCACTCCCGCGTTGTCGGACGATTTCGGAGAGTAGTTGTGGCACGCCGATGCGCGCGACATCCCTCACGAAGGGTTATGGTGGAAACCCCCCCTCGGGCCGGTCCGTCTCCCCCCCACGGACCGGCCCGTTTTTTCTGCCTCCCGCGCCCCGGCTCCTCGCGCCGCTCACTCCCGCTCCGCGCGGGACGCCCGTCATGAGGAGTTCACCGGTGCGTCGTCCGGGGTCGTGGCATGGCTGCGCTCGTTCCCGGGCATAAGCCAAGCAGGTCGACGCCCGAACCACGGGTGTCGGATCTCAGCGGACGGCACGGAGCCGTCCGCCCGGGAGGCCCTTTGCACCAGCCCCACCGTGCGGTCACGGCACGGAAGACGCGGCGGAGGGCCGGTCCGCGGCCCGCGCCGGTGCAGGGCGGTCGTCGATCGGTCGGCTCATTGCGGCGCTCCCGGCCCAGCGTCCACTCCGTCGCTCCCCGACCTCTTCCGAGGGGGTACGTCCTTCCGTGGTGACCAGCACAAAGCGCCACAAGCCAGATAGGCGCACCTACGTTCTCGACACCAGCGTCCTGCTGGCCGACCCGAACGCCCTGAACCGCTTCGACGAGCACGAGGTCGTGCTGCCGATCGTCGTGGTGACGGAGCTGGAGGCGAAACGGCACCACCCCGAACTCGGCTACTTCGCCCGGCAGGCCCTGCGTCTGCTCGACGAGTTCCGGGTGCGGCACGGCCGCCTCGACGCCCCCATCCCGATCGGGGACCTCGGCGGCACCGTACGGGTCGAGCTCAACCACTCGGACCCCAGCGTGCTGCCCACCGGCTATCGCCTGGGGGACAACGACTCCCGCATCCTCGCGGTCGCCCGCAACCTGCAGGCGGAGGGATTCGACGTCACCGTCGTCTCCAAGGACCTCCCCCTCAGGATCAAGGCGTCCTCCGTCGGCCTGCTCGCCGAGGAGTACCGCGCCGAGCTCGCCATCACGGACGCCTCCGGCTGGACCGGGATGTCCGAACTCACCCTGCCGGGTGAGCAGGTGGACGTGCTCTTCGAGGAGGGCCGGGTCTACGTCCCCGAGGCCGCCGAGCTGCCCGTGCACACCGGTCTGACCCTCCAGTCGGAGCGCGGCAAGGCACTCGGCCGGGTCACGCCCGACGGCAACGTCCGCCTGGTGCGCGGCGACCGGGAGGCGTTCGGAATCAAGGGCCGCAGTGCCGAGCAGCGGATCGCGCTCGACCTGCTCCTCGACCCGGACGTCGGCATCGTGTCGATGGGCGGCCGGGCCGGCACCGGCAAGTCGGCGCTGGCGCTGTGCGCGGGGCTGGAGGCCGTGCTGGAGCGCCGGCAGCACCAGAAGGTGATGGTCTTCCGTCCGCTGTACGCGGTGGGCGGGCAGGAGCTGGGCTATCTGCCCGGCTCCGAGGCCGAGAAGATGAGCCCGTGGGCGCAGGCGGTCTTCGACACTCTGTCGGCGGTCACCAGCCGGGAGGTCATCGAAGAGGTGACCGCGCGCGGGATGCTGGAGGTCCTGCCGCTCACCCATATCCGCGGCCGCTCGCTCCACGACGCCTTCGTCATCGTGGACGAGGCCCAGTCCCTGGAGCGGAACGTCCTGCTGACCGTGCTCTCCCGGATCGGGGCCAACTCGCGGGTCGTCCTGACCCACGACGTGGCGCAGCGGGACAACCTGCGGGTCGGGCGGTACGACGGAGTCGTCGCCGTCATCGAGAAGCTGAAGGGGCATCCGCTCTTCGCGCACGTCACCCTGACCCGGTCCGAGAGGTCGCAGATCGCGGCACTTGTGACCGAAATGCTGGAGGACGGCCACATCTGAGGAAACAGGTCCCGAGAGGGCCGATTGTGTGACGGTTGGCGCCGTCCGGAAGGCGAAGAGCCTAGCCGGGCGGCGTCGTCGCGTGTGGGGGTTTCCGGAATTCCCTTGAGCCAAACGGGATGTGAGCTTTCACACGCAACACAGAATTGCCTCACCCCGTCGGGTTACGGCAGAGTCTCCTTCCTGTCAGGCCCCGCATACGACTCAGCTGTACCCCCAGCGGTACGGCGCCCCAGAAGCACCTGCCAACTCCATAGCAGCGTCGTATGCCGCCCGAGCACCACACGGCGCTCCCCCCGCGGGAGTTGTCCACCGGGCCCGTGCCTCCCGTGACCCGTAGTTGGGGAGGCCTGTGCCAGGGGCACGATTGCGTCCGCGAGGGTCACCGAAGCGGGCGATGCTGGAAGGAAACCGTGTGAGCCGGATCTCGGTCCGGGGATTCGCAGTGGCCTCGGCCACGGCGGTCACCGCAGTCGGAAGCGTCGTCGGCGTTGCCTCGGGCAGCACCGCGCAGAACAACGACGCGGAGGCGACGGCAGCAGGCACGACGCTGCTCGCGGACATCCCCATGGGCGAGCAGGCGCAGGTGCAGACCGCGTCCCTGACGCAGCAGGCCGACGTACAGGCCATCGCCGCGGACGTGAGCGCCAAGAAGGACGCCGAGGAAGCGGCCCGCAAGGCAGCCGCCGAGACCGCCGTGGCCAAGCAGGAGAAGGCCAAGAAGGCGGCCGCGGAGGCCAAGGAGCGCGAGGCGGAGCAGGAAGCCGCCAGCCGCGACGCCAAGCGCGAGTCGACCACCTTCGCCGTCCAGAGCTCGTACAGCATCAGCCAGATCCAGGCCATGGCCCGCCAGATGGTGCCGAGCGGCCAGTGGCAGTGCTTCAGCAACATCGTGGACCACGAGTCCAGCTGGAACTACAAGGCGGTCAACCCCTCCTCCGGCGCCTACGGCCTCTTCCAGGCGCTGCCGGCGGGCAAGTACTCCTCCGCGGGCGCCGACTGGCGGACCAACCCGGCGACCCAGATCAAGTGGGGCCTCAACTACATGGACAGCCGCTACGGCAGCCCGTGCGAGGCCTGGGGCTTCTGGCAGAACAACCACTGGTACTGAGCCCGCCCGGGCACGGTCCCGCCCCGCTCAACCTCGCGCAGCCCCTCACCGTCCTACGGTGAGGGGCTTTCGCGTCCCCGCCATGTACGGTCGTGCCGAAGCGACTCCAGGGGGGAGTGGTGAGGAGAGACGGGGGAAGAGGACGGATCATGTCGCGAGTGCCAGGGTGGCTCGGCCGGCTCGGCGCCGGACTGACGCAGATGAGCAAGCGGTTGGACCAGCGCCGCGAGGAAGCGCGGCGCGCGGAGGCCGACGACGGACCGGTGCCGGACGCCGGCCACGGGCCGCCGTCCGCGCCGGACGTGACGCTGGAGCACCTCGGCCCGCACCAGCAGCTCGTGGTCCAGACCCGCCCCGACCCGGCGCTGGCCGTGCCCTGGGGCGTACGGGTCGCCGCGGAGGTGGGATGGCGGCTGCTGATCCTCGCGGGCACCGTATGGGTGCTGATGAAGGTCATCAGCGCCGTGCAGCTGGTGGTGCTGGCGTTCGTGGCCGCGCTGCTCATCACGGCGCTGCTCCAGCCGACCGTGGCGTGGCTGCGCCGGCACGGGGTGCCCCGGGGGCCGGCCACCGCCCTGACCGCGATCCTCGGGTTCGTCGTGATGGGGCTGATCGGCTGGTTCGTGACCTGGCAGGTCATGGAGAACATCGACAACCTCTCCGACCAGGTCCAGGACGGCATCGACGAGCTGCGCAACTGGCTGCTCAACAGCCCCTTCCACGTCACCGACAAGCAGATCAACGAGATCGCCAAGAACCTGCGCGAGGCGGTCGGCGCCAACACCGACCAGATAACGTCCGCGGGCCTGGAGGGCGTCACGGTCGTCGTCGAGGCGCTCACCGGCATCCTGCTGGCGGCCTTCTCGACGCTCTTCCTGCTCTACGACGGCAAGCGCATCTGGCAGTGGACGCTGAAGCTGGTGCCGGCCGCGGCCCGGCCGGGCGTCGCCGGAGCCGGCCCGCGCGCGTGGCGGACGCTGACGGCGTACGTGCGGGGCACGGTGATCGTGGCGCTGATCGACGCCATCTTCATCGGCCTCGGCATCTACTTCCTGGACGTGCCGATGGCCGTCCCACTGGCCGTGTTCATCTTCCTGTTCGCCTTCGTGCCGCTCGTCGGCGCGGTGGTGTCCGGCGCCCTCGCGGTCGTCGTGGCGCTGGTGACGCAGGGCGTGTTCGCGGCCGTCATGACCCTCGTGGTGGTGCTGGCGGTGCAGCAGATCGAGGGGCACATCCTCCAGCCGTTCATCCTCGGGCGCGCGGTGCGGGTCCACCCGCTGGCCGTGGTGCTGTCCGTGGCCGCCGGCGGCATGATCGCCGGCATCGGCGGCGCGGTGGTCGCCGTACCGCTGGTGGCGGTGACGAACACCGTCGTGGGCTATCTGCGGGCGTACTCGCGGGAAGCGGCCCTGCGGCAGGCCCCGAAGCCGCACGGGGCGACGTCGACCGACGCGTCCCCGGCGACGGACCACCCGCCGCGGCCCGCCGAGGCCGAGGCGCCACCGCCGGACACGACACCGGCGTAGCGACACGCGAAGGGCCCCGCCCACCGGATCGGTGAGCGGGGCCCTCGTCGTGTGCCGCGGCGCGGGACTACTGCGCGGCCAGCACCGCCTCGGCGTCCAGCGTGACACCGACGGCCTCGACCACGGCGGCGATCTTGAACGCCTCCTGGATCGTGTCGCGGTCCACACCGGCCTTGCGGAGCACCTGCTCGTGCGAGTCCAGGCACATGCCGCAGCCGTTGATGGCGGACACCGCGAAGGACCACAGCTCGAAGTCGACCTTGTCGACGCCCGGGTTGCCGATGACGTTCATCCGCAGACCGGCGCGCAGGGTGCCGTACTCGTGGTCCGACAGCAGGTGCCGGGTGCGGTAGAAGACGTTGTTCATCGCCATGACGGCGGCGGCCGACTTGGCGGCCTGGTACGCCTCCGGCGACAGGTTCGCCTTCGCCTCCGGCTCCAGCTCACGCAGCACGATGGGGGAGCGCGAGGCGATGGCGGTCGCCAGCACGGTGCCCCACAGCTGCTGCGCCGGGAGGTCGGAGTTGCCGATGACCGAGCCCAGGTTGAGCTTCAGGTCCTTGGCGTAGTCGGGGACGGCGGACTTCAGGGAGTCGAGGGACATCTCGGATCACTCTCCGGAGAGCAGCGCGACCGGGTCGAGGGTCTCGTCGCCCTTGCTCCAGTTGCACGGGCAGAGTTCGTCGGTCTGCAGGGCGTCGAGGACCCGCAGGACCTCCTTGGGGTTACGGCCGACCGAGCCGGCGGTCACCATGGTGAACTGGATCTCGTTGTTCTGGTCCACGATGAACACGGCGCGCTTGGCGAAGCCGTCCTCGCCCTCGATGCCGAGGTCGCGCATCAGCTCGTGCTTGGAGTCCGCCATCATCGGGAACGGCAGGTCCGTCAGGTCCGGGTGGTCCTTGCGCCAGGCGTGGTGCACGAACTCGGAGTCGCCGGAGAAGCCGAGGACCTGGGCGTCGCGGTCGGCGAACTCGTCGTTCAGCTTGCCGAAGGCGGCGATCTCGGTCGGGCACACGAAGGTGAAGTCCTTGGGCCACGCGAAGACGACCTTCCACTGACCCTCGTAGGTCTTGTGGTCGATCTGCTGGAACTCCTTGCCCTTCTCCAGCGAGACGCAGGCGGTCAGATCGAACTCGGGGAACTTGTCACCGACAGTGAGCACGCGCTCTCCTTGCAGCGAAGAAACACCCGGATTGCGGGCGTTTCCCATGGGTTGGACGGTCTTGATGTTGGCACAGGGTGCATTGATTAGTGAAATAGCTACACTCGGTCGAGTTGATCGGAGGTGGCTATTAGTGTCGGGTAAGAAGAGGCAACCCAGCCTCGCCCAGCTGCGGGCCTTCGCCGCGGTCGCCGAGCATCTGCACTTCCGCGATGCCGCCGCCGCGATCGGGATGAGCCAGCCCGCGCTCTCGGGAGCCGTCTCGGCCCTGGAGGAGACACTCGGTGTCACCCTCCTGGAGCGTACGACGCGCAAGGTGCTGCTCTCGCCCGCGGGTGAGCGGCTCGCCGTACGGACGAAGGCGGTGCTGGCGGAGGTCGGCGCGCTGCTGGAGGAGGCGGAGGCGGTACGGGCGCCGTTCACGGGGGCGCTGCGCCTCGGGGTCATCCCGACGGTGGCGCCGTACCTGCTGCCCACGGTGCTGCGCCTGGTCCACGACCGCTACCCGGCCCTCGACCTCCAGGTGCACGAGGAGCAGACGGCGAGCCTGCTGGAGGGGCTCACGTCCGGCCGGCTCGACCTGCTGCTGCTCGCGGTGCCGCTCGGCGTCCCCGGCGTGACCGAACTCCCCCTCTTCGACGAGGACTTCGTGCTCGTCACCCCCCTCGACCACCCGCTGGGCGGGCGGGAGGGCATCGAGCGCTCGGTGCTGCGCGAACTGAACCTGCTGCTGCTCGACGAGGGGCACTGCCTGCGCGACCAGGCGCTCGACATCTGCCGCGAGGCGGGCCGCGCGGGCGTCCCGGCGACGACCACGGCCGCCGGCCTGTCGACGCTGGTGCAGCTGGTGGCGGGCGGCCTCGGGGTGACGCTGCTGCCGCGCACGGCCGTCCGCGTGGAGACGTCCCGCTCCAGCCAGCTCCTCACCGGCGCCTTCACCGACCCGGCCCCCACCCGCCGCGTCGCCCTCGCCATGCGCACGGGCGCGGCCCGCTCCGCGGAGTACGAGGAACTGGCGGGCGCCCTGCGGGAGGCGATGCGCGAGCTGCCGGTGCGGATCGTCACCGGCTGACGCACGCGCCGGCGCCCGTCCCCGGGGGAGCCCCCCTCCCCCGGGGCGGGTGTTTTTTTGGCTGGGGCGGTAGGGGCCCTCCCCTCGCCGAACCTCCGGGGGAGTCAGGAGCAGCAGGGGGGGGGGGGGGGGTGGGGGGAACAA
>NZ_JBWKKZ010000006.1:264271-389303 GCF_056430705.1 Streptomyces sp. NPDC045956 | reverse complement strand
CAAGAGCCCCCTCCATGGGCCGGGGCCCGGGCGCTTGTTGCAGTTTCTCGCCGACTGAAACACGCGCATCCGCCCGTCCCGCCGGCACCAGCGTACCACCGGGACGGGCGCTGGCCGGGCGGGGCCGGCCGGATCACTCCGTCCGCAGACCCTCCGGGCGCATCAGGCGCAGCAGCGGCGGGAGGCTGGCCAGGGTCACCAGCAGGACGACCGCGGCGCCGATGCCGGCCATGGCCAGGACGCCGATCCAGTCGACGGAGACCGGTGTGCCCGTCATCTTCAGCAGCACCGTGCCCAGCGTCAGGCCGACCACCGAGGCCAGCACCAGGCCCAGCGTGATCGGGATCGCGGTCTGCCACAGCACCGACAGGCTCAGGGTGCGGCGCCGGGTGCCGAAGGCGACCAGGGACGACAGCAGCTTCCGGCGCTCCCGCAGCTGCTCCAGCTGCGACACCAGCAGACTGGCGCCGATCAGCCCCAGTACGCACGCGGCGCCGACGAACAGGCCGGTGCGGATGGCGTCGAAGCGGTCGCTGCGCTCCGTGGCGGACCAGACCATCGGGTAGGCCAGCGGGTTCACGGCCGCCGCCGTGTTGCGCACCCGCTCGTGGACGTCCGGCACCGACTCGTCGAGCCTGAGGTAGGCGTGCCCCTCCAGCCCCGGCGCGAGCGACGGGGGCAGCGCCTTCGGCGTGATCAGGAAGCCGCCCCGGTCCGTGCCGGCGAGCAGACCGCTGCGCGGCGCCGCCTCCTTGACGTCCGCGGGCACCTCCCAGGGCAGCTCCAGGCTCTTCGGTGAGCCGTCGAAGGACGGGTCGAGGTAGAGCGTCCGCCGGTCCTCCGCCATCGCCGGCACGTCGACGCCGGCGTCCCACTCGGCCCCGCGCACGGCGAACACGTCACCGTCGCGGCAGGAGGACAGCGTCGCGATCTCGCGCAGCGAGGCGCAGTCGCCCACCGTCAGCATCGTGAAGTTCTCCGGGTTCCGGCGGCGGTCGCCGGCATAGCCCTCGGAGTACGAGAAGACGGCGTCGACGCCCTCGGTCTCCCGGAACTTCGTCGCGGCCGCGGGGACCGGCACCTCGCTCGGCAGGGCCACCTCCATCTGCGCCTGCGTGACGTCCTTGCCCGTGCTCTCGGTGTAGTCGTCGTCCACGCCCGCGAACAGCATCTGGAGCGCGATCGCACCGGCCACCGCCACCGCGATGCCGTTGACCATGCGGGCCGCGGTGCCGCTGCTCAGCTGGAGCCGGCGCACGGCCAGCTGCCAGGACAGCGCCCCGCTGCCGAGCCGGGCCACGACCGTCTCCACGATCCAGGGCAGCAGCGCGGTGACGCCGACGAGCAGCAGGACGACACCGCCGGTCACCAGGTACTGGTTGAAGTCCCCTTGGGAACGGCCCTGGCCGATCATCGGGTACAGCATCGCCAGGCCGGCCACCGGAAGCAGCAGCCGCCACCACAGGCGCCGCCGCGCGGGCCTGGCCGTACGCACCACGCCGAGCGGCTCGATGACCACCCCGCGCATCGCGAACAGCGTCACCAGCACGGCCGCGGCCGGCACCGCCACCACCACCAGCAGGGCCAGCAGCGGCGAGGGGTCGAGGTAGCTCGGGAAGACGCTGATGTGGAAGACCTCGGCCGTGCCCGCCAGTTGCCGCCCGACCAGGAAGAACCCGGCGCCGAAGACGAGCCCGAGCACCGCGCCCGCCAAGGCCTCGCCGGCCGCGATCCGCCGGGTCATGCGACTGTCGGACCCCACCAGCCGCAGCGCCGCGAGCCGCCGGTCGCGTCGCTCGCCGCCGAACCGCACGGCTGCGGCGATGAAGACCGCGACCGGCATCAGCAGCACCACGAAGACCACGAGGATCAGCAGCAGGAGGACCGGGTCGGACTGCTCGGGCCCCGGGTCGGGGTCGCCGAAGTGGTCGATGCGGACGATCCGGCCGCTGTCGATGTGCGGCGCGAGGCCGTCGGCCCCCCGGTAGAAGGCGAGTTCGTGCGAGCCGACCAGCCCGCTCTCCCCGATGGTGCCGGTGATGCGCTCCGGCAGCCGCTCCCGCAGCAGCTTTCCGGCGTCGGAGGTCAGCAGCCTCTCCAGCGCGGGGGAGACCACCATCTCGCCGGGCGCGGGGAACCGGTCCACCCCCGGCGGCAGCGGCGCCCGGGGCCCCTCGGCCTCCAGGGCGCGGCCCCGGACGGAGTCGTCGCGGAAGTCGGTGCCGACCTCGGCGACGATCAGGGTGTCGGCGCCCTTCGGCGGCCGGTCGTCGGTGAACGTGATGTCGGTGCGCGCGGCCTCCCGCTCGTGCCGGACGGCCAGCGCGTTCGGCAGGGCCGTCGTCAGCAGCAGCAGCGCCACGCCGAGCCCGACCCCCACGGCCGTGAGCACGGCCCGGGTCCAGCCCTCGCGCCCGCCGGTGACGGTGAAGCGGACGCCCATGGCCAGGTCGCGGGCCCACCGGCGCACGCTCATACGACGCGCTCCATGTCCCGTGACTTCCCGTCCCGTACGACGACCTCGCGGTCGGAGTAGGCGGCCACCCGCGCCTCGTGCGTGACCAGCACGACGGCGGCGTTGGTGGAGCGGGCGGCGTCCGTGAGCAGCTCCATGACCCGCTCGCCGTTCAGGGAGTCCAGCGCGCCGGTCGGCTCGTCGGCGAAGAGCACCCGGGGGCCGGTCACCAGCGACCGCGCCACCGCGACCCGCTGCCCCTGGCCGCCGGAGACCTCGCCGGGCCGCTTCTTCCTCAGGTCGTCGACCTCCAGCCGCTCCATCCAGGTCAGCGCGGCCCGCTCGGCCTCCTTGCGACGAGCGCCGTTCAGCCGCAGCGGGAGGGCCACGTTCTCCACGCAGGTCAGCTCCGGCACGAGCTGCCCGAACTGGAACACGAACCCGAACTCCGAGCGGCGCAGGGCGCTGCGCTCGGCGTCGTTCATGGCGGACAGCTCGCGCCCGTCGTACGTGATCGTCCCCGAGTCGGGGGGCACGATCCCGGCGAGGCAGTGCAGCAGCGTCGACTTGCCGGACCCGGAGGGGCCCATCACGGCGACGACCTCGCCGGGGTGGATGGAGAACTCGGCGCCGTCGAGCGCGAGGGTCGGACCGTAGGCCTTGCGCAGTTGCTCGGCCGAGAGCAGCGAACCTGCGGGGGGAGTCATCGGGCCACCGCCTCACGGAGCTTGTCGAGGCGCGCCGCGGTGAGTTCCAGCCACCGCAGGTCGGCCTCCAGGTGGAACAGGGCGTGGTCGCAGATCAACTGGTCGGCGAGGTCGCCCTTGCGCTTGCGGTCGGTCAGGATGCGCATGCTGCGCAGGTGCTCCGAGCGCTGCGTGTCGAGGACGTCGGCGGCGTCGCGTTGGGTGAGCAGCGCGAGGACGACCTTGGTGTACAGGGTGGACTGGAGGTACGGCTCGGGCTTCTCCGGGGTGGCGAGCCACCGCTGTACGTCGGTGATCCCCTCCTCGGTGATCGCGTACCGCTTGCGTTCGGGACCGCCGCCCGCCTCGATGCCGTCGACGACGACGAGGCCGTTCTTCAGCAGGCGGGACATCGTCGAGTAGACCTGGCCGTAGTGCAGCGGCCGGTCGTGACCGAACTTCTCGTCGAAGGCGCGCTTCAGGTCGTAGCCGTGGCGCGGCCCGGACTCCAGGAGCCCCAGGAGGGTGTGACCGATGGACATGCCGAGCACTCTACACACGGTGTATACGCGCCATGTATACGCGGTGTGCAGAGTCCGGTGCGGGGGGTGCGGGACCGCAGGTCAGAGCCGGTTGTCACGGTTCCGTGACGACGGAGGCCGCGCCTCCGCACCCGGTGTTGCGAGGGTGCGGCGCGCGGCCTCGTCACTGCGGCGGCGTGGTGCCGGGGCCCGTCCCGCCGGGCGGGCGTCCCCGGCGCGGCAGCGGTCCCGCGTCACCGGGCAGCCGGCCCGCCTCCGCCAGGGCCCTGCGGAGCAGGAACTCGATCTGGGCGTTGGCCGAGCGCAGCTCGTCGCCCGCCCAGCGGGCCAGCGCCTCGTACACCTGCGGGTCCAGCCGCAGCAGCACCTGCTTGCGCTGCTGCGGCCGGCGCTTGGGTGCCGGGCCCCCGGGCGGCTCGGGTCCTTCGGGGGGCCCGGTCCCCTCGGGTGATGCGGGCCCCTCGGGCGGGGTGGTCACTGGTAGAGCGTCCCCGTGTTCAGGACCGGCTGGGCGGCGCGGTCCCCGCAGAGCACGACCATCAGGTTGGACACCATCGCCGCCTTGCGTTCGTCGTTCATCTCCACGATGCCCTGCTCGCTGATCCGGGCGAGCGCGGCCTCCACCATGCCCACCGCGCCGTCCACGATCTGCCGCCGCGCCGCGACCACCGCGCCGGCCTGCTGGCGCTGGAGCATCGCCGAGGCGATCTCCGGCGCGTACGCGAGGTGCGTGAAGCGGGACTCGATGATCTGCACGCCGGCCGCCTCCACGCGCGCGTGCAGCTCGACGGCGAGCTTCTCGGTGATCTCCTCGGCGTTGCCGCGCAGCGAGAGGCCGTCCTCGTCGTGGGCGTCGTAGGGGTACTCGATCGCGATGTGCCGCACGGCCGCCTCGGTCTGGGTCGAGACGAACTCGATGTAGTCGTCCACCTCGAAGGTGGCCTGCGCGGTGTCCTCCACCCGCCACACCACGACCGCGGCCAGCTCGATCGGGTTGCCGTACGCGTCGTTCACCTTCAGCACGGCCGTCTCGTGGTTGCGCACCCGCGTCGAGATCTTGGTGCGCGAGGTGAACGGGTTCACCCAGCGCAGCCCGTCCTGCCGGATCGTGCCCCGGTACCGCCCGAAGAGCTGCACCACGCGGGCCTCGCCGGGCGCCACCATGTTCAGCCCGCACATCGCGAGGAACGCGGCCAGTGCGATGACGATGCCGCCGATGATCAGTGCGGCCTTGCCGCCTGTCGAGGCGACCGCGGTCGCGCCGGCGATCAGGCCGGCGCCGACGAGCAGTCCGACCAACCCCAGCAGCAGCGCGAAGCCGCCGCCGATGCTGTGCGCCTGCGTCTCGCGCACCCGTGGCGCCGGCATCTGCGGCACGTCCGCCGTGACCTGCGGTGCGTCCTGGGTGTGGTGTGCGGACATGGAGGGTCCCCCGTTCCCGCCGGGCGCGCTGTACCGCCCGGCCGCTGTCGTCTGGCTCTATCGTCTGTCTAGCTAAGTGATATCACTTTACCTCGGATCGGCAACCTTGGACCCCTCTCGTACGTCGGTTCCTGTGGAGCGGGTGCTGATTCTCACGTCCGTACAAGGGGGGATCGGCGGCCGTTTGTCATACCTCCCGGTGTTAGTTTTCTGAGCTGACCTGAGCGACGAACCTGTGTGACACGTGAGCGAGACGTGCACACGGACGACCGAAGCGGAGCGGATCGGACCCATGGGGCGAGCGGAAGAGAGAAGAGCGCGACAGCGCGGTGGCCGCCGCGCGGCGCCGAAACGCCGCCGTTCGTCGGGCGCGGGCGGGAAGAGCGGCATACGCCGGCTGTTCACCTGGAAGAAGATCCTCGGCACCTTCTTCGGCCTCTGCCTGCTCGGCATGGGCGCCTTCATCGTGCTGTACATGGTGATCGACATCCCCGAGGGGAACGCCGACGCGGAGTTGCAGAGCAACGTCTACAAGTACAGCGACGGCACCATCATGGCCCGGGACGGCGAGCGCAACCGCGAGATCGTCGACCTGGCCAAGATCCCCGAGGACGTCCGGCACACCTTCGTCGCCGCCGAGAACAAGACCTTCTACAAGGACGCGGGCGTCGACTTGAAGGGCACCGCGCGCGGCGTCCTCAACACCCTCTCCGGCAAGGGTGCGCAGGGTGGTTCGACCATCACCCAGCAGTACGTCAAGAACTACTACCTGTCCCAGGAACAGACGGTCTCGCGCAAGCTGAAGGAACTGGTCATCTCCCTGAAGCTGGACCGGGAGAAGTCCAAGGACTACATCCTCGCCGGCTACATCAACACCAGCTACTACGGCCGCGGCGCCTACGGCATCCAGGCCGCCGCCCAGGCCTACTACCGCGTCGACGCCGAGGACCTGACCGTCGAGCAGGGCGCGTACCTCGCCGCGCTGCTCCAGGCGCCCAACCAGTACGACTGGGCGATCGCCAGCGACACCGGCAAGAAGCTGGTCCAGCAGCGCTGGAACTACGTCCTGGACAACATGGTCGAGCAGAAGTGGCTGGACGGCACCGAGCGCCGGGGCATGACGTTCCCGGAGCCCGAGGCGCCCAAGCCGGCCCCCGGGATGGAGGGCCAGACCGGCTACCTGGTCGAGGCGGCCAACGACGCGCTCAGGCAGCGCCTCGTCGAGCAGGGCGCCGCCGAGGACCTGGAGCAGGCGAAGGCCCTGGTCGACCTCGGCGGCTACACCATCACCCTGAACGTCGACAGGAAGAAGCAGGCGGAGCTGGAGAAGGCGGTCAAGGCCAAGCTCACCAGCAAGCTCGACCCCGGCAAGCGCGAGGTCGACGCCGACGTCCAGGCCGGCGCCGTCTCCGTCGACCCGAAGACGGGCTCGGTCGTCGCGATGTACGGCGGCGTGGACTACGTGAAGCACTTCACCAACAACGCCACCCGCGACGACTACCAGCCCGCCTCCACCTTCAAGCCGCTGATCCTCGCCGCCGCCGTCGACCAGGACGCCGAGACGCAGGACGGCGTGCCGATCACGTCCAACACGCTGTACGACGGCACGAGCAGGCGCCCCGTGATGGACGGCGACCAGAAGGTCGGCTTCGCGCCCCCGAACGAGGACGACGTCGACTACGGCGACATCACCGTCCAGGAGGCGATGAACAAGTCCGTCAACTCCGTCTTCGCGCAGATGGGCATCGACGTCGGCATGCCCCAGGTCGTGCGGACGGCCGGCGAACTCGGCATGGAGACCGAGGGCATGGACGCCGTGCCCGCCCAGACCCTGGGCAGCATGGGCGCGAGCCCGCTGGAGATGGCCGGGGTCTACGCCACCCTCGACAACCACGGCAGGAAGGTCACCCCGGCCGTCGTGAAGTCCGTCGAGCACAAGGACCGCACGGTCGAGTTCCCCGACCCGATCGGCGAGCAGGTCATCAGCCGCGAGGCCGCCGACACCGTGACCTCGGTGCTGACCGGCGTGGTCGACGACGGTACGGCCAAGACGTCCGTACGGGACAACCCGCTGCGCGACGGCCAGCAGGTGGCCGGCAAGACGGGTACGTCCGACAACAACAAGTCGGCCTGGTTCACCGGGTTCACGCCCGAGCTGGTCACCTCGGTCGGCCTCTTCGGCGAGGACCCGAAGACCCACAACCAGGTCCCGATGTACAAGGCGGGCGGCGTCGACCACCGCGTCAACGGCGGTGGCTTCCCGGCGGAGATCTGGGCCGCGTACACCTTCGGCGTCATGGGCGAGGTCACCGAGTTCGACCTGGAGACCAAGCAGGGCAACGCGGTCGAGCCGAGCGAAACGCCCACGCGGAGCGAGTCGCCGACCCGGTCGCCCACCCAGGAGGAGACCTCCGAGGCGCCGGAGACCGAGGAGCCGGAGACCCAGGAGCCGACGACCGAGGCCCCGGAGACCGAGTCGCCGACCCAGTCGCCGTCGCAGTCGCCCTCCGACAGTCCGTCCACCGAGCCGCCGACGGGCGGCACGACCACGGAGCCGGAGGACCCGCTCTTCCCCGACGGGGACCGGCAGGAGCGGTAGCCGACGGCAGGCACGTGAAAGGGCGCCCGGACCCACCGGGCGCCCTTTGCGCGTTCCCGGGCCTCAGCCCCGGTTCAGCTCGAACCACACCACCTTGCCGGTGCTCAGCCGCGTCGCGCCCCAGCGCCGGGCCAGCCGGTTCACCAGGTACAGCCCGCGGCCGCCCTCATCGGTGGCCCGCGCCTGCCGCAGCCGCGGCAGCTGCGGCACGTCGTCGCCGACCTCGCAGCGCAGCACGTCCGTGCGCAGCAGCCGCAGGGTCACCGGCCGGGAGGCGTACCGCACGGCGTTGGTGACGACCTCGCTCACCAGCAGCTCCACGGAGTCCGTGAGGTCCTCCATGCCCCAGCGGGCCAGCGCGCGCCGGGCCAGGCGGCGGGCCCGGCCGGGGGCCGTGTCGTCCGGCTCCAGGAACCAGTACGCCACGTCGCTGGGCGCGATGCCGTCGAAGCGGGCGGCGAGCAGCGCGATGTCGTCGTCCCGGTCGCCCGGCCCGAGCATGTCCAGCACCTCGTCGCACAGGGCTTCCAGGGGCGGCGGATGGTCGGGCCCGGTGAGCTGCGCGGTCGCCGCGAGACGCTCCCGCAGCTGCTCTATGCCGGTCCAGACGTCCCGCAGGCGGGACTCGACCAGCCCGTCGGTGTAGAGGAGCAGCGTGGCGCCCGCGGGGGCGTCCAGCTCCACCGCCTCGAAGTCCACGCCGCCGACCCCGATCGGGGCGCCCGCGGGCACCCGCAGCACCTCGGCCCGGCCGCCCAGGTGCAGCAGCACGGGCGGCGGGTGACCGGCGTTGGCGACGGTGATGCGGTGCGACACCGGGTCGTACACGGCGTACAGGCAGGTCGCCATGCGGTCCGTGCCCAGGCGCTGGGCCTGTTCGTCGAGGTGGTGCAGGACCTCCTGCGGCGGCAGGTCGAGCCCGGCCAGCGTCTGCGCCGTGGTCCGCAGCTGGCCCATGATGGCCGCCGAGGTCATGGAGTGGCCCATGACGTCGCCGACGACCAGCGCGACCCGGCTGCCGGGCAGCGGGATGGCGTCGTACCAGTCGCCGCCGACCCGAGCCGTTTCCGCGGCCGGCAGGTAGCGGGAGGCCAGCCTGACGCCGGTGCAGCGCGGCAGGTTCTCCGGGAGCATCGTGCGCTGCAACTCGTCGGCGATGTACGCCTCGCGCCCGTACAGCACCGCCTTGTCGATGCCCAGCGCGCTGTGCGTGGCCAGCTGGGCGGCGACCAGCAGGTCGTCGGCCTCGAAGGCGACGCGCTCCGGGCCGCGCAGGAACAGGGCGGCCCCGATCACCCGGCGCCGGCCGCGCAGCGGCGCCAGGATGGCCCGCCGCCCCTCCGGGACGGCGAACTCGCGCCCGTCACCGAGCAGTTCCGGCAGGGCGGCGAGGGCGGCGGGGCTGTCGGTGAAGACCGGGCGCACCCCGCGCAGCACCTCGGCGAGCGCGCTGCCCGGCCGCACCTCGCACAGCTCGGAGCCGACCGACTCCAGCTCGGAGGGCTCGGGCTGGGCCGCGGGCGCGAACCCGCCCTCGGTGTCCCGCTCGGCCGGTATCCGGTCGGTGCGCCGGAGCCGCAGCACCAGGGGGCCGGTGGGCCGCTCGTCGCCGACCGGGAGCGGCTCGCGCAGGTACACGAGGATCGCGTCGGCGAAGGTCGGCACGGTGGCCCGGCACAGCCCCATGACGATCTCGTCCAGGTCCATGCCCCGGGCGATCCGCCGGGTCGCGGCCCCCACGAAGCGCAGCCGGTCGCCGTCCCGCCGCATGGGCGTGGGCCGCCCGGGCGCGGTGGGCTGTCCGGTACGGCGCTCGGGTTCCGCCGGCGCGCCGAGGCGCTCCGGCGCCGACGCCCCCGACGGTGCGCCGCCGCCCGGCTGGACGGGGACGCCCTCGGTGGCGGGCCGCGGGCGGAGGGCCTCCGGCTCGACCGACGGCTCGGCGCCCGGCTGGGAGTGCTCGAAGGCACCGGTGCCGGAGGCGGGCGGCGGCTCGCCGGTGCGTCCCTGTGCCGGTAACGCGGCCCCGGGGGCGCGCGGCGGCACGGGGGTACGCAGGAGCGCCCCGCGGGGATCCACGGGGTCGCCGCCCGTCTGGGGGCGGTCGAAGGAGGTCGGGTGCTCCGTCACGCGTGTCGAATCCATCCGTCCGGGACTGCGCGCGGCGCGTGCAGTTCGTCCCGCAGAAATCCCGATACCCGGAATACGTGCCCCGGGAACGGGATTGCCGCGCGGTCAGGGGCTGTTCCTGTGTCACCGGGGGGCCGTCGGCGGCCCGTGCCCGTCCTGCCCTCGTACCCCTCGCTCACGTCCAGCCGCCCCTCGGTGACGATCGGTCAAGCACAGCGCACGCTCCGCCGGTTGCCGCTGCCGCGCGCCCTTGCGGAGGACGATCCTACGTTTCCTGCCCGGGGGCGCAGCAAGGGTCTCATGAGGACACCTGGGCGGGTGTGCGGTCCCAGTCCCCGGGCAGTGACGGTACCGCCCACGACGGGTCGGGGCGCCAGTGTTCCCAGCCGTCGGCGTAGGGGGTGCCCCAGGCGCGGATTCCGGCCACCGCGGCGCGCCCCGCCCTGCGCACCCGCTCGGCGAGCCCGGCGTCCACCAGCCGGTCCCGCTGGGCCTGCGCGAACTCGTCCTCGTCCCGCCAGTACCAGCTGCGGTCCGGGTGGACGGAGATGTCCAGGAAGTGGTCCTCGGAGTCGACGCCGCCCGCCCAACGGGTCAGCGGCTCCTCCAGGTTCACGTACCAGTTCTTGAACCGCCAGCCCGGGTCCCAGAACAGCCACACCGACCAGGGCTCGCCGGGGCGGGCCAGCTTCAGCACGCCCGTGCCGAACCACCGGTCGCGCTGCACCGTGCGGGGCTTGGTGTAGCGCGAGGCCAGCGGCTCCAGGTGCACGGGCGTACCGTCGGCGAGCACCGGCTTCACGCACTCGGTGCCGGGCGCCAGCCACACGGCGAGCAGCTCGGCGTCGTCCCGGACCACGGTGACGGGGCGGGCGATGTGCAGGTGCCGGCCGCCGTTCTCCCGGTAGCGCCACAGGATGTGGCTCCCCGGCGCCCAGTACCGCGCCCGGGCCGCCGGACCCTTCGCCTCCGCCGCCGCGCTCACCGCTTCACCGTCTGCCATGGACAGATATTAGGTGCCCTGCCCACACGACGCGGGGTGATCGCGAAGGGCGTCCGCGAACGGGGTCCGCGCGCCCGGGGAGCGGCCGGTCACGGGCGGGTCATCCGCAGCACGTCCAGGGCCTGGTCCAGCTGCTCGTCCGTCAGGTCGCCGCGCTCGACGTAGCCGCCCTCCTGCACGACCTGACGGATCGTCTTCCGCTCCGCCAGCGCCTTCTTGGCGACCTTTGCGGCCTCCTCGTAGCCGATGTACTTGTTGAGCGGGGTGACCACGGAGGGCGAGGACTCGGCGTACTCCCTGGCCCGTTCGCGGTGCGCGACGACGCCGTCCACGGTCCGGTCGGCGAGCAGCCGCGAGACGTTCGCGAGCAGCCGCACCGACTCCAGCACGTTCTTCGCGATGACCGGCAGCATGACGTTGAGTTCGAAGTTGCCGGCCGCTCCGGCGGCGGCCACGGTCGCGTCGTTGCCGGTGACCTGGGCGGCGACCATGAGGACCGCCTCCGGGATCACCGGGTTGACCTTGCCGGGCATGATGGACGAACCCGGCTGGAGGTCGGGCAGGGAGATCTCCGCCAGCCCGGTCCGCGGTCCGGACGCCATCCACCGCAGGTCGTTGGCGATCTTCGTCAGGCCCACGGCGATGGTCCGCAGCTGCCCGCTGGTCTCCACGATGCCGTCCCGGGCGCCCTGCGCCTCGAAGTGGTCGCGCGCCTCGGTCAGCGGCAGCCCGGTCGCGCGGGCCACCTCCTCGATGACGGCGGCGGAGAAGCCGGGCGGGGTGTTGATGCCGGTGCCGACGGCGGTGCCGCCCAGCGGCAGCTCGGCGAGGCGGGGGAGCGAGGCGTCGAGCCGCTCGACGCCGTACCGCACCTGGGCCGCGTACCCGCCGAACTCCTGCCCCAGGGTGACGGGGGTGGCGTCCATGAGGTGCGTGCGCCCGGACTTCACGACGTCGCCGAACTCCGCCGCCTTGCGCTCCAGGGCGTCGGCGAGGTGGTCGAGGGCCGGGATCAGGTCACGGGTGACGGCGGCGGTGGCCGCGATGTGGATCGACGAGGGGAAGACGTCGTTGGACGACTGGGAGGCGTTGACGTGGTCGTTGGGGTGCACGTCGCGGCCGAGGCGCTCGGTGGCCAGGGTGGCGAGGACCTCGTTGGTGTTCATGTTGGACGAGGTGCCGGACCCCGTCTGGAACACGTCGACCGGGAAGTGCTCGTCCCACTTCCCCTCGGCGACCTCGTCGGCCGCCTCCTGGATCGCGGCGGCGACGTCCTGGTCCAGGACCCCCAGCTCGGCGTTGACCTTGGCCGCCGCCCCCTTGATGCGCGCCAGCGCCTCGATGTGGGCGCGTTCGATGCGCTGCCCGGAGACCGGGAAGTTCTCCACCGCCCGCTGGGTCTGCGCGCGCCACTTGGCGTGGGCGGGCACCCGCACCTCGCCCATCGAGTCGTGCTCGGTGCGGTACTCGGTCCTGTCCTGCTCGTCGGCCATCGACGATCACCTCCACGTGTCACAGCGTCCGCGCCGGGACCACTGTTCCCCGTGGAGGCGAATCGTCACCGACCGGGTCAGGCGAGTCCGGGGCCGCGTACCGGAATGGACGTGAACGTGGGCGCCGGCGCGGGGTCCTGGAAGAAGTCGTTGCCCTTGTCGTCCACCACGATGAACGCCGGGAAGTCCTCGACCTCGATCTTCCAGACCGCCTCCATGCCGAGCTCCTCGTACTCGACGACCTCGACCTTCTTGATGCAGTCCTGGGCGAGCCGGGCCGCCGGGCCGCCGATGGAGCCGAGGTAGAAGCCGCCGTGCGCGGCGCAGGCGTCGGTGACCTGCTTGCTCCGGTTGCCCTTCGCCAGCATCACCCGGGAGCCGCCCGCCGCCTGGAACTGCTCCACGTAGGAGTCCATCCGCCCGGCGGTGGTCGGACCGAAGGACCCGGAGGCGTACCCCTCGGGCGTCTTCGCCGGACCGGCGTAGTACACCGGGTGGTCCTTCAGGTACTGCGGCATCTCCTCGCCCGCGTCCAGCCGCTCCTTGATCTTGGCGTGCGCGATGTCGCGGGCCACGACCAGCGGGCCGCTGAGGGACAGCCGGGTCTTCACCGGGTACTTCGTCAGCTCGGCGAGGACGGCGTCCATCGGCTGGTTGAGGTCGATCTTCACGACGTCGCCGTCGGCGTCGAGCTGCTCGTCGGTGGTCTCCGGCAGGAACCGCGCCGGGTCGGTCTCCAGCTGCTCCAGGAAGACGCCCTCGGCGGTGATCTTCGCGACGGCCTGGCGGTCGGCGGAGCAGGAGACGGCGATCGCGACCGGGCAGGAGGCCCCGTGCCGCGGGAGGCGCACCACGCGCACGTCGTGGCAGAAGTACTTGCCGCCGAACTGCGCCCCGATCCCGATCTTCTGCGTCAGCTCGAAGACCTTCTCCTCCAGCTCCTTGTCCCGGAAGCCGTGCCCGAGCGCGGAGCCCTCGGCCGGGATCTCGTCCAGGTAGTGCGCGGAGGCGTACTTCGCGGTCTTCAGCGCGTACTCGGCCGACGTGCCGCCGACGACGATCGCCAGGTGGTACGGCGGGCAGGCGGCCGTGCCGAGCGAGCGGATCTTCTCCTCCAGGAACTTCATCATGGAGGACTCGTTCAGGACGGCCTTCGTCTCCTGGTAGAGGAAGCTCTTGTTGGCCGAGCCGCCGCCCTTGGCCATGAACAGGAACTTGTAGGCGCCGCCGTCGATGGCGTACAGCTCGATCTGGGCCGGGAGGTTGGAACCGGTGTTCTTCTCGTCCCACATGGTGAGCGGGGCCATCTGCGAGTAGCGCAGGTTCAGGTTCTGGTAGGCGTCGTAGATGCCCCGGCTCAGGGCCTCCTCGTCGCCGCCCGCCGTGAGCACGTTCTGCCCGCGCTTGCCCATGACGATCGCCGTGCCGGTGTCCTGGCACATCGGCAGCACGCCGGCCGCCGCGATGTTCGCGTTCTTCAGCAGGTCCAGGGCGACGAACTTGTCGTTGCCCGAGGCCTCGGGGTCGTCGATGATGCGGCGCAGCTGCGCCAGGTGGGCCGGGCGCAGGTAGTGCTGGATGTCGTGGATCGCCTCTGCGGCCAGCTTGCGCAGCGCCTCGGGCTCCACCTTGAGGAAGGTCCGCCCGTCGGCCTCGAAGGTGGAGACACCCTCGGAGGTCACCAGCCGGTACGGAGTGGTGTCCTCTCCCTGGGGGAGCAGATCGGTGTACGCGAACTCAGGCATCTCGCCCATTCCTCACTCGACAGACGCGCGGCTGGATTCCACAGCACGACGGCTGGCCTCCATCGGCAGCGTCCACCAGCGTAAAACCTGCCGTCGGCGGCGGGCTTGTGAGGTAAGGCTCAGTAGGCCGGCGCGCGCCCGGGTGGGACCGAGAGGGGCCGGGGACGCGCCGCGACAAGGTTGTCCACAGGTCTGGTCGCGATCTATCGCGTTTCGGTACGCTGCTGCCGTGGACCTTCAGAAGCACGACCGACCCCAGACCGCGGCACCGCGCGAGCCCGCACCGCGCGTCTCCGAGCTGCGCGCCTCGGACGCCGACCGTGACCGCATTGCCGACATGCTGCGCGAGGCCCTCGCCGAGGGGCGCCTCGACGCCGAGGAGCACGCCGAGCGCGTCGAGGGCGTGCTGGCCGCCAAGACGGTCGGCGAGCTGGACGTCTTCGTCCGGGACCTGCCCGCCGGGCACTCCGGAGGGCACGCCGCCGCGCCGGCCGCACCCCACCGCCCGGCCGCCGGCACCGTCCCGTCCGACCCGGACGAGAACGTGGTGGCGGTCTTCAGCAGTGCCGTCCGAAAGGGCCGCCTGCGGGCGAGCCGCCGCATCCACGCGTACGCGGTCTTCGGCAGCGTCGAGATCGACCTCAGTGAGGCCGTCTTCGAGCACCAGCAGGTCGTGATCAAGGCGTTCTCCGTCTTCGGCAGCGTCGAGGTGCGCGTCCCGGAGAACGTGTCGCTGCGCGGCGCGGGCGGTGGCGTGCTCGGCAGCTTCGAGGTGGACACGCTCGACGCGGC
This sequence comes from Streptomyces sp. NPDC045956, assembly GCF_056430705.1. Taxonomy (NCBI): domain Bacteria; kingdom Bacillati; phylum Actinomycetota; class Actinomycetes; order Kitasatosporales; family Streptomycetaceae; genus Streptomyces; species Streptomyces sp. NPDC045956. Next base: position 374,436 of record NZ_JBWKKZ010000006.1, on the reverse strand, counting down.
CGACGCGGGGGCTCCCGTCGTCTACGTGGACGGCTGGGCCGTGCTGGGCTCGATCGAGGCTCGACCGAAGCGTGGCAAGCTCGTCGCGGATCTCCTGGGGCGGGTGCAGCGCAAGGTCGACCGGAGTTTGCGCAAGCACCTGTAGCGCGGCGCGCGCCGCGGTGGGAAACCCAGTGCATAGGCGCGCGCACAGCGGGTAAGCCTTGACGCATCGTCTCTCGCTCGCGAAGCCGTCGTCAGGAGTAGACCGTGCTGCAACCGCCGCATTCGTCCCTGCAGGTAGCCGCCGTTCCGGCCCAGCGGGTGCCCGAGCGGGACAGGGACCAAGACGCTCCCTGGCACACCGAGGCGGTGTGCCGGCGCGACGAGGCCGGACTGTTCTTCGCACCGTCCAAGGAACCCACCGCCGCGCGGCTCTCCCGCGAGGAAGCCGCCAAGCGCGTCTGCGCGCGCTGCCCGGTCATGGTCGAGTGCCGTGAGCACGCCCTGCTCCAGCCCGAGCCCTACGGCGTCTGGGGCGGCCTCACCGCCGCCGAGCGCCGCGTGGTGCTGGCCAGGCGCCGTCGCCGCGACCTCGAACTGAAGAAGACGGCCCGCCCCGCGGGGGACCGCATAGCCGCGGCGGGCTAGCGACCCGGGCACCGTGAGAAGGCACCCTCTCCGCACAGAGGGTGCCTTCTCACGTACACCGAAACCGACCGCCCTGCCCCAGGGGCGCGGGGAACGGCGCGCCCAGCCACGACGCACCGGCAGGCGCGCCGCACGTCAAGCCGCCGAGCACCGTTCCCACCCCAGGGGCGCGGGGAACTGCGCGCCCAGCCACGACGCACCCGCACCCGCCGCCCGACGGGCACCCCCGCCTGGGCAGGCGCCCCGTCCGACCCGCACGTCAAGCCGCCGAGCGCCGCTCCCACCCCAGGGGCGCGGGGAACTGCGCGCCCAGCCACGACGCACCCGCACCCGCCGCCCGACGGGCACCCCCCGCCTCGGCAGGCGCCCAGCCACGACGCACCCCCGTCTCGGCAGGCGCCCCGCCGGACCGACGGAGTCACTTCGCCCGGTCGAAGTCCACCGCGCTGTAGGCCCGCAGCTTGCTCAGCCGGTGCTCGGAGTCGATCCGCCGCACCGTGCCCGACTTCGACCGCATCACGATGGAGTCGGTCGTGGCCGTCTCGGACCGGTAGCGCACCCCGCGCAGCAGTTCGCCGTCGGTGATGCCGGTCGCCACGAAGAAGACGTTGTCCCCGGAGACCAGGTCGTCGGTGGTCAGCACCCGGTCCAGGTCGTGGCCGGCGTCGACCGCGCGCTGCCGCTCCTCGTCGTCCTTGGGCCACAGCTTGCCCTGGATGGTGCCGCCGAGGCACTTCACCGCACAGGCCGAGATGATGCCCTCCGGCGTGCCGCCCACCCCGAGCAGCAGGTCGATGCCGGTGCCCTCGCGCAGCGCCAGGATGGAGCCGGCCACGTCGCCGTCGGAGATCAGCTTGATGCGGGCGCCGGTCTCCCGGACCTCCTTGATGAGCCCCTGGTGCCGGGGCCGGTCGAGGATGACGACGGTGACGTCCTCGGGGGTGCGCCGCTTGGCCTTGGCGATGCGGCGGATGTTCACGGACACCGGCGCGTTGATGTCGACGAAGTCGGCGGCCTCGGGCCCGGTGACCAGCTTGTCCATGTAGAAGACGGCCGACGGGTCGAACATGGAGCCCCGCTCGGCGGCGGCCAGCACCGCGATGGCGTTGGTCATGCCCTTGGCGGTCAGCGTGGTGCCGTCGATCGGGTCGACGGCGATGTCGACCTCGGCCCCGGTCCCGTCCCCGACCCGCTCTCCGTTGAAGAGCATCGGGGCCTCGTCCTTCTCGCCCTCGCCGATGACGACGACGCCGTTCATCGAGACGGTGGAGACGAGGGTGCGCATGGCGCGCACCGCGGCACCGTCGGCGCCGTTCTTGTCACCGCGCCCGACCCAGCGGCCGGCGGCCATCGCCGCGGCCTCGGTGACCCGGACGAGTTCCAGGGCGAGGTTGCGGTCGGGAGCCTCTGAGGGGACGTCCAGTTCGGACGGCAGATGATGCTCGGTCATCGGAGCGCACCTTTCTGATACGACGACGGCCGGATGAGGGTATGGCCATGACTCTATCGTCAGTCCGACAAAATGAGCAGGGGACCCCACGTATGAGCACGCCAGGCACCTGCGACGATAGGGGGCGTGGCAGGAATGAGTGGCAAGCAGAAGTCGGCCCGGGACATGATCCTCTCCCTCGGGCTCATCGTGCTCGCGGCGGGCGTCATCTGGATCTTCATCCCGCACGAAGACGGAGAACCGCCGGTGAAGCGGGTCGACTACCGGGTCGAGCTGCTCACCGCGCAGCGCGCCGCGTCGTACCCGGTGGCGGCGCCCCAGGGCCTCTCCGAGGACTGGAAGGCGACCTCCGTGCGCTTCAAGGGCGACGACTTCGACGCCTGGCACCTGGGCTTCCGGGCGCCGGACGGCGAGTACGTGGCGGTCGAGCAGTCCACGAAGAAGGCGGCCACCTTCATCGAGGACGCCAGCCAGGGTGCGCGGGCGACCGAGCGGACCGAGGAGATCGGCGGCCGGACCTGGACCCGGTACACGGGCGGCCGGTACGACGCGCTGGTGCTGCACGGCGCGGAGGACATGAAGGGCGCGACGACGGTCGTGGCCGGCACGGGCTCGTTCGACCAGCTCTCCAAGATGGCGGCGGCGCTGAAGCTGGCCTGAGCCCCCGGCGTACGACGAAGCCCCCCGGTGCACCACCGGGGGGCTTCGTCACGCGTCGGGGCGAGGCGTCCTCAGCCCGTCGTGACGCCTCAGACCGTCGTGACGACCTCGTCGTAGGCCAGGCGCGGGGAGCGCGGGAACCAGGCGTCCGGGCCCGGGCGGCCGATGTTCACGACCATCAGCGGGGTGTGGTCGTCGTCCAGGAACTCCTTGCGGACGCCCTCGAAGTCGAGGCCGGTCATCGGCCCGGCGGCCAGACCCGCGGCGCGCACGCCGACGATGAAGTACGCGGCCTGGAGGGCGGCGTTCAGCAGGGCGGCACCCTCGCGCGCCGGGCGCTCGCTGAAGAAGGCGTCCTTGGCCTGCGGGAAGTGCGGGAAGAGCTGCGGCAGCTCCTCGTGGAACTCGTTGTCCGCCGAGAGGATCGCCACCAGCGGGGCGGCGGCCGTCTTCGGCCGGTTGCCCTCGGCCATGTGCTGGACGAGGCGCTCGCGGGCCTCGGGGGAGCGGACCAGCGTGATGCGCAGCGGCGACTGGTTGAAGGCGGTCGGGCCGTACTTGACCAGGTCGTAGATCGCCTGGACCTGCTCGTCGGTCACCGGCTCGTCGGTGAAGGTGTTCGCGGTGCGGGCCTCGCGGAACAGCAGGTCCTGGGCGGCGGGGTCAAGAACGAGAGACATGGCTGATCTTCCTCGGGGTGTGCGTCGGCGCTCCGCGGGGAGCGGTGGGAGCCGTTGACGGGGACGACGCTACGGGAAAGAAGTTCAAGTTTCAACCAAAACCGGCGTTCGGTGATCCGCTTCACACCGCCGCCGGGGTGAAGCGGGTGGTCCGCGGGGCGCGGTGGCGGGCGTGTCGCCGGAGGCCGGGCGGTAAGAACGCCTCTATATGATGATGTGAAATCACTGTCAAATGATGACGTAACGGGAGTCACCGTCGCGGTGGTCGGCCTCGGCTACGTGGGGCTGCCCACCGCACTCGCCCTCGCCGACGCCGGCGCGACGGTCATCGGTGTGGACAGCGATCGCGACCGGCTGCACGCCATCGCCCGCGGTGCCGTGGACCTGCTCCCGCTGCACCACGCGCAGCTCGCCTGCGCCTCGGCCGGTGACGGTCTGAGGCTCACCCGGGACGCCACGGCCGTGGGCACCGCGGACGCCGTGATCATCTGCGTGCCGACGCCGGTCGACGCCCGGCGCGAACCCGACCTCACGGCGCTCTCCGCCGCCTGCGCCTCGGTGGTGGAGCACGCCGTGCCCGGCCAGCTGATCGTGCTCACCTCCACGAGCTACGTCGGCACCACCCGGGACCTGCTCGTCGAACCGCTGCGGGCCCGCGGTCTCATCGCCGACGAGGACGTGTACGTGGCCTTCGCCCCCGAGCGGATCGACCCCGGCAACGAGCGCCACACCCCCGAACGCACCCCCCGCCTGGTCGGCGGCGCAGGGCCGCGCAGCACCCGGGCCGCCGCCGCCCTGCTGGCCCCCACCGCCTCGCTCGTCCGGACGGTCGCCGACCCCGAGACCGCCGAGATGGCCAAGCTCTGGGAGAACACCTACCGCGCGGTCAACATCGCCCTCGCCAACGAACTGGCCGACGCCTGCGACGCCCTGGGGCTCGCGCCGGTCCCGGTCATCGAGGCGGCGGCGACCAAGCCGTACGGCTTCCAGCCCTTCTACCCGGGGCCCGGCGTGGGCGGCCACTGCATCCCCTGCGACCCCCACTACCTGCTCTGGCAGCTCGGCAAGGTGCGCCAGCAGGCGCCGGTGGTGGCGTCCGCGCTCGCGGCCAACACCGGCAGGCCCGCGCGGATCACCGACCGCGCCCTGGACCTGCTGGCCCGGTCCGCCGTCCCCGCCCGCGGGGCCCGCGTCCTGCTGGTCGGCGTCGCCTACAAGGAGGGCGTGGCGGACGTCCGGGAGAGCCCCGCGCTGGAGATCCTCGACCGGCTCACCGCGGCCGGCGCCGAGGTCGCGTACTGCGACCCCCTGGTGCCGTCGGTCCGCGTCGCCGCGGGCACCCTGCACCACCTGCCGGACGCGCACGCCCGCGCGTGGGACCTCGTCGTCCTGCACACCGTCCACCCCGTGCACGACCTGACCTGGCTGTGCGGCGCCGACGCCCCGCCCCTCCTGGACCCCCGGCAGCGTGGAGCCCTGACCGCGGCCGTGCCCGGGGTCGCGGCCGAGGTCACGGCATGACGGTCCTGCGCCCCGGCCGGGCCCCCGGCGCCCCGGTGGCCGCCGGCCTGCGCCGGTGGCTGGCGGCCCAGGACCCGGGCGTCCGCCGCGACGCCGTACGGCTGCTCACCCTCCTGGCGCTGCTGCCCCTCCTGCTGCTGCTGGCCCGCCGCGTCGTGCTGCTGCCGCACGGCTTCGACCTGCTCACCCTCTACGGGCTGACCGTCCTCGTCGGCACCATCTGCCTGCTGCACCTCGCCTACAGCCGCTACGAGGACCCGGCCGTACGACCCTGCCGCCGCCCGCGCCACGCCCAGGCCTTCCCCGCCCTGCCCGCCCGGCCCCGGGTGAGCTTCCTGCTGGCGGTGCGCAACGAACGCGCGCACATCGAGGCCTGCGTGCGCTCCATGGCCGCCGTCGACTACCGCGACCTCCAGCTCGTCGTGGTCGACGACGCCTCCGACGACGGCACGGCCGAGGTCCTGGAACGCCTCGCCGGTGAACTGCCGCTCACCTTCATCCGGCTCACCGAGAACCTCGGCAAGAAGGGCGCGCTGGTCCGCGCCTGCGCCGTGGCCGACGGGGACGTCCTGCTGTTCACCGACTCCGACTGCGTCGTCGCGCCGGACGCCGTGCGGCACTGCGTCACCGCCCTGGTCCGCCACCCCGAGCTGGGCGCGGTCAGCGGCCACTGCCGGGCACTCAACGCCGACGCCGGGCTGCTGGCCCGCGTCCAGGACGTCTGGTACGAGGGCCAGTTCCGGATCACCAAGGCGGCCGAGGCCGCGTTCGGGTCGGTGTCCTGCGTATCCGGGCCGCTCGCCGCGTTCCGCCGCGAGGCGATCTACAACTACCTGCCCGCCTGGGCCGAGGACCGCTTCCTCGGCGCCCCCTTCCGCTTCGCCACCGACCGCCAGCTCACCGGCTACGTGCTGGGCCAGGCCTGGCACGGCCGTGCCCTCAAGGACCGGCACGCCGACTCCCCGTTCGTCAGCGGGCACGACTACCCCGAGCTGCGCTGGGAGGTCGGCTACACCCGTGCCGCCCGGGTGTGGACGCGGGTGCCGTCCCGGCCGGGCTCCTTCCTGCGCCAGCAGGTCCGCTGGAAGAAGAGCTTCATCAGGAACCTGTTCTTCACCGGCCGCTTCATGTGGCGCCGGGGCCCGGCCGCCGCCGCCCTCTACTACGGACACGCCCTGTGGGTGCTCGCGGCGCCCGTCCTGGTCGCCCGGCACCTGGCCTGGGCCCCGCTGCACACGGCCGGTCTGCTGACCCTGCTGTACCTGGGCGGAGTCGTCCTCAAGGGCAGCGTCTGGGGCCTCGCCTACCGGCTCGACCACCCCGGGGACCGGGCCTGGCGCTGCCGGCCCCTGATGAGCCTGCTGTCCTGCTGCGTACTGGCCTGGCTGCTGCCGTACGCCCTGCTCACCCTGCGCCGCAACGTCTGGTCGAGGAGTGCCGCATGAGAAGTCTCCTGCACGGGCTGGGCCGTGCGCTGGCCGTCGGGACCACGCTCGCCGTGATCGCGCTGCTCTACCTGTTCGTCATCAGCCGGGGACAGCCGCTGTGAGGCGGGCCGGCTCCGCACCCGGCCGCGGCCGGCCCCTGCTGCGGGCCGCCCTCGGCCTGCTCGCGCTGGCCGCGGTCGCCCTGCCGTTCACCGTCGCCTGGCAGTACGACGCCTTCCGGCGGGCCGTGTCCCACCAGGCGGCGCCCCCGCCCGCCCCGGCCCACGGAGCCCCGGGCGCGGACGCGAAGGCGGTCCCCGCCGGGAACGCCCCGGTCGTCCTCGCCTACCACGACGTCGGCCCCGACGCCCGCAGCCGGTACACCGTCTCCGCGCGGCGCTTCGACGCCCAACTGCGTGCCCTGCGCGAGGCCGGGTACCGCACGCTCTCCAGCCGGGAGTTCACCGACTTCCTGCGCACCGGGCGGACGCCCGCCCCCCGCACCGTCTACCTCACCTTCGACGACGGCACGCACGGACTGTGGGTGCACGCCGACCGCATCCTGGCCCGGCACCGGATGAAGGGGGCCGTCTACCTCATCACCGGCCAGGTCGGCACCCACCGCCCCTACTACCTGTCCTGGGCGGAGATCGCGCGCATGGCGGGCTCCGGCCGCTGGGACTTCCAGGCCCACACCGACCTCGCCCACCGCCGCGCGGCCGTGGACGCGGCCGGGCGCAGGGCCCCGGTCCTCACCAACCGGCTGTGGCTGGAGGACGAGCGCCGCCCGGAGAGCACCCCCGAGCACCGGCGCCGGATCGCGGCCGACCTCGACCGCTCGGCCGCCGCCTTCGCCCGGCACGGCCTGCCCCGCCCCGAACTCTTCGCCTACCCCTTCTCCGAACGCCTGGAGGAGAGCAACCTCGGCCAGCGCGCCGCGGACGACCTCCGGGCCCTGCTGCGCGACCACTACACGGCCACCCTCACCAACAGCGCCGACCGGCCGCTGCCCCCGGGCCCGCGCGCGGCGGCGGCCGGGAGGATCCAGCGCCTGGAGGTCCTGCGGGACACCACGCCCCGGGCCCTGCTGCGCACCCTCGCCCGCTGGACCCCCGTGCGGCCCGCCGACGTCCGCCGCCCGCTGTCCGGCCCCGGGCACTGGCACGTGTCGGACGGCCCGGCGCGCTCCGGGCTCGCCGTGCTCACCGGCACGGCCCGGCCCCCGGCCGGCGTCGACCACGTCTCCGCCGCCTACCGTCCGATCGCCACCGCCGACTGGACCACGTACCGCCTGAACCTCACCGCCGCACGACTGGAGGCGAGCGCCGGCGTCGGCGTCACGGTGCGGGCCGACAGCGAGCACCCCACGCACCTGTGGGTCGGCCGCAACACGGCCCACCTCACCGAGCGCGGTCCGGGCGGGACCCGTACCGGGCCCAGCGTCCGGCTCGAACCGTCCGCCACCCACCGCGTGGACGTGACCGTGACACCGGAGGCGGTACGCGTCGTCGTCGACGGCCGGCAGCGGCTGACCCTGCGCGCGACCTGGCACGATCCGGCGCGGGGGGCGGGCGGCTTCGCCCTCGGCAGCGGCGTTCCGAAGGGGGCCGGCCCGGACGTGGCCTGGCCCCGCTTCACGGCCCTGGAGGTGAAGTGACGCAGGTCACTTCGCCCGGCGGATGACTTCTCCGCCGGGCGCGGGTCTCACACGGTGGTACATACAACGCCTCGGACCGCTTGGAGCGCATCGACATGACCGCCGCCGTGAAGGGCCCCGCCTCCTATTTCCCGTCGATCGAGAAGAAGTACGGCCGCCCGGTCGCGGAGTGGAAGGAAATGATCCGCTCCTCTCCGCTCGGCAGGCACATGGAACTCGTCGCCTGGCTCAAGACCGAGCACGGCCTGGGCCACGGGCACGCCAACGCGCTGGTGGCGCACACCCTGGCCGAGGACACGCCGAAGTAGGCCGCACGCCCTCGGCGAAGGGGACCGGCGGCCGCCTTCCCGCGGGGCGCCGGCCGCCGCCTAGCCGGCGTCCTCGTCGTCCGCCCCGGCCTCCTCGGCGAGTGCCGCGTCGAGGCGGGCCCGGGCGCCGTCCAGCCAGCGGCGGCAGACCTTCGCCAGCTCCTCGCCCCGCTCCCACAGCGCGAGGGACTCCTCCAGCGTCGTACCGCCGGCCTCCAGCCGCCGTACGACCTCGATCAGCTCGTCCCGCGCCTGCTCGTACCCGAGCGCCTCGGCCACGGCCGTCGGCTGCTCCACCTCGCTGGTCATCCACCCACCCTATGCGTCGACTCGTACGGAGAAATCACCCTCGGACACGCGTGCGCGCAGCGTCTCGCCCGGCTCCACCTCGCCGGGGTCCCGGACGGCGTGCCCGTCGGCCCGCTGGAGCACCGCGTACCCGCGCTGGAGGGTCGCGGCGGGGGAGAGGGCCACCACGCGCGCGTGCGTGTGCGTCAGCTCCGAACGGGCCCGGTCGAGCTGGTGCCCGAGGGAGCGGCGGCCCCGCTCCAGCAGGGCCGTCACCTGGTCGGCCCGCTCGTCGATCATCCGGTGCGGATCCTGTATCGACGGCCGGGCCAGGGCGTGGGCCAGCCCCCGCTCCTCCCGGTCGACGTACGCCGCCACGCAGCGGCGGGCGCGGTCCCGGAGCTGGCGCACCCGCTCGTACTCCTCGCCGACGTCCGGCACGACCTTCTTCGCGGCGTCGGTCGGCGTGGAGGCCCGCAGGTCGGCGACGTGGTCCAGCAGCGGATTGTCCGGCTCGTGGCCGATCGCCGAGACGACCGGCGTACGGCAGGCGGCGACCGCCCGCACCAGCTGCTCGTCGGAGAACGGCAGCAGATCCTCCACGCTGCCCCCGCCCCGCGCGACGACGATCACATCGACGTCGTCCCTCGCGTCCAGCTCCTTCACCGCCTGCGTCACCTGCGGCACGGCGTGCACGCCCTGCACGGCGACATTGCGCACTTCGAAGCGGACGGCCGGCCAGCGGTGCCGGGCGTTCTCCAGGACGTCCCGCTCGGCCGCCGAGGCCCGGCCGCAGACCAGGCCGATGAGCTGCGGCAGGAACGGCAGCGACTTCTTCCGCTCGGGCGCGAAGAGACCCTCGCGCGCGAGGGTCTTCTTCAGCTGCTCCAGGCGCGCGAGCAGCTCCCCGACACCCACCGGCTTGATCTCGGCGGCCCGCAGCGACAGCTGCCCCCGCGGCGCGTACCACTCCGGCTTCGCCTGGACGACGACCCGCGCGCCCTCACCCACCACGTCCGCCACCGCGTCGAACACCTGCCGGTAGCAGGTCACGCTCACGGAGATGTCGTACGACGGGTCGCGCAGCGTCAGGAACACGACGCCCGCGCCGGGACGCCGCGACAACTGGGTGATCTGCCCCTCGACCCACACCGCGCCGAGCCGGTCGATCCAGCCTCCGATCAGGCGTGACACCTCACCGACGGGCAGCGGGCTTTCGGGGGTCGAGTGGACAGCCATGCGCCCGAGCGTAGCGGCCGGGTCCGACAACGCGGCCCGCCGACGGCGGGGCCGCCGGTGCACGGGGGCCGCCGGTGCACGGGGGCCCGCCCGGGGTCGCCCGCCGTCCGGGCGGTCACCCCCGTCCGCTCACGTCCCCGCCGGAAGCCTGCGCCGGGCCTGGACCGCCAGCACCACCAGACCCACCGCCAGCCAGATCGCCCCCACCACCTGCGCGGTGCGCGAGGCCTCCACGATGACGGCCACGGTGATCGCCGCGCCCAGCACCGGCACCAGCACATGACGCCACCAGCTCACCGGCCCCCCGCGGCGCCGCACCGCGAACCAGCCCACCACGCTCGCGTGCAGCAGCGTGAACGCCGTCAGCGCGCCGACGTCGACGACCGAGACCAGGTGGTCGAGACCGTCGTCCCGGCGGGCCGCCCACACCGCCGCCCCCATCGTGATCACGGCCGAGACCAGCAGCGCCACGCGCGGCACCCCGGAGTACGTCCGCGACAGCACCTTCGGCAGCCGCCGGTCGCGGCCCATCGCGAAGATCAGCCGCCCGGCCGCCGCCTGCCCGGCCAGCGCCGCGAACGCCGCACCGATGGCCTTGCTCACCGCCACCAGGTCGTGCAGCCACGTGCCGACCGACGAGTCCACGGCGTCGTAGAACGCCGACCCCTGCCGCTCCGGCTCCGCCGCCAGTTCGGCCGACGACACCGGCTCCAGCAGCGCCACCAGGTACGTCTGCGCCACGAACAGCACGCCCGCCAGCGCCAGGCAGAACAGCAGCGCCCGCGCGACCTTCGCCGACCCGCCGGTGACCTCCTCCGCGAAGGTCGCGATCGCGTCGAAGCCCAGGTACGACAGCACCGCCACCGACACCGCGCCGACCACCGCCGACAGCGCGAACGCCCCCTGCGTCCCGTCCCCGGACAGCGGCGACAGCCAGCCCCGCTCGGCCCCGTCCCGCGCCAGGACCACGACCGCCGCCACCAGGAACACCAGCAGGACCACGATCTCCATGGCGAGCACCAGGAAGCCCACCCGGGCCGCCGCGCGCACCCCCCACAGGTTCAGCGCCGTCGTGACGACCACCGCGATCGCCGTCCACACCCAGCGCGACACCTCCGGGACCAGCGCCTCCATGGCGATGCCGGAGAACAGGTACGCCACCGCCGGGATGAGGACGTAGTCCAGCATCGCCATCCAGCCCGCGACGAAACCGGCCCCGTTCCCGAGCCCCGCGCGCGCGTAGGCGAACACCGAGCCCGCCTGGGGGACCACCCGCACCATCTGGGCGTAGCTGAACGCGGTGAACGCCATCGCGACCGTGGCGATCACGTAGACGAGCGCGACCGCGCCGTGCGACTTGGCGTCCAGCGTGCCGAAGACCCCGACCGGCGCCATGGGCGCGATGAACAGCAGCCCGTAGACGACCAGGTCCCTGAAGCCGAGACTGCGCTTCAGCCGGTGCTCGTGCTCCGGGTGCTCCGGGTGCTCGTCGTGTCCGTGGTGTTCGCCGCCGGCCCCGTCGGCCGCCGTACCGGTCTCCGCCATCGTGCCTCCGCCAGCGCCTCGGACCCTGCTCGGTCCCTGCTTCGGAACGTCCCCGTCCGCGTCCCCGTCAGTCTCCCCGGCAACGCCGCACCCACGCGATCCCTGACCCGCCGAACGCGGCCTTACGATGGGTGCCATGACTGCTTCGCCTGGCCGCCGTGTCCTGCTCGCCGCTCCCCGTGGCTACTGCGCGGGTGTGGACCGCGCCGTGATCGCCGTCGAGAAAGCCCTGGAGCAGTACGGCGCTCCCGTCTACGTCCGGCACGAGATCGTCCACAACAAGTACGTGGTCCAGACCCTGGAGAAGAAGGGCGCCGTCTTCGTCGAGCAGACGGACGAGGTCCCCCCGGGCAACATCGTGATGTTCTCCGCCCACGGCGTGGCCCCCGCCGTCCACGAGGAGGCCGAGCGGGGCAGGCTCGCCACCATCGACGCCACCTGCCCGCTCGTCACCAAGGTGCACAAGGAAGCCGTCCGCTTCGCCGACGACGACTACGACATCCTCCTGATCGGTCACGAGGGCCACGAGGAGGTCATCGGCACCTCCGGTGAGGCCCCCGACCACATCCAGCTGGTCGACGGCCCCGAGGACGTCGCCAAGGTCGAGGTCCGGGACCCGTCCAAGGTCGTCTGGCTCTCCCAGACCACCCTGTCGGTGGACGAGACCATGGAGACCGTCGATGCCCTCAAGGACAAGTTCCCGCAGCTCATCTCCCCGCCGAGCGACGACATCTGCTACGCTACGCAGAACCGTCAGCTCGCCGTGAAGCAGATGGGTGCCGAGGCCGACCTGGTGATCGTCGTCGGCTCCCGCAACTCGTCCAACTCCGTGCGTCTCGTCGAGGTCGCCAAGCAGGCGGGCGCCCGCGACGCCTACCTCGTGGACTTCGCCGACGAGATCGACGCGGCCTGGCTGGAGGGCGTGACCACGGTGGGCGTCACCTCCGGCGCCTCCGTACCGGACATCCTGGTCGAGCAGGTCCTGGAGTGGCTGTCGCAGCGCGGCTTCGAGGACGTGGAGATCGTCAAGGCCGCCGAGGAGTCGATCGTCTTCTCGCTGCCCAAGGAGCTCCGCCGCGACCTGCGCGAGGAGGCGGCGTCCCTGGTGGCGGAGCGGGGCGGCTCGGGTACGGGCGGGGCGTGACCGTCAGCCGTCCGTCGTAACGTGGGGCCATGCAGATCTTCGGCGTGGACATCGGCGGATCCGGGATCAAGGGCGCCCCTGTGGACCTCGACAGGGGCGACCTGGCCCAGGAACGCCACAAGGTGCTGACCCCGCATCCCGCGACCCCCGACGGCGTGGCCGACGGGGTGAAGCAGGTCGTCGAGCACTTCGGCTGGACCGGCCCGGTCGGGCTGACCTTCCCGGGCGTGGTCACGGGCGGCGCGACGGTCCGCACCGCGGCCAACGTGGACAAGGGCTGGATCGACACGGACGCGCGGGCCCTGTTCGCCGAGCGGCTGGGCGGGCTGGACGTGACCGTCGTCAACGACGCCGACGCGGCGGGCGTCGCCGAGATGCGCTTCGGCGCCGGCCGGGACCGCAAGGGCACGGTCATCCTCCTCACCTTCGGCACCGGCATCGGCAGTGCCGTCTTCACCGACGGCGTCCTCGTGCCCAACAGCGAGCTGGGCCACCTGGAGCTGGAGGGCCACGACGCGGAGAAGCGCGCCTCCAGCAAGGTCAAGGAGGACCACGACATGTCGTGGGAGCACTGGGCCCACCGCGTGCAGAAGTACCTCGCCCACGTCGAGATGCTGTTCTCGCCCGAGCTGTTCGTCATCGGCGGCGGCGTCAGCCGCAAGGCGCACAAGTTCCTGCCCCACATCGAGGGCGTCAAGGCGGAGATCGTGCCCGCCGAGCTCCAGAACAACGCGGGCATCGTCGGAGCGGCGATGCACGCGGCGGAGGCGGCGGGCCGCAGCAGCACCGGCTGAGGGGCCACTCGACGAGGCCCGTCCGGCGAGCGGTCCGGCGGCCGGTCCGGCGGTCCGGCGCGCAACCGCCCGCCGGACCGCCCGCCCGAGCCGTCCCCGGAGCCGAGCCTGCGTCACACCTGCGGGCGCCTCCGCGCGGCGGCCCGGCGGCGCATCAGCCGGATCCGGCGGACGAGCACGGTCGCCCCCGCGACCAGGGTCCCGCCGTAGAGCCAGCCCGCCTCCGTGGCCAGGGCGGTCACCAGCCCCATCAGCCGCCCGCCCAGCCCCTCGCCGCTCTCGGCCACGGTCACCAGGCCCACGGCGAAGGCGATCGGCACGACGACGGGGGCCGTCAGCAGGTCGCCCCGGCGCACCCAGAGCGCGGTGAGCAGGCACACCGGCAGGAACAGCACGCCGTACGCCGTGAGGGACGCGCCGAACAGCACCCGGTCGAGGAAGCCGAGCACGAGCATCGCCGCCCCGCAGAACAGACCGCTGCCCAGCCCGGTCAGCCGGGGATCGGGCATCCGGCGCAGGGCACGCACCGCCCGCGCCACCGGCGGGCCCGGCCGGGCGGCCGGAGCCGGCCGTGCCTGCGCCGGCCGAGCCGTGGCCGGCCTGCGCGGGACGCCACCCGCTCCGGGCCCGCCGCCCGGCCGGGCGGCGGCCCGACCGGCCGCGGCGCCGCCCGCTCCCCGCCCCTGCGGGGGCAGCGGCGCCCGGCTCCGTCGCGGTCCGTACTGCGCAGGTCGCGTCCCGTGTTGCTCCACTGGACCAACTTAGGTCTGTTTATGTGCCGAATAGGCCGACAGACACGCCGTCGGGCAGAGCCTGGCCGAGCGTTCGACGCCACGCCGGGGCGGTACCGGCCACCCCGTAGACTGGTGGATCGGCCCTGCCTGGCCCGCCCCACTCCTCCGCATCCTCACGTACGGGAAGTCGCAACGTGTCGCTCACGATCGGAATCGTCGGTCTGCCGAATGTCGGCAAGTCGACCCTGTTCAACGCCCTGACCAAGAACGACGTGCTCGCGGCCAACTACCCGTTCGCCACGATCGAGCCCAACGTCGGCGTGGTGGGCGTCCCCGACCCCCGCCTGACGAAGCTGGCCGAGATCTTCTCCTCGGAGAAGGTCCTCCCGGCCACCGTCGACTTCGTCGACATCGCGGGCATCGTGCGCGGGGCGAGCGAGGGCGAGGGCCTGGGCAACAAGTTCCTCGCCAACATCCGCGAGTCCGACGCGATCTGCCAGGTCATCCGCGCCTTCAAGGACGAGAACGTCGTCCACGTCGACGGCAAGGTCTCGCCCAAGGACGACATCGAGACGATCAACACCGAGCTGATCCTCGCCGACCTCCAGACCATCGAGAAGGTCCTGCCGCGCCTCCAGAAGGAGTCGCGCATCAAGAAGGACGTCGCGCCGAAGGTGAAGGCCGTCGAGGAGGCCAAGGAGATCCTGGAGAAGGGCGACACGCTCTTCGCCCACGGCATCCTCCAGGGCAGCGACCGCGCGGAGCTCCTGCACGACCTGCACCTCCTCACCACCAAGCCCTTCCTCTACGTCTTCAACGTCGACGAGGACGAGCTGACCGACGAGGACTTCAAGAACGAGCAGCGCGCCCTGGTCGCCCCCGCCGAGGCGATCTTCCTCAACGCCAAGCTGGAGCAGGACCTCGCCGAGCTGGACGAGGACGAGGCCCTGGAGCTCCTCCAGTCCGTCGGCCAGGACGAGCCCGGCCTCGCCACCCTCGCCCACGTCGGCTTCGACACCCTCGGCCTGCAGACCTACCTCACGGCAGGCCCCAAGGAATCCCGCGCCTGGACCATCAAGAAGGGCGCCACCGCCCCCGAGGCCGCCGGTGTCATCCACACCGACTTCCAGAAGGGCTTCATCAAGGCCGAGGTCATCTCCTTCGACGACCTGGTCGCCACCGGTTCGGTCACCGAGGCCCGCGCCAAGGGCAAGGCCCGCATGGAGGGCAAGGACTACGTGATGCAGGACGGGGACGTGGTGGAGTTCCGCTTCAACGTCTGACGTATCACCACATATCGCCGATCTGGAGAACACGCAGATCAGAGGGGTCCGACTCTTCGGGGTCGGGCCCTTTGCGCTGTCTCGTGCACGGTGGCGTGTCGGGCCGGAACGCCGGGGTCAGACGTCCTCGATCTGTACGCGGTCGCCGCACAATCTCCGCCAGTCGTCGTGGTCCGAGGTCAGCACGAGCACGGGGGCCGGGGAGCGGAGCGCCATCGCCGCGACGAGGGCATCGATGGCGTACTTGTGCCCGTGAAGGCCGCCCGCGTCGCTCGGTAGCTGCACTGCGGTGAGGCTGTCCGCCTGGGTGACGTCCTGGTTCTATTACAGAAGCTATTACAGCGTCTCGCCGACGCTGACGGGAGGTGGCGGATCACCGCATTCGGTAGCCGGCGATCCGCCGCTTCTCCACTGCTCTTCCGTCTGGGACGCGGCCGGCCGGAGGGGCGATGTCGCCGGAGAGGGCCCTCGGACCCCCGCTCCTACTTCGTCGCCCCCCGCGCGAACCCGTTGTAGATGTAGCGCTGGAGGAACAGGAAGACCACCAGGGTCGGCAGGATCACCAGGACGGCGCCGGCCGAGATGTTCTCCCAGTGCGCTCCGAAGGGGCCCTTGAAGCGGAACAGGGCCGTCGACATCGTGCCGAGTTCCTCGGAGGGCATGTAGAGGAACGGGATGTAGAAGTCGTTGTACGTGGTGATGCCCTTGATGATGACCACGGTCGCGACGGCCGGCTTGAGCAGCGGGAAGATGATCTTCCGGTAGATGGTGAAGGAGTTCGCGCCGTCGAGGCGGGCCGCTTCGTCGAGGGAGCGGGGGATCCCGCGGATGAACTGGAGGAAGATGTAGATCGACACGATGTCGGTGCCCATGTACAGCAGGATCGGCGCCCAGCGGGTGTCGAAGAGGCCGAAGCTGTTGACGACCTGGAAGGTGGCGACCTGGGTGGTCACGCCGGGGACCAGGGTGGCGATCAGGAACAGCGCCATGACGAGGCGCTTGAGGCGGAACTCGAAGCGGTCGATGGCGTACGCCGTCATGGAGCCGATGACCACGGTGCCGGTGATGGAGAACAGCAGGATGAACGCCGTGTTGCCGAAGGCCGTCAGCAGGTGGCCGTCGGTGAAGGCCGTCGCGT
Organism: Streptomyces sp. NPDC045956; assembly: GCF_056430705.1. Lineage (NCBI taxonomy): Bacteria > Bacillati > Actinomycetota > Actinomycetes > Kitasatosporales > Streptomycetaceae > Streptomyces > Streptomyces sp. NPDC045956. Next base: position 357,938 of record NZ_JBWKKZ010000006.1, on the reverse strand, counting down.
AGTTGGAGAAGTTCAGCCAGTCGTCCGGCAGGGACAGGGCGCCCTGCCCGTCGGAGATCTCGTCGTAGGACTTCAGCGAGGTGAGGAACACCACGAGGAGGGGGACCAGGACGACGAGGGAGGCGGCGATCAGTGACAGGTAGGTGAGCGCGGCGCCGATGCGGGGGCGCCCGCGGGCCTGGTCCCGGTCGGGGACGGCGACGGTCATACGAGGTCCACCCTCTCGTCGGGCACGATACGGCGCTGAATCCAGGTGATCAGCAGGATGAGGGCCAGCAGCACCACCGCGCACGCGGAGGCCAGGCCGGTCTTGTTGAACTGGAAGGCGAACTTCACCGTCTGGATGACGAACGTCGAGGTCTCGGTAGCGCCGCCGGTCATGATGTACGGGATCTCGAAGACGGACAGCGAGCCGGAGACCGCCAGGATGACGCTCAGGCTCAGCACCGGCCGGATGCCCGGCGCGATGATGTGCCGGAACTGCTGCCACCGACTGGCGCCGTCGAGCTGGGCCGCCTCGTACAGCTCCCCCGGGATGGACTGGATCGCGCCGAGGAACAGGACGAAGTTGAGGCCGGTGAAGCGCCACACGGACACGCCGGCCAGCGAGGTGTTGGCGGACTCCGGGGTGCCGAGCCAGGCGTGGTCGCCGTCGGCGCCGAACCAGGACAGGACGGAGTCGAGGGTGCCGCCGTCCTGGAAGAAGTAGAGGAAGACGAAGCCGATCGCGACCCCGTTGATCAGGTACGGGAAGAACAGGATGCCCTTGAACAGGTTCCTGAAGCGCAGGTCGAAGCTGAGGACGGTGGCGAAGTACAGGGCGACGACGATCTGCACGACGGAGGCCGCGAGGTAGTAGAGGCTGACCGCGAAGACCTTGAAGAGTTCGGGCCGGGTGAGCAGCTCGGTGTAGTTGTCGCCGCCGACGAAGTTCCGGTCCGGGCTGACGCCGTCCCAGTCGGTGAAGCTGTAGAAGATCATGTTGCCCACCGGCACGTAGGTGAACGTGACCAGCAGGGCGAGCGGGGCCAGGAGGAAGAGCCACGGGGTGGCGCGGCGCAGCGGCCGGTCGCGCCACGGGGCCCGGCCCGGCGAGGGGTGGCGGGACCGTCGGCCGGCGATCCCCTTCCTCCGGCCGGCCGCGGTGACCGCGGCGGCCCGGGTGGGCGGGATGGGCGGGGTGGGCGGGGACGCGGTGGAGCGGGTACGGGTCATTGCGGGGCCAGGACCTTTCGTCGTCCGCTGAGGGGAACGGGGCGCGGAGTCCCTCCCGTGAGTGAGCGGGAGGGACCCGGCTGGGCGACGGTTCAGGAACCGGCCGTCCGCCTCGCCTCGGACCAGCGCTCGTCCAGTTCGTCGAAGTAGCCGTCGAGCGTCCCGTCCACGGCGCCGCGCGCGATGTCGATCAGCTTCTGGCGGTAGTCGGGCTTGGCCAGGCCGATCTCGGAGGCGTTGTCGATGGCGTTGACCTCGGCCGTCCGCGCCTCCGACCGCTCCACGATCTTGACATCGTTGTCCACGTACTCCTGGAGGGTGTCCGGCATCCCCTCGGACTTCAGCGCGGAGACCGCGCCCTCCTTGGCCGCGTAGCCCGACTTCTCGGTGAACCAGTCGATCCAGGCCCGTGCCGCGCTCTTGTGGTCGGAGTGGATGTTCACGGCCTGCTGGTAGTCGGAGACCAGCGTGGCGCAGAACGTGCCGCCCTCCTGCGCAGGGACGGGCATGAAGCCGATGTCCTCCGGGTTCTCGCCGGCCTTCTCGGCCGCGTCCCGCATCTGGTTGACCGCCCAGGAGCCGAGCATCATGCTGCCGATCTCGCCCTTGGCCAGCAGGGTCTTCGAACTCTCCCAGTTGGTGGTGGCCGGGTCCTTCTCCGACAGCTTCTCGTGGACGATGTCGTGCAGCAGCGTGTCGAGCACGTGGAGGTCGGTGCCCTCCTCCCAGGGCCTGTCCATCTCGGCCAGCTTGTCCGAGGCCTGGCTGTCGCAGCTGACCGAGCCGACGCTGTTGGTCCAGGTGCCGCTGAGCGGCCAGCCGTCCTTGAAGTTGGTGTAGTACGGCGTGGCGTCGGTCTTCCGCTCGACGGCCCTGAGGTCGTCCAGGAACTGCCGCGGCGTCGTCGGCCACTCGGAGATGCCGGCCCGCTTCCACAGCGCCTTGTTGTAGACGAAGCCGTTGGCGGTGCCGAAGGTGGCGATCCCGTACGTCCTGCCGTCGACGTCGGTCTTGTCGGTGAAGCGGTGCGTGCTCTTCATCGTCGAGGTGTCGCCGAGCGGCGCGAAGAACTTGGGGTAGTCGCCCTTGGGGATCACCCCGGGTATCAGCAGGACATCGCCGTAGTCCTCGGTGTTCATGCGGATCTTGACCTCGCCCTCGTAGTCGGTGAGGCCCTCGAAGCCGACCTTCACCTCGGGGTAGGTCTTGTTGAACTCGGCCGCGTACCTCTTCATCGTGCCGTCCTGGATCAGGTCGGTGCGATTGGTCAGGACGGTGATGTCCCCCGAGACGCCGTCCGGATTGACCGGCGCGGCGGCCGTCTCGTCGGCGTTCGGGCTCGCGCCCCCGCTGCACCCCGCGACGGTCAGCATCGCGGTGGTGAGCAGAGCGACGCCCAGCGTCTTCTTCCCCATGTGCCCAGCTCCTTCCAGGGACTACGGCTCGGGCTCCGGTAGTAGTCGGCGACTATGGCAGGCGGTTGTGAACCGGTAAAGCTAGTGTCTCCAGCGCGATATCCAATCGTTACCTTGATGGCTCGGTGGTGTGGCGCATGTCCAGCGCTGACTGGGGAGTTGCCGGCAGGAGGGTTGGGTGGGGAGGGCTAGACCGGTTCACTTCGTGGGGGTTAAGTTGAGCCGCGCCGCCCGCGAAACCGGGCCCGTCCCGCCTAAGGAGCCGCACATGAAGGAAGTCGTCCAGCTCGCCGAGGGCTGGAGCCTGCGTCACAGCGACGGTCCGCTGCCCGCCCGGGTCCCCGGCTGTGTCCACACCGATCTGCTCGCCGCCGGTCTGATCCCGGACCCCTTCCTCGGCGTCAACGAGCCGGACGTCGCCTGGGTCGGACGGCGTTCCTGGACGTACGTCCGCGATCTCCCCGCCAGCGACACCGCCGCCGGCGCGCACGAGCGGACCGACCTCGTCTTCGACGGACTGGACACGGCCGCGACCGTCACGCTGGACGGGCGGGAGCTGGGGCGCACCCGCAACATGCACCGCCGCTACCGCTTCGACGTCACCGGTCACCACGGGCCGCTGGCGGTGGACTTCGCCTCCGCCTACGACGAGGCGGCGTCGGTGCGGGCGCTGACGGGGGAGCGCCCCAACGTCTATCCCGAGCCGTTCCAGTACATCCGCAAGATGGCGTGCGCGTTCGGCTGGGACTGGGGGCCCACGCTGGTGACCGCCGGTATCTGGCGCCCGGTCCGGCTGGAGCGCTGGTCGACGGCGCGGCTGGCCGCGGTGCGTCCGCTGGTGACCGTCGACGAGGGCACCGGCCGGGTCGAGGTGCGGGTCGAGGTCGAGCGCACCGCGCAGGGGGCGGACCGTCGCCTCACTGTGCGCGCCGCCGTCGCGGGCGCCGAGGCCCACGCCACCGTCGACGGGACGCGGGCCGTGCTCACGCTCGACGTCCCCGACGCCCCCCTGTGGTGGCCCCGCGGCTACGGCGCGCAACCGCTGCACGAGCTGGAGGTCGTACTGACCGAGGAGGGGCCGGGGGACGAGCGCCCGCGGGGGACCGGGCACGGAACCGCGGACGGGACCGAGGGCCGGCACCCGGACTCCCGGCGCCTGGACTCCCGCCACCTGGACTCCTGGCACCGGCGGATCGGCTTCCGCACCGTGGAACTCGACCGCTCCCCGGACGAGCACGGCACCGGGTTCACCCTGGTCGTCAACGGTGTCCGCGTCTTCGCCCGCGGCGTGAACTGGATCCCCGACGACGTCCTCCCCTCCCGGATCACCCCCGAGCGCTACCGCACCCGGCTGCGCCAGACGGCCGACGCCGGCGTGGACCTGGTGCGGATCTGGGGCGGCGGCATCTACGAGGACGACGCCTTCTACGACGCCTGCGACGAACTGGGCCTCATGGTCTGGCAGGACTTCCTCTTCGCCTGCTCCGCCTATCCCGAGGAACAGCCGCTGCGCGGCGAGGTGGAGGCCGAGGCCCGGGACAACGTTGTCCGGCTGATGCCGCACCCGAGCCTCGTGCTGTGGAACGGCAACAACGAGAACCTGTGGGGCTTCCGGGACTGGGACTGGGAGCCCGCACTCGCCGGCGACTCCTGGGGCGGCGGCTACTACCTGGACCTGCTGCCCCGCGTCGTCGCCGAACTCGATCCGACCCGGCCCTACACCGCGGGCAGCCCCTGGTCCGGGTCGTGGGAGCACCACCCCAACGACCCCGCCCACGGGACCCACCACTCCTGGGAGGCCTGGAACCGCCGGGACTACGCCGACTACCGCGACTCCGTCCCCCGCTTCGTGTCGGAGTTCGGCTGGCAGGCGCCCCCCACGATGGCGACCCTGCGGCGCGCGCTGCCCGGTGAGCGGCTCGCCCCGGACTCGCCCGGCATGCTGCACCACCAGAAGGCCGAGGACGGCAACGGCAAGCTGAACCGGGGCGTCGCGCGCCACTTCGACCTGCCCGCCGACGACTTCGACCGCTGGCACTACCTCACCCAGGTCGTGCAGGCCCGCGCCGTCGCCGCCGGCGTCGAGCACTGGCGCGCGCACTGGCCGGTCTGCGCCGGCACCGTGGTCTGGCAGATCAACGACTGCTGGCCGGTCAGCTCCTGGGCCGCCATCGACGGCGACGGCCGCCCCAAGCCGCTCTACCACGAACTGCGCCGGGTGTACGCGGACCGCCTCCTCACGCTCCAGCCGGGCACCGGCGGCCCGGTCCTCGCCGTCGTCAACCAGTCCGCGGAGCCGTGGCGGGCCTCCGTGACCCTGCGCCGGATGCGGGCGGACGGCACCGGGACGGCGGACCTGGTCCTCGACCTGACCGTCGGCCCGCGCTCGGTGCACCGGCAGGACGTGCCGCGGGACCTGGCGCCGGACGAGCGCTCGGGCAAGGAACTCCTCGTCGCGGACTGCGGCGAACTGCGCGCGCTGCATGTGCCGGTACCGGACAAGGACTTCGCGTATCCGGCCCCCCGCTACGACGTCGCCGTGGAGTCTCCGGTCGGTGGGGGGACGGGTAGTGTCGAGGTCGTGGTGACAGCACACACTCTCGTACGTGACCTACTCCTGCAGGCCGACCGGCTCGGCCCGGACGCGGTCTGCGACACCGGACTGCGCACCCTGCTTCCCGGAGAACGGGCCCGGCTGCGGGTCGTGGGCGCGGCCGAGGCCGGCGCCAACGCCGTACGCGCCGCACTGTACTGCGTGGCCCAGGCGTGAGCGCACCCTCCGAACGCGTCACCATCAAGGACGTGGCCGCCGCCGCGGGCGTGTCGAAGGGTGCCGTGTCACTGGCGTTCAACCAGAAGCCCGGCGTCTCGGAGGCCACCCGGGAGCGGATCTTCGCGGCGGCCAGGCAGCTGGGCTGGGCGCCCAACTCCTCGGCCCGCAGCCTGTCGCGCCAGTCGGTCGACACCGTCGGGCTGGCGATCTGCCGGCCGGCCCGGCTGCTCGGCCTGGAGCCGTTCTACATGGAGTTCGTCTCCGGCATCGAGAGCGTGCTGGCCGAGCGGGACTGCTCGCTGCTGCTGCGGCTGGTCGACTCGCTGGAGGAGGAGATCGGACTTCAGGAACGCTGGTGGCGGGAGCGGCAGGTCGGAGGCTCGATCCTGGTCGACTTCCATCAGGAGGACCCGCGGGTCGAGCCGCTGCGGCGGCTCGGTCTGCCCGCCGTCGCCGTCGGCCACCCCTCCCTGACCGGGGGTTTCCCCTCCGTGTGGACCGATGACGCCGCCGCCGTCGCCGAGGCGGTGCGCTACCTGGCGGCGCTGGGGCACCGGCGCATCGCGCACGTGGGCGGCCCCCGCGGCCTCGGGCACAGCGCCATCCGGACGACCGCGTTCGAGGAGACCCTGGGTGAACTGGGCCTGCGGGGCGGTCTGCACGCGGAGACCGGGTTCTCGGGCGACGAGGGGGCACGCGCCACGCGTTCCCTGCTGCTGGCCCCCGAGCGGCCCACGGCGATCCTCTACGACAACGACATCATGGCGGTCGCCGGACTCGGGGTGGCGGCCGAGATGGGCATCTCGGTGCCGGAGGACCTGTCCCTGCTGGCCTGGGACGACTCCCAGCTGTGCCGGCTGACCCATCCGACGCTGTCCGCGATGAGTCACGACGTGCACGGCTTCGGGGCCCAGGTCACGCGCGTGCTCTTCGAGGTCCTCGACGGCCGGCAGGTCCCGTCCCGGCCGGTGGCGACCCCGGCCCTCGTCCCGCGCGCCTCGACGGCCTCCCCCCGCTCCTAGGGCCCCGGGCCGGGTCCACCCGCGGGCGCCCTTCTCGTACTGTTCGGCCTGCAAGGGGTGCGTGCGCGGGTGCGCGGCGGCTGAGCGCCGGGGCCGGGGGGCCGGTTCCCGGCGGCCGGGAGGGAGTGCGGTACGGGATGGGGCGCGGTGAGCGGGAGACGGTCGCGCGCGGAGCGCGGCTGCGGGAGGCGGCGCGGTCGCTGGCGGAGGACCACGAGCGGGCCGTCGGGGCGGTCCGGGCGGCGCTGAAGCCGCTGCACGACACGGCGGTGGCCCAGGCCCTGGAGACCATCCCGGTGGCCCGGTTGCAGGACGTCACCGGCGGGCGGCTGCGGCTGGGGGCGGTCGAGAGGAGCGGCCTCGGCACGGTCCGGGCCGTACGGGACGCCGGTCCCTACCGGCTGCGGCAGATCCCCGGCGTGGGGCAGCGGACCGTGGACCAGATCATCGCCGCCGCGCGGCAGCTGGCCGAGGCCGCCGAGGAGAGCGCCGCCGTGCACCTGGACGTGGACCGGCCCGAGCCGCGCACGACCGCCCTGGTCATGGCGCTGCACGTGCTGGTCGAGGCGGGCCCCGAAGCGCGGCGCGCGGTCGACGCGGCGGCGGCGCTGGTCCGGCGGCTCGACCCGCTGCTGGCCGACGCCCGGCCGGCCGCCGGGCGGATCGGGTTGCTGCTGGCCGGACGGGAACGGAAGAACCGCGCGCTGGAGGCGGTCGCGGCGATCCGGTCGCTCACCGACGAGGCCGAGCGGGAGGGCACCCCCGGACTGCTCGCCCAGGCCTCGGTGGACCTGCTGCGCGGACCGCCGGGCGACCTCGCGGCCTGGACCGACTTCGAGCTGCGCTCCGCCGAGTACTACGGCCTGCTCGGCGAGATCGCCGGACGCGCTCCCGACACGGCCGCCGCCGAGGGCTTCCTGCCCGACGACATCGCCGAGCGGGTACGGGGCCTGCGGCTCGACGACTCCCACCGCCGGGTCTCCCTGCGCGGGTACCAGGCTTTCGGCGCGCGGTTCGCCCTGGCACGGCGCCGGGTGATCCTCGGCGACGAGATGGGCCTGGGCAAGACCATCCAGGCCATCGCGGCACTGGCCCACCTGGCCGCGGGCGGCCGGACCCATTTCCTGGTCGTGTGCCCGGCGAGCGTCCTGGTCAACTGGACGCGGGAGATCGAGGCGCGCAGCACGCTGCGGGCCCTGCCCCTGCACGGACCGGACCGGCAGGACGCGTTCGCCGACTGGCGGGAGCGGGGCGGGGTCGCCGTGACCACCTTCGACGGCCTGCGCGGCTTCCCGGCCCCGGACGCGGACGAACTCGGGATGCTGGTCGTCGACGAGGCGCACTCCGTGAAGAACCCGCAGGCCCTGCGGTCGCAGGCGGTCGACCGGTGGGCCGGGCGGTGCGAGCACGTGCTGTTCATGACGGGCACACCGATGGAGAACCGGGTGGCCGAGTTCCGCAACCTCGTCAGGATGCTCGACGCCGAGGTGGCGGACCGTCTGGAGGACGGTACGGGGCTGGCCGGTTCGGTGGCCTTCCGCAAGGCGGTCGCGCCCGTCTACCTGCGCCGCAACCAGGTGGACGTGCTGACCGAACTGCCCAGTCTCCAGCACACGGACGAGTGGGAGGAGCTGAGCGCGGCCGACCAGGATGCCTACCGGGAGGCCGTGCGGGACGGCAACTTCATGGCGATGCGCAGGGCGGCGTACGCGCGCCCGGAGAAGTCCGCCAAGCTCGGCCGGCTCCGGGAGATCGTGCGGGAGGCCGGGGAGAACGGGCTCAAGGTCATCGTCTTCTCGAACTTCCGCGACGTCCTGGACGCGGTCCGGGAGGCCCTCGCCACGGAGTCCGGTGAGCCCGCCGAGCCCACTGAGCCCGCCGAGTCCGCCGACGACCCCGGCGCTCCTGCCCGCCCCGCCCCTTCGCTCTCCTCCGCCGCCTCCGCCGCCTCCACCGCCTCATCCACCCCACCCGGCCCGCACGCCCCCGTGTTCGGTCCGCTCACCGGCTCCGTGCCGCCCGCCCGACGGCAACGGCTCGCCGACGAGTTCACCGCCGCGCCCGGCCCGGCGGTGCTGCTGGCCCAGATCCAGGCGGCGGGCGTCGGGCTCAACCTCCAGGCCGCGTCCGTGGTGATCATCTGCGAGCCCCAGATCAAGCCCACCATCGAGCACCAGGCCGTCGCCCGCGCCCACCGCATGGGCCAGGTCAGGCCGGTCCGCGTGCACCGCCTCCTGGCCACCGGCGGGGTCGACGAGCGGATGCTGCGGATGCTGGAGCGCAAGGCCCGCCTCTTCGACGCCTACGCCCGGCGCAGCGAGGTGGCCGAGGCGACACCGGACGCCGTGGACGTGTCGGACACGGACCTGGCGCGGCGGATCGTCGAGGAGGAGCAGGCCAGGCTGGGCGTGGGCGACGGGCAGCCCGCACCGGCGTCCTGAGCGGCCGTCACCCCCGCTCGACGAGCCTCCGGCACGCGTCCACGTACCCCCGCACCAGAGCCCGTTCCTCGTCCCGGCGGCCGAGCGCACCCCCCTGCACCTGCCGCTCGGCGACGACGGCGTCGGCGCGGTCCTCGGCCACCTCGACCAGGTCCGCGAGGACGTGGAGGCGTGGAGAAGCGCGCCCGGGCCACCGCCTTCGACAGCTGACCGACCGGTCAGGAGGCGGAGTCCGGAAGCGGTCCGCTCATACGGCATGGGGCCCCGCACATCCGTGCGGGGCTCTTGTGCAATTCCTCTGGAAGCCTCAATCTTTCGGCTGACGCACCAAAGTCGCTCCGTAATTGGCATGACCATGACCACATGGTCGCCGGGGGCGGCCTGCTCGGCGTGCACGAACCCCACCACGCACCACCGACTGAGGAGGACCCCTCACATGGCAGTGCTGCGTCACACCCCCCACCGCACCACCCGGCGAAGACTGGCCGCCGCAGGCGCCGTGGTCTCCGCGGCCCTCGCCGCGAGCCTCGTCACCGCGCTCCCCGCGGGGGCCGCTCCGGCCGAGGGCCGCGTCCAGTACCAGGACGCGGCGAACGCGGTCGCCGGCAGCTACATCGTGACCCTGAAGGCGGACGAGGCCAGGTCCGGTTCCGCCGAGGGCCGCGCCCTGGCGAAGAAGTACGGCGCCGACATCGAGCGCACCTACACCAAGGCCCTCAACGGCTACGCGGTCCAGGCATCCGAGGCGGAGGCGAAGCGGCTCGCCGCCGACCCGGCCGTCGCCTCCGTCGTCCAGGACCGCACCTTCCACATCTCGGGCACCCAGCCCAACCCGCCCTCCTGGGGCCTGGACCGCATCGACCAGCGCAACCTCCCGCTGAACGGTTCGTACACCTACCCGGACAGCGCCGGACAGGGCGTGACGGCCTACGTCATCGACACCGGCGTGCGCATCACCCACTCCGACTTCGGCGGCCGCGCCTCCAACGGCTACGACGCCATCGACAACGACAACACCGCCCAGGACGGCCACGGCCACGGCACCCACGTCGCCGGCACCGTGGCGGGCACCGCGTACGGCGTCGCCAAGAAGGCCAAGGTCGTCGGCGTCCGGGTGCTCGACAACTCCGGCTCCGGCACCACCGCCCAGGTCGTCGCCGGCATCGACTGGGTGGCCCGCAACGCCGTCAAGCCGGCCGTCGCCAACATGTCCCTCGGCGGCGGCGCGGACAGCGCCCTCGACACGGCCGTGCGCAACGCCATCGCCTCCGGCGTCACCTTCGTCGTCGCGGCCGGCAACGAGTCCACCAACGCCTCCACCAAGTCCCCGGCCCGGGTGACGGAGGCGATCACGGTCGGCGCCACCACGTCGAGCGACGCCCGCGCCAGCTACTCCAACTACGGCACGGTCCTGGACGTCTTCGCCCCCGGCTCGTCCATCACCTCGGCCTGGAACAGCGGCGACTCCGCCACCAACACCATCTCCGGTACGTCCATGGCGAGCCCGCACGTCGCCGGGGCCGCCGCCCTCCACCTGGCGGACAACCCGGCCTCCACCCCCGCCCAGGTCGCCTCCGCCCTGACGTCCGCCGCCACCACCGGCGTCGTCACCAACCCCGGCAGCGGCTCGCCCAACCGGCTGCTGTACGTCGGCGACGGCGGCACCACGCCCCCGCCCGGCGACCGCTTCGAGAACACCGGTGACTACACCGTCCGGGACAACGCCACCGTCGAGTCCCCGGTGACCGTCTCCGGCGTCGCGGGCAACGCGCCGTCGGCCCTGGCCGTCGAGGTGAAGATCGTCCACACGTACATCGGCGACCTCCAGGTCCAGCTGGTCGCACCGGACGGCACCGCGTACACCCTGAAGGCGTACGGCACCGGCGGCAGCGCCGACAACATCGACACCACGTACACCGTGAACGCCTCCTCGGAGACCGCGAACGGCACGTGGAAGCTGCGCGTCAGCGACAACGCCTCGTTCGACACCGGGCGGATCGACGCCTGGGCCCTGCAGTTCTGACCCACGCTCAGCGGTGACCCTCGTCCTCGCGGCACGGCTCCGGGCCGGTGACCCGGCCCGCCGCGAGGACGGGGCGCGAGTGCCGGTGCACGGCCACCCGCGCGGTTCCCGGGCCGTGAGCCGGGTGACGCCCCTGTTCCCCGCGCGCTTACGATGCGTCGAGTGATCGGCCGGATCGTCCGAAGGCCCGGCCCCGCCCCAGCGGCGCCTTCGCGTCACCGCCCGAATCAGGAGCACGGTACCCGTGTCCATACCGCCGCCGCCCGGCCCCCAAGGGCCGTGGCCCCAGGGGCCGTACTCCCAGGGCCAGTACCCCCACGGCCCGTACCCGCAGCAGTCCCCACCCCCGGGCGGGGCCTGGGGGCAGCCCTACGGGGCGTACCCGCGGCAGCCGCCCGTCAGCGGTCTCGCCGTCGCCGCGTTCGTGCTCGGCGTCCTGTGCTGCGTGCCCGCGATCGGCCTCGTCCTGGGCCTGATCGCGCTGGCCCGGATCAGGAAGCGGGGTCAGCGGGGCAAGGGGCTCGCGGTGGCCGGTTCCGTACTGTCCTCCGTGGGCCTGGCCCTGTGGGCGGTGACGCTCTCCACGGGTGCCGTCGGCGGCTTCTGGGACGGTCTCCGGGAGGCCGCACGGGGCGAGGGGACCGCCTACGCCCTCGAGAAGGGCCAGTGCTTCACCACGCCCAGCGGCTCCCTTCGGGGCGTGGCGTACGACGTGGAGCGGGTGCGCTGCCAGGAGGAGCACGACGGCGAGGTGTTCGCCTCCTTCGACCTGCCGGGAGGCGCCTTCCCTGGCGACGAGGAGATCACCAGCTCCGCCGACGAGCGGTGCTACGCCCTCCAGGACACCTACGCCATGGACCGGTGGGCCCTGCCGGCCGACGTGGACGTGTACTACCTGACCCCCACCTCCGAGAGCTGGCGCGCGGGCGACCGGGAGATCACCTGCCTGTTCGGCAACGCCGACGAGCAGGGCACGCTGACCGGCTCGCTGCGCAACGACGGCACCGGCCTGGACCCGGACCAGCACACCTACCTGGTGGGCGAGGGGTTCCTGAACCGTGCCATGGACGGCATCCCCGCTGCGGAGTCCGTCGAGGACGACCTGTCGGGGTACCGGTTCTGGGCCGGCCGGGTGTCCGAGGCGCTCGCCCAGGAGACCACGACCCTGCGCGGACACGGCTGGTCCGCCGACGCCGAGGAGCCGGTCGCCGACCTGGTCCGCGATCTGGAGGCGGCGCGGGAGGAATGGCGCCTGGCGTCCCGGGCCGCCGACGCCGACACCTACTACGAGCACCTCGACAAGGCCTACGGGCTCATCGAGTCCGAGGCGACGGTCACCGCCCGCAAGGCCCTGGCCCTGGACACCACCCCGCCCGACTACGAGGAGGACGGCGGCGGTGGGGGAGAGGCCCCCGGCAAGGAGGTGTGACAGCCGCCATAGCGGGGAGAAAGTGCCTGCGTAAAGCCCTCCGCACCCACAAGTCATCACATCGAGTGATTCTTTGGCCTTTACTTGCCTGGGCCAACCCACGGTTGCCACGCTGTTGCTGTCTGTACAACCTGATGGGAGCGGCCAGTGACATTCGGTGAGCAGCCGGCGTATCTGCGTGTCGCGGGTGATCTCCGCAAGAAGATCGCCGACGGCCTGCTGCCGCCCCATACCCGCCTCCCCTCCCAGGCCCGTATCCGCGAGGAGTACGGCGTCTCGGACACCGTCGCCCTGGAGGCGCGCAAGGTGCTGATGGCGGAGGGCCTGGTCGAAGGGCGTTCCGGTTCCGGCACGTACGTGCGCGAGGTGCCCGTACCGCGCCGCATCGCCCGCTCGGGGTTCCGCCCGGCCGGCGGCGCCACCCCCTTCCGGCAGGAGCAGGCCGACGGCGAGACGCGCGGTACGTGGGAGTCGCGCAGCGAGCAGGCCGAAGCGAGCGGCGTCGTCGCCGAGCGGCTCGGGATCAAGCCCGGCGACCGGGTGATGTGCACGCGGTACGTCTTCCGCGAGGCGGGTGAGGCGATGATGCTCTCCACCTCCTGGGAACCGCTGGACCTCACCGGCCGGACGCCGGTGATGCTGCCCGAGGAGGGGCCGCTGGGCGGCATGGGCGTCGTCGAGCGGATGGCCGCCATCGACGTCGTCGTGGACAACGTGACCGAGGAGGTCGGCGCCCGCCCCGGCCTCGCGGAGGAACTGCTCGCCCTGGGGGGCGTCCCGGGGCACGTGGTCCTCGTCGTCCAGCGCACGTTCTACGCCTCGGGCCGCGCCGTGGAGACCGCCGACGTGGTCGTCCCGGCCGACCGGTACCGGGTGGCGTACCACCTGCCCGTCAAGTAGCGGCGCCGCCGGGGGAGTTCGCGCGCGCCCGGGGAGTGTGAGATGGCGCACGCCTCCCGTGCGCCTCCCGCGCCCCTTCCCCGGGGCCGCGCCGGTACCCGAGCCCCCGCGCCGCCGGTGCGGGGCGTCGTGATTCGGTCGTTCCCGCAGGTCGCCCCTGCGCTCTCCGGCATGCCCCCGACGGGAGCCGACCGGTGCGGGAGGGCGCGTTCCGCATCGTGCGCCCCCTGCGTTCTGGCTGGTTGCGTACCTCTTTGTGCAAAGCCGTATTCGCTGCGTGAAGGTTAGGCGTAGGGTCGGGCATATGCGGAACGGGGATTCCTTGACGGGCGGGGCGCGGGGCGTGCCGCGGACGGGAAGTGGAGGGACGCGATGAACGACAGCACGGTCACTCTTCCCTGGCTGGTCTTCCGGCAGGACGACAACGGCAACCGCTATCGCGTGGGCCGGTACGCGACCCGGGCCGAGGCCCAGAAGATCGCGGACACCCTCGACGACCGCGGTCACCAGCAGCTCTACTGGGTCGAAGAACTCGGCGTGAACGGCACGGGCCAGGCCGACTGACCGCGCCGGTGCCACCGGGGCGCCCTTACGTCGGTCGTAGGCTCCGGCGTATGACGGATCGCACGGATCGCACAGAACGCGCGGAGCGCATCGTGGTGGGCGCCGCCCTGGTCGACGACGGACGCCTGCTGGCCGCCCGCCGCAGCGCGCCGGCCGAGCTGGCCGGACGGTGGGAGCTGCCGGGCGGAAAGGTGGAAGCCGGCGAGACGCCGGAGGCGGCCCTCGTGCGCGAGCTGCGGGAGGAACTGGGTGTGACGGTCGAGCCCGGTGAGCGGGTGCCGGGCCAGTGGCCCCTCCGTCCCCCTCTCGTCCTCCAGGTGTGGACCGTGCGTCTGCTTCCCGGCTCCGCCGCCCCGCGGCCCCTGGAGGACCACGACGAACTCCGCTGGCTCACCCCCGCCGAGATCTGGGACGTGCCCTGGCTGGACCAGGACGTACCGGCGGTCGAACGGGCGCTCGGGTACCTCGGACGGGCGGCCGACGACACGCGGGGTGCGTGAACGGGTCGACGCGAGCTTCCGGTGCGCCGTCATTGCCACAGTGCGCCCTCCTGGGCGGTACCGGGACCCGGATACCGGGTATGTGCCCATTAACCCCGCGAAAACGGACAAGAGTGCGGCGGGGGCCGGCCGGGGAAGTGATCGGCGTGATCGACAGCGAAGGCGGATGTGCCGAGTGGGTCTTCCCCGCGGCGCCGGACGCCGTGCGGACCGCCCGTTCGCTCGTCCGCCGCACGCTGCACGGCTGGGATCTCGACAGTGCCGGTGACATCGCGACGCTGCTGGTCAGCGAGCTGGTCACCAACGCGCTGCGGCACGCCACCGGACCCATCGGTGTCCGCCTGGAGCACCGCCCCGCCGGACCGGTCGGCGTCCTGCTGGTGGAGGTCTCCGACCCGCTCCCGGACCCGCCCCGCGCGCGCGTCGCCGGCCCCGGGGACGAGGACGGCCGGGGTCTTCAGCTGGTGGCCTCCTCCGCCCGGCGCTGGGGTACCCGGCCCGGTGAGGTGGGCAAGACGGTGTGGTTCGAACTCGCGGTACCCCGATGAGCGGGTGACACGGCGTTTCCCGTACGGGTCGGCAGCCGTTGTCGAAATGCGTGATTCGATGGCGTGTCCGCTGGTTAGAAGACTGGAAGTGTTGTCACGGTCCGGACCGAAAAGCATCGGGACCGTGCTGTGATCGTGAACACCGTGTCGTGCGGCGCCGTAGTGCTGGATACTGCGGGCAGCCGCCCCCGGTGACCGGTGCCGGACGCGGTGAGCTGGAGGGGACGGTTCGCGTGAGCGAGATACCAGCGAGGGCCACGGAGTCCGAGGGCCCGTCGGACGGTGCGCCGTTCGGTGACGCGGTGTGGCAGAGCAGCCCGCCCGGCTCCATCTACGACTACATCAAGGTCGCCTCCTTCTCCATCGGCCCCGACGGACTCGTCGACCAGTGGAGCCTGCGTGCGGAGCATTTGCTCGGCATCCCGGCCGAGCACGCCGTGGGCACCGACCCCATCGAGGCCTTCATCGACCCCGACCTGCGGGAGCGGGGCCAGCGCAAGATGGCCGAGATCCTCGACGGACGGGAGTGGACCGGCGTCGTCCCCTTCCGCGCGCCGGCCGGTCCCGAGGACGAGCGGCCGGGACGACGCCGGGGCCGGCGCGGCCTCGCCGAGGTGTACGTCATGCCGACGCGGACCGAGGACGGCGAGAAGGCGGCCGTCTGCATCGTCGTCGACGTCCGCGTCCTGCGCAGCATCGAGACCGACCTCGCCGCCTCGCAGGCCATATTCGGCCAGTCTCCGTTCGGCTTCCTGCTGATCGACCCCGACCTCCGGGTGCGCCGCGCCAACCAGCGGTTCGCCTCCGTCTTCGGCGGCACGCCCGACGAGCACCGGGGCAAGGGCGTCCACGACTACCTGCCGCGCGCCGAGGCCGAGCGGGTCTCGGCGACCCTGCGCCGCGTGCTGGAGACGGGCGACTCCATCACCGACATGCACGTCACCGGCTTCTCACCGGGGTCCGACGAACGCCGCCACTGGTCCGTCAACCTGTACCGCGTGCACAGCGGTTCCGGCAGGCCCATCGGCGTCGCCTGGCTGGGAACCGACATCACCGCCCGGCGCGAGGCCGCCCGCGAGGCCGCCGCGGCCCGGCGCAACCTCGCCCTCCTCAACGAGGCGGGCGCCCGCATCGGCAACTCCCTCGACCTGGAGACCACCGCCCGCGAACTGCTCGACGTCGTCGTCCCCGGCTTCTGCGACCTGGCCACCGTCGACCTCTACCAGGGCCTGCTGGCCGGTGACGAGA
The DNA here is from genome assembly GCF_056430705.1 of Streptomyces sp. NPDC045956. Classification (NCBI taxonomy): domain Bacteria; kingdom Bacillati; phylum Actinomycetota; class Actinomycetes; order Kitasatosporales; family Streptomycetaceae; genus Streptomyces; species Streptomyces sp. NPDC045956. Next base: position 341,860 of record NZ_JBWKKZ010000006.1, on the reverse strand, counting down.
CCCCGCCCGGCCTCGCCGACGGCGGCGGGGAGCTGCGCCGCGTGGCCTTCTCCAGCGCCGTCTCCGACGCCCCGTTCCAGGGCGCCGGCGAGCGGGTCAAGCTCGGCGCCGTCCACCACTACCCGTTCACCTCGCCCTGCGCGGACGCGCTGCGCACGGCCCGCCCGCGCGTCGTCCCCGCCGAGGACGGCAGCCTCGTGCAGTCCACGCTGGCCGTGCCGATGGTCGCCCACGACACCGTGGTGGGGCTGGCGCAGTTCGCCCGGACCAAGGGCAGCGAGCCGTTCGGGGACCGCGACCGCGACCTGGCCGTGGAGCTGGCCGCGCGCGCCGCCGTCTGCATCGACAACGCCCGCCTCTACCGCCGCGAGCACGAGCGCGCGCTGATACTGCAACGCTCCCTGCTCCCGCCCGGCGACCCGGAGGCGTCCGGCCTCGACATCGCCTGCCGCTACCTGCCCGGCAACGCCGCCACCGGCCGGCCCAGCGAGGTGGGCGGCGACTGGTTCGACGTCATCGAGCTGCCCGGGCACCGCACCGCGCTGGTCGTCGGCGACGTCATGGGCCGCGGCCTGCGCGCCGCCGTCGCGATGGGCGAGCTGCGCACCGCCGTGCGCACCCTGGCCCAGCTCGACCTCGAACCGGCCGAGGTGCTGTCCCAGCTCGACGAGATCGCCCGCGGCCTCGGCGCCCCGGGCGGTGTCCAGCAGGCGACCCGGGCCGCCCGCCGCCCCCGCGAGGCCGACCTCTCCGAGGTGTACCTGGCGACCTGCGTCTACGCCGTCTACGACTCGGTGACCCGGCGCTGCACCTTCGCCAACGCGGGCCATCTGCCGCCCGTCCTGGTGGAGCCCGGCGAGTCCGCGCTGATGCTGGACGTACCGCCGGGCCTGCCGCTCGGCGTCGGCGGGGAGCCCTTCGAGGAGGTGGAGGTGGAGCTGCCGGAGGGGGCCCTGCTCGCGCTCTACACCGACGGGCTGGTCGAGAGCCGCGACCACCCCCTCGACGAGGGCCTCCAGGCCTTCGTGGGGGCGCTCACCGACCCCACGCTCCCGCTGGAGGACGTCTGCGACCAGGTCCTCAACACCCTCGGCAGCCACCACGGCGAGGACGACATCGCCCTGCTCATGGCCCGCGTGCAGGGTCTGCCCAGCGAGTCCGTCGGCGACTGGACGCTGCCGCGCGAACCGCGCAGCGTCGGCCGGGCCCGTGAGTACGCCCGTGCCCAGCTGCTCGCCTGGGACCTGGAACCCCTGGTCGACACCACGGAACTGCTCGTCAGCGAGCTGGTCACCAACGCCCTGCGGTACGGGGAGGGGGAGATCCGACTCCGCCTGCTCCTCGACCGCACCCTGGTCTGCGAGGTCTGGGACTCGGGCCTGGTCCAGCCCCGCAGGCGCCGGGCCCGCGACACCGACGAGGGCGGCCGGGGCCTCCAACTGGTCGGGCTGCTCAGCGCGGCCTGGGGCTCCCGCCGTACGCCGCGCGGCAAGACGGTCTGGTTCGAGCTGCCCCTGCCGGGCGGGGACACCCGGCTGACCGACCCGGCGGAGGCCTTGCTGAGCCTGTTCTGACCCGGCCGGGCGTCGTACGGGTCCGGGCCCGCCGGATACGGCGCGCGTGCCCGCGGGCGGCCAGGAGCAGGGCCGCCCCGGCCGTGACCAGGGGCGGCACCAGGTCGGCGGAGATCACCGCGGTACGCCCCCCACCGCAACCGGAACACCGGTTCGAGTCGTCCACGCTGGCAACACCGGCCACGACCGGTCGCACCCGACGAATGGCGTCACATGCGGAGCGTAGGGGGACGCACGGGCCGTCGCGACCGGGGGCGGGCGACAGGGAGGGGAAACCCGTGGACCACACGGAGTCGAGCACGGAACAGCGGACCACCGCGCCGGAGGCCACGGGCGGAGGCGAGTCCGTCGCGCCGGAGACCGCGGGCGCCGAGGAGACCCGGGGGAGGAGGAAGAGACGGCTCCGCCGCGCCCGCCGCGCCGTCCTCGCCGTACTCGTGATCCTGCTCCTGCCCCTCCTCACCGCCGAGGCGGCCCTGCGCGTCAACTACCTGGGCGACCCCGCCGACGGCACGTACACCAGGAACCGCGACGCGATGTGGCTCGGCCACGCCTGGGTCGACGGCCGCAAGGACGACGCGGACCTCGCCGCGCTCGCCCGCCGCCTGAAGACCACCGGCATCCGGGACCTGTACGTCCACACCGGCCCGATGGAGCACGACGGCACCCTGCCCGAGGCGCGCTACCCGAAGGCCGCCTGGCTGATCGACGCCGTGCACCGGGAGCTGCCCGGTGTCCGCGTCCAGGCCTTCCTCGGCGACGTGCTCGCCACCGAGGGACCCGACGGCATGCGCCTGGCCGAGGCCGCCACCCGCGCCGCCGTCGTCGGTTCCGCCCGCCAGGTCCTGGACGCCGGGTACGACGGGGTCCACCTGGACCTGGAGCCGCTGCACTCGGGGGACCGGCACTACCTCTCCCTGCTGGACGACGTCCGCGCCGTCACCCGGGACCGGGGCGCGCGGCTCTCCGTCGCCGCCCACCAGATCGACCCGCTCCCGGCCCTGCACACCGTCTTCGGCGTCTTCACCGAGCATCCCAAGTGGTGGTCGCAGGAGTTCTTCGGGCAGGTCGCCCGCCGCGTCGACCAGATCGCCGTGATGACGTACGACACCGCCCAGCCGCTGGAGGGCACCTACGGCGGCTACGTGGCCCAGCAGACCTCGCTGGCGCTGGAGGTCACCCCGCCCACGACCCACCTGCTGATCGGCCTGCCCTTCTACCACGAGAGCAACTTCGACCACTGGGGTCATGCGGAGACGGTCGCCGCCGCCGTGCGGGGTGCCCGCCTCGGCCTCTCCCGGACCGACGCCGACCGCGAACTCTTCGGCGTCGCCCCGTACATCGACTTCGCGGCGACCGAGACGAACTGGGCGGAGTACCGCGAGGGCTGGGTCCGCTAGCCCCCTAGGACCTGCGCCCGATCTTCGACCCCAGCCAGACCAGCGGGTCGTACTTGCGGTCCACGGCCCGCTCCTTCAACGGGATCAGCGCGTTGTCCGTGATCCTGATCCCCTCGGGGCAGACCTCCGTGCAGCACTTGGTGATGTTGCAGTAGCCGAGGCCGTGCTCGTCCTGGGCCGTGCGTCCGCGGTCCAGGCCGGTCTCGTCGGCGGCGTCCAGCGGGTGCATGTCCAGTTCGGCCACGCGCATGAGGAAGCGGGGCCCCGCGAAGGCCGGCTTGTTCTCCTCGTGGTCGCGCACGACGTGGCAGGTGTCCTGGCACAGGAAGCACTCGATGCACTTGCGGAACTCCTGCGAGCGGTCCACGTCCTCCTGCATCATCCGGTACTCGCCCGGACCGAGGTCGGCGGGCGGGACGAACGACGGGATCTCGCGGGCCTTGGTGTAGTTGAAGCCGACGTCCGTCACCAGGTCGCGGACGACGGGGAAGGCGCGCAGGGGCGTGACGGTGATCGTCTCCTCACGGGTGAAGACGGACATGCGGGTCATGCAGAGCAGCCGCGGCCGCCCGTTGATCTCCGCCGAACAGGAACCGCACTTGCCCGCCTTGCAGTTCCAGCGCACCGCCAGGTCGGGGGCCTGGGTGGCCTGGAGGCGGTGGATGATGTCGAGGACCACCTCGCCGTCGTTCACCTCGACGCTGAAGTCCTCCAGGCCGCCGCCCTCGACGTCGCCGCGCCACACCTTGAAGCGGGCCTCGTAGCCGCTCATCCGGACAGCTCCTCCTCGTCGAGGTACTTCACCAGTTCCTCCTTCTCGAAGAGGGCGAGCAGGTCGGGCCGGATCGGCTCGGTGGTCTGCCGCTCCAGGGTGATCTGGCCGCGCTCCGGGTCCGTCGCGGCCGGGCCGCCCGCCGGGTCGGCCGGCGTGCACAGCAGGTTGACGGGGCGCCAGCGGCGGTCCATCGACGGATGGTCCTCGCGGGTGTGCCCGCCGCGCGACTCGGTGCGTTCCAGCGCGGCCCGTGCCACGCACTCGCTGACCAGCAGCATGTTCCGCAGGTCCAGGGCGAGGTGCCAGCCCGGGTTGAACTGCCGGTGCCCCTCCACGCCGGCCCGGCGGGCCCGTACCCGCAGCTCGGCGAGTTTCTCCAGGGCCTGTTTCATCTCCGGCTCGCGGCGGATGATGCCGACCAGGTCGTTCATCGTCTGCTGGAGCTCCTGGTGGAGGGTGTACGGGTTCTCCGGCGGGCCGCCGCCCGGCCCGCCCGTCTCGGCGGAGAACGGCCGCAACGCCTCCGCGGCCGCCGCGTCGACCTGTACGTCGTCCACCCGGGGCCGCGCCCCGCCCTCACGTCCCCCCGCGTACTCGGCCGCGTGCCAGCCCGCCCGGCGCCCGAACACCAGCAGGTCGGAGAGCGAGTTGCCGCCGAGCCGGTTGGAGCCGTGCATGCCGCCGGCCACCTCACCGGCCGCGAACAGCCCCGGCACCCCGCGAGCGGCGGCCGTGTCGGAGTCGACGGCGATGCCGCCCATCACGTAGTGGCAGGTGGGCCCGACCTCCATCGCCTCGGCGGTGATGTCGACGTCGGCCAGCTCCTTGAACTGGTGGTACATGGAGGGCAGCCGGCGCTTGATCACCTCGGCCGGCATCCGGGTCGAGACGTCGAGGAAGACACCCCCGTGCGGGGAGCCCCGGCCCTCCTTCACCTCGGCGTTGATGGCCCGGGCGACCTCGTCGCGGGGGAGCAGCTCGGGTGGGCGCCGGTGGTGGTCCGGGTCGTCGTACCAGCGGTCGGCCTCCTCCTCCGTCACGGCGTACTTGTCCTTGAAGACGTCGGGGACGTAGTCGAACATGAACCGCTTGCCGTCCGAGTTCCGCAGCACCCCGCCGTCACCGCGCACCGACTCCGTGACGAGGATGCCCTTGACGGACGGCGGCCAGACCATGCCCGTCGGGTGGAACTGCACGAACTCCATGTTCAGCAGGGGCGCCCCGGCCAGCAGCGCCAGCGCGTGCCCGTCCCCGGTGTACTCCCAGGAGTTCGACGTCACCTTGAAGGACTTGCCGATGCCGCCGGTGGCGATCACCACCGAGGGCGCCTCCAGCACGAAGAAGCGGCCGGTCTCGCGCGCGTAGCCGAAGACGCCGGAGACCTGGCCGCCGTCCTTGAGGACGCGGGTGACCGTGCACTCCTGGAAAACCCTGAGGCGGGACTCGTGGTCGCCGGTCTCCCGGTGGTCCTCCTGCTGGAGCGCGACGATCTTCTGCTGGAGGGTGCGGATCAGCTCCAGACCCGTACGGTCGCCGACGTGTGCGAGGCGCGGGTACTCGTGGCCGCCGAAGTTGCGCTGCGAGATGCGGCCGTCCTGCGTGCGGTCGAAGAGGGCGCCCCAGGTCTCCAGCTCCCACACCCGCTGCGGGGCCTCCTGGGCGTGCAGTTCCGCCATCCGCCACTGGTTGAGGAACTTGCCGCCGCGCAGGGTGTCGCGGAAGTGCACCTTCCAGTTGTCCCCGGCGTTGGCGTTGCCCATCGCCGCGGCGATGCCGCCCTCGGCCATCACCGTGTGCGCCTTGCCGAACAGGGACTTGCAGATCACGGCCGTACGGGCGCCCCGCTCGCGGGCCTCGATGGCGGCGCGCAGTCCCGCGCCGCCCGCGCCCACCACGACGACGTCCCACTCCTGCCGGTCGACCACGGACATCAGAACAACCTCGGATCGTCGAAGGCACCGGACGCGACGAGATACACGTAGAAGTCGGCGAGCGCCACGCTCACCAGCGACGCCCACGCCAGCAGCATGTGGCGGGCGTTGAGCCACCCGACCAGCCGCCAGGCGCGGTAGCGCACGGGGTGCCGGGAGAAGTGCTTGAGCTTGCCGCCGACGATGTGCCGGCAGGAGTGGCAGGAGAGGGTGTACGCCCAGATCAGCACGATGTTGGCGAGGAAGACCAGGGTGCCCACGCCCATGTGGCCCCACGCGTAGTGCTCGTCGCGGAAGGCCAGCACCGTGTCGTAGGTGAGGATGCCCGCGACCGCGAGCGCCGCGTAGAAGAAGTACCGGTGGACGTTCTGGAGGATCAGCGGGAAGCGGGTCTCACCGGTGTACTTCTTGTGCGGCTCGGCGACCGCGCAGGCCGGCGGGGACGCCCAGAAGCCCCGGTAGTAGGCCTTGCGGTAGTAGTAGCAGGTCAGGCGGAAGCCGAGCGGGAAGACCAGGATGAGGATCGCGGGCGAGATGCCCCACCAGCTGCCGAAGAGCTCCCAGTTGGGCCCGGAGCGCATCGGCTCGCAGTTCTCCGCCAGGCAGGGGGAGTAGAAGGGCGAGACGTAGGGGGCCGCGTAGTAGTCCGTGCCCGCGAAGGCCCGCCAGGTCGAGTAGACGACGAAGGCCAGCAGGCCGGCGGCGGTGGCGGCCGGGGCCAGCCACCAGCGGTCGGTGCGCAGGTGCGGGGCGCGGATGGCGGCGCGCGTCGGGGTGTGGACGCCGCCGCCCCGGGGATGGGGGTCGGTGTCGGGGGGTTCCGTACCAGTGGCCACGGGGCGACTCCGGTCGGTCGGGGCGGTTTCAGGGGGCGCGGCGGTAGCGGGCGCCGAGTCCCTCGTCGTCCGAGTCCGTCCACAGGGAACCGTCGTACGGCGTGTCGGGGATCGGGACGAGGTCCGGACGCCTGGGCGCGTCCGGTGCGGCCGCCGCCGCGCGCAGCAGCGCGACGCTCTCCCGCAGGTGGTCGGCGTCGGTGCGGACCCGGCGGACGTCGAGGTCGCCGGCGCCCAGCCGGTGTTCCAGCCGGGCCACCGTCCGGGACAGGTCGTCGAGGCTGCGCTGGATGGCTGACAGGTCGTCGTGCACGGACATGACGTGACCTCGTTTCCGCCCGACATTCGGCACGGGCCGGCCCTGGGTGGTGACGTTCGTGCGCCTGAGAGTGTCGCGCGTCACACCTGTCGCTGGGAAGGGACGTGCAGCGATTGGCCGGGGCGCGTCGTTGCGTCGAGGGTGGCGTTGCGCCGCACGGGTGGGCTTACACACCGTCGCCGTCGTGTCTCACAGCGTCGCCGAACCGTTTCCTCTTCAGTGGCCGCATCCCTGTCCGGATACAAATGATCAACTCCAAATACCGCATATCGCGCACACAACGCATATGCCGTCTGGGCGATCACCGCGCCCGCGGCCTCCGGAGGTAGCAGAGATGTCTCACGTCGGCGTCGGTCCGCGCGCGGTCACGCGCTCGGTCGCCTTCCTCACCGCGAGCGTGCTCGCGGTCCCCGCGCTGGCCGGATGCAGCTCCGAGGACCCGTCGGGCAAGCCGCTCGCCGAACAGGACGTCGCCTCCGCGGCCCGCGCCAGGATCGCCGACGGCGGCACCCTGCGCTGGGCCGTGGACTCCGTGCCGGCCACCCTCAACACCTTCCAGTCGGACGCAGACGCCACCACGGCCCGCGTCGCACAGGCCGTGCTGCCCTCGATGTACCGGATGGACGAGACCGGCCGCCCGGTGCGCGACCCCCGGTACCTGGAGTCGGCGAAGGTCGTCGGGACCGAGCCCAAGCAGGTCGTCGTCTACAAGCTCAACCAGCAGGCCGTGTGGAGCGACGGCCGGGAGGTCGGCGCCGCCGACTTCGTCGCCCAGTGGCGCGCGCTGTCGGGCAAGGACAGCGCCTACTGGACCGCCCGCAACGCCGGCTACGACCGCATCGAGAAGATCGAGCGGGGCGCCGGCGACCTGGAGGTCAAGGTCACCTTCAGCCGGCCCTACGCCGACTGGAAGTCCCTGTTCACGCCCTTGTACCCGAAGGACGTCATGGGCACCCCCGACGCCTTCAACGACGGGGCGCGACGCAAGCTGAAGACCACCGCCGGCCCCTTCGCCCTGAAGAAGGTCGACACCGGGGCCGACGAGGTCGTCCTCACCGGCAACCCGCGCTGGTGGGGGGAGCCGGCCAAGCTCGACGAGATCGTGCTGCGCGCCGTACCGCGCGACGAGCGGGTCTCCGAGCTGGTCGCCGGGAAGCTCGACCTGGCCGAGATCGACCCGGACACCGCCGACCAGGTCGGCCTGGCCGCCCCCGCCCGGGACGCCGCGACCGGCACTCCCCTCATGGGCCCGGACGGCACACCGGCCGCGGGCTCGGACGCGTCGCCGCACGCGGGGCCGCAGGGCAGGTCCGCCGCGGCCGCCCTGCGCTCGTGGGCGATCGCCAACGGCTCCGACGAGGAGGCCGCGGAGGAGGAGGTCCTCGCCCGGGAGAAGCGGCGCAAGGCGGAGGCGAAGCGGGAGCGGCGGCAGAAGGCCCTGAGCGGCTTCGAGGTCCGCAAGTCGCTGGAGCCCGCCTACACCCAGCTCGCCCTCAACGGCGCCGACGGACCCCTCGCCGACGAACGCGTCCGCCGGGCCGTGGCCCGCGCCCTGGACCGGGGTGCGCTCGCCGAGGCGGTGCTGAAGCCGCTGGGTCTGCCCACCGAGCCCGTGGGCAGCCACCTCGCCCTGTCCGGCCAGGCCGCCTACGCCGACGGCAGCGGCGCCCTCGGCGAGCAGAACGCCAAGGAGGCCCGGGCGCTCCTCGCGGACGCGGGCTGGGAGCCCGGCGGGCCGGTGAAGGAGAGCGAGGCCGGCGAGAAGGCGGCCGGCGCCGAGAAGTCCGGGACCCGCGGTGACGGCAAGGACGGCGGTGACGGCGAGGACGGCGGTGACGGCGAGGACGGCGAGAAGTCCGACGGCGGCGACGACGGGACGTACATCGTCGGAGAGGACGGCAAGAACGACGGCGGCAAGAACGACGGCGGCAAGAACGACGGCGGCAAGGACGACGGCGGCAAGGACGACGGCGGCAAGGACGACGGCGGCAAGGACGACGGCGGCAAGGACGACGGCGGCAAGGACGACGGCGGCGCCACCGACCAGGAGAGCGGCGAGAAGCACAGCAGCGGCAAGAACACCGCCCAGGGAGGCGCCCCCGGCGCCTACGCGCCCAAGGGCACCGCCGCCCCGGCCGGCTCCGCGGTGGCACCGCTCGCCAAGGACGGCGAGGCGCTCACCCTGCGCTTCGTGCTCCCCTCGGGCCCCGGCTCCGAGGCCCTGCGCACCGTGGCCGACCGCATCTCGGACATGCTGAAGAAGATCGGCATCGGCGTCGACGTCACCAAGGTCCCGGACGAGAACTACTTCAAGGACCACGTCGCCTCCGGCGAGTACGACCTGGCCCTCTACTCCTGGCCGGCCTCCGCCTACCCCGCCACCGACGCCCGCCCCGTCTACGCCAAGCCCGTCCCGGCCGCCGACGGCTCCCTGAACGTCGCGCAGAACTACACGAGGGTCGGCACCGACCAGGTCGACCAGCTCTTCGACCAGGCCATGGCCACGCTGGACGAGAAGGAGGCCCGCGCGCTGCTCCGCAAGGCCGACTCCCGGATCTGGGCGGCGGCCGGCTCCATCCCCCTCTACCAGCGCCCCCAGCTGGTGGCGGCCCGCAAGAACCTCGCCAACGCGGGGGCCTTCGGCTTCGAGACCCCCGTCCACGAGGACATGGGCTTCCTGAAGAAGGAGGCCGCCGGCGCCGAGGCCCCGGTGAGCCCCACGTCGTGACCTGGCGCCCCGGGCCGGTGCGCCCCCGCCCCGGCAAGCCGCAGCCCTCGGGGCCCCGTACCATGGGGTGAGGCCGTGGCATGTACCGCCCGGCAGGCCCGCGTGACACGGACGTACGCAAGGGCCGTCCTCACATCTCCGGGAGTACGCCTCAATATGGCCACGCGCCACGACATCCGCAACGTCGCCATCGTCGCCCACGTCGACCACGGCAAGACCACCATCGTCGACGGAATGCTCAAGCAGGCCGGTGCCTTCGCCGCGCACCAGCTCGACTCCGTCGACGACCGCATGATGGACTCGAACGACCTGGAGCGTGAGAAGGGCATCACGATCCTGGCCAAGAACACGGCGGTGAAGTACCACCCGAAGGATGGCGGCGACGTCATCACCATCAACATCATCGACACCCCCGGCCACGCCGACTTCGGTGGCGAGGTCGAGCGCGGCCTGTCGATGGTCGACGGTGTCGTCCTGCTCGTGGACGCCTCCGAGGGTCCGCTGCCGCAGACCCGCTTCGTGCTGCGCAAGGCGCTCCAGCAGCGGTTGCCGATCATCCTGTGCATCAACAAGACGGACCGCCCGGACTCCCGGATCGACGAGGTCGTCAACGAGACCTACGACCTCTTCCTCGACCTGGACGCCGACGAGGAGCAGATCGAGTTCCCGATCGTCTACGCCTGCGGCCGGGACGGCATCGCCTCCCTCACCAAGCCCGAGGACGGCACGGTGCCGGCGGACTCCACCAGCCTGGAGCCGTTCTTCTCCACCATCCTCGAGCACATCCCGGCCCCGACCTACGACGAGAACGCCCCGCTCCAGGCGCACGTGACCAACCTGGACGCCGACAACTTCCTCGGCCGTATCGCCCTGCTCCGCGTCCACCAGGGCGAGCTGAAGAAGGGCCAGACCGTCGCCTGGATGAAGCGCGACGGAACCGTCAGCAACGTGCGCATCTCCGAGCTGATGATGACCGAGGCGCTCACCCGCAAGCCCGCCGAGAAGGCCGGCCCCGGTGACATCTGCGCGGTCGCCGGCATCACGGACATCATGATCGGCGAGACGCTGGCCGACCAGGAGAACCCGGTCCCGCTGCCCCTGATCACGGTGGACGAGCCCGCGATCTCCATGACCATCGGCACCAACACCTCGCCGCTGGTCGGCCGCGGCGCCACCGGCAAGGGCGCGGACAACAAGGCGGTCGTCAAGGACCGCAAGGTCACCGCCCGCCAGGTCAAGGACCGCCTCGACCGCGAGCTGATCGGCAACGTCTCGCTCCGCGTCCTGGACACCGAGCGCCCCGACGCCTGGGAGGTGCAGGGCCGCGGTGAGCTGGCGCTGGCCATCCTGGTCGAGCAGATGCGCCGCGAGGGCTTCGAGCTGACCATCGGCAAGCCGCAGGTCGTCACCCGCGAGATCGACGGCAAGGTGCACGAGCCGGTCGAGCGCATGACGATCGACGTGCCCGAGGAGCACATGGGCGCGGTCACGCAGCTCATGGGCGTGCGCAAGGGCCGGATGGACAACATGTCCAACCACGGCTCCGGCTGGGTCCGCATGGAGTTCGTGGTCCCCTCCCGCGGTCTGATCGGTTTCCGTACCGAGTTCCTGACCCAGACCCGCGGCACCGGCATCGCCCACTCCATCCACGAGGGCCACGAGCCCTGGTTCGGCACCCTCACGACCCGTAACAACGGCTCGCTGGTCGCCGACCGCTCCGGTGCCGTCACCGCGTTCGCGATGACGAACCTCCAGGAGCGCGGCGTGCTCTTCACGGAGCCCGGCACCGAGGTGTACGAGGGCATGATCGTCGGTGAGAACTCCCGCTCCGACGACATGGACGTCAACATCACCAAGGAGAAGAAGCTCACGAACATGCGGTCGTCCTCGGCCGACTCGTTCGAGGCGATCGTCCCGCCGCGCAAGCTCTCCCTGGAGCAGTCCCTGGAGTTCTGCCGCGACGACGAGTGCGTCGAGGTGACCCCGGAGGCCGTTCGCATCCGCAAGGTGAACCTGGACGCCCGCGAGCGCGCCCGCGCCGCGAGCCGCGCCAAGCACGGCTGATCCACCCGCCGCCGGCGTAAGGCCGGCGCGCACGGGAAGCCCGGGCACCCCCATCACGGGGGTGCCCGGGCTTTTTTCAACCGGTTTTCCGGGGCCGGGAGGCACGCGGGGGCCCCTCTGAGCGCTCCCCGGTGTCCGAAACACGGAGATCGGCGCCCGATAGCCATGTAACACGTCCGTTTCGCGGCCTTCTCGTCCCGAACAGTTTGTCCAGATTTTGGAAGATCTACCTGTCAGCTGTGACTGAATTGAGATTTAAAGACGGTGGTCGGTCCTTCTGCTCATGGCAGATAGTTAGCCGCGTAGCGCTCGGGTCAATGGGTCACGTGCTGTGGGGACAGCACTCGACTCACGAGCACCAGGGGGTGTCTGAACTTCCGTCAGGGGTGTCGGAAGACAGACGTGTGCCCCCTCCTGTCGGTGAACACGTGGAGTCATGAGGAGGAGCCCCATGCGCGGTGTCACGAACACCAGGTGGGTCACTTGGTCCGTCGCCCCCCGCTGCGCCCCGTCGGACGGCGATCGACTCTGAGGAGCGGGCCGGCCGTCGGCGTCCGGGCTTCGGGCTACGCGCGTCCGGCTGCGGGTTTCCCCCGTTCCCCGGGATCTCCCGACGCTTCTCCATGATCCGTTCCGCGATCGCGCACCACCCTGCGCTGGTCGCCGGTTCGGCACACCCACACCTGTGAAATGGGCGAACTGTGACAAGTCCAATCGACATCGAGGGCGGCGGAACGCCGGCCGCCGTCGGCGACGGGCCGGAGCCCGTCAAGGCCGTCGAGGAGAAGAGCCACGAGGGCCGGTCCCCGGGGCAGCTGATGTGGCTGCGCTTCAAACGGGACAGGACCGGGGTCGTCTCCGCCTGTGTCGTGATCGTGTTCTTCCTGGTCGCGGCGCTGGCACCGCTCATCGCCAAGGTCTACGGGAAGAACCCCTACACGCTGTACGCCCAGGAGCCCGACTACCCCTTCCTGCTGGACGACTTCGCCATGCCCACCGGTTCCTTCGGCGGCATGTCGGGCGACTTCTGGTTCGGCGTGGAGCCCAAGCTCGGCCGCGACGTGTTCACCATGCTGCTCTACGGCATGCGGACCTCCCTGTACATGGCCGTGGTCGTCACCCTGCTCTGCGTCCTCACCGGTGTCGTCATCGGCATGATCAGCGGCTTCTTCGGCGGCCGGGTGGACTACTGGCTGGGTCGGGTCACCGACTTCTTCCTGGCCTTCCCGCAGCAGCTCTTCTTCATCGCCTTCATGCCCGTCGTGACCGCGATGTTCGTCTCCCCGCAGGACGAGACCCCCACGTACCTGAGAGCCGTGGCCATCACCCTGGTGATGTGGTTCCTCGGCTGGATGGGGCTGGCCCGGCTGGTGCGCAGCTCCGTACTGACGCTGCGCGAACGCGAGTTCGTGGAGGCGGCGAAGGTGTCGGGGGCGTCTCCCTGGCGCATCGTGCGCAAGGAGATCCTGCCCAACATCGTCACGCCGATCCTGGTGCAGGCCACCTACATCCTCCCGAGCACGATCCTCTCCATCGCCTTCCTGTCGTACATCGGGGTGGGCTTCGTCGAACCGACCCCGGACTGGGGCCGCATGTTCGCCATCGGCGCCGACGTGTACGAGCAGGACCCGATGTTCATGTTCTTCCCGGGCGTGGCGCTGGTCGTCTTCGTCCTCTCCTTCAATCTTCTCGGCGACTCCGTCCGGGACGCATTCGACCCCAAGACCGGACGCTAACCGTCCATTGGTGGGTGGGGGAGCTGCCGCCCCCGTGCCGGGCTTCCGGACCGTCAGGCAGCACTCGTGGACAACTCTCGACAGGCAGGTGGATCGGCATCATGAAGCCCATCAGAAACCGCACCACGCGCACCACGCGAGCCATAGCCGTGGCCATGGTGGCCGGCGCCCTGGTGCTGACCGGCTGCTCCGACAGCGACGGCGGCAGCAAAGGCAAGAGTGACGCCAAGGACCAGAAGGACGCCGCCCAGCAGCAGGACCCGGTGGCCTACGGTGACGCCGCGGCGTCGAACGGCCCGGCCGAGGAGGTCGCCGGCGCGAAGCCCGGCGGCGTCATCAACGTGTACATGCAGTCGGACCTGACCCACATGGACCCGGGGCAGATCTACGTCAGCGACGCCGGCCAGTTCGCCAACCTGATCCACCGCGGCCTGACCAACTTCCAGGAGGACGCGGAGGGCAACCTCACCGTCGTCGGTGACATCGCCACCGACTCCGGCCAGTCCTCCGACGGCGGCAAGACCTGGACGTTCAAGCTCAAGGACGGCGTCAAGGACGACCAGGGCAACCCGATCACCTCGAAGGACGTCCGCCACACCATCGAGCGCCTGTACTCCAAGGTCATCTTCGACGGTCCGACCTTCGTCCAGTCCTGGCTCTCCGGCAACGACTACCGCAAGGCGCTGCCGGACGGACCGTACAAGGGCAAGCACCTGCCGGACACGGTGCTGGAGACGCCGGACGACAAGACGGTCGTCTTCCACTTCTCCCAGCCGCGCCAGGACCTCCCGCAGGCCCTCGCCATGGCCGGATACGCCATCGTTCCCGAGAAGCGGGACACGAAGGAGAAGTACGACGACGCCCCGGCGGCCCTCGGCCCCTACAAGATCTCCGAGTACAAGCCCGGCAAGTCCATGAAGCTGGTCAAGAACACCCAGTGGGACCCGAAGACGGACTCGGTGCGCCACCAGTACGTCGACGGGTACAACTTCACCAGCACCATCGACCAGGCCAGCCAGACCAAGCGTCTGAAGGCCGACCAGGGCGACGCCAAGAACGCCATCCAGTTCACGGACTCGGTCGACCCGGCCCAGATGTCGGCCGTCATCGGCGACGCGGCGGCGAAGAAGCGGACCATCCAGGGCTACCAGCCCTACGTGTGGCAGCTGACCTTCAACCTCGACCGCATCAAGGACAAGAAGGTCCGCGACGCGATCACCTACGCGATCCCGAACCAGTCCATGGTCCAGGCGGACGGCGGTCGCTACGGCGGCGAGGTCGCCGGCGGTCTGCTCGCCCCGACCCTGCCGAACTTCGACCCGAAGTACGACCCGTTCGGCAAGCTCAAGAAGCCGAACGGCGACCCGGAGATGGCCAAGAAGCTGCTGAAGGAGGCGGGTGTCAAGGAGGGCACGAAGCTCACCTACGCCTACTCCAACACCCCGCGCGGCCAGGCCCAGATGGTCATCATCAAGGACGCCCTGGCGAAGATCGGCTTCGACGTCCAGGCCAAGGAGATCGACCGGGCCAGCTTCTACGAGCAGGTCGGCAAGCTGAAGAACCCGTACGACCTCTACATGACCGGCTGGGGCCAGGACTGGCCGTCCGCCTCCACGGTCATCACGCCGGTCTACGACGGTGAACTCGTCGCCGACGGCGGGTCCAACTACTCGCACATCAACGACCCGCAGGTCAACGAGCTGATCAAGAAGGCCCTGACGCAGGAGCCGGAGGCGGCCGCCAAGACCTGGGAGCAGGCCCACCACCGCATCGTGGAGGAGATCAACCCGGCCGCACCGGTCTACTACTCGAAGCAGATCCAGCTCTTCGGATCGAACATCGGCGGCGCCAAGTACAGCAACGAGTCGAGCTACATCGACATCAACGACCTGTTCCTGAAGCAGCCGTAGCCCTCCAGCCCGGCTGACCGCGGGGGTGCGCGCCAGGCGGAGCGCACCCCCGCGGACGGCAACCCTTCCCTGCCGCCGCGTTCCGAAGAGAGCATCCACCTGCCATGCTTCAGTTCCTCGTTCGCAGGTTGATCGGCGCTGTTGTGATCATGTTCTTGATCGGCGCCTTCACCTTCTTCCTGTTCTATACGATCCCCCAGGACTTCGCCGAGCTGTCGTGCGGCAAGAACTGCTCCCCCGAGAACATCGCGGTGATCCGCGAGAACCTCGGCCTCGACAAGCCGATCACCGCCCAGTTCTGGGAGTTCATGACGGGCATCGTGACCGGTCGTGACTTCGCCGAGGGGCACTGCTCCGCGCCCTGCCTGGGCATGTCCTTCGACACCGGCAACTTCGTCTGGGACTCGATCATGGACCGGTTCCCGCTGACGCTCTCCCTGACGGTGGGTGGCCTGGTCATCTTCCTGGTCCTGGGTCTGGGGTCGGGCCTGCTGGCCGCCTGGAAGCGCGGCACGGTCGCGGACAAGCTGGTCAGCGGTGCCTCGATCGTCCTGAGCTCGTTCCAGATCTACTTCCTCGGCCCGATCGTGCTCGGCGTTCTCGTGTACCAGTCCGGCTTCATGGACAACCCGAGCTACCACGAGTTCACCGACAACCCCTTCGCCTGGGCGGTCGGCCTGCTGATCCCCTGGCTGGTGATGGCCACCATCTTCACCGCCCAGTACACCCGTATGTCCCGCTCGACCATGATCGAGCAGCTCCAGGAGGAGCACGTCCGCACCGCCCGCGCCAAGGGCATGAGGCAGCGGTACGTCTTCTTCCGCTACGCGTGGCGCGGTTCCCTCATCCCGATCGTCACGATCCTCGGCATGGACCTCAGCGCGCTGCTGTCCGGTGCGGTGGTCACGGAGTTCACGTTCGACCTCGCCGGCATCGGCCGTCTCGCGGTGGACTCCTCGCTGACCAAGGACCTGCCGGTGACGATGGGCGTGATGCTGTTCGGAGCCTTCTTCATCCTGCTCCTGAACATCCTCGTGGACCTCGCCTACGCCTACATCGACCCGCGCGTGCGGCTCAGCTAGGAGAATCACCGTGAGCACTCTGACCAAGACCGAAGGCGAGCCGGCCCCGACCGGGCCGGAGTCCTTCCTCTCGGTCCGCGACCTCCGGGTGCGGTTCTCCACCGAGGACGGCATCGTCAAGGCGGTCGACGGCCTGTCCTTCGACGTCGAGCGCGGCCGGACCCTCGGCATCGTGGGAGAGTCGGGTTCCGGCAAGTCCGTCACCAACCTGACCGTCCTGGGCCTGCACAACCGCAAGAACACCACCGTGGAGGGCGAGATCGTCCTCGACGGGAAGGAACTCGTCACGGCGACCGAGAAGGAGATGGAGAAGCTCCGCGGCAACAAGGTCGCCATGATCTTCCAGGACCCGCTGACGGCGCTGTCGCCGTACTACACGGTGGGCCGGCAGATCGCGGAACCCTTCATGAAGCACACCGGCGCGTCCAAGAAGGAGGCGCGGGCACGGGCGATCGAGATGCTGACCAAGGTCGGCATCCCCCAGCCCCAGTCCCGGGTCGACGACTACCCGCACCAGTTCTCCGGCGGTATGCGCCAGCGCGCGATGATCGCCATGGCGCTCGTCTGCGACCCCGACCTGCTGATCGCCGACGAGCCCACGACGGCGCTGGACGTGACCGTCCAGGCGCAGATCCTGGACCTGCTCAAGGACCTCCAGCAGGAGTTCGGCTCGGCGATCGTCTTCATCACCCACGACCTCGGTGTCATCTCCGACATGGCCGACGACCTGCTGGTGATGTACGCGGGCCGGGCCGTGGAGCGCGGAAGCACCGCCGAGGTGCTGCGCCGACCACGCCATCCGTACACCTGGGGCCTGCTCAGCTCGATGCCGAGGCTCGGCGGCAGCATCGACCAGGCGCTCACGCCGATCCCCGGCAGTCCGCCCAGCCTGCTGAACCCCCCGTCCGGGTGCCCCTTCCACCCGCGGTGCGCCTTCACGGGCGAGGTGCCGGGCGACCGGTGCAGCACCGAACGTCCGCCCCTCGGCGAGGGACGCGCGGCGGCCTGCCACCTGACGGCGGAACAGCAACAGACCTTCTTCATCGACAAGATCCAGCCCCGGCTGCGCTAGGGAGACCGAGACATGAGCGACGAACTCACCCTCCCCGCACAGCAGGGCTCCGCCACCGCGTCTCCCGAGACGCTGCTGAAGGTCGAGGGTCTAACCAAGCACTTCCCCATCTACGGTGGGTTCCCGATCAAACGGAAGGTCGGTGCCGTCCAGGCAGTGGACGACGTCGACCTCACCGTCGGCGTCGGTGAGAGCGTCGGCCTGGTGGGAGAGTCGGGCTGCGGCAAGTCCACCACGGGCCGGCTCATCACCCGACTCCTGGAACCGACCGGCGGGAAGATCGAGTACGCGGGCCACGACATCACCCACGCCTCCCGCAGGCAGCTGGCGCCCGTCCGCTCCGAGATCCAGATGATCTTCCAGGACCCGTACTCCTCGCTCAACCCCCGGCAGACCGTCGGCACGATCATCAAGTCGCCGATGGAGGTCAACGGGATCAACCCGGCGGGCGGCCGGGACAAGAAGGTGCGCGAGCTGCTCGAACTGGTCGGCCTCAACCCGGAGCACTTCAACCGCTTCCCGCACGAGTTCTCCGGTGGTCAGCGCCAGCGCATCGGCGTGGCCCGCGCCCTGGCGCTCAACCCCAAGCTCATCGTCGCGGACGAGCCGGTCTCCGCGCTCGACGTCTCCATCCAGGCCCAGGTGGTGAACCTGCTCCAGAAGGTGCAGCAGGAGATGGGCATCGCCTTCCTGTTCATCGCCCACGACCTGGCCGTCGTCCGGCACTTCTCCAAGCGCGTCGCCGTCATGTACCTCGGCAAGGTGGTCGAGGTCGGCGACCGGGACTCCATCTACAGCAGGCCGCGGCACCCCTACACCCACGCCCTGCTCTCGGCGGTGCCCGAGGTGTCGATGGTCGACGAGCCCGAGAGCCGTGAGCGCATCCGCCTCGCCGGCGACGTGCCCTCGCCGATCATGCCCCCCTCCGGCTGCCGCTTCCGCACCCGCTGCTGGAAGGCGCAGGACAAGTGCGCGAGCGAGGTGCCTCCGCTGGTCCGCATCGACGGCAACCGCGACGGTCACCTGACGGCCTGTCACTTCCCGGAGGAGCCGACGATCGCGGCCCGCGAGGAGGACATCGTCCTGGACCCGGCGCTGGCCGCGCTGGAGGAGACCGACAAGGGCCGGTCCGCCTGATCCGCCCGGCACCGTGAACGGACCGAGGGCCCGCGCCTGGGGAGGCGCGGGCCCTCGGTTTCCCTGGAGCGGACGTTCCGGGCTCGGGTCAATGGGCCGAGGAGGTCCGTTCCGCGGGCGGTGCCGACAGAAAGGGGTGTTGTCAGGCGGCCGCCCGGGGCTTCTTGGTGAGACGGGGCGAGGGTACGTCATCCGTCTCGGGGTAGTGGCACGCGGTCAGGTGTCCGGGCTTGTTCCCCTCCACCTGCACCAGCGGCGGCGCCTCCGACGCGCACTTCTCCGTCGCCTTCCAGCACCGGGTGCGGAAGCGGCAGCCCGAGGGCGGGTTGATCGGCGAGGGCACGTCGCCCACCAGCCGGATGCGCTCGCGGGGGGTGTCCTCCACGGTCGCCTCGGGCACGGCGGAGAGCAGGGCGCGCGTGTAGGGGTGGCGCGGGTTGTCGTACAGGTCGTCCCGGTCGGCGATCTCCATGATCTTGCCGAGGTACATGACCGCGACACGCTGCGAGAAGTGCCGGACCACGGCCAGGTCGTGGGCGATGAAGACGAAGGCGATGCCCAGTTCCCTCTGCACCTTCTGGAGCAGGTTCACCACCTGGGCCTGGATGGAGACGTCGAGCGCGGAGACCGGCTCGTCGGCCACTATCAGCTTCGGTTCCAGGGCCAGCGCGCGGGCGACCCCGATGCGCTGGCGCTGGCCGCCGGAGAACTCGTGCGGGAAGCGGTTGAAGTGCTCGGGGTTGAGGCCCACGATCTCCAGCAGCTCGCGCACGCGCTTCTCGCGGCCGCCGGCCGGGTTGATGTCGTTGATCTCCATCGGACCCGAGATGATCTTGCCGACCGTCTGGCGGGGGTTGAGGGACGCGTAGGGGTCCTGGAAGATCATCTGGATCTCGGACCGGATCGGCGCGAGCGCCCGTCGCCCCGCGTGGGTGATGTCCTGGCCCCGGTAGGTGACCTTGCCGCCCGTGGGCTCCAGCAGGCGGGTGATCAGCCGGCCCGTGGTCGACTTGCCGCAGCCGGACTCCCCGACCAGGCCCAGGCTCTCCCCCTCGCGGACCGTGAAGTCCAGGCCGTCCACCGCCCGGACCGCACCGACCGTGCGCGGGATCGGGAAGCCGCCCTTGATCGGGAAGTGCTTGGTCAGACCGCTGACGTCCAGGAGCGTTTCCGCGTTGCTCATGATGGTGAAGTCCTGTCTCTTGTACGTCAGTTGTGCCGGGAACCGGCGAAGTCGGCGAACAGCTCCCGGCGCTGTTCCGGGGCCAGGTGGCAGGCGGACCCCCGGCCCTTCTCCACCTGGAGCAGGGGCTGCTCCGAGGAGCACAGCCCGCCGGGGACCTTCTCCACGAAGGCGCACCGCGGGTGGAACCGGCAGCCGGTCGGCGGGTTGAGCAGCGAGGGCGGCGAACCGGGGATCGGCTCCAGCGGCACGTCCACCGGCCCGTCCAGGCTCGGCATGGAACTCATCAGGCCCAGCGTGTACGGGTGCTGCGGGTCGCGCAGCACCTCCTGCTTCGTTCCGCGCTCCACGCACCGGCCGCCGTACATCACCAGCACGTCGTCCGCGATGTCGGCGATGACACCGAGGTCGTGGGTGATGAAGACGATGGCCGTGCCGAACTCCTGCTGGAGGTCCTTGAGCAGGTCCATGATCTGCGCCTGGACCGTCACGTCCAGCGCCGTGGTCGGCTCGTCCGCGATGAGCAGCTCGGGGTCGCAGACCAGCGCCATGGCGATCATCGCGCGCTGGCGCATACCGCCGGAGAACTGGTGCGGGTAGTCGTCCACCCGGACCTCCGGCTGCGGGATGCCCACCCGGCGCAGCATTTCGATCGCCCGCTGCCGAGCCTCCGCCTTGGAGGCGCCGGTGTGCTTGCGGTAGGTCTCGCCGATCTGCTTGCCGACGGTGTGGTACGGCGACAGCGAGGCCAGCGCGTCCTGGAAGATCATCGCCATCTTGTTGCCGCGCAGCCGCTCCAGCTGGCGTTCGGTGGCGGTGAGCAGGTCCTTGCCGTCGAGGACGATCTCGCCGTCGATCGCGGTGCGGTCCCGGTCGTGCAGGCCCAGGATCGTCAGGTTGGTGACCGACTTGCCCGAGCCCGACTCGCCGACGATGCCGAGCGTCTTGCCCTTGGCGACGTCGAAGGAGAGCCCGTCGACGGCCTTGACGATGCCGTCCTCGGTGGAGAAGTGGACCTTCAGGTCCCTGACGGAGAGGAAGGGCTGCTGTTCGGTGCTCGTCACGGGGACGCTCCAGGAGGTGATGCAGAGGGGGGTAGGGAGGGCGGAGGTCAGGCGAGCCGGATCCGCGGGTCGATGAGGGCGTAGACCGCGTCGACGACGATGTTGAAGAGGACGATCGCGCCGGCCGCCAGGACGGTGACGCCGAGCAGCATGGGCAGGTCGCTCTGGTTGACGGACTGGATGGCGAGCCGGCCGATGCCCTGGAGGCTGAAGGTCGTCTCGGTGATGATGGCGCCGCCGATCAGCACACCGAGGTCGATGCCGAAGAGGGTGACGATCGGGCCCATCGCGCCGCGCCAGGCGAAGCGGAAGAAGACGTTGCGCTTGGACAGGCCCTTGGCCCGCGCCGTGCGCACGTAGTCCTCGCTCAGCTGCTCCACCATCTGGGACCGCGTCATGCGGGTGTAGTTCGCGGTGAAGATGATCGCCAGCACCAGCCACGGCAGCAGCAGACCGGACATCCAGGCGGCCGGGTTCTCGGTGATCGGCGTGTACGACGGCTGGCTGAGGATGCCCAGCTCCGACACCAGGAAGAACATCGCGATGTAGCCGACGAAGTAGATCTGGAGCGAGGATCCGAGCAGGGACACCGAGCTGGCGAACTTGTCCAGGAACTTGCCCTGCTTGAGCGCCGCGAGCATGCCCGCGCCGACGCCGACGATCAGGAAGACGACGGACGCGCCGAAGGCGAGCGAGAGGGTCGTCGGCAGCCGGTCCATGATCGTGCCGAAGACGGGCTCGTTGTTGGCGAACGAGTAGCCGAGGCACGGCGCGTCGCAGTAGCCGTATCCGGCGTAGTCCCGGCCGGCGAAGATGCCGGAGAGCCAGTGCCAGTACTGCATCAGGATCGACTCGTCGATGCCCAGGTTCTTCCGAATCTGCTCCAGGTTCTCCGGCGTGCAGTTCTTGCCGCAGGACATCATGGCGGGGTCACGCGGGATGGCGTAGAAGAGCCAGAAGGTGACGGCGCTGATGATCAACAGGATGACCATCGCACCGGAGACTCGGCGGACTAGGAAGCGGAGCATGGGGCGTGACTTTCCGGACGGGGCGCCGTCGCCGGGGAGGTGTGAGGGGGGTGGGCCGTCGGGGCGGCCACGCGGGTGGTGGCCGCCCCGGGGCGCGCGTGCCTACTTCTTCGCGTAGAGCTTGCAGAGCGCGATGCAGGTGTTGCCGGCGTCGTACACGACGTTGCCGACCTTGGATCCGTGCATCCAGTTGCGGATCTTGTGGTAGTCCGGCACGACCGGCGCCAGTTCCATGATCTGACGGTCGATGGCGCCCCAGGCCTTCTTGGCCTCCTCGGGGTCCGCGATCTTGGAGGCGGCGTCGATCGCCTTGTTGACGCCCGTGTCGTTCAGCTGGGCGTAGTTGTTGCCGCCTTCACGGACGGAATCGCCGTGCCAGCAGGGGTAGAAGACCGAGTAGCCGTTCGGCCAGTCCGGGCTCCAGCCGGCGGCGAACAGGTCGTAGCCGTTGTCGAGCTTGCCGATCTGGGTGTAGAAGGTCGACTTGTCGATCTGCTTGTTGACGACCTTGAAGCCGGCCTCTTCCAGGGCGTTCTTGATCGCGACGGCCTGCTTCACCGAGTTGTCCGACTGCTGGTAGGCGATCACCAGCTTCTGGCCGACCTTGCCGGCCTCCTTCAGCAGTGCCTTGGCCTTGGCGGGGTCACCGCCGGGCTTCTTGGTGGTGCCGTACTGGTCGAACTTGGCGTAGCCGGGGGTCACCGGGCTGAGGATCGTGGTGGCGATCTCGCTGCCGGAGGCACCGCCCTTGATCGTCTGCAGCTGCTGGTGCGGCCAGGCCCAGTTGATGGCCTGACGCACCTTGACGTCGGTGATGCGGGTGGTGTTGATCGGCCAGTAGTAGGTGACCGTGTCGACCTGGGTGAGCACGCGCTTCTTCAGCTCGGCGTCGGTGAGTACCTGGGCGACCCGCTCGGGCGCGACCTCGTTGAAGATCGACATCGTGTACTGGTCGTTGCCCCGGTCCGCGAGGTAGCGGTCGGTGGAGGCCAGCAGTTCGAAGCCGAACTGGAAGTGGAACTTGTCCGGGTACGCGTTGCGGATCGGGTCCGTCTTCGGGTCCCAGTGCTCGTTGCGCACGTAGGTCAGGGACTTGCCGGCGCTGCGGCTCTCGATCTTGTACGGGCCGCAGGAGAACGGACGCTTGTCGTACTTCTCCTTGGTGTCGTGCTTCTTGGGCACCAGGGAGTAACCGCGCATGCCGAGCGTGTAGTTGAAGTCGCCGCGTGCTTCGCTGAGGCGGAAGGTGATGGTGCGGCCGTCGATCTCGATCGAGTCGAGGTGCTTGCCCTCGTAGGGGCCCTTGTACTTGTCGCCGCCCTCCAGCCACGACTGGACGTAGTGCGGGCCCTCGGTGAGGAAGGAGGCGAAGAGGCGCTCGAAGGTGTGACGGACGTCGTCCATCGAGACCTCGGAGCCGTCCTCCCACTTGAGGCCCTCCTTGATGGTGAAGGACCAGGTCTTCCCGCCGTCCTTCACCGTGCCGGCGTCGGTGGCGGCGTCGCCGACCAGGGTGGTGGCGCCCTTGTCGTCGATCTTGTAGCCGGTCAGTCCGCGCATGATCGGGACGGTGATGGCGCCCTCGGTCGAGACATAGATCTGCGCCGGGTCCATGTGGTCCATGTCGAACTGGTCGAGCGAGTAGATCGTCCCGCCCTTCACCGCGCCCTTGACCTCGGGGGCGGGACCGGTGGAGTCGGCCTTCGTGCCGACCGGGATGTCCATCGTCTTGCTGCCGCTGACCTTGAGGCCGCTGTCCTTGGACGAGCCGCCCTTGTCACCGCCGCAGGCGGTCAGGACCGAGGAGGAGGCCGCGACGACACCGGTCGCTATGAGGAAGTTTCTACGGGAGAAAGCCATGGTGAACCTACCAAGGGTGGGCATACGGGACGGAGTGGGCCGGCCGGACTCCTGTGTACGGACCGGGGAGGAACGGGTCAGCGCTTGGACTTCGGGTCGAGCGCGTCGCGCACCGAGTCGCCGAGCAGGTTGAAGGCGAGGACGAAGATCACCATCGACAGGCCCGGGAAGAGCATGAAGGTGATGTCCTCGGTGTAGAACTGGGCACCGCGCTGGATCATGACGCCCCAGTCCGGGGTCGGGTCGATCATGCCGACGCCGAGGAAGGCCAGACCCGCTTCGGCGGTCACGAAGGCCGGGAGCATGAGCGTGGACTGGATGATGATCGGTGTCCACAGGTTGGGCAGCAGCTCCTTGAAGACGATGCGCCGCGGCGAGGCGCCCGTGACCTTGGCGGCCTCGACGAACTCCCGCTCGCGCAGGCCCAGGACCTGGCCGCGCAGCAGACGGGCGAGGGAGGCCCAGCCGAAGCCGGAGAGCACGAGGATCAGGGAGACGGCCCGCAGCCAGGTCGGGATGTTCTCGTCGGGGGCGACGAACAGGCCGTAGACGACCGGCATGAAGGCGATGAAGAACAGCGTGGACGGGAACGACAGCAGGATGTCGATGACCCGGCCGACGAGGTAGTCCGTCTTGCCGCCGAGGTAGCCCGCCGTGATGCCGATCACGATGCCGAGGAAGGCGGTGACCAGCGTGGCGGCCACCGCGATGCCCAGCGAGGTCCGGATGCCGTAGAGCAGGAAGGTGAAGACGTCCCGGCCGAGCTGCGGCTCGACGCCGAACCAGAACTCCGAGCTCATTCCGCCGTTGGGGCCGGCCGGGTACGAGAAGGCGTCGAGCAGTTCGGGGCGCTGGCTCGCGTACGTGGTGTACGGGTCCTTGCCGTACAGCTTGGCTATGAGCGGCGCGGCGAGCGCGATCACGAAGAAGAAGATCACGATGGCCGCGGAGGCGACACCCGCACGGTCACGCTTGAAGCGCTTCCAGGCCAGCCGGCCCGGGGAGCGGCCCTCGCTGCCCTGAGGAGTGGTGGGCGTGGGCGACGTGACGACGCTGTCGTCGGTCACCGCGAGCGGGGCAGCCGCTGATGGAGTTGGGGGGGTCATGGTGCTCCTGGCCCAAGGGAGGGTCTGATGACTCCGCAGGGCGTCCCCCTACGGGCTACGCCGGACTTTTTCAACGCAATTCGTTCAAGGTCAATAAAATCCGGAACGGCTTGGCTCTGTCTTTACCTTCTTTACTGTTGCTTGAGCGAACCATAGCTACGCGTGTAGCGTGCTGTGATCGATTCGTGCCCTACATCGGGCCAACTGGACTAATCGGTCAAGGTGTTCGTTATGCGGACGCTAGATCGTCGAAATGTGTACACCGAGGGTTCTGAATCCAACGGTTCCGCATCGGATGGTGAAGATCTGTTGCGCCCCGTGTTCAAGATCCTTTGCGCCGGGTAGAAGCGCTGCCCCCCGACGGACCGCCGGTCGGTGACGGTGTGCTGTGGGGTTCCTCCAAAGGGAGGTATGCGTGTGCGATGTGCACCCTTTGCCCTGATGCTGACCGGTAATGGACCAGAGGACGAGTCAGCGATCCAGCCGAACGAGCCGGACGAGTCAGGGCACGAGGAGGCACTCCATGCGCGGAGCCAGGCACGCCAGATGGGCCGCATGCGCTGCGGCGGCAGCCCTCGCGGCGACGGCCTGCGGAGGCGGTGGCGACAGCGGCGGGGACACCGGCGCGGTGCTCAGCTCCTCGTGGGGCGACCCGCAGAACCCGCTGGAGCCGGCCAACACCAACGAGGTGCAGGGCGGCAAGGTCCTCGACATGATCTTCCGGGGGCTGAAGAAGTACGACCCGAAGACCGGCGAGGCCCAGGACATGCTCGCCGAGAAGATCGAGACCTCCGACTCGCAGAACTTCACCGTCACCGTCAAGGACGGCTGGACCTTCAGCAACGGCGAGAAGGTGACCGCCCAGTCCTTCGTGGACGCCTGGAACTACGGCGCGAGCCTGAAGAACAACCAGCGCAACGCCTACTTCTTCAGCTACATCGACGGCTACGACAAGGCCCACCCCGAGGACGGCGGCGAGCAGAGCGCCGACACCCTGTCCGGGCTGAAGGTCACCGGGCCCCGCACCTTCACCGTCAAGCTCAGCCAGAAGTTCTCGACGTTCCCCGACACCCTCGGCTACCCGGCCTTCGCCCCCCTGCCCCGCGCGTTCTTCGACGACCACGACGCCTGGCTGAAGAAGCCGGTCGGCAACGGCCCCTACCAGGTCGACAACTACACCCGCGGCTCCCAGATGTCCCTCAGGAAGTGGGACCAGTACCCCGGTGACGACAAGGCGCAGAACGGCGGCGTCGACCTGAAGGTCTACACCGACAACAACACCGCCTACACCGACCTGATGGCGGGCAACCTCGACCTGGTCGACGACGTCCCGGCCGCCCAGCTCAAGAACGTCGAGAACGACCTCGGCGACCGGTACATCAACACCCCGGCCGGCATCATCCAGACCCTCGCCTTCCCGTTCTACGACGAGGCCTGGAACAAGCCGGGCTCCGAGAAGGTCCGCAAGGGCCTCTCCATGGCGATCGACCGCAAGCAGATCACCGACACGATCTTCCAGCAGACCCGCACCCCGGCCACCGACTGGACCTCACCCGTGCTCGGTGAGGACGGCGGCTTCAAGGAGGGCCTGTGCGGTGAGGCCTGCGAGTACAACCCGGAGGAGGCCAGGAAGCTGGTCAAGGACGGCGGCGGACTGCCCGGCGGCCAGGTGAAGATCACCTACAACGCGGACACCGGCTCCCACGGCCAGTGGGTCGACGCGGTGTGCAACTCCATCAACAACGCCCTGGAGAACGACCGCGCCTGCGTCGGGAACCCCGTCGGCACCTTCGCCGACTTCCGCAACCAGATCACCGACCGCAAGATGAGCGGCCCCTTCCGGGCCGGCTGGCAGATGGACTACCCCCTCATCCAGAACTTCCTCCAGCCGCTGTACTACACCAACGCCTCCTCCAACGACGGCAAGTGGTCCGACAAGGAGTTCGACGACCTCGTCGACAAGGCCAACGCCGAGGCCGACACCGCCAAGGCCGTCGGCATCTTCCAGCAGGCCGAGGAGGTCCTGCGGGACGAGATGGGCGCCATCCCGCTCTGGTACCAGAACGGCAGCGCCGGCTACTCCGACCGGCTGTCCGACGTGGAGCTCAACCCGTTCAGCGTCCCGGTCTACAACGAGATCAAGGTCGGCTGAGGGGGCGCCATGGGACGCTACGTCGTCCGGCGGCTGCTCCAGATGATCCCGGTCTTCATCGGGGCCACGCTGCTGATCTTCCTGATGGTCAACGTGATGGGCGACCCCATCGCGGGACTCTGTGGCGACCGGGAGTGCGACCCGGCGACCGCCGCGCAGCTGCGGAAGGAGTTCGGCCTCGACAAGCCCGTGTGGCAGCAGTACCTGACCTACATGGGCAACGTCTTCACCGGGGACTTCGGCACCGCCTTCAACGGTCAGCCGGTCACCGAGCTGATGGGCACGGCCTTCCCCGTCACCATCCGCCTGACGATCGTGGCGATCCTCTTCGAGATCGTCGTCGGCATCGTCCTCGGCGTCGTCACCGGCCTGCGCCGCGGCCGCCCGGTCGACACCGGGGTCCTGCTGCTCACCCTGGTCGTGATCTCCGTCCCGACCTTCGTCACCGGCCTGCTGCTCCAGCTGCTCCTCGGCGTCAAATGGGGCTGGATCGACCCGGCCGTCTCCTCCGAGGCGGCCTTCGGCGAGCTGATCGTCCCCGGCCTGGTCCTCGCCTCGGTCTCCCTGGCCTACGTCACCCGCCTGACCCGGACCTCCATCGCGGAGAACCGGCGCTCCGACTACGTCCGCACCGCCGTCGCCAAGGGCCTGCCCCGGCACCGGGTCATCACCCGGCACCTGCTGCGCAACTCCCTCATCCCGGTCGTCACCTTCATCGGCACCGACATCGGCGCCCTGATGGGCGGCGCCATCGTCACCGAGCGGATCTTCAACATCCACGGCGTCGGCTACCAGCTCTACCAGGGCATCCTCCGGCAGAACACCCAGACCGTCGTCGGCTTCGTCACCGTCCTGGTCCTCGTCTTCCTCGTCGCCAACCTCCTCGTCGACCTCCTGTACGCCGTACTCGACCCGAGGATCCGCTATGCCTGACCAGCAGCAGCCCTACGAGCCCGAGCGCGCCGTCGCAGGCACCGGCATGGGCGGCACGATGGACCTGGGCGCGAGCGAGGCGATCACGCTGGAGCAGCCGCCCGGCCCCGACGGAGCGCGCCCCGAGGACAAGCCCCGCAGCCTCTGGTCCGACGCCTGGCACGACCTGCGCCGCAACCCCGTCTTCATCATCTCGGCGCTGGTGATCCTCTTCCTGGTCGTCATCTCGATCTGGCCCTCGCTGATCGCGTCCGGCAGCCCCCTCAAGTGCGACCTCGCCAAGGCCCAGGAGGGGTCGCAGGCCGGCCACCCCTTCGGCTTCAACGGCCAGGGCTGCGACGTCTACACCCGCACCGTCTACGGCGCCCGCACCTCGGTGGCGGTCGGCGTCCTCGCCACGCTCGGCGTCGCCGTCCTCGGCAGCGTGCTCGGCGGGCTCGCCGGTTTCTTCGGCGGCGTGGGGGACTCGATCCTGTCCCGGATCACCGACGTGTTCTTCGCCATCCCGGTCGTCCTCGGCGGGCTGGTCCTGCTCTCCGTCATCACCAGCAACACCGTCTGGCCGGTCATCGGCTTCATCGTGCTGCTCGGCTGGCCGCAGATCTCCCGCATTGCCCGCGGCTCGGTCATCACCGCCAAGCAGAACGACTACGTCCAGGCCGCCCGCGCGCTGGGCGCCTCCAACTCCCGGCTCCTGCTGCGGCACATCGCGCCCAACGCCGTCGCCCCCGTCATCGTCGTCGCCACGATCGCGCTCGGCACCTACATCTCCCTGGAGGCGACGCTGTCCTTCCTCGGCGTCGGCCTCAAGCCGCCCAGCGTCTCCTGGGGCATCGACATCTCCGCCGCCGCCCCCTACGTCCGCAACGCCCCGCACGCCCTGCTGTGGCCCTCGGGCGCGCTGGCGATCACCGTCCTGGCGTTCATCATGCTCGGCGACGCGGTGCGCGACGCCCTCGACCCGAAGCTGAGGTGAGCCGCCGCATGCTGCTCGAAGTGCGCGACCTGCACGTGGAGTTCCGCACCAGGGACGGCGTCGCCAAGGCCGTCAACGGCGTCAGCTACGGCGTGGACGCGGGCGAGACCCTCGCCGTCCTCGGCGAGTCCGGCTCCGGCAAGTCGGTCACCGCACAGACGGTCATGGGCATCCTCGACGTGCCGCCGGGCCGGATCACCGGGGGCGAGATCCTCTTCGAGGGCCGGGACCTGCTGAAGCTCAAGGAGGATGAGCGCCGCAGGATCCGCGGCGCCGAGATGGCGATGATCTTCCAGGACGCGCTGTCGTCGCTGAACCCGGTCCTGACCGTCGGTGACCAGCTCGGCGAGATGTTCACCGTGCACCGGGGCATGTCCCGCAAGGACGCCCGCGCCAAGGCCGTCGAACTGATGGACCGCGTGCGCATCCCGGCCGCGAAGGAGCGGGTGCGGCAGTACCCGCACCAGTTCTCCGGCGGCATGCGCCAGCGCATCATGATCGCCATGGCGATGGCCCTGGAGCCGAAGCTGATCATCGCCGACGAGCCCACCACCGCCCTCGACGTCACCGTCCAGGCCCAGGTCATGGAACTCCTCGCGGAACTCCAGCGCGAGCTGCACATGGGCCTGATCCTCATCACCCACGACCTGGGCGTGGTCGCGGACGTCGCCGACAAGATCGCCGTGATGTACGCGGGCCGGATCGTGGAGACGGCACCGGTGCACGACATCTACAAGGCACCGGCCCACCCGTACACCCGCGGCCTGCTGGACTCCATCCCGCGCCTGGACCAGAAGGGCCAGGAGCTGTACGCCATCAAGGGCCTGCCGCCCAACCTCACCCGCATCCCGCCCGGCTGCGCCTTCCACCCCCGCTGCCCGATGGCCCAGGACGTCTGCCGCACCGACGTACCGCCGCTGTACGAGGTGACGGAGTCGGAGTCGGAGCGGGGCAGCGCCTGCCACTTCTGGAGGGAGTGCCTGCATGGCTGAGCCGATCCTGGAGGTCCGGGGCCTCGTCAAGCACTACCCGCTCACCACCGGCATCCTCTTCAGGAAGCAGGTCGGGGCCGTCAAGGCGGTCGACGGCGTCGACTTCCACCTCGACCGCGGCGAGACCCTCGGCATCGTCGGCGAGTCCGGCTGCGGCAAGTCGACGGTCGCCAAGATGCTGGTCAACCTGGAGCGGCCGACGGCCGGCGAGATCCGCTACAAGGGCGAGGACATCACCCGCCTCTCGGGCCGTGCGCTGAAGGCCGTGCGCCGCAACATCCAGATGGTCTTCCAGGACCCCTACACCTCCCTCAACCCCCGGATGACGGTGGGCGACATCATCGGGGAGGCGTACGACATCCATCCGGAGGTCGCCCCGAAGGGCGACCGGCGACAGCGGGTCCAGCACCTGCTCGACGTGGTCGGCCTGAACCCCGAGTACATCAACCGCTACCCCCACCAGTTCTCCGGCGGCCAGCGCCAGCGCATCGGTATCGCCCGCGGACTCGCCCTGCGCCCGGAGATCATCGTCGCGGACGAACCGGTCTCGGCCCTGGACGTCTCGGTGCAGGCGCAGGTCATCAACCTGATGGGCCGGCTCCAGGACGAGTTCGACCTGTCCTACATCTTCATCGCCCACGACCTGTCGATCGTCCGGCACATCTCGGACCGGGTCGGCGTGATGTACCTCGGCCGCATCGTGG
The DNA here is from genome assembly GCF_056430705.1 of Streptomyces sp. NPDC045956. Taxonomy (NCBI): domain Bacteria; kingdom Bacillati; phylum Actinomycetota; class Actinomycetes; order Kitasatosporales; family Streptomycetaceae; genus Streptomyces; species Streptomyces sp. NPDC045956. The sequence goes on along the minus strand of NZ_JBWKKZ010000006.1, from coordinate 311,298 downwards.
AGACCGGCCGGGACGCCGAGATCTACGACCACCCCACCCACCCGTACACCCAGGCCCTGCTGTCCGCCGTGCCGGTGCCCGACCCTCGGGCCCGGGAGCACCGCGAGCGGATCATCCTGACCGGTGACGTCCCCTCGCCCACCGCCATCCCCTCCGGATGCCGCTTCCGCACCCGCTGCTGGAAGGCGCGGGAGCGGTGCGCCCTGGAGGTGCCGGCGCTCGCGGTGCCCGCGGAGTTCCGGCACGCCACCGGCCCCGCGGCCCATGACTCGGCGTGCCACTTCGCGGAGGAGAAGCAGGTGGTGCCGCCGGAGACGGACGCCGACGGCGACGGCGGACGGAAGGGCGGGCACGGCAGCGGGCCGGGGTGACATGGCACTCCCCGGCCCGCTCACGGCACCCGCACGGCCGCACGCTGAACAGCGTCACGCGTCCGTATATCGGTACCGCTTCGGTTGAGTTGCCCGCGTGTTAAAGCGGCCGGCGCGAACGCGTGACGTCAGCCGAGCGACCGCTTGAGGAAGTCCACCTGGAGCAGCAGCAGGTTCTCGGCGACCGACTCCTGCGGGGTCATGTGGGTGACGCCGGACAGGGGGAGCACCTCGTGGGGGCGGCCGGCGGCGAGCAGGGCCGAGGACAGGCGCAGGGAGTGGGCGACGACCACGTTGTCGTCCACCAGCCCGTGGATGACCATCATCGGGCGGTGCGGCTCTGCCGCGTCCACCAGGCCCGCGTCGTCGATCACCGAGTTGCGGCGGTAGACCTCCGGCTGCTCGTCGGGATGGCCGACGTACCGCTCCTGGTAGTGCGTGTCGTACAGGCGCAGGTCGGTGACCGGGGCGCCCACGACCGCGGCGTGGAAGACGTCCGGCCGGCGCAGGGCCGCCAGCGCCGCCAGGTACCCGCCGAAGGACCAGCCGCGGACGGCGACACGGTTCAGGTCGAGCGGGAAGTCGGCGGCGAGGGCGTGCAGCGCGTCCACCTGGTCCTGGAGCACGACGGCGGCCACGTCGTCCTTGATGGCCTTCTCCCAGGCGGGGGACCGTCCCGGAGTGCCCCGCCCGTCGGCGACGATCACCGCGAACCCCTGGTCGGCGAACCACTGCGAGGTGAGGTGGGCGTTGTGGGCGGCGACCACGCGCTGGCCGTGGGGGCCACCGTACGGGTCGAGGAGGACGGGGAGGGGGGTGTCACCGTGGTAGTCCCTTGGCATAAGCACGGCGCACGGGACACGGCGTGCGCCCCCCTGGGTGAGCGTCACGCGCGGGGACAAACCGGGGTCTTCGGCATAGGAGGCCACGGTCGAGACCGGCTTCCCGTCCCGCAGTACCTGAGCCCGGGCGCCGGGCCGGTCGAGCGTCGCGGAGACGAGAACGGTCACGCCCCCGGCGCGCACCGCCGAGTGCACGCCGGCCTCCTGCGAGACGCGCTCCACGCCGAGTTCGTTGACCCGGTACACATGCACTTCACCGATTTCCGGATCGGCCGCCTCCGCACCGGCGGACGCGGAGACCAGCACGTCGTCGCCCGAGACGTCCAGTACGGCCCGCAGGTGCAACTGCGCTCCGGTGAGCGGTCGTTCCCCCACCGCCAGCACCCGCGCACCACCCTCGTCGGTGATCCGTACGAGCTGTCCGGAAGGGCTCCAGCAGGGCACCCCGGGGAAGAGTTCCAGCCAAACTGGATCTTCGTCGGCGTGCACCATCCGGGTCGTGCCGGACTCGGTGTCCACGGCCAGGAACAACTGGCTGCGCTGGTCGCGCGCCTGGACGAGGAGGAGCGGCGCACCCGCCGCTGACCAGTGCACTCGCGCCAGATACGGATACCGCGCCCGGTCCCAGAGGACCTCCGTGCGCCCCCCGTCCAGCCCGATCAGGAACAGCCGTACGTCCGCGTTGGCGGTGCCCGCCGCCGGGTACGGCACGTGGTGTGGATCACGCTCGGGGTGGGCCGGGTCGGAGATCCACCAGCGGCTGACCGGCGTGTCGTCCACGCGCGCCACCAGCAGCCGGTCCGACTCCGGACCCCACCAGAAGCCCCGGCTGCGCGCCATCTCCTCGGCGGCGATGAACTCGGCCAGCCCGTAGGTGACGCCCTCCGCGTCGGCCTCGGCCAGTGCCCGGTCCCCGTCCCCCTCGGCCCCCACCACGCGCAGGGCGCCCTGGGCGACGTAGGCGACGTGCCGTCCGTCGGGGGAGGGGCGCGGGTCGATCACCGGCCCCGGGGCGGGCAGTTCGCGTGCCGTCCCGGCCCGCAGTTCGGCCGCGAAGAGCCGCCCCGACAGGGCGAAAGCGGCCAGCTCGACGGTCGAGTCGGTGGCATAGCCGACGATGCCGGCGCCGCCCTCGCGGCTGCGCTCGCGCCGGGCCCGCTCCTCGGGCGACAGGTGCTCCTCGGCGCCGCCGAGCAGGGCGCGGGGGTCGGCCGCGACGCGCTCCCCGCCCTCCTCGACGTCGAGGACCCACAGCGCGTTGGCCCGGTCCGCACCGGAACCGGAGCGCAGGAAGGCGACCCGTGAACCGTCGGGTGCCACGGTGAACGAACGCGGCGCGCCGAGCGTGAACCGCTGGGTGCGGGCGTGCCGTTTGGGGAAGGAATCGGACTCGGTCGTCATGCCCTGACCATATTGGCCATGCGCCCCCTTGTGCGGCTGTGCGCCGAGAGATGCGCGCGCACGGATAGTTATGATCACTAGCGCATAGTGGGTACCAACCAGTTGCCTGCTGCGTGGATTTATCTGCTCCGAGCTCTGACTGCGTCCGACCCCCCGTGTCCCTGGGCCCATTGGAGGTGAGCCGCCGTGGCACTCTCGATTTCGGCGGTTGTGCTGCTGGCGATCATCGTCTTCCTGCTGGTCAAGAAGTCAGGACTGAAGGCGGGGCACGCGGTCGTGTGCATGCTCCTCGGCTTCTACCTGGCCTCGTCGACCGTCGCGCCCACGATCAGTGAGCTGACGACGAACATCGCAGGGATGATCGGGAGCATCGACTTCTGACCCGGCCGTGCACCCGGCCGCACGCCGGCCCGCGCCCGGACGGTCTCCCGCGTGAGGAGGACGGGCGCGCGGCCTCATAGGGTGGTCCCATGACGGAACAGCCCGCCCGGCGTCTGCTGCTGGTGCACGCGCACCCGGACGACGAGTCGATCAACAACGGCGTCACCATGGCCAGGTACGCGGCCGAGGGCGCCCACGTGACCCTGGTGACCTGCACCCTCGGCGAGCGCGGCGAGGTCATCCCGCCCGAGCTGGCGCACCTGACCGGGCCCGCGCTCGGCGGGCACCGCCGCGAGGAGCTGGCGGCCGCGATGCGCGCGCTCGGCGTGGACGACGTCCGGCTGCTGGGCGGGCCGGGGCGCTTCGCCGACTCGGGGATGCTGGGCCTGCCCGACAACGAGGACCCCGGCTGCCTGTGGCAGGCGGACGTCGACCGGGCCGCAGCGCTCCTCGTCGACGTGATCCGCGAGGTGCGCCCCCAGGTCCTCGTCACCTACGACCCCGACGGCGGCTACGGCCACCCCGACCACATCCAGGCCCACCGCATCGCCATGCGCGCCGTCGAGCTGGCGGAGGAGGCCGGCTGCCCGGTCGCCAAGGTCTACTGGAACCGCGTGCCGCGCACCGTCGCCGAGGACGCCTTCGCCCGCCTCCGCGACGAGCTGCCCGGGCTGCCGTTCGACGAGGCGGCCGGGGTCGAGGACGTCCCGGGTGTCGTACCGGACGAGGTGATCACCACCGAGATCCGCGGCGACGCCCCCGCCCGCGCCGCCAAGGCCGCCGCCATGCGCGCCCACGCCACGCAGATCACCGTGGCCGAACCGTACTTCGTCCTCTCCAACGAACTGGCCCAGCCGCTCTTCACCACCGAGTACTACGAACTGGTGCGGGGCGAGCGGGCCGGCGACGCGGGCGCCCGCGAGGAGGACCTGTTCGCCGGGCTCGGACTCGGGACCGGGACCGGTACGGGCAACGGGACCGGGATCGGAGCGGCGTGGTGAGCGGGCGGAACGAGCCGTCGGCCTCCGCCCTGGCCCAGCCGCTGCGGGCGCCGTCCCTCGGCCGGGCCGCCCTGTACCTGGGCCTCTTCCTGCTCGGTGCCGTGGTCGGGGTGGCCGGGGCACTGCTCCAGCCCGCGTGGTTCCCGGGCGGGCTGCTGCTCGCGCTGGCCGCGGAGGCGGGCCTCTGCCTCGGCGCGGGCCGGGCCGTGGGGCGCCGGGGCGGGGCCGTCGCGCCCGCCGCGGGCTGGGCCCTCGCCGTGGTCCTGCTCACCACCAGCCGCCCGGAGGGCGACTTCCTCTTCGCCGCGGGAAGCGGCTCCTATCTCTTCCTGCTCGGTGGTATCGCCGTCGCTGTGATGTGCGCCACCCTCGCGCCGGTGCGGCAACCGGACGGCGGCGCCGACCGACTTCGCAAGTGACGTACTGCTTCGCCAAGACGTCGGCGTGGGAGTCCCGTGTGGGTTTCCCCGGCGGTCCCGGGATACACGCGGGAAGTGGCCAGTATGGTGGTGCGCGCCGCCGGGCCGCCCGCTCTGAAGGGGTGACGGGCGGCGGAGCCAACCGGGAGAACCTGCCTTGAGTCGTGAAACTGACAGTTCGTCCTCCGGGCCCCACGGGCGCGGCGGAGCCGCATACCCGTCGGGCACCCCGCCCTACGGGACACCCACGGCTCCCGATGCCGGTGCGGACGCGGGCCGTTCGGCCTCGCGGCCGGAGGAGCGCAAGACCGAGACGACGCTGACGACCCGCATCCGGATCAACATCCCCGGATCACGGCCCATCCCGCCGGTCGTCATGCGCAAGCCCGTCGCGGACGCCGAGGGCGACACCGCCGACGCGGAGACGGCCGAGCGGTCCGAGCCGGGCCCCGCCGTCCCCGAGAGCGCCGGCGAGACTCCCGCCGAACCCGCGCAGCACTCCGGCCCGGCCGACGACAAGCCGGCCAGCGACTGGTTCGCGCCGCGCAAGTCCGGCCCGGGCAAGGGCCCGCAGGGTGGAGGCGCGGCCAACGGCGCGGCCCAGCCCGGCGGTTCGACCCCGGCGCCGACCGCTCCCGGGGCCGGTGCTCCCGGCACCGGTGCCGGTGCCGCCGCACGCCCGGGCGGCGGGAGCGGCCGTCCCGGTGGCGTCGTCGGCTCCATGAACGTGCCGGGCGGCTCCCGGTCCGGGTCCACCAACGGCGCCGGGATGTCCGGAGCCACCGGCGGTCCGGTGGCGCCCGGCCACGGCGGCGGCACGGGCTCCTTCGACGTGACGGAGGCCCTGGCGGCGGGCCCGCTGGGCAACGGCAACGGCAACGGCAACGGCAACAGCAACGGCACGGGCACCGGCCCGGGTGCCGACGGCGGACCGCGCCGCGACGACCTGCCGTACTTCTCGGGGAACGGCCAGGGCCACCAGGCCGCCGCGCCCCGCGGCGAGCAGCACGGCCCGAACGGGCAGTCGCCCTACGGCGGTAACCCCGCGGGCCCGACCGGCGGCCCGGTCACCGGCGCCAGCCCGCTGACGCCGCCGCCCCCGGTCGCCGACCTCGGCCTCCCGGGCAGGCCCACGGGCACCGGCGCCCCCCAGGGGCAGACCGGGCCCGCGCCCGACGGAATGCGCGGCTCCGACGGCCTGCGCGGACCGGGCGGCCCCGCAGGACCGGGCGGCCCCGCAGGACCGGCTGGCCCGGGCATGCCCCAGAGCCCCGGTGCCGCCGCTGTCGGCCCCGACGCCACCCGGCGCGCCCCGGGCGGCGGGCTGAGCGACGACACCGCGATCCTCACCCCGCAGAAGCCGGTTCCCCCCGGCTACGGCAACCCGGACAACGTCTCCGGCAACACCGTCACCAGCGGTATCCCCGTCGTGCCGGCCGACCGGAGTACCCCGTTCCAGTCCGCCGCGCCCGCCGACGGACCGCTGTCGCACACCCCGCCGAAGCTCCCCGAGCCGGTCTCCACGCCCCCCGCCGGGGCCAGTAAGCCGGCCAGGAAGAAGGGGCGCGGTAAGCTTCCGCTGCTCGTCGGCGGCCTGGTCGTGATCGCCGGTGTCACCTACGGCGCCGGCCTGCTCATGAACCGCTCCGACGTACCCAAGGGCACCAGCGTGCTCGGCGTCGACATCGGCGGCGGCACCCGCGACGACGCCGTCGAGAAGCTGGACGACGTCCTCTCGGCCCGCGCGAGCAAGCCGCTCAAGCTCACGGTGGGCGGCGAGACCGTCTCCCTGAAGCCGGACCAGGCGGGCCTGCAGATCGACACCCAGGCCACGGCCAGCTCCGCGGCCAAGAGCGACTACAACCCGGTCTCCGTGATCGGCTCGCTCTTCGGACAGCAGCGGGTCGTGGAGCCGGTCATGCCCGTCGACGAGGAGAAGCTGCACGCGGCCCTGGAGGACGCCGCCGGTGGTGCGGGGGCGGCGGCCGAGGGCACGATCAAGTTCGAGTCCGGCAAGGCCGTGCCGGTGTACGGCAAGGCGGGACAGGGCATCGACGTCGACAAGTCGACCGAGGCCGTCGCGGCGGCGTACCGCGCCCAGGTGGAGACGGGCACCGCCACCTCCGTGAACGTGCCGACCACCAGCCGGCAGCCCACGGTCTCCAACGCCGAGGTCGACCGGATGCTGAAGGAGTTCGCCGAACCGGCGATGTCGGGCATCGTCACCGTCGAGGCGGGCGGGGTGGAGGTCAAGTTCAGCCCCCAGAACTCCCTGTGGAAGTTCCTCGCCGTCGAGCCGGTCGACGGCAAGCTGGTCGAGAAGTACGACAAGGCCGCGCTGAAGGAGCTGTACGGCGGCGCGTACGACGGCGTGCTGATCACCCGGGGCAACGGCAAGAAGACCCCCGTGACCCCGGAGGACGTCATCAGCGCCATGCGCCCGGCCCTGAAGAGCAAGACGGACCGCGTCGCGGTCATCGAGACCGACCCGACCTGACGCGACCCGACGGCAGGGGGCGCCCGGCGACCGCCGGGCGCCCCCTGCCGTTGTCGGGAAGGGCGGAAGGCACCGCCGGAGTGTGGGGGCGACCTCAGTTGAGCAGCGCGCGGGCCGCCCGGGCCTCCCCGCGGATCTCCTCCGCGACCGCCTCGTCCACCGCCGCCACCACCTCGGCGTACGCCTCCAGCTCACCGGCCCCCGCCGTGAACTCCCCGCGCTGCACCAGCAACCGGGCCCGCTCGTACCGCAGCCGCGCCGCATGGGCAGGCAGCAGCAGCGCCAGCTCGATCGCCCACAGGCCGACGTCCGACCGCTCCGGCCGGGCCGCCGCCCAGGCCCGGATGTTGTTCAGGATGCGCGCCACCACGTCCAGCGGCGCCGCGGGCTCCAGCATCGAGGCCCGCAGGCCGGCCCCCGTGGCGCCCACCACCAGCGCCTCCGCGTCGTTCCCGCTCAGTACCCGCCCGCCGTCGAAGGGATCGACGAGCACCCGCTCCTCCCGCGACCGGGACGCCGACCCGGACGCCGACCCGGACTCCGGACCGGACGCCGACCCGGACGCCGGACCGGACTCCGGCCCGAACCCGACCACGAAGTGCCCCGGCAGCGCGACCCCGTACACCGGGGCCCCCGCCCGCCGGGCCACCTCCAGCCACACCACGGACAGCATGATCGGCAGCCCGCGCCGGCGCCGCAGCACCTCGTGCAGCAACGACGACTCCAGGCGCTGGTAGTCCGCCGCGACCCCGTGGAACCCGTAGCGCTCGCCGAGCAGGTCCCGCACCGCCACCGCCCAGGCCTCCGGCGAACCCGGCCGGAACGGCAGCTGCCCGGCCAGCCGGTCCAGCTCCACCTGCGCGGCGTCCAGACCCGCCTCGTCCAGCGTCCCGTCCGCCTGCGCGCCCACCAGCAGGCAGAGCGCCGCCAGGTCGGGCCGTTCGGACCGCGCCTCCTCGGCGAACCGCCGCCGCAGGTCGGCGGAGCGTTCCGGTGACGGGGGACGGGGGTGACGCATAGCCGGTTCGTGCCCTTCCACGGAGATCGGTTTACCGGTCCGTCCCGGCATCCGCCGGTTCCCGGTAGTGGTGGTACGCGTGATGCGCGGCGAAGCCCATCCCGGCGTAGAGCGCCCGTGCCCGGGCGTTGTCCGTCTCGACCTGGAGCCAGGCCGCCGACGCGCCCTCGTCGAGCGCCCGCCGGGCCAGCGCGGCCATCACGGCGGTCGCGAGCCCCCGGCGGCGCAGCGCGGGATCGACCTCGACGGCCGCGAAGGAGGCCCACCGCCCGTCCACGACGCACCGCCCGATCGCGGCCGGGGCCTCCCCGTCCGCACCCGGAACCGTCGCGAACCACACCGACGGCCCCCCGCCCAGCACCCGCAGGGCCACCTCGCTCACGCCCTTGCGCCGGTACCGCGCGAGCCACGCCTCGTCCGCCTCCCGGGCCAGGGCCACACCGGCCCCCTCCGCCCGGTCGGCGACCGGTGCCAACGCGCCGGTCCACACCTCCGCCGACACCTCCCGCATCCAGCCCCGCCGCTCCAGCTCGCCGCAGAGCACCTCCTGGGTGCCCGCGGCACCGGTGGCGGTCTGCACGTACGCGGGCAGTCCGCGTGCGGCGTACCAACCGCGTACGGCGGTCAGCGCCGCGTCGAGCGGCAGACCCGGATCACCGAGCGGCAGCACCGAGTTGGCCCGCCGCGTGAACCCGGCGGCGGCCCGCAGCTCCCAGTCGCCGATCCACTCGCTCTCCACCGGCCGCCACGCCCGCGAGGCGGCCCGGGCCAGCTCCGCGTAGGTGGCGGAGGGGCCGCGTCGACGGGCGGGCGCGGACGGCACGACCTTGCCCGCGACCAGCGCGGATTCCGGGACACGCACGCTCTCGCCGCTCTTCCGTGTGATGAGCAGCACACCCTTGTCCCATGATGTGAGAACACCGACCGTATCGGTGAACTTCTCACCCGGCGCACCAGCCTCGCTCAAGCGCCGCACGGAGACTCGTTTGCCCACGTCAGCAGCGGTGATACGGACTTCGAGACGCCCAGCGGCAGAGATTTCCACGGGTCGGTCCACCCCTCCTGTTCGGATCATGCCCAAGAACGGAGATACTAGGGGCGGGCATCGACGACGCCGCGCTCCCGCGCGCCAGGCGGCGGAGCCTGAGGAGGCCCGCCAGCGCCCTATCGAGGAGGAACGACAGCGTGACCTACGTCATCGCGCAGCCTTGTGTCGACGTGAAGGACAAGGCGTGCATCGAGGAGTGCCCGGTCGACTGCATCTACGAGGGCCAGCGGTCCTTGTACATCCACCCGGACGAATGCGTCGACTGTGGTGCCTGTGAGCCGGTCTGCCCGGTCGAGGCGATCTTCTACGAGGACGACACTCCCGAGGAGTGGAAGGACTACTACAAGGCGAACGTCGAGTTCTTCGACGAGCTCGGCTCGCCCGGCGGCGCCAGCAAGCTGGGGCTGATCGAGCGCGACCACAGCTTCATCGCCGCGCTGCCGCCGCAGAACCAGTAGGAGCGGCCCCGCACCGCACCGCCTCGGTCCCGTACGGCTGATCGCCCCTGATCCGTGCCGTGCGGGACCGAGGCGTTTCCGCCGCTCGAGCCGCACCGAGCCGCACCGAGAAAGTGAGCCAGAAACCGTGTCCGCAGTCTCCGACCGCCTCCCCACCTTCCCCTGGGACAGGCTGGAGCCGTACAAGAAGACGGCCGCCGCGCACCCCGACGGCATCGTCGACCTCTCCGTCGGCACCCCGGTCGACCCGGTCCCCGAGCTGATCCAGAAGGCCCTGACCGACGCGGCGGACTCCCCGGGCTACCCGACGGTCTGGGGCACCCCGGCGCTGCGCGACGCGATCACCGGCTGGCTCGGGCGCCGTCTCGGCGCCCGCGACGTCACCCACCGCCACGTGCTGCCCATCGTCGGTTCCAAGGAACTCGTCGCCTGGCTCCCCACCCAGCTGGGCCTCGGCCCCGGCGACAAGGTGGCCTTCCCGCGCCTGGCCTACCCGACCTACGAGGTCGGCGCGCGCCTGGCCCGCGCGGAGTACGAGGCGTACGACGACCCGACCGAGCTGGACCCGGCCGGGCTGCGGCTCCTGTGGCTCAACTCCCCGTCGAACCCGACCGGCAGGGTCCTGTCCCGGGCCGAGCTGACCCGCGTCGTGGCCTGGGCGCGCGAGCACGGCGTCCTCGTCGTCTCCGACGAGTGCTACCTGGAGCTGGGCTGGGAGGCCGACCCGGTCTCCGTCCTGCACCCGGACGTCAACGGCGGCTCCTACGACGGCCTGGTGGCCGTCCACTCGCTCTCCAAGCGCTCGAACCTCGCGGGCTACCGCGCGGCCTTCCTGGCGGGCGACCCGGCGGTCCTCGGCCCGCTCCTGGAGATCCGCAAGCACGGCGGCATGATGACGTCCGCGCCGACCCAGGCGGCCGTGGTGGCGGCGCTCGGCGACGACGAGCACGTCCGCGTCCAGCGCGAGCGCTACGCGGCCCGCCGCACGGCGCTGCGCGAGGCGCTGACCGGTCACGGCTTCCGCATCGAGCACAGCGAGGCCAGCCTCTACCTCTGGGCCACCCGCGAGGAGTCCTGCTGGGAGACGGTGGCCCACCTCGCCGAGCGCGGCATCCTGGCGGCCCCCGGCGACTTCTACGGCCCGGCGGGGGAGAACTTCGTCCGGGTCGCCTTCACGGCGACCGACGAACGCGTCGAGGCGGCGGTGCGACGTCTGACGGCCTGAGCAGGGCGAGGGGGCCCGGGAAACTCCCGGGCCCCCTCGTCGCGCAGGTCGGAGACCGTCAGCCGAGCGGCAGACCCTGCACCGGCAGCGAACCGGCGGCGGGCAGGCCGCCCTTGCCCAGCGCGTCCGTCGGCAGGCCGCCCTGGGTGGCGGTCCCCGCGGTGTCACCGACGATCTCGCCGGCGGAGCCGGCCGCGTCCCCGGCGGCCTTCTGCGCCACGGGCGTGCTCTTCTTGACGACCGAGCCACCGGTCTTGCCCGCGGCCGGCACGGTCTTCTTGACGGCCTTGCCGCCGGTGTCGCCCGCGGTCTGCGTGACGTTCTGGGCCGCGGAGTCGACGGTGTTGCCGACGTTCGCCCCGTCCAGGGCGGTCAGTCCCCCGAGGTTCGGGGCGGCCGGCAGTTCGGGAGCCGCGCTGGCGGAGCCGGCCGCACCGACCCCGGCAGCCGCTCCCGCAGCGACGAGCAGCGCGGCACGGGCGATCCGGCGGGTCAGGGGGAGGGACATGATGCTCCTTCGACGGAAAGTCAACGATGGGTGATCCGACCGTGCCCGGCGAGTGATCCACCGGGCTCGGACGCAGTGACTACCGCTCGAAGGCCGCGAAGGTTGCGGCGGCGCAACGTAAAGAGTTGGTAATGCGTCGCATTATCGGGTGCACAGAAAAACGGGCAAAAGGTGGTCGGCCGGAAAGCCCGTCGCAGCCTCTCCGCCCTTGGATTCCCTGGCCTCCGGCGGGTTCGGGGGCGACGGCGCGGACATCCGCGCACCGGCCGGCCGGGCCTCGGCGCCGGCAACCCCTCGGAGTGACGGCTCGTACGGGCGAGCGCTACCGCGTGGAGGTGATCCGGACCGCGCCCGCGGCCCGCTCCGCGCCCTGGGCGCCGCCCGCGGCCGTCGGATCCCACTTGCTGTCGGTGTTCCCCGCGGTCCACTCCCGGCCCGCGTAGGAGACCCGCTGGATGTGCAGAGCCGAGGCGTTGGCGACCGCCCAGTGTGCCAGCTGCCATCCGCGCCGCCCCGGGTCCGCGTCCGCACCCTCCCCGGTGCCGGTGGCCACGGGGAGTGTCACGGTCCGCCCGTCGGCGCCGCCCGCGGACGCCGGGGGCGCGGGCGTGGCGGCCGGGGCGTCCGCCTTCGCGCCGGCCGGCTGGAGGACGTCCCGCCCGAAGTCCCGTACGAGCGCCTCGCGGACCGCGTCCGGCCCCTTGTCCCGGCTCGTACCGGGACGGCCCTCGCAGGTCAGCGTCGCGGCGGACCGCCCGGTCAGCGCGGCGGCGAGCAGCGTGGCGTCCGGCTCGTGCTTGGCGTACGCATCGGGGAAGCCGCTGCGCTGCACCCGCTGCGCGGCGACGGTCAGCGGCAGGCTCGTGTAGCCGGGCACCTTCACCAGATGGTCGTAGAACCGGCCCGCCGAGTACGCCGGGTCCATGATCTCCCCGGGCGCGCCCCAGCCCTGCGAGGGGCGCTGCTGGAAGAGGCCGAGCGAGTCGCGGTCGCCGTGGTCGATGTTCCGCAGCGACGACTCCTGGAGCGCGGTCGCCAGCGCGATCGTCACGGCACGCTCGGGCAGCTCGCGCGCGGTGCCCACCGCGGTGATCGTCGCCGCGTTGACCGCCTGCTCCGGCGAGAACTCGTAGGTCTTGCCGCCGTCCTCGCCCGAGACGACCCGGCAGCCCGGGGCACCGCCGCCCCCGGCGACGTACTGCACCACGAGGTATCCGGCGACCGCGAGCAGGACCACGAGGGCCGCCCCGGAACGGAGGAGACGGCCATGGCGTTTGCGAGGCGGCGGCGGAAGCACGCGTACAAGGTACTGGAGGGTAGGGAGTGGTGTACCCCGGGTACGGACAGTGCCCGGCCGGGCAGGGGCGTTAGGGTCGGGGCCATGGCCGATACCCCGCTTGACCTCACGCTGGACGCCGCGGAGCTCACCGCGCGGCTCGTCGACTTCCCCTCCGAGAGCGGCACCGAGAAGCCGCTCGCGGACGCGGTCGAGAGCGCCCTGCGCGCCCTGCCGCACCTGTCGGTCGAGCGGTACGGCAACAACGTCGTGGCCCGCACGGACCTGGGCCGGGCGGAGCGCGTGATCCTGGCCGGCCACATCGACACGGTCCCGATCGCGGACAACGTGCCGTCCCGGCTGGACGAGGACGGTGTCCTGTGGGGCTGCGGCACCTGCGACATGAAGGCCGGCGTCGCCGTCCAGCTGCGCATCGCGGCGACCGTCCCCGCCCCCAACCGCGACCTGACCTTCGTCTTCTACGACAACGAGGAGGTCGCCGCCGAGCTGAACGGCCTCAAGCACGTCGCCGAGGCCCACCCCGAGTGGCTGGAGGGCGACTTCGCGGTGCTCCTCGAACCGTCGGACGGCCAGGTGGAGGGCGGCTGCCAGGGCACGCTGCGGGTGCTGCTGAGGACGACGGGGGAGCGGGCGCACTCCGCGCGCTCCTGGATGGGCTCCAACGCGATCCACGCCGCCGCCCCGATCCTCGCGCGCCTGGCGGCCTACGAGCCGCGCCACCCGGTGATCGACGGCCTGGAGTACCGCGAGGGCCTGAACGCGGTCGGCGTCACGGGCGGGGTCGCGGGCAACGTCATCCCCGACGAGTGCGTGGTGACGGTCAACTTCCGCTATGCCCCGGACCGCAGCCCGGAGGAGGCCCTCGCCCACGTGCGCGAGGTCTTCGCGGACTGCGGGGTGGCGGAGTTCGTGGTCGACGACCACAGCGGCGCGGCCCTGCCGGGGCTCTCCCACCCGGCCGCGGCGGCCTTCATCGAGGCGGTGGGCGGCACCCCGCAGCCCAAGTACGGCTGGACGGACGTGTCGCGCTTCTCGGCGCTCGGCGTCCCGGCGGTCAACTACGGCCCGGGCAACCCGCACTTGGCGCACAAGCGGGACGAGCGAGTGGAGACGGCCAAGATCCTCGCGGGGGAGGAGCGCCTGCGGTCCTGGTTGACGGCGTGATCACCCCCGTGGTTTAGCGCGGCGCGTGGCGGACATGCTGAGGTCCCTCGTACGTAACCCGCGTAGATCTACGCTGAGGCGGAAGAACCTGCAACTGGAGGGAGCGCCCATGCCGACCGGCAACCCCGAGGGCAAGAAGCAGCCGCCGGAGGAGCAGCGCCTGGGCCCTGTCCTGCGACGGCGGGGTCAGGTCCAGAAGAGCACCACGGACCAGCGCCTGCTGGACGAGCGTGCCCCGACGGACTGGGTCCACACCGACCCGTGGCGCGTCCTGCGCATCCAGTCCGAGTTCATCGAGGGCTTCGGCACCCTCGCCGAGCTCCCGCCCGCCATCAGCGTCTTCGGTTCCGCCCGCACGCCGGCCGACTCGCCGGAGTACGACGCCGGGGTGCGGCTGGGCCGCGGTCTGGTCGAGGCGGGCTTCGCCGTCATCACCGGCGGCGGGCCCGGCGCCATGGAGGCGGCCAACAAGGGCGCCCTGGAGGCGGAGGGCACGTCGGTCGGGCTCGGCATCGAGCTGCCCTTCGAGCAGGGCCTGAACCCGTACGTCGACATCGGCCTGAACTTCCGCTACTTCTTCGTCCGCAAGATGATGTTCGTGAAGTACGCGCAGGGGTTCGTGGTCCTGCCCGGTGGTCTCGGCACCCTCGACGAACTCTTCGAGGCCCTCACCCTGGTGCAGACCCAGAAGGTCACCCGCTTCCCCATCGTCCTGTTCGGCTCCGAGTACTGGGGCGGCCTCGTCGACTGGCTCCGGGGCACCCTGGTCGCCCAGGGCAAGGCCGCGGAGAAGGACCTCCTCCTCTTCCACGTCACGGACGACGTGGACGAGGCGGTGGCCCTGGTCTCCAAGGAGGCGGGCGTGTAGCGCACGCCGTCGGCGGGCGGGGGAGGCGCCGGGATGCCCGGGCCGCCCCCCGCCCGGGCCGACCCTCCCTAGGCCAGCCCCCGCCGGGCCACCGCGGGGGCCCGGTGCCCGGCGATCGTCGCCACCATGTCCAGCACCTGCCGCGTCTCCGCCACCTCGTGCACCCGGTACACCCGCGCCCCCAGCCACGCCGACACCGCCGTCGTCGCCAGCGTCCCGAGCACCCGCTCCTTCACGGGCCGGTCCAGCGTCTCCCCGACGAAGTCCTTGTTGGACAGGGACACCAGCACCGGCCACCCCGTGTCCACCATCTCGCCGAGCCGCCGCGTCGCCTCCAGGCTGTGCCGCGTGTTCTTCCCGAAGTCGTGCCCCGGATCGATGAGCACCGACTCCCGGGGCACCCCCAGCGCCACCGCCCGCTCGGCCAGCCCCAGCGTCACCTTCAGGATGTCGGCCATGACGTCGTCGTAGGCGACCCGGTGCGGCCGGGTCCGCGGCTCCGCGCCACCCGCGTGCGTGCACACCAGCCCCACCCCGTACCGCGCCGCGACCTCCGCGAGCTTCGGGTCGACGCCGCCCCACGCGTCGTTCAGCAGGTCGGCCCCCACCTCGCACACGGCCTCGCCGACCTCGTGCCGCCAGGTGTCCACGCTGATCACGACGTCCGGGAACCGCCGCCGCACCTCCGCGACGAACCCCACCGTCCGGCGGGCCTCCTCCTCGGCCGACACCTCGTCCCCGGGCCCGGCCTTCACCCCGCCGATGTCGATGATCGCGGCACCGTCGGCCACCGCCCGCTCCACGCGCGCGAGGGCGGGCTCGTCGTGGAAGGTCGCCCCCTGGTCGTAGAAGGAGTCCGGGGTCCGGTTCACGATCGCCATGATCACCGGCTCGTGCGCCGTGAATTCACGCCTGCCCAGCCTCAGCGTCCCCTGCGACATCGTCTCGTCCACACCGTTCTCTCGTCCCGGACCCGGCCCCGGGGACCGGCCTTCGGCCGCCTGCGGCCCCGACTGTCAGACTCGCATGGCACGATCGGACCCGACACAACCGACTCCCACTCCAGTTCCGACTCCGATCCGACCAGCGACGCGTCCCGCCGACCAGCGCGGTGACCGCGTCCCGCCCGACCATGGGGGCCCCAGCGATGGTCATGTTCCTGTTCCTCGTCGTCGCGCTGGCCGTCGTGGTCGCCGCGGTGACGCTCGCCGTGGTGAGCGGCGGCGACAGCGGGCCGCTGCCCGACGCCGCCCCCGAGCGGCTGCGGGACTCCCTGCCCCCCGACCGCCCGGTCGGCCGGGCCGACGTGGAGCGGCTGCGCTTCCCGCTCGTCGCCCGCGGATACCGCATGGCGGACGTCGACGACGCCCTCGGCCGCCTCGGCGCCGAGCTGGCCGAGCGCGACGCCCGCATCGCCGACCTGGAGTCCGCACTGGCCGGCGCCCGGGCCGCCGTCACGCACCAACACGTCTCCATGGAGAAGCCGGCCCGGGAGGAGCAGCAGTGAGCGCCGGGGAGGCCGTGGCGGGCCCGGACGGCGCGCCGCGCTGCCCCTGGGCCCTGTCCACCGCGGACTACGTGACCTACCACGACGAGGAGTGGGGCCGGCCCGTCCACGGCGACGACGCCCTGTTCGAACGCCTCAGCCTGGAGGCCTTCCAGTCCGGCCTCTCCTGGATCACCATCCTGCGCCGCCGGCCCGGCTTCCGCAGCGCCTTCGCCGGCTTCGCGATCGCCGAGGTGGCCGCCTTCACCGACGAGGACCGCGCACGCCTGCTCGCCGACGCGGGCATCATCCGCAACCGCGCCAAGATCGACGCGACCCTCGCCAACGCGCGCGAGCTGGCCCGGTGGGCCCCCGGCGAGCTGGACGAGCTGATCTGGTCGCACGCCCCCGACCCGGCCACGCGCCCGGTCCCGAAGACCCTCGCCGACGTCCCCGCCGTCACACCGGAGTCGACGGCCCTGTCCAAGGCGCTGAAGAAGAGGGGCCTGCGTTTCGTCGGCCCGACGACGGCGTACGCGCTGATGCAGGCGTGCGGACTGGTCGACGACCACCTGGCGGCGTGCGTGGCGCGGCGGGCCTGAGCCGTCCGGCCGGCCCGCCGCCCCGGGCTCAGCGCCCCAGGTACTTCGGCTTCTCCTTGTTCACGAAGGCGCGCACCGCGATCGCGTGGTCCTCGGAGGAGCCGGCCCGCGACTGAAGCTCGTCCTCCTTCTCCAGCGTCTCGGAGAGCGAGTGCGTCAGCCCGTACGCCATGGCCTCCTTGAGCGCCGCGTACGCCACCGTCGGGCCCTCGGCCAGCGCACGAGCCGTCCGCTCGGCCTCGGCGCGCAGGTCGGCGGCGGGGACGACCCGGTTGGCGATGCCCAGCTCGTACGCCTCCCGGGCGCCGATGCTGCGCGGGAAGAGCAGCAGGTCGGCGGCGCGCCCGGGACCGACGACGCGCGGCAGCGTCCAGGAGATGCCCGAGTCGGCGGTGAGCGCGACGCCCGCGAAGGACGTGTTGAAGGCCGCCGTGTCCGCCACGATCCGGTAGTCGGCCGCCAGCGCGAAACCGAAGCCCGCCCCGGCCGCCACGCCGTTCACGGCGGCGACCACCGGCTTCTCGGCCTCCGTAAGCGCCCGCACGATCGGGTTGTAGTGCTCACGCACCGTGCTCATCGTCTCGCCGGACCCCGTCTCCCGGTCGGCGGCCAGCAGCCCGATGTGCTCCTTGAGGTCCTGGCCGACGCAGAAGGCCCGGTCGCCGGCGGCGGTCAGCAGCACCGCCCGCACGGCGTCGTCCGCAGCCGCGGAGCGCACCGCGTCCCGGAGCGCGACCTTGGTCTCGATGTTCAGCGCGTTCATCGCCCCGGGGCGGTTCAGCGTGATCGTCGCGAGCCCGTCGCTCACCTCGTAGAGCACGGTGTCGGCCATGGGTTTCCCCTCCGCGTCGTGGTCGGTCGTCGTCGACCGTGTGGGTCCGGGAGACAGCATGACGGAGATCACCGGCGCCGGACCGCTCCTGAGATGTGAGCTGCGTCAAAGGAATCCGGTCCGTTTTCCCTCGGTGGAGGGGCGCGGGGGCGCGCAGTATCGCAGTCACATCGCCGAATTGAGTGGTTTTGCTCGCGCGCGTTGCCCAAGCGATGCCGACCGATGTTGGTCATCGGGTCCTGGGATGCGGGATAATGGCTGGGAAGCAATGTGTTCGATGCCGGTGTCGCGTGTCCGGGCCGGACTGCGCGTGCCCTCACGGGCCGTCGGCGGTGACGGTGAGCTGGTATCAGGAAGGGGAACGAGCATGGCGGCCATGAAGCCGCGGACGGGCGATGGCCCGCTCGAGGTGACCAAGGAGGGGCGGGGCATCGTCATGCGCGTTCCGCTCGAAGGCGGCGGTCGACTCGTCGTCGAGCTGACCCCCGACGAGGCCGACGCACTCGGCGACGCCCTCAAGAAGGTCGTCGGCTGACGCGCGAGCGACCATACCCGTTCGATCGCCCCGGTACCGCACATGGTGCCGGGGCGATCGTCCTGCCGGGCCTCCCCGCTTCCCCCGAGGGGCGCCGGGCCGGCCTCCCGGGGTGCTCGCGGGGCGGTGGTTCACCGTTTGGCGGCACACAGCAGCCCGTCGCCCACCGGAAGCAGTGACGGCACCAGTTCCTGACTCTCCCGGACCGCGCGCAGCAGCTCCCGCAGCCGCAGCACCTCGGTGGGCTGCGGACCGGAGTCGATGGTCCGGCCCGCGCCGAAGACGCCCTCGAAGGCGACGAGGCCGCCGGGGCGCAGCAGACGCAACGATTCGGCGAGGTAGTCCAGGTACTCCAGACGGTCGCCGTCGCAGAAGACGAGGTCGTAACCGGAGTCCGCGAGCCGGGGGAGGACGTCCAGGGCGCGGCCCGGGATGAAGCGGGCCCGGTTGCTGGCGAACCCCGCGGCGCGGAAGGCCTGGCGGGCGAACTGCTGGTGCTCCGGCTCCGGGTCGACGGTGGTCAGTACGCCGTCCGGCCGCATTCCCTGCAGCAGATGGATTCCGGAGACCCCGCAGCCGGTGCCGATCTCCGCGACCGCCTTGGCGTCCACGGCGGCGGCGAGCAGTCCCAGCGCGGAGCCCGTACCCGGGGTCACCGAGCGCAGGCCCGCCTCGCGGGCCCGGTCGCGTGCCCAGAGCAGCGCGTCGTCCTCGGCGACATAGGCGTCGGCGAACGCCCAGCTCGTCTGCCGGTTGCCGGTAATGACCCTCTCCTGTCCCCGTCGTTGCCTCGGCGTGACTGTATCCGTTGGCGTCGGGAACCCGCAGATGGGACCGGTCGTTTGAAGGGGAGGACGAGACGACGTCCGAAGACGGACGAGAGGCCGGACGGCGACGGGGGGCGGCGAAGTGGGCCATGGTGCCGAGCAAGTGCTGACGCAGCCGTACGAGCCGTGTCAGCCCAGATCAAATTCTCGTAAAACCGCTTATCCGGAGCTAACGGGCGAGGTGGCTATGGTAGGGGCTCCACTGGACACCACCAGAGCCGACAGGGGAGGTGCGGCCGTTCCCGCGGATCGGGGCGGAGTGCTGCGGCGCTTCCTCGGATCGGCAGGCAGGCCGAAATCCGTGAACGACACCGCTGCTGACCACAGCCACGCAGGCCGTCCCGCCACGGGACACACCCAGACCGCGACCTTCTCCAGCGA
This sequence comes from Streptomyces sp. NPDC045956, assembly GCF_056430705.1. NCBI lineage: Bacteria > Bacillati > Actinomycetota > Actinomycetes > Kitasatosporales > Streptomycetaceae > Streptomyces > Streptomyces sp. NPDC045956. Next base: position 292,137 of record NZ_JBWKKZ010000006.1, on the reverse strand, counting down.
CGCGGACGGGCAGGCGTGGACTCCGCCCACCTGGGAGGAGATCGTCAGCACCCACAGCGGCCGGGTCTACCGCCTCGCCTACCGCCTCACGGGCAACCAGCACGACGCCGAGGACCTCACCCAGGAGGTCTTCGTCCGCGTCTTCCGGTCGCTGTCGACCTACACGCCGGGCACCTTCGAGGGCTGGCTGCACCGCATCACCACCAATCTCTTCCTGGACATGGTCCGCCGCAAGCAGCGCATCCGCTTCGACGCGCTCGGCGACGACGCGGCCGAGCGGCTGCCCAGCAGGGAGCCCAACCCGCAGCAGGTCTTCCACGACGCACACTTCGACGCGGACGTCCAGCAGGCCCTCGACACCCTCGCGCCCGAGTTCCGCGCGGCCGTCGTCCTGTGCGACATCGAAGGGCTGTCGTACGAGGAGATCGCCGCGACCCTCGGCGTCAAGCTCGGCACGGTCCGCTCCCGGATCCACCGGGGCCGGTCCCAGCTGCGCAAGGCGCTCGCGCACCGCGCTCCCCGGACACGCGCCGAGCGCCGTTCGTTCGCGGCCCGTGTCCCGGCACTGGGAGGAGGGGGCACGAGCGCGTGAGTGGGTCACGGCCTGAATCCGAGGGGCACCTCGCAGAGCAGCATCTGGGAGACCGACTCTCCGCCCTGGTGGACGGAGAGCTCGGTCATGACACGCGTGAGCGTGTGCTGGCGCACGTGGCGACCTGCCCGAAGTGCAAGGCCGAGGTCGACGCGCAGCGCCGTCTGAAGAACGTCTTCGCCGAGGCGGCCCCGCCGGCCCCGTCCGAGAGCTTCCTGGCCCGCCTCCAGGGTCTGCCCGGAGGAGCCGACACGGACGGCGGCGGAGTGTCGCCGGGCGATGGGTTCGGCACGGGTTTCGGGGGCTTCGACGGGGTCTTCGGGACCCGTCGGGAGGAGCGCTTCGAGTTCGGCTACGCCCCCGCGCGGACGCACTCCTCCGTGCTGACGCCCTCCGCGCCGGGCCGCGGCTTCCGTATCCACGACGTGAGCCGGCAGGAGTCGGAGCGGTCGTCCTCGCGCGGCCTGCGGTTCGCGTGCGCGGCCGCCGGAGCGGTGTCGCTGGCCGCGATCGCGCTGGGCGGTGTCACCGTGGGCACGCCGGACACCTCCATGGAGGCACGCGGCTCCGGCACTGGCAGCAATGTGACGCCCGCGCGCACCGCCGGTGCCGGAGTCCTCACGAGCCACGAGAGCCAGCGCCGTCGTGCGGGAGGTCCGCTGGTCGGGCAGGTCCAGGGGCAGCGGACGCTCGGCGACACCCCTGTCGCTCCGACCGCGGTGTCGGCGCCGCTGCTGCCCGGGCTGCCGGCCCCCGCGGGGGCCGACCCGCGGCAGCACGCGCCGCGCACCCCGAACGCCGCGGAGGCGGCCGGGACGGAGACCGCCGGGGCCGCGGCCAGGTCGCCGTTGATACGTCCGCTCGAGGCCGTTCCGCCCCTCGCGCTCACCGCGTGGTCGATGATCTCCGAGGCCCGGCCCCCCGCCCTGCTCGCCGCACCCGTCCCCGACCCGGTGCCGCCGCCCTACCCGGCGGCAGCACCCGGCGCCTCCCACCGTCCGGCTCACTGACCGGGCTCTGCGCGCCGGCCCGGGAACCTGATTGAATCCGGGGTGGCGCCAGAGCCCTTGGGGCCGACGATCTGCGGCCGGCTGCGGGGGAGAACATGAACGAGGGGAAGCCCACGAAGGCGAAGTGGTGGTCGCGTCCCCGATCGGCGGACGTGCCCGACGGTGACTTCGAACTGGAACGCCCCCGTGCGGCCGACACCGGTGACGACGGGGCCGGCGGGGGCGACTTCGAGCTGGAGCGTCCGGCCCCGCGCCCCGCGTCCGGCGCGGGGGACTACGAGCTGGAGCGCCCGGCGCCCGGATCGGTCGAGGACGCGGTGACGGACCCGGCGACGGTCCCTGACCCACGCGCGGGCTCGACCGCCACCGAGGGGCACGTGGACGCGGCCGACGCCCCGCACGCGGAGGCGGCCGCGGACGCCCGTCCTCACCCGGTCGTGCCGGCCCGGCCCGGCCCGGACGGCGACGCCGCCACCGACGCACCCGCCACCGACGCACCCGTCGCGGACGCGCCTGTGGCCGATGTGCCTGTCGCCGACGTGCCTGTCGTCCCGGGGCCCGGCTCCGACGAACCTGCTGCCGACGTGCCCGTCACGCCCGGGCTCGTCGCCGAAGCGCCCACCGCCCCGCCCCTCACCGAGCGGCCGAAGCCGCTGCACGAGCCCGACCCGTACAGCACCCCGCCGTACGGCGAACCGGGCCCCTGGGCCCCGGCTCCGCCCGTGCAGCACCCGGCGGCGGGGCCGGCTGCCCTGGCCGAGGGACAGCCCGCAGCGGCAGTCCCCGACCCGAGGGCGGCGGGCGTCCCGGAGCCGGCTCAGGCCGCACCCGGCACGGCGGCGCCGGCACCCGGCGCACCCGGCGCACCCGGCACGGCTGCCGGGCCCGCCGCGCCCGCCGGTGCCGCGCCGCCCGCGGGTGCCGTCCCCGACCCGGTCTTGGCGGACGCCCCACCGCCGGCCCCTCCGGTGGCTGCCGCCGCGCCGTCCGCTGCGGCGCCGGTGCCCGGGCAGGCGACGTACGACGCCCCGGCGGCCGACACCCCGGGCGCCGACCCCTGGCGGCGCTACGACCCCTGGGCCGCCTCGGCCGCCACCGCGCCCTGGCAGCAGAGCGGTGCGGCCGTGCCGACGCGGGACCAGCGACGCGGGCGGGCCAGGAAGGCACTCATCGGCGCGGCACTCCTGATCGCCCTCGTCTCCGGCGGCATCGGCGGCGGTGTGGGCGCCTACCTGGAGCGCAACGGCGGTGTCGGGACCGTGGAGCTGCCCCAGGCCGGCAAGGAGGCTGCCGAGCGGGCGCCGGACAGCGTCGCGGGGATCGCCGCCCGGGCCCTGCCCAGTGTGGTGACCCTGCACGTGAGCGGCGGCGACGCGGCCGGCACCGGCACCGGGTTCGTGCTCGACGACCGCGGTCACATCCTGACCAACAACCACGTCGTGCAGCCGGCCGGGTCGGGCGGCGGGATCACCGTCACCTTCAACAGCGGTGACACCGCCGAGGCCACGGTCGTCGGCCGCGACAGCGGCTACGACCTCGCCGTGGTGAAGGTGAAGGGCGTCCGCGGCCTCACCCCCATGCCCCTCGGCAACTCCGACAACGTGACGGTCGGCGACCCCGTCGTCGCCATCGGCGCCCCCTTCGACCTGGCCGGCACGGTCACCTCCGGGATCATCAGCGCCAAGGAGCGGCCCATCACGGCGGGCGGCGAGGAGGGCGACGGCAGCGACGTGTCGTACGTCGACGCCCTGCAGACCGACGCGCCGATCAACCCCGGCAACTCCGGCGGCCCGCTCCTGGACGCCCGGGGCCGGGTGGTCGGCATCAACTCCGCCATCCGCTCCGCGGGCAGCGGAGGCGCGGAGCCGGACGGCGGCCAGGCCGGTTCCATAGGGCTGGGCTTCGCCATCCCCATCAACCAGGGCAAGCGCGTCGCCGAAGAGCTGATCAACACCGGCAAGGCCACCCACCCGGTCATCGGCATCACCCTCGACATGGCCTACGCGGGCGACGGCGCCCGCGTAGGCACCCGCGGCAGCGGCGGCGGGCCCGCGGTCACCGCGGGCGGCCCCGGCGCCGAGGCCGGCATCGAGGCGGGGGACGTGATCACCGCGGTCGACGGCCAGCGCGTGCACTCCGGCGAGGAACTCATCGTCAAGACCCGCGCCCACCGCCCCGGCGACCGCCTCGAACTGACGCTGGAGCGCGACGGCGAGGAGACGAAGGTCTCACTGGTCCTGGGCTCCTCCGGCGGCGACTGAACCGGCGCACAGGTCCGACAAGGGACCAGGAAGGCAAACAATTCGGAAAGCGCCCGCGTACAGGCGCTCGGGGCCCGCGGGACGGTACCGGTCGGACGGGATCGGCGGGTACCGTGGGGGCGGCCCGGACATCCCAAGGAGCTTCAGGTGTTCAATGACATAGGCGCACTCGAGCTGGTGACACTCGTCGTCCTCGCCGTGCTCGTGTTCGGCCCGGACAAGCTCCCCAAGGTCATCCAGGACGTCACGCGGACCATCCGCAAGATCCGGGAGTTCTCGGACAGCGCCAAGCAGGACATCCGCCAGGAGCTGGGCCCCGAGTTCAAGGACTTCGAGTTCGAGGACCTCAACCCCAAGACGTTCCTCCGCAAGCAGCTGGACAACGACGACCTGGGGCTCAAGGAGATCCGCAACGGCTTCGACCTGAAGAAGGAGATGGCCGAGGTCACCGACGCGGTCCACGGCCGCGAGCCGGAGTCGTCGTCCTCTTCCGGTGCCGCGTCCGCGCCCGGCACCACCGGCGGTCGCGTCGACATGTCGAAGAAGCCCGAGCCTCCCGTCGACCGCCCGCCCTTCGACGCGGACGCCACCTGACCTCACCCGGCGGGCCGCCGCCCGCCCCGGGGCCCCGCCCCGGCGCCCCGTGTGACGCGTATCACGCCTCGTACGCCGCGCGCGGGGGCTGAACACGACGCCCGCGCGACCCACGCGCCGGGCGCTTTCCCGGCTGTCGCCCCTGGGGTGGCTATGCTGCCCGAGTTGTTGTGCGGACCGGACGAGTGCGCCCGAAGGGGGGCGGGCCGTTCCGTTCCGACGAGAGCGAGGAGGCGTCCGGGCACATGGAGACGACGAGTCAGGCGGTCGCGCAGACGCCGGGCACGGAGGATGGACAAGAGGTCCCCTCCGCCCGGCGGACGATCGACGGCTATCTGCGTGCGCCCTTCCCGTGGTACGGCCTCGACGAGGCCTTCACGGGTCGGCGCTGGCTGATGCAGGTCGGCGCGGCGGCCGACGGAACGGTGGAGCACGGCTCGATCGGGCACGGCGACGAACCGTCGGTGCGCAACGAGCACGTGTCCGGTGACGACCAGGACGCCAAGGAGAAGTTCGCGGTCGTCGTGACCGTCGCGGCCAACCCCGACCGGCGCAGCGCCGACGGCACGGGCCTGCTGGAGGCCACCTCGGTCTCCTCCGCGGCCTGGCTCGCCGGCGTGGGGCTGCTCTCCTTCACCTGGCCCGGCCAGATGGACCACTCGCTGCGGGACGACTGGCTGGAGCAGCAGACGGAGACCGCGTGGGTCCTCGCCGACGACCTCGAGGGGACCGACTGGACGTCGCTGTCCCTCCCCGTGGACGGCGTACCGACGCCCTTCCACTACCGGGAGTCCGAGTTCGGCTGGGTGCTGGCCGGTTCCACCGAGCAGGGCGTCCACCTGGGGGCGTACGGGCGGGGGATGAGCGCGTACGGGCTCGCCTTCTCCGTGGTCAAGGACGTGGCCGAGTACGCCTGACGGCACCACGGCATCGGGGGCGCCGTCCGGTCGGACGACCCCCCCGATGCCGTGGTAGAACGGCGCGGAACAGTCAGAACTTGTTCTTCGGGGTGATCCCCAGCGACAGCCCCGACAGACCCCGCTGCCGGCCGCCGAGCTTCCCCGCGATCGCGCGCAGGGCCGCGCCCGCCGGGGAGTCCGGGTCGGACAGGACGACGGGCTTGCCCTCGTCGCCGCCCTCGCGCAGGCGGACGTCGATCGGGATGGAGCCGAGGACCGGGACCGAGGCGCCGGTCGTGCGGGTCAGGCCGTCGGCGACCGCCTGACCGCCCCCGGTACCGAAGACGTCGACCATCTCGCCGCAGTGCGGGCAGGGCAGGCCGGACATGTTCTCGACCACGCCGACGATCTTCTGGTGGGTCTGGACGGCGATGGCGCCCGCCCGCTCGGCCACCTCGGCCGCGGCCTGCTGAGGGGTCGTCACGACCAGGATCTCCGCGTTGGGCACGAGCTGCGCCACCGAGATCGCGATGTCGCCGGTGCCCGGCGGCAGGTCGAGCAGCAGGACGTCCAGGTCGCCCCAGTACACGTCCGCCAGGAACTGCTGGAGCGCGCGGTGCAGCATGGGGCCGCGCCAGACCACCGGCGCGTTGCCCGGCGTGAACATGCCGATCGAGATGACCTTCACGCCGTTGGCCGAAGGCGGCATGATCATGTTCTCGACCTGGGTGGGCCGCCCGTCGGCGCCCAGCATCCGCGGCACGGAGTGGCCGTAGATGTCGGCGTCGACGACACCGACCTTCAGGCCGTCCGCCGCCATCGACGCGGCGAGGTTCACCGTCACCGAGGACTTGCCGACGCCGCCCTTGCCGGAGGCGACCGCGTAGACCCGGGTGAGGCTGCCGGGCTTGGCGAAGGGCACCTCGCGCTCGGTCTGGCCGCCGCGCAGGGCGGTGGCCAGCTCCTTGCGCTGCTCGTCGCTCATCACGTCCAGCTCGACGTCGACGCGCGTGACGCCCTCGACCCGCGACACCGCCTCCGTCACGCGCTGCGTGATGGTGTCCCTCATGGGGCAGCCGGAGACCGTCAGGTACACGGCGACCGCGACCGCTCCGTCCGCACCGATCTCCACCGACTTGACCATCCCGAGCTCGGTGATGGGCCGGTTGATCTCGGGGTCGTTCACCGTCGCCAGTGCTTCGCGCACCGCGTCTTCCGTAGCCATAGGACGATGGTACGGCGCCGCCCACGGGGCACGGAAAGCCCCGTCAACGGTCGTGTACGTCACGCCCCGCGGACCGTTCCGCCGGGAATACCCCGCGGTCGGGGTGGTGGCCGTTCTGCCGTTCCTCCAGGTCCCTGAGGACGTCCTGCAGCTCGGAGCGGATCCAGTCCCTCGTCGCGACCTCGCCGAGACCGATCCGGAGGGCGGCGATCTCCCGCGTCAGGTACTCCGTGTCGGCGATCGAGCGCTCGTTCTGCTTGCGGTCCTGCTCGAGATTGACCCGGTCCCGGTCGTCCTGCCGGTTCTGCGCGAGCAGGATCAGAGGCGCCGCATAGGAAGCCTGTAGCGAGAGCATCAGCGTCAGGAAGATGAACGGGTACTCGTCGAAGCGCAGCCCGCTCGGCGCGGACACGTTCCACACCACCCAGCAGATGATGACGACCGTCATCCAGACGATGAACCGCCCGGTGCCCAGGAAGCGCGCCACGCGTTCCGACAGCCGGCCGAAGGATTCCGGGTCCCACTCGGGCAGCAGCCTGCGGCGCGGCGGACGCGGCTGGTCCAGCCGGGTCCGGCCGCGGGAGGCCGCCGTGGCCCCCGACGCCGCCCGCTCCCGGGGCCCGCTCTCACGCTCAGGCACCATCGGCGCCCACCTCCCCCGCCGCGTCCTCCAGGTGGTACTCGGTCTCCCGCCAGTCGTCGGGCAGCATGTGGTCCAGTACGTCGTCCACGGTCACCGCGCCCAGCAGCGACCCGGAGTCGTCCACGACCGGCGCCGCGACCATGTCGTACGCGGCGAAGAACCCGGCGACCACGGGCAGCGCGGCGTCCGGCTCCAGGGGTTGCAGGTCGGCGTCGAGGATCGAACCGACCAGGGTGTACGGGGGGTCGCGCAGCAGGCGTTGGAAGTGGACCGTGCCCAGGTACTTGCCGGTCGGGGTCTCCTCGGGCGGCCTGCACACGTAGACCTGGGCGGCGTGCGCCGGGGACAGGTCGGGGTTGCGGATGCGGGCCAGGGCGTCCGCGACGGTCGCGTCGGGCCGCAGCACGATCGGCTCGGTCGTCATCAGACCGCCGGCCGTGTGCTCCTCGTACGCCATCAGGCGCCTCATGTCGGCCGCGTCGTCGGGCTCCATCAGGCTCAGCAGCCGCTCCTTGTCGGCCTCGGGCAGTTCACCGAGCAGGTCGGCCGCGTCGTCGGGGTCCATCGCCTCCAGGACGTCCGCGGCGCGCTCCTCCTTGAGCTTGCCGAGGATCTCGATCTGGTCGTCCTCCGGCAGCTCCTCCAGCACGTCGGCCAGGCGGTCGTCGTCGAGGGCGGCGGCGACCTCGGCGCGGCGCTTGGCCGACAGGTGGTGCAGCACGTTGGCGAGGTCGGCGGGGCGGAGCTGCTCGAAGGTGGCGAGGAGGTTCTCGGCGCCCTGTCCCTGCTCCTCCACGGAGAAGCCGGTGACGCCGGACCACTCGACGGTCAGCGTCTCGCCCTTGTTGCGCCGGAAGGCGCTGCCCTTCTTCCCCTTGCGGACGAAGACCTTGTCGATCTCCCAGTCCCGGCGGGCGGGCAGTTGCTGCACCGACAGGTCGAGGACGGTGACCTCCTCGGCGGTGTCCGTGAGGGTGACCCGCCGGTCGAGCAGCTCGCCGAAGACGAGGCGCTCGGTGGGCCGCTGCTCGAAGCGCCGCACGTTGAGGACCCCGGTGGTGATGACCTGGCCGGACTCGATGCCGGTGACCCGGGTCATGGGCAGGAAGATGCGGCGGCGGGTGGTGAGTTCGACGACCAGCCCGAGCAGCCGCGGGGGTTTGCGGCCGACGCGGAGCATGACGACCAGATCGCGGACGCGTCCCACCTGGTCACCGGCCGGGTCGAAGACGGCGATGCCGGAGAGGTGGGAGACGAAGATCCGGGGGGCGCCCGCTGCCATGGCCGCGGCTCCTTTTCGTAAGCGTGCGTCAGAGTGCGTGAGAGCTGATTCGTACGGTGTCTCTTCCCGAATTGCCCGCTCGGACGGGCTTCAGGCTAGCCCGTCCCGAACGGCTCCGCCCTGGTGGGCGGTCCGGACGGACTGGCTCCGTCCGCCGTCCGCGGCCCCGGTACGCTGCGGTACGCCGCCCGGCCGCCGGCCGGCTCCGTGCCGGCCCCTGTCAGAAAGGCAGTCCCACCTGTGTCTGTGACTCCCCGGCGCCGCATCCGCAGAGTCGCTCTGATGGGCGCGGTGTGCGCCCTGGTGGTGACGGGCGGAGGGCTGACGGGATGCAGTAGTGACGAGGACCCCGACGCGGGCACCAACGGCGTGGGCAAGCTCTCGGCCGACAAGATCCACGCCAGGACCCGCACGGTCGCCGGGACCGCCCGGGCGGTGCACCTGCACGGCTCCGTGGAGGCCGGCGGGAACACGTACCGCCTCGACATGCGGCTGAAGCCCGAGGGCGGGACCGGGTCGGTCGCCGCCGAGGGGACGACGTTCGGGCTGCTGCGCGTCGGCGAGCAGCTCTTCCTGAAGGCCGACGCCGGTTTCTGGAGCCACGACGGCGGCGACGCCAAGGCCGCCGAGAAGCTGGCCGGCAAGTACGTGAAGGTGCCGGAGAGCGACCCGGTGTTCAAGAAGTTCAGCGGCTTCACGGACAAGGACGTCCTCCTCGGCGGTCTGCTGACCCTGCACGGCACGGTGGAGACGGACGGGCGCCACGAGCAGGCGGGCGTGCGCACCGTCCGGATCACCGGGGACGAGGGCGCCGGCGGCACCCTGGACGTCTCCCTGGAGGGCACGCCGTACCCGCTGCGCCTGGTGCGGGCGGGGAGCGCGGGCACGATCAGCTTCTCGGAGTGGAACCAGGACTTCGCGCTCCAGGAGCCGGGCAAGGACGACACCCTGGACTACGGCGGCCAGCTGCCGACCTCGTAGCGAACGCCGGCACGCGTCCCGGGCGGCTCTGACGCCTCTGGCAGCGCTGACGCTTCTGGCAGCGCTGACGCTTCTTGCGGCGCTAACGCTTCTTGCGACGCTTGAGCAGCAGCCGCGGCAGCCCCGCCGGCACCGGCTGCCGCGTCGTGGCGGAACTGGGCAGCGGTGCCTCGGCCAGGGAACCGTCCGGCAGAGGCGCCGTCGCCCCCGTCGGCTCCAGGCGCAGCACCCGGCACTCGCGGGCCCAGCGGCCGGTCATCGCCTCGCCGTCCGGGGCGTTCAGGCGCTTGCCCTTGAGGTCGGCGACGGCCGCCTGCCACGCCTCCGTCCCGGACTCCAGCTCCACGACCCGGGCCGCCCAGGAGACCAGCCGGCCGCCCTTGTCCTTGCTGCGCACCGTCACCTCGGCCGCGACGCCGTCGGCCAGTCCCGGCAGCGGCTGCTCACCGAGGCCGTCGCCGACGACCAGGGCGGCGCCCTCGTGCCAGACGTGCCACAGCGCGCGGGCGGGCGCCCCGGCCCCCTTGACCCAGATGAGGCCGGACTTCTTCGTGGCCTCCTCGACGAGGGCCTGGTCGAGCAGCTCGCTTGTCATGCGGTCAGCCTATCCAGGAGCACTCCGGCGGGCTCAGAGCCAGCCGTTGCGCTTGAGCGTGCGGTGGATGCCCAGGCAGAGGCCGACCGTGATGGACAGGACCAGTGGGTAGCCGAACTTCCAGTGGGTCTCCGGCATGTAGTCGAAGTTCATGCCGTACACCCCGCACACCATCGTCGGTACGGCGATGATCGCTGCCCACGAGGTGATCTTGCGCATGTCCTCGTTCTGCGCGACGGACGCCTGGGCGAGGTTGGCCTGGAGGATCGAGTTGAGCAGCTCGTCGAAGCCGACGACCTGTTCCTGCACCCGCGCCACGTGGTCGGCGACGTCCCGGAAGTACTTCTGGATCTCCGGGTCGATCAGCCGCATCGGCCGCTCGCTGAGCAGCTGCATGGGGCGCAGCAGCGGCGCCACCGCCCGCTTGAACTCCAGCACCTCGCGCTTGAGTTGGTAGATCCGTCCGGCGTCGGTGCCGCGCGGCGTGCCCTTGCGGCCCGGCGAGAAGACCTCCGTCTCGACCTCGTCGATGTCGTCCTGCACCGCGTCGGCGACCGCGATGTACCCGTCGACGACGTGGTCGGCGATGGCGTGCAGCACCGCCGAGGGGCCCTTGAGCAGCAACTCCGGGTCGTCCTGGAGGCGGTGGCGCAGGGCACGCAGCGAACCCTGGCCGCCGTGCCGGACGGTGATGAAGAAGTCCCGTCCGGTGAAGCACATGACCTCGCCGGACTCGACGACCTCGCTGTTGGCGGTGAGTTCGTCGTGGTCGACGTAGTGGATGGTCTTGAAGACCGTGAACAGGGAGTCGTCGTAGCGCTCCAGCTTGGGCCGCTGGTGGGCCTGGACGGCGTCCTCCACGGCCAGCGGGTGGAGGCCGAACTCCCGGGCGATGCCCGCGAATTCGTCCTCGGTGGGCTCGTGCAGTCCGATCCACACGAACCCGCCGTCGCGGCGCACCTGACGCATCGCCTGGTGCGGGCCCAGCGGCGTGTCCGTCTCGACGCGCGCGCCGTCGCGGTAGACGGCGCAGTCGACGACGGCGGTGGCGGTCGCCGGGTCGCGGGTGGTGTCGTAGACGCCGCCGCTGTCCTTGCGCAGGGAGACTCGGGACGGGCGGACCGCGGCGCGCAGGTCACGGATCATCGACATGGCGGGCTCCTTCGCTACGGGCAGCGAACGGCGCCGGGACGGGTGGAACCACCCGGAATGAGGACGTCCTGACCGTACGTGCTCGGCACGTCCACAAAGCGGGGTGCACCGCACCGTCGCGGTGGCCGACTTCGCTGCTGATTCAGCTGCTGACCGGATCGATCGACCGGGTCAGGCACAACGAGACGAAGTGCTCTTCCGAAGGACGGCGCGCGGATGAGGGGGAGCGGCGGTGGCGAGGAGCCGGAGCAGCTGCATCAGCGGCCGGAAGAGCGGGTGGTACTGCACGGTCGACTTCGGTCCATGCCAGCCCCACCTCCTCCGGCCGGTCCCTCGTGAGGGACGATCGATTCCCTCTGTTTGGGAGGGTTCCCCGTAGGGGAGTCTTCAGGCGTCGGGGTCGTGACCGCGACGCTTCTGCGTGCTGCCCCGAACGCTGGCCAGAGTACCAGTCACGTGACCTGTCAAGGCGCCGCTTTGCCGCTTCCCTACGAGTTCTATGCTCGCCGCATGGCTGATGTTCTTCCTCTGGTCGAAGCCCGGTTGCTGAGCGCGCTGGGCGAGCCGGACGCGCGCGCGGCGGTCACCTTCCTCGGCACCGACCGCATCGAGGTGCTCCGCTTCCCGGGCGGTGGCCAGGAGGGCGACATCGTCCGCTACGCCACGCTCGGCATGTCGGCCCAGCCCATGGCGGACCCCACGGCGGTGCTCGCCGACCCGGTCAAGGGCCCGCGCGCCGAGCTGGTCCTCTCCGTCCGGGACGGCCTGGCCGACACCGGCAAGGTGCTCCGCCCGCTCGCCGTGCTCGCCGCGTCGCCGCAGGTCGAGGGTGTGATCGTGGCGCCCGGCGCCTCGCTGGACGTCGGTGAGCCGCTGTGGCCGGGGGCCCCTTTCACCTCGGTCCTGGTGGCCGAGCCGGGCGGCCTGGTCGAGGACCTGGAGCTGGACGCGCCGCTGGACGCCGTACGGTTCCTGCCGCTGCTGCCGATGACGCCGAACGAGGCCGCGTGGAAGCGGGTGCACGGCGCGCAGGCGCTCCAGGAGCGCTGGCTGACGCACGGGACGGACCTGCGCGATCCGTCCCGCAGGTCCGTCCCGCTGGAGTGACGGAACTCACCGCACACCGCACACCGCTCGTCGGTCGGTGGCGTCGGTGGCATCGGTGGTCAGTCGGCGAAGACCGCGACTCCGTCCTCGGTCGCGTGCCCGGGCTCCAGCGCCTCCGCCTCGTAGGTGAGCGCGCGACGCCGTACGACGACCACGACCGCGCCCAGGGCGGCGGTGACCGCCGCGACCACGAAGGGGAGGTGGATGTCGGTCCACTCCTCGATCTTCGGCGCGAAGTAGGGGGCCGCGGCCGCGGCGAACCAGCGCACGAAGTTGTAGCCCGCGCTCGCCACCGGACGCGGCGCGTCCGACACGCCGAGGGCCAGCTCGGTGTAGACCGTGTTGTTCACGCCGATGAAGGCGCCCGACAGGATCGTGCAGACGATGGCCGTGGTGTGGTCGCCGTAGCCGAGGACCAGGACGTCGGCGGCGAGCAGCACCAGTGAGCCGCCGAGCACCTTCAGCGAGCCGAAGCGCTTCTGCATGCGCGGTGCCACGAGGACCGAGAAGACGGCGAGCAGGACGCCCCACGCGAAGAACACGGCGCCGGACTTGTACGGGGACATGTTCAGCACGAACGGCGTGAAGGCCAGCACGGTGAAGAACGTGTAGTTGTAGAAGAACGCCGAGACCGCTGCGGAGGCGAGACCGCCGTGGCCCAGCGCCCTGAGCGGGTCCAGCAGGGAGGTCCTGCGGGCCGGCCTCGGCTGTTCCTTGAGGAACACCGTGATGCACAGGAAGCCGATCGCCATCAGGAACGCCGTGCCGAAGAACGGGTAGCGCCAGCTGGCGTCGCCGAGCAGGGCGCCGAGCAGCGGCCCGCAGGCCATTCCGAGGCCGAGGGCGGACTCGTAGAGCAGGATCGCCGCGGCGCTGCCGCCGGCCGCCGCGCCGACGATGACGGCGAGCGCCGTGGAGACGAACAGCGCGTTGCCGAGGCCCCAGCCCGCCCGGTAGCCGACCAGCTGGCCGACCGTGTCGGAGGTGCCCGCCAGGCCCGCGAAGACGATGACGAAGGCCAGGCCGAGCAGCAGGGTCTTGCGTCCGCCGATGCGGCTGGAGACGAAACCGGTGACCAGCATCGCCAGGGCGGTGATGAGGAAGTACGAGGTGAACAGGAGGGAGACCTGGCCTGCGTCGGCGTCCAGGCCCTTGGCGATGGACGGCAGGATCGGGTCGACGAGTCCGATGCCCATGAAGGCCACGACGGACGCCCCGGCGGTCGCCCACACCGCCTTGGGCTGCCGCAGGATGCCGCCGGCACCCGCGTCGAAGGGGTCCATGCTTGCTCCGTGACGACGTGAATGGTTGGTGTTTACACATAGTATGTTAGCCCGGCTAATAAATGCAACATACATCTAATGTTGCCGGGGTCGGCCCGGTCCGACGGGCCCCTTCCGCCCGGATGGGTGATCGTCCTTGACGCGGGCGGGTGCGGGTAGGACCGTGGGGCTCTATGAGGGGCGAACCCAGTTGCCCGAAGTGTGGTGGCCGGGTCAGGGCGCCCGGCCTCTTCGCCGATTCCTGGCAGTGCGACCTGCACGGGACCGTGCACCCGATGCAGCCCGTGCTTCCGCCCAGCGTCGAGGCGCTCGGCGTCGTGGTGCACCGCACTCAGGTGCCGGTGTGGATGCCGTGGCCGCTGCCGGTCGGCTGGCTGTTCACCGGCGTGGCCTGCGCGGGCGACGACCGCAGCGGCGGCCGGGCGACAGCCGTGGCCTGCTCCGGGCCCGGCCCCCTCGGGGGCATGGGTGAGCTGATCCTGATCGCCGAGGAACTCGGCGTCGGTCTCGGAGCGCGCTACGCGGGCATCGACGCCCCGGACCCGGGGCCGTACATGAACGTCGAGAAGCCGCCCCAGGCCAAGGTGCTGGCCGCGGGCCGCCCGACTCCCCTCTGGCACGTCTCCGGCGCCCCCGCCGACCGGGCCGTCTTCGCCGGCGAGGCCCTCGGGCTGTGGCTGTGGGCCGTCGTGTGGCCTGAGCGGTCGGGGCTGCTGATGTACGAGGAACTGGTGCTGACCGATCTGCGGGACGCGGGCGCCGAGGTCGACCTGGTGCCGTGCGGGGCGCTGTCACCGCGCTTGCTCCGGCCATAGGGGTCGGTTCCCCGCCGGACCTCACGGGTGCGGGGAGGTGCCGGGCCGATGCGGCGGGCGTGGGGAGGCGCCGGTCCGTCCGCGGAGGGGCGCCGACGGCCGTGTAGGGGGCGCAGGGCTGCTTCGGGTGTGACGGTGGGGGCCGGAGTTCCGGTTATCCTTGAGCGTCCCCTTCCGTCCCGTCACCGCTTGGAGTCAGCGTCGTGCGCATCGATCTGCACACCCACTCCACCGCGTCCGACGGCACGGACACCCCGTCCCAGCTGGTGCGCAAGGCCGCCACGGCCGGGCTGGACGTCATCGCGCTGACCGACCACGACACCACCCGCGGCCACGCCGAGGCCGTCGCCGCGCTCCCCGAGGGGCTCACCCTGGTCACCGGCGCGGAACTCTCCTGCCGGGTCGACGGCGTCAGCATGCACATGCTGGCCTACCTCTTCGACCCCGAGGAGCCCGCCCTGCTCGCCGAGCGCGAGCTGGTCCGGGACGACCGGGTGCCGCGGGCCCAGGGCATGGTCGCCAAGCTGAACGAGCTGGGCGTGCCCGTCACCTGGGAGCAGGTCGCGCGCATCGCCGGTGACGGCTCGGTCGGACGGCCGCACGTCGCCTCCGCCCTCGTCGAACTCGGCGTCGTACCCACCGTGAGCGACGCCTTCACCGCGGACTGGCTGGCCGACGGCGGCCGGGTCTTCGTGCCGAAGCACGAGACCGACCCCTTCGAGGCGCTCCGGCTGGTCAAGGGCGCGGGCGGCGTCGCCGTCTTCGCCCACCCGGCCGCCGCCAAGCGGGGCCGCACGGTGCCGGAGGCCACGATCGCCGAGCTGGCGGCCGCCGGACTCGACGGCATCGAGGTCGATCACATGGACCACGACGCGGACACCCGGGCCCGGCTGCGGGGCATGGCGAAGGAGCTGGGGCTCCTGACGACCGGCTCCAGCGACTACCACGGCAGCCGGAAGGCCTGCGTGCTCGGCGAGTACACGACGGACCCCGAGGTGTACGGGGAGATCACGCGACGGGCGTTCGGGGCCTTCCCCGTGCCGGGGGCCGGCGGGGTCTGAGACCCGCCTCCCGCACGCCCGCCCTTCACTTCTCCGCAAGGCCAGTACCTCACCCATGTTCGACGTCGCCGTCTTCGGCTCCCTCTTCCTGACCCTTTTCGTGATCATGGACCCTCCCGGGATCACGCCGATCTTCCTCGCGCTGACCTCCGGTCGCCCCGCCAAGGTGCAGAAGCGGATGGCCCTCCAGGCCGTCTGCGTCGCCGGTGGCGTGATCACCGTGTTCGGTCTGCTCGGGCACCAGATCCTGGACTACCTGCACGTCTCCGTGCCCGCGCTGATGATCGCCGGCGGTCTGCTGCTCCTGCTGATCGCGCTGGACCTGCTCACCGGCAAGACGGACGAGCCCAAGCAGACCAAGGACGTCAACGTCGCCCTCGTCCCGCTGGGCATGCCGCTGCTCGCCGGGCCCGGGGCGATCGTGTCGGTCATCCTGGCGGTGGAGAAGGCCGACAGCGCGGCCACGCAGGTGTCGGTGTGGGCGGCGATCCTCGCCATCCACGTGGTGCTGTGGCTGGTGATGCGCTACTCGCTGCTGATCATCCGGGTCATCAAGGACGGCGGCGTGGTCCTGGTGACCCGCCTCGCCGGCATGATGCTCTCCGCGATCGCCGTGCAGCAGATCATCAACGGCGTGACGCAGGTGATCCAGACCGCGTGAGCGGACATGCGCGGGGCCCCGCACGGCGTTCCGTGCGGGGCCCCGGTGTTGTCGGGCGCGGGTCCGCGCTACGACGCCGTGGTGTCGGCGGGGCGGATCCACAGGCGCTGCCCTATGGCGGCGGCCTGCTGAACGATGCGGTTCACGGAGGCGGCGTCCACGACGGTCGTGTCCACGGGGGTTCCGTCGACGTCGTCGAGTCGCATGACTTCAAAGCGCATGGCCTCTCCCTTGATCTGGTCATCCTCCTGAGGAGAACTACTGGTGTGGCTCCCGGGTCGTCGGTGCCCGGGGCTTCCGTACCTAGTCAACGGGCTGCGTGTTACAAATATTCCTTACGCTAAGGAAATTTTTCGAACGTCTAACTACTGACCGGTACGCGATGCACCCCGGGCGGGCGGCCCGCACCCATACAAACCCGGTACAGGTCCCGGTACAAGACTGACGGGGACCAGTTGTGTTCGCAGCGTGACCGCCGGGACAATGGAGGCGATGAACGACGACCTCGCGTCCATGAACGCCCGCATCGATCGCACCAACGAGCTGCTGCACCGCATGCTCGCCGAGGTGGCCAAGACGCCCTCGACCCACGCGATCTTCGTCGACGCCGGCTATCTCTACGCGGCGGCGGGGCGCCTGGTGGCCGGCACTGAGGACCGCCGGGCCTTCGATCTGGACGCCGAGGGGCTGATCGAGGCCTTCATCGACACGGCCCGCACGATCTTCGCCGACAGCCGCCTGCTGCGGGTCTACTGGTACGACGGCGCCCGGCGCCGCATCCACACCGCCGAGCAGCAGTCCATCGCCGAGCTTCCGGACGTGAAGGTCCGCCTCGGCAATCTCAACGCCAACAACCAGCAGAAGGGCGTCGACTCCCTCATCCGCTCCGACCTGGAGTCCCTCGCCCGGCACCGCGCCATCAGCGACGCGGCCCTGCTCGGCGGCGACGAGGACCTGGTCTCCGCGGTCGAGGCGGCCCAGGGCTACGGCGCCCGCGTCCACCTGTGGGGCATCGAGGCCCCGGAGGGTCGCAACCAGGCCGATCCGCTGCTGTGGGAGGTGGACAGCCAGCGCACCTTCGACCTCGACTTCTTCAAGCCGTACGTCTCCCGCCGCACGGCCCAGGTCCACGAGGTGACGGGCGGCTCCCGTCCGGCCCGCGAGGACGTCCGGTTCGTCGGCGCGCAGGTCGCCGCGAAGTGGCTGGCCGCGCGGGGCCGCGAGTCACTGGTCGAACTCCTCCCCGGTCACCCCTACCTCCCCGGGTCGGTGGACCAGGACCTCCTGGTGGAGGCCGAGGGGCTGTTGCAGTACTCGCTCCGTGGCCAGTCCGACCTGCGACGGGCACTGCGGGACGGCTTCTGGGAGCATCTTCAGGCGCAGTACTAGGCCGTCGTCGGGAGGCGGCGCCGGACATCGTCGAAGAAGTCGGCCAGCGCGCGGGCGGTGGGCAGCGGCTGGTCGGTGTTGGGGGAGTGCTCGGCGCCGTTGATCACGGTCCGGCGCGCGTCCAGTCGTAGGGCCATCTCGTCCAGGAGGGGCACCGGCCAGGTGTCGTCGTAGGCGCCCGACAGCACGTGGCAGGGGGGCGCCACCGCGGCGAGTTCGGCGACGCGGTCCGGTTCGCTGCACAATTGGTGCCCGGTGGCGAGGAGTTGGGCGGGCCTCGTGCCCAGCCAGCGGCTGCGCAGCCGTTCCGGGTCCCCGGGGCCGACGGCGGGACCGCCGACCTCCTCGGGTGGGCCCATCGCCTGGATCACCTTCCAGACCTCGGCCATCGTCATCGTGTCGAGCGCGTCCCGCAGCAACTTCACCCGCTGCTGCTGGGAGACCGAGATCCGGGCCGGGCCCGAGGACATCAGGGTGAGGGACACGAACGGGGCGCGGTCGAGCAGGACGGCGGCGCGTGCGATCTGGCCGCCGAGGGAGTGCCCGACCAGATGCACCCGCACCCCGAGGGCGGCCACCTGCGCCAGCACGTCCTGCGCCAGCTCGGTCTGCGCGTAGGCGGCCTCGTCGTGCTCCGGCCCGTCGGACTCGTACTGCCCCCGGCCGTCCACGGCGACCGTACGGTAACCGCGCGCGCCGAGCGGTTCGTGCAGCAGCGTGAAGTCCTCCTTGCTCCCCGTGAAGCCGGGCAGCATCAGCACCACCCCCTTCGGCTCGGCCCCGCCGGCCACGGGTGAGTCGACGACGGCGAACTCACCGCGCGCGGTACGCAGTCGGTACGTGCGGGCGTCCGGGGGCGGGGCGAAGGCGGCGTTCCTGCTCACGGGCCGAGGTTATCCGGGGCGGGGGACGCGGGGCGGGGTGGCGGGTGGGTGTCGGATCGCGACCAGGCCGCGACCAGGCGGAGCAACGCCGTCGGCCCGGCCCCGCCTGGGTGGCGGGACCGGGCCGACGGTCGGAGGGAACGGTGCCGATCAGCTCTCGCCGGACTCCGATGCGGGCCGGCCGGCGGCCGCCGCCTTGCGGGTACGGCGGGCCTTCGGCTTCGCCTCGGCGTCGGGAGCCGCAGCGGGCGCCTCGACGGTCGCGGCGGCCTTACGGGTCCGACGCCGCGGTGCGGCCTCCGGCTCCTGCGAGGCCTGGGCCGGGATCCCGGCGGCGGCTTCGACGGGCTCGGCCGCCTTCCGGGTGCGGCGGCGCGGCTTCGCCTCGGCCGCCTCGACCGTGCCTTCGGCGGTGTCGACGGTGGCTTCGGCCTTGGTGGCGGCCGTCTTGCGGGTGCGGCGGGGCTTGGCCTCGGTGGTTTCCGGTGCCTGGGTCGCCGTCTCGACGGTCTCGGCGGGCTCCGCGGTCTTGCGGGTGCGGCGGCGCGGCTTGGTCTCCGCTGCCTCGGCCGTGCCTTCGGCGGTGTCGACGGTGGCTTCGGCCTTGGTGGCGGCCGCCTTCCGGGTGCGGCGGGGCTTGGCCTCGGCCGCTTCCGGCTCCTGCGCGCTCTGAGCCGGGATGCCGGCCGTGGCGCCCGCGGTCTCGACGGGCTCGGCCGCCTTCCGGGTGCGGCGGCGGGGCTTCGCCTCGGCCGCCTCGACCGTGCCTTCGGCGGTGTCGACGACGGCTTCGGCCTTTGCCGCGGCCGTCTTGCGGGTGCGCCGCGGCTTGGTCTCCGCGGCCTCGGCGGTGTCGACGGCGGTCTCCGCCTGGGCGGCGGCCGTCTTCCGGGTGCGGCGCGGCTTCGTCTCCGTCGGCTCGGAGACGGGCTCGGCCGTTCCCTCCGCCGTGGCGAGCGTCGCCTCGGCGGGTTCGGCGCCCTTGCGGGTGCGGCGGCGCGGCTTCTCCGCGGGCGCCTCGGTCACCGGAGCCGCGGCGATCACCGGCTCGTCGGCCGCCGGCTCGACCACAGCGGTGGTCTCCGGCAGGGCGGCCGGCGCCTCGGCCGACTTACGGGTACGGCGACGGCGCGAGCCCGACGGGGCGTCCGTGATCTCCGCGGTCTCGGAGGCCGCGACCGCGGTGCCCTCCGCCGCCTGCGCGACGGGGACGTCGGTCGTGGTGGCCGACGCCGGCCGACGGGACGACTCCCCACCACGCGTACGGCGTCGGCGGCGCAGGGTGCGGGGACCCTGGGCGGCGTCCGTGGCCGCGTCGGCGGCGGTGTCCGCGGCGTCGGTCACGGCCTCGGGCGCGCTGGTCGTCGCGGAGGTGTCCGCGTCCACCGGCGCTCCACCGCGCATCCGGCGCCGGCGACGCGGCGTCGTACCGGACGAACGCTCGCGCTCGGCGGGACGGGACTCGTCCCGACCGCCTCGGCCACCGCGGTCACCGCGGCCACCCCGGTCGCCGCGCGTGCGGCCACCACGGCCACCCGGCTCGCCCAGGTCCTCCAGCTCCTCCGCGTCCAGCCCGGCCCGCGTGCGCTCGGAGCGCGGGAGGACGCCCTTGGTGCCCTCCGGGATGCCCAGGTCGGTGTAGAAGTGGGGGGAGGTGGAGTACGTCTCCGGCGGGTCGTTGAAGCCCAGCTCGAGCGCCTTGTTGATCAGCTGCCAGCGCGGGATGTCGTCCCAGTCGACCAGCGTGATCGCCGTACCCTTGGCGCCCGCGCGGCCGGTGCGGCCGATGCGGTGCAGGTACGTCTTCTCCTCTTCCGGCGACTGGTAGTTGATGACGTGCGTCACGCCCTCGACGTCGATGCCGCGGGCGGCGACGTCGGTGCAGACGAGGACGTCCACCTTGCCGTTGCGGAAGGCGCGCAGGGCCTGCTCGCGGGCGCCCTGGCCGAGGTCGCCGTGGACCGCGCCGGAGGCGAAGCCGCGCTGCTTGAGCTGGTCGGCCAGGTCGGCGGCCGTGCGCTTGGTGCGGCAGAAGACCATGGCCAGTCCCCGGCCGTCGGCCTGCAGTATGCGCGCCACCATCTCGGGCTTGTCCATGTTGTGCGCGCGGTAGACGAACTGCTTCGTGTTCGCGACCGTCGCGCCCTCGCCGTCCGGGGAGGTGGCGCGGATGTGCGTGGGCTGCGACATGTAGCGGCGGGCGAGGCCGATGACCGCACCCGGCATGGTGGCCGAGAACAGCATGGTCTGGCGCCGGGCCGGCAGCATGTTGATGATCTTCTCGACGTCGGGCAGGAAGCCCAGGTCGAGCATCTCGTCGGCCTCGTCGAGGACCAGGCACTTGACGTGCTTCAGGCTGAGCTTCTTCTGGCCCGCCAGGTCCAGCAGGCGGCCCGGAGTGCCGACGATCACGTCGACGCCCTTCTTCAGGGCCTCCACCTGCGGCTCGTAGGCCCGGCCGCCGTAGATCGCCAGGACGCGCACGTTGCGGACCTTGCCGGCGGTCAGGAGGTCGTTGGTGACCTGCTGGCACAGCTCGCGCGTCGGGACGACGACGAGGGCCTGCGGGGCCTCGGTCAGGGCTTCGGGCGCGGCGCGGCCCGCCTCGACGTCGGCGGGTACGGTCACGCGCTCGAGGAGCGGGAGGCCGAAGCCCAGCGTCTTGCCGGTGCCGGTCTTGGCCTGGCCGATGACGTCCGTGCCCGACAGGGCCACGGGGAGCGTCATCTCCTGGATGGGGAAGGGGTTGATGATGCCGACGGCCTCGAGGGCTTCGGCGGTCTCGGGGAGGATTCCGAGGGAACGAAACGTCGTAGTCAGGGTGCTGCCTCTTCTGTGTACGTGGTGCGAGGCGAGCGCGCGGGTCGTGCCGGACCGTGTGTCGGGGACGTCGGCTGTCCTGCGGGAGAGCCGTAGGACACGGGACCTCTGTCGACGCTCCAGCGCTCGTACCACTGAGGGTCCCCCTCCGGATTCCGTACACAGCGTGGTGTACGGCAAGGGAGGGCTGTCGGGTCGGAGCCGATCGGGCCACCGACCGGGCATCCTCATGCGTGCGGCCCGACGACGATGTCACGTACCCGTACGTCACATACTCGGCAGGCGCATTACCACCATACCCCGGATTCGCGCACACGCGATGGCCGATTTGGTCACGTAGTCGTCGTCACACCGACTGACCAGGTACGAGCGGGGGCGGATCGGGATCGGACGGAGGCCGACCGGGGGCCTTCCGGCGGCCGGCGGGCGGGTTATTGTGCGCTGCATGACGAGCTCTGACAAGCCTGGCAACGCCGCAGCCGCCTCCGCCGGACCCACCGAACCCACCGGTGCCACCGGAGTAGCCGCCCAGGACTGGGCGACGGCCGCCGCCGACCCCCAGTACCGTGCCGCGGTCGTGGACCTGCTCGGCGCCCTCGCCTACGGCGAGCTGGCGGCGTTCGAGCGACTCGCCGAGGACGCCAAGCTGGCGCCCACGCTGGCGGACAAGGCGGAGCTGGCGAAGATGGCGTCGGCGGAGTTCCACCACTTCGAGCGCCTGGGCGGCCGCCTCGCCGAGATCGGTGAGGAGCCGACCGGGGCGATGGAGCCGTTCGTGGCCGCCTACGACGGTTTCCACAAGCAGACGGACCCCTCGGACTGGCTGGAGGGACTCGTCAAGGCCTATGTCGGCGACTCCATCGCGAGCGACTTCTACCGCGAGGTCGCGGCACGCCTCGACTCCGACACCCGTGAGCTGGTGCTGGCCGTGCTCGACGACACCGGGCACGCCGGTTTCGCCGTGGAGAAGGTGCGTGCGGCCATCGACGCGGACCCGCGGGTCGGCGGGCGGCTCGCGCTGTGGGCGCGGCGGCTGATGGGGGAGGCGCTCTCGCAGTCCCAGCGGGTGGTGGCCGACCGGGACGCGCTGTCCACGATGCTCGTGGGCGGGGTCGCGGACGGGTTCGACCTCGCCGAGGTCGGCCGGATGTTCTCCCGCATCACGGAGGCGCACACGAAGCGGATGGCCGCGCTGGGTCTGGCCGCCTGAGCCGGATCGCGGTCGGGCCCGACGGTACGGGATGACGCCCGGGTCGCAGGTGGGGCATGCGGCCCGGTCGCCGCTCGGGGCGCCCGGGCCGGCCCTCGGTCAGGCGGCCGGTCAGGCGGTCGCCGATCGGCGGCGGAGCCTGCCGGCGGGCCGCAGGAGCAGGGAGAGCGAGGCCGCGGAGATCACGGCCGAGCCCAGCAGGACCGGCAGGAGACCACCGGCACCCAGTGCGGTGTGCGTGACGAACGCCCCGAAGAGGGCTCCGGCGATCCCGGTCGGCAGGACCAGGACGCGGGCCGGGAGACGGTGCGGCAGTCGGTGGGCGGCGGCCCATGCCAGGGCAAGGCCGAGAAGTGTGGCGCTGAGCGCTTCCAAGAGCATGTCGGGGTCCCTCCCACGTGGCCGGCCCGCCCGAAACGGTCACAGTCTGGTTACCCCTGACCTGCGGAATGCAACCCTCCCCCTGTGGGTGAACTGTGCTCCGTCCGACATGAGGGAGGGGCCCGGCGGTGAGTCACCGCCGGGCCCCTCCCTTACTGCTTCCGCCCGTTACAGCGCGCCGAAGCCCACCTTGCGCGGGGTCGACTCGCCGATCTCGACGTAGGCGAGACGGTCGGCCGGTACCAGGATCTTGCGGCCGTGTTCGTCCACGAGGCTCAGGAGCTGCGACTTGCCGGCGAGCGCCTCGGCCACCACGCGCTCGACCTCCTCGGCAGTCTGACCGCTCTCCAGAACGATCTCGCGGGGCGCGTGCTGCACGCCGATCTTGACCTCCACGGCTATGTCCCTCCGACGGTCAGTGAAGTGCGCGATCTTCCGCGCCGTACTCCGCACACATTAGCCCGGTGAGGGGACGTACACGCTGCGTCCGAGAACGCCAAGAGCGAACAGCCGGCGGGAACAGAACCGGCGTGAACCGGCGCCGTCAGTGCTGCTCGCTGCCGTGCAGCGGGAAACCGGCGATGCCGCGCCAGGCCAGCGAGGTCAGCAGCTGCACCGACTGGTCGCGGGGCACGCTGCGGTCGCTGTGCAGCCAGGAGCGGGCCACCACCTGGGCGAGGCCGCCCAGCCCGGAGGCCAGCAGCATCGACTCGGCGCGCGAGAGACCGGTGTCCTCGGCGATGACGTCGCAGATCGCCTCGGCGCACTCGTTCGTGACCTTGTCGACGCGCTCGCGCACGGCGGGTTCGTTGGTCAGGTCCGACTCGAAGACCAGCCGGAAGGCGCCGCCGTCGTCCTCGACGTACGCGAAGTACGCGTCCATCGTGGCCCGGACGCGCTGCTTGTTGTCGGTCGTCGAGGCGAGCGCGCTCCGTACGGACTGGATCAGGGACTCGCAGTGCTGGTCCAGCAGGGCGAGGTAGAGGTCGAGCTTGCCCGGGAAGTGCTGGTAGAGCACCGGCTTGCTGACCCCTGCGCGCTCGGCGATGTCGTCCATGGCGGCCGCGTGGTAGCCCTGGGCCACAAAGACTTCCTGCGCGGCGCCCAGCAGCTGGTTGCGTCGGGCTCGGCGGGGAAGGCGTGTGCCCCGCGGGCGTACCGCCTCTGTCTGCTCGATGGCTGTCACGCCGCCTCCCATAGTCGTCCACGTGCGGTGTGCGCCGCCTCGTCATCGTACTTTTCGGTAACCGTGCTGTGCGCGGTGCGAGCGCAGAATTTCACGGACCGGACGGTGGCGATAGCTGCACAACAGGTTTCAAAAGGGTCCAGGCCGGGCAGAAGGCGGCGCTCCTTTCCGCTGGGCAAGTCGCTTCGCCGCCATTCGGCGGCGTCCCGTCTCAGCGGTAGTCGTCCTCGTCGTGGGAGACCACCCGCGCCTGTTCGGCGAGGTCGGCCTCGTTGGCACGGTCCGGTTCGATGCCGGTCAGCGGGTCGTCGCGCTCCGGGGCGACGTCCGTCCGCTGCTCGGCCGCGTCGGCGTCCGGCGCCTCGACGTCGATTTCCTTCGCGTCCTGCGCCCCGGTCTCGAAGGTCTCGGGGTCGGTGGGGTCGACGGTCATGCTGGGCTCCCTTCCTACGAACGTCCCTGGAGGTTCAGGGGGTCACACGCGGGTGCCCACTTCATGAGCCTAGGAGACACCCGTTCCGGACGCCATGCGTCGGGCGGGGCCGCGGGCGGCGGGGTGAGGGTCGAGGGCCGAGGTGAAGGGGAGTGGTGGACGGGGCGGACACGCCGGTCCGACTTGTGACGGCGAACACATGAACCACTGCGTGATCGTCTCGTAACATTGCCGCATGCCTTCGACCGAGCCGCCGTCACTGTCGCCCGCGAACGTGCTGCCGAAGGTCGCGGCCGTCAAGGTCGCGGACGGCGAGCGCCTCCGGTCGGTCCAGCTGCCCGGCGTCACGCTGACGGTGCGTTCGAGACCACCGGCCCGCGAAGGGCTGCCGCCCGCGCTGTACGTGCACGGCCTCGGCGGTTCCTCGCAGAACTGGTCGGCGCTGATGCCGCTGCTGGACGGTGTCGTCGACAGCGAGGCCGTCGACCTCCCCGGCTTCGGCGACTCCCCGCCGCCCGACGACGGGGACTACTCGATCACGGGGCACGCGCGCGCGGTGGTCCGCCTCCTCGACGCGGCCGGGCGCGGTCCCGTGCACCTCTTCGGCAACTCCCTCGGTGGCGCCGTCGTCACCCGCGTGGCCGCGGCCCGCCCGGACCTGGTGCGGACGCTGACCCTCGTGTCGCCCGCGCTGCCGGAACTCCGTGTGCAGCGCAGTGCCGTGCCGACGGGGATGCTGGCGCTGCCCGGCGTGGTGGCGCTGTTCACCCGGCTCACCAGGGAGTGGACCGCCGAGCAGCGGGTGCGCGGCGTCACGACGCTCTGCTACGGGGACCCGGAGCGGGTGTCCCCGGAAGGCTTCCGCAACGCCGTGGAGGAGATGGAGCGGCGGTTGCGGC
The DNA here is from genome assembly GCF_056430705.1 of Streptomyces sp. NPDC045956. Taxonomy (NCBI): domain Bacteria; kingdom Bacillati; phylum Actinomycetota; class Actinomycetes; order Kitasatosporales; family Streptomycetaceae; genus Streptomyces; species Streptomyces sp. NPDC045956. Next base: position 266,774 of record NZ_JBWKKZ010000006.1, on the reverse strand, counting down.
TGCCGTACTTCTGGGACGCGATGGCGCGTTCGGCGCGCGGGATCGTGAACGCGTACACCCTGGGCGGCCAGCACGGGCTGTGGCGACAGGCCGAGCGGGTTCTCGCGCCCACGCTCCTGGTCTACGGTGGACGCGACCAACTCGTCGGCTACCGCATGGCCCAGCGCGCCGCCCGAGCCTTCCGCGACTCCCGGCTGCTGACCCTGCCGGACGCGGGACACGTGGCGATGATGGAGTATCCGGAGGCCGTGGCCAGGGCGTTCCGCGAACTGCTCGCGGACACCGGGCAGCCTGCCACCGGCGAGAGGACCGCCAGGGCCGTGGACGACGAGCCCGCCGACCAGAGCACAGGAGGCTGAGGCGCGACGTGGGACGCCACAGCCGCCGCGGGCCCGCACCCAAGGCCGACGACGCGGACATCACCGCAGCAGCGCGGGAGGGCCGGCCCGGCCTGCTGGGCCGCCGCCGCGCGCCCGGCTCCCGGACCGGGGAGCAGACGTCACCGGCATCCGGGACCGCCGGGGGACCCGGCGCGCCGGCCCGTGGGGTCCCGGGTGGGGCCGCCCGGGGCGAGGGCCGTGGTGGGCCCGGGGAGTATCCGGGGCCGGGGCGGTGGCTTCCGGAGGGCACGCCGGGACCGTCGGGGCGGCAGTCTCCGGACGGCGCCCCGGGGCGTGGCCGTCCGACGGATTCGAGGGGTACGCCGGCGCAGGGGTTTCCGAGGGTGCCGGACGGTACGCCGGCGCATGGGGTTCCGCGGATGTCCGACGGGACTCCTGCGCACGGGTTTCCGCGGATGTCCGATGGAACTCCGGCGCGTGGCGTGCCGAGGTTCGATGACGGGACTCCGGCACGTGGTGTCCCGAGGCTCGCCGACGGGACGCCCGGTGGGGGTTTTCCCCGGGTGCCGGACGGTACGCCGGCTCACGGGTTTCCGCGGGTGGCGGACGGGACTCCGGCCCATGGGTTTCCGCGGGTGGCGGACGGGGCTCCGGCGCGCGGTGTGCCGGGGTTCGGTGGTGGCGCCCCGGTGCACGGAGGGCCGAGAGCTGCCGACGGCACGCCCGCGCACGGCGTGCCGCGCGTGCGTGGTGGTCATCCCGAGCAGCGTGAATCCGGCGGCGGGTGGGGCGAGCTGGACGGGCGCGGGCGCGCGGGCGCCGGTCACGCCACGCCGGCCGGCCCGCCTTCGGGTGCCGCCGCGCGCCCCGGGGCGCCCTTCCCGCGGCAGCGGCAGGGTCCGCCGGGAGGTCCGCGGCAGGAGTACCTGGACGCTTTCGGTGAGCGCGACGACGTCTTCACGGCCCGGCCCCCGCGCCGTACGCCCGTACCCGCGCAGCCCTTCGACCCGGGGCCCTCGGACCCGTACTCCACCGTCACCGACTGGAGCGCCGACGACGGCAGCGGCAGGGGCAACGGTGGTACCGCCTCCGGCGCCGACGACGCGGCGCCCACGGGCGACCCCGCGCCGGTCAAGGGCGGCAAGGGCAGGACCTTCACCGGCATCGCCGCGGCGGCCGTCACGACCGTGCTGGCGGTCGTCGTGGCCGGTCAGGTCGCCGACGGGGCGGACGGTGACGACATGCGGTCGCAGGCCGCCACCGACCAGGCCCGTGACGTGCACGACTCCGCCTCGCGGGCGGAAGGGCGGCCGACGCCCTCCACGCCGGAGACCACGGTGCCGCTGACGTACGCACAGAAGATGGGGAAGACGTATCCGCTCGGCGCCACGCTCAAGGGCTCGGGCCGGTTCGACGCGATCCCCGGCATCGCCAAGGGGCCCGGAAAGGGGGAGAAGTACACCTACCGTGTGGACGTCGAGCAGGGGCTCGGCCTGGACGGGGAACTCTTCGCCGAGGCCGTGCACAAGACGCTCAACGACGACCGGAGCTGGGCCCACGACGGCGCCCGCAGCTTCGAGCGGATCCACTCCGGACAGCCCAACTTCGTGATCACGCTGGCCAGTCCCGGCACCACCGCCGACTGGTGCGCCAAGTCCGGCCTGGACACCACCGAGGACAACGTCTCCTGCGACTCCGCCGCCACCGAGCGCGTGATGATCAACGCCTACCGCTGGGCGCAGGGCGCGGAGCCCTTCGGCGACGCGATCCACGCGTACCGGCAGATGCTGATCAACCACGAGGTGGGCCACCGCATCGGCTTCAACCACGTCAGCTGCGACAAGGACGGCGAGCTGGCCCCCGTCATGCAGCAGCAGACCAAGTTCGTCGATCACGACGGGATCGACTGTCGGCCGAACGCCTGGGCGTACCCCAACAGTTGACGGGTCCGGCGCGCCTGCAGAGGCGCGAGGGTGACGCACGGTGATTTCTTGATCCCTTAGCGCGACGGAACGCCGTTCGTGCGGGAAAGTTACGACCGTTCACCCCTTTTGGTGGGGGGGGGGGAAAACCTCCCTCCCCCCCCCCCCCCCCCCCCCCTCCCTCCCCCCCCCACACCCGACCACCACCAGTTTCCCCAACAAGGAGACCAAAGTTCTACA
>NZ_JBWKKZ010000006.1:143396-264261 GCF_056430705.1 Streptomyces sp. NPDC045956 | reverse complement strand
GGGGGGCGTGGATTGTTTTTTTTTTTCGGTGGTTCGTAGTATGGGGGGTGTCGTTTGGGGGGAAACGGCCGCCCTTTCCCTTTGTGTTGGTCCCCCCCCCCCCCCCCCCCCCCCCCCCCCACCGCCTTGTCCGCATACGTTCGTCCCGCTGCGAGCCGCCGGGCCAACGGCGGCTCCCCAGACGGGAGATCGGGGGTGCGCGCGTGCGCATCGGACTGCTGACGGAGGGCGGCTATCCGTTTGTGAGCGGTGAGGCCGGACTCTGGTGCGACCGGCTCGTGCGCGGGCTCGAGCAGCACGAGTTCGACGTCTACGCGCTCAGTCGCAGTGAGCGGCAGGAGGACGGTGGCTGGGTGCCGCTGCCGCCGCACGTCAGCCGCGTACGCACCGCGTCGTTGTGGGAGGTCGAGGACGACGGACCCGGGTACGGACGGCGCGCGCGCCGGCGCTTCGCCGAGTGCTACGGCGAACTGGCCGCGACGCTCTGCACGACCGCCCCCGGAGGGCCGTCCGGGGCCCCCGAAGAGGCGTCCGCCCTTGAGGCGGACCGTTTCGCCAACGCGCTGTACGGACTGGCCGAACTGGCCCGCGACGAGGGCGGGCTGCCCGGCGCACTGCGTTCGGACACCGCCGTGCGCGCCCTGGAACGAGCCTGTCGTGCGCCGGGCGTCCACCCTTCCGCACGCCAGGCGCGCGTACCCGATCTGCTCGCCGTCGCCGCGCGCCTCGAACGCGCACTGCGCCCCCTGTCGCTCGACTGGTACGCGGACGACGGCCTCGGCGCGGTCGACCTGTGTCACGCGGCCGCCGGCGGCACAGCGGCCCTGCCGGGTCTGCTCGCCCGGCACTTCGCCGACGTGCCCCTGCTGGTGACCGAGTACGGTGTACGACTGCGGACGCACTACCTCACGGAACCGGACTCCCCGCCCGCGATACGGTCCCTCCTGGCCGCCTTCCACGGACGGCTGGCCGCCGAGACGTACCGGCGGGCGGCCGTGATCACGCCCGGCAACACACACGCCCGCCGCTGGCAGGAGCGCTGCGGAGCCGACCGCGCCAAGCTCCGCACGGTCCATCCGGGCATGGACGCGGCCCCCTTCTCCGAGGTGGCCCGGTCGCCGGAGTGCGCCGACCCGCACACCCTGGTCTGGGTCGGTCGCGTCGAGCCCGCCAAGGACCTGGTCTCACTGCTGCACGCCTTCGCGGAGGTCCGCAGAGCCGAACCCGCGGCCCGCCTCAGGATCGTCGGCGCCCCTGCCGGACCCGAGGGCCAGGCCTACCTCGCCCACTGCAAGGGGCTGGCCGCGCAGCTCTTCCCCGACGAGGCGGACGGCCCGCACGCCGTCGGCCGCAACCCGGTGACCTTCGAGGAGACCGGCGGGCCCGAACTGCCGTCCCGCGCCGAGGCGTACGCCTCCGGCGCGCTGGTCGTGCTCTCCAGCGTCGTCGAAGGGTTCCCGGCCGGACTGGTCGAAGCCATGTTCTGCGGTCGTGCGACGGTCTCCACGGACGCCGGTGCGGTGGTCGAGGCCATCGGCGGCACCGGGCTCGTCGTGCCCCCGCGCAATCCGCGCGCGCTCGCCGAGGCGTGCGTGGCCCTGTTGCGCGACCCGGAGCGCCGGGCACGTCTGGGCGCCGCGGCGCGCGCCCGCGCACTGGAACTCTTCACCGTCGAGCAGAACATCGCGGCATTTCACGGCATTTACCTCGAGATCCTCTCGCGCACCCCGGTACGCCGCGTCGTCCTCGACCACACAGGCGAACCCCTGCCGTTCGCCGCCCCCGCCGAAGCCCACGTCCCCGGTCGTTGGAGCGACCCCACGTCCCGGGTCGTCGCCCGGGGCGGGCCCGGCTGGGCGACGGACGCACCCGTGCGGGCCACGGCCCCGGCCACCGCGACGGAGGGGGCGCGATGAGCGGCCTCGGCGAACTGGACCGCCCCGAGACCCCGGGCAGCCCGGGTGCCTGGGACGCACGCTCACGGGACTCCCTCACCGACGTGACGCCGCACCCGGGCGGCGTTCCCTCGGGCGGGAGCGAGGGTGAGGGGCCGGGGGCCGCCACGAAGGCCGGCGGCGGCGTGGTGACGGCCGGCAGCGGGGCGCCCGTCGCCGGCGAAGGGCTTGTGGGCAGTGAGGGGGGCAGTGACGGGCTCGTCCGGAGTGCAGGGCTCATCGGGGATGGAGGACTCGTCCGGAGTGAAGGGCTTGTCGCCGGTGAAGCGCTCGCCGGAGGAGAGGCGATCATCGGTGCAGGAGGGGCGGTCGGGGCCGGCGCGGTGGCCGCCGGTGAGACGGTCGCCGAGGGCGCGGTGGCCGCCCGTGGCGGAGCGGCGGCCGGTGACACGCAGGCGCCGTCCGCTGCCCGCCGTGGCGCCCCGGCCCCCGTCTCCGCTGCCGGCGGTGCCGCTGCGGGCCCGGTGTCCGCAGCTCGCGGTTCCGCTCCGGCCCCCGTGTCCGCTGCCCGCCGCGCCGCCGCGGACCCCGTGAAGGCGCTGATGCACCGGCACCGCGACCTGTGCGAACGCGCCGTGGACCCGTTGGAGATCGCGGCCGGCCTGGAGGCGCACGGTCTCACCGACCGGACCGCCGCCCGCTTCCGCCACCGGGACGTCTTCTCCCTGGCGGAGGAGATGTACGCACGCGTCCCCCGCGACACCGACCCGGCCCCGCATCCCACCGACCCGCCCACCCCACGGGCGCGTGCCGCCTCGATCGTCCTCGCCCTGCTGCCCGGCGCGCTGTGCGCCGCCGCGGTGACCGGGCTGCGCCTCACGGACGGGCGCACGCGCCTGGCCGTGGCCGCCCTGGGCGTGCTCGCGGTCGCCCTGGCCCTGCGCGCGGCACTGCGCCGAGGCCCGCTGGCTGCCACCGCGCGCACCGGTGGCACCTGGACCTGCTGGCTCGTCGGCTACGCCCTCCTCGGCGACGGACTGCTCCAGGCCGCTCTCGCCGGCGGCCCGGACGGACTCCCCGACGGCACCGCCGGCGGCCCCTGGCCCGTCACCGTTGCCCCCGTCCTCGCTCTGACCCTGGCCTGCGCGCCCGCCGCCGCGAGCGCCCGTCTCCTCGCCGTGCGAGCCCGCCGCAGACTCACGGCCAGCCGCGGCCTCGCCGACTTCTCGGCCTCCGTGCGCCCCCTGTTGCTCGGCACGGTCGCCCTGTTCATGGCCGCCCTGACCGCCCTCGCCGCGCTGACCGGCGCGGTCCTGGGCGAGCCCGCCGCCTACCCCCAGGTCCTCACCCTGGGCGCCTTGCTCCTGTCGGCCCGCCTGCTGATCGTGCACGGTCACGCCTACGCCCCCTCGCTCGTCCTCACCGCCGCGGCCACCGCCGAGGCGACCGCCCTGGCCACGCTCTTCGCCGGCCGCCTCCCCGGCTGCGGCTTCCTGGCCGCCCCCGTGGAGGCCCTGGTCGACCACTGGGGTCCGGCCGGTGTACCGACGATCGCCTGCGGCGCGGGCGCCCTGGTCCTCCTGGTCCACGCGACCCGTCGTCTGACCAGAGCCTCGGCGCACGCGTCGACGGAACCGCCACGGTGAGCGAACCCGGCCGGACAGCCCCCACTCGTCCGCAACCAACCCTCAGAAGGAGCCCCCAGATGACCACCTCCCGACCCGACGCCTCGGCACCGGGAGCCGCCCGATGAGAGTCCTGCTGATCGGAGCCAACGGCTACATCGGCCGCTTCGTCGCCGACCGTCTGCTCGCCGACCCGGCCGTCCAGCTCACCGCTCTCGGCCGCGGCGACGACGCCGACGTCCGTTTCGACCTCGCCACCGGCAGCCCCGGCGCCCTCACCCGCTTCCTCGACGCGGTCCACCCCGGCGTCGTCGTCAACTGCGCCGGAGCCACCCGGGGCGGCGCCCGGGAACTCACCCGGCACAACACCGTCGCCGTCGCCACCGTCTGCGAGGCACTGCGCCGCAGCGGCTGCGGCGCCCGCCTCGTGCAGGTGGGCTGCAGCGCGGAGTACGGTCCCAGCCAGCCCGGCTCCTCCACCGCCGAGGACGCCGTGCCACGCCCCGGCGGCCCCTACGGCGTCAGCAAACTCGCCGCGACCGAACTGGTCCTAGGCTCCGGCCTCGACGCCGTCGTGCTCCGCGTCTTCTCACCCGCGGGCCCCGGCACCCCCGCGGGCTCCCCGCTGGGCCGGCTCGCCGAGGCCATGCGCCGCGCGATGCAGTCCGGCGACGGCGAACTCCGCCTCGGCGGCCTGGGCGCCCAACGCGACTTCATCGACGTCCGCGACGTCGCCCGCGCCGTCCACGCCGCCTCGCTCTCCGCGGCGCAGGGCGTGATCAACATCGGGTCGGGCCGTGCGGTGCGCCTGCGCGACGCCGCCGCCACCCTCGCCCGCGTGGCCGGCTACGGCGGCACCCTGCACGAACTCGACGGACCGCCCGGAGCACTCCGCCCGACCATAGGGCACCCCCGCACCGAATCGGTCGGCCACCGCGTCGACGCCCTCGGCCACCACCGCGCCGACAGCCTCGGCCACCACCGCTCGGAAACCCTGGGACACCGCGCCGAGGCCGAGCACGCCGCGCCCGTCACCTACCCCTACCCGGACGGCTGCGGCAGCTGGCAGCAGGCCGACGTGCGCACCGCCCGCGACCGGCTCGGCTGGCGACCGCGGATCGCCCTCGAGGAGTCCCTCGCCGACATCTGGATGGAGGCGGCATGTCGTATCTGACCAGAACCCCGGCGGGCGCCGCGAGCACCGGACTCACCACCGGCCTCGGAATCCCGGGCCTCGCCCACCCCCTGCTCGCCGTCGGCGAGTGGGCCGACCTCACCTGCCCGGGGACGCCCCTGCACTGGGTCGTCCTCGACGTCGCCGACGGACCCGGCGCCCATCCCGACCCGCACTGCCTGGCGGCGGCCGGCCGTCTGCGCAACACCGGCATCCGCGTCCTGGGGCACCTCGACGCCGCCCACGGCACCCGAAGCTTCGGCGAGCTGATCTCCGACGCGCACCGGTACCTCGACTGGTACCGGGTCGACGGCTTCCTCCTCGACCGCTGCCCGTCCGACCGCGCCGCCCTCCCCGAGGTCCGCCGCACCGTCGACACCCTGCGGGTGATCCGTGACGACGCACACATCGTCCTCGGCCACGGAACCCACCCCTGTCCCGGCTACGCCGACAGCGCCGACCAACTCGTCACCTTCTCCGGCGCCTGGAGCGACTACCGCTGGTCCCAGGCGGCCGAATGGAGCGCCGACCACCCGCCCGAGCGCTTCGTCCACTTCGTCCACGGCGTCCCGCGCGGGCACCTGGAGGAGGCTCTGCGCATCGCCCGCTGGCAGGGTGCGGCGACGGTCTACTTCACCGACCGCACGGACCGGGGCGGACAAGCCGACCCCTGGGAGACCATGCCCGGTTACTGGGACGAAATCGTCTCGCGGATCGGGACAGGTGTCTCGGAATGAAAAAGGCCGTGGCAGTGTTGCGAAGAGAACAACCGTAATCACTGACCGACCAACGGAGTCCCCGTGTCGCTGCCACCCCTGGTCGAGCCGGCCCCCGAGCTCACCGTAGACGAGGTCCGCAGGTACTCCCGCCACCTGATCATCCCCGACGTGGGGATGGACGGGCAGAAGCGGCTGAAGAACGCCAAGGTGCTCGCCGTGGGCGCGGGCGGCCTCGGCTCGCCGACCCTGATGTACCTGGCGGCGGCCGGTGTCGGCACGCTGGGCATCGTGGAGTTCGACGAGGTCGACGAGTCGAACCTGCAGCGGCAGGTCATCCACAGCCAGGCCGACATCGGCCGGTCCAAGGCCGAGTCCGCCCGCGACACCATCAAGGGCATCAACCCGTACGTGGACGTGATCCTTCACCAGGAGCGGCTCGAAGCCGACAACGTGATGGACATCTTCAGCCAGTACGACCTGATCGTCGACGGCACGGACAACTTCGCGACCCGCTACCTGGTCAACGACGCCTGCGTGCTGCTGAACAAGCCCTACGTCTGGGGCTCGATCTACCGCTTCGACGGCCAGGCCTCCGTCTTCTGGTCCGAGCACGGCCCCTGCTACCGGTGCCTCTACCCGGAGCCGCCGCCCCCCGGCATGGTCCCCTCCTGCGCCGAGGGCGGCGTCCTGGGCGTGCTGTGCGCGTCGATCGGCTCCATCCAGACCAACGAGGCCATCAAGCTCCTCGCCGGCATCGGCGAGCCGCTGGTCGGCCGCCTCATGATCTACGACGCCCTGGAGATGCAGTACCGCCAGGTCAAGGTCCGCAAGGACCCCGACTGCGCGGTCTGCGGCGAGAACCCGACCGTCACCGAGCTCATCGACTACGAGGCCTTCTGCGGCGTCGTGTCCGAAGAGGCACAGGCGGCGGCCGCCGACTCCACGATCACTCCCAAGCAGCTCAAGGAGTGGATCGACGACGGTGAGAACATCGAGCTCATCGACGTCCGCGAGCCGAACGAGTTCGAGATCGTCTCCATCCCCGGCGCCCGGCTGATCCCGAAGAACGAGTTCTTGATGGGCTCGGCCCTGGAGAGCCTCCCGCAGGACAAGAAGATCGTCTTGAACTGCAAGACGGGCGTCCGCAGTGCGGAAGTCCTGGCGGTCCTCAAGTCCGCGGGCTTCTCCGACGCCGTCCACGTCGGCGGCGGCGTGATCGGCTGGGTCAACCAGATCGAGCCGGCGAAGCCCGTCTACTGACCGGACCCCGGTCCCGCTCTCGGAACGGCGGGGGTTTCGCGCACTTCGGGTGCCCGAAGCCCCCGCCACCGTCATGAGCAGACCTTGCCGTCCTCCGGCACCGTGCCCTTCAGCAGATAGGCGTCCACCGTGGAGTCGACGCAGTCGCTCCCGCTTCCGTACGCACCGTGTCCCTCGCCCTTCCAGGTGAGCAGCACACCGACGTCCTCGCCCAGCTCGTCCGCCATCCTGCGGGCCCCCTCGTAGGGCGTGGCCGGGTCGCCCGTGTTGCCGACCACCAGGACCGGAGCCGCACCGGACGCGCTCACCTCCGGCGTCTCGTGCTGCCCGGCCACCGGCCAGTCGTGGCACCAGCCGGCCGTGTCCCAGCCGAGGAAGGCTCCGAACACCGGCGAGACCTGCTCGAACGCCGGCAGCCGCTGCTTCGTCTGAGCCGAGGTCGGCCGCTGCCTGTCGTCCAGACACGATATGACCCGTTGCGAGTGGGTCGTCGTGCCGTAGCGGCCCGAGGGGTCGCGCTCGTTGTACCCGTCGGCTAGGGCCAGCAGCTCCGACCCGTCACCCTCCTCGGCAGCCGCCAGTGCGCTGGTCAGGGTCGGCCAGCCGTCCTTGCTGTACAGCGGCAGCACGATGCCGGTGAGGGCCAGCGTCTGCGTCAGTTCCCGCCCCGCCGACGACGTGGGCAGTGGCTCGGCGTCGAGCCGGTCCAGCAGGCCGACGATCTTCCGCGAGCCCTGCTCCGGGTCCTGTCCGGTGGACTTCAGGTAGTCCTCGAGTGCCCGCTGGAAGCCCCTGGCCTGGTTCTCCGCGTGCCCCATCGTGTCGGCGCCCGGGTCCACGACCGCGTCGAGTATCACGCGTCCCACGTTCTTCGGGAACAGGTGGGCGTAGACACCGCCCAGCTCGGTGCCGTAGGAGATGCCGAAGTAGTGCATCTTCTCGTCGCCCAGTACGTGCCGCATCAGGTCCATGTCGCGAGCGGTGTCGGTGGTCGAGACGTGGGTCATCAGCTTGCCGGCGGCCTTCTCGCAGCCCTTGCCGAAGTCGGCGGCGTCCTTCAGGTACGCCTGTTCCTCGGCGGCGGTGTCCGGCGTGGAGTCGACCGACTCGGCGTCCTCGATGGCGTCGTCGGAGCGGCAGCGGATGCCCTCACTGGCGGCCACCCCGCGTGGATCCCAGCTCACCAGGTCGTAGCGCTCGTGCAGGGAGGAGACGGTGTCCCCGTAGGACGGCATGGTGGAGACACCCGAGGCGCCGGGGCCGCCGAAGTTGAAGAGCAGCGAGCCGATGCGCTCGTCGCCGGTTGCCTCGGCACGGATCAGCGCGAGGTCGATCGTGTCACCGTCCGGATCGGCCCAGTCCAGCGGCGCCTTGAGCGTGGCGCACTGCCAGTCGCCCTCGGGCGCCGGTGCATCCGCGGTGTCCTTGCAGCGGCCCCAGCCGAGGGTCTGGGAGGCCAGCGCGTCGGGCACGCCGGACGGAGCCGCGGCCGAGCGCCGTCCGCCGCTCGTGCTCTCCTCGTCCTTGTCCTTGTCGGACGAGCCGCTGCCGCAGCCGGCCGTCAGCAGTGCGGCGGCGGCCGCCGCGGCCGTCCACCGAACGAGACGCGCCATGTGCTCTCCCCCCTCGCAGGCCGTCCGCGCCGTGCGGCGGATGGCTGTCATGCCATGGTAGGCGGACCGCGCCGCACCTGTCGGAGCCTGTGGATAACGCTCTGACCTGCGCATTCGTGAGGGTGTGGGTGGGGTGTGGGGTCAGGGGCAGACGGTGTCGGCCGCCGGTGCCCTGCCGTCCAGCAGATAGCCGTGCACGGCATTCTGCACGCAGTCGTCCTTGCTGTCGTAGGCCCCGTGGCCCTGGCCCTTGTAGGTCAGCTTCACGCCCACGCCCTTCCCCAGCGCGTCCACCATCTTCCCCGCTCCCTCGTAGGGCGTGGCCGGGTCGCCGGTGTTCCCGATCACCAGGATCGGTGCGGCTCCGGGAGCGCTGACGTCCGGGTGCTCGGCGGCGCCGGCCACCGCCCAGTCGGTGCAGCTGAGCATGGACCAGGCTAGGTAGTCGCCGAACAGCGGGGAGGCCCTGCGGAACTCGGGCAGCTTGCGCTCCACGTACGCCGGGTCGTACCGGGGCTTGTCGTCGGCGCAGTTGATGGCGACGTTGGCCGCGGTGATGTTGCTGTACCGACCGTTCTCGTTGCGTCCGTTCAAGGCGTCCGACAGCACCATGAGGACCCGGCCGTCACCGTCGTAGGCCTGTTGCAGGCCGTCCGTGAGGTACTCCCAGAAGTCCTTGGAGTACAGCGCCTGTGCGATGCCGCTGGTGGCGGCGGTCTGCGTGAGTTCGCGGGGGAAGATGCCCGGGATCGGCTTCCGGTCGAGGTCCCTCAGCAGCCGGGCGATGCGGTTCTCGACGTCCTGGGCGTCGGACCCGACGGGGCATTCCTCGACCTGCGACGTGCAGTCCTCGGCGAAGTTCTCCAGCGCGAGCTGGAAGCCCTCGGCCTGTGCCAGCGAGCCCTGTTCCGGGGACTGCGTCGGGTCGACGACCGCGTCGAAGACGGCACGCCCCACCTTCTCGGGGAACAGGTGGGCGTAGACGCCGCCGAGTTCGGTGCCGTAGGAGATGCCGAAGTAGTACAGCTCGTCGTCGCCGAGGACCTGGCGCATCAGGTCCATGTCGCGGGCGGCGTCGGTGGTGGCCACGTGCGGAAGGATGCTCTTGGAGTGCTTCTCGCAGGCCGCGTTGAACATCTCCGTGTTGTCCAGCAGCGCGGTGCGCTCGGCCGCGTCGTCCGGTGTCGCGTCCTGCTGGAAGTACGCGTCGAGCTGCTTGTCGTCCAGGCACTCCACGGGGTCGCTGCGTCCGACCCCGCGGGGGTCGAAGCTGACCAGGTCGTACCGGGTGCGCAGCTTCGCGTAGTCCTGGCCGAAGGCGGGCAGCGTGGTGACACCCGATCCGCCCGGGCCGCCGAAGTTGAAGACGAGCGAGCCGATCCGCCGGTCCGCCGCACCGCTGGTCCCGGCGCGGATCAGCGCCAGGCCGATGGTGTCCCCCTCGGGGTCGTCCCAGTCGAGCGGCGCCTTCATGGTGGCGCACTGCCATGCGTCGCCGTCCGGCAGCGGGGAAGGGGCGGCGCCGCCGCCCTCGGCCTCGGACGGCGCCGGGCAGTCCTTCCAGTCGAGCTTCTGCGCGGTCAGGTCCTCGTCGCCGCTCGCATCGCCCCCGGAGGCGTCGCTGCAACCCGTCAGCAGGGCGGAGAGCACTACGGCGGTGGCGGTCAGGCCGGCGGCGCGCGACCGGGAGGCGTTCGGCATGCCTCCATCGTGCGGTCGGGCGCCCCCGCGTGCTCGGGGCAGGAGCCGTACGAGGTACCCGGGCCGCTCGGACGGCGTCCGCCCGGCGGGCCTTACAGCGCCTCTTTCCGCGTCAGGTGGTTGAAGACCAGCCAGCCGGGCAGGACCGGCAGCCACAGTGTGAGCAGCCGGTAGAGGAGCACCGCGGGCGCGGCGACCTCCTTGGGCAGACCGACGGCGATCAGACCGACCGTCAGGGTCGCCTCCACCGCCCCCACACCGCCGGGCGTCGGCGCCGCCGACCCCAGCGCGTTGCCGGCGAGGAAGACGACCGCGACGCTCGCCAGGCTGATCGACGTCGACTCGTCCCCGAAGGCCCGGATCGATGCGTCCAGGCACATCACGAAGCAGGCGGTGAGCAGCAGCATGCCGCCGATGCCGGTGATCAGCTTCTGCGGGCGCTGCAACACGTCCAGCATGCGCGGCACGACTCCGGCGAAGAGCGACCGTACGCGCGTGACGACGAATTTCCGCAGGAACGGCACCGAGGTCACCACGAGCACGAGCACCGCGACGGTCAGCAGACCCGCGATCACCGTCCGGGACGGCGACAGCGAGGGCGTCTTCTCGGTGCCGGTCAGATAGCCGAAGGCCAGCAGCATCAGGATGTGACAGCCGAGCCCGAACAGCTGCGACGCGCCGACACTCGCCACCGCGAGCCCCGGCCGGACACCGGCGCGCTGGAGGAAACGGGTGTTCAGGGCGACGCCGCCGACCGCGGCCGGGGCGACGATCTTCACGAACGACCCGGCGACCTGCGCGGCGACCGTCCGCATGAACGGCACCCGCTCCGGCACGAAGCCCAGCAGCGCCATGGCCGCCGCCACGTAGCTCGCCGCCGAGAACAGCACGGCCGCGGCCACCCACCCCCACTCGGCGTTCGAGATCAGCGGACCGAACTCGATGTGGGTGAGCTGCGTCAGCAGGAAGTAGGCGCCGATGGCCCCGGCGATGAAGCTGATCAGGGTGCGCGGACGCACCCGTTCCAGACGGGCCGGCTCGACGGGGGCCTGCGGCCTGATCCGCAGCACCGCGTGCCGGATCAGGGTGAGCAGGTCCTCCTCGCGCGCCTCCTCCAGCGCCTCGTCCACGGCCCGCTTCTCCGCACGCTGCTCGGCGCGAGCGGCCTTCTTCTCGCTCTTCTCCGCCTTCTCCGGCTTGTCCGTCCTCCCGGCCCAGCTCGTCGCCCCGGCCTTGTCGAGCCGGACCGGCGCGGGCGCCGTGTCGTCGCCTGCGGCGGCCTCCGCACGGGCCAGCTTGGCCTGCCGGGACGATTCCAGGACCGCCTCCCGCTCGCGCTGGGCCCGCTCCCGGGCCAGTCGGCGCAGGGTCGCGCGCGTGGAGCGGCTGAGGGCGATGGGCTGGAGCATCGGCAGGCAGTCGGCCACGGCGTCGGGACCGAGCACCGCCACCGCGGAGGCGACCGCGCGTTCGGCGCCCACCCGCAGACCGAGCGTGACGAGGAGCTGGGAGACGTCCATGCGCAGCAGCAGGTCCCCGGCGGCGATCTCGCCGATGCGCAGGTCGGTGAGGATCACCGTGCCGGAACGATCCACCAGGATGGCATCACCCACCAGCCTGCGGTGCGCGATGCGCCGGGACTGAAGGGCCCGCACCTGCTCCCAGGTGCCGCGCAGCAGGTCGTCGGTGATCTCCTCGTCCGCCAGGGAGTCGAGGCTGCGCCCCCCGGTGTGCTCGTACACGAGCATCACGGCGTCGGGTCCCAGCTCGGAGGTCGCGATCAGCTTGGGTGCGTGGGCGCCGGCCGCGATGGCCGCGTAGGCGAGCAGCGCCTCCTGCTCCAGGGCCTGGCGCAGCGACGGCAGGCTGCTGCGGGTCGCGAAGCCGCGGAGCGTGAGGTTCCGCCATGCGCGGTAGAAGAAGCCCTGCGCCTGCTGCTCCCGGTCGACCACCGTGACGTCCAGCGGCCGGCCGTCCTCCAGGGTGACGAAGTAGCGGCGGCCGCGGTCCCCGGTCTCCGCGGTGTCCGACGGCGCCTCCTCGCGCGCGGCGGTCACCGGGCGGAAGCCGACGTGCCGCAGGCCCGCCATCAGCGTGCGCCCGGTGGGGCGGACGTTGGGGGAGCCGACGGCGTACAGCGTGCCGTAGGCCACGGTCCAGCCGATGAGGACCGTCAGGATGATCGAGAACGGAGTGGTGTAGCCGGTGACGAGCATGGAGAACGCGTCGAGGAGCAGCACGATCCACAGCACCGCGCGCCAGCGGGGTCTGCGGGACATCCCGACGGCCGTCATGTACGCGATGACCGGAGCCAGATAGCCGTGCACCGGGTCCGTCAGCGCGTGGATGTCGCCGGGCGACGGCTGGGTGAGCGCCTCCTGGATGGAGCCCGGGGCGGCCTTGGCGACCCAGAGGTCGGTGGCGAGCGTCACGCCGTGCGCGAGGACCGCCGCGAGGACGCCGTCGGCGATCCGCAGCCCGTCCCGTTTGATGAGCCGCTCGATCGCGAAGGCGACCGGCACCAGGAGGATCGCGATGCTGGAGGCGAGTCCGGCGATCTTGATCAGCAGATCGGGTGCCTGCCCGGTGCCCTTGTTGATGTCCTGTTCGAGGCCCGAGGTGGTGCCGTGCGCGAAGGCGGCGACGGCCAGCAGTACGGCGACGGCGAGCACGCCCACCAGGAGCCGCATCAGGTCGGACGGGCGGTGCACGCGCGCGGGGAGCAGCGGTTCGTCGCCCTCCACCTCGTCGATGTGCGCCACGTCGTCGGGATCGGCCGTCACCGCGCCGCCCGCGGCCGCTCCGCGGCCCGACTTCTCGTCGCTTCGGTCCCCGGTGTCCGGGCGCGACGAAGAGTCAGAGGTGCCCTCGGCGTCCTCGGGGTGCACACCCTGCTGCTTCATCGCCTCTTCATGCTCCCGTATCACTGGTCACCGCCCGCACGATGGTGGCATGTCGCGTCGGTCTCGGCAGGCATCAGGGTGCCTGTGCGGGCCGCACAGTCTGCCCGAAGCGCCGCTTCCGGGCGAGGGACGCGCACCGTCGCGGGCACGCGGCGTTGTCGGTGGGGTGGGGCAGGATGGGACGGATGAGCGAGCAGAACCTTTCGGACGATGTCGTCCCGGAGTACGCGGACACGCTGCCCGAGTACGCCGAGCGTGTCCTCGAGGTGACCGACCTGATCCCGCCGGGCCGCGTCATGACGTACGGAGATGTGGCCGAGTACCTGGAGGACGGCGGACCGCGGCAGGTCGGGCGGGTGATGTCCCTGTACGGGGGAGGGGTGCCCTGGTGGCGCGTCGTCCGCGCGGACGGGGCCCTGCTCGCGGGCCACGAACGAGAGGCGCTCGCCCGCTACCGGGAGGAGGGCACTCCCCTGAAGGAGGCGAGCAGAGCCGCGGCGGGTCACCTGCCGCGCCTCGACCTGAAGCGGGCGCGGTGGGACGGCGGCGAACGCGCGCAGGGTCACACCTGACAGCTTCCGCCATCGGGCGGACGGATGTGTGACCGGTGATCCATGTGAGGGAATTGGGGCACTTCGGGCACACGCGGTGCATGACGTACGTTCGTGGGGCGGGGGACGCAGGCGCCGTGAGTGACCCGAGGGAAGAAGAGGAAGCTCTCCTTCCGTCTCGGCCGTCGGCGTAGCGTCAGCCGCACGCGTCCCCCTCATCCCGGGGCCACCGCCGCACCCGCGGCACGGACGGCCCACCAGCACACCCACCAGGACCGGCGAACCACGTGAGCTCCTCTTCCTCCACCGGACACCCGTCGCACCCCCAGGTGCGACGGGGGAGCCGTGGCGCTTACCGACTGGTGCGTACCCCGCCGGAGCGCACGGACCCCCCTCGTCTGGACGCCGCACAGCGCGCCGTGGTTGACCACGCGCGCGGACCACTGCTCGTCCTCGCCGGCCCGGGCACCGGCAAGACCACCACGCTGGTCGAGTCCGTGGCGGAGCGGATCGCCCGAGGCGGCGACCCCGAGCGGATCCTGGTCCTGACCTTCAGCCGCAAGGCCGCCGTCGAGTTGCGGGACCGGATGGCGCTCCGCATGGGTGCGGCGCGTGCCCCCCGGGCGACGACCTTCCACTCCTTCGGCTACGCCCTGGTCCGCGCCCACCAGGACAGCGAGCTGTTCGTCGAGCCGCTGCGGCTGCTCTCCGGCCCAGAGCAGGACGTGACGGTACGGGAGCTGCTCGCCGGCCAGGCCGACCTGGAACGGCTCGGCCTGGCCCATGTGCGCTGGCCGGACGAGCTGCGCGCCTGCCTGACCACCCGCGGCTTCGCCGACGAGGTCCGGGCTGTCCTCGCGCGCAGCCGCGAACTGGGACTCGGCCCGGACGCGCTCGCGGCCTTCGCCCGGCGCATCGGCCGCCCGGACTGGCGGGCCGCCGCCGTCTTCCTCGCCGAGTACCTGGACGTGCTCGATCTGCAGGGTGTGCTCGACTACGCGGAACTCGTCCACCGCGCGGTGCTCCTCGCCCGGCGCCCCGAGGTCGCCGCGCACCTGGCCGCCCAGTACGACGCGGTGTACGTCGACGAGTACCAGGACACCGATCCCGCTCAGGTCAGGCTCCTGCACACGCTGGCGGGCGACGGGCGCACCCTCGTCGCCTTCGGCGACCCGGACCAGTCGATCTACGCTTTCCGGGGCGCGGACGTGAACGGCATCCTGGAGTTCCCGAGCGCCTTCCCGCGCGCGGACGGCCGGCCGGCGCCGGTCGAGGTGCTGCGGACCTCGCGCCGGTCAGGTGGCGCCCTGCTGGCCGCCACCCGGCTGCTGACCCAGCGCATGCCACTGACCCGCCTCCCCGCCGACAAGGTGCGCGCCCACCGCGACCTGGCTCCGGTGCGGGACGGGGGCCGCGTCGAGGCGTACACGTACCCGACGGCCGGCACCGAGCTGGACAACATCGCGGACATCCTGCGCCGGGCGCACCTGGAGGACGGCGTGCCGTGGGGCGAGATGGCCGTCCTCGTGCGCGCCGGTTCGCGCACGATACCGGCCGTCCGCCGGGCCCTCACCGCGGCCGGCGTCCCCCTGGACATCGACGGTGACGACCTCCCCCTGCGCCACGAGCCGGCGGTGGCGCCCCTGCTCACGGCTCTGCGGGCCGTGGCCCAGGCGGAGGCGGGGGAGCACCCCGGGGCGGGCGTAGGTGACGCGGCCGGGGCGGGCGTCGGTGACGTCGCCGGGACCGGGGAGCACGCGGCCGAGGAGGAGCCTGCGACGGAGGCCGAGGCCGCTCCTGAGGGCGCGGACACCCGCAAGGAGAGCGCGTCCGAGGCGGACGCCGATGCATCGGTCACGGGCGTGGAAGGCACGGGCGCGGAGGGCACGGGCACGGAGGGCACGAGTGCGGGGGGCACGGATGCGGAGGGCACGAGTGCGGGGGGCACGGATGCGGACAGTACGCGCGCGGGGGCCGTGCGCGCGGAGGCCGCGGGCGCCCCCCGCGCGGAGGAGCCGTGCTGGCTTGCCACCGAGACCGCCCTCACCCTGCTCACCTCCCCCCTCGCCGGCATGGACGCCGCCGACCTGCGCCGCCTCGGCCGCGCACTGCGCGAGGAGGAGCGTGCCGCCGGCAACCCGTTGCCGCCACCCTCCGACCGGCTGCTCGCGCAGGCACTGGCCGAACCCGAACGACTGGCCGTGCACGACCCCGCGTACGCGCGCGGCGCCCAGCGCCTGGGCGGCCTGCTCCGCAAGGCCCGCGAGCGTCTCGCGGGCGGCGGCAGCGCCGAAGAGGCGCTGTGGGACCTGTGGGACGGCACGCCGTGGCCCACCCGCCTGGAACGCTCCGCCCGGCGCGGCGGCGCGGCCGGCCGCAACGCCGACCGCGACCTCGACGCCGTCTGTGCGCTCTTCGCGACGGCCGCCCGCGCGGAAGAGCGCATCGGCGGCCGGGGCGCCCTGAACTTCCTGGAGGAGATCGACGCCGAGGACATCGCCGCGGACACCCTCACGCGGCGTGCCGTACGCCCCGACGCCGTCCGCCTGATGACCGCGCACCGCTCGAAGGGGCTGGAGTGGCGGCTGGTGGTCGTCGCGGGCGTCCAGGAGGGCCTGTGGCCGGACCTGCGCCGCCGGGGCTCCCTCCTCGAAGCCGACCGCATCGGCCGCGACGGACTGGCCGAACCGCTCACGCCCGGCGCGCTGCTCGCCGAGGAACGCCGCCTGTTCTACGTGGCCGCCACCCGCGCGCGCGAACGGCTCGTGGTGACCGCCGTGAAGGCACCGGCCGACGACGGCGACCAGCCGTCCCGGTTCCTGACCGAACTCGGTGTCGAACCGGCCGACGTGACGGGCCGTCCCCGCCGGCCTCTCGCGGTCGCGGCACTCGTCGCCGAGCTGCGCGCCACCACCGTGGACCCCCGCGTCTCCGCACCACTGAGGGAGGCCGCCGCCCGCCGGCTGGCCCGCCTGGCCGCCCTCACCGACGAGGACGGCCGCCCCTTGGTGCCGTCCGCCCACCCCTACCGCTGGTGGGGCATGTGGGACCCGACCGAGAGCAAGGTGCCGCTGCGCGACCGCGACCAGCCCGTCACGCTCTCCGGCAGCGCCCTCGACCAGCTGGCCAACACCTGCGCCCTGCAGTGGTTCCTCGGCCGCGAGGTCAAGGCGGACGCGCCCGCGACCGCCGCCCAGGGCTTCGGCAACGTGGTGCACGTCCTCGCCGACGAGGTGGCCTCGGGGCAGACTCCGGCCGACCTCGCCGTCCTCATGGAACGTCTGGACTCCGTGTGGAACGCGCTCGCGTTCGACGCGCCGTGGAAGTCGGCGCAGGAGAAGGCCAACGCGCGCGTGGCGCTCGAACGCTTCCTGAAGTGGCACGTCATGGACCGCTCCGGACGCACGCCGGTGGCCAGCGAGCACGACTTCGACGTGACCCTGGAGGCGGGCGACTACGAGGTGCGCATCCGCGGCCAGATGGACCGGGTCGAGGCCGACGGCGACGGCCGCGCCTACGTCGTCGACTTCAAGACCGGGAAGCAGGCGCCGACCTCCGCGGAGGTGGCCCGCCACCCCCAGCTGGCCGTCTACCAGCTGGCCGTTCGTGAGGGGGCCGTCGACGAGGTGTTCGACGGCACCCGCCCGGCACCGGGCGGCGCCGAGCTGGTCCAGCTCCGCCAGGGGGCGCCCGTACGGGACGGTGGCGAGACCCTTCCCAAGGTGCAGGCACAGGAATCCCTGGAGGGACCGACCGGTGAGTGGGTGGGGGACCTCCTGGCCACGGCCGCCGGCAAGGTCCTCGACGAGCGGTTCACCCCCACCGCGGGCCAGCACTGCACCCACTGCGCCTTCCGCGCGTCCTGCAGCGCACGGCCCGAGGGACGGCACGTCGTGGAGTGAGCCGCCGGGGCGGGCGGCCTTCTGTGCGCTTCCCGCGCGTCCGGCACACCCCTGCGCGAACCCTGCGTGCGCCTTCCGCGCGAATCCGCCGCGCGAATCCCGCGCGCCGGCCCCCGGGCGACGGGAGGGCGGGACGGGACCGGGGCCGGCCGGTGTGATGAGCGGCACCACAGGTGCTGACCTGCGCTTCTCGTCACCCGGGCGTTGATCCGGCACCTGCTGTCAGTGGCCGCCGCTAGCCTCTCTGACGTGTCCGCCCATCTCACGGATCCCGAACAGCTCAAGGAGCTCCTCGGCATCCCCTTCACCCCGGAGCAGACGGCCTGCATCATCGCGCCGCCCGCCCCGCAGGTGATCGTGGCCGGCGCCGGATCCGGGAAGACGACGGTGATGGCGGCACGCGTGGTGTGGCTGGTCGGCACCGGCCAGGTCGCCCCGGAACAGGTCCTCGGTCTCACCTTCACCAACAAGGCCGCCGGTGAACTCGCCGAACGCGTGCGCAAGGCGCTGATCAAGGCGGGCGTCACCGACCCGGACGTGATCGACCCGGACCATCCGCCGGGCGAACCGGTGATCTCCACGTACCACGCCTTCGCGGGCCGTCTCCTGACCGACCACGGACTGCGCCTCGGGCTGGAACCGACCTCCCGGCTGCTCGCCGACGCCACGCGCTACCAGCTCGCCGCGCGGGTGCTGCGCGAGGCCCCCGGCCCCTACCCGGCCCTCACCCGCTCCTTCGCCGACCTGGTCAGCGACCTCCTCGCCCTCGACGCGGAACTCTCCGAGCACCTCGTACGCCCGGAGGAACTGCGCACCTGGGACGCCGGCCTCCTGGAGTCCCTGCGGAGCGTCAAGCTCGGCAACGCCGACCTGCGCAAGGTCCCCGAGGCCGCCGCCGCCCGCCGGGAGCTGGCCGAACTGGTGATCCGCTACCGGGCCGCCAAACGCGAACGGGACCTGCTCGACTTCGGCGACCAGATCGCCCTGTCCGCTCAGCTCGCCGGGCTCCCGGAGGTGGGCCGCGTCCTGCGCGACGAGTTCCGTGTCGTCCTGCTCGACGAGTACCAGGACACCTCGGTGGCCCAGCGCGTCCTCCTGGCGGGCCTGTTCGGCGCCGGCACCGGCCACCCCGTGACCGCCGTGGGCGACCCCTGCCAGGCGATCTACGGCTGGCGCGGCGCCTCCGTGGCCAACCTCGACGACTTCCCCGAGCACTTCGCCCGCGAGGACGGCCGCCCCGCGACCCGCCAGGCGCTCAGCCAGAACCGCCGCAGCGGCGGCCGTCTCCTCGACCTCGCCAACGACCTCGCCGAGCCCCTGCGCGCCATGCACGCGGGCGTGGGGGCCCTGCGCCCCGCCCCCGGCGTCGAGCGTGACGGGACGGTCCGCTGCGCCCTGCTGAGCACCCACGCCGAGGAGATCGACTGGATCGCCGACTCCGTCGCCCACCTGGTGCGCACCGGCAGGGCACCCGCCGAGATCGCCGTCCTGTGCCGTACGGCGACCGACTTCGCCGCGATCCAGGGGGCGCTGGTCGCCCGCGACGTCCCCGTCGAGGTCGTGGGCCTCTCCGGTCTGCTGCACCTGCCCGAGGTGGCCGACCTGGTCGCCGTCTGCGAAGTGCTCCAGGACCCCGGCGCCAACGCCTCCCTGGTCCGCCTGCTCACCGGGCCCCGCTGGCGGATCGGCCCCCGCGACCTCGCCCTTCTCGGACGACGGGCCCGGCTGCTCGTCGCGCACGCGCGCGTGGAGGACGGCGACGACCCCGACCGGCGGCTCGCCGCGGCCGTGGAGGGGGTCGACCCGTCGGAGGTGATATCGCTCGCGGACGCCCTGGACACCTTCCTGGAGACGCCCCTGGACGGCACCGGGGACGACGACGGGCTGCCCTTCTCGTCCGACGCGCGGGTACGGTTCGCGCGGCTGGCCACCGAGCTGCGCGACCTGCGCCGGGCGCTGTCCGACCCCCTCATGGACGTGCTGCACCGCGTCCTCGCCGTCACCGGCCTGGAGGTCGAGCTATCGGCGTCCCCGCACGCCCTGGCCGCGCGCCGCCGCGAGACCCTGTCGAACTTCCTGGACGTCGCCGCCTCCTTCGCCGCGAGCGACGGCGAGGCCACCCTGCTCGCCTTCCTCGGCTTCCTGCGCACCGCCGCCCAGTACGAGAAGGGCCTCGACAACGCCCTGCCCGGCGGCGAGAACACCGTCAAGGTGCTCACCGCGCACAAGTCGAAGGGCCTGGAGTGGGACGTCGTCGCCGTGCCCGGTCTGGTCACCGGCACCTTCCCCAGTGGCCAGGGCCGTGAGAAGTGGACCGCCCAGGGCAAGGTGCTGCCGCACGGTCTGCGAGGCGACGCCGACACGCTGCCCGACGTGCCCTCCTGGGACTCGCGCGGCCTGAAGGCCTTCCACGAGGCCATGAAGGAGCACCAGCACACCGAGGAGCTCCGCCTCGGTTACGTCACCTTCACCCGCCCCCGGTCCCTGCTGCTGGGCTCCGGCCACTGGTGGGGACCGAGCCAGAAGAAGCCCCGGGGACCCTCCGACTTCCTCATGGCCCTGTACGAACACTGCGCCGCCGGACACGGTGAGATCGAGGCCTGGGCGGACGAACCGGCCGAGGACGAGCAGAACCCGGCACTGCACCGGGCGACCGCCGACCAGGCCTGGCCGCTGCCCCTGGACGACGCGGCCCTCGCCCGCCGCCGGGCCGCCGCCGAGACGGTCCTCGCCCACCTGGACGCCCTCACCTCCCAGGACGGCGCCCCCGCGGTCACGCACGACGCCGACGCCTACGACGACCCCGACTGGCCGCCGCCCCCTGCCGACGACGACGAAGCACTCCCGCAGGCGGAGGAAGAGGATCCGTTCGGGGCCGAGGACCCCACGGACTGGGACTCCTGGACCACGGACCGCCCTGCCACCACCACGGACGGCCCCGCCACCACCACGGACCGCCCTGCCACGCCACTGGCCGGCCCCGCCACCGTGCCGGACGACCACGGCCCACTTCTGGACGACCCCGCCACCATCACCAACGGCCCGGCCATCCCACCGACCGACCGCGCCGTCCCACCGACCGACCGCACCACCCCCCGGGACGACCGCACCACGCCCCCCGCCCGCCCCACCGTCCCCCACCAGGCGCCCCCTCCGGGCGAGGAGGCAGGCCGCAGCACCGGCCGGCTCCGCGGCCACCCCCGGGAGCCGGAGCCCGCCGCCCCCGCCCGCCTCACGCCCGAGGAAGCCCGGACCGTCGCCTCCTGGGACCGCGACCTCGACGCGCTCACCGGAGAGCTCCTGCGTGCCCGCGAGAGCGTCACCGAGGTGCGCCTCCCGGCGTCCCTGACCGCCACCCAGCTGATGGACCTGGCCGCCGACCCGGACGGCTTCGCGCAGGAGCTGGCCCGCCCCATGCCCCGCCCGCCCCAGCCGGCCGCCCGCCGGGGCACCCGCTTCCACGCCTGGGTCGAGGCCCGCTTCGAACCGCTGACGCTGCCCTTCCTGGAGCCCGAGGAGCTGCCCGGCAGCGAGGCCGAGGTAGCCGACGAGCACGACCTGGAGTTGCTCAAGGACGCCTTCGAACGCACCGAGCACGCCCGCCGCACCCCCTACCGCGTCGAGGCCCCGTTCCAGCTCACGCTCGCCGGCCGTGTCGTGCGAGGCCGCATGGACGCCGTCTACAAGGAGGGCGACGGGGCGACGGCGACGTACGAGATCGTCGACTGGAAGACCAGCCGTGCCGGTACCGCGGACCCTCTCCAGCTCGCGCTGTACCGCCTCGCCTGGGCCGAGCAGCAGCGCGTACCGCTGGAGTCGGTGACGGCCGCCTTCCTGTTCGTACGCACGGGCGAGGTCGTGCGGCCCGGCGGCCTCCCGGACCGCGCCGCGCTGGAGAAGCTGCTGCTGGCCGACCCGGTCGGTGACGAACCGCACGGTCAGGGTGTCCGTGCGGGCCGATAGGCTCGTGAGCATGAGCGAGACCCCGGACAGCGCTGTCCGTACGTACATCGAGCACCACCGTGCCGCCTTCCTCGACGACCTCGTCGAGTGGCTGCGCATCCCGTCCGTGTCGGCACAGCCCGCGCACACGCCCGATGTACACCGCAGCGCCGACTGGCTCGCCGCCAAGCTCAAGGAGACCGGCTTCCCGACCGCCGAGGTGTGGCCGACGCCGGGCGCCCCCGCCGTGTTCGCCGAGTGGTCCTCCGGCGACCCGCAGGCACCGACGATCCTCGTCTACGGCCACCACGACGTGCAGCCCGCCGCCCGCGAGGACGGCTGGCACAGCGAGCCCTTCGAACCCCTCGTCAAGGACGGCCGCCTCTACGCGCGCGGGGCGGCCGACGACAAGGGCCAGGTGTTCTTCCACACACTGGGCGTCCGCGCGCACCTCGCCGCGACCGGCCGCACCGCCCCGGCGGTGAACCTGAAGCTGCTGATCGAGGGCGAGGAGGAGTCCGGCTCCCCGCACTTCCGCGCCCTGGTCGAGGAGCGCGCCGAGCGGCTCGCCGCCGACGCGGTGATCGTCTCGGACACCGGCATGTGGTCCGAGGACACCCCCACCGTCTGCACCGGCATGCGCGGCCTCGCCGAGTGCGAGATCCGGCTGCACGGCCCCGACCAGGACGTCCACTCCGGCTCCTTCGGCGGCGCGGTCCCCAACCCGGCCACCGCCGTCGCCCGCCTCGTCGCCGCCCTGCACGACGAGCACGGGCGCGTGGCGGTCCCGGGCTTCTACGACGGCGTCGTCGCCCTCACCGAACGCGAACGCGCCCTCTTCGCCGAGCTGCCCTTCGACGAGCGGCAGTGGCTCCGCACGGCCAAGTCGCACGCCGCCCACGGCGAGGCCGGGTACACCACTCTGGAGCGCGTCTGGGCCCGCCCCACCGCCGAGGTCAACGGCATCGGCGGCGGCTACCAGGGCCCGGGCAGCAAAACGATCATCCCGTCGTCCGCCATGGTGAAGCTCTCCTTCCGGCTGGTCGCGGGCCAGGACCCCGACCAGGTGGAGAAGGCCGTCCGCGCCTGGATCGCCGAGCAGGTGCCGCCCGGCGTCCGTTGCGAGATCGACTTCGGCTCGGCCACCCGCCCGTGCCTGACCCCGCTGGACCACCCGGCGCTGCGGTCCGTGGTCCGCGCCATGGGCCGGGCCTTCGGGAAACCGGTCCGCTTCACCCGCGAGGGCGGCTCCGGACCGGCCGCCGACCTCCAGGACGTCCTCGGCGCACCCGTGCTCTTCCTGGGCATCTCCGTGCCGTCCGACGGCTGGCACGCCCCGAACGAGAAGGTCGAGCTCGACCTGCTCCTGAAGGGCGTCGAGGCCTCCGCCCACCTGTGGGGCGACCTGGCGGAGCACTGGCGGCACGCGCCCTGAGCACCCCGCACGGTCCGCCTCCGGACCGGTGTCGCGGGCCCGGCACCCTGGTAGGGCCGCCCGCACCACCGAGCCCTCCCGGACCCGGCCGCCGCCCCTCGTACGTACCGCTGAACCGCCTGCCGAACCGAACCGCTCACCGGGGGAGTTGGAAGCACCCGTGACCACCTGGACCGACCACACAGCCGACCGTCCCATCTCGCTCACCGCCCCGAGCGGCATCGACCGCGCCGCCCACCACCGCCTCGACGAGGCCTGGCTCGCGGCGGCGTGGAGCCATCCCTCGACACGCTGCTTCGTGGTCTCCGGCGGGCAGGCCCTCATCGACGAGACGCCCGACGGGCGGACCGAACTCGTCATGACCCCCTCCTTCGAAGCCCCGCTCACCGAGGCGCACCGGTACTTCCTGGGCACCGACGAGGAGGGCGTCAGCTACTTCGCCCTGCAGAAGGACTCCCTGCCCGGCCGCATCGACCAGTCCGCCCGGGCGGCGGGCCTGCGCGAGGCCGGGCTGCTCCTGTCGCCCCGGGACGCCGGTCTCATGGTCCACGCGGTGGCCCTGGAGAACTGGCAGCGCCTGCACCGGTTCTGCTCCCGCTGCGGGGAACGGACCGTCATCGCCGCCGCCGGTCACATCCGGCGCTGCCCCGCCTGCGGCGCCGAGCACTACCCGCGGACCGACCCCGCCGTGATCATGGCGGTCACGGACGGCGAGGACCGCATCCTGCTGGGCCGCCAGGTGCACTGGCCCGAGGGCCGCTTCTCGACGCTCGCCGGTTTCGTGGAGCCGGGCGAGTCCATCGAGCAGTCGGTGCGCCGCGAGGTGTACGAGGAGGTCGGCGTCGCCGTCGGCCCCGTCGAGTACGTCGCCAGCCAGCCCTGGCCCTTCCCGTCCAGCCTGATGCTGGGCTTCATGGCCCACGCCACCTCGACCGAGATCGACGTGGACGGCGACGAGATCCACGAGGCCCGCTGGTTCTCCCGCGACGAGCTGGGCGCCGCCTTCGAGACCGGCGAGGTGCTCCCGCCCTACGGCATCTCGATCGCGGCCCGCCTGATCGAACTCTGGTACGGCAAGCCGCTGCCCACGCGCGGCGCTTTCTGAGACAGAACGTCGTAGAGGGCCCCTCCCAGGCAGGAGGGGCCCTCTACAACGTCACGCCGCAGCCGGCGGAGCGCTCACGCGCCGATCTTCTGCTTCACCTGTGCCAACGAGGGATTCGTGAGCGTCGAGCCGTCCGGGAAGAGCACGGTGGGCACCGTCTGGTTCCCGCCGTTCGCCTTCTCCACGAAAGCGGCGGAATCCGGATCCTGCTCGATGTTGATCTCCTCGTACGCGATGCCCTCGCGGTCCATCTGACTCTTCAGCCGACGGCAGTAGCCGCACCACGTGGTGCTGTACATCGTCACAGTGCCCGGCATGTGTTTCGCGCTCCTTCGGCGGCTCGGAAATGAGGTCGCACCGAGGGAACGTCCGCGGCGGCGCCACCATTCCCGGCACGTGACACCCGTCGCATCGGTACGACAATACGAGCGTGCCTGTGGACAACCGGCTCACCTGTCTCCCGCGACCTGGCAGCATGGCGGTGTGACAGCAGCAACGCACTCCACCCTTTTCCCGCAGGTACCGGACTCGGCCGACGCGGTGCTCGAAGGGCTCGACCCCGAGCAGCGCGAGGTGGCGACCTCCCTGCGCGGTCCGGTGTGCGTGCTGGCGGGCGCCGGGACCGGCAAGACCCGCGCGATCACCCACCGCATCGCCTACGGAGTGCGCGCCGGGATCCTCCAGCCGTCCAGCGTGCTCGCCGTCACCTTCACCAACCGGGCCGCCGGGGAGATGCGCGGCCGACTGCGCCAGCTCGGAGCCGCGGGGGTGCAGGCCCGCACCTTCCACTCGGCGGCGCTGCGCCAGCTCCAGTACTTCTGGCCGAAAGCGATCGGCGGCTCACTGCCCCGGCTCGTCGACCGCAAGATCCAGCTCGTCGCCGACGCGGCCGCCGCTTGCCGTATCCGTCTCGAACGGAGCGAGCTGCGCGACGTCACCGCCGAGATCGAATGGTCCAAGGTGACCCAGACCGTCCCCGCCGACTACGCCCTCGCGGCGGCCAAGGCGGGCCGCGAGGCACCCCGCGACCCCGCCGAGATCGCCCAGCTCTACGCCGCCTACGAGGACCTCAAGCGAGGACGTTCCGTCATCGACTTCGAGGACGTGCTGCTGCTCACGGTGGCCGTCCTCCAGGACCGGCAGGACGTCGCCGAGCAGGTCCGCGCCCAGTACCAGCACTTCGTGGTCGACGAGTACCAGGACGTCAGTCCCCTCCAGCAGAGACTGCTGGAGTTGTGGCTCGGGGACCGTGACGACCTGTGCGTGGTCGGTGACGCCAGCCAGACGATCTACTCGTTCACAGGAGCAACCCCCGACCATCTGCTCGACTTCCGGAGCCGTCACCCCGGCGCCACCGTCGTCAAGCTGGTCCGCGACTACCGCTCCACCCCGCAGGTCGTGCACCTCGCCAACGGCCTGCTCGCCCAGGCCAGCGGCCGAGCCGCCGACCACCGCCTGGAGCTGGTCTCCCAGCGGCCCGCGGGCCCCGAGCCGGTCTACACCGAGTACGCCGATGAGCCGGCCGAGGCCGAGGGCGCGGCCCGCCGTATCCGGGAACTCGTCGACGCGGGTGTCCCGGCTGCCGAGATCGCGGTGCTGTTCCGCACCAACAGCCAGTCCGAGACCTATGAACAGGCTCTCGCCGATGCCGGGGTCCCGTACCAGCTGCGGGGTGCGGAGCGCTTCTTCGACCGCCCGGAGGTGCGCAAAGCCCACAGTTCCCTGCGGGCCGCCGCGCGCTTCGGCGGCAACGACTCGCTCCTCGACGACGTCGTGGACCTGCCCTCGCAGGTGCGCGCGGTGCTGTCCGGTGAGGGGTGGACCACCCAGCCCCCGGCCGGGTCCGGCGCGGTCCGGGAGCGGTGGGAGTCGCTGGCCGCCCTCGTCGGTCTCGCCCAGGACTTCGCCGCCGCCCGAGCGGGTGCCACGCTGAGCGACCTCGTCAGGGAACTCGACGAGCGGGCCGGGGCCCAGCATGCTCCGACGGTGCAGGGCGTCACCCTGGCCTCCCTGCACTCGGCCAAGGGGCTGGAGTGGGACGTCGTCTTCCTGGTGGGCGTCACCGAGGGCATGATGCCGATCGCCTACGCAAAGACCGACGAGCAGATCGAGGAGGAGCGCCGCCTCCTCTACGTCGGCGTCACCCGCGCGCGTCAACGGCTTCACCTCTCCTGGGCACTGGCCCGTTCGCCCGGCGGCCGGGCGAGCCGCCGGCCCAGCCGTTTCCTGAAGGGGCTGCGCCCCGGTTCGGGCGCGGCGGCCGGGCGCACGGCCGGAGGCGGCTCCGGAGGTGTGGAACGCGGTGTCGCAAGGGGCGGTGCCGCGGCCGCGGCCGTGCCGAGACGGACCCAGCGGACCCCGGCCCGCTGCCGGGTCTGCGGGCGCACCCTCACCGACGCGGGCGAGATGAAGCTGATGCGCTGTGAGGACTGCCCGTCCGACATGGACGAGGGCGTCTACGAGCGGCTGCGCGAGTGGCGCGCGGTCCAGGCGGGACACAGCGGGCAGCCCGCGTTCTGCGTCTTCACCGACAAGACGCTGATGGCCATCGCCGAGTCCGTCCCCGAGGACGAGCGCGAGCTGGCCCGGATCCCGGGAGTCGGGGCGCGCAAGCTCAACCGCTACGGAGCCGATGTCCTGGCCATCTGTGCAGGCCAGGACCGGGTGGCGCGGGACGTCGACGACTGATGCGAACTCGTCGGAAAAATAGTTTGCGCATGCCCCGGGAATCCCCATAGGTTCTTGGTCACGGGAGCAGCGGCCTTCCCGGAGGCCCTGAAACCGTGTTGTACTTGCATATCCGCGGACTGGTTCATCCCAGTCCCCCGAGACGCCGAGAGGAGGCGAGTCCAGTGATCAGCATCAACATCAGCTCCGTCGTCAGCTCCACCGCCAAACTGACCGATCGCTCGGCCGTCTCCCTGTGCACGCTCGGCGCCTCGAACCCGGGCACCGGTCTGTCCGGCCTGCGCGCCGTGCGTCCGGCCTCCGCCTCCATTGCCGCTGCGGACCTTCCCGTCCGTGAGCGCAATGAGCGACCGACCAAGGCACTGGAAGCAGCAGTAGAGGCACAGGTCCCTGCCTATGCCTTTACCGCGACCGGTGCCGGATTCCGGAAGCAGACGACGCAGCACCACCTGATGTGGGCCTTCCGTGGGCCAGAACCCTGGAGTGATCCAGCCTGATCTCGATCAGGCCGGCGCCTTCAGGGCCGCGGAACCCCACCCGGGATCCGCGGCCCTTCTGTTTGTCCCCGAACGGGGGCGACAGCACGAAGGAGCCTCGGGACAAGAAAAGAACCCGGTACCAAGCCGCCAACCGGCCGACCGGCCGGAACGATCAGACGAGGAAGACCACCCGTGCAACTCGAAGCGCACGCCCCGTCCGTACCGCCTTCCGACACGATCCCCAAGCCCGTCCCCACGGAGGACCCCGCCTTGACCCCGCTCACCGCGCTCACCGCGCTCGACGACGCCATCGAGAACCTGGGCGTACCCGTCCCGTGCCGCTCCTACGACCCGGAGGTCTTCTTCGCCGAGTCGCCGGCCGACGTGGAGTACGCCAAGTCCCTCTGCCGCACCTGCCCGCTGGTCGAGGCCTGCCTCGCCGGTGCCAAGGAGCGGCGTGAGCCCTGGGGCGTCTGGGGTGGCGAGCTGTTCGTCCAGGGTGTCGTCGTAGCCCGGAAGCGGCCCCGTGGCCGCCCGCGCAAGAACCCGGTCACGGCATGAACACCGCAGGAACGATCGACCGTCCCCTCACGCACGACCCCAAGAAGCAGGCCCCGATGAAGCCGTCCACCCACGACATCGCAGGCACCACGCCTGAAGACTTCACCACCAGCGGCGCGAAGGACTCGCGCCAGAACAGGACCCGAGAGATGCAACTCATCCCAGAAGCCCTGGCTCGTGCGCATATGCACGACCGCCTGCAGCATGCCGAGCGGGAACGCCGGGCGCTGCGCCTGGCGACCGCTCGCCGGATGCAGCGCCGGGCCGAGCGCGCCTCGATGCGCGCCCGGCGCGCGCTCGCCATGGCGGTCATGCAGTAGCCGAACACCCGAAGCGGTGGCCTCCCCGCCCGGGAGGCGAGCTCTTCCCCGTGGGGCCGGTCCGTCCGAACGGACCGGCCCCACGGGGCGTTCAGCGGTGGAGGCTCACGCCTCGGCTGCCGTTCCGTCCACCTCGTACGCGTCCTCCGCTGCCTCGTCCTCGTCCTCGGGGCGGAATCCGACGAGCCACTCCTCCAGCTCGTCGCGCAGCCGCACCGTCGCCCCCAGCTGGCACAGCACCCCGATGGTGCTCAAGGTCACCCGGTGGATCAGGAGGTAGGCGGGCGGCAGATTGAGCTGCTTGGCCAACTGGTACGCCGGGGAGCGCGGGTCCCCGATCCGGGCCGCCTGGCTCCGCATCCAGCCACGGGTGAACGTGAACTCGTCGACGCGTGCCGGTTCGATGATCGGCAGAAGGTAGTCGAGGACGGCGTCGGGCTCCAGCTCTATGGACTCCTTGACGAAGCCCTCCGTGCAGAGCATCTCGTAGACCGCGTCGGCCTCGCCGTCCAAGGTCATGCGCAGGGCCGAGCCGATGGGCTCGGGCAGACCGCCCGGGAGGCGGTCGACCGTGCCGAAGTCCAGGACGCCGAGGCGCCAGTCGTCCTCGCCGTCCGGTCCGCCGGGCAGCAGCCGGAAGTTCCCGGGGTGCGGGTCGGCGTGCAGCAGCCCGGTGCGGGCCGGCCCCGAGAAGAGGAAGTGGGCCAGGAGCTGGCCGGCCCGGTCGCGCTGCTCCGGCGTACCGCCCGTGATGATCTCGGACAGGGGGATGCCGTCCATCCACTCGGTGACCAGCACCTGCTCGCACTGGTGGACGACGTCCGGGACCACGATGTCCGGGTCGTCCGTGAACTCCTCGGCGTGCGTCCGCTGGGCCTGCGCCTCCAGGCCGTAGTCCAGTTCCTCCGAGACCCGGTCCTTGAGCTCCGTGATGAGCGGTTTGATGTCCATGCCGGGGACCAGCGGGCCGAGCAGGCGGGCGAAGCGGCTGAGCTGGCTCAGATCCGAGAGCAGAGCCTCGCCGGCGCCCGGGTACTGCACCTTGACCGCCACCTCGCGGCCGTCGTGCCACACCGCCCGGTGCACCTGACCGATCGAGGCGGCCGCGGCCGGCTTGTCCTCGAACTCCAGGAACAGGTCGGGCCAGTCCTCACCGAGCCGCTCCGCCAGCACACCGTGCACCGTGCGCGTCGGCATCGGCGGTGCCGCTTCCTGCAGCTTGGTCAGCGCCGCCCGGTAGGGGCCGGCGACCTCCTCGGGCAGTGCCGACTCGAAGACGGACAGGGCCTGCCCGAACTTCATCGCCCCGCCCTTCAGCTCGCCCAGCACCTTGAACAGCTGCTCCGCGGTGCGTTGCTGCAACTGCTGGCCGACGATCTCCGCGGACTCACCCACGATGCGCTTGCCCAGCCCCCAGGTGGCCCGCCCGGCGAAGCCGAGCGGGAGCGCGGCGAGCTTGGCGGTCCGGGTGACCGCCTTGCGCGGAAGATCAGACATGCGCCCTCCAAGTCACAGCCGGCCGCGCCGGTACTGCCTTACGGCGTACTCCCGCTGACGGCCCTTGCCCAGCCATTGTCGCGCGCCGCTCCCCGTACTCGGAGGTGTGTTCCTGCCCACCTTTTCCGGCGGCACCGCACGGACACGCGGGGTGAGCCCGGACCGGGCGCGTGTGCCACCGCAGGCCGGGCAGCGAGACCTCCCATCGCGCGCCGGCGCTCGAGGGTGTCCGGCCGTCCAGGAAGGCGAGCGCGTGGGCCGCGGCCAGCCCGGCGACCGTCGTCGCGAGGGTGAGGTCGCAGGGCCGCACCCGCGGCCGGGTGCCGGAGCGCCACTGCGCGACCAGGCGGGGCCAGACCGGGTCCCCCTCGGCGCGCTCCGCGTGCAGACAGCCCGCGCAGCCGGTCTCGCCCGGCAGGACGAGAGGGCCCACAACGCCGGTCCCCTCCACGACCCCGGCGTACAGATGGGGCGTACCCGAGGCCATCAGGGACTCCGCGGCGGCGGGGTCGGGGGCGTGCACCGCGACATCGTCGCGGGGGGCGACGACCACCAGGGACCATCCCGGCGCGGCCTCCCCGGCCGGGCGCGTGGAACCGCTGCGCGGCGGCCGGCCGGGAGCGGCGCGGCGGACGACACGGCGGGCGGTCGCGTCCCGGCGGTCGCCGACGGACTCGGCGGGGAGCCCGCCAGGGGCGACGTCCCCCGGCTCGACGCATCCGCCGTCGAGCACCTCGACCCCGCCCACACCGGCACCCGACAACAGGGCGGACAGCACCGCGCCCACCCGCCCCGCGCCCATGACCCGCACCCGGAGGGACCGCCGGGCCGCCAGGTGCCTGATCGCGTCACCCGGATCGGGGGTGGTCAGGGACAGGGAGGCCAGATCGGGACGGAGCCGGTCGAGGACCTCCTTCTGCTCCCGCAGGGCGTCGGCGTCCGGCCCGCCACCCCGGGA
The DNA here is from genome assembly GCF_056430705.1 of Streptomyces sp. NPDC045956. NCBI lineage: Bacteria > Bacillati > Actinomycetota > Actinomycetes > Kitasatosporales > Streptomycetaceae > Streptomyces > Streptomyces sp. NPDC045956. Next base: position 233,933 of record NZ_JBWKKZ010000006.1, on the reverse strand, counting down.
GTCGTCGAGAAGCCCGGCCCCGGCCAACCGGTCCAGCACCCGGTCGACGTGCCCGTCCGGCAGGTCCATGCGGCGACCCTCCTCGCGCAGGAGCTCCGGCCCGCGGGTGCCGTTGAGCAGCTCGAGGAAGCTGCCCGTCGCGGTGTCCACGGGGCCGAGCGTCAGCGCGTGCGCCGGCGTCATCCCGAACTGCACGGTGTTCAGATCGCGCCAGCCGCGCCTGAGCGCGGGCTTCACCATCGGATGCATGCCAGGTCCCCCCAGGTCTTCCAGGTCTTCCAGGTCGTCGCAGGTGGCCGAGCGACGCCGCGGCCCGACCGTGGTCGGACGCGTACCGGTTTGTCGGATCGGTCGTGAATCTGTCGGCGAGTGCCAGCATGCCCGGATCCGTGATCGGCCGTCGAAAGTTGTCCACAGGCGGTGGGTATTCGTCGTACGAATCAGTCGTCCACCTCACAGCAGAGGCGGCGGATCGGCGCGGAACCCTCCCGGAGCCGGGACTTCCCCGTGTGCAGCGGGTAACGTCGTGGCGTGTCCGCCGACCCACTGCACCGCGCCGGGGCGTCCCAGCGCACACCGATGAATCCGCCGCCGAACGGCTCGGGGACGAGCGCGATCGAAGTCCGCAGGAGCACCCGGCGACGCCGGACGGTCTCCGCGTACCGCGAGGGCGACCGCACCGTCGTGCTGATCCCCGCCCGCATGTCCGAGGCGGAGGAGCGGCGCTGGGTGAGCGTCATGCTGGACAAGCTGGCCGCCCAGGAGAGCAAACGCGTCCTCGGCGACGCCGAGCTGGCCGAGCGCGCGCAGCGACTGTCGGGCCAGTACTTCGAGGGGCGGGCCCGGCCCGCCTCGGTACGGTGGGTCACCAACCAGAACACGCGCTGGGGCTCGTGCACGCCGTCCGAGGGAAGCATCCGGCTGTCGCACCGCCTGCAGGGCATGCCCGAGTACGTCGTCGACTACGTCCTCCTCCACGAGCTGGCGCATCTGCTCGTCCCCGGGCACGGCCCCTGTTTCTGGCGGCTGCTGGAGGCTTATCCGAGGACCGAACGGGCCCGGGGCTACCTCGAGGGCGTGGTCGCCGCCGACCGTCTGCCGCACGTGCCCGGCGCCCGCAACGAGTAGCGCGACCCCGGGGTGCGCCCCGTCAGGTGTCCGACACGGCCCGGCACGGGTTCTGTACCGGGTCTGTACCGACGCCTTCCGGTGTCGGGGACAGCCGTTAGCCTGGCGCGACGCACTTACATTCGGATGGGGGACGGTCGTAACGCATGGCCAGGGAATTCCAACGCGGCCACAAGGCCAGGATCAGTGACCTCACCGCGGGCACGGATCTGTACGTAGGCGTGCAGATCTCCGGCCCCGGGCTGAGCTTCGACATCAGCTGCTTCGGTCTGGACGCCGAGGAGCGGCTGTCGGACGACCGGTTCTTCGTGTTCTTCAACCAGCCGAAGACCCCCGAGGAATCCATCCAGCTCCTGGGCGCACAAGCGGGCGACACGGAGTCCTTCCGGGTCACCCTCGACCGGATTCCGCCGCAGATCCGGAAGCTCTCCTTCACGGCGACGATCGACGGCGCCGGGCAGATGTCCCAGGTGTCTTCGGGATACATCCGGATCGTCGCGGGCGGTGAGGAGGTGGCCCGGTACCCGTTCAGCGGCTCGGAGTTCTCCACCGAGCGCGCCGTGATGCTGGGCGACTTCTACCTGAAGGACGTCTGGCGCTTCGCCGCCGTCGGACAGGGTTTCGACGGCGGGCTGGACGCGCTGCTGAGGAACTTCGGCGGTGAGGTGGCCGAGGAGGAGGCGCCCGCACCGCAGCAGGCGCAGCAGCCGCAGGCCGGCGCCGTGCCGGGGTTCGCCCCGCCCGCCCAGGCCGCGGCGCCCCCGGCCTTCGGTGCTCCCGCCGCACCCGCGCCGGCGCCCGCCCCGACTCCCCCCGCGCCGCAGCCGGCCCCGCAGGGCTTCGCCCCGCCGCCGGGCGCCACTGCGCCCCCCGCACCCGCGTCCGGTCCGGGCGTGCACGCCGCGCAGACCATCGTCGCGCCCATGAACACCCCGCCGGGCGGCTCCCCGGTGCCACCCCCGCCCCCGCCGCCGGGCTACGGCCAGCCGGGCCTGCCCGGTCAGCAGCAGCCGTACGGCCAGGTCCCCGGCCAGACCGCCCCGCCGCCCCCCGGGTACGGACAGCCGCACACCCCGCAGGCCCCGCCCCCGCCGCCCGGGTACGGTCAGCAGGCCCCGCCCGGCCAGCCGGCCCCGCCTCCCGGCTACGGCCAGCAGGCCCCCTACGGACCCCCGCACGGCGCGCCACAAGGCGTCCCGCAGGGAATCCCCCAGGGCGCGCCGCAGGGCGCCGGTGTGACGGCCGCGCTGCAGCAGTTCCGTGAGACGGCGACCGGGCAGCGCTGGACCCAGCAGAACAAGAAGCTCGTCCGCGTCGACCTGGGCGCCGAAGGCCAGCCCGTGCTGGCCCGGCAGGGCAGCATGGTGCTCTACCAGGGCAAGGTCGACTTCAGCTACAAGGGCGCCGGATTCGCCGGCCGGGTCGTGGGCAACGCCACCGGCCAGGAGATGCAGCTGATGCGCTGCACCGGCAAGGGACAGGTCTTCCTCGCCGACAACTCCGCGATGCTGCACCCCCTCGAGCTCCAGGGCGACGCCATCTGCGTCTCCGCGGAGAACGTCCTCGCCTTCGACGAGAGCCTCCAGTACGAGGTCCGCCGCATCGAGGGGCACGGCATCCCCGGCGGCGCGCTCTTCACGATGCAGTTCCAGGGGACCGGCACCATCGTCGTCAAGACGCACGGCGTGCCCGTGGTGCTGCCGGTCACACCCACCACCTTCGCCGACTGCAACGCGGTCGTCGCCTGGTCCGCCGCGGCCCAGGTGGTCGTCTCCAGCCAGGTGCGGATGCGTCGCAACTCCTACGCGGGCGACACCGGCGAGAGCGTCAACCTGCAGTTCCGGGCGGCGCCCGGCAACTTCGTCGTCGTCCAGCCTTACGAGATCTGAGGGAGAGCCCGACATGAACCAGCCGCTCGCGGGCTACGCTCCCGCACCGGTGACCGCCCGCATGGAGAACCACGGCAACCACATGCTGAAGGTCGCCATGCAGACCGGACACGACCTCCTCGCGCGCGTGGGCTCGATGGTCGCCTACGAGGGCTTCGTCCAGTACGAGCCCAACCCGCCGGCCGTCCGCCAGATCGCCCGCGACTGGGCCACCGGTGAGGGCGCACCCCTGATGAAGTGCTCCGGCGACGGCCTGCTCTACCTCGCCGACTACGGCGCGAACGTCGTCGTCATCAACCTCAACGGCGACGGGATCTCCGTCAACGCCACCAACCTGCTCGCCTTCGACGCGCACCTGACGTGGGGCGTCGAGCGGGTCAAGGGGCTGGCGAAGTTCGCCGGCCAGGGCCTGTGGAACACCAAGATCTCGGGCCAGGGCTGGGTGGCGCTCACCTCCCGGGGCAAGCCGATCGTCGTCGACTGCGGCGGTGGCGAGGACGAGACGTACGTCGACCCGGACGCGCTCGTCGCCTGGTCCCCGAACCTCAAGGTGAAGGGCAAGCGCAGTTTCAAGGCGCAGTCGCTGATCGGCCGCGGCAGTGGCGAGGCCTACCAGATGGCCTTCTCGGGTCAGGGGATCGTCGTCGTCCAGCCCAGCGAGGACAGCACCGACCGCCTCCGGGTACGGGGCTGAGGGGGAGCGAGAACACCATGCAGAGCCCGCTTTTCGCCTACAACGACCAGCAGACCCAGGAAGCCTGGAGCCTGCAGAACAAGCACATGCTCCGCGTCGCCCTCCAGGGTCACGACGACGTACTCGCCCGCAAGGGCACGATGGTCGCCTACCAGGGCCTCGTCGAGTTCGACGCCGAGTACCAGAGCGGCAACCAGTCGCGCGCGCGTGCACGGACGGGGGAGGGTCTGGACCTGATGCGCTGCCACGGGCAGGGCACGGTCTTCTTCGCCAACCTCGCCCAGCACATCCACGTGATGGACGTCGACCAGGACGGCCTCACCGTCGACAGCAGCTACGTACTGGCCATGGACTCGTCCCTGCACCACGAGGTCATCGCGGTCGACAGCCTGTACGGCATCTCCGGCTCGGGGAAGTACCAGCTCAACATCACCGGCCGGGGCAGGGTCGCCCTGATGACCTCGGGCGCCCCGCTGCTCATGCAGGTGACGCCCGACAAGTACGTCAACTGCGACGCCGACGCGATCGTCGCCTGGTCCACCGGCCTGCGCGTGCAGATGCAGGCCCAGACGCACTCCTCCGGGGTGTGGCGGCGCCGGGGCAACACCGGTGAGGGCTGGGAGCTGAGCTTCATGGGCAGCGGCTTCGCGCTCGTCCAGCCCAGCGAGCTGCTGCCGCCGCAGAACGCGCAGCTCGGCTCGGGCCTGTCCGCGCAGTACGGCATGGGTCAGCAGGGGGCCCGCGGCCAGAACCAGGGCAACGTCTGGAGCTGAGCGCACGGCGCGGGACGACGGCCCGGTAAGGGGTGATCGCACATGCGGTCACCCCTTACGCGTCAGAGCCGTGCCCGGGTCGCCTCCAGCAGGCGTACGACCGACTCGTCGGCCACGTCCGCGACCTCGGCGTACGGGAACCAGCGCAGATCGAGGGACTCGTCACTGATCGCCTCCACGGCCCCGTCCGCGGCCACCGCCGCGTACTGGACGTCCAGGTGCCAGGCGCAGGGTGTGTGGTGCCGGTCGAGCCGGACCGGACCGCCGGGGAGCAGGGTCAGACCGGCGATGCCGGACTCCTCGGTGCCCTCGCGCAGGGCCGCCTGCGCCAGGGTCCGGTCGACGGGCTCGCAGTGACCGCCCATCTGCAGCCACATGCGCAGCTTCTTGTGCAGGGTCAGCAGGACCCGCCCGCGCGACGGGTCGATCACCAGGGCGCTCGCCGTGATGTGCCCGTCCCCGCAGGCCTTCCACAGACCGTCGGGGTGCGTGGCGAGGTGGTCCAGGTAGACCTGGCGCAGTGCGTCCTGGCCCTCGTACCCCTTGAGGACCAGGACCGCGTCGTCGTGAAGGCTCACTCGGCGTCGTCGCTCCGGCCGTCGGCCCCGGACCCGCCGTGCCCCTTCCCGTCCTGCCCGTTCCCGTCCTGCTCCTTCTCGTCCTTCTTCTTCAGGTCGGGCTTGCCGGCCGCCTCGCCGAGCATCTTGTCCAGCTCGGAGAAGTCCAGCTGCTCACGGTGGACGAAGCCGTCCGGGTCGTCCAGGTCGGTCGCGGTCGGCAGCATGTCCGGGTGGGCCCACAGGCCGTCCCGGCCGTCGACACCGCGCGCGTCCGTCAGCGACGCCCACAGACGGGAGGCGTCCCGCAGCCGGCGCGGGCGCAGCTCCAGACCGATCAGCGTGGCGAACGTCTGCTCCGCCGGACCGCCCGAGGCGCGACGGCGGCGCAGCGTCTCGCGCAGCGCGTCGGCGGAGGACAGGCGCGGCTTGGCGGCGGCGTGCACCACCGCGTCCACCCAGCCCTCGACCAGCGCGAGCGCCGTCTCCAGCCGGGCCAGTGCCGCCTTCTGCTCCGGCGTGTCCTCCGGCTGGAACATGCCCTGCTGAAGCGCTTCCTGCAACTGCTCGGGATTCTGCGGGTCGAACTGGCCGACCACGTCCTCCAGCTTGGCCGTGTCCACCTTGATCCCACGGGCATAGCCGTCGACCGCACCGAACAGGTGCGAGCGCAGCCACGGCACATGGGCGAACAGGCGCTGGTGGGCGGCCTCGCGCAGGGCGAGGTACAGCCGCACCTCCTCCTGCGGCACGCCGAGGTCCTTGCCGAACGCCTCGATGTTCACCGGCAGCAGGGCGGCCTTCCCGGCCGGGCCGAGCGGCAGGCCCACGTCGGTCGAGCCGACGACCTCGCCGGCCAGAACGCCGACGGCCTGACCGATCTGGGTGCCGAACATGGCGCCGCCCATGGACCGCATCATGCCGATCAGCGGGCCGGCCATGGCCTGCATCTCCTCCGGCAGCACATCGCCCATGGCGGTGCCGACACGCTCGGCGACCGGATCGACCAGCTCCCGCCACGCGGGCAGCGTCGCCTCGACCCACTCCGCGCGGCTCCAGGCCACCGCGGTGCCCGCGCCCGACGGCAGCGCCGTCGCGTCGTCCAGCCACAGGTCGGCCAGGCGCACGGCCTCCTGGACGGCATTGCGCTCGGCGGGGCCCACGCTGGCGTCCTTGGTGCCGTCCGGCGTGCCCTGGGAGACCGTCTGGCGGGCGATCTGCTTGGCCATGTCCCAGTTCACCGGGCCGCCCTCGTAGGAGAGCATCTGGCCGAGCTGCTGGAACGCGGCGCCCAGATCGGTGGGGTTCATGGAACCGAACATGGCGGCGAACGGGTTGTCCGCACCGGGGCCGCCAAAGCCTCCGGCTCCGGGCATCCCGAATCCGAACGGGTTGGCCGGTCCCTGACCACCGCCGCCCTGCTGGTCCTTCTTCTTGCCCTCGTCGCCGTCGTCCGGCTCCTCCGGCGGAAGGCCGAATCCGAATGGGGTGTCACTCACGGGGTTCCTCGGCTGGTAGGGCCGCCGGTTCTTTCCGGCGGCACGGCTGCCCGACTTTCACACCCAGCGTAGACACCTGGAGCGGTTCGGGCCTCGGTGCTTCGCCGACTGACGGCCTGCGGCAGGATGGATGCCACCTGGTACGTACGCGTCGAGCGCGCCCGTACTGAAGACAACCGCTGGAGACGCCCGGTGAGTTCCCCAGATCCGCAGGTTCGCGCAGCGCGAAACCAGTCAACCAGTTCCACCCGCCCCGGCGCGCGGGGACCCGTGGTCGCGGTCACCGGTGCCGCCTCCGGGGTCGGGGCGCTGCTCACCGAGCGGCTCGCCGCGTCCGACGAGGTCAGACAGGTCGTGGCCATCGACGAACGGCGGGGGGAGTGCGCGGCGGCACAGTGGCAGATCCTGGACGTGCGGGACCCCGCCATCGCCGAGAAGCTGCGCGGCGCGGACGTGGTGGTGCACCTGGCGCTCGACCTCGACCTGGAGACGGACGCCGCCGCCCGGACGGCCTACAACGTCCGGGGGACGCAGACCGTCCTGACCGCGGCCGCCGCCGCCGGCGTGCACCGGGTCGTGCTGTGCACCTCGGCGATGGTCTACGGCGCCCTCCCGGACAACGAGCTGCCGCTGTCCGAGGACGCCGAACTGCGCGCCACGGCCGAGGCGACGGGTGTCGGAGACCTGCTGGAGATCGAGCGGCTCGCCCGGCGCGCACCGCGGGCGCACCCCGGGCTGAACGTGACCGTCGTCCGCCCGGCGGTCCTGGTCGGAGGCGTCGACACCGCGCTGACCAGGTACTTCGAGTCGCCTCGGCTGCTGGTCGTGGCCGGGTCGCGGCCGGCCTGGCAGTTCTGCCACGTGGACGATCTGTGCAGCGCCCTGGAGTACGCCGTCCTGGAGAAGGCCGAGGGGGAACTGGCCGTCGGGTGCGACGGATGGCTGGAGCAGGAGGAGGTCGAGGAGCTCAGCGGGGTCCGGCGGATGGAGCTGCCGTCGGCGGTCGCGCTCGGCGCGGCGGCCCGGCTGCACCGGATCGGGTTGACGCCCTCACCGGCCGGTGACCTGGCGTACACGATGTACCCCTGGGTGGTGAGCGGCAGCCGGCTGCACGACGCCGGGTGGCGGCCGAAGTACACCAACGAGGAGGTCCTCGCCGAGCTGCTGGAGGAGGTCTCCGGGCGGCACACCGTCGCCGGGCGGCGCCTCGGCCGCAAGGACGCGACGGCGGCGGGCGCCGCGGGAGCCACGGTGGCGCTGCTGGGCGCGGCGGCGGTGGTACGACGGGCACGCAAGGCGCGGCGCCGGATCTGAGCGGGCACGGCCCGCCCCGGTCTTCCCGCCCCGGCTCGCCCCGTACGCCTGTCCCGTACGCCTGCGCGGGCCGCCCGCCCGGTCCGCCACGGGCCCGTCCCTGTAGGAGGCTCCAAAGCGGTACGCGCGCGTGCCGGGTGATGACGCTATTCCGCGCCGTCCGCCCCGTGGGGCACGATGGACGCATGGCAACCACGAGCGACCACCCGGGCGAGCTGGCCGCCCCGGACCCCGTCAAGCTGATCGGCATCCGGGAGACCCCACTCTCCGTGGACGAGGTCTTCAGGGCCGTCGGTGACGACGCGGCCGGCGGCACCGCCCTGTTCGTGGGGACGGTGCGCAACCACGACGGGGGCACCGACGTCGACCGCCTCGGGTACTCCTGCCACCCCAGCGCCGAGGCCGAGATGCGGCGGATCGCCGAGAAGGTCGTCGCGAAGCACCCCGTACGGGCGCTCGCCGCCGTCCACCGGGTGGGGGACCTGGAGGTGGGCGACCTCGCCGTCGTCGTCGCCGTGGCCTGCCCGCATCGGGGGGAGGCTTTCGACGCGTGCCGGCAGCTGATCGACGACCTGAAGCACGAGGTGCCCATCTGGAAGCACCAGACGTTCTCCGACGGGACCGAGGAGTGGGTGGGCGCCTGCTGACGGCACCACCGTCACCTGCGTACCTCCGGTTGCGTAACCGGACCCCCGGCGTGAGCGTTGTCACTGCGGATGGTTAATCTGCTGATCAGTCAGTCGCGGAGCTCATGGGGTTGGGAGGTCGGCATGGCAGCGCTCGCCTGGTTGCTGATTCCGCTGTTCGCCGCCATCGGCGCGGGTCTGTGGGGCAGCTGGGCCAACCGGACCCGCAAGGCACGGGGCGACGGTCCCGAACTGGACGGGTACGCCCGGTTCCGCGAGGCCATGGAACGGGCCCGCACCGGCGCCTGACCTGGCACCGCCCTGACGGTGTTCCGACAGCCCCGTCCCGTACTGTCGTGCCATGCCACGCCGCACCGCGACGATGCTCGCCTCCACCCTGATGCTGATCGCGCTCCTGTGCGCGGGTGTGTTCATCCCCGTGCCGTACTCGGAGATGTCCCCGGGGCCGACGGTGAACACCCTGGGCGACCACGACGGCGAACCGGTGCTGCAGATCTCCGGACACAAGACCTACGAGGCCGGCGGCCACCTGAACATGACCACCGTCCGGGTCACCAGCGCCGAGTACAAGATGAACCTCGTGGAAGCCGTCTACGGCTGGCTGGCGCACGACAACCGCGTGGTGCCGCACGACACCCTCTACCCGGAGGGCAAGACGGAGGAAGAGGCCACCCAGGAGAACGCCGAGGAGTTCAGCCAGTCCCAGGAGAGCGCCAAGGTCGCCGCCCTCAAGGCGCTCGACATCCCGGTGAAGTCCTGGGTGGTCGTCTCCACGGTGGTCAAGGACTCCCCGGCCGAGGGCCGGCTGCACGCCGGTGACGTGATCAAGGCCGTGGACGGGAAGACCGTCGGGAAGCCCGGAGACGTCGCCGACCTGGTGACCGAGCACAAGCCCGGACAGGACGTCGTCTTCACCATCGTGCCCGCCGCGGAGCAGGCGGCCGCGGAGAAGGAGAAGCGGACACCCACGAAGACCGAGAAGGTCACGATCACCACCGAGACCTCCGACGACGCGGGCGAGAAGCGCGCCGTCGTCGGGATCTCCGCGGGAACCGACCACACGTTCCCGTTCTCCATCGACATCAAGCTGGCCGACGTCGGCGGCCCGAGCGCCGGCCTGATGTTCGCCCTCGGCATCTACGACAAGCTCACGCCGGGCGACCTCACCGGCGGCACGTTCGTCGCCGGTACCGGCACGATCGACGACAACGGCAAGGTCGGCCCGATCGGCGGCATCGGGATGAAGACCATCGGCGCGCGCGCCAAGGGGGCCAAGTACTTCCTGACGCCCGCCGACAACTGCGCGGCCGCCGCCGAGGACATCCCCGACGGGCTCACCCTCGTGAAGGTGGACACCATCGACGACGCCCTCGGCGCGCTCGGGGACATCCGCGCGGACAGGACGGCGGACCTGCCCGAGTGCGCGGAGGGCTGACAGGCCCGATGCTCGCCGGCCCCGTCGGGGCCGGTCCCCTTACTCCTCGAAGGTCGCCGTCAGAGCCTGGGCCAGACCCGGCACCAGGTCGGAGCCCGTGAGCACCTCCGTGGCCGTGTCCTTCTCCCGCAGCCGCAGGGCCGAGTCGCGGCTGCCGTCGCGCAGCACCGCGACCGTCATGCGGACCTCCTGGCGGTCCGGGTGCTCCGCCACCCACTGCGCCAGCTTCGTCTCGTTCAGCCCCTGGGGGACCTGGGCCTCGGCGGAGGGCGGCAGCATCAGGCGCTCGACGGCGAGGGCGCAGCCGACCACCGCGTCGGGCCAGGCGATGGTGCCCAGGAACTCGTCGAGCGGCTGGTCCGTTGGAATCTCGTCCTGCTCGATCGGGGTCAGGCCGGAGCTCTCCGGCTCGGCCTGCAGACCGAGCCGGTCCGCGAGCGAGGGCTGGTCCGCCGTCAGGCGGGCGGTGTCGACAAGTGCAAAGAGGCGTGCGGGCTGGTCCCAGCCGAGGCCGGAGACGTACTCGTCGATCTCGAGTACGGCCCGGGTGAGGGGGCTCGCTGCCATGGGGGTGTTGGACATGGTCACAATCCTGCCTCGTTACTGGCCCGAATCGGGAACCGAGTAAACGATGAGTAAGTTGCATATGTGTGGGCCCACGATCACGGGGGCGCACGGGGGGCCCGCGAACCCGAGGGCCTGACGGATCAACAGCGAACTTCGAGGTGCGCACCTTGGCTTTCCAGATGCCGGACCGCGGCGGAGGCCCCCCGACGGGGCCGCGGATCAGAGTGGGCCGCCCGTCCCGGCGTGTCCGAACCCTGCTCATGACACTCGGTGTCCTGGCCGTGCTCGGCATGGCCTTCACCATGTTCGCGGGCTTCTGGACGGACTGGCTCTGGTACCGGTCGGTCCACTACTCGTCGGTGTTCACGACGACCCTGTGGACCAAGATCGGGCTGTTCTTCGTGTTCGGCCTGCTGATGGCGGTCGCCGTCGGGTTCAACATCTGGCTGGCCCACCGGCTGCGGCCGCCGCTGAGCGCCATGTCGATGGAGCAGCAGAACCTCGACCGGTACCGGATGGGCATCGCCCCGTACAAGAAGTGGCTGCTCTTCGGCATCACCGCCCTGGTCGGCCTGATCGCCGGCGCCTCGGCGTCCGGCCAGTGGCGGACCTGGCTGATGTGGGTCAACGGCGTGTCCTTCGGGCAGAAGGACCCCCAGTTCAAGCTGGACGTCGCCTTCTACGCCTTCGACCTGCCCTGGTACCGGTTCCTGCTCGGCTTCGGCTTCGCCGCCGTGATCATCTCCGTGATCGCGGCCGCGCTCACCCACTACCTGTACGGCGGGCTGCGCGTCACCAGCCCCGGCGCGCGCGCCACGGCCGCGGCCACCGGGCACCTCTCGGTGCTCCTCGGCATCTTCGTCGCCCTCAAGGCCGTCGCGTACTGGCTCGACCGGTACGGGCTGGCGGTGAAGTCCAGCGACTTCAAGGCGACCGACAACTGGACCGGCCTGCGGTACGTCGACGCCAACGCCTACCTGCCGGCCAAGACGATCCTGTTCTGCATCGCGGTCATCTGCGCGCTGCTGTTCTTCGCCACCATCTGGCGGCGCACCTGGCAGCTGCCGGTGATCGGCTTCGGCCTCATGGTGCTCTCCGCGATCCTCATCGGCGGTCTGTACCCGGCGCTCGTCCAGAAGTTCCAGGTCCAGCCGAACGAGCAGGCCAAGGAAGCGCCGTACGTCGAGAAGAACCTGACGGCGACACGCGACGCCTACGGCATCGAGGGCACCCAGGTCGCCGAGTACCCGGGCCGGAGCGAGACCAAGGACAAGACCAAGCTCCGGGACGACGCGGACGCCGCGGCCTCCGTGCGGATCATGGACCCGAACATCGTCTCGCCCACGTTCCAGCAGCTCCAGCAGATGCGTAACTACTACGCGTTCCCGACCAACCTGGACGTCGACCGCTACGCCAAGGACGGCAAGGACCAGGACACGGTCATCGGTCTGCGCGAGCTGAACCTCGCCGGGATCCCGAAGAAGAACTGGATCAACAACCACTTCCGCTACACCCACGGCTACGGCGTCGTCGCGGCCAAGGGCACCGAGGTCGACCCCGAGGGCCGCCCGGTGTTCACCGAGTCCGACCTGCCGTCCGAGGGCGACCTCGGCACCTACGAGCAGCGGGTGTACTACGGCGAGAAGACCACCACGTACTCGATCGTCGGCGGTCCCCAGAAGGAGATCGACTACTCCGACGACACCGGCGAGAAGACGTTCAGCTACAAGGGCGACGGCGGCGTCGACCTCTCCAATCCGATCAACCGGGCAGCGTATGCGGCGGCGTTCAGCGAGCCGCAGATCCTGTACTCCGGCGCGATCGGCGAGGGCTCGAAGATCCTCTACAACCGCACGCCCAAGGAGCGCGTCGAGGCGGTCGCCCCGTGGCTGACCATCGACGGCGACGCCTACCCGGCGGTGGTGGACGGCCGTATCCAGTGGATCGTCGACGCCTACACGACGACGAACGGCTATCCGTACGCGTCCCGTACGACGCTGGGCGACACCACGGCGGACTCGCTGACCGCGAACAACAACTCGCGCGCGGTAGTGGCCCAGCAGAACCAGGTCAACTACATCCGCAACTCCGTGAAGGCGACCGTCGACGCGTACAGCGGCGACGTCAAGCTGTACCAGTGGGACACCAAGGACCCGGTCCTCAAGACCTGGATGAAGGCGTTCCCGAACACGGTGAAGGACAAGGGCGAGATCTCGGGCGAGCTGATGGCGCACCTGCGCTATCCGCAGGACCTGTTCAAGGTCCAGCGCGAGCTGCTCACGCGCTACCACGTGAAGGACGCCAACACGTTCCTCAGCGGCAGCGAGGTGTGGCAGGTGCCGGACGACCCGACCAACAAGTCGGGCGACGCGGTACCGCCGTACTACCTGAGCATGAAGATGCCCGACCAGCAGCAGCAGGCGTTCTCGCTCACGACGACCTTCACACCCAACGGACGTGACAACCTCAGCGCGTTCATGGCGGTCGACGCGGAAGCGGGGACGGAGGGCTACGGCAAGATCAGAATCCTGAAACTGCCGACCAGCACGACCGTCGACGGACCCAAACAGGTCCAGAGCCAGTTCAACTCCGAACAGGACATCGCCGAGTCCATCAGGCTGCTGAGAGGCGGCGACTCGGAGGTCGAGTACGGCAATCTGCTGACGGTGCCGCTCGACGGCGGACTGCTCTACGTGGAACCGGTCTACGTCCGCGGTGGCGACCTCAAGTACCCGCTGCTGCGCAAGGTGCTGGTGAGCTACGGGGGCAACACCGCCTTCGAGAACACCCTCGACGAAGCCCTCAACAAGGTTTTCGGAGCGCAGGCCGCCGAGACCGATCCACCGGCGGACGAGGGCGAGGACACGACCGAGCCACCACCGGCGTCCGACAACCCGACGGTCCGGGAAGCGCTGAGCGACGCGCAGGAGGCCTTCGACGCCGGGCAGACGGCTCTGGAGCAGAAGGACCTCGCCGCGTACGCCGAGGCGCAGAAGGACCTGGAGGAGGCGCTGCGGCGGGCCGAGGACGCACAGGCCAAGGCCGACGAGAGCGGCGGCGGCAAGAACGGGGACAAGGGCGAGGACGGCAAGGCCAGTCCCAGCTCCTCACCGAGCGGTGACGCCGGCGGGGGCTCGGACAGCGGCTGACGGCGCTGCCCCGAGTCGACTCCGTGCCCCGCACGGGCCGGACGTTCGACCTGGTCAGAGCCCACCCCGCGCCGTGATACGGTAGTGAACACAACGGCGCGGGGTGGAGCAGCTCGGTAGCTCGCTGGGCTCATAACCCAGAGGTCGCAGGTTCAAATCCTGTCCCCGCTACTGAAGTCGAGCGCTACGTGCGAGCGACCACGAAGGCCCGGATTCCACAAGGAATCCGGGCCTTCGTGATGTGCGAACGCATGTGCCGACGAGGGTGAGGGCCGCGCCGCCAAGGGGAGTTGGGCCCATCTGTGTTTGACTTGTCTCCCTGTGGGCATGTCGACAAAACGCTGAAGTGACCTCACTGGCTGCGGTATACCGGATGTACCCAGGTTGCAGGTGGTGCGACGATGGACGTTATGGGGGACATGGCAAATCTGTTCGGCACAGGGCGTTTTGCCCAGCCGTCAGGTCAGGAGGAGACCGCGGACGAGGCTCAGGAAGTCGCCGACGAGGCCGCCGAGGAAGTGCGCCGGCGGATCGCCGCCGATGCCGGTGACGTCGAGGCGATGAGTGTCCTCGGCGCGATGCTGCTGCGCCGCGGCGACTTCGACGGCGCCGAGACCCACCTGCGCGCCGCCACCGCGGCCGGCGACCGAGCCGCCGCCAACAACCTCGGCGTCCTGTTGCACCAGCGCGGATACGCGGACGAGGCCGCCGGCTGGTGGCGGATCGCCGCCGTCGCCGGGTCCGCCGCGGCCGCGCACGCCCTGGGGCGGCACTTCCGCGAGCGCGGGGACGAGCCCGCCGCCGAGTACTGGCTGTGCCAGTCCGCAGAACAGGGGCACGTGCTGGGCGCCTACGCGCTCGCGGACCTGTTGGAGCACCGGGGCGACGGGGCCGGTTCCGAGCGGTGGATGCGGGCCGCGGCCGAACGCGGGCACCGGGAGGCCGCCTACCGGCTGGCCCGGTCGCTGGACCGTGCCGCCCGTCCGGACCGGGACCCCGAGGACGGGCCGGGAGCCCCGGCGTCCGAGGAGGCCGAGCAGTGGTACCGGCAGGCCGCCGCGCGCGGTCACCGGCGAGCCGCCCTGCACCTCGGGACGATCCTCGAGAAGCGCGGCGAGCTGAAGGAGGCCGGGCGCTGGTACCTGACGTCCGCCAAGGACGGCGAGGCCCGCGCGGCCTGCGCGCTCGGCTTCCTGCTCCGGGACGCCGGGGACGTCGAGAGCGCCGCCGTGTGGTGGCTGCGGGCCGCCCAGGACGGCGACGGCAACGCCGCCAACGCCCTGGGCGCGCTGCACGCCGAGCGCGGCGAGACGCAGACCGCCGAGCGCTGGTACCGCGCGGCGATGGACGCCGGGGACGACAACGGGGCGTACAACCTCGGGCTGCTCTGCGCCGAACAGGGGCGCACCACGCAGGCCGAGCAGTGGTACCGCCGGGCGGCCTACGCCGGACACCGGGAGGCCTCCAACGCGCTGGCGATCCTGCTGCTGCGCGGCGGGGACGAGACCGGCGCCGAGCCGTGGTTCTCCAAGGCCGCCGAGGCGGGCAGCGTGGACGCCGCCTTCAACCTCGGCATCCTGCACGCGGGACGGGACGAGGAGCGGGCGGCGCTGAGCTGGTACGAGCGGGCCGCGGCCGCCGGGCACACGGAGGCGGCCCTGCAGGTCGGGATGGCGCGCCTGCGTGCCGGGGACGAGCGCGACGCCGAGCGGTTCCTGCGGTGCGCGGCCGGGGGCGGCAGCGCGGAGGCCGCCTACCGCCTGGCGACGGTGCTCGACGCCCGCCGGCCGCCCGCGCCCGCCCACGAGCTGGGCGAGCCGGCGCACGAGAAGTCCGAGTGCGAGGAGTGGTACGAGCGTGCGGCCTCCCAGGGGCACCGCCGCGCCCAGGTGCGGGTCGGCATGCTGGCCGCGGCCCGGGGCGACGTGGTGGAGGCGGCACGGTGGTACCGGGAGGCCGCCGAGGCCGGGTCCCGCAACGGCGCGTTCAACCTCGGGCTGCTGCTGGCGCGGGAGGGGAGCGAGCCCGAGGCCGTCGTGTGGTGGCGCCGTGCGGCCGACGCGGGGCACGGGCGGGCGGCGCTGCGGCTGGCGCTGGTCTGCGCGCGGCGGGGCGAGCTGGCCGAGGGGCAGCGGTGGGCCGACCGGGCCGTCTCGCTGGGCCCGCGGGAGGTGGCCGAACGGGCGGCCCGGCTGCGGGACGCGCTGCGGCAGGAGCTGTCGGCCTGACGCCGGGCCCCGCCGCCCCGCCCCGGCGGGGCGGCGCGGCGCGGCCGGGGCGGAAGCGATTTGCCTCCGGTCGAGGGGTTGACGTAGTGTTCACTTCATCGACGCGGGGTGGAGCAGCTCGGTAGCTCGCTGGGCTCATAACCCAGAGGTCGCAGGTTCAAATCCTGTCCCCGCTACTGAAGGCCGAGGGCCGGAATCCGAAAGGGTTCCGGCCCTCGGCGCGTTGGGCGGCAGTGAGCGCCGCGAGCGGCGGTCGCGACGTGAGTGAGCCCCGGCAACCAGAGGTTGCCGGGGCTCACTCGTACGTGGAAGGGGTCTAGGCCGCCGCGCAGTTCGGGCAGGTGCCGCGGTAGGTCACCTCGACGTCCGAGACGGTGAAGCCGAAGCGCTCCGAGTCGGGGAGGTCGGCCATCGGGTTGCCGGTCGGGTGGACGTCGCGGATCGCGCCGCACTGGGCGCAGACCAGGTGGTGGTGCGGCCGGTGCGCGTTGGGGTCGTACCGCTTCGCGCGCTTGTCCGTCGCGACCTCGAGCACCTCGCCGAGCGAGACCAGTTCGCCCAGGGTGTTGTAGACGGTCGCCCGGGAGATCTCGGGGAGCTTGTCCACGGCTCGGGCGTGCACCTCGTCGGCCGTCAGATGGACGTGTTCGCCCTCGAGGACCTCGGCCACCACACGCCGCTGCGCGGTCATGCGCCAGCCGCGCCCGCGCAGCCGTTCCAGTAGGTCACTCATGGAGGCCAGCCTAACAGCTAGGGGGACCAGGTCCCGAACGTGTGTGACTTTGGAGCCTTACTTGACTTAGACAATGTCCATTGTAGGATCGAGACCGGCATTAGCCAAGGGACAGGTTTTGCAGGATTGGCGCAGGAGGCGTACGTGACTCAGGGACCGCTCACTACGGAGGCCGGTGCTCCGGTAGCCGACAACCAGAACAGCGAGACCGCGGGCGCCGGCGGCCCCGTGCTCGTCCAGGACCAGCTCCTTCTCGAGAAGCTGGCCCACTTCAACCGTGAGCGCATCCCGGAGCGTGTCGTGCACGCCCGCGGCGCCGGCGCCTACGGCACCTTCACGGTCACCGCCGATGTCACCCGGTACACGCGTGCCGCGTTCCTCTCCGAGGTCGGCAAGGAGACGGAGACCTTCCTCCGCTTCTCGACCGTGGCCGGCAACCTGGGTGCGGCGGACGCCGTCCGCGACCCGCGTGGCTTCGCGCTGAAGTTCTACACCGAGGAGGGCAACTACGACCTCGTCGGCAACAACACCCCGGTGTTCTTCATCAAGGACGCCATCAAGTTCCCGGACTTCATCCACACCCAGAAGCGCGACCCGTACACGGGCAGCCAGGAGGCGGACAACGTCTGGGACTTCTGGAGCCTGTCGCCCGAGTCGACGCACCAGGTGACCTGGCTGCACGGCGACCGCGGCATCCCCGCCTCGTACCGGCACATGGACGGCTTCGGTTCGCACACCTACCAGTGGAACAACGAGGCCGGCGAGGCCTTCTGGGTGAAGTACCACTTCAAGACGGACCAGGGCATCAAGAACCTGACCGCCGAGGAGGCCGCCAAGCTTGCCGGTGAGGACCCCGACTCCCACCAGCGCGACCTGCGCGAGGCCATCGAGCGCGGTGACTTCCCGTCCTGGACGGTCGGCGTGCAGATCATGCCGGTGGCCGAGGCGGCGACCTACCGCTTCAACCCGTTCGACCTGACCAAGGTGTGGCCGCACGCGGACTACCCGATCGTCTGGTTCGGCAAGCTGGAGTTGAACCGCAACCCGCAGAACATCTTCGCCGAGGTCGAGCAGTCGATCTTCTCCCCGGCGCACTTCGTGCCCGGCATCGGCCCGTCCCCGGACAAGATGCTCCAGGGCCGCCTCTTCGCGTACGGCGACGCCCACCGCTACCGCGTCGGCATCAACGCCGACCACCTGCCGGTGAACCGCCCGCACGCCACCGAGGCCCGCACTCACGCCCGTGACGGCTTCCTGTACGACGGTCGGCACGGCGGCGCGAAGAACTACGAGCCGAACAGCTTCGGCGGCCCGTTCCAGACGGACCGGGCGCTGTGGCAGCCGGTGGCCCTCACCGGTGTCACGGGCAACACCGAGGCTCCCGTGCACGCCGAGGACAACGACTTCGTCCAGGCGGGCAACCTCTACCGCCTGATGGCGGAGGAGGAGCGGGAGCGTCTGGTCGCCAACCTGGCGGGCGGCATCTCCCAGGTCTCGCGCGAGGACATAGTCGAGCGCGCGATCAACAACTTCCGTCAGGCCGACGGAGACTTCGGCAAGCGGCTGGAGGCCGCGGTCCAGGCCCTGCGCGGCTGACGTCCAGCACTGGACCGCTTGTCGTGGCGGTGGGCCGGATCCCCGGGAACGGGGGTCCGGCCCGTTCGTCGTCGGCGCGCGGTCCGCTCAGGCCGTCACCGCCGGTTCCTCGTGCCGCGGCCGCGCCGGTGCCCAGCAGCGGATGATGTCGCGGACCGAGACGATGCCCGCGGGCTCGCCGCGGTCGAGGACGATGAGGTGGCGGAAGCCGCCGTGCACCATCGCCCGGGCCGCCTCCTCCACCGTCCAGGACGGTGTGGCGAACACGACGTCGGTGGTGGTGTGGGCGTGTGCCCGTTCGGTGTCCGGGTCCTGGCCCAGGCCCACGGAGACGAGGACGTCGCGTTCGGTCAGGATGCCGATGCCGCCGGCGTCGGGGTCGTGCACCACGGCCGCGCCGACGCGGCGGGCGGACATCAGTGCGGCGGCCTGGCGGAGGGTGTGGGCGGGGCCGATGGTGAGGACGACCGTGCTCATGGCTTGGCGGACGAGCATGGGTGGAGCCACCTCCTGCCGGTGATCCATGAGTTGGTTCATGGATTCACAACTTCACAAGTGGGGGACTCTCAGAGTGGCAGGTAAAGCACAGGTCAACAAGAGGGCGCGGAGCGTGTGCAGCGGGGCGCTCGAGGCGTGCCCGAGGGGCCCTCAGTAGCGCTGGTTGAGGTAACCGAGCAGCTCGTCGTGGAGTCGGCCGTTGGACGCCGCCGCGTTGCCGCTGTGCGGGCCGGGGCGGCCGTCGAGGCCGGTGAAGGTGCCGCCGGCCTCCGTGACGATGATCGCGTTCGCGGCCATGTCCCAGAGGGAGAGCTCGGGTTCGGCGCACAGGTCGACCGAGCCCTCGGCGACCATCATGTACGGCCAGAAGTCGCCGTACGCGCGCGTGCGCCAGACCTCGCGGGTCAGGTCCAGGAAGCCGTCCAGCCGGCCCTGCTCCTCCCAGCCGCTGAGCGAGGAGTACGCGAAGGAGGCGTCGGAGAGCGCGGAGACCTGGGAGACCCGGAGCCGGGAGGCCGAGGTCAGGCTGCGTCCGGTGAAGGCGCCGTGGTCCTTCACCGCCCACCAGCGACGGCCCAGGGCCGGTGCGGAGACGAGGCCGACGACGGGCTGGTAACCGCCCTCGGCGGCTTCCGTGAGCGCGATGAGGGTCGCCCAGACGGGGACGCCGCGGACGTAGTTCTTGGTGCCGTCGATCGGGTCGATGATCCAGCGGCGGGAGCCGCTGCCCGCCGCGCCGAACTCCTCGCCGTGGACCGAGTCACGGGGCCGGGCCCGGGCGAGGTGGCCGCGGATGAGTTCCTCGGCGGCCTTGTCCGCTTCGCTCACCGGGGTCATGTCCGGCTTCGTCTCGACCTTCAGGTCGAGGGCCTTGAAGCGGTCCATCGTCGCGGCGTCGGCGGCGTCCGCGAGGACGTGGGCGAGGCGGAGGTCGTCGAGGTAGTCGGCCATGCGGTCACGGTATCTGCCGGAAGCGGGGCAGGGCCACCAGGGGTTTCGCGCGGCGAGCGGGGCCGGGTCGACGGAGGGGCGCGTCGGGCGGGGCGCCGCCCGGGCGTTGGCGGGACGCGGGCGGACGGGGGCCGCCGCGGAGGGGCCCGCCCGGCCCGGCGTGGCGGGCCTCCTCTCCCGCGCGAGGACCCTTGACAGTGCCCCCATACCCGTCAAATCTGGGCACCAGGTCGCTCGGCCCGAGGGAGGCGATGGTGCCCGCAGCCCGGGAGTCCCTGCTCGATGCCGCCTACACGGCGTTGGCGCGCCGACCGTGGGCCGCTGTGCGGATGGTGGACGTGGCGGCGGCGGCCGGGGTGTCCCGGCAGACGCTGTACAACGAGTTCGGCAGCAAGGACGGCCTCGCCAGGGCACTCGTCCGCAGGGAGGCGGACGGGTACCTGGCCGGGGTGGACCGCGCACTGTCCGGCGGCCCGGGCGACCCCCGCGAGCGGCTCGCCGCCACCGCCGAGTGGACCACGTCCGCAGCCCGCGAGAACGTCCTGGTGCGGGCCATGCTCACCGGCTGCTGGAGCGAACGGCTGCCCGCCCCGGCCCTGACGGCGGTGCCGTCCACCTCCGCCGTACCGGCGCAGCTCCGCGCCGACGGCCCGCTGCCCTCACCCGGTGACCTCGTCGCCCTCGTCCGCGACCGTGCCGTCGCCGCCCTGAACGGCGCGGGCCCGCCCACGCCGCCGAGCACCACCGAACTGGCCCGCTCCTGCGAACTGGCCGTACGGCTCGCGTTGTCCTGCGTCGCGGCGCCACCCGGCGAGGGAGGGGCCGGGGAACTCGTACGCACCGTGCTGCCGCGCGAACTGACGGTGTGACGGGGGACGCGTCAGTGGGCCGAGCCCGACAACTGCAGTCCGATCACGCCGATGATGACGAAGCTGATCGACACGATCTTCAGGGTCGAGACCAGGTCGCCGAGGAAGATCATGCCGTAGATGGCGGTGCCGGCCGCGCCGATGCCGGTCCACACCGCGTACGCGGGACCGACGTCGAGCTTCTTCAGGGACATGGTCAGCAGGCCGAAGCTGCCCAGAGCGAAGACGCAGAAGGCGATGGTGGGCCAGAGCCGGGTGAAGCCGTGCGACAGCTTCAGGCAGACGGCGAAGCCGGTCTCGAGCACCCCGGCCACTATGACCAGCAGCCACGCCATGTCGTGTCCTCCCGTAGTCCCGTACCGTGACCGCCGCGTCGCCTGCTCGTCTTCACTTGGTCGCTACGTCCGGCTTTGCTCAGGCTTGGATCCGGCTTGGTGCGATTATGCACTTACCGGTGGCACGGCACGGCAAACAACGCGGAGGTCAGTCGCCTTCCTTCCGCTCCCGCGTCGACAGCAGCCGGCGCAGCGAGTACAGCCGGGCCGGGTCGGCGTGTCCGTCGGCGACCCAGGCGTCCAGCGCGCAGTCGGGCTCGTCGTGGCTGCACGCACGGGGACAGCCCTCGGTGCCCGGCACCAGGTCGGGGAAGGCGTGGATCACGCGGGACGGGTCGATGTGCGCGAGCCCGAACGACCGTACGCCCGGCGTGTCGACGACCCAGCCGCCCGTGTCCGAGGACAGGGGCAGGGCGAGCGCCGAGGTGGTGGTGTGCCGGCCGCGTCCCGTCACCGCGTTGACGTGGCCCGTCACGCGACGGCGGTCCTCCGGCACCAGGGTGTTGACGAGGGTGGTCTTGCCGACGCCGGAGTGGCCGACGAAGGCCGTGATCTTGCCGTCCAGGTGCTCCCGGACGAGGTCGGCCGCGGCGCCGTTCTCCAGCTCCTCGCGGCTGGTGACGACGTAGGGGATGTCCAACGCGCCGTACAGCTCCAGGAGTTCGTCAGGCGGGGCGAGGTCCGACTTGGTCATCACCAGCAGCGGGGTGAGGCCGCCGTCGAACGCCGCGACCAGGCAGCGGTCGATCAGGCGGGGGCGCGGCTCGGGGTCCGCGAGCGCGGTGACGATGGCGAGCTGGTCGGCGTTGGCGACGACGACGCGCTCGTAGGGGTCGTCGTCGTCCGCCGTGCGGCGCAGGACGGAGCTGCGCTCCTCGATGCGGACGATGCGCGCGAGGGTGTCCTTCTTGCCGGTGAGGTCGCCGACCAGGGCCACCCGGTCGCCGACGATGGCGGCCTTGCGGCCGAGTTCCCTGGCCTTCATCGCCATGATCACCCGGTCCTCGACGAGGCAGGTCAGGCGGCCGCGGTCCACGGTGAGGACCAGGCCCTCGGCCGCGTCCTCGTGCTTGGGCCGGGTGTGGGTGCGCGGCCGGTTGCCCTTGCGGTTGGGGCGGGAACGGATGTCGTCCTCGTCGGTGTGCTTGCCGTAGCGGCGCATGGCGATACGTCCCTACGCCCCGAGCATCCCGGTCCACAGATCGGGGAACTCGGGCAAGGTCTTGGCCGTCGTGGCCACGTTCTCGATCTCCACGCCCTCGACACCGAGGCCGATGATCGCGCCGGCCGTGGCCATGCGGTGGTCCTCGTAGGTGTGGAAGACGCCGCCGTGCAGCCGGCGCGGGCGGATGTGCAGGCCGTCGGCGGTCTCGGTGACGTCGCCGCCGAGTTCGTTGATCTCCTTGGTGAGCGCGGCCAGGCGGTCCGTCTCGTGCAGGCGCAGGTGCGCCACCCCGCGCAGGGTCGAGGGGGAGTCCGCGAGGGCGGCGACCGCCGCGATGCCGGGGGTCAGCTCGCCGACCTCGCCGAGGTCGACGTCGATGCCGTGCACGGCACCCGAACCGGTGAAGACCAGGCCGTAGTCCGTCAGTTCGCAGGCGCCGCCCATCTCGGTGAAGATCTCGCGGAGCCGGTCACCCGGCTGGGTGGTGCGGGACGGCCAGTCCGGGACGACCACCTTGCCGCCGGTCACCAGCGCCGCCGCCAGGAAGGGCTGGGCGTTGGAGAGGTCCGGTTCGATGGTCAGGTCCCGGCCGAGCAGCGCGCCCGGCGTGACCCGCCAGACGTTCGGCTCGCCGCCGGACTCCGGGGTGTCGACCTGGGCGCCGACCGCGCGCAGCATGTCGACGGTCATGCGGATGTGCGGCATGGACGGCAGCGCGGAACCGGTGTGGCGGACCTCGACGCCCTGGTTGAAGCGCGGTCCGGACAGCAGCAGGGCGCTCACGAACTGGGAGGACGAGGAGGCGTCGATCGCGACCGGGCCGCCCTCCAGCGCCCCGCCGCCGTGCACGGTCAACGGCAGCGCACCCCGCGCGTCGTCGTCGATCCGGGCGCCGAGGGCGCGCAGCGCGTCGATCACGCCGTGCAGGGGACGCTCGTACGACCGCGGGTCGCCGTCGAAGCGGATGGGGCCGTCGGCGAGCGTGGCGACCGGCGGCAGGAAGCGCATGACCGTGCCGGCGTTGCCCACGTCGACCGTGGCCGGTCCGCGCAGGCCCGCCGGGATGACCCGCCAGAACTCGCCGGTGCCGTCCGGACCGACGCCCTCCTCGATCTCGACGCCCATCGCGCGCAGGGCCCCGGCCATCAGCAGGGTGTCCCGGGAGCGCAGCGGACGGCGCAGCCAGCCGGGCTCGGAGGCGAGGGCGGCCAGCACCAGGGCGCGGTTGGTGACCGATTTGGACCCGGGCACATGGACGGTCGCGTCGACGGCCCCGCTCGCGTGCGGGGCGGGCCAGAGGGCGGTGTGCGCGGGGTTCACGGTCATGGGCCCCACTTTAATGGCTGAGGACGAGCGCAGATCTTGATCAAAAGCGGCGAAACCTGACCGAAAGTGCTGCGAGGGCATGTGCCGTGCATATATGCGAAAGCAGCCCCGGAGAGCGCGGACCGAGCGACGGACGCGGCGGACGCGGGTGACCCGTGCGCCGCGGTCACAGCTCCAGCAGCCAGCGGCCCCCGCCCACCAGCGAGCACAGCGACACCGCGTGGAACAGGAAGAACCACACCCCCGCCGGCGCGTGGGTCAGCCGGGCCAGCTGGTCCGCGTCCGAGTCGCCGGTGCCGCCGCGCGCCCGCTTCGCCTGGAGTTCGAAGGCCGGCCGCACCCCGCCGAGGAGCAGGAACCACACCACCGCGTACGCGAACGCCGCCTGCACCTGCGGGCCAGCCAGCCAGGACACCAGGACGAAGGTGGCGCCGGTGACCACCACCGTCAGCACCCCGTAGGCGTTGCGGACCATCACGAGCAGGGCGGCGAGCAGCGCCGTGGCCAGCCACAGCAGCAGGGTGATGCGTCCCGAGGCCAGCAGCGCGGCGCCGCCGAGACCGAGCAGCGGGGGAGCGGTGTAGCCGGCGACCGCGGTCAGGATCATCCCGAGCCCGTGCGGCTTGCCCCGGCTGACGGTCAGGCCGCTGGTGTCCGAGTGCAGGGTGATGCCGGTCAGCGTCCGCCCGGTCAGCAGCGCCACCAGCCCGTGGCCGCCCTCGTGGGCGATGGTGACGGCGTTGCGGGCTATCCGCCACAGCCCGTGCGGCACGACGACCGCGAGCGCGGCGACCAGGGTCGCGATCACCACCCACAGGTCGGGATCGGGCTGGGTGCCGGAGACCTCGTCCCAGAGGGAGGCGAGCGAGGCCGATGCGAGGTGGTCCATGTCCGGTGGGGGCTCCTCGTGCGATCGGTCGAGCGGGTGGTGCGCGCCTCGTCGACGGGTGGTGGCCGGAAGACGGGCGGGCCTGGCAGTGTGGCACGTATGTGCGGACGGTATGCGGCGAGTCGTCGACCCGAGGATCTCGCGGGAATCTTCGAGATCGAGAAGTGGGAGCCCGAGGAGACCTTGGAGCCCGACTACAACGTGGCCCCGACCAAGGAGGTCTACGCCGTCCTCGACCGCCCTCTGAAGGACGTCGAGGACCCGAAGCCGGTTCGCCAGCTGCGGAAGCTGAAGTGGGGGCTCGTCCCCTCCTGGTCCAGGACGCCCGAGGGCGCCGCCCGGATGATCAACGCGCGCGCGGAGACCGTCCACGAGAAGCCGTCCTACCGCCGTGCCTTCGCCACCCGGCGGTGCATCCTGCCCGCCGACGGCTACTTCGAATGGGTCACCGGCAGGCAGGAGCGCGACCTGGAGGTCGAGGGGCGCAAGAAGCGGCCCCGCAAGCAGCCGTACTTCGTGACCCCGGCCGACGGGTCCGTCTTCGCCATGGCGGGCCTGTACGAGTTCTGGCGGGACAAGACGCTGCCGGACGACCACCCGCGGGCCTGGTGGGTCACGTGCTCGGTGATCACCACGGAGGCCGAGACCGCCCCCCTGGCGGTCGCCCCGGCCGACGGACCGCACGCCCTCGCGGACATCCACCCCAGGATGCCGCTGATGCTGACGCCGGACCGGTGGGACGACTGGCTCGACCCGGCGCGCACGGACCCCGACGAGCTGACCTCGCTGCTGGCACCGCCGCCCGCCGGGCTGATGCGGGCGTTCCCCGTCACCACGGCCGTGAGCAACGTGCGCAACAACGGTCCCGAGCTGCTGAAGGAGCTGGAGGGACCGGAAGAGGGCACACTCTTCTGACGTGAGCAGCGAGAACACGCAGACCGAGACCGTCCCGACGGACACCGGCCCCGCCCGCGTCACCTGGCACCAGGCGAAGGCGCCCCGCCTCGTCCTGGGCGTGAGCCACGGCGCGGGCGGTGGCATCGAGGCGCGCGACCTCAGGGCACTGGCGGCCGCGCTGCCCGCGCACGGCGTGACCGTCGCCCTCGTCGAGCAGCCCTGGCGGGTGGCAGGCAAGAAGCTCGCGCCCGCGCCGAAGACCCTGGACGCCGGCTGGCGGGGCATCTGGCCCGCACTGGCCGCGCCCGGACTGCCGGTGATCTCGGGCGGCCGCAGCGCCGGCGCCCGCGTCGCCTGCCGCACCGCGGCGGAACTGGGCGCCCGCGCCGTCCTCGCCCTGAGCTTCCCGCTGCACCCGCCGGGCAAGCCGGAGAAGTCCCGTGCTGAGGAGCTGCTGGGGGCCGGTGTGCCGACCCTCGTCGTCCAGGGCGGCAACGACCCGTTCGGCCGCCCGGAGGAGTTCCCCAAGACCCCGGCGGGCGCCTACGACCTGATCGAGGTGGCGTACGGCGACCACGGGTTCGCCGTGCCGAAGCGGGCGCCGACCACCCAGGAACAGGCCCTGGAGACGATCACCGACGGGGTCCTGGAGTGGGTCCGCTCACTCGGGTGACGGCCCGGGAATGACCGGCGGACGGCCGCTGTTGTGGCGGACATACCGTGCTGAGCACCAGCACCAGCACCGACGCCGTACGAGAGGGAGCCCGCCGCATGGCATCAGCCTTCTGCCCGAGTCGCAGCAGCCGCGCCGACCTGGACTGGACAGTGCTGCACGCGGCGAAGACCGCCCCCGTCCGGACGTCGGGCGGACCGGACCGGCCGGCGTCCCCGGCCGCGGGACGAGCGCCCTCGACCCTTGGACAAGCGGCCTTGACCGCAGGTCGTCTATCCTCCGATTCGAGCGGGGCCGCATTCGGCTCCGTGACGTCACTGGAGGAGGTGGGTCCGGTCACTGGGACCGACGCAGGGACCGAAAACGGCCAGGCGGAGCAGCCCGAGGGCCGGGGCGGGGGCACGGAGTCGTCCGCGGAGCGCAGCGCGCGCTTCGAGCGGGACGCGCTGGAGTTCCTCGACCAGATGTACTCGGCCGCGCTGCGCATGACGCGCAATCCGGCCGACGCCGAGGACCTGGTGCAGGAGACCTACGCCAAGGCGTACGCGTCCTTCCACCAGTTCCGTGAGGGCACCAACCTCAAGGCGTGGCTGTACCGCATCCTCACCAACACCTTCATCAACTCGTACCGCAAGAAGCAGCGCGAACCCCAGCGCAGCGCGGCCGAGGAGATCGAGGACTGGCAGCTCGCGCGCGCCGAGTCGCACATGTCGACCGGTCTGCGCTCCGCCGAGTCGCAGGCGCTCGACCACCTGCCCGACTCGGACGTGAAGCAGGCGCTCCAGGCCATCCCCGAGGAGTTCCGCATCGCCGTGTACCTGGCGGACGTCGAGGGCTTTGCCTACAAGGAGATCGCCGACATCATGGGGACACCCATCGGTACGGTGATGTCCCGGCTGCACCGTGGACGGCGTCAGCTGCGCGGCATGCTGGAGGACTACGCCCGCGATCGCGGCCTGGTCCCGGCCGGCGCCGGAGAGTCGAACGAAGCGAAAGGCTCGGGGTCATGAGCTGCGGAGAGCCGCACGAGACGGAGTGCAGCGAAATCCTCGATCATCTCTACGAGTTCCTCGACAAGGAGATGCCGGACTCGGACTGCGTGAAGTTCGAGCACCACTTCGAGGAGTGCTCGCCCTGCCTGGAGAAGTACGGGCTGGAGCAGGCCGTGAAGAAGCTGGTCAAGCGGTGCTGCGGGCAGGACGACGTACCGGGTGACCTGCGGTCCAAGGTGATGGGCCGGATCGACCTGATCCGCTCCGGGCAGTCCGTGCCCGAACACGACGTCACGGCCGCGCCGCCGACTCCGCAGGAGTCCTGAGGCGGTCCCGGTCCGGTTCCGTACCGGTCTCCTCACGTGACGTGGCACCTCAGGTGCCACGTCACTCGTACGTGCTAATCCGCGGGTTATCTGCCCGCCCGCCGCTGCCCCCGCCCTAGGCTCCGGAGCCTGACAGACATGGCCGGGGGAGGGGCTCATGGACGCCGTACCGGCACGCGCGCGGGCGTACGTCGCCGGCGCGGTCCTCGCCGCCCTGGTCTGTCTGCGCCCGCTGCCGGAGACGGACACACCCTGGTGGACCGTGGCGCTGCTCGCCGGGCTGTGCGCGGGCTCGGAGCCGGCCGCCCGTTCCGCCCGCTCCTGTTCCTCCGGCACCTGCTACCCCGTCCTGCTCGCCGGGGCCTTCCTGCTGCCACCGCCCGCCGCCGCGCTCGTGGCGCTGCCCGGGGCCCTGCTGTCCCCGGTGGAGCGCCGCCCCGCCGCGCTGCGGCGCGTGTGGCGGGCCGCGCAGCTCGCGCTCGCCGTAGGGGCGGCGGCACGGGTGCACGGGGGCCTCGACGGTCCGGCGGCGGTCGCCGCGGCCGACTTCCCGTACGCGCTCGGGCCGGCGGGGGCCGCGGTGCTGGCCTTCTGCCTGGTGCTGACCCTGCTGGACGGCGGCATCTCGGTGCTCGCGGACCGGGTGCCCGCACGCCGGGCCTGGCGCGGGCTGTTCTCCCGGTCGCCGGCGCCCATCGCCGTGCACGGTCTCGCCGGACTGATGATGGCCGTCCTGTGGCGCAGCCCGTACGGGGCCGTCGCCGCGCTGCTCGTGCTGCCGCCGATGTGCGTGGCGTGGTGGGCCTTCGCCCAGTACCACCGGGAGCGGGCCGCCCACCAGGCGACCATCCGCGCCCTGGTGCAGGCCGTCGACATCAAGGACGGCTACACGCGCGGGCACAGCGAGCGCGTCGGACAGGCCTCCATGATGATCGCCCGGGAACTGGGCATGGACGACGAGCGCGTCGAGACGCTCCGCTTCGCCGGCATCCTGCACGACGTCGGCAAGCTCGGCGTGCCCACCCGGCTGCTGCGCAAGGACGGGCCGCTGACGCCCGAGGAACGCCGGGTCATCGAGCTGCACCCCGAGTACGGGCACGAGATGGTGCGCGGCATCCGCTTCCTGGGCGAGGCCCGGGCCGCCGTCCTCCACCACCACGAAAGACTGGACGGCAGCGGCTACCCGTACGGCCTGACCGGCGACCGCATCCCGGAGTCCGCCCGGGTGGTGGCCGTCGCCGACGCCTTCGACGCGATGACGTCCACGCGCTCCTACCGCCGGGCCCGGCCCGTCCCGGCGGCCGTGGAG
Source organism: Streptomyces sp. NPDC045956 (assembly GCF_056430705.1). NCBI lineage: Bacteria > Bacillati > Actinomycetota > Actinomycetes > Kitasatosporales > Streptomycetaceae > Streptomyces > Streptomyces sp. NPDC045956. The sequence goes on along the minus strand of NZ_JBWKKZ010000006.1, from coordinate 205,494 downwards.
GAACTCCGGCGGTGCGCCGGGGCCCAGTTCGACCCGCGGATGGTCGGGGCGCTGGTCCGCGCCCTGGACCGGCACGGCTGGCGCCCGGCCGTGACGGCGGACGGCACGCCCGCCGGGCCCCCGGACGCGGTCCCGGGCCGTCGCCGCGAGGAGTCGGGGGACGGCGTCGGCGGAGAGGTGCGGAACAGCGCAGGGAGGGGCGCGATGACGGGGGACCCGGTGCCCGGCGGTGGCGGGGGCGGGGCGTGACGGCGTCACCGTACGGGCCCCTGCCCGCCTACCGGCCCCGGGCGTCGGCGGCACCCACGCTGCTCCCGGCGTGCGCCGGACTGCTCGCGCTCGCCTCGCTCGCGTCCGTCCTGTGGTGGGGACCGGCGGACCGGTCCGCCGCGCTCGCCTTCGGCCTGCTCGTCGCCCTCGGCGAGCTGACCCGGTGGACGAGGACCGGGGCCCGGGAGGCCGCGCCGCTCGCGGCCGCCGGAGCGCCGGCGTACGCCCTGCTCGGGGACGTCGCCGGGCGGCCCACCGAGCACGGCGTCGGCCAGACCGTCACCGTCGTCCTCGCCGCCTCCCTGCTCGGCAGCGTGCCCCGCATCGCGCGCGGCGACGGCCCCGTGCTGGACCCCCTGGCCCGGCGCGTGCTCACCGTCGCCTTCGCCGCCGTGTGCTTCCGGCCGCTGTACACCCAGGGGGTCTTCCACGACTGGAGCGGCCCCGCCCAGGTGCTGCTGCTCCTCGCCCTGCTGGCCCTGACCGCGCTGTGCGACGCCCTGCTCGCCGCGGCCCCGGCGCACGCGCGCACCGGGTGGCCCTTCGGCCCGCTGCTGCGCGAGGAGCTGCGCGGCATGGTCGGGATCACGTCCGCGGTCTGCGCGACCGGGGCGGTGATGGCGCTCGCGGTGGCCGTCGCGGGGCTGTGGGCGCTGCCCGTCCTGTGCGTACCGCTGCTCCTCACCCACCTGTCCTACCGCCGGTACGCGGCCGTGCGGGCCACCTACCGGCAGACCATCGCCTCGCTGGCCCGGGCCACCGAGATCGCCGGGTACACCCCGGCCGGTCACGCCCGCCGCGTCGCCGGACTCAGCGGCGCCGTCGGGCGCGAGCTGGGGCTGTCCGGTACCGACCTCACCGTCCTGGAGTACGCGGCCCTCATGCACGACATCGGCCAGCTGAGCCTCGTCGACCCGGTACCGGCCGGAGCCACCGCCTGCCTGCCCGTCGCGGAGCAGCGGCGCATCGCCCTGCTCGGCGGGGCCGTCGTGCGCCAGACCGGGGTCGACCCGGCGGTCGCGGTGGTGGTGGAGCGCCAGGCCGACCCCTGCCGCGAGCAGCCGCTCGCCGCGCGGATCGTGCGGGCCGTCAACGCCTACGAGGAGAAGGCGCGGGACGCCGGCCCCGGCGGCGGCCTCACGGCGCTGGAGGAGCTGCGCCTGGCCACCGCGGACGACTACGCTCCCGACGTCGTGGAGGCGCTGGCCCGGGTGCTCTCCCGGCAGGGAGGGGCCAGGCGTGAGCGGCTCGGTTGAGGGCAGGGGCGGGAAGGGACGGGCTGTCTTACCGGCCCCGCTCCTGGGTAACCCATGGGTAATGAGCGACCTCGTGGCCGTACGTGGTTGGATGCGAAGGAGAAGGTGTCCGGGGGCGCGGGAAGGCACAGCCAGCCCACAGAACGGAACTGGCAGGCGGGAATCGTGAGGATCTTCGGCAAGGGACGGCACCGGCCCTCCGCCTCCTGGCGGCAGGCCACCGACCGGGCGTTCACACTGATCGGCGACGGTCGGTACGAGGATGCCGGCGCGCTGCTCACACGCGCCGCCGACCTGGAACCGTGGCTGTCGGAGTCCTGGTTCAACCTCGCCCTGCTGCACAAGTTCCGGCACGACTGGGAGCAGGCCAGGGCGGCCGGCCTGCGGGCCGTGGCGCTGCTCGACCGGGACGCCGGTGCGCCCGACTGGTGGAACGTCGGCATCGCGGCGACCGCCCTTCAGGACTGGCCGCTGGCCCGCCGGGCCTGGCAGGCCTACGGGCTGCGCACCCCGGGGAACGCGACGGACGCGGGCGAGCCCCTCGGCATGGAGCTGGGCAGCGCCGCCGTACGGCTGTCCCCGGAGGGGGAGGCCGAGGTCGTCTGGGGGCGGCGGCTGGACCCCGCCCGCATCGAGGTGCTGTCCATCCCGCTGCCCTCCTCCGGCCGGCGCTGGGGCGAGGTCGTCCTCCACGACGGGGTGCCGCACGGGGAGCGGACCACCACCGCCGGACACGCCTACCCGGTCTTCGACGAGATCGAGCTGTGGGCGCCGTCGCCCGTGCCGACCTGGGTGGTCCTCCTGGAGGCCGCCACCGAGGCCGACCGGGACGCCCTGGAGCAGCTCGCCGCCGACGCCGGGTTCGCCGCCGAGGACTGGTCGTCGTCGGTCCGGCTGCTGTGCCGGATGTGCTCGGAGTCACGGATGCCGTCCGACGAGGGTGAGGGCGAGCACCTCGACCCGCACGACCACAGCGAGCCGGGGCACCCCGGGCCGCTCGGCCACCGCACCGACGGGCAGCTGTGGGTGCCGGAGCGGGAGTGCGGGGTGGCGGCGCCGGCCGCGCTGGTGAGGGGGCTGCTGGACGGGTGGGTCGCGGACAGTCCGGACTCGCGTGACTGGCGGGATCTGGAAGAGGTCTGCTGAGCGGCCCCGTAGTCTTTACCAGCGCCTGGGCGGCAGCGGTCGCCGGCGGCATCACCCTTAGTTGTTCGAGGAAGGCATACGTCGGTCATGGCCCAGCAGGACACCGATCAGCAGCACGCGGGCGTGCTCCCCGTGGACGAGGACGGGTTCGTCGTCGACACCGAGGAGTGCGAGGAGCGCGAGACGGCCTGGCGGGAGCGCGGCACCTCGCGTCCGATCACGGTGGTCGGCAACCCGGTGCTGCACAAGGAGTGCGAGGACGTCACCGACTTCGGCGAGGAGTTCCAGCAGCTGGTCGCGGACATGTTCGCCAGCCAGCGCACCGCCGAGGGGGTCGGCCTGGCCGCCAACCAGATCGGCGTCGCCAAGAAGGTGTTCGTCTACGACTGCCCCGACGACGAGGGCGTCCGCCACGTGGGCGTGGTCTGCAACCCGCGGCTCGTCGAGCTGCCCGCCGACCGGCGCCGACTGGACGACAGCAACGAGGGCTGCCTGTCCGTGCCCACCGCCTACGCGCCGCTCGCCCGCCCCGACTACGCCGAGGTGACCGGGCAGGACGAGAAGGGCAACCCGGTCAAGGTGCGCGGCACCGGCTACTTCGCACGGTGTTTGCAGCACGAGACGGACCACCTGTACGGGTACCTGTACATCGACCGGCTCTCCAAGCGTGAACGCAAGGAGGCGCTGCGGCAGATGGCCGAGAACGAGCCGCGCTACCCCGTGGTCGCGAACGACTGACACCGCCCCACCGGTCACACATCTCCTCTGCGCACGGCGCCTGTTCGGGACTCCCCGGGCAGGCGCCGTTCGGCTGTCGGAACCTGCCACACAACAGGAGAAGTCCGGCACCGGGGGTAGTGAATGGAGCAAATCCGTTCCCATAGCGGTCAGTTGTGGTGCTGAATAGGAAGCGCGGGGATACGCAACGGCGCACGCCCCGCTCAGCGCGAGGGGTGCGCCACCGGCGGCTGAGAGGGGTTTGTTCGTGCATGCTTTCTCACACGGCACCACAGCGACACCGACCACGATCGCAGTACCGCCATCGCTCCGCCTTCCGGTGATCGAGGCGGCATTTCCCCGCCGACTGCACCCGTATTGGCCGCGGCTCCAGCAGAACACCCGTACCTGGCTGCTCGAAAAACGGCTCATGCCGGCGGACAAGGTCGCGGAATATGCCGACGGCCTGTGCTACACGGACCTCATGGCGGGGTACTACCTGGACGCCCCCGACGAGGTCCTCCAGGCGATCGCGGACTACAGCGCCTGGTTCTTCGTCTGGGACGACCGGCACGACCGCGACATCGTCCACGACCGCCCCGGCGCCTGGCGGCGGCTGCGGAACCACCTGCACGCGGCCCTCGACTCCCCCGACGACCACCTGCACCACGAGGACACCCTGGTAGCCGGGTTCGCCGACAGCGTGCGGCGGTTGTACGCCTTCCTGCCGCCGCCGGCGAAGTGGAATGCCCGGTTCTCCCGGCACTTCCACGCGGTGATCGAGGCGTACGACCGGGAATTCCACAACCGGACCCGCGGAATCGTGCCCGGCGTGGAGGAGTACCTCGAACTGCGCCGGCTCACGTTCGCCCACTGGATCTGGACCGATCTGCTGGAGCCGAGCGCCGGCTGCGAACTCCCGGACACCGTGCGGAAACACCCGGATTACCGTCGGGCCGCCCTGCTGAGCCAGGAATTCGCCGCCTGGTACAACGACCTCTGCTCACTTCCCAAGGAAATAGCGGGCGACGAGGTCCACAATCTCGGTATCAGCCTCATCACTCATCACGGAATGACCCTGGAGGAATCCATAGGGGAAGTCAGGCGGCGCGTGGAGGAATGCATCACCGAATTCCTCGACGTGGAACAGGAAGCGTTACGGCTCGCCGACCGGCTCGATGACGGCAGCGTGCGCGGAAAAGAACTGAGCGGCGCCGTGCGGGCCAACGTCGGCAATATGCGGAACTGGTTCAGTTCCGTCTACTGGTTCCACCACGAGTCCGGCCGGTACATGGTCGACAACTGGGACGACCGGTCCACACCCCCGTACGTCAACAACGAAGCGGCAGGTGAGAAATGACCGTCCAGTCCTTCCCCGAGTCCCCGGCGACCGCCGGGCAGGACGCGCCCGCGTCCCCCGCGAGCGGGGACGAGACGACACCCGAGCTGCGCGAGCCGCCCGTGGCGGGCGGCGGCGTCCCGCTCCTCGGCCACGGCTGGCGCCTGGCCCGCGACCCCCTGGCCTTCATGTCCCAGCTGCGCGACCACGGTGACATCGTCCGCATCAAGCTGGGCCCCAAGACCGTCTACGCGGTCACCGCGCCCGAACTCACGGGCGCCCTGGCCCTGAGCCCCGACTACCACATAGCCGGTCCGCTCTGGGAGTCCCTGGAGGGCCTGCTGGGCAAGGAGGGCGTGGCGACGGCCAACGGCCCGCTCCACCGCCGGCAGCGGCGCACCATCCAGCCGGCGTTCCGGCTCGACGCCATCCCCGCCTACGGGCCGATCATGGAGGAGGAGGCGCACGCGCTCGCCGAGCGCTGGCAGCCCGGGCGGACGATCGACGCCACCTCCGAGTCCTTCCGCGTCGCCGTGCGCGTCGCGGCCCGCTGCCTGCTGCGCGGTCAGTACATGGACGAGCGGGCGGAGCGGCTGTGCGTCGCGCTCGCCACCGTCTTCCGGGGCATGTACCGGCGCATGGTCGTCCCGCTGGGGCCGCTCTACCGACTGCCGCTTCCGGCCAATCGCGAATTCAACAACGCACTGGCCGATTTGCACCTGCTGGTCGACGAGATCATCGCCGAGCGCCGCGCATCCGGTCAAAAGCCGGACGATTTGCTGACGGCGTTGCTGGAGGCGAAGGACGACAATGGCGACCCGATCGGGGAACAGGAGATCCACGACCAGGTGGTCGCGATACTCACCCCGGGAAGTGAGACCATCGCCTCCACGATCATGTGGTTGCTGCAGGCACTTGCCGACCACCCGGAACACGCGGACCGCATACGGGACGAAGTCCGGGAGGTCACCGGAGGGCGCCCCGTCGCATTCGAGGACGTCCGCAGGCTCACCCACACGAACAATGTCATCGTGGAGGCCATGCGTTTGCGTCCCGCCGTGTGGGTATTGACGCGCCGCGCGGTCGTCGAGACTGAACTCGGTGGCTGTCGCATTCCGGCCGGGTCGGACATCATCTACAGTCCGTTCGCAATCCAGCGCGATGCGAAGTCCTACGCCGACAACCTGGAGTTCGACCCGGACCGATGGCTTCCGGAACGTGCGGGGGAGGTACCGAAATACGCCATGAAGCCGTTCAGCGTCGGCAATCGGAAGTGCCCGAGCGACCACTTCTCGATGGCGCAGCTGACGCTGATCACGGCGGCCCTGGCCGCGAAGTACCGCTTCGAGCAGGTGGCCGGCTCCAACGACGCGGTCCGGGTGGGCATCACCCTCCGTCCGCACGACCTGCTGGTCAGGCCCGTGGCCCGGTGACGCTCAGGCCGCCGCCCGCGGGCCGCGGAAGGCGCGCCGGTAGGCGTGCGGTGTGGTGTCCAGGGCCCTGACGAACTGGTGCCTGAGGGCCGCCGCAGTACCGAATCCGGTGCGCCACGCGATCGCGTCCATGGTCTCGTCCGTCGCCTCCAGCAGCCGCTGGGCCAGCAGCACGCGCTGGCGCAGTATCCAGCGGTAGGGGGTCGTGCCCGTCTCCTGCTGGAAGCGGCGGGCGAAGGTGCGGGGCGACATGTGCGCCCGCGCCGCGAGCTGGTCGACGGTGACCTCCTCGTCGAGGTGCTGCTCCATCCAGGACAGCACCTCGCCGACGGTGTCGCAGGAGGAGCGCGGCAGAGGCCGTTCGATGTACTGGGCCTGGCCGCCGTCCCGGTGCGGCGGCACGACCATGCGCCGGGCGATCTTGTTGGCGACCTCCGGCCCCTGCTCCTTGCGGACGATGTGCAGACAGGCGTCGATGCCGGCGGCGGTGCCGGCGCTGGTGATCACCGGGTCCTCGTCCACGTAGAGCACGTCGGGGGCGACGGACGCCCGCGGGTACTGCCGGGTCAGCTCGGCGGCGTGGTGCCAGTGCACCGCGCACCGCCGGCCGTCCAGCAGACCGGCGGCGCCCAGCACGAACACCCCGGAGCACACGCTCAGCACCCGCGCACCCCGGTCCACGGCCCGACGCAGCGCCTCCAGCAGCTCCGGCGGGTACTCCCGGCGGGCGAAGTCGCTCCCCGCCGGCACGGTGATCAGGTCGGCCTCCTCCAGCCGCTCCAGCCCGTACGGCGTGGAGACGGTGAGCCCGCCGACGTGGGTGGTCAGCTCGGGGCCCTCCGCCGACACCACCGCGAAGTCGTACCGCGGCAGGCCCTCGTCGCTCCGGTCGATGCCGAAGACCTCGCAGACGACGCCGAGTTCGAAAGGATGCGCGCCGTCCAGCAGGACGGCCGCCACGTTCCGCAACATGCCGACAGTGTGCCTCGGAAGTGGCAGGAAATCGAGGCCCTACGGCAGTCCTGCCACTGCCGGTAAGGAGTCCGGGGCGCGACAGTGGTGTCATGAACAGCAACCAGACGGAAGCCCTGATCGGAATGCTCGTGACCTTCGGACTCCTGGTCCTCATGGTCCTCCCCTCGGTGATCGGCATCGTGCGCGAGAAGCGCATCGACCGTCAGCTCAGGGAGGCCCGGGAGAACCGGCGGGGGAGTGAGGAGCCCCGGCGGACTCAGAAGTCCTCGGACAGGTCGACGGTGCCCTCCACCGCGACCTGGTACGCCGAGGGGCGGCGCTCGAAGAAGTTGGTCAGCTCCTGAACGCCCTGGAGCTCCATGAAGGAGAAGGGGTTCTCGGAGCCGTACACCGGGGCGAAGCCGAGCCGCGTCAGGCGCTGGTCGGCGACGCACTCCAGGTACTCCCGCATCGAGTCGGTGTTCATGCCCGGGAGGCCGTCACCGCAGAGGTCGCGCGCGAACTGCAGCTCGGCCTCGACGGCCTCCCGCAGCATGTCGGTGACCTGCTCCCGGAGCTGGTCGTCGAACAGCTCCGGCTCCTCCTTGCGCACGGTGTCCACCACGTCGAAGGCGAAGGACATGTGCATGGTCTCGTCCCGGAACACCCAGTTGGTGCCGGTGGCCAGGCCGTGCAGCAGGCCCCGGCTGCGGAACCAGTAGACGTAGGCGAAGGCGCCGTAGAAGAACAGGCCCTCGATGCACGCGGCGAAGCAGATGAGGTTGAGCAGGAAGCGGCGGCGGTCGGCCCGGCTCTCCAGCCGGTCGATCGACTCGACCGAGTCCATCCACTTGAAGCAGAACCCGGCCTTCTCGCGGATGGAGGGGATGTTCTCCACGGCCGCGAAGGCGGCGGCGCGGTCCTCCGGGTCGGGCAGGTAGGTGTCCAGCAGCGTCAGGTAGAACTGGACGTGCACGGCCTCCTCGAAGAGCTGGCGGGACAGGTACAGCCGCGCCTCGGGGGAGTTGATGTGCTTGTAGAGGGTGAGCACCAGGTTGTTCGCGACGATCGAGTCGCCGGTGGCGAAGAAGGCCACCAGCCGGCCGATCAGGTGCTGCTCCATGGGGCTGAGCTTCGCGAGGTCGGCGACGTCCGAGTGGAGGTCGACCTCCTCGACGTGCCAGGTGTTCTTGATGGCGTCCCGGTAGCGCTCGTAGAAGTCCGGGTAGCGCATGGGGCGCAGGGTCAGTTCGAAGCCCGGGTCGAGCAGGCTCTTGGTGGCCGGGGCGGCCGGGGTGGCGGGGATCTCGGTGGTCATTACTGGCAGGCCTCGCAGGACTCGGGGTTTTCCAGGGAGCAGGCGACCGCTTCGGGATCGGGGGTCTGCTGTGCGGGGACGGTGGCCCGGGCGGCGGCGCGGGCGATGCGGGTCGCCGGGCGGGAACGCAGGTAGTACGTGGTCTTCAGGCCCTGCTTCCAGGCGTACGCGTACATCGAGGAGAGCTTCCCGATGGTCGGCGTCTCCAGGAACAGGTTCAGCGACTGGGCCTGGTCGAGGTACGGGGTGCGGGCGGCGGCCATGTCGATCAGGCCGCGCTGCGGGATCTCCCAGGCGGTGCGGTACAGGGCGCGGACGTCCTCGGGGATCCAGGAGAAGCCCTGCACCGAGCCGCCCGCCTCGCGCAGCGCCTCGCGGGTGCGGGCGTCCCACACGCCGAGCCGCTTGAGGTCGTCCACCAGGTACGAGTTGACCTGGAGGAACTCGCCGGAGAGCGTCTCGCGCTTGAACAGGTTGGACACCTGCGGCTCGATGCACTCGTAGGCGCCCACGATCGAGGCGATGGTGGCGGTCGGGGCGATCGCCAGGAGCAGGGAGTTGCGCAGGCCGGTGGTGGCCATGCGCGTGCGCAGCGCCGCCCAGCGCTCGGGCCAGGCGGCCTCGACGCCGTAGTGGTCGGGGTGCAGCACGCCCCGGGCCGTACGGGTCTTCTCCCAAGCCGGCAGCGGGCCGTCGCGCTCGGCGAGGTCGGTGGAGGTCTCGTACGCCGCGAGCATGATCCGCTCGGCGATGCGGGTGGACAGGGCCTTCGCCTCGGGGGAGTCGAAGGGCAGGCGCAGCCGGAAGAAGACGTCCTGCAGGCCCATCGCGCCGAGGCCGACCGGACGCCAGCGGGCGTTGGAGCGGCCCGCCTGCTCGGTCGGGTAGAAGTTGATGTCGACGACCCGGTCCAGGAAGGTGACGGCGGTGCGGACGGTGGCGTCCAGCCGCTCCCAGTCGAGGTCGCCCGCGGCCACGTCGACGAAGGCGCCGAGGTTGACCGAGCCCAGGTTGCAGACCGCCGTCTCCCCGTCGTCGGTGACCTCCAGGATCTCCGTGCAGAGGTTGGAGGAGTGGACGACGTGGCCCGGCTCGGCGGTCTGGTTGGCGGTGCGGTTGGCGGTGTCCTTGAAAGTCATCCAGCCGTTGCCGGTCTGCGCGAGGGTGCGCATCATGCGGCCGTACAGCTCACGGGCGGGCAGGGTCCTGCGGGCCAGCCCCGCCGCCTCCGCCGCGCGGTACGCCGCGTCGAACTCCGCGCCCCAGAGGTCGACCAGCTCGGGCACGTCGGCGGGCGAGAACAGCGACCACTGCCCGTCGGCGTCCACCCGGCGCATGAACTCGTCCGGCACCCAGTGGGCGAGGTTCAGGTTGTGGGTGCGGCGGGCGTCCTCGCCGGTGTTGTCCCGCAGCTCCAGGAACTCCTCGATGTCGGCGTGCCAGGTCTCCAGGTAGACCGCCGCCGCGCCCTTGCGCCGGCCGCCCTGGTTCACGGCGGCGACCGAGGCGTCGAGCGTCTTCAGGAACGGGACGATGCCGTTGGAGTGCCCGTTGGTGCCGCGGATGAGCGAGCCGCGGGAGCGGATGCGGGAGTAGGCGATGCCGATGCCGCCGGCGTGCTTGGAGAGGCGGGCCACCTGGTGGAGGCGGTCGTAGAGGGAGTCCAGCTCGTCCTGGGGGGAGTCGAGGAGGTAGCAGGACGACATCTGGGCGTGCCGGGTGCCGGAGTTGAAGAGGGTGGGGGAGGAGGGGAGGTAGTCGAGGCGGCTCATCAGCCCGTAGAGGGCGGCCACCTCGTCGGCCGAGCGGGCGGTGTCGTCCTCGGCGAGCCCGGCGGCCACGCGCAGCATGAAGTGCTGGGGCGTCTCGACCACCTTGCGGGTGATCGGGTGCCGGAGCAGGTAGCGGCTGTGCAGGGTGCGCAGACCGAAGTAGCCGAAGCGGTCGTCGGCGGCCGGGTCGACCAGCGCGTCCAGCCGCTCCGCGTGCAGCCGGACGAACTCGGCGGTGCGGTCGGCGATCAGGCCCTCGCGGTGACCGGTGGCGACCGACCCGGTGAAGGAGGTGACGCCCTGGGAGGCGGCCTCGGCCCGGATGGTGAGGGTCAGCAGGCGGGCGGCGAGCCGGGAGTAGACCGGGTCCTCCGAGATCAGTCCGGCGGCGGCCTCGGTGGCCAGCTCGCGCAGCTCGGCCTCGTCCGCACGGGCGGACCGGCCGCGCAGTGCGGCGGCGGCGACCCGGCCGGGGTCGGCGTCCGGAAGGTCGGCGGTCAGCTCGGTCAGGGTCCGCAGCAGCGCGGTACCGGGACCGTCCGGTTCGCCGGTCGCCGTCACCGGGGTCGCTGAAGCCGGATCGGCTGGCGCGATGGTCACGTGGAGCACTCCCTCGCTCGGCACGGGGCCTGGCGGAGGGCAGGAGGCAGCTCACGAGCGCGCACGGCGTCGCGTCCACCGGCCCACTCCACGAGGCCCGGACGTCATGGCACCCGGGCCGGGGCGGCCGGGCGCACTGTCGGCAGGTCCTCGGACTCAAGCCCGTGCGCGGACACGTGGGGACGCGAACACGCACAAGTACACCGTTGCGGGACAGTTCCGGATTCGCACCGGATTCCCCTGCGGCGACAGCGAGCACGAGCATACATCTTGTGCCGGGCGCCGCCAGCACCCCCAGATGTTGTGTCCGTGAGCGTATCGGGATGGTGTCAGAGCGTCAGTTCGTAGGTGAGCAGGGTGAAGTCGTCGTGCTTCGGCAGGGGGTTCCAGTCGCGGTCCGGGGTGCGGGTGAAACCCAGGCGCCCGTAGAGGCGGTGGGCGCCGTGCATGGTGCGCTGGGTGGACAGCACGACCCGCGCGCAGCCCGGCACGGACCGGGCGCGGTCGACGCAGGCCCGCACCAGTGCCTCGCCGGCGCCGCGTCCGCGCGCCTCGCGGGCGACGGCGAGCATGCGTATCTCGGCCTCGCCGGGCCGGGCGATGTCCGCCATCGGGCCGCCGCGGGGCACGAAGGTGACGCTGCCGAGCACACCGTCGTCCGATGCGGCGACCAGCACCTCGGCGGCAGCCGCCCGCCGGGCCACGGCCCGCAGCTCGTGCAGGTAGGCGTCGTCCTCCCCGAAGTCGAGGAGGCCGTCACCCAGGTAGGCGTGCGCGGTGATCTCACCGAGGGTGTCGTACTCCTCGGCCGTGGCACGCCGGATCACGAAGTCCATGACCCCGAGTGTGCCCGACGGGCACGGCAACGGGCCGCCGGATTCCTCCGACGGCCCGCCCGGGGGAAGGGGTCAGTGCGAGGTGCCCGCCGTGGCCGGCGGCAGCTCCACCTCGACTCCCGGGTCGCCCGCGTCCGCGGTGTAGTCGCCCGGCTTGGTCTCGTCGACGCCGTCGGGTGCCTTGAGCGCCCGCATGACGAAGGTCAGGACCACGGTGACCACCACGTTCAGCACGAAGGCGGTGAGGCCGATGTAGCCGATCTCGCCGATGCCGGGGATCTCGTCGGAGGAACCGCCGAAGTGCTTCTGCGTCGGCGAGGCCACCCCGTACGCGGCGACCGTGCCGTAGACCATGCCGACCGCCCAGCCGCCGAGCAGGGCCCAGCGGTGGAACCAGCGGGTGAGCAGGCCGCCCACCAGGGCCGGGAAGGTCTGCAGGATCCAGATGCCGCCCAGCAGCTGGAAGTTGATCGCGACCGTCTTGTCCATGCCGAGCACGAAGACCAGCGCGCCCACCTTCACCAGCAGGGACACCAGCTTGGAGACCTTCGTCTCCTGGGCCGGGGTGGCGTCCGGCCTGATGAAGTCCTTGTAGATGTTGCGGGTGAACAGGTTGGCGGCCGCGATCGACATGATCGCCGCCGGGACCAGGGCGCCGATGCCGATCGCCGCGAAGGCCACGCCGGCGAACCAGTCCGGGAACATGTTCTCGAAGAGCTGGGGGATCGCCAGCTGCCCGTTCTCCACCTTCACCCCGGCCGCGATCGCCATGAAGCCCAGCAGCGCGAGCAGGCCCAGCATCAGCGAGTACAGCGGCAGGATCGTGGTGTTGCGCCGGATCACCTCACGGCTGCGCGAGGACAGCGTCGCGGTGATCGAGTGCGGGTACATGAAGAGCGCGAGCGCGGAGCCGAGCGCCAGCGTGGCGTACGTCCACTGGCCGCCGTGGTCCGGCGTCAGCGAGCCCTTGCCGGACTCGGAGAACTTGTCGCCCGCCGCCGCGAAGATGTCGTCGAAGCCGCCCAGCTTGATCGGGATGTAGATGATCGCCACCGCGATGACGATGTAGATCAGCGTGTCCTTCACGAAGGCGATCAGCGCGGGTGCGCGCAGCCCCGAGGAGTAGGTGTACGCCGCCAGCACGCCGAAGGCGATCAGCAGCGGCAGGTCCTTGACGAACCAGTTGGTGTCCTCGCCGCCGCCGAGGCCCATCACGTCCAGTACGGCCTGGATGCCGACCAACTGGAGCGCGATGTACGGCATGGTGGCGAGGATGCCGGTCACGGCGACCGCCAGCGACAGCCCCTTCGAGCCGAACCGGCCGCGCACGAAGTCCGAGGTCGTCACGTACCCGTGCTTGTGGGAGACCGACCACAGCCGGGGCAGGAAGGTGAAGATCAGCGGGTAGACCAGGATCGTGTACGGCACCGCGAAGAAGCCGGAGGCGCCGGCCGCGTAGATCGCCGCCGGGACCGCCACGAAGGTGTACGCCGTGTACAGGTCGCCGCCCAGCAGGAACCAGGTGACCCAGGTGCCGAACGAGCGGCCGCCCAGGCCCCACTCGTCGAGGCTGTGCTCGTTCTCGGCCTTGCGCCAGCGGGCGGCGAGGAAGCCCATGGCGGTGACGAGCAGGAAGAAGAAGATGAAGACGGCGAGTGCGACGCCGTTCACGCCGTCGTTCACTTGGAACCGCCTTCCCGGCGGGAGCGCTGGTCACGCTGCCACAGCTTGTAGGCGATCATCGTCAGCGCGGTGGAGAGGACCACCCACGCCATCTGGTACCAGTAGAAGAACGGGATGCCGATGAAGGCCGGGTCCGTCTTCGCGTAGGAACCGACCCAGAGCATGGCGACGAACGGTGCGACAAGGCAGAGGCCGATGACGACGCGCACCGGCGTCACCACCGGCCCTCTGCTCACTTCTGGGGCTTGTGACATACGGCGGCTCCGTCCCCTCGCTGATCACCTCGTGCAGTGCGCACGAAATGTAGGTGACGGCGTCGAGACAGCGGAACCCCTCGCCCGCATATCGGTCCTGAACTGCAACTTCACGGTCCGGGGTGCCGGAATATGTCGGACACGCGCGCCGCGCGCGTCGCGCGCGACAGGAGTGACAGGCGGTACGGGCCCTAGTCCTGGGGCCGCTTCAGCCGGGCCACGAACTTGTAGCGGTCGCCCCGGTACACCGAGCGCACCCACTCCACGGGCTGGCCGGTGCGGTCCTGCGAGTGCCGGGAGAGCATCAGCATGGGCAGGCCGACGTCGGTGCCGAGCAGCCCGGCCTCGCGCGGGGTGGCCAGGGAGGTCTCGATGGTCTCCTCGGCCTCGGCGAGGTGCACGTCGTAGACCTCGGCGAGGGCCGTGTAGAGGGACGTGTACTTCACCAGGGAGCGGCGCAGCGCCGGGAAGCGCTTGGCGCTGAGGTGGGTGGTCTCGATGGCCATGGGCTCGCCGTTGGCCATGCGCAGCCGCTCGATGCGCAGCACCCTTCCGCCGGCCGTGATGTCCAGCAGCCCGGCGAGCCGGTCGTCGGCGGTGATGTAGCCGATGTCCAGCAGCTGCGAGGTGGGTTCGAGCCCCTGGGCCCGCATGTCCTCGGTGTACGACGTGAGTTGCAGGGCCTGCGAGACCTTGGGCTTGGCGACGAAGGTGCCCTTGCCCTGGATGCGCTCCAGGCGGCCCTCGACGACCAGTTCCTGGAGGGCCTGGCGCACCGTCGTGCGCGAGGTGTCGAACTCGGCGGCCAGGGTGCGCTCGGGAGGGACCGGCGTGCCCGGCGCCTGGGTCCGGGTCATGTCGAGCAGGTGCTTCTTCAGTCGGTAGTACTTGGGCACGCGCGCGGTACGGACGGTCGCCCCACCCTCGTTCTCCGCACTGCTGACGTCGGTGCTCATGCTCTGCCTTCCCGGCTCCGGGTGCCGAAGCGACCGATATCCCTGTCGGCCACGGCCCACATCGTGGCACGGCTCCGGGCAGGATGGCCCCGCACGCTCCGTGATCCCTTCTGTATACCTCCGCGCCCCCCGTTGGTCTAGTCCACAGCGCCGTCGGACACCGCTGGTACGCGCGTTCGGAACCGTATCGGCACGTCCTCAGGGGGGCGGTGGTACACCCCCTCCCGGTCCGCCCGATCTGCCGCTTGCGCAATGAAAGGTCCCTGCATATCTCGGTCGCATCACGGACGCATGGACCGTGCTTGCACACCCTTGACAGCCCTATTGGTCTGGGCCAAGCTCCCCGTACTGGTCTACACCATTGGTCCAGGTCCCGGCCCCATGGGCGGTCCGCGTCGACGAGCAACCGCGGGGAGGCAGGGGGGTTTTGTGGCATCCCTGAGGAGGGTGGCGTGAAGCGCAAGCTGATAGCCGCGATCGGTATCGCGGGCATGATGGTCTCGATCGCGGCGTGCGGGGGCGACGACGGCGACGACGGCAAGAAGGCCGGGGCGGACGGCTACGCCGGTGAGACGCTCACCGTGTGGGTGATGGACGGATCCTCGCCGGACGACTGGCAGGCCGACCTCGCCAAGGAGTTCGAGGCGAAGACCAAGGCCAAGGTCAAGTTCGAGATCCAGAAGTGGAACGGTATTCAGCAGAAGCTGACCACCGCCCTCTCCGAGGAGAACCCTCCCGACGTCTTCGAGATCGGCAACACCCAGACGCCGGCCTACGCCAAGACCGGCGGCCTCGCCGACCTGAGCGACCTCAAGAGCGAGATCGGCACCGACTGGTCCGAGTCCCTCAACAAGTCCGCGGTCTTCGAGGACAAGCAGTACGCCGCCCCGTGGTTCGTGGTGAACCGCGTGGTCATCTACAACAAGAAGATCTGGGCGGACGCGGGCATCAAGGACACGCCCAAGACCCGCGACGAGTTCTACGACGCCCTCAAGACGATCGGCGACAAGACCGACGCCGAGCCGATCTACCTGCCCGGCCAGAACTGGTACCACTTCGTGGGCCTGGCCATCGGCGAGGGTGCCGAGCTGGTCAAGAAGGACGGCGACAAGTACGTCTCCAACCTGGACGACCCGAAGATCGCCGCCGCCACCGAGACCTACAAGAAGTTCCAGGCCCTCTCCAAGGCGCCCAAGGACAAGGACGAGGCCACCCCGCAGCAGGGTGAGATCTTCGCCAAGGGCAAGACCGGCGCCATCATCGGCATGGGCTGGGAGGGCGGCACGGCGATCGCCACCAACCCGGCGATCGAGAAGGACCTCGGTTACTTCACCATCCCGGGTGCCACGGCCGACAAGCCCGAGGGCGTCTTCCTCGGCGGCTCCAACCTGGCCGTCGCCGCCGGCAGCAAGAAGCAGGAGCTCGCCAAGGAGTTCCTGAAGATCGCGCTGTCCGACAAGTTCGAGGGCGCGCTGTCCAAGGCCAACGGCGTCATCCCGAACAAGGACGCGCTCCAGAGCAACCTCAAGGGCAACGCCGCCGCCGAGGCCGCCGCGCCGGCCTCCGCGGGCGGTGACACCACGCCGCTGATCCCGGAGTGGGCCGCGGTCGAGAACGACCCGAACCCGATCAAGACCTACCTGACGGCCGTGCTGAAGGGGAAGTCCCCGGCCGAGGCCGCCAAGCAGGTCGAGGGCGAGTTCAACAAGCGCCTGGCGCAGCAGCAGTAACACCGGGTGAGCCGGGACGGGGGCCGCGCCACGGCCCCCGCCCCGGCGTCGAGTTGAGCAGGTCGAGAAGAGAGAGACCGCGAGCATGACCGTGCAGACCGAACGGCCGCCCTCCGGCCCCTCGGACGTCCGCAGGACGGGCGGCGAGGGAACCGGCAGGCCGAAACCGAGAGCCGCGTCGCGCACCGGCGCGCTCGTCCCGTACCTGTTGCTGCTGCCCGCCTGCGCGGCCACGGTGCTCCTGCTCGGCTGGCCACTGGTGAAGGACGGGCTGCTGTCCTTCCAGAACCTCAACATGGCGCAGCTGATCCAGCACGTCACCGAGTGGACCGGCTTCGACAACTACAAGGCGGTCCTCACCGGCGAGGACTTCTGGCGGGTCACCGTCCGCTCGATCATCTTCACCGCGGTCAACGTCGCCCTCACCATGGTGGTCGGCGGCCTGATCGGCCTGCTGCTCGCCCGCCTCGGCCGGGTGATGCGGCTGGTGCTGCTGCTCGGCCTGGTGCTGGCGTGGGCCATGCCGGTGGTCGCCGCGACCACCGTCTACCAGTGGCTCTTCGCCCAGCGCTTCGGCGTCGTCAACTGGGTCCTGGACAAGCTCGGCTGGCACTCCATGGCCGACTACAGCTGGACCGGCAGCCAGATGTCGACCTTCTTCGTCGTCACCGTGCTCATCGTCTGGATGTCGGTCCCCTTCGTCGCGATCAACCTGTACGCGGCGACCACCACGATCTCCGGCGAGCTGTACGAGGCCGCCGCCCTCGACGGGGCCGGCGCCTGGCGCAGCTTCACCACGGTCACCCTGCCGGTCCTGCGGCCCTTCCTCTACGCGACGACCTTCCTGGAGATCATCTGGATCTTCAAGGCCTTCGTCCAGGTCTACACCTTCAACGGCGGCGGCCCGGACCGTCTCACCGAGATCCTGCCCGTCTACGCCTACATCGAGGGCGTCGGCAACCAGCACTACGGCATGGGCGCGGCGATCGCCGTCCTGACCATCCTGATCCTGCTCGGCCTGACCGCCTACTACCTCAGGATCGTGCTCAAGCAAGAGGAGGACGAGCTGTGAAGCGCTCGCTCTTCGGCCGCCTGTGGCCCAACGTCACGGCCGTCGTCCTGTTCATCGGCCTCGTCTTCCCCGTCTACTGGATGTTCGCCACGGCCTTCAAGCCGGCGGGCGACATCATCTCGGAGGACCCGGTCTGGTTCCCGACCGACGTCACCTTCGACCACTTCAAGACCGCGGTCGAGGCCGACCACTTCTGGACCTACGTCGCGAACTCGTTCATCGTCACCGTCTGCGCGGTCGTCTTCTCCCTGGTCATCGCGCTGGCCGGCGCGTTCGCCCTGGCGCGGATGCGGTTCAAGGGGCGGCGCGGCTTCATCGTCGGCTTCATGCTCGCCCAGATGGCGCCCTGGGAGGTCATGGTCATCGCGATCTACATGATCGTGCGCGACGCGTCGATGCTGAACAGCCTCGTGCCGCTGACCCTCTTCTACATGATGATGATCCTGCCCTTCACCATCCTGACGCTGCGCGGCTTCGTCGCCGCCGTGCCGAGGGAACTGGAGGAGTCCGCGCTGGTCGACGGCTGCACCCGGGCCCAGGCGTTCCGCCGGGTCATCCTGCCGCTGCTCGCCCCGGGGCTGATGTCCACCTCGATGTTCGGCTTCATCACCGCGTGGAACGAACTGCCCCTCGTGCTGGTCGTCAACAAGGAGGCCGAGGCGCAGACCCTGCCGCTGTGGCTCACCAGCTTCCAGACGGTCTTCGGCGACAACTGGGGTGCGACCATGGCCGCCTCGTCGCTCTTCGCCATCCCGATCCTGATCCTCTTCGTCTTCCTCCAGCGCAAGGCCGTCAGTGGCCTGACCGCCGGCGCCGTGAAGGGATAACGCCACCCGATGACGACAATCGCCAGCGGCACCGACACGCTCACGCGCGACGCGCTGACCGTCCTCCAGCCCGGCTTCACCGGGACCACCGCCCCCGACTGGCTGCTGCGCAGCCTCGGCGAGGGGCTGGCCTCCGTCGGCCTGTTCGGGCGCAACATCGCCTCGGCCGGGCAACTGGCCGCCCTGACCGCCCAACTGCGCGCCGAACGCGACGACGTGCTGGTCGCCATCGACGAGGAGGGCGGCGACGTCACCCGCCTGGAGGTCCGCACCGGCTCCTCCTTCCCCGGCAACCTCGCCCTCGGCGCGGTGGACGACGTCGAGCTGACCCGGGAGGTGGCCGCGGAACTGGGCCGCCGGCTCGCGGCCTGCGGGGTGAACCTCAACTGGGCGCCCTCCGCCGACGTCAACTCCAACCCGGACAACCCGGTCATCGGCGTGCGCTCCTTCGGCGCCGGCACCGACCTGGTCTCCCGGCACACCGCCGCCTACGTCACCGGTCTCCAGTCGGTGGGCGTGGCCGCCTGCACCAAGCACTTCCCCGGTCACGGTGACACCGCCGTCGACTCCCACCACGCGATGCCGCGCATCGACGTGGGCGCCGAGGTGCTGGCCGAGCGCGACCTCGCCCCCTTCCGCGCGGCCATCGCCGCCGGCAGCCGCGCGGTGATGAGCGCCCACATCCTGGTCCCGGCCCTGGACCCGGACAGGCCGGCCACGCTGTCCCGCCGCATCCTGACCGACCTGCTCCGCGGCGAACTGGGCCACGAGGGCCTGATCGTCACCGACGGCATGGAGATGCGGGCCATCTCCGGCACCTACGGCATCGAACGCGGCAGCGTCCTGGCCATCGGGGCGGGAGCCGACGCGATCTGCGTGGGAGGCGGCCTGGCCGACGAGGAGACCGTACTGCGGCTGCGTGACGCCCTGGTCGAGGCCGTCCGCTCGGGCGAGCTGCCCGAGGACCGGCTGGCCGACGCGGCGGAACGGGTGCGCGCCCTGGCCCGCTGGACCTCCGCGCACCGCACCGACGCCGCCGCCCGGACCGCGAGCGGCACCGACGGCACCGACGGCGACGTGGGCCTGAGCGCCGCCCGCCGGGCCCTGCGGATCACCGGCTCCGACGGCTTCACCGCCCTCACCGACGCGCCCTACGTCGCCGCGCTCACCCCCGTGGCGAACATCGCGGTCGGCGACGAGACCCCCTGGGGCGTCGCCGCCGAGCTGTTCCGGCTGCTCCCCGGCACGGAGACCGGCAGCTTCACCGGGCCGGACGCCGGGAAGGACGTGCTGGGCGCGGCGGGTCCGCGCCGCATCGTGGCCGTCGTCCGCGACGAACACCGGCACCCCTGGATGGCGGCAGCCCTCGACACGCTGCTGGCGGAGCGCCCCGACACGATCGTCGTCGAGATGGGCGTGCCCCGCGCGGCACCCCGCGGCGCCCTCCACCTGGCCACCCACGGCGCCGCCCGCGTCTGCGGCCGCGCGGCCGCGGAGGCCCTCACGGGGGCGTGACCCCCACCCCGCCCGACACGCCGAAGGCGCCGACCCCCTCGCAGGAGAGGGTCGGCGCCTTCGGCTTCGGCGGGTTGGGGGTAATGGGGGGGGCGGGGGAGGGCGGGTGTGAGGCGGGCGCACGCGTGGGGTGCGACGGCCCGGGGGCGCGGGGCATGGGTGGGAGGCGGGCGCAGGCGTGCCGTGCGGCCGCCCGAATTCCGAGGCGGGCATACGACGTGCAGTGCGGCCGCCGGGTTGGAGGCGTCGCGGGCAGGGCAGGCGTGCGGTGCGGCCGCCCGGGTGCTGCCGCGGACAAGTGGCGGGGCGGCGGTGACAGCGGACGGGCTCCCACCGATGCTCACGCGTCGCCGGGACCGGCTGCCCGCCCATGCGCCCCCCCGACGGGCCGCCGGCCTGCACAGTCGCCCACCGAGCAGGTCCCCGCGAGCCCCTCCCGGCCTCACCGCGGATGTCACGCTCCGTTGGCGCCCGGCCAGGTGCGGCTCCCGCGCAGGTGGGATACGGCGAAGGGCGCCGCCCCCGGTGACCGGGGACCGGCGCCCTCCCTGCACGTGCCCGCGGAGTCAGATGCCCTGCCAGGCGGGCTTGTGCGCGAAGGTGTGCCGGAAGTAGTCGGCCAGCTTCAGCTTGGAGGCGGCGGCCTCGTCGACGACGACGGTGGCATGCGGGTGGAACTGGAGCGCGGAGGCCGGGCACACCGCCGCCACCGGACCCTCGACACTCGCGGCGACGGCGTCGGCCTTGCCCTCGCCGGTGGCGAGCAGCACCACGTGCCGGGCCTCCAGGATGGTGCCGATGCCCTGCGTGATCACGTGGTGCGGGACCTGCTCGATGTCACCGTCGAAGAAGCGCGCGTTGTCGACGCGGGTCTGCTCGGTGAGCGTCTTGATCCGGGTCCGTGAGGCCAGCGAGGAGCACGGCTCGTTGAAGCCGATGTGCCCGTCGGTTCCGATCCCCAGCAGCTGGAGGTCGACCCCGCCGGCTCCGCCCAGCGCCGCGTCGTACGCCTCGCACGCCCTCTGCACGTCGTCCGCCGTGCCGTCCGGGCCCATGAACGCGTCCATGCCGATCCCCAGCGGTTCGAGCACCTCGCGCCGCAGCACCGAGCGGTACGACTCGGGATGATCCGCGGGCAGCCCCACGTACTCGTCGAGCTGGGCGATCCGGGCCCGCGCGGTGTCCACGGCGCCCGAGCGCACCTTGGCCGCCAGCGCCTCGTAGACGGGCAGCGGCGTCGATCCGGTGGCCACCCCGAGCAGGGCGTCGGGCTTGCGTCGGAGCAGCTGTGCCATGGCTTCGGCTATCAGTTCGCCGCCTGCCCTGGCGTCGGGAACGATGACAACTTCCACGCTTGCCTGCCGTTTCGAAGAGAGGACTCACCCGGGGTCCGGGACTGGCTGTGTGGGGCCCCATGTGGTTTAGACCAATCTAACAGAGCGGGGGCCCGCGAGCGCGTCGAACCGGCCGGTGAAACGGCGGCCCCGGGCCCTACGTCAGCGAACCTCCCGTGGCGTCCACCCAGCTCCCCGTGACCCACCGTCCTTCGTGTGAGGCCAGGAACGCCACCACGTCGGCCACCTCGGCCGGCGTGCCGACCCCGCCCAGCGCGGAGAGTGCCGCCGCCCGCTCCCAGCCGTCCGCGCTCCCGTGCAGCAGCTCGGCCGTGTTGTCGGTATCGATGATGCCGGGCGCCACCGAGTTCACCGTGATGCCGCGGGCGCCCAGCACCTTGGAGAGGTCGCGCGAGAAGACGTCCAGCGCTCCCTTCGTCATCGCGTACGCCATGTTGTCCGGCATCACCGCGGTGCGGGCCAGGCCCGAGGAGATGTTGATGACCCGGCCGCCGTCGCGGATACGCCCCATGCCGTGCTTGAGGAGGAAGAACGGCGCCCTCACGTTGACCGCGAAGACCGCGTCGTACTCCGCTTCGGCTATCTCCCCTATGGGCCGGGTGTTCCCGATGCCGGCGTTGTTCACCAGGACGTCCAGCCCATCGGCGTGCCGGTCGAACTCCTCCCACAGGGCCTCGGCCGCCCCGGGGGCGCGCAAGTCGGCCCGGATCGGGAACGCCGAGCCGCCCGCCGCCTCGATCTCCGCGACCGTCCCCTTCGCCGCCGCCTCGTCCCTCCCGTAGTGCACCGCGACCCGGGCGCCGTCCCGCCCCAGCCGCTCGGCGATGCCGCGTCCGATACCCCTGCTCGCCCCCGTGACAAGTGCCGTCCTGCCGGTAAGCACGCCCATGACGACGCCCCCTTCGCATTTCCCTAGCGGTCGCTACAGAAAAAACCGTACCGCACCGCGGAGACAATTTTCTAGTGCTCGCTATAAAATGAATCCCATGGTGAGCGACGAGAAGAGCGGACAGGTGGGAGCGTCGGCCGGGAGGGGCGCGGCCGGGTCCCGGGGACGGGGCCGACCCCGTTCCTTCGACCGGGCGACGGCCCTGGAGAAGGCGCTGATGGCCTTCTGGGAACACGGATACGAGGCCACGTCCGTCTCCGACCTCACCCGGGTCATGGACATCGGCGCCCCGAGCCTCTACGCAGCCTTCGGCGACAAGCGCTCGCTCTTCGAGGAGGTCGTCCAGGAGTACGGCACGCGCTACGGCTCCTTCGGCACCCGCGCCCTCGACGAGGAGCCGACCGCGCGGGCGGGGACGGAGCGGATGCTGCGCGAGGCCGCCGTCGAGTACACGGCGCCGGGCCGGCCGCACGGCTGCCTCGTCATCCACGCGGCAGCCAACTGCTCGACGCCCGAGGTCGAGGAGTCCCTCCGGCAGCGGCGCAACGCCAACATCGCCGCGATCGAGAGCCGGATCGCCGCCGACGTGGACGCGGGCGTGCTCCCGCCGGCCACCGATGCCGCGACCCTGGCCCGCTTCACCGGCGCGATGATCCAGGGCATGTCCCAGCAGGCGCGCGACGGCGCGGGCCGGGCGGAACTGGAGGCGCTCGTGGAAATTGCCCTGGCCGCCTGGCCCCGCGTGTGAGCCAACAGGGTTAGGCTTCTGCCGGGCACTCGGGTGACCGCGCGCCCGGCGGAGCACGACAACGACGAACGGCGTTCATCGCATGGACACGGTGAGTGGTCTAGTCCACAATGGCCACGGATGGCACTCGCCGTGACGCTCACGCAAGGTGACCGCCAGACTTCCGCCTTCCCCGCACAGGAGGGCGGACCGAGGAACCGGAGCTCTCTGCCCTGACTGCCCCGGCTCCTCATCCTTCGGCCGACCGGGACCGCACACCCCACGGCCGATGTTGCTCCGGGCTGCGGTGCCGGGAGGGTTGAGGGTCCCTCCCAGGCGCCGCGGCCCGCGGGTGTCTCCGGGGTCCGATCCCGCCCCTGCGCCGGTGCGAACCGTCCGGTTCCGGGCGCTGTCCGTACCGCCAGGTACGCTCAGCCACGTGCCCTCCATGAACGAACTCGTACGCCAGCACACCGCGCTCGACGACTCCGACCTCGAGTGGCTCCACCTGCTGGTCTCGGAGTGGCAGCTCCTCTCCGACCTCTCCTTCGCCGACCTCGTCCTGTGGGTGCCCACCCGCGACGGCACGCGCTACGTCTCGGTCGCCCAGATGCGCCCGAACACCGGCCCGACCTCCTACCAGGACGACATGGTCGGCCACCTCGTCCCGCGCGGCCGGCGCCCCATGCTGGACGCCGCCCTGGACGAGGGCCGGATCGTGCGCGAGGGCGACCCGGAGTGGCGCGAGGAGGTCCCGGTCCGCGTCGAGTCCATCCCCGTGCGTCGCCAGGGGCGCGTCCTGGGCGTCATCGCCCGCAACACCAACCTGCTCACCGTGCGCACACCGAGCCGTCTGGAGCTCACCTACCTCCAGAGCGCCTCCGACCTCGCCCAGATGATCGCGGCCGGTGCCTTCCCGTTCGAGAACCAGCAGGTCGACATGGACGCCTCCCCTCGCGTGGGCGACGGTCTGATCAGGGTCGACGGGGACGGCATCGTCCAGTACGCCTCGCCGAACGCGCTGTCGGCGTACCACCGCATGGGCCTCGCCGCCGACCTGGTCGGCCACCACCTCGGCCGCACCACCGCCGAACTCGCCCCGTCCCGCGGTCCCGTGGACGAGGCTCTCGCCAAGGTGGCCAGCGGCTGGGCGCCTCGCGAGTTCGAGATCGAGGCGCATGACGGGGTGATCCAGTTCCGTGCCATCCCCCTCAAGCCCAAGGGCACGCGCATCGGTTCGCTGGTGCTCCTCCGCGACGTCACGGAACTGCGCCGACGCGAGCGCGAGTTGATCACCAAGGACGCCACCATCCGGGAGATCCACCACCGGGTGAAGAACAACCTCCAGACGGTGGCGGCCCTGCTGCGCCTCCAGGCCCGGCGCATCGAGTCCGACCGGGGACGCGAGGCGCTCGAAGAGGCCGTACGCCGCGTCGGATCGATCGCGATCGTGCATGAGACGCTCTCCCAGAATCTGGACGAGCGCGTGGAGTTCGACGAGATCGCCGACCGCGTGCTGGCGATGGTGGCGGAAATCTCTCCGGGCAAGGTCACCGGCCGGCGCACCGGACGCTTCGGCATCCTGGACGCCGAGGTGGCGACCCCGCTGTCGATGGTACTCACCGAGGTGTTGCAGAACGCCCTGGAGCACGGCTTCCGCGAGGGCGACACCGGCACGGTCGAGGTCTCCGCGGTCAGGGGCGGTACGACGAAGGAGGCCCGGCTGCTGGTCACCGTCCAGGACGACGGGGTCGGCCTGCCCGAGCAATTCGACCCGCACCGCTCCGGCAACCTCGGCCTGCAGATCGTCCGCACCCTGGTGGAGGGTGAGCTGGGCGGCTCCTTCGACATGGTCCCGGCCCCGAGTCGCGGTACCCGGGTGATCCTCGACATCCCGGTGCCCGCGGCGAAGTAGCGGCGCCGCGCCCGCGGTGGACCGGGACCCGATCGGCGCAGGCCCCGATCAGCACAGGCCCCGGACAGCAAAAAGCCCCGGACCGGTGAAGGTCCGAGGCCAGTGCTCGTGCGTTGCATCATGCGATGCGCATCGGGGGTACTGCGCGCTGCGGCTCGGGAGCGGGGGTTGCGTACTCGCTGTACGCGCCGCCAAGCTCAGGCTGTCAGCAGGGGTGGATGGTCAGGCGGAGGCCTGACGAGCCCGGTTGCGGGCGGCACGGCGCTTCATTGCGCGGCGCTCGTCCTCGCTGAGACCACCCCAGACGCCGGAGTCCTGACCGGACTCGAGCGCCCACTGCAAGCACTGCTCCATGACAGGGCAGCGACGGCAGACGGCCTTGGCTTCCTCGATCTGCAGCAGCGCGGGACCGGTGTTGCCGATGGGGAAGAAGAGCTCGGGGTCTTCCTCGCGGCAAACGGCGCGGTGACGCCAGTCCATGGCTGCTACCTCTCCTTGGTATTACATGCAGGTTGCTTGTGAATGTGAACGCTTTCACGAATCCCTCAACAAGGGAAGGGCCTACCGCCAGGTTGCCCTGCGTGGTCCTGTGATTTGAAGAGGGGTTCTGGTGATCTGTGGAGGCTGGTGTTGCGGGCCGTCCCGATCGCCAAGAAGAGACTCGCAAACCTCGGCGGCGGATACAACCCCTTCCGGAAAGTTTTTTTTGATTCTTCGGTGTCGACTAGGTCACAGCCGTACTTCCATGGGGTGGACCCTGGTCTAAACGTTCGAGTGAAAGGACTTTCGCCCCTTCTGCTCACACAATCACACGCAGTGCACGGCGTACGCCTGTGAACGTCACGCTGGTCCGCAGTCCCAGGTGGTCACCGTCCATCTGGAGGGGGAGCGGGACCTTCGAATGCAAGGTGAAGCCGGTCAGATCGTGCAGGGAGACGGCGTGCCGGCCCTGGGGCCCCCGCTCGGGGGACGAAGTGAGCAACTGGGTCCCATACCGGGCGACCGCGCCCGTCGACAGGCGGCTGAGGCCGAAGACGTCGAGCGCGGTATCGAACGAGGCCTTAGGTGACGCGTAGATCGGGCGATTGCCGAGAAACGTCCAGGGGCACGTGTTCGAGACTATGGAGAGCACGAGATCGTTGATCGGCTCCTCGCCCGCCCGCTCCAGGGTGATCGTCCCGCTGCGGCGGTGCGGTTCCCCCATGAGCGCGCGCATCACCTGGCGGAGGTAGAGGGCGTGGGTCGATCTCCTGCCGCGTTCACGCTGCTGCTCCACCCGGCCGACCACGCCGGCGTCGAAGCCCAGACCGGCGTTGAAGGTGAACCAGCGGGCCGGCACCGACTCGTCCTCCGAACCCGGGGTGCCCGAGGCGAGGCCCAGCCCGACGGTCCGCTCGCTGCCCTCGCGCAGGGCGTCCAGTAGGGCGCCGGTGGCTTCCACGGCGTGGTTGGGCAGGCCGAGGGCGCGGGCGAAGACGTTGGTGGAGCCGCCGGGGACCACCGCGAGACGGGGCAGGTCCTGAGGAGCGGGGCCGGCGTGCAGCAGGCCGTTGACGACCTCGTTGACCGTGCCGTCGCCGCCGAGGGCGACCACCAGCTCGATGTCGTCGCTCTGCGCCGCCTGCCGGCCGAGGTCGCGCGCGTGGCCGCGGTACTCGGTGGTGACCGCCTCCAGCTTCATCTCGCTCGCGAGCGCGTGGATGAGCACGTCGCGCGTGCGCGCACTCGTGGTGGTTGCCGCCGGATTGACCACGAGAAGTGCACGCATGGTTTGCAGGGTACCTACTGGGTGGTACCCGGCCCAGACCGAGGTGGAGAACCAGGGTGGGGATCGGGGTGGGCGCACGGGCGTGGGCGGCGCACCGGACGCGCCCGCGGGTTCGTGCGCGCCGGGGGCTACCCTGCAAGGGTGAGCAGTGAGCAGAACCCCACCGTCCCTCAAGCCGCCGAAGAGCCCGGTCCCCGTCCCGGTCGGCTGACCGCCGCGGCGGCGCTCGCCGCACTCGAGGGTCTGGCACTCGTCGTCGGCGGTGCCTGGATGCTGGTGGGCGGCCTCACGGGTCACCCCGACGACCGGACCTCGGCCCTCACCGGCGGCGTCACCCTGATCGTCCTCGCCCTGCTGCCGTTGCTCGCCGCCCGCGGGCTGATCGCCCGGCGGGGCTGGAGCCGGGGGCCCGCCGTCATCACGCAGATCATGGCGCTGCCCGTGGCCTACAACCTGCTCCAGGCCGACAGCGTGGCCATCCCGGCGGGCATCGTGCTCGGTGCCGTCGCCGTCACGGCGCTGGTGCTGCTCGTCAACCCCACGACCACCCAGGCCCTCGGGATCCGGGGGCCCGGCGGCGCGGAGAAGTAGGCCGTCCCGCCCGGCGGTGTCCGGGCGCGTCCGGCGCCCGGTGTCCGGCGTCCGCGGTCGGCTACTCCTCGACCAGCAGCTTCTCCCGCAGCTGCGCCAGCGTGCGGGCCAGCAGCCGCGAGACGTGCATCTGCGAGATGCCGACCTCCTGCGCGATCTGCGACTGGGTCATGTTGCCGAAGAAGCGCAGCAGCAGGATCCGCTTCTCCCGCGGAGGCAGGTCCTCCAGCAGCGGCTTGAGCGACTCCCGGTACTCGACGCCCTCCAGGGCCTCGTCCTCCGCGCCCAGGGTGTCCGCGACCGCCGGGGACTCGTCGTCGGTGTCCGGGACGTCCAGGGACAGCGTGGAGTACGCGTTGGCCGACTCCAGGCCTTCCAGGACCTCCTCCTCCGAGATCGACAGCTTCTCGGCGAGTTCGTGGACCGTGGGGGAGCGCCCGTGCAGCTGTGAGAGCTCCGCCGTGGCCGTGGTCAAAGCCAGCCGCAGCTCCTGGAGCCGGCGCGGGACCCGCACCGCCCAGCCCTTGTCCCGGAAGTGCCGCTTGATCTCGCCGACGACCGTCGGGGTCGCGTACGTGGAGAACTCCACACCGCGCTCCGGGTCGAAGCGGTCGACCGACTTGATCAGTCCGATGGTCGCGACCTGGGTGAGGTCGTCCAGCGGCTCGCCGCGGTTGCGGAAGCGGCGCGCGAGGTGCTCCACGAGCGGCAGGTGCATGCGGACCAGCCGGTTGCGCAGCTCCGCGTAGGCGGGGCTGTCCTTCTCCAGGGTGCGCAGCTCGGCGAACAGGAGGCGCGCCCCGCTGCGGTCCTGCGGGTCGTGCCGCGTGCCCTGCGTGCCCCGTGCACCGGGCGCGTCGTCCTCGGTGTGTCGCTCGTGCTCGCTCATCGTCCCGCCCGTTGCCCTTTCCCGAGCCTGCGCCTCCGCTCGGACGGGCCGGACGGGGGTGTCCCCGGTCCGCGGCCCGTCGCCCGGGACGACGACCCCCGGGGAGGCCTCGTCCTCCGGATGCGGCCGGGCCTGCTCGGGGATGCCGTCGATGCCGTCCGCCATGCGTCGGTTCTCGTTCTCAGAACGAGCGCCCTCGGCCGGCAGCTCCCGTGTGCCGTTCTCGTCCCGCACCGGCCCGTCCCCGTCCCTCACGTCGGCCCGGGTCCCGCGCCGCGCTGTTTGTAGAGGCTGATCGAAACGGTTCTGTCCTCGTCCACGGCGGAGGAGACCTTGCCCGCCAGGGCGGACAGCACGGTCCACGCGAAGGTGTCCCGCGAGGGCGCGTGACCGTCCGTGGTCGGCGCCGAGACGGTGACCTCGAGCGAGTCGTCGACCAGGCGGAAGACACAGCTGAGCACCGAGCCGGGCACGGCCTGCTGAAGCAGGATCGCGCAGGCCTCGTCGACTGCGATGCGCAGGTCCTCGATCTCGTCGAGGGTGAAGTCCAAACGGGCTGCGAGGCCGGCCGTCGCCGTACGCAGCACCGACAGGTAGGCACCCGCGGCCGGCAGCCGGACTTCGACGAAGTCCTGGGTCGCGGGCTCGCCTGCGATCTGGGACACCCTCACCTCCAAGGTGGTACAAGCGTTACAGGGCCGAGGATCGACCCCGGGGCAACGCGATACGTGGTTCAGCGGTGACGTTATCGCGCTCCGAACTTTCCTGTCCCCGAGACCCCAACCCCGCACTGTCACTCATAGTAAACACATGAACACGCACAGTGGCTAGAGGTTCGGGGCGCCCAAATCGGAAGAGCGCGCGCCGGGTTGACGTACCCAGGCCTCAGACGGTCGAACCGTCCCCGGCCGAGGTCACACGAGGACGTGATCGACGAAGCACCAACGCCAGTTCTCGCCCGGTTCGAAGGTGCGCATGACCGGGTGACCGGTCTCGCGGTGATGCGCCGTGGCGTGCTGCCTCGGCGAGGAGTCGCAGCACCCGACGTGCCCGCAGTCGAGGCACAGACGGAGCTGCACCGGGTCCGTGCCCTCCGCCAGGCACTCCGGACAGGTCTGGCTGCGCGGCTCCGGTTCCGGGTGCGGCAGCGCGTCGGCGTGCGTGCACTGTTTCATGATTGCCAGGTTACGACGGGCGTGCGGATGACCGCGCGGAAGAAGAGGGCGGGCGAGGACGATGGACGTGATGCCGCTGCTGTTGCTGGTCGCGGGCAGTGCCGCGATCGCGGCGGCGGGGCGGCGGGTACCGGTGCCCGCGCCCCTGCTGCTGGTCGCGGCGGGCCTGGCGGTGAGCTACGTCCCCGGAGTGCCCGACTACACCCTCGACCCGCACATCGTCCTGCCCCTGCTGCTGCCGCCGCTGCTCCACACGGCGGCCACCGACAGCTCCTACCTGGACCTGCGGGCTCAGGTGCGGCCCGTGGCGCTGCTCTCCTTCGGCTACGTGCTCTTCGCGACCTTCGTCGTCGGCTGCGCCGCGTACCTGATCGTGCCGGGCCTGCCGCTGACCGCGGCCCTGGTCCTCGGCGCGGTGGTGGCCCCGCCGGACGCCGTCGCGGCCACGGCGGTCGCCCGCCGGGTGGGTCTGCCGTCCCGGATCACGACCATCCTCCAGGGCGAGTCCCTGGTGAACGACGCCACCGCGATCACCGCCTTCAAGGTCGCGCTCGCGGCGGCCGTGGGCGAGGGGGCGACCTGGGCCGGCGGGATCGGGGAGTTCCTGATCGCGGCGGTGGGCGGTGTGGGCGTGGGCCTGGTGCTGATGGTGCCGATCCACTGGCTGCGCACGCATCTCAAGGAGGCGCTCCTGCAGAACACGCTCTCCCTGCTCGTCCCGTTCTTCGCCTACGCGGTGGCGGAGCAGGTGCACGCGTCCGGGGTGCTCGCGGTGGTGGTCGTCGCGCTCTTCCTCGGGCACCGCGCGTGGGAGGTCGATTTCGCCACCCGTCTCCAGGAGGAGGCGGTGTGGAAGATGGTGGCCTTCGTCCTGGAGTCGGCCGTGTTCGCCCTGATCGGGCTCCAGCTCCCCGTCGTGCTCAAGGGGCTCGGGGAGTACCAGGGAGTCGACGCCGCCTGGTACGCGGTCGCCGTCTTCCTGGTGGTTGCCGCCGCCCGCTTCGTCTGGGTCTACCCCGCGACCTTCCTGCCGAGGCTGTCGGCACGCGTCCGCGCGCGCGAGGGGGACATGTCGTGGAAGGGCCCGTTCGTGATCAGCTGGGCGGGGATGCGCGGGGTCGTCTCCCTGGCGATCGCCTTCTCCATCCCGCTCACCGTGCACGGCGGCGATCCGTTCCCCGAGCGCAACCTCATCCTGTTCCTCACCTTCACCACGGTCATCGGCACGCTGGTCGTGCAGGGCGTCAGCCTGCCGCCGCTGATCCGCCTGCTGAAGTTCCCCGCGCACGACGTGCAGGCCGAGACGCTGGCCGAGGCGAACGCCCAGGCCCAGGCCTCCCGTGCCGCCCAGCAGCGCCTGGAGGAACTCCTCGCGGACGAGCGCAACGCCCTGCCGACCCCCCTCGCGGACCGTCTGCGCACGGTCCTGGAGCGCCGCCGCAACGCCGTCTGGGAGCGGCTCGGGCAGGCCAACCCGGTCACCGGGGAGAGCGTGGACGACACCTACCGGCGCCTGTCCCGGGAGATGATCGGCGCCGAGCGCGAGGTCTTCGTCCGGCTGCGCGACGGCCGCTACATCGACGACGAGATGCTCCGGACGCTGCTGCGCCGGCTGGACCTGGAGGAGGCGGCGGCGTACCGGGAGACCACGTAGCACGGACCGGCACGGCGCGGGCCGTTCGGCCGGGACGGCCGGCGGGCGGTGGGCACCGCCGGTCCCCCACGCCGCCCGGCTCAGGGGAAGGGGCGGCCGGTGACGACCGCAGCCAGGGTCGTCCCGCGGGCGAAGACCCCCTCCTCGGCGAGGGCGAGCAGGGCGTGCAGCATCTTGGCCACGTAGACGCGCTCCACGGGGAGGCCGTGGCGGTGCTCGAAGTCCTCGGCGAAGGACTCGAGCCCGGGGGTGGTGCGGGCGTAGCCACCGCAGTGGAAGCGGTCGTCGATGCTCCAGGCGCCCCGTACCCCGCCGAAGGCGCGCACCTGGAGGCGCCGTACGTCGTCGGTGAGGAAGCCGCCCTTCAGGACGGATATCCCGAGCGCCCGTCTTCCCGGGGGCAGGCCGGCCGCCAGTCCGGCTAGCGTGCCGCCGGTGCCGCAGGCGAGCGCGGCCACGTCGGCGTGCTCGCCCAGTTCCTCGCCGAGGGCCCGGCAGCCGCGGACCGCCTCCGCGTTGCTGCCGCCCTCGGGCACGACGACCGGGTCCTCGGCGCCCACCGCGCGCAGCAGGGCGCCCAGGGTCTCCGGCTCGGACGCGCGGCGGTACGTCGTACGGTCGACGAAGTGCAGCCGCATGCCGTCGGCCGCGCACCGGGCCAGCGAGGGGTTGAGCGGCCGG
This sequence comes from Streptomyces sp. NPDC045956, assembly GCF_056430705.1. Classification (NCBI taxonomy): domain Bacteria; kingdom Bacillati; phylum Actinomycetota; class Actinomycetes; order Kitasatosporales; family Streptomycetaceae; genus Streptomyces; species Streptomyces sp. NPDC045956. The sequence goes on along the minus strand of NZ_JBWKKZ010000006.1, from coordinate 174,172 downwards.
TCGGCCAGTTCCTGGCCGCGTACCACGCCCACCGTGGACAGCCCCAGCAGCCGGCCGGCGGCGGCCGTCGCCCGCAGGTGGTTCGAGTAGGCGCCGCCGAACGTGACGACCGTGCGGTCCCCCGCCATGGCGAGATTCGGTGCCAGTTTGCGCCATTTGTTGCCGACCAGCTCGGGGTGGATCAGGTCGTCCCGCTTGAGGAGCAACCGGACACCGAGCCGCTCGAACCGCCCGTCGACGACCTCCTGAAGAGGGGAGGGCAGACGGGGCCGCAGGGCGGCGAGGCCGCGGGTGTCGGTGCCGGTCACCCCGTCATTGTCGCGCCGCCGCGCGACGGCGGGCGCGTCACCCCAGCCGGTCGCCGATCCGGTTCCGCATCGACGCCATGGTGAACCCCCTAGGGTCCACCTTGCCCGGCTGCCATTCGAGGTGACCGATGACGGATCGCTCGTTCCACCCGTGGTGGCGGCAGACCGCGGCGGCGGCCCGCTCGATCGCCTCCAGCTGCGCCGCGGGCCAGGGGTCCTCGCCGTCGCCCATGTTCTCGCACTCGAACCCGTAGAAGTGCCGGTTGCCGTCGGTGTTCGCCTCGTTGTCGCCCGGCAGTCCCCGCTCCGCGATCACCGCCCGCAGGACGTCGTCGTCGCCGAGCCCCGCGTGGTTGGCCCTGCCGTACCCGACCAGGTGGACTCTGCCGTCCTTGGTGATCACCCCGTGGCACAGCGGCCCCGGCAGGCCCGCGTAGCCCTTGCGGCAGAGGTCCACCGTCCGCGCGCTGCCCCTGGTGACCGTGTGGTGGATCATCACGCCGTGCACGGGCCCCCAGGGACCCTTGTGGTTGCGGTTGTGGTCCCGCCAGTCGCCGACCTCGACGACGGTGAGTCCCTCCGCCTTGAGCGCCTTGACGAAACTGCTCGCGGACATGGGTGAGGCCACGCTCGGCTCCTTCACTCTGCGCGACGACCGCCCGGCGCGCTCGCCTCCTACGGTGCTTGTACCGAAACGGAGCGCTCTCTAGTACTTGTTCGGTCCGCGAGCGACGAGATTCGGACAACCTCGTTCCGGTGAACGGCCTTCAGCAGGGCCGGACAAGAGGCCGAGAGGCCGAACAAGCGCCCATATCTGCCCTGGTCTCCGGTGATCCATTCCCGCTCTTTCGGGTAATACCATCGGCACGCTCCGTGAGGAAGGCTGGTCCCCGCACATCGATGCCGGGCGCAGCCGTCCGGCACGACCGGGAGGGCAATTCCTTATGTCGGTAGGCGAAGAGGTCCGCACCGAGCAGACCAGGCCGCAGCAGAGCCTCGGCACGGCGGCCGCGCGGAACCTGGCCACCACGACCAAGTCCGTTCCTCAGATGCAGGAGATCAGCTCGCGCTGGCTGCTGCGGACCCTCCCCTGGGTGGACATCCAGGGCGGTACGTACCGGGTGAACCGGCGCATGACCTTCGCCGTCGGCGACGGCAGGGTGACGTTCGTGAAGACCGGCGACCGCGTCGAGGTCATCCCGGCGGAGCTGGGGGAGTTGCCTGCCCTGCGCTCGTACGAGGACGAGGAGGTCCTCTCGGAGCTGGCGCAGCGCTGTGAGCAGAGGGAGTTCGGCCCCGGTGAGGTGATCGCCTCCTTCGGCGGCCGGGCCGACGAGGTCTACCTGCTGGCGCACGGCAAGGTGGAGAAGGTCGGCAGCGGTCCCTACGGCGACGACGCGGTGCTCGGCGTCCTCGCCGACGGCGCCTACTTCGGCGACGAGGCACTGCTCGACGCGGACGCCATCTGGGAGTACACCGCCCGGACGGTCACCGCCTGCACGGTGCTCGTGCTGCCCCGCCAGGAGGTGGACCAGGTCTCGGAGCGTTCCGACTCCCTGCGGACGCACCTGGAGGAGCGGCGCTCGATCCCCGACCAGCCCACCAACCGGCACGGCGAGAAGGCGATCGACCTCTCCGCCGGCCACAGCGGCGAGCCCGACATCCCGCACACCTTCGTCGACTACGAGGCCCGTCCCCGTGAGTACGAGCTGAGTGTCGCCCAGACCGTGCTGCGCATCCACTCGCGCGTGGCCGACCTCTACAACCAGCCGATGAACCAGACGGAGCAGCAGATCCGGCTGACCGTCGAGGCGCTGAAGGAGCGCCAGGAGCACGAGCTGGTCAACAACCGCGAGTTCGGTCTGCTGCACAACTGCGAGTACGACCAGCGCATCCAGCCGCACGACGGGGTGCCCGGCCCGGACGACCTGGACGAGCTGCTGAGCCGCCGGCGCGGTACCAAGCTGCTCCTGGCCCACCCGCGCGCCATCGCCGCGATCGGCCGCGAGCTGAACAGGCGCGGGCTCGTTCCGGAGACGATCGACATCGCGGGCAACCGCATCCCGACCTGGCGCGGGGTGCCGATCTACCCGTGCAACAAGATCCCGGTCACCGAGGCCCGTACGACGTCGATCATCGCGATGCGTACCGGTGAGCAGGACCAGGGCGTCATCGGCCTGCGGGCCACCGGCATCCCGGACGAGATCGAGCCGAGTCTGTCGGTGCGTTTCATGGGCATCAACGAACAGGCCATCATCAAGTACCTGGTCACGGCCTACTACTCGGCCGCGGTCCTCGTGCCGGACGCGCTCGGAGTCCTGGAGAACGTCGAGATCGGCCGCTGGCAGTGACGCCAGTCTCCCGAACGCCGTGTCCCCGCCCTCCCGGGCGGGTACACCCCGGGGGTACGCAGGTGGACGGATGGGGGAGGTGAGTCCATGACGGAGGCTCCGCTCGGCGTCACCGACCCGCTTCGTCCCGCCGGCACGCTGGAAGGGCACGGGGTCATCGGCACGCAGCGGGAGAAGGCATCGGAGGCGCCCTCCGGCGGGCGGGGGGAGGAGGCACCGGCCGAGGGGCACGAGGCGGCGGCGCTCCTGCGGGAGTCGCGGGCGTCGGTCGACCCCGAACTGCGCTCCGCCATCGCGTCCTTGCCCGCCGCGATGCGCCGCACCGCGCTCTACCACTTCGGATGGCAGCACGCGGACGGCAGTCCCGCGGCCGGTAACGCGGGCAAGGCGATCCGGCCCGCGCTCGTCCTCACCTCGGCCGCCGCCCTCGGCGGACCCGCGGCCCGGGCGGCGGCGGTGCGGGCCGCGGCCGCGGTGGAACTGGCCCACAACTTCACCCTGCTCCACGACGACGTGATGGACCGGGACGTCACCCGGCGCCACCGGCCGACCGCGTGGACCGTGTACGGCGACGCGGACGCGATCCTCGCGGGGGACGCCCTGCACGCGCTGGCCCTGCGGGTGCTCGCGGTGGACCCGCACCCGGCGGCCGCCGCGGCGGCCGCCCGGCTCGGCGACTGCGTCATGGAGTTGTGCGAGGGCCAGCACACGGACACGGCCATGGAAGGGCGCGCCCCGGGTGAGGTCTCCCTGGAGGAGACGCTCGCCATGGCCGAGGCCAAGACGGGCGCCCTGCTGGGTTGCGCCTGTGCCCTCGGCGCGCTGTACGCCGGCGCCGCGGACGAGGACGTCGAGGCCCTGGACCGCTTCGGCCGGGAGGCCGGGCTGGCCTTCCAGCTCATCGACGACGTCATCGGCATATGGGGCGACCCGGAGCACACCGGCAAGCCGGCCGGGGCGGACCTCGCCTCCCGCAAGAAGTCGTTGCCCGTGGTCGCCGCCCTCACCTCGGGCACCCCGGCGGCCGCCGAACTCGCCGAGCTGTACGCGGCACCGTACGAGGAGGACAAGGAGGACCTGGAGCGCACCGCACTGGCCGTGGAGCGGGCGGGCGGCCGGGACTGGGCGCAGGCCCAGGCGGCCGACCACATGGCGAGGGCGATGCAGGAACTGGCCCGCGCCGTGCCCGACCCGCAGGCGGCGGGCGGAATGCTCGCGCTGGCCGAGTTCGTGACCCGGCGCAGCACCTGACGCTCACCGCGCCACCTCGGTCGGCCCGGGCGGGCCGTCGAGCAGCCCGGTGACCGCGCAAGACCCCGGAGCCCGTGCAGGGCCGTACGGCACCTGACCGACGTACGGCCGCACCGCCAAGGGCTCCGGTCCGGCGGGTCCCGCACTTCCCCACGGTGTGCGGGGCCCGCCCCCTTCGTCGAGCGCCCGGCCCGATCCAGGTTGACGGTCCACCGCCGGAACCGCCCGCTAGGCTCAACCGCCGTACGTAAGAGCGGGGTTGGGACGAGAGGGCGGCGGGACATGGGCGTGGTGATCCGGACGGCGGGGGAGGGCGACCGGGAGCGGGTCGTCCGGCTGCTGGACGAGGCCTTCCAGGACGATCCCGTGAGCAGCTGGGTCTTTCCCGGCGTGGCACACCGTCGCCGGACCCACCACCGGCTCATGGCCGCCTTCACCGACGCGGTGCTCGCAGACGGGCGTATCGACCTCACCGAGGACGGCGCGGCCTGCGCCCTGTGGCTGCCGGTGCCCGCGAGCGAGCACCCCGGCGGCGCGGCCGGTGACGGTGACGGTCCCGCCCAGGTGCGCGAGGCCGTCGACCCGGGAAACGAACGCGTCGAGCTGATAGCCCGGCTGACCGAGGGCATCCATCCGTCGGACCGGGCCCACGCGTACCTGTGGATGATCGGCGTGGTCCCGCACCGGCAGGGCGAGGGCCTGGGCACCGCGCTCATCGAGTCGGCCCTGGACCGCTGCGACCGTGAAGGGCTGCCCGCCTACCTGGAGGCGAGCAGCGCGCGGAGCAGGGGCCTGTACGAACGTCTCGGCTTCGAGTGCACCGGACGCGCCCTGGAGCTGCCGGACGGCCCCCGGATGTGGCCGATGTGGCGGGAGCCGAGGACGCCGGCGGAGACCTGACCGCCGGGCGGATCGGGGTCGCGGCACGGTGGTCGCTGCCGCCCGGCCGGGGCCCGGCGGACACCCTCCCGCTCGTCGCGGTGGTGACCGGCGTCGCCGCGGCGACGCCATGCCGTCGTTCGTGCCCGGTGCGGCGGCGCCGGCGGTCGGCATGGCCGCCTGCTGCGTCTGGGCGGACCTGCGCCGCACGGGATGGAAGCACCGGAGACGGCCGGGCCGCCCCAGGCGCGCGTGAGGCGGGATCACGCCAGCTCTCCCGGCCACGGCGCCACGGCCACGTCGCCCGGCCACGCAACGTCCCCGGGGCCGCACCAAGCCCCCGCGGCCACCCGGCGCCCGGGCGACTCCGGTGCACGGGGCGGACAAGACCGCCCCCGCCCCCGCCGTCCAGGCAGCCCTCGCCGCACGGCTGGCCGGCGCACCGCACCGCACCGCACTCGCCGTCCGAGCGGCCCCCGGCGCACCGTCGGCCGGGCGGGCCACGCCAGCACTCGCCGTCCAGGCGGCCCCTCGGCTCACGGGCGGCCGGACAGACAAAACCGCACCCGGTCCACCGTGGCCGCCGTGTTCGGCGGTTGCGGACCGGGTGCGGAAAGGCAGACGCCACGACCGTGAAGATCGCGGGCCGGAGGGCTTGATCCGGGATCAGGCCTTCTTGGTCTCCCAGAAGATCTTGTCGATCTGGGCGATGTAGTCCAGGGCCTTCTGGCCGGTCGCCGGGTCCTTCGAACCCTTGGCGGCCGACAGGGCCTTCAGGGTGTCGTTGACCAGCTGGTGCAGCTCCGGGTACTTCTCGAAGTGCGGGGGCTTGAAGTAGTCGCTCCACAGCACGGAGACGTGGTGCTTCGCCAGCTCGGCGCGCTGCTCCTTGATGACCGTGGCACGCGTCTGGAAGTGCGGGTCGTCGTTACCGGCCATCTTCTCCTGCACGGCCTTCACCGACTCCGCCTCGATGCGGGCCTGGGCAGGGTCGTACACGCCGCAGGGCAGGTCGCAGTGGGCGCTGACCGTGACCTTGGGGGCAAACAGGCGGGAAAGCATGAAGCGTTCCTTCCTCGTGATCGTCTTCTCAGGGGGGACATTACTCCCTGCGAGACCCGTTTTCGCGGGTGCCCCCGTGGGCTTAGGACAAAAGTCCGGGGTGAGACGGAGACTGGTGGAGGAAAGACCGGGGAGGTGCCGGGTGATGCCGGAGTCGTCGCAGGAGCACGAGCGTCCGAGAGGGACGTTGCCGTTCGGCCCGGCCGAGGTGACCGGGCCGTCGATGGTGCCCACGCTGCACCACGGGGACGTGCTGCTCGTGCACTGGGGGGCGCGCGTCCGGCCGGGTGACGTGATCGTGCTGCGCCACCCCTTCCAGCAGGACCTGCTCGTGGTCAAGCGGGCCGTCGAGCGACGCGGGGCCGGCTGGTGGGTGCTCGGGGACAACGCCTTCGCGGGCGGGGACAGTACCGACTACGGGGTGGTCCCCGGGGAACTCGTGCTCGGCAGGGTGCGGTGGCGGTACCGGCGGCTCAAGGCCGGTCAGCGTTCGCCCTTCGCCGTGGCCCGCTGGGCGCTGGCCGCGCTCAGGCCGGTGCTCGGCGACCGGTCCGCCTCCAGGCGTTTGCGGGCCCGGTAGGCCGCGACGTTGGCGCGGGTGGCGCAGCGGTCGGAGCAGTACCGCCGGGAGCGGTTGGTGGAGGTGTCCAGGTAGGCGCTGCGGCAGGGGGCCGCCTCGCACAGGCCCAGGCGGTCCACGCCGTACTCGGTGAGGTGGAAGGCGAGACCCATCGCCGCGATGGCGGCGAAGCCGGCGGTCGCGTTGGACGGGTGGTCCGCCAGGTGCATGTGCCACAGCGGGCTGCCGTCGTCGTCGCGGTGGTCGTGGCCTGAGATCTGCGGGCTCACCGGGAACTCCAGGAGCAGTGAGTTCAGGAGGTCCACGGCGAGTGTCTCGTCGCCGCCGTCGGCCGCCTCGAAGACCGCGCGCAGCCGCCCCCGCACCGAGCGGAACCGGGTCACGTCGGTGTCCGTGGCACGCCGGGCCGCCGACTGGTTGGTGCCGAAGAGCTCCCGGACCGCCTCGACCGAGGTGAGGGAGTCCTGTCCCCGGGCCGGCTCCTCGGTGTTGACGAGACGGACGGCGTAGTCCGAGTAATAGGCCAGTTCCACTTGTAGTCCTTACGGAGGGGCTCTAGGGTCGTGCCTGCGGTCAGGTAAGAGCTGATCGTGCATCCAGGGTATTACGTGACCTACGCGAGGGAGGGGCTCGATGACGGACGCGGACATCGCCACCACGATCACGCCCGCAGCCGACTGGCAGGCCTGGCAGCAGAGCTGGGACCGGCAGCAGGAGTGGTACATGCCCGACCGGGAGGACCGCTTCCGGGTCATGCTGGACATGGTCGAGGCCCTGGTCGGCCCCGCGCCGCGCGTCCTCGACCTCGCCTGCGGCACCGGGACCATCACGGCCCGGCTGCTCGCCCGGTTCCCGCAGGCCACCAGCACCGGCGTCGACCTCGACCCGGCCCTCCTCGCCATCGCCGAGGGCACCTTCGCGGGCGACGAACGGGTCTCCCTCGTCACCGCGGACCTCAAGGACCCCGACTGGGCGGCGAAGCTGCCGTACGACTCCTACGACGCCGTACTGACCGCCACGGCCCTGCACTGGCTGCACGCCGAACCCCTCGCCGCCCTCTACGGTCGGGTCGCGGAGCTGGTCCGCGACGGTGGTGTCTTCATGAACGCGGACCACATGATCGACGACACGACGCCCCGGATCAACGCGGCCGAGCGCGCCCACCGGCACGCGCAGATGGACGCGGCCAAGGCGAGGGGCGCGCTCGACTGGGCCGAGTGGTGGCAGCTCGCCGCCGACGACCCGGTCCTCGCCGGGCCCACCGCCCGCCGCTTCGAGATCTACGGCGAGCACGCCGACGGCGACATGCCCCCGGCGGCGTGGCACGCGCGCGTACTGCGCGAGAAGGGCTTCGGCGAGGCGCGGCCGGTGTGGTGCTCGCCGTCGGACACGCTGCTGCTCGCGCTGAAGTGACCTGGTGACAGACAGACAGAGACGGACAGGGGCAGAGAGACGGGCAAAGGCGGACAGACGGAAGGGGGCGGTACGGAGATCCGTACCGCCCCCTTCCGTCTGTCCGGCGGGCTCAGAGCACCTTGGACAGGAACGCCTTCGTCCGCTCGTGCTGCGGGTCCGTCAGGACGTCGCGCGGGTTGCCCGACTCGACCACCACACCGTCGTCCATGAAGACCAGGCTGTCGCCGACCTCGCGGGCGAAGCCCATCTCGTGGGTGACGACGACCATCGTCATGCCGGACTCGGCGAGGTCGCGCATGACGTCGAGGACGTCACCGACCAGCTCCGGGTCGAGGGCCGAGGTGGGCTCGTCGAACAGCATCAGCTTCGGGTCCATCGCGAGGGCCCGCGCGATGGCCACGCGCTGCTGCTGGCCGCCGGAGAGCTGCGAGGGGTAGTTGCCGGCCTTGTCGCCGAGGCCCACCCGCTCCAGGAGCTGGCGCGCGCGGTCCCGGGCCTGGGCCCGGCTGACGCCCTTGACCTGGACCGGCGCCTCCATGACGTTCTCGACGGCCGTCATGTGCGGGAACAGGTTGAAGCGCTGGAAGACCATGCCGATGTCCCGGCGCTTGACGGCGACCTCGCTGTCCTTCAGCTCGTAGAGCTTGTCACCCTTCTGGCGGTAGCCGACCAGCTCGCCGTCGACGTACAGCCGCCCGGAGTTGATCTTCTCCAGGTGGTTGATGCAGCGCAGGAAGGTGGACTTGCCCGAGCCCGAGGGGCCGATGAGGCAGAACACCTCGCCCTGCTCCACCTCCAGGTCGATGCCCTTGAGGACCTCGACCGCGCCGAAGGACTTGTGGACGCCCTCGGCCTTCACCATGGCGGTCATGCCGCGCCTCCCGTCGTCTTGGAGCGGTTCGACAGGGACAGCAGGTTCGCCCTGATCTTCTGCATCGGGGTGGCCGGCAGGCTGCGGCTGGAACCGCGGGCGTAGTACCGCTCCAGGTAGTACTGGCCGACGCTGAAGACCGAGGTCAGCAGCAGGTACCAGGCCGCGGCCAGGAACAGCATCTCGGCCGGGGCGCCGGAGGTCTGGCCGATGTCCTGGGCGACCCGGAACAACTCCGCATACTGGACGACCGACACCAGTGAGGTCGTCTTCAGCATGTTGATGACCTCGTTGCCGGTCGGCGGCACGATCACGCGCATCGCCTGCGGCACCACGATCCGGCGCAGCGTCTTGGTGTGGCTCATGCCGAGCGCGTGCGCCGCCTCGGTCTGGCCCTCGTCGACCGCGAGCAGACCCGCGCGGCAGATCTCCGCCATGTACGCGGCCTCGTTGAGACCGAGGCCGAGCAGCGCCGTCAGGAACGGCGTCATGAAGTCCGACCACTCGTCGCGGTAGAACGGCCCGAGGTTGATGTACTCGAAGACCAGGCCCAGGTTGAACCAGACGACCAGCTGCACCAGCACCGGCGTGCCGCGGAAGAACCAGATGTAGAACCACGCGATGGACGAGGTCACCGGGTTCTTCGACAGCCGCATCACGGCGAGCAGGATGCCGCCGACGACGCCGATCAGCATCGCCAGGACGGTGATCAGCAGCGTCTTGCCCATGCCGGTCAGGACACGGTCGTCGAAGAAGTAGTCCGGGATCGCACCCCAGTTGATCTTGCCCTGGGAGAACGCGTACACGACGGCGGCCAGCAGCGCGATCGCCACGACCGCGGAGACGTACCGCCCGTAGTGCCGGACCGGGATGGCCTTGATGGCTTCCGGTCCGGCCGGCGGGGTGTCGGCCGGGCCGCCCGCCGTCTTGTCGATGTCAACAGTCACGGATGTTGCCTTTCAGTGCCCGCCGCGCGGTCACTTGCCGCCGTTGATGGTGGCCTCCGTGACGGCGCCTTCCGCCACGCCCCACTTGTCCATGATCTTCTTGTACTCGCCGTTGGCGATGACCGCGTCCAGCGCCGCCTTCAGGGCGTCCCGCAGCTCGGCGTTGTCCTTCGCGACCGCGATGCCGTACGGAGCGGCCTCGACCTGCTCGCCGACGAGCTGGAAGTCGTTGCCGCCACCGGAGGTCTTCACCGCGTACGCCGCGACCGGGAAGTCGGACGAGCCGGCGGCGGCGCCGCCCGCGCGCAGGCGGGTCTGGGCCTGCTGGTCGTTGTCGAAGGCCTCCATGGCGATCTTCTTGCCGGCCGGGCACTTCTCGTTCTCGGCCTTGGCGAGGTCCTCGGAGACCGTGCCGCGCTGGACCACGAGCTTCTTGCCGCACAGGTCGGACCAGGTCTTGATGCCCTGGTCGTCGCCCTTCTTGGTGTAGATCGAGACACCGGCGGTGAAGTAGTCGACGAAGTCGACGCCCTGGCCGACCTTCTTGCCGGTGTCGCCGTCGATGCCCTGCTGGCGCTCCGGGGTGTCGGTCATCGCGGACATGGCGATGTCGTAGCGCTTGGAGCGCAGACCGGTGATCAGGGTGTCGAAGGTGCCGTTCTCGAACTCGAACTTCACCCCGAGCTGCTTGCCCATGGCGTCCGCGAGGTCCGGGTCGATGCCGACGGTCTTGCCGGACTTGTCCTTGAACTCGACCGGAGCGTAGGCGATGTCGGAACCGACCTTGACGACGCCCTTGTCACGGATGGACTGGGGCAGCTTGTCCGCCAGCGGAGCGCCCGCGGCGGACTGGCTGTCGCTGCCGGAGTCGCTCTTCTCGGTCTGGTCACCGCATCCGGTGAGCAGCAGGGCGCCTGCGACCGCGATCGCACCGACCGCTGCTAGCCGGGACTGCGCGGCGGTCGTACGACGGGTGGAGCGTGCGGTCATGGTGGTTCCTCCGGCGGATGAAAGGAGATGCCGATGGGGACGGTGGAGTTCCGGTGGGGCTGGGCGCCGCCCGGGGGCCGGCCGGCGCCGTGGGTCGACGAGTGCACGCGTCTTCGAGTGTCGCGACCCCGTGTGATTACGGCATCTTGCCATTCGGACTCGGCCATTCAGGGGGGACGGGATGTCAAAATCGGATAACGGGTCACCCCCCGAACCGCACCAGGTCGGTACATCCCGTCCGAACCTTTACGGGAATCGGGCCTTCCGGCCGGAAAATCTTCGGCATTCCACTGAATGCGGGCACGGTTCGGCAGTGTGCGCGGCCGTTGAAGGCCCGTTGTCCAGGCATGTCAAGGGCTCGAGGGAAGTTGTCCTGATCCCCGGCTATGAGCCATGTCACCGGCATGCGGCGTTCGAGGTCCGACATGTGAGCTTGCCTCTATCGGACTCGTCGGGGGGGCCGTCCGTCGGGTAAGAAGGTTCTTTACACCCCTCATCAGGGGCTCAGGGCGCGTGTGCGGCGCGCCCGTCGCGCAGGGCCCATGTGGCGCGGACAGCCACCTTCCTGTGCGGTGCCCGCCCATTCCTCACCAGGAGTGGACAAACCCTCAAACCATGAACTCTTAAGGGGTAAGACAAAGTGGCAGCGGAGATCGTCAATCCTCGCAGCGACAGCGAAGCCGGTACGGAACAGGAGGCGGGGGAGCCCCTCGACTCCTTCGACCCGGCGTTCGCTCTGCATCGCGGCGGCAAGATGGCCGTGCAGGCCACCGTGCCGATCCGTGACAAGGACGACCTGTCCCTGGCGTACACGCCCGGCGTCGCGAAAGTGTGCAGCGCGATCGCCGAGCAGCCCGACCTGGTGCACGACTACACCTGGAAGTCGTCGGTCGTGGCGGTCGTGACGGACGGTACGGCCGTCCTGGGACTCGGGGACATCGGCCCCGAGGCCTCCCTTCCGGTGATGGAGGGGAAGGCGATCCTCTTCAAGCAGTTCGGCGGTGTCGACGCGGTCCCGATCGCGCTCGACTGCACGGACGCCGACGAGATCGTCGAGACGGTGGTGCGGCTCGCTCCCTCCTTCGGCGGTGTGAACCTGGAGGACATCTCGGCGCCGCGGTGCTTCGAGATCGAGCGCAAGCTCCAGGAGCGCCTCGACATCCCGATCTTCCACGACGACCAGCACGGCACGGCGGTCGTGACGCTGGCGGCGCTGCGCAACGCGGCGCGGCTGAGCGGGCGGACGCTGGGCGAGCTGCGGGCGGTGATCTCGGGCGCCGGCGCGGCCGGTGTCGCCATCGCCAAGATGCTGGTCGAGGCCGGCATCGGGGACGTCGCGGTCGCCGACCGCAAGGGCGTCGTCTCCTCCGACCGGGACGACCTCACCCCGGTCAAGCGGGAGCTGGCCTCCTTCACCAACAAGGCCGGGCTGTCCGGCACGCTGGACGCGGCCCTGTCGGGCGCCGACGTCTTCATCGGCGTCTCCGGCGGTACGGTGCCGGAGCCGGCGGTGGCCTCGATGGCGAAGGGCGCCTTCGTCTTCGCGATGGCCAACCCGAACCCCGAGGTGCACCCGGAGGTCGCCCACAAGTACGCGGCGGTCGTCGCGACGGGGCGCTCGGACTTCCCGAACCAGATCAACAACGTGCTGGCGTTCCCGGGCATCTTCGCGGGCGCGCTCCAGGTGCGGGCCTCGCGGATCACCGAGGGCATGAAGCTCGCGGCTGCCGAGGCGCTGGCCGCCGTGGTGGGCGACGACCTCGCCGCGGACTACGTCATCCCCTCCCCGTTCGACGAGCGGGTCGCCCCGGCCGTCACGGCGGCGGTGGCGGCGGCCGCCCGTGCGGAGGGTGTCGCGCGCCGGTGACGGCATGACACACCCGGGCCGACGGCTCCGCCCCGACGGGCGGGGCCGTCGGCCGTTCCCGGTCACCTCTGACAAGAGGGCGTGTGTCACAGGGCGCCACGGTTCCGGATGGCCGGTGCGGAACCTATCGTCAAGGTCATGTTCGCTGTCTACGCCGCCCGAATCGACCGCGACCAGCCGCTGACCGGCCTGGAGTTGGGGGAGCGCCCGGCCCCCGAGGCCCGCCCCGGCTGGAGCGTCGTCGATGTCAGGGCCGCTTCCCTCAACCACCACGACCTGTGGTCCCTGCGCGGTGTCGGCCTCCCCGAGGACCGGCTGCCGATGATCCTCGGCTGTGACGCCGCCGGGGTCGACGAGGACGGCAACGAGGTCGTCCTGCACTCCGTGATCGGGCAGACCGGCCACGGCGTCGGCCCCCGGGAGCCTCGCTCGATCCTCACCGAGCGCTACCCGGGGACGTTCGCCGAGCGGGTCGCCGTGCCCACCTGGAACATCCTGCCCAAGCCGAAGGAACTCTCCTTCGAGGAGGCGGCCTGTCTGCCGACCGCCTGGCTGACGGCGTACCGGATGCTGTTCACCAACGCCGGGGTGCGCCCCGGTGACTCCGTGCTGGTGCAGGGTGCCGGCGGTGGGGTCGCCACGGCCGCGATCGTGCTCGGCAAGGCGGCGGGGCTGCGGGTCTTCGCCGCCAGCCGGGACGAGGCCAAGCGCAAGCGGGCCCTGGAGCTGGGCGCCGTGGAGGCCGTCGAGCCGGGCGCGCGGCTGCCGCAGCGGGTCGACGCCGTCATCGAGACGGTGGGCGCCGCCACCTGGTCCCACTCGGTCAAGTCGCTGCGGCCGGGCGGCACGCTGGTCATCTCCGGCGCGACCAGCGGCGACCGGCCCTCGCACGCCGAGCTGACCCGGGTCTTCTTCCTGGAGCTGAGGATCGTCGGCTCGACGATGGGCACCAAGGACGAGCTGGAGGACCTCCTCTCCTTCTGCGCCGCCACCGGTGTACGTCCCGTCATCGACGACGTGCTCCCGATGGACCGGGCCCGCGAGGGCTTCGAGCGGATGGCCTCCGGCGAGCTGTTCGGCAAGATCGTGCTCCAGGCTTCCTGAGCGCGCGGCCCTCTCCTCCTGCCACCTCTCTGTCACGGCGGGTCCGGTTCTCCGGGCCCGCCGTTCGCTTTGTCAATGTGGGTTGACAGTCGTCGGGTTGTCAATCTACGTTGACGCCATGAGTGAAGCTACGGATCTCGCCGCACGTGCGGGTGATCGCGACCCCCGGGTCGGGCTGCGGGCCGTCGCGGCCCTGCGCAGGCTCCTGGAGCAACTGGAGGCGGTGCAGGTACGTGCCGCTCGCCATCAGGGCTGGTCGTGGCAGGAGATCGCCTCGGAACTCGGGGTCAGCAGGCAGGCCGTGCACAAGAAGTACGGGAGGCATTGATGTTCGAGCGGTTCACCAAGGACGCGCGGGCCGTGGTGCAGGGGGCGGCCGAGCACGCCGAGGAGGCGCGGGCGCAGACCGTCGAGGCCGAGCATCTGCTGCTCGCCCTCCTGGACCGCGAGGGCAGCCGCGCCTCCTCCGCGCTGGCGGCCCTGGGCGCCGGCGAGCGCCGGGAGGCGGTACGGGAGGACCTGGCGGAGGCGCGGCGCCGTGCCGGGCTGACGCGGGCGGAGACCGAGGCGCTCGCCGGGCTGGGGATCGACGTCTCCGAGATCGTCGCCCGGGTGGAGGAGACCCACGGCGTCGGTGCGATGTCCGGCCCCCGCAGGAGCAGGCGGTGGTGGTCCGGGCACCGCCCCTTCGGCAAGGGGGCCAAGGAGGTGCTGGAGCAGTCCCTGCGCGCGGCCCTCACCCGGCACGACCGGTACATCGGTGACGAGCACATCCTCCTCGCCCTCACCGTCCGCCCCGGTGTGGCCGCCGAGGTGCTCGCCGATCACGGGGTGACCCACGAGTCGCTGAGCGCGGTGCTGGGAACGGGGCCCGGTGCCGGGGAGGCGTGCGCCTGAGTCTGCGGGTGTGCCGTCCGGCGCGGCCTCCCGGGCACCCGAGGTGGGTGCCCGGGAGGCCGGTCGTGCCCGGGGAACGGGCGCTGCCGGTGCCGGACTCTCAGGGCTTCGGTGCCCGCAGTACCGCGCCGATGCGGGCCGCGGCCGTCGACAGGTGCCGGCGGGTGTCGCGGAGCTGGTCGGTCGTGACGCCGTGGTCGCGGGCCGCGTCGCGGATGTCGTCCCGGAAGCGGTCCAGCAGCCGGTCCAGGTCGCGGGCCGGGTCGCCGGTGGACTCCGAGGCGTCCTCGTGGGCCCAGGCCGGGGTGCAGTCGGCCGGGAAGTCCTCGGGGGTGGCGGAGTACTCGGGAGCGGACGTCTGTCCGGGAGGGGTCGAGCGCTCGGACCGGTGGGTCGTGGTCCCGGTGTCGGTGCGGCCGAAGCCCCACTCCCTGCCGAGGTCCTTCCCGAAGTCCTTGCCGAAGTCGCCGACCTCCTTGGCCAGTTCGCTCAGGCCCTCGCGCAGGCCGGTCGGCCAGTCACCGCGCGAGAAGTGGTCCTGCACCTGTTCCTGGACCCGCTGGGCGATGCGCTGCACCTCCTCCTGCGCCTGGGCCCGGGCCCGCTCCTGGGCCTCCTTGGCCTGGTGCCGGGCCCGCTGAGCCTCCTCGCGGGCGCGGCGGCTCTCGTCCTTGGCGCGGCGGGCCTGGTCCTTCCACTCCTGCTTGACGCGCCGCATCTCCTCCTTGGCCGCGCGCCAGGCCTCGTTCTCGTCGGCGTCCGCGGCGCCGGAGGCGGAGCCCTCGCCGCCCTCGGACGTCGCCGAGCCGGCACCCCGGCGGGCGGCGCCGGCCGCGGCCCGCATCTCCCGGCGCAGGTCACCCGCCGCTCCGCGGACGTCGGCGCGGATCTCGGCGGCCAGCTCGGCGACCGACTCGCGGATCTCCAGCTCCAGGTCGGCCAGCTCCCCCGCGCGGTCGGCCAGCTCGGCGCGGCCGGCGTCCGTGATGGCGTACACCTTGCGGCCGCCCTCGGTGGTGTGGGTGACCAGGCCCTCGGCCTCCAGCTTGGCCAGGCGCGGGTAGACCGTGCCCGCCGACGGCGCGTACAGGCCCTGGAAGCGCTCTTCGAGGAGGCGGATCACCTCGTAGCCGTGGCGCGGGGCCTCGTCCAGGAGCTTGAGGAGGTAGAGGCGGAGGCGGCCGTGGGCGAAGACGGGGGGCATGTCAGAGCACCTTCTTGTCGGTCGTGCCGTCGGCCGGGGCGCCGGGGGCGCCGTGGTCCCGGCCGGAAGCGGAATTGTCCCCCGGGTCGTCCTGCGGGTCGCCCACGGGGGCGGTGTCCTGGGGCCGCCCGTCCCACGGGGTGTCCTCCGGTGCCGGACGGCGCAGCAGGGCGATCGCGCCGGAGACGGTGGTGGCCTTCAGCCGGCCGTTGCCCGCGCCGAGCCGCCCGGTGATCCGTTTGGCGCCCCACTGCCCGCCCACCCGCAGGTCCTCGAAGGCGCTGGAGACCGTCCCGCTGGCCGTGTTCGCCTCCACCCGCGCGTCGGCCGGCTGCGGCAGCCGGATGGCGATCTCGCCCGAGACGCTGGTCAGGTCGATGGCGGTGGACGAGCCCGTGGTGTCCAGGTCGACGATCATCGAGCCGCTGACCGAGTCGGCCCGGACGGAGGAACCCGCCTCGACCACCGTCAGATCACCGGAGACCGAGTGGAAGCTCAGGTCGCCGGTGAGAGCCTGCGCCTCCACGCTCCCGGAGACGGTGTCCGCGCGGACCGGGCCGGCGAGGCCCACCAGCGTGGTGTCCCCGGTCACGCCCTTCACCCGGGCCCGTCCGTCGAGCCCCGAGACGACGGCCGCCGCGCTGACCACGCCCACCTCCACACGGGTGCCGGTCGGCACCGCCAGGGAGACCACCGCGCTGCGCTGCCAGCCCTTGCGGTCGAGCCACTTGAGGAAGCCCTTCCAGGGCAGATCGTCATAGGCCACCGTGAGCACGCCGTCCTGGTGGGTCACGATCAGGGGCGGGCCCTCGATCTCGGACACCTCCAGGCGGGCGGAACCCTCGTCCGTACCCACGACGTTGACCGTTCCGTGGACGACGCGTACGTGGAGCTCGCTCACGGACTCGTCGAAGGTGAGCTTCCTGGGCTCCGCGACGGACCACTCGGACATGCGGCAGACCTCCTCGACCGAACGCGCCATATCGCGTCCTGCTATTCACGATATATCGCGGACGCCCAAAGTCAAGGCGCCCGTTCCGGTGATCTCCGAACGGCCGGGAGGGAGGCATTGCCCTAACTTGTGACCATGTCGACGCACGAGCCCGTGTCCGCCGCGGCCGCCGCCGGTGCCCTGCTGCTGTGCCGCGCGGAGCCGGCCCCCGTGGCCGCCGTGGCCCCGCTGCTGGGCGAACGCATGCCGCTGGCCAGGGCCGGCGGCGAATGGAGCGTGCTCGTTCCGGAGGGCGGGCCCTGGCGGCACGGCGGCGAACCCGTCGACCGCGTGCTCACCGGCTGGGCCACCGCGCTCGCCGTGGGCGCCCCTTGGCCCGTGCTCGCCCTGTGGTGGGACGCCGACCGGGCCGGTTACGCGCTCGCGTCGGGATTCCGCCGGCCCGTCGGCTACGTGTGGCTCGCGGACGGCACCCCGGTGGGCGAGGACGAGGCGATGCGCACCTTCGCGGCCCGTCTGGGCCTGGACCCGGTCCTCGACCTCGACTCGCTGGAGGGGCTGACCCGGGCCGATCCCGGGGCCGACGCACGGGCAAGGCTGCACGGACTGCTCGCGGTCCTCACGCGCGCGGGGCTCGCCCTGCCCGCCGGGCTCGACCCCGGTGCGAGCGCGGACCGCCTCGGTGCGGTCGCCCGCGACCTGCCCGAAGCCCGGCGCACCGAGGCCCCCGGGTGGCGCCCCACCGCCGACGAGACCCCGCTCGCGCCGTGGATGCCCTGGGTGGGCGGCCCAGGGGCGCGCGCCCTGGCCCTGGCGCAGATGGCGGCGGGCCTGCCGCTGGCCGCCTGGGGCCTACGGCGGCGCAGCGGCGGCTGGACGGCGGCGGGGGCACTGCTGATGGCCCACGGCGCCCTGGGAACGGCGTACGGCCTCTCACGGCGTCACTGACGGGCGCGCGGCGGGGGAGCCGTCCCGTCACCCGGGGCGGGCAGGGCGCCGTGGAGCGGGGGTGGGCGGAGCGGGCTGGTTACGCGTCCTCGTCGTCCTCGTCGTCCAGCCGCGCCAGCCACGTCGCCAGTCGCTCCACGGGGACCTCGAAGTCCGGGTTCAGGTCGACGAAGGTCCGCAGCTGCTCGGCGAGCCACTCGAAGGTGACCTCCTCCTCGCCGCGCCGCTTCGCCAGTTCCTCGATGCCGCGGTCGGTGAAGTACAACGTGTTCTCCGTCGGATGGGCCGGCCGGACCGGCCGGGTCGAACAGGGGCGGTCCCCTCGGAGCCGCTGGCCCCAGGAACCGCTGGCCCCAGGAGCCACTGGGCCCAGGAACAGGTGGTCCCAGGAACAGGTGGTCCCAGGATATGCGGTGCCCGGCACGCCGAAGGGCCCGGTCCGCGTTCCTCGGAACGCGGACCGGGCCCTCGGGGACCGCCGTCGGGGCACCTCAGGCCCGTTCGGGGATCAGGCCTCGAACACCTCGCGCACCAGCTGCTCCTGCTCGGCCTGGTGCCGCTTCGCGGAACCCACGGCCGGGGACGAGCCGTGCGGCCGCGAGATGCGGCGCAGGCGCTCGCCGTGCGGGACGTCGGCGCCGACCGCCAGGTCCAGGTGGTCGATCAGGTTGAGCGCGATGAACGGCCAGGCACCCTGGTTCGCCGGCTCCTCCTGGACCCACAGGTACTTCTCGGCGTTCGGGTACTTGGCGATCTCCGCCTGGAGCTCGGCACCCGGCAGCGGGTACAGGCGCTCGATGCGGATGATGGCCGTGTCCGTGACGCCGCGCTTCTGCCGCTCGGCCTCCAGGTCGTAGTAGACCTTGCCCGCGCAGAAGACGACCTTCCTGACCGCGGCCGCCTCGACCGATTCGTCGCCGATGACCGGGCGGAACTGGCCCGTCGTGAACTCCTCCGCCTTCGAGGCCGCGGCCTTCAGGCGCAGCATCGACTTCGGGGTGAAGACGACCAGCGGCTTGTGGTGCGGGTTGTGCACCTGCCACCGCAGGAGGTGGAAGTAGTTCGACGGCAGGGTCGGCATCGCGACCGTCATGTTGTTCTGCGCGCAGAGCTGGAGGAAGCGCTCCGGGCGGGCCGAGGAGTGGTCCGGGCCCTGGCCCTCGTAGCCGTGCGGGAGCAGGAGCGTCACGCCGCTCGTCTGGTTCCACTTCTGCTCGGCCGACGAGATGAACTCGTCCACGACCGTCTGCGCGCCGTTGACGAAGTCGCCGAACTGCGCCTCCCACATCACCAGCGCGTCCGGGCGGGCCAGCGAGTAGCCGTACTCGAAGCCCATCACCGCGTACTCGGAGAGCAGCGAGTTGTAGACGTTGTACCGGGCCTGCTCCTCGGACAGGTACAGCAGCGGCGTGAACTCGTCGCCCGTCTCGCGGTCGATGACCACCGCGTGACGCTGGCCGAAGGTGCCGCGCTGCGAGTCCTGGCCGGTGAGACGGACCGGCACACCCTCCAGGAGGAGGGAGCCGACGGCGAGGGTCTCGCCCATGCCCCAGTCGATCGTGCCGTCCTCGACCATGGCCGCGCGGCGCTGCAGCTGCGGCAGCAGGCGCGGGTGGATGGTGACGTGGTCGGGGATGTTGACCTGGGACTCGGCGATCCGCTTGACCGTCTCGGCGCTGACCGCGGTGTTCACGGCGACCGGGAACTCGGCCTGCGGGTCCGAGGGCTCCACGGAGGAGGGCTGTGAGACGGCCTCGCGGACCTCGGTGAAGACCTTCTCCAGCTGCCCCTGGTAGTCCTGGAGCGCCTGCTCGGCCTCCTCCAGGGTGATGTCGCCGCGACCGATGAGGGACTCGGTGTACAGCTTGCGCACCGAGCGCTTCTTGTCGATCAGGTCGTACATCAGCGGCTGGGTGAAGGCCGGGTTGTCCGACTCGTTGTGACCGCGGCGGCGGTAGCAGATGAGGTCGATCACCACGTCCTTGTTGAACGCCTGGCGGAACTCGAAGGCCAGCCGCGCGACGCGGACCACGGCCTCCGGGTCGTCGCCGTTCACGTGGAAGATCGGGGCCTCGATCATGCGGGCCACGTCGGTGGCGTACATCGAGGAGCGCGAGGACTCCGGGGCGGCGGTGAAGCCGACCTGGTTGTTGATGACGACGTGGACCGTGCCGCCGGTGCGGTAGCCGCGCAGCTGCGACATGTTCAGGGTCTCGGCCACCACGCCCTGGCCCGCGAAGGCCGCGTCGCCGTGGATCGCCACCGGCAGGACGGTGAAGTCCGTGCCGCCCTTGTTGATGATGTCCTGCTTGGCGCGCGCGACGCCCTCCAGGACCGGGTCCACCGCCTCCAGGTGCGAGGGGTTCGCGACCAGCGAGACGTTGATCTGCTCGCCGTCCAGCCCGGTGAAGGTGCCCTCGGCGCCCAGGTGGTACTTCACGTCGCCCGAGCCGTGCATCGACTTCGGGTCGAGGTTGCCCTCGAACTCCCGGAAGATCTGCGCGTACGACTTGCCGACCACGTTGGCCAGCACGTTCAGCCGGCCGCGGTGGGCCATGCCGATGACGACCTCGTCCAGGCGGGACTCGGCCGCCGAGTCGATGACCGCGTCCAGCAGCGGGATGACGGACTCGCCGCCCTCCAGGGAGAAGCGCTTCTGGCCGACGTACTTCGTCTGGAGGAAGGTCTCGAAGGCCTCCGCCGCGTTCAGCCGGCGCAGGATGCGCAGCTGCTCCTCGCGCTCCGGCTTGGTGTGCGAGCGCTCGATGCGGTCCTGGATCCACTTGCGCTGCTTCGGGTCCTGGATGTGCATGAACTCGACGCCGGTGGTGCGGCAGTACGAGTCGCGCAGCACGCCGAGGATGTCGCGCAGCTTCATCAGGGACTTGCCGGCGAAGCCGCCGACCGCGAACTCGCGCTCCAGGTCCCACAGCGTGAGCCCGTGCTCGGTGATGTCCAGGTCGGGGTGCTTGCGCTGCTGGTACTCCAGCGGGTCGGTGTCGGCCATGACGTGGCCGCGGACCCGGTAGGAGTGGATCAGCTCGAAGACGCGGGCGGCCTTGGTGACGTCGTCGTCGTGCGAGGCGTCGATGTCCTTGAGCCAGCGGACCGGCTCGTAGGGGATGCGCAGCGCCTCGAAGATCTCGTCGTAGAAGCCGTTCTCGCCGAGGAGGAGGTTGGCGACCTGGCGCAGGAACTCGCCGGAGGCGGCGCCCTGGATGACCCGGTGGTCGTAGGTCGACGTGAGCGTCATGACCTTGGAGATGCCGAGCTTGTTCAGGGTGTCCTGGGAGGTGCCCTGGAACTCCGCCGGGTAGTCCATGGAGCCGACGCCCATGATGACCGACTGGCCGGGCATCAGGCGCGGCACCGAGTGGACGGTGCCGAGGCCGCCGGGGTTGGTCAGCGAGACCGTGACGCCGGAGAAGTCGTCCATCGTCAGCTTGCCGTCGCGGGCGCGCCGGACGATGTCCTCGTAGGCCTGCCAGAACTCGAAGAAGTTCAGCGTCTCGGCCTTCTTGATCGCCGCGACGACGAGCTGGCGGTCGCCGTTCGGCTTGACCAGGTCGATGGCGAGGCCGAGGTTGACGTGGGCCGGCTTGACGAGGGTCGGCTTGCCGTCCTTCTCGCCGAACGAGTGGTTCATCGCCGGCATGGCCTTGATGGCCTGCACCATCGCGTAGCCGATCAGGTGCGTGAAGGAGATCTTCCCGCCCCGGGCGCGCTTGAGGTGGTTGTTGATGACGATGCGGTTGTCGAAGAGCAGCTTCACCGGGACCGCGCGCACGGACGTGGCCGTGGGCAGCTCCAGCGAGGCGTTCATGTTCTTCGCGACCGCGGCGGCCGGGCCGCGCAGCGTCACCGTCTCGGGGCCCTCGGGGGCCGCGGCGGCGTCCTTCGCGGGGGCGGCCGCCTTCGCCGCGGGCTTGGCGGCGGGCCGGGCCTGCGCGGGCTTGGCGGGCGGGGCCGCCGGAGCGGCGGCGGGCTGCGCTGCCGGCTTCGCGGCGGGGGCCGGCTGAGCCGCCGGGGCGGGCGCCTGTGCCTTGGCCGGGGCAGGAGCCTGCGCGGGGGGCGCGGGGGCGGCCTGGGGCGCGCCCGCGCTCTCGTTCGCGGTGCCGGCGGCCGGCTGGGCCGCGGCGGCTCCGGGCTTGTAGTCGGCGAAGAAGTCCCACCAGGCTCGGTCCACGGAATTCGGGTCCTGGAGGTACTGCTGATAAATCTCGTCGACGAGCCACTCATTGGCACCGAACGCGGCAGCGGGGTTCTTGCCCGCTTGGTCGGTGTCGGTCGAGATGCTCGAGTTACTGGGGGACTGTGGCGACACGGCGAGAACCGCCCTCTTCCGCTTCACAAGATGGTGGACAGCGGGAATCAAGGCTACGCCTCCCTGACCCGGAAGGTCAGACCGGGCCCGTTCATCGTCGCGTAAGTCACATTGCAGACCGCGTTTCGGCGCTGGAAATGGCGGGAAACAAGCGAGGTTCTGATGCGTGAGGGAAGGGGAGACCCGGGCCCGGCGCCGGGACAACGCGGGCCTGTGCCTGATCACACGTGTCCGTCGGCGCGGATGCCCGTGGATCTTGGTGCTCCGCTTCGAACCCTACGTCAACTCGGCAACGAGGGCAGGCCCGGAAGAGTGATGAGAATCCGGCATCCCCGCTCGGATTCGGCCACACCGATCCGGCCGCCGTGCAGATCCACCGCCCAGCGGGCGATCGCCAGGCCCAGCCCGGTGCCGCCGTCGCTGCCCGGACCGTGCGGCCGGGACACCGAACCCCGGTTGAACCGCTCGAAGACCCGGCGCCACTCCGAGCGCGGAATGCCGGGGCCCTCGTCGAGGACCTCCAGCTCCAGCGATTCGGGCAGGTCGCCGCGTCGCGCCTTGACCGTCACCCGGCCGTGCGGCGGGCTGTGCTTGACCGCGTTGTCGATGAGGTTGGCGACGACCTGGTGGATGCGCTCCGGGTCGGCGTGCGCGGTGAGGTCCGACGGGAAGACGTCGAGCGCCAGGTGGACGTCGGTGCGGGTGTGGCTGCCCGAGCCCGAGGCGATGCCCGCGCGCGCCGAGGCGACCATGTTGGCCTCCTTGAGCACGCCGGAGAGGTACGGCCAGACCTCGAAACGCCTCTGGCGCAGCGGTATGACGCCGTTGTCCAGGCGGGAGAGGTCCAGCAGCGTCTCCACCAGCCGGCCGAGCCGCTCCGTCTGCCCGAGGGCCGTCCGCATGGTCTCCGGGTCGGCCTCGGTCACCCCGTCGACGATGTTCTCCAGCACCGCGCGCAGCCCCGCGATCGGGGTGCGCAGCTCGTGCGAGACGTTCGCCACCAGCTCCTTGCGCTGCCGGTCCTGGGCCTCCAGGTCGTCGGCCATGCGGTTGATGGTGACGGCCAGGTCGCCCAGCTCGTCGCGGCGGTTCTCGCGCACCCGGCGCGTGTAGTCACCGTGCGAGATCGACCGGGCCACGGCGTTCATCTCGTCCAGCGGGGCGGTGAGCGAGTGCGCCACGAACTGCGTGATCAGCAGGGTGGCGATCATCGAGAAGACCGTGATGAAGCGCAGCTCCGTCTTGGTGTGCACCGCGATCACCGAAAGGCCCGTGGTGATCAGCACCGACGTGACGACCAGCGCGCCCAGCTTGGTCTTGATCGAGAACGGGCGAACACCGCCCCAGGGATCCCCGGTGGTCCGGGGGCCGGGGCTCCTCCGTGCGGCCTCCCGTCCCCGGCTCATGGCGTCGGCGTCTCCAGCGCGTAGCCCACACCGTGCACCGTGCGGATGCGCTCGGCGCCGATCTTGCGGCGCAGCGCCTTGATGTGGCTGTCCACGGTCCGGGTGCCGGAGGCGTCCGCCCAGTCCCACACCTCGGCCAGCAGCTGCTCGCGGGAGAGCACCGCGCGCGGGGTGTTCGCCAGGCACACCAGCAGGTCGAACTCGGTGGGGGTGAGGTGGACGTCCTCGCTGCGCACCCGCACCCGGCGCTGCGCGTGGTCGATCTCCAGTTCGCCGAGGCGCAGGATGCCGCTGCGCGGCGTGGAGGCGGCCACGACCGCCCGCTCCACCCGGCGCAGCAGCACGTGCACGCGCGCCGCCAGCTCACGCATCGAGAACGGCTTGGTCATGTAGTCGTCGGCGCCGACGCCGAGCCCGACCAGCATGTCCGTCTCGTCGTCGCGCGCCGTGAGCATGAGTACCGGCACCGGGCGGGAGGCCTGCACGCGACGGCAGACCTCCAGGCCGTCGAAGCCGGGCAGCATGATGTCGAGGATCAGCAGGTCGGGCTGCCAGGCCTCGGCCGTGTCGACGGCGGCCGGACCGTCGCCCGCCGTCTGCACCAGGAAGCCCTCGGCGCGCAGGCGGGTCGCGATGGCGTCCACGATCGTCTGGTCGTCCTCGACCACCAGCACCCGGCGCTGTGCGCCCTGGGTGGCCGTCGCCGTGCCGTTGTGGGAGGTCTGTGTCTGCTCCATCGCCCGCCCCTGAGGTGTGCTTACCGGAATCAGTGGGGTGATCCCTCGTCTGCGCATGACTGCGATTGACGCTTGAATGACCGCGTCAGGTCAGCAGCGTACGGGGAGTCACCGGGCCTTTGCTATCCAGGCCCGACGCCGAGGTGGACGACGTCCGGAACGCCCCGGGCAACGGGGATCTCTTCGGTACGCACCTGTTGGAACCCGGCATTACGCAAGGTTTCTTCGAATTCCGGAGAGGGTCGCGCGGACCACACGGCAAGCACCCCGCGGGGTCTCAACACCCGTGCGCATCCCGCCAGTCCGGCCCCCGAGTAGAGCCCGCCGTTGCCCTCGGTGACAGTCCAGTCGGGGCCGTTGTCGATGTCCAGGCACAGCGCGTCGTACGTGGCGGAAGTCTCATTGACGTGATCGATCAGATCCGCCTCGACGATCTCCGTGCGGGGGTCGGCGAGCGCCTCGGCGGACATCCCGGCCAGCGGTCCGCCGCGGTGCCAGTCGATGACGGCGCGTTCCCGCTCGACGACCGCGATACGGCCCCAGCGCGGGTCGGCCGCGGCGTGTGCGAGCGAGAATCCGACGCCGAGGCCGCCGATGAGCAGGTGCGGCGCGGGCCGCTCGCCGGAGGCGGTGAGCGCGTCGGCCGCCGCGTCGACCAGCCGCCGTTCGGAGCGTCCGTCGGAGGTGTCCATGAGGAAGCAGCCGTTCGCGATGATCTGCAACAGCGTCCCGTGCCGGCGCAGGACCACCTCGCCGTACGGGCCCTCGCGACGGTCCAGCACTTCGGGGAGGTCGTGGGGATCGTGGGAAGTGAGGGGCATCGGCCCATCCTGGCAGGGAGGAATGCGGCGGGTCCCGGCCTTGCTCTCACTCGGGCGGGCCGGGGTGTCCGTGAGTGTCCGGCCCGGAGGCCCGAGCATGTTCGGCCCGGACGCCCGGAACGTGCCCGGCCCGGACGCCCCGCCGGCTCCACCCGGCCGCCCGACCGGCTCCGCGGCTTGATCGCTCACAGCGAACACGCCTCGGGGAACAATGCGGGGCTCCCTTTCATTGAGTCGGTGTAACTCAACTTGACTGCCGAAGGGGAGATCATGGCTGCTGAGTCCGCCGCCTTCACACCGCTCACCCTGCCCGTGCTGCCGCTCGACGACGAAGTGGTCCTGCCCGGCATGGTCGTCCCCCTGGACCTGAGCGACGCCGAGGTGCGGGCCGCGGTGGAGGCCGCCCAGGCCGCCGCCAGGTCCGAACCCGGCAAGCCCCGCGTCCTGCTCGTCCCCCGCGTCGACGGCACCTACGCGAAGACCGGCGTCCTCGGCACGGTCGAGCAGGTCGGCCGGCTCGCCGACGGGGACCCCGGCGCCCTGGTCCGCGGCCGGGGCCGGGTGCGGATCGGCGCCGGCACCACCGGGCCGGGCGCCGCGCTGTGGGTCGAGGGGACGCGCGTCGACGAGACCGTGCCCGAGCCGCTGCCGGGCCAGGTCGCCGAACTGGCGAAGGAGTACAAGGCCCTCGCCACCGCCTGGCTGCGCAAGCGCGGCGCCTGGCAGGTCGTGGACCGGGTCCAGGCCATCGACGACGTCTCCGCGCTCGCCGACAACTCCGGCTACTCGCCCTTCCTCACCACCGAGCAGAAGGTCGAGCTGCTGGAGACCACCGACCCGGTCGCCCGCCTCAGGCTCGCCACCCAGCAGCTGCGCGACCACCTCGCCGAGCAGGACGTCGCCGAGACCATCGCCAAGGACGTCCAGGAGGGCGTCGACAAGCAGCAGCGGGAGTTCCTGCTGCGCCGCCAGCTCGAAGCCGTGCGCAAGGAACTGCGGGAGCTGAACGGCGACGGCAAGGACTCCGCCGAGGAGTCCGACGACTACCGCGCCCGCGTCGAGGCCGCCGACCTGCCCGGGAAGGTCCGCGAGGCCGCCCTCAAGGAGGTCGACAAGCTGGAGCGTTCCTCCGACCAGTCCCCGGAGGGCTCCTGGATCCGCACCTGGCTCGACACGGTCCTGGAGATGCCGTGGAACGAGCGCACCGAGGACGCCTACGACATCCAGGGCGCCCGCGGCGTGCTGGACGCCGAGCACGCGGGTCTGGACGACGTCAAGGACCGCATCACCGAGTACCTGGCGGTGCGCAAGCGGCGCGGCGACCGGGGTCTGGGCGTCGTGGGCGGCCGGCGCGGCGGTGCCGTCCTGGCACTCGTCGGCCCGCCCGGCGTCGGCAAGACGTCCCTCGGCGAGTCCGTCGCGCACGCGATGGGCCGCAAGTTCGTCCGCGTCGCCCTCGGCGGCGTCCGCGACGAGGCCGAGATCCGCGGTCACCGCCGTACGTACGTCGGTGCGCTGCCCGGCCGGATCGTGCGGGCGGTCAAGGAGGCCGGGTCGATGAACCCGGTCGTGCTCCTCGACGAGATCGACAAGGTGGGCTCGGACTTCCGGGGCGACCCGGCCGCCGCCCTCCTGGAAGTCCTCGACCCGGCGCAGAACCACACCTTCCGGGACCACTACCTGGAGGTCGAGCTGGACCTGTCCGACGTCGTGTTCCTCGCGACGGCCAACGTCCTGGAGGCCATCCCGGAGGCGCTGCTCGACCGCATGGAGCTGGTCCGCCTCGACGGCTACACCGAGGACGAGAAGGTCGTCATCGCCCGCGACCACCTGCTCCCGCGCCAGCTGGAGCGGGCCGGTCTCGACGGGGACGAGGTCGCGGTCGACGAGGGCGCGCTGCGCAAGCTGGCGGGCGAGTACACCCGTGAGGCGGGCGTACGCACCCTGGAGCGGTCGATCGCCCGGCTGCTGCGCAAGGTGGCGGCCCAGCACGAGCTGGGCGAGCGGGAGCTGCCGTTCACCGTCACCGACGCCGACCTGCGGGCCCTGATCGGCCGGCCGCACCACGTGCCGGAGTCCGCCCAGGAACCGGCGGAACGGCGCACCTCCGTGCCGGGCGTGGCCACCGGCCTCGCGGTCACCGGCGCGGGCGGCGACGTCCTGTACGTGGAGGCGTCGCTGGCCGACCCGGAGACGGGAGCGGCGGGGCTGACCCTGACCGGTCAGCTGGGCGACGTGATGAAGGAGAGCGCGCAGATCGCGCTGAGCTTCCTGCGCAGCCACGGCGCCGAGCTGGAGCTGCCGGTGGCCGACCTGAAGGACCGGGGCGTGCACATCCACTTCCCGGCGGGCGCGGTCCCCAAGGACGGCCCGAGCGCCGGCATCACGATGACCACGGCGCTGGCCTCGCTGCTCTCCGGGCGGCTGGTCCGCACGGACGTGGCGATGACCGGCGAGGTCTCGCTGACCGGCCGCGTGCTGCCGATCGGCGGGGTCAAGCAGAAGCTGCTCGCGGCGCACCGGGCGGGCGTCACCACCGTGATCATCCCCAAGCGCAACGAGCCCGACCTGGACGACGTCCCGGCGGAGGTGCTGGACAAGCTCGACGTGCACGCCGTCACCGACGTGCGCCAGGTCCTGGAACTGGCCCTCGCACCGGCGACGAGCGGTGCGCGGTCCGAGGTCCCGGTCGCGGCCTGACGGAACCGCGGCCGGAAAGGGCGGGGCCCCGGGTTCGGGGCCCCGCCCTCGCGCGGTCAGCCGTTGGCGAGCGCCTGCACCCGGTCCAGGGCGCCGTTGAACCGGTTGTGGTCCCCGACCGTCGGCCCGGACGAGGTGTACTGCCACATCGTGTAGTAGCCCCAGCCGGCCGGCAGGGTGCCCACCGTCGAGGCGTACCGGGCGATCCACAGCGGGTTGTTCACGGCGAAGCCGCCGTAGTTGCCGGTGCACTGGGTCCACCAGCTGGTGGCCGTGTAGATCACGGCGTCGCGGCCGGTGCGGGCCTTGTAGGTGTTCAGGAAGTCGCGGATCCAGGTGACCATCTGGCTCTGCGTCCTGCCGTAGCAGGCGGCCCCGTACGGGTTCCACTCGATGTCCAGCGCGCCCGGCAGCGTCCGGCCGTCGCGGGACCAGCCGCCGCCGTGGTCGACGAAGTAGTTGGCCTGGGCGGCGCCGCTGGTCGTGTCCGGGGTCGCGAAGTGGTACGCGCCGCGGATCATGCCGACGTCGTACGAGCCGTTGTACTGCTGGGCGAAGTAGGGGTTGGTGTAGTACGTCCCCTCGGTGGCCTTGACGTAGGACCACCTGACCCCGCTGTTCCACAGCGTCGACCAGGCGACGTTGCCCTGGTGGCTGGAGACGTCGACGCCCTCCGTCTGGGTGGCGTCGCCGGGCACGGGGGTGCCGTGCCGCCCGTCGTGCTCCAGGACGCCCATGCCCATGTGGGCGGAGCCGCGGGGCGGGACGTCGGCGGCCGACGCGGAGTGCGCCGGAAGGGTGAACAGCAGGGAGAGGGCGGCGAGCAGGATCCCGGTGACGGCTGAGCGCCGCCCGGGGGCCGATCCGGATCTGTGCACGGGCATGGCGTGCCTCCGCTGGGTCGGTGGTGCTCCGTGGGGGTTGCTCGGTGGGGGTGCGCGGGGGAGGAGGACGACGAGGGTGGCGTGAGCATGCCACCCTCGTCCCGGGCTCCGACGCTACGCACGTAGAACGGCGGGTGGAAGAGGGACCGGGAGCCGCCGTTGGTCTACGCCTGCGAAATACTTGCCGAGCTGCGGAGACGGCGCACCGTGGCGGAAACTTTCAGGAACGGGAAAACCTAGGCAGGGGCTGACGTGCACGAAGACGGGAACGGCGGCGGTCGCGGGGTCGGCTCCGCCGTGAACGGCAGTGGTGTGAACCAACCGGAGTTCCTGGCTCTGGAGCGGGAGTTGACCGTCCTGCTCCGGCGGGCCCGCGCCAACCAGGGCGAGATGGCCCGCGAGGTCCACCCCGACCTCGAATCGTCCGCGTACGGCCTTCTCGTGCGCCTCGGCGAGTGCGGCGGCCAGCGGGCCACGGAGCTGGCCGCCTACATCGGCGTCGGCAAGGCCACGATGTCCCGCCAGCTGCGCGCCCTGGAGGACCTCGGGCTCGTCGCCCGGGAGCCCGACCCCGCCGACGGCCGCGCCTGGCTGATCACCCTCACCCCGGAGGGCCAGGCCCGCGTCGGCCGGGTCCGGGAGGCCCGCCGCGCCCGCTACGCCCGCCGGCTCGCCGACTGGGACCCCCGCGAGGTCACGGAACTGGCCAGGCTGCTGCACGAACTGAACCGGGGCATGGAGAAGTAGCGCCGCCACCCGGCGGGCGGGTCACAGCTCCGCGTACACCACCGTCGCGTCGTCGTGCGTCTTGCCGCGCCCCAGGAACGCCCGGCCCCCCGCCGCGTCCGCGCGCTCCAGCTCGCGCACCCGGTCCACCAGGGCCCGCGCTCCCTGCTTGCGCACCAGGGCCAGGCACTGCGCCCAGTCGCCCTCCCCGAACTTCTCCACCCACCGCGCCGCCCCGTCCGTCAGGGCCGCCAGGGTCCGCACCTCGGCGCGCGGCAGCACTCCCGTCACCGCCCGCCGCGCCACCGCCGGGTCGGCCGCGGCCGTGAAGAAGCCGCCCTCCTTGTTCCGCAGTCGGGCGTCCACCAGCGCGTCGGTGGCCAGGGCCGAGCGCGGCAGCCGGGCCAGCCGGTCGTCCAGGACACCCGTGACCGTGCCGTCGGGGGCCTCCACCAGGAGGGCCGAGTCCGACAGGACCAGGTACTCGACCGCGGCCGGGGACCAGCGGGCCAGGACGACGGTTGCCTGGGGCGTCCGCGGGTGAGAAAGATCACAGGTTTCCGCGTGTGCGGCCGAGGTATGCGCGATGGCGCGGGACAGGGCTTCGGTGAGAGGAACATCCGGGAGTGAAACGGTCAGTTCGGTCAGTGCGCCGCCGAGGCGTGCGGTGAACCAGGGCACGGAATGCAGACACCCCGTCCCGCTCGACGGCGGTGTCACGCCGTCGAGGACGACGATCGCACCCCCCTGTCCCGAGGCCGGAAGCCCGACGCTCGCGAAGTCCTCGTTGGGGTGGTCGGCCTGACCGGGTTCCGAGACCAGTTCCGTGCGCATCCGGCCAGTCTGCACGACCCCTTCACAGTGTTCGCAAAAGACCGGCAAGTTGCCCCGTTGCGACGCGGCGACGCAGGTCAGGCGCCCATTTTGGGGGGGAATTCGGCACTCCGGGATCGCGTGGCGGCACATAGTGCCACCGCCCGTCACGGACGTCCAACCGGCGCGCCAGGCGGGCGTGTCGCACCGGCCGCGAGAACTTGCTCACCAACTCCCCTCCGGGGTTCACTCCTTCGGGTGGCGGGTCGGATGATGCACGCCCACCGCCCACCGGCACTGGGAGGGTCGGGATCCGGTGGGAGGCTTGTCCTGCACACGCGGTCCGCCCGCCCGACGCGCGGTCGGCGGCTGGGAGACAGTCCAGAACGCGGCGGCGGGCGCACGCGCCGACCGGCCAGTTGACGGAGCGCCACCCGGACCCACGGGTACACGAGTCAGGAATGCGAGCACCGGTGCAGAAGACGCGGCCTCGTCGCACAGACAAGCAGCCGACCCCCGCGGGGAGCGCGGAACGTACCCCCGGCACCTCCGCCCCGGCGCCACCGGCGGCCCCCGTCGGCAAGGGCCGCCCGACCCATGTGCGCAACCGCCTCATCGTCGCCGTGGCGGTCGTGGGGGGGGGGGGGGGGGGGGGGGGGGGGGGGGGGGGGGGGGGGGGGGGGGGGGGGGGGGGGGAAGGGAAAGAGAGGGGGGGGGGGGGAGGGGGGGGGAAAGGGA
>NZ_JBWKKZ010000006.1:0-143386 GCF_056430705.1 Streptomyces sp. NPDC045956 | reverse complement strand
TCCCTGGCACCACCGGCGGCCCCCGTCGAAAAGGGCCGCCCAACCCATGTGCACAACCTCCTCATCGTCGCCGTGGCGGTCGTGGCCGCGCCCATCGCCGCGCCCGGTGCCCCGTCGGTCGTCGCCGCCTCCGGGCAACTGCACGACTCCCAGGAACTGGTGACCCTCGCCGAGCGGACCCAGGGAGCGCTGACCCTCGCCCACTCCCTCGCCGACGAGCGCGACGAGGTCGTCCCCTACATCGCCGCCGGCCGCCCCAAGTCGAAGGCACCCTCCGAGCAGCGCGGCGCGCGCGTCGACCGGCAGGTGGAGGAACTGCGCGCCGACACCGACGCGCCCGCCTCCCTGCGCGAGGACCTCGACGCCGTCGGAGCGCTGCGCCGGGCGGCGCTCACCGGCAAGAGCACCGCGCTCCAGGCGCACGACGCCTACTCCGAGGCGATCTCCGAACTCCACGCCCTGGCCGAGGAACTGGCCGAGCGGATGCCGCCCCGCGCGGGCGCCGGCGCGTACGCCCTGGCCGAACTGGACACCGCCGTCCAGCAGGCCGCCGCCACCCGGGGCCTGCTGCTCGCCGCCCTGAACGTGCCGAGCAGCACCGAGACCGTCATCGACCCGATCACCGGCCTGCCGACCGAGACGACCACGTCCTCGGACGCCGACGCCGAGCAGCGCGACGCGCTCGCCGCCGCCGCCCAGCAGGCCCGGGTGCGTTCCGACGCGGCCCTCGCCGACTTCCGCGAGGGCGCGCCGAAGGAGGCGCGCGCCGCCTTCGACTCCACGGTCGCCGGCCCCGAGGTCAACTCCGCCGAGAAGTACCTCGCCGGACTCACCGACGAGCCGACGCTCTCCGACGACGACCTCGCCACCAGCACCAAGAGGCTGGACGCGGCGCTCTCCGCCCGCGTCGACGCCATGCGCGGCGCCGAGTCGGCCCTGTACGAGAAGCGCACGACGGCCCTGGAGAAGCTGCGCGACGACGACGTCACCGCGCTGGAGATCCGCGTCGCCGCCCTCGGCGCCCTGATCCTGCTCGCCGTCGGCATCGCCACCGCCATGGCGCGCAGCCTCACCCGCCCCCTGTCGGTGCTGCGGCGCGGCTCGGCCCGGCTGGCCGGCGCCGAGGACCCGGCGGCCGAGACGCCCGTGGCCTTCACCGGCCGCAACGACGAGTTCGCCCAGGTGGTCCGCTCCGTCAACGCCCTGCACGCGCACGCCGCGACCCTCGCCGAGCGCGTCAACACGCTGGAGTCCGACCGCAAGCACCTCGTCGGGCAGCGCCAGAAGATGGCCGACGCCCGCGAGGAACTCCGCGCCCAGCTGGCCGAGTCCACCGCGCAGCTGGAGGTGGTCCGCAAGAGCATCGGCGGCACCTTCGTGAACCTCGCGCTGCGCACCCTCGGCCTGGTCGAGCGGCAACTCGCGGTCATCGAGAGCCTGGAGGAGCGCGAGCAGGACCCGGACCGCCTCGCCACCCTGTTCAAGCTCGACCACTTCGCCACGGTCATGCGCCGGCACAGCGAGAACCTCCTCGTCCTCGCCGGCACCGAGCACGTCCAGCACAGCGCCGGACCGGTGCCGCTGGTCGACGTGGTCCGCGCCGCGGTCAGCGAGATCGAGCGGTACGAGCGGGTCCGTATCGCCGCGCTGCCGCCGCACGCGCACGTGGCCGGCTTCGCCGCCGACGACCTCTCCCACCTGCTGGCCGAACTGCTGGAGAACGCCACCTCCTTCTCGCCGCCCGACCTGCCCGTCGAGGTCTCCGGCTGGCTGCTGGAGAACGGCGAGGTGATGCTCTCCGTCCAGGACGAGGGCATCGGCATGGCGACCGAGCGCCTCCAGCGGCTCAACGCCCGCCTCACCGACTTCGACCCGGAGGCGCCCTACGACCAGGAGGGCGAGGACGGTCTCGGCCTCGGCCTGTACGTGGTGGCCCGCCTCGCCCACCGGCACGGGGCCCGGGTGCGGCTGCGGGAGCAGAAGCAGGGCGGTGTCGCGGCCGTGGTGGTCCTGCCGAGCCCGCTGCTCGCCCCGGCGCCGCCGGCCGCGCTCGCCCAGACCGTGCCGATGACCGACGGCACGGGCTCCTTCTCCCTGCCGGGTGCCGACGCGGAGGCCAACTCCAACGTCCTGCACGGGCGGGCGGAGAAGAGCGTCCGGCACGGCGTGGACCCGCTGGTGGCCTCGGCGGAACAGGCCGTACGCCGCGCCGAGGCCGCCGGACCGAGCGAGGCGCCCGAGGCCGCCGGACCCGACGAGACGCCCGAGGCCGCCGCACCGAGCGAGGCGCCCGAAGCCGCCGCACCGAGCGAGGCGCCCGAGGCACCCGAGGCCGCCGAGCGGGATTCGGCTCAGGCCCCCGAGGCGGCCGCCGACCCGGCCCCCGCTCCGGCGCCGGACGAGGCCGGACCGGCCGCGGGCCGCGACCTCCCCGACGACGCCACGATGGCCCTGCTGCTCCCGCCGCAGCCACCGGAGGAGGCGCCCGCCCAGGGGCAGGAGCCGGCCCAGGCGTGGGAACAGCACCGGGAACCGGCCCGGCGCGAGGCGCCCGCACCGGAGATGGCCACGCCGGACCCCGCCCCGCCGGCCCGCACGGCGCCGGAGATCCCCGGCCCCCGGTCCGCCGACCCCTACGCCATCGGCCCCGACGCCCACGAACGCACCCCGGACGAGGGGACCGCGGGGGCGGACGAGAGCGCCGGGGGCGCCGAGCCCGTCACCGACAAGGGTCTGCCCAAGCGGACCCCGAAGCTCACCACGCCCGCCGCGGCCCCACGACCGCGCACGGCGGGCTCCGTGGACGCAGACGCGCTCCGCCGCCGACTGGGAGGCTTCCGCCGGGGGGCAGAGGCCGGCCGCCGCGACGTCGAGGCGGAGATCGCCGACCGGACCGGTACGCACCCGGCGCCGGAGGCCGCAGCAGACACAACCGAAGAAGCCACGGGGGGCACTGTCGAGGAGGCAAGCAGTTGACCGCGCCCAGTACCTTCGGACTGAGCAGTGAAGCCCGCAATCTCCACTGGCTGTTGACCAACCTCGTGGAGGAGGTGCCCGGCATCCTCTCGGTCGCGGTCGTATCCTCCGACGGCCTGCTGCTGCTCTCCTCCGACCAGGACCGCAACGACGCGGCCCGCGAGGCGCAGTCCGTGCGCCGCGCCGGCCCGCGCGGTTCCGCCGCCGACCTGGCCACCGTCGTCTCCGGGGTCGGCAGCCTGACCATCGGCGCCGCCCGGCTGATGGACTTCGGGGGCGTCAAGCACACGATGGTCGCCATGGACGAGGGCAGCCTGTTCGTGATGTCCATCAGCGACGGCTCGCTGCTCGGCGTGCACGGCTCCGCGGACTGCGACATGAGCGTCATCGCGTACCACATGGCGCTCTTCGTGGGCCGCGCCGGCCACGTCCTGACTCCCGAACTCCGCAGCGAGCTGCGGAAATCCCTGGAGACCGAGTCGACCTCGACGGGGAGTACCCGATGAGCACCAGCCCCAGGAAGTCCCCGAAACACCTGCCCGTACGCGGCGCCGACCGCAAGCCCGCCCGCGTACGCCCCTACTCGCTCACCGGCGGCCGCACCCGCTTCGGCCACGTCCTGCTCGTCGAGACGTTCGTCGGCGCCACGGCCGGCACGGCCGCGCTGGAGGCCGCCGAGGAGCGCAAGGAACTGACGAACGGTTCGCTCACCTCCCGCGTGATGCCGGAGATGCGGGCCATCGTCGAACTCTGCCGCCGTATGCGTACGGTGGCCGAGATCGCCGCGCTGCTGAAGATGCCGCTCGGCGTGGTCCGCGTGCTCCTCAGCGACCTGGCGGACCAGGGAAAGATCCGTGTATACGGCACCGGAACCGGCCACGGCACGGGCCGTCCGGACCGCGCTCTGCTCGAAAGGGTGCTCAGTGGACTCCGTCGTCTCTGACGCCGCCGCATACGGCGTCGCCCCCCTCGTCGACCCCGACGAGCCCGTGCAACCCTGGCAGACGGACCGCACCCGCGCCCCCATCGCCACGAAGATCGTGGTCGCGGGCGGCTTCGGGGTCGGCAAGACCACGCTGGTCACCACCGTCTCGGAGATCACGCCCCTGCAGACCGAGGCGCTGATGACCGAGGCGAGCGAGGAGACCGACGACCTCACCGCCACCCCGGGCAAGCTCACCACCACCGTGGCCATGGACTTCGGGCGCATCACGCTCGACGAGGACCTGGTGCTCTACCTGTTCGGCACGCCGGGCCAGCAGCGGTTCTGGTTCATGTGGGACGACCTGGTGCGCGGTGCGATCGGTGCCGTCGTGCTGGCCGACACGCGCCGCCTGAAGGACTGCTTCCCGGCGCTGGACTACTTCGAGAGCTGCGGACTGCCGTACGTCGTCGCGGTCAACCACTTCGACGGCAGCGAGCGGTTCGACGCGGAGGACGTGCGGGAGGCGCTGACCATCCCCGCGCACATACCTGTAATGATCATGGATGCGCGCCGCCGGATCTCGGCCATCGAGACCCTCTTGTCCCTCGTGGGCCACGCGCTCGACGAAACCCCCGAGTAGTCCCACCGAGCAGTCCCCTTAGGAGCGTCCCCGCATGCGGAAGATACTCGTCGTCGGAGCCGGCCAGTCCGGTCTCCAACTCGCCCTCGGCCTCCAGTCCCACGGCTACGAGGTCACCCTGATGTCCAACCGGACCGCGGACGAGATCCGCACCGGCCGGGTCATGTCGACGCAGTGCATGTTCCACACGGCACTCCAGCACGAGCGTGATCTCCAGCTGAACTTCTGGGAGTCCCAGGCCCCGAGGATCGAGGGCCTCGGCGTCTCGGTGGCGGCCCCCGGCTCCTTCGACCCCGGCCCCTCGCAGCGGGCGATCGACTGGCTGGGCCGGCTCGACGGCATCGCGCAGTCGGTGGACCAGCGGGTGAAGATGGCCGGCTGGATGGAGACCTTCGCGCAGCGCGGCGGCCAGCTGGTCATCCACGGCGCCGCCGTCGGCGACCTGGACTACTTCTCCCGCGCCTACGACCTCGTCCTCGTCTCGGCCGGCAAGGGCGAGCTGGTCCAGATGTTCGGCCGGGACGCCTCCCGCTCCCCGTACAGCGAGCCGCAGCGCGCCCTCGCCGTCGCCTACGTCCACGGCCTGGGCCCGCGCCCGGAGCACCCGGAGACCGAGGCGGTCCGCTGCAACCTGGTCCCCGGCGTCGGCGAGATGTTCATCATGCCGACCTTCACCACCTCGGGCCGCGCCGACATCCTGTTCTGGGAGGGCATACCCGGCGGCCCGCTGGACGCCTTCAAGGACGTCAAGGACCCCGCGGAGCACCTCTCCCTGACCCTGGAACTCATGGAGAAGTTCCTCCCGTGGGAGTACGCGCGGGCCACCAAGGTCGAACTGACCGACGCCGGCGGCACCCTGGCGGGCCGCTACGCCCCCACCGTCCGCAACCCCATCGGCCGGCTTCCCGGTGGCGGCCTGGTCCTCGGCGTCGCCGACGTGGTCGTCGCCAACGACCCGATCACGGGCCAGGGTTCCAACTCCGCCTCCAAGTGCGCCGCCTCCTACCTCGCCTCCATCGTGGAACAGGGCGACAAGGAGTTCGACGAGGCGTGGATGCGGCAGACCTTCGACCGCTACTGGCAGACGGCGCAGCACGTCACCAAGTGGACGAACGCCATGCTCGCCCCGCCGCCGGAGCACATCCTGAACCTGATCGGTGCGGCCGGACAGCTCCAGCCCGTCGCCGACCGCTTCGCCAACGGCTTCAACGACCCGGCCGACTTCGAGAACTTCTTCTACGACCCGGCGAAGACCGAGGGCTACCTCATGGAGGTCTCCGGCGCGGCCGGCGCGTAACGGCCCGCGTACCCCTCGTCCGACCCGTCCGCCGCCCCCTCGGGGAGCCGCGGTGGTGCGTACCACCGCACCGGCTCCCCGCCGGGATCGGGCCGTACGGCGCCCAGCACCGGGTTGGCCGCGATCGGTGACACCTTGACCTCGGCGCCGGGGCGCGGCGCCTGGACGACCTTGCCGCCGCCGAGGTACATCGCCACATGGGTGGCCTCGGGGAAGTACACGACCAGGTCACCGGGGCGCAGCTCGTCCAGCGGTACGCGCTCCAGCCGCGCCCACTGCTCCTGGCTGGTGCGGGGGATGGGCGTCCCGGCCCGCTCCCAGGCCGCGGAGGTCAGGCCCGAGCAGTCGAAGGACGCCGGGCCCTCCGCGCCCCACTCGTACGGCTTGCCGACCTGCTCCACCGCGAAGCGCACCGCCCGGTCGCCCCCGGCGGAGGGCTTGGCGGGGGGCTTCGCGTCGTCACCCAGCGCCCCGGACGCCAGGAAGCTCTCCTGCGCCCGGGCGGTCCCGCTCCGCTCCGCCTGTGCCACCGCGGCCAGTTCGCCGGGGGTGAGCGAGGCGAGGAGTTCCTCCACGGCACCCAGGCGCTCGCGTACGTCGTCCCGCGCCTCCTCCTGCTCCTTCGCCAGGGCGACCTGCCGGTCCAGGGCCTCGCGTGCCCGGTCCGCCAGCTCGTCGGCCTTCTTCTCGCGCCCGGTCAGCCGGCCCACCGTGTCGGCCCGCTCCCGGGCCAGCCGCCCGATCACGTGTCCCTGGTCGAGCGCGTGCCGCGGCTCGCGGGCCAGCAGCAGCCGCAGGTAGGGGGAGAGGTCGCTGCTGTTCCGGTACTGCTGCCTGGCCAGCCGGCCGGCCTCGCCGCGGCTGTCGCGCAGGGACAGCCGCGCCCGCGCCGCCTCGGCGTCAAGCCGCTTCACCACGGCACGCTGCGCCGCCAGGCGCTCCTCGGTGCCGTTGTAGGTCTCGGTGGCCTTCTCCGCTTCCCGGTACAGCCGCTGAAGATCCGTCAGCAGCGCCGCCACGGACCGGCCGGCGCCGGTGCCGGGACCGGGGTCCGCCGCGGCGGGCACGGGCGCGAGGGTGATCCCGGCCGCCACCGCCGCCGTGCACACCAGACGCAGAAGCCTTCCTGACACGCCCTCACCTCCGGTGCGGGGCGGCGGGTCCGCTCCGCACGGCGAGCATGTGGCGCCTTCCCGGACTCCGCGCGCCGAGTGTGCGCGGATCGGCGCAACGGGGTCACCCGTGGGCGTCGTCCGGCTTGCCGTCCGGCGTGGCGTCTGGATCGGGGCCCGCCCCGGCGTCCGGCCGGGACCAGGGCCACTTCCGGCCGGAGCCGCCCCTGCCCTCGGGGTCGTACTCGTACTTCCAGCGGGCGAGGCGCAGGCCGCGGGCGTCCCGGGGCACCCTCCGGTACACGAGGACGGTGGGCGGCCCGCCGTGCGGGTCGGGTACGGGGATGCGGTACGTCTTCGGGGGGTGCCCGGTCATGCCGGTCAGGACGGG
The DNA here is from genome assembly GCF_056430705.1 of Streptomyces sp. NPDC045956. Taxonomy (NCBI): domain Bacteria; kingdom Bacillati; phylum Actinomycetota; class Actinomycetes; order Kitasatosporales; family Streptomycetaceae; genus Streptomyces; species Streptomyces sp. NPDC045956. Next base: position 136,045 of record NZ_JBWKKZ010000006.1, on the reverse strand, counting down.
CAGCACCCGTCCGTCCATGGGGCCGCCCTCGAAGGGGGTCTCTTCGCTCTTCACGGCACCAGTGTCGGCGATCCGCGCACCGGTGTCAGAGGTCCGCCGCGAGGGCCTCGACCAGCGTCGCGGTCTGCGGGTCGCGGTGGGCGGTGACCGTCAGGACGGCCAGGAACTGATCCACGAGCCAGTCCCGCAGCTCGTCGCGGGGCGGCTGCTTCTCCTCGTCCAGCCAGATCAGCGAGGCCGCCTCCACCGCCGTGATCCACATCCGGACGGTCATCCGCAGCCGCGGGCCCGGGTCGGCCGCGTCCAGGTGGCTCATGATGTGCTCGGCGGCGGCCCGGCGCACCCCGTCCACGATGGACGAGGTCCGCGAGGTCTCGGCCACGCCGCCGCCCCGCAGCAGGGCGCTGAAGCCGGTGTCGTGCTCGTCGACGAAGGTGAGGTAGCGGTCCAGGGCCCGGGACAGCCGGGCCAGCAGGGGACCCTCGCGGGGTTCGTCGAAGCAGTGCCGCAGCTCGTCGGCGGCCGACCTCAGCGCGGCCTCGTACAGCTGCTGCTTGCCGCCCGGGAAGTACCGGTACACCAGCGGCCGCGAGACCCCGGCCTGCTCCGCCACGTCGTCCAGGGACACCTCCTCCGGCGACCGGTGCGCGAAGAGGACGAGCGCCGCGTCGAGCAGCTGGACGCGGCGCTCCTCGACGCTGAGCCGGCGGTAGGCGGGGGTGGGGGCCTGCGGGGTCATGAACCGCAGCGTAACCCGCAGACCCCCGCGCCCACCCCGCCGAGCGGGCGGCACCGGCCCGACTAGGCCAGAAGCCCGGACGACCTCCACAGCCGCCGGCCGACCCCGCGCAGCACCCCGATGTCGTCCAGGAAGTCGGTGAGGCGCTTCGCGCCGGTCTGCATGATCTCCGTGCGGTGGCCGCTGGCCCTGACCTGGGCGAGGGCCTCGCGCTTGTCCAGCCCGACGTTCGTGTACACCTCGGGGTTGATGAAGGCGATGGAGAAGACGCGGGCGAACTCGCCGGAGGTGACCCGGGTGAACTCCCGCGACCACCTCGGCGCCGTCACCATCTGGCGGCGCAGCTCCTCGCGGGCGTAGCGCACGTGGCGGGCCTCCTCCACGACGTGGATGCGCGTGACCCCCCGGACCAGCGGCTGCACCCGCTCGTCGGGGAAGGTCAGCCGCTGCATCCAGTCCAGCACCTCCTCGCCGAGCAGCGTGGCGGTGAAGGAGCCGGGCGTGGTGGAGACCGTCTTGAACAGGCGGCCCAGGTGCTGGTGGAGCGGGCTCACCGGGTACCACGGGGTCTCGCCGCGGGATATCAGCCGGGCGAACATCTTGGAGTGCCGGCACTCGTCCTCGATCTCGGTGAGCGCGTAGCGCACGTGCGCGCTCGTCGCGGCCTTGTCGTAGATGTGCCGCACCAGCAGCTGCATGAGGATCAGCTCGAACCAGATGCCGAGCGAGGCGAGGGCCGCGGCCTCGTGCTGGGAGAGCAGGATCCGCTGCTCCTCGCCCATCCGCTTCCACAGCGGGGTGTCGTACAGCGACACCAGCTCCGGCGGCCAGAACCACTTCCCCTCCTCGAAGGGGGCGTCCCAGTCCAGCTCCTTGTCCGGGTCGAAGGAGTGCTTGGCGGAAGAGTCGAGCAGCCGTTCGGCGACCTGCTCCCGGTCCTTGAGCAGGCCGAGGGCGTCGCGCAGGCCCTCGAGTGCGTCGGTTTCCGTCACGGTCGTCATGGCTGCCCCACCTCGTCGTGTCACCGCGGTCACTCGGACTGACTCCGTCTTATGAGACTGCGCGTCAGTAAGCTCGTCAATCCCCCGCGCGCCACTTGTTGACCGCGAGTAAAGAAGTGACGGACGCCCAGGTTCCTGGACCGAGCAGCCCAGCCCCTCCGGCACCTCGCCCGCGACCGGCTCGCGCGCCCCCGCCGGGAACGAGGTCCGCAGGGTGAACGCGTACGGCGTCGGCCCGTGCGTCCGCAGGTGCAGCAGCCGCGACTCCGCCTCCGCGACCGTCGGCCGGTGCCCCGCGGGCACCCACCACAGGGTCGTCACCGCCTCCGCGAGCCGCTCGAACCTCCCCCACTGCCTCAAAGGCGTGGGGGCGACCCCCACTCTGCGCCGCGCCAGCATGTCCCGGTGCCGCCCCTGGTACATGAACGCCGTCGGCGCGTCCTCGTCCTGCCACACCGCCAGGTTGACGATGAGCCAGTCGTCGCCGAAGAACGGCACGTCCGTGGCGTTGCCCGACTCGCCCTGGAGGCGCCGGACGAAGCCGTCCGCCGCGTCCGCGGAGGCGTTCACCGGATCGAGCGCGTCGACGAAGTCCCTCAACCGCGGTGAGTCGAGCGGGGCCTTGAGGCGGGCGATGTCGACCTGGGCGAGTTCGTACGCGGCGCCAGTCATGGACCGAACGTTAGGTCGGTGTCCCGCGTCGCGGTACCCCGCGTCTCAGCCCGTGGGCGTCCCCCGCCCGAGCACGGCCTCCATCACCGCCCGTGCGATCGGCGCCGCCAGCCCGCCCCCGCTGATGCCCTCCCGGTCCGCGGCCGAGCCCTCGACCACCACCGCGACCGCCACCTTCGGCTCCAGGTCCCGCTCACCCTGCGCCCAGGAGACGAACCAGGCGTACGGGGTGCCCGAGTTGCCGACCCCGTGCTGCGCGGTGCCGGTCTTGCCGCCGACGAGGGCACCGGGGATCGCGGCGTTCGCGCCGGTGCCCTTCTCGACGACGCCGGTCATCAGCTCCTTCAGCCGCGTCGCCGTGGCGGGGCGCATGACCTCCCGGGTGGGCCGCGACCCGGCCGTCGCCAGCAGGCTGCCGCCCGCCCGCTGGGTCCGCTCCACCAGGTACGGCGAGCGCACCTGTCCGCCCGCCGCCACGGCCGCCGCCACCATCGCCATCTGGAGCGGCGTGGCCCGGGTGTTGTACTGCCCGATCGACGACAGCCCGAGCTGGGCCCGGTCCACGGAGGTGTCGAAGGTGCTCGGCGAGACGGCGAAGGGGATGCGCAGCCCCGCGTCGTTGAAGCCGAAGGCCTCCGCCGTGGCCGCCATGCGGCGCACGCCCACGTCCACGCCGAGCTTGGCGAACACCGTGTTGCAGGACCACTCGAAAGCCTCCCGCAGCGAGGCGTCCCGGCACCCCTCGGCCTCGTTCGTCAGCCTGGTCCGCGTCCCGGGGAGCGTGTACGGGTCCGGGGAGCGGGTCGGGGCGTCGAGGTCCCGGACCACGCCCGCGTCCAGCGCCGCCGCCGCGGTGACCACCTTGAAGGTCGACCCCGGGGGATAGGTGCGGCGCACGGCCCGGTTGAGCATCGGCCGGTCCGGGTCGCCGTTCAGCCGGTCCCAGGTGCGGGTGGCCGCCGTGCCGTTCCCGGACAGCGACTGCGGGTCGTACGACGGTGTGGACACCAGCGCCAGCACCCGGCCGGTCGACGGCTCGATCGCGGCCACCGCCCCCTTGTGCCGGCCGAGCCCCTCGAACGCCGCCCGCTGCGCGGCCCCGTCGATCGTGGTCACGACGTCACCGCCCGCGTTGTGGGTGCCCGTCACGTCGTTCCAGAGGGGGAGCGGCGCGAGCAGCGGGTCGGCGCCGGACAGCAGGCCGTCCTCGGCGTGCTCCAGCAGGGTCGTGCCGTAGGCCTGCGAGGCGAAGCCGGTGATCGGCGCGTACATCGGCCCGTCCGCGTACGTCCGCTCGAAACGCAGGTGCTCGCCGGTGTCCCGGGAGCCGGTGACCGGCTCGCCGCCGACCAGGATGTCGCCGCGCGGCTGCTGGTAGCGGGCGATGTCGGGGCGGCGGTTGGCCGGGTTGCCGTCGTACTCCGGTGCCTGGACGATCTGCACCCGGGCGGCGTTCACCACCAGCGCGACCAGCAGCAGGGCGCAGAAGACGGCGGCGTGCCGGATGTGCCGGGTCACCGGAGCCGTTCCGTTCTCACGGCGCCCCCCGCCCGTCGGCCTGGCTGCGGGCCGCGTGGCTGACCCGGATCAGCAGCGCCACGATCGCCCAGTTGGTGACGACCGACGACCCGCCCTGGGCCAGGAACGGCATCGCCATGCCGGTCAGCGGGATCAGCCCGGTCACCCCGCCCGCGATGACGAAGACCTGGAGCGCCACGATCGAGGAGAGGCCGACCGCGAGCAGCCGGCCGAAGGGGTCGCGTGCGCCGAGCCCCGCCCGGTAGCCGCGCTCCACCAGCAGGGCGTACAGCAGGAAGATCGCGGTCAGGCCGAGGAAGCCCAGTTCCTCACCGGCGGTGGCGAGGATGAAGTCCGACTTGACGGCGAAGCCGATGAGGACGGAGTGCCCGAGCCCGAGGCCCGTCCCGGTGATCCCGCCCGCCGCGAAGGCGAACAGCGACTGGGCCAGCTGGCCCGGCCCGTCACCCGCCTCGATGGACGCGAAGGGGCGCAGCCAGTCCTCCACCCGGCTGTGCACGTGCGGCTCCAGCCAGCCCACGGCGACCGCGCCCAGCGAGGCCAGCAGCAGACCGACGGCGATCCAGCCGGTGCGGCCGGTGGCGACGTAGAGCAGGACGACGAAGAGGCCGAAGAACAGCAGCGAGGTGCCGAGGTCGCGCTCCAGGACCAGTACGCCGACGCTGACCAGCCACACCGCCACGATCGGGCCGAGGACCCGGCCGGTGGGGAGCTGGAGCCGCCACACGCGGCGGCCCGCGTACGCCAGCGCGCTGCGGTTGGCGGCCAGGTAGGAGGCGAAGAACACCGCGAGGAGCACCTTGGCGAACTCGCCGGGCTGGATGGAGAAGCTGTCGATCCGGATCCAGATGCGGGCGCCGTTCACGGCCGGGAAGAAGATCGGCACGGTGAGCAGGACGAGCGCGGCGGCGACGCAGACGTAGGAGTAGCGCTGGAGCACGCGGTGGTCGCGCAGCAGCAGGACCACCACGATGAACAGCGCCACGCCCAGCGTCGACCACACCAGCTGGGCCGGGGCCGCCCGGTCGCCCGGCGTCTCCAGGTCGAGGCGGTAGATCAGCACCAGGCCGAGGCCGTTGAGCAGCACGCCGATGGGCAGCAGCAGCGGGTCCGCCCAGGGGGCGCGCAGCCGTACCGCGAGGTGGGCGAGGAGGGCCAGGACGCCGAGCCCGGCGCCGTAGCCGGCGGCCCCGGGCGGGAGGGTGCCGTGCTGGGCGAGGCCGACGTTGCAGTAGCCGAACACCGAGAGCAGCACGGCCATGACGATGAGGGCGAGTTCGATGCCACGGCGCCGGGGGAGACGGGCGACGGGCGCGGGCGTGTCCGCCTGGGCCACGGTGATTCCGGTTCCGGTTCCGGCCTTGGTCATGTCCGGAACTTACCCATATGAGGGGGCGTGGGGGTGGTCGGCGTCAGCACCAGCGCGGCGCGGGTCCGATGGTGTCGGTGGAGCCGCCGCAGGAGGGCTCGCCGGAGCCGCCCCGGTCGTCCCGGGCGACGGCCGGCGTGACGGCCACGGTGGTGGTGAGCGCCCCGGCGGCGACGGCGACACCCCGGGCGGACGGTGAGCACGCGGACAGCGCGGAAAGCAGGGGCATGGCGGTACCTTCCGGAGCGGACGGGTCCTCAGGTGACTCACCGCCACATTAGGAGCGCCCGGTACGCACCGCTCGCTGTACTGCGCCATCGGGGAACGGCCGGCCGGCCCGCCCGGACCCCGGCCTCGGACCGGTGGCCGCCGCGGTCACCGGTGCTGAGGCAGCGTCAGGGTCGCCAGCGCCCCGCCGCCCGGCGGGTTGGCGAGTTCCAGCCGGGCGCCGAGCACCTCCGCCTGCCCCAGCGCGATCGTCAGACCGAGCCCGTGCCCCCTCGCCCCGGCCTCGGTGCGGAAGCGCTGCGGCCCGTGGGCGAGCAGGTACTCCGGGAAGCCGTCCCCGTGGTCCCGCACGGTGATCACCGGCCCGTCCACCGTCAGCACCACCGGCGCCCGCCCGTGCCGGTGCGCGTTCACGACCAGGTTGCCGAGCACCCGCTCCAGCCGCCGCCGGTCGGTCTCCACCCGCGCGTCCCGCACGACGTCCACCCGGGTGTCGGTGCCCGCGCCGCGGACCACCCGCACGGCCAGCGCGCCCAGCGCCTCCGGGTCCGCCTCCGGCCGCTCCCGTCCGCTGTCCAGCCGGGAGATCTCCAGCAGGTCCTCGGTGAGTGTGCGCAGGGCGTCCACCCGGTCCCGCACCAGCTCGGTCGGGCGGCCCGGCGGGAGCAGCTCGGCCGCCGCGTGCAGGCCGGTGAGCGGGGTGCGCAGCTCGTGCGCGACGTCCGCGGTGAAGCGCTGCTCGGCGAGGAGCTTGCCCTGGAGCGACGACGCCATGGAGTCCAGCGCGGCGGCGACCGACGCCACCTCGTCCTGCGGGCGCCGCGGATCGCCGGCCCGGGGATCGTCGACCCGTGCGTCGAGGTCACCCGCGGTGATCCGCCGCGCCACCCTGGCCGTCGTGTGCAGCCGGCGCGTCACCCGCGTCACCGCGAACGCGCCCACCAGCAGCGTCGCCCCGATCGCGAGCGCCGACGACCCCACGATCGCCCGGTCCAGACCGTCGATGGTGCGCTCGCCCTGGGTGTGGTCGACCCGCACCGCGAGCGCCCGGCCGCCGGCCGCGGGGCCCGCCGCCCACATCGTGGGGCGTCCCTCGTGCTCGGCGACCATCGTGCCCCGCCGGCCCGACACGGCCAGCTCCCGCAGGCCCGGCGGCAGGCCCGGCGGATCGACGCCGGCGCTCCGCCGCAGCGGGTCTCCCGCCTCGTACGCCCGCGTCGCCTCCGCCAGCCGGGACAGGGCGGCCTCCCGGGCCTGGCCCACGGTCTGGTCGGTCACCGACACATGCACCAGCACGCCCAGCAGCGCGGCGAGCGCACAGCACATCACGGTGATGAAGACGGCGGCCCGCACCGCGAGCGATCCGGCCCACCGCGGGAGACGGAGCCTCACCGGGTGCTCGCCGAGGGGGAGGCCGACCGGGACGGGGACGCGGACGGACGCCCGGTGTGCCGCCCGCCTCCGTCCGTGCGCAGCATCTCGTCGCTCGTGAGCAGCATGGCCCGCTGGTCGGCGTCCCACGTCCACTGGAGCCGGTACTCGTAACCCGCGACCTCCGAGGGTGAGCGGACGATCACCGCCCGGCCGGCCAGCTCGACCGCGCTCACGGCGTCGTCGTAGGACATGACGCGCACGAGACGGTCCCGCTCGACGGTGTAGACGCGTACGGCGGTCAGCTTCTCGGGCAGCAGTGCGAAGCCCAGGGCCATCTCGGGGCGCCCGTCGCCGGTCAGGTCGCGGTAGTACGGCCTGAGCACCGGGCACCGGCCGCGCTCGCGCGCGACGCCCCCCGGACCGCAGTCCGCCATCCGGCGGGCCGTCTCGCGGTACGGCGCCCCGGCGTCCTCGTAGTCGTCCGGGTGTGCGGCGATCTCGGCCCGCACGACGGCCACCGGGTCCACCTCGCGGAGGTCGCCGCCGGGCACGTCGACCCCCTCGACGACCTCGTTGTCCACCTCGCCGATGTCGTAGGCCGGGCTCGACGCCGGTGTCAGGTCGGGCCAGAGCAGGGCCGGGCTCCGTGCGGCCGGTGTGGCGCCCGCGCTCCGCAGCCCGCCCGAGTCGCCGCAGGCGCCCAGCGCCCCGGCCGCCACCGTCACCAGGAGGAGCGCCAGGGCGGCGGGGACGCGGGCGGGGCGCTCACGGCGGCTCGGGAGCACTGCACTCCTGGGGTTCGGCCGGCAGGCGGCCGGCGTCGGTGATCCGCCGGCCTGTTCCGTGCGGGAGTCCATCTTGCGGGTGCGGGCGCGGGCCGGGCTACTCGGCCGGGTCCGCGTCCCCCTGGTGAGGGGCTGCCGGACTTCGGGAGGAGGGCTGGTGCCGGCCCCGGACGCCCGCCGCGTCAGGGCAGTTCCGCCGCCCGCCGCCGCTCGAACAGCGGCGCCAGCAGGTCGCCGAAGTCCTGCACCCGCGGCCCGACGTCGTCCGGCCGGAAGACGAGCTGCTCCGCCCGCCCGCAGCCGGCCACCTCGTCCCACGTCACCGGAGTGGAGACCGCCGGCACCGAGCGGGCCCGCACGGTGTAGGGGGCGGCCGTGGTCTTGCGGGCGGCGTTCTGGCTCCAGTCCACGAAGACCTTGCCCGGCCGCAGGCTGCGCGTCATCCGGTGCACCACGAGCCGCGGAAGCGCCCGCTCCGCCTCCACCGCCAGGGCCTTCGCGTACTCCGACACCCGCTCCGACGACGACCCCCGCACCCCCGCCAGCAGATGCAGCCCCTTGGCCCCGGACGTCTTGGCGTACGCCTCGATGCCGTCCGCCGCCAGCCGCTCGCGGAGCCACAGGGCGACCTCGCAGCAGTCCACGACGGTCGCGGGCGCCCCCGGGTCCAGGTCGAGGACCAGCCGGTCGGCCTCGGCGGGATCGTCCGCGGTCCACTGGTGCGTGTGGAACTCGGTCACCAGGTTCGCCGCCCACATCAGGCTCGGCAGGTCCTGCACCAGCACCATCCGCGCCGGCCCCTCCGACCGGGGCACCTCGGCCGTGGTGACCCAGTCGGGCGTACCCGGCGGCACGTTCTTGGTGAAGAACACCTGGCCGTCCGGACCGTCCGGGTAGCGCAGGAAGGAGACGGGACGGTCCCGCAGGTGCGGCAGCAGCACCTCGGCGGTCGTCGCGTAGTAGTGCAGCAGCTCGCCCTTGGTGAGGCCGGCCGCCGGATACAGCACCTTGTCCAGGTTGCTGAGGGCGAGCCGTCGCCCCTCCACCTCAGTGATAGGCGCCATACCATGAGAATCTCACGAAACATGGACAAACCGCCCGACAGGAAGGGTGCGGCACGTGCGATCCATCTGGAACGGCGCCATCTCCTTCGGCCTGGTCAGCATCCCGATCAAGCTGATGAACGCGACCGAGAGCCACTCGGTCTCCTTCCGCCAGATCCACACGGAGGACGGCGGCCGGATCCGCTACCGGAAGGTCTGCGAGCTGGAGGACCGCGAGGTCACCCAGGACGAGATCGGCAAGGCCTACGAGGACGCCGACGGCTCGATGATCCCGATCACCGACGACGACCTGACCCAGCTGCCGATCCCGACCGCGCGGACGATCGAGATCGTGGCCTTCGTGCCGGAGGAGCGCATCGACCCGCTCCAGATGGGCTCGGCGTACTACCTCGCGGCGAGCGGCGCCCCCGCCGCCAAGCCGTACACGCTGCTGCGCGAGGCGCTCAAGCGCAGCAACCGGGTCGCCATCGCCAAGTTCGCGCTGCGGGGCCGCGAGCGCCTCGGCATGCTCCGGGTCGTGGGCGACGCCATCGCGATGCACGGCCTCCTGTGGCCGGACGAGGTACGCGCCCCCGAGGGCGTGGCCCCCGACGCCGGCGTCACCGTCCGCGACCAGGAACTGGATCTCGCGGACGCGCTGATGGACACGCTCGGCGAGATCGACCTGGACGACCTGCACGACGAGTACCGCGAGGCGCTCGAGGAGGTCATCGCCGCGAAGGCCGCCGGCGAGACACCGCGGGAGTCGCCCGAACCGGCGGCGCCGGGCAAGGTGCTGGACCTGATGGCCGCGCTGGAGAGCAGTGTGCGGGCGGCGCGCGAGTCCCGGGGCGGCGAGGGGGCCGGAGCGGCCGAGGAGGGCGAGGTCAGGTCGTTGCCGCGGCGGGCGGCCTCCTCCCGGCGGGCCCCCAAGGAGACCGGCGGCAAGAAGTCCACGTCGGCGGCGGCGAAGAAGCCGGCCGCGAAGAAGGCGGAGGCCAAGAAGTCCACGGCCTCCAGCACCGGGAAACCCGGCGCGAGGTCGGGCCGGGCCGCCAAGAAGACGGCGGAGGCGGGCACCGCCGAGAAGGCGACGGGCAAGGGCGCGGCGACCCGGAGCACGGCCTCCAAGAGCACCGCCAAGAAGGCGGCGCCCCGCAAGCGCAGCGCCTGACCCTCCGCCGGCCGGGCGGCGCCCCGGCACCCCCGTGCGCCGTCAGCCGTCAGCCGTCGGCGGTCAGGTGGGTGGGGGACGCGTGGGGGAGCGCGGTGGGGACGGGCACGTAGACCGCGGTGCTCGCCGGTCCCGTCGCCGTCGGCGCGGCGGCCGTGGAGGGCACCGGGCTCTCCGGGCGCCGCCCGATCGTCTCGGCGGGCCCGCCGCCCGGAGTGCCGCCGCCGGCGGAGAGCTGCGACCACGCGGTCAGGGCGAGGGCCAGTGCGGCGGCCGTGCCGACCACCCGGCCGGTCCGCCGGAGCCGGGCCCGGGTGTCCAGCTCACGCCAGGCAGGACGGGCGCCCGGCTCCTCCGGGTGCCACGGCTCACCGACCCCGGCGGGGGCGGGGCCGGCCCACGGCCCGGCGTCCGGGCCGCCGTCCGGCATCCGCTCCCGCGCGGAGGGCTCCCTCGGGGCCGAGGCGCGGATGGCGCGCTCGTCGTCCTGGAGGAACCTGCGCCACACGTCCTCGGGCACGGGCGGCACGCCGTCCGGCTCGTCCGGTGCGGCGCCGCTGTCGGACCCGTGAGCGGTCATGGTCCCGTCCCCCTCTCCTCGTCCGGTCCACTTTTGCACAGGGAGAGACGGCCGGGCGGGGGCCACCGTTCCCTCGGGACCGAACCGCGCCGACCCGACCCGACCCGGACCGACCCGGACCGACCCGACCCGGACCGAACCGGACGGAGCCGACCCGGACGGAGCCGAGCCGACCCGGACGACGGTCAGGGCGCCGCCGGTGACGGCGTCGGCGTCGGGGCGGCCGTCTCCACGTCCAGGTCGGGCCGCGGCTTCAGCACCAGCACCCGCTCACCGGGCTGCGGCGGGGGCGGGGTGACCCGCTCCCGCGGCAGCTTCGCCGGGCCGGTCTGCTGGAAGGTGACCTCGTCGTACTCGACGAGCCCGGTCTTCTCCAGCACCGTGATGTGGTCCAGCACCGTGTCGTTGGCCAGGTCGGCCAGTTGCCGCACCAGCGTGTTCTTGGTCGTCGCCCGGATCTTGGCGATCGCCGGGAAGATCTGACCGTGCGTCACCCGCATGATGTTGACCGCCGACGAGTCGAACTCCCCGCCGCTCTTGGCGTCCACCGTCGACACGAACTGCTCCTGCTGCGGGGAGGCCCGGTTGGGCAGGGTGATGCCCAACTCCGGCGAGATCTCGCGGCACATCGCGTCCAGACCGGCGTGGCCGACGACCAGGTGCTCACCGGCCGTCTTCATCGCCTCGGTCGTCCCGCGCTCCATCACGATCTCGCCCAGCGGGTACTCCCACAGCCCCGCCGCCCGCACCTTGACCACGAAGTCGCGGTCGGCCTCCGTGAGCGGCCCGAACTTCGTACTGGCGATGACCCGGTCCTGATTTCCGTCGGCCTTCTCCAGACCGAGCATGGCCGGGAAGGCCAGCGCGGTGAGGGTCAGGGTCATCGCGCCGATCAGGACGACGACTCCGATCCTGCCGCGGGACAGGCGCATGATGCCTCCAGGGGCGACGCGAGGGACTCGCACGGATACACGTACGCCAGGAGGTACGGAAACGGCGGGCGGATCTTTCACCACCCGCGCACAAATCTCGGGCGCCCGCTCAGCCGATGTCGGCGCCGTACACCCGCTCGACCGCGAGGGTGAGGAGCACGCGGCGGTCGGACACCATCGTCGACCGGTACTCGTCCCAGTCCGGGTGCTCCCCGGCGGCGGCACGGTAGTACTCCACCAGCGCCTCCACCTCCGGCCCGTGCGGGTCGGTGCCCGGCCCGGTGAGGGTCACCACCCCCTCGGCGGTGGCCCAGGACCGCCCGTCCGGGGCGGTCACCTCCAGGGCGGCCCGCGGGTCGCGGCGCAGGTTCGCCGTCTTGGCCAGCCCCTCGCGGGTCGAGACGCGGATCACGCCGGCCCGCGGATCGTAGGCCGGCATCACGGGGGAGAGCTGCGGGCGGCCGTCGGACTTGATCGTCGCGAGCACGCCGAGCCGGCTCTCGGCGAGCAGGGCGTGAGGGTCGAAACGCGGTGTGGTGGTCATGCGCCGATCATCACCCGCCGCCGGGCCGGCTGTCCCGCGAACCGGCCCGGACACCGCTCGGCACCGCGTGCGCACGGCCGCGCCCCGGGGCCGTCCGGCGGAAGCCGGGCGACCCCGGGGCGGGGTACGGGAGGTGACGGTCCGTCAGCCGACGGCCGGCCGCTCCCAGCGGTAGAAGCAGCGCGCCATCGCGTCCTGCGGACCGCGCCAGGTCGCCGGGTCGTACGCCGAGACGTACGGCTCCAGCCGCTCGCTGACCTGGCGGAACTCGGGGTGCCCGGTCAGTCGGCCGATGGTCGGGGCCGGGTCCTCGTCGCTCTCGATGAGGTGCAGGTACACGCCGTCACCGAACTCGAAGAGGCTGCGCCGGTTGACCCCCACCAGGTGGGGCAGCTCGCCGCCGTCGGACTCGGCGAACACCTTCGCGATGTCCGGTGCCGCGCCGGGTGCCATCCGGGCGACGATCAGGGTGTGGTGCATGGGGAGGGATCCTCCGTCGGTGTGGTCGGTCTACGCGGCCGGTGTCTCAGTCGGCGAGCACCGAGGCGGTCCGCCGCTCACCCGCCGCCTGCTCGATCCGGTCCCGGATCAGGGCCATCTGCGTACGGGAGTTGCGGTTGATGTTGTCCGTCATCCAGGCGTCGTCCACGGGCGCGTCCGGCTTCATGGCGAAGTCCTGGACCCAGCGCATCCGGGTGCCCTCGGCGGTCTCGGTGTACTCCCAGACGATGTCCATGTACTGGAAGGGACCGGTCTCGACCCGGTGGGCGCGGACGGTACGGGTCGTGGGGTCGGCGACGCGCTCGGAGACCCAGCTCCACACCTTGCCGTCGGCGTCCGGGTGCATAGTGAGCCGGAAGGTGACGCGGTCGCCGTCGCGCTCCAGCACGTCCACGGAGGCGTACTCGCTGAACAGCCGGGGCCAGTTGTCGATGTCGTTGGTCATGTTCCAGACCAGCTCCATCGGCGCGGCGATGGTGATGTCGTTCTCGGTGTGGCCTGCCATGTCACACTCCCGTCTTCAGGGCGCCGTTGATCAGCGCGAGGAAATCCGCGGGCGTCTTGCAGCGCTCGGCCTGCTCCGGCAGACCCAGCCCGTACCGCTTCTCCAGCTCGGCCACGATGCCCAGCAGGCCGAGGGAGTCCAGACCGAAGGTGTCGAAACCGGCGTCGGCCTGCTGCTGGAGGGTGACGGGGTCGACGTGCACGCCGGCGGTGCGCTTCATCAGCGCCGACAGCTCTTCGACGGTCACCTGGTAGTCCACTTGGTCGGTCATGCGAGGTGCTCCTTCACTCGGTCGGCGCTCGCCCGCAGGCGGCGCCCGCTCGGGGTTCGCGTTGGTCTTGCCGGTCCTCACCGGTCATGGGCCCCGGCCGCGGTCACCGTGCACGGGGCGTCCGGCCCCGGCCGCCGGGCCCCGCGGCCGCCCGGCCGTCGGTCACCGGTCCGTGGACGGCACGTCGCCCTGTCGCAGGACGAGCGCCGCGTTCGACCCCATGAGTCCGCGGCTGAGGATCAGGGCCGTGCGAGGCTCGGCGGGGCGGGCCCGGCCGGTCACCACGTCCAGGTCGTGACAGACGTCGAGGACGTGCGGGGTGGGCGGGATCAGCCCGTGTTCCATGGCGAGCACCGCGGTCGCCACGTCCAGCACCGGTGCCGCGCAGTACGCCCGCCCGGTCCCGGTCTTGGGTGCCGTGACCGGCACGCGCCGCGCGTGCGGGCCCAGCGCGTCGGCCAGGGCCTGGGCCTCGGCCCGGTCGGCCTCCGGGACGCCGAGGGCGTCCGCGAACACCACGTCGACCTCCTCGGGCCGGCAGCCGGCCTCGGCCAGCGCCCCCTCGATCGCCCGCGCCAGCCCTTCCCGGGACTCCTCCCAGCGGGAGGCGCCGGTGAAGGTGGCCGCGTGTCCGGCCACCGTCGCCCGTACCTCCGCGCCGCGCTCGTGGGCCGCCGCCGCCCCCTCCACCACGAGCACGGCACCGCCCTCCGCCGGCGCGAAGCCGCAGGCCGCACTCGTGAAGGGGCGGTAGGCGCGGTCCGGTTCGGTGGCCCGGCTCAGTTCGGGGTAGCCCAGCTGGCACACGATCGAGTACGGAGCCAGCGGTGCCTCCGTGGCGCCGCAGATCACCGTGTCGGTGCCACCCCGCACGGCCAGGGCCGCGTGGGCCAGGGCGTCCAGGCCGCCCGCCTCGTCGGCGGCCACCACACCGCAGGGCCCCTTGAAGTCGTTGCGGATGGAGACCTGTCCGGTGCTGGCCGCGTAGAACCAGGCGATCGACTGGTACGGGCCGACGTACCGCGACCCCTGGCCCCACAGGTTCTGGAGCTCCCGCTGGCCGAACTCGCCGCCGCCCGAACCCGCGGCGGTGACCACCCCGACCGAGTACGGCGACTCGATGTCGGCCCGCCCGAACCGCGCGTCGTCCAGCGCCAGTTGTGCGGCGGAGAGGGCGAAGTGGGTGAAGCGGTCGGTCTGGACGAGATAGCGCTCCTCGACCGTCTCGGCCGCGTCGAAGCCCCGTACCTCGCCCGCCACCCGCAGCGGCAGGTGGTCGCAGCCCTCCCGGGTGACGGGCCCCAGGCTGCTGGCGCCGTCCGCGGTCGCCTTCCAGAAGGCCTCGACCCCGACACCGTGCGGGGACACCACGCCCAGCCCGGTGAGGACGGCACGCCTGCTGTCCGCGTCGTCGCGGCGCCTGGTCCCTCGTGGTCCGCTCATCGCAGCCCTCCTTCGCAGCCGCTGAGCACGACCGCGGACTGGAAGCCACCGAAGCCACTGCCGACCGACAGCACGTTCCGCAGCGTTCGCTCCCGTGCCTCGCGCGGCACGTAGTCCAGGTCGCACTCGGGGTCGGGGGTCGTGTAGTTGGCCGTGGGCGGCACCACCTGGTGGTGCATCGCCAGCACGCACGCGGCCAGTTCGATCGAGCCGATCGCGCCGAGCGAGTGGCCGACCATGGACTTGATCGAGCTCATCGGCGTCGCGTAGGCGTGCTCACCCAGCGAGCGCTTGACGGCGGCGGTCTCGTGCCGGTCGTTCTGCTGGGTGCCGGAGCCGTGGGCGTTGACGTAGTCGATGGCGGAGCCGTCCAGCTCGGCCATGTCCAGCGCCGTGTCGATGGCCCGCGCCATCTCCAGGCCCTCCTTGGTGAGCCCGGTCATGTGGTAGGCGTTGCCGAAGGTCGCGTAGCCCGAGACCTCGCAGTACACGTGCGCCCCGCGGGCCCGGGCGTGCTCCAGGTCCTCCAGGACGAGCACGGCCGCGCCCTCGCCCATGACGAAGCCGTTGCGGTCGGCGTCGAAGGGCCGGGAGGCGTGCGCGGGATCGTCGTTGTTCGGCGAGGTCGCCTTGATGGCGTCGAAGCAGGCCATGGTGATCGGCGATATGGGCGAGTCCGCAGCGCCCGCCAGGCACACGTCGACCCGTCCCTCGGCGACGGCGTGGTAGGCGTACCCCACCGCGTCCAGGCCGGACGTGCAGCCGGTGGAGACGGTCTGCACCGGCCCGCGCACGCCGAACTCCTCGGCCACGGCCGACGACAGCGTCGCCGGGGTGAAGGCCCGCTCCAGGGCCGGCCCGGCCTGGCGCTCGTCCACGTCCCAGCGGGAGCCGCGCTCGCTGACCAGGACGTAGTCGTGCTCCAGCCGGGTCGTGCCGCCGACCGCCGTACCCAGCGTGGCGCCGGCCCGCCAGGGGTCCTCACGCGCCATGTCGAGGTGCGCGTCCCGCACCGCCTCGGCGGCGGCGACCAGCGCGAACTGCACGTACCGGTCGCTCCGCTGGACGGTGGCGATGTCCAGCCCGTGCTCGGAGGGTTCGAAGTCGCACTCGGCGGCGATCTGCGACCGCAGACCCGCCGGGTCGAAGAGGGAGATGCGGCGCGTCGCCGTACGGCCTTCGGAGAGCGTGCCCCAGAACTGGGGCACGCCGATCCCGCCCGGGGCGACGACGCCTATGCCCGTGACGGCGACCCGACGGCGGTTCACGACACCGCCTCGGCGGCGGTGGCGGGACGCTCGTTCCCGGCGCACCCCGCGTGGCCCTCGTGCTGGAGCGGGTTGCCCGCCGCGTCCTCGGTGTCCACGTGGCCGAGCTCCGGCCGCGGGGCCAGCGGCCCCAGGTGGAAGACGAGGCGCGCCTCGACAGCGCCCACGTTGCGGAAGCGGTGCCGCACGTCCTGCGGGATCAGCACGCCCTGCCCGGTGGCCAGGGTGTGCGCCACCCCGTCCAGGTCCACCTCCAGCGCGCCCTCCGTGACGTACACGAACTCCTCGGAGTACGGGTGGTAGTGCTCGGCGATGCGGTCGCCCGGCTGCACGATGGCCACGCCCATGAAGCCGCTGGTGGCCCCGGCGGTGGTGGGCGTGAGAAGGGCGCGGAGGTCTCCGCCGCGGCGGCGGTTCGGGGCGATGTCGCCGAGGGAGACGATGCGTACCTGCTGGTCTGTCATGTCGTTCACTCCGGGGGGACGGGAAGCGGGGGTGGGTCGGTCGGATCCGCGCGGACCGGCGGGCGCGCCGTCGAGCCCGGTCCGCCCGCGCGGTCGGTGCGCGGGGCGCGTGGATCGGGGAGGGGTCAGGGGGCGGGTGAGCGCCGGTCGGTCACGGGCGTCATCCGGGCCCGCGCCAGCAGCTGGGCGAGGGTGCGCTCCTCCGTGAGGAGCCCGTCCACGCCGGCCGCGGCGGTGTCCAGCAGCCGCTCGGCCACGGCGACCCCGGCGGCCTGCGAGCCGTCGGCGGCGTCCGCGGAGCCGTGCAGGCCGAGGACGAAGGCGGGCGCCCGCTCCGGGTCGCCCTCCACGTCGACGAGCCGCATGACGAGGTCGTCGCGGTGGAAGACGGTGGCCGAGCGGACCGGATTGCCCGGGGTGTGCAGGGTCGCCGCGTCCTGGCGGGCCAGCAGCCGTGCCAGTTCGGGACCGGCGCCGGGACGGGCCGGGTACAGGAGCGCCAC
The DNA here is from genome assembly GCF_056430705.1 of Streptomyces sp. NPDC045956. Classification (NCBI taxonomy): domain Bacteria; kingdom Bacillati; phylum Actinomycetota; class Actinomycetes; order Kitasatosporales; family Streptomycetaceae; genus Streptomyces; species Streptomyces sp. NPDC045956. The sequence continues at coordinate 119,110 of NZ_JBWKKZ010000006.1, read as the reverse complement.
CCGCCGGAAACCGGCACCGTCCGTGTCGACGGACGACGCGTGGTGGACGGCCGGCATCGCGGCCCGCGTGAAGAACCGCCGGGCGTCCCGGGGGTCGCGCAGGTCCCGCTCCTGCTCCAGGTACGGGTTGAGGGCCTCCTCGACGGCCCGCACCGCGGGCTGCCGGGCGACGTGGCGCAGCGCGTGCTGCAGATCGCCCTGCACCTCCACCGCGCGCACCACCCGGTTGCCGTGCAGGAAGACCGAGGTGCGCAGCAGTCGGCCGGACTCGTCGACGCGCGCGTCCGGAGCCGCGTAACCGGCCAGCAGTCGCGCGACCTCGTCCTCGCTCCCGGAACGCACGGTGAAGGTCAGGGCGTGCCGCACGACGTTGTTCCCGATCCGGGCGGCGGCGTTCAGCGGTTCACCGGCCGCGACGGACGCGGACCGCTCGCCCGAGGTCTCCCGCAGCACGCTGTAGCGCAGGGAGTGGGTGTCGCGCACGTAGTCCTGGAGGGGCTCGACGGTGTCCAGGTGGTCCTCGCTGTTGACCCAGGCCAGGAACGGCTCCGCGCTCTCCCACTCGCTGGTGAGCAGCCACTTGGTCGGGTTGTCGACGGCCTGGCACAGCTGGTCGCTGACATGGCCCTGGACGGCGGCGACCCGGTCGCAGATGCCGTCGTAGGCGTTCAGGAACTCCTGTTGCTTGCCGTCGTGGATGTCCAGCATCAGGACGACCCGCACGCGTGATCCGTCGAACGCGGATACCGACACGCCGCCCGCGTCCGCGGCCACGGCGGGCGAGGCCGCCGCGGCGTCTGTGGTCAGGGCATCTGCCGACACGGTATCCGTCGCTACGACGGGATAGACCGTCATCCGGCCCACCTCTCCTCCGGGAACTTCCTCGTGGACTGGGGGCGATCGTCGCGGCGTGCGCCATGGCTCCGGCGTGGTGCGGCGGTCGCAGTAAGCACGATCGTGAGCCGTGCCCGCGGGGACCGCGAACCAGGAGGGTTAAGCGGGTGAAGCATGCGTCGCCGCGGGCCTCACCGGGCCGCAGGGGGCATGCATGGAAGTCCCCGGCGCGATCGGTCGCCGGGCGAGTCGCGCGACGACGGTCCGACGCAGCGGCGCGCACGTCCCCCGCCCACGCCTCGGGCGGGACGGCACGCGGCACGGCCGAGGACCCCGTCCGCCACGACGCGGGACGACGTCCGTCACGGCACGGGACGCGTCCGTCACGAAGAAGGGCGACGTCCGTCACCGCGGCGGGCGCGCGTCCGTCACAACGGAGGACGAACGAGATGAACGAGAGAGCCGACCGGTCCGGTGGAGCCGCCCCCGCGGTCCACCGGGTCCCGGTCCTGATCGTCGGCGGGTCCCTGGTGGGCCTGTCGACCTCGGTGTTCCTGGGGAGGCTGGGCATCCGGCACACCCTGGTGGAACGCCACGCCGGCACCTCGATCCACCCCCGCGGGCGCGGCAACAACGTCCGCACGATGGAGATCTTCCGCGTCTCCGGCACCGAGCCGGACATCCGGAAGGCCGCCGCCACCCTCGCCGACAACCACGGCATCTTCCAGACGCCGACCCTCGTCGGCGACGCGGGGGAGTGGCTCTTCAAGGAGATGGACGCGGGAGGCGGCCTGGCCCGCTTCAGCCCCAGCTCCTGGTGCCTGTGCTCCCAGAACGACCTCGAACCCGAACTCCTCACCCACGCCACGAACCTCGGCGGCGACCTGCGCTTCGGCACCGAGCTGCTGTCCTTCGACGCGGACGCCGACGGGGTCACCGCCGTCGTCAAGAGCCGGGAGACCGGCGAGCACACCACCATCCGCGCCGACTACCTGGTGGCCGCCGACGGCCCCCGCAGCCCGGTCCGCGAGCAACTCGGCATCGGCCAGAGCGGCCCCGGCGACCTCTTCCACAACGTCAGCATCACCTTCCGCTCCCGCCGCCTGGCCGACGTCGTGGGCGACCGCCGCTTCATCGTCTGCTACCTGACGAGCGAGGACGCCGACGGCGCCCTCCTGCCCGTGGACAACAAGGAGAACTGGGTCTTCCACGCCCCCTGGCACCCCGAACAGGGCGAGACCGTCGAGGACTTCACCGACGAGCGCTGCGCCGCCCACATCCGCCGCGCCATCGGCGCCGAGGACCTCGACGTCGAGATCACCGGCAAGGCCCCCTGGCACGCCGCCCAGCGCGTCGCCCGCAGCTACCGCTCGGGCCGCGTCCTCCTCGCCGGCGACTCCGCCCACGAGATGTCCCCCACCGGCGCATTCGGCTCCAACACCGGTATCCAGGACGCCCACAACCTCGCCTGGAAGCTCGCCGCGGTCCTGGAGGGCTGGGCGGGAGAAGGCCTCCTGGACACCTACGACGCGGAGCGCCGCCCGGTCGCGGAGGCCACCAGCGCCCGCGCCGCCGGCCGCTCGGTCGAACACAGCCACCCGGGCTTCGCGCCACCTCCGGGCATGGGGGGCGGCGGCCCCGGCGGCCCCGGGGCTCCGGGGGGCGCCCCGGCGGGCGGCCCGGGCGGCCCCGGCGGTCCCGGCGGTCCCGGTGGGGCTCCGGGCGGTCCCGGCGGCCCGGCCGGCGGCCCCGGTGGTCCTGCCGGCGCTCCGGGTGGCCCCGGCGGGGGCTTCGGCGGCCCCGGCGGCGCCCCGGGCGGCCCCGGTGGTCCCGGCGGCGCCCCCGGTGGTCCCGGCGGCAGCCCCCAGCGCGGCATCCTCAACGTCGCCCTCGGCTACCGCTACCCCCAGGGCGCGGTGGTCGGCGCGGACCCCGCGACCCCCGTGGTCCCGGAGGGGCTCGACCTCACCGGAGCCCCCGGCAGCAGGGCTCCCCACCTCTGGCTCCACCGGGCCGGCGACGGCGCCCGCGTCACCACCCTCGACCTGTACGAGGACTCCCTGGTCCTGCTCAGCGACGCGGCCCAGCCCACCGGCTGGCACGAGGCGGCGACCCGGCTGGCCTCCGAGCTGCGGGTGCCGCTGAAGTCGTACCGCGTGGGCGGCACCCAGGAGGCCGACCTGAGCCCGGACGCCGAGGACACCGACTGGGCACGGGCCCACGGCGTCACCCGCGGCGGCGCGGTCCTGGTCCGCCCCGACGGCTTCGTGGCGTGGCGCTCCCCGGGCCCGGCCCCGGACCCGGAGTCGATGCTCCGCCAGGTCGTGAGAACGGTGCTGTCGCTCGCCTGACCTGACCGGCGACCGCCTCCCACCCCAACCGTGGACCACTCCCCGCTTACCTGCTAGCGTCTCGCTCGACGGGTAAGTGGGGAGTGCTCCCCATTATGGCGTCCGGGAACGACCGGAGGGGCGGACATGGCGGACACGGCGCTGGTGCTGGGCGGAGGCGGCCTGACGGCGTACGCGTGGCAGGTCGGCGTACTGGCGGGACTGGCCGAGGCCGGGCTGGACCTGGGTGACGCCGACGTCCTGGCCGGCACGTCGGCCGGCTCCCTGCTCGCCCTCGACCTGGCCAAGGGATCGGCCCCGGCCGACCTCTACAAGGAGCAGGTCGAGCGCGAAAGGCCCATGATGGACGTGGACTTCACCCTCACCATGACCGCCAGGTACCTGTGGGCGGCCCTCGGCTCGCGCGACCCCCGAGGGGTGGTCAGGCGCCTGGGCCGACTCGCGCTCTCGGTCCGCGACGTCCCGGAGTCCGCGGTCCTCGCCGCCATCGCCCCGCACCTGCCGGTCGACGACTGGCCGGAGCGCACCGTACGGCTCTTCGCGGTCGACGCCCTCACCGGCGCACCCACCGCCTTCACCGCCGAGTCCGGCGTCGACCTGCTGCGCGCCATGTCGGCCACCTGCGCGCTGCCGCCCCTGTTCCCGCCGATCACGATCGGCGAGGGCCGCTGGATGGACGGCGGCGTCCGCTCCACCACCAACGCCGACCTGGTCGACGACTGCGCCCGGGTCGTCGTCCTCGCCCCCGTCCCCAAGGCCGCCGGAGCGACCCCGAGCGCGGCGGCGCAGGTCGCCTCCCTCGCCGCGAAGGGCACCCGAGCCACCCTCCTCACCCCCGACCGCCCGTCCCGCCGCGCCTTCGGCCACAACCCCCTGAACGCCTCCCGCATCCCGGGCGCAGCCCGAGAGGGCCGCCGCCAGGGCAGGGAACAGGCCGACCGCATCCGCGGGGTGTGGCAGGGCTGACAGGAACCCTCTCCAGCGAAGCCGGGCCACTCGGAACGACAACGGACCCGACCGGCCGGAGAAGCGGAGCCGAGCCGACCGACCCGCGCCGGCTCCCACTCCTATAGTCAACCGTCACCACGACCGGCCCTCCGCAGGATCAGTTCGGCCGCCAACCGGCCACCGATCGCGCTCAGCGTGACCGTCAGCGCGAACGACATCGAGTCGCCCCAGGACTTTCCCCGCACCCAGTACCAGAACAGGGCCGCAAGTCCGGCCACGACCACTGCGTAGGCCGGCAGCGCCAGCCCGCGCACCTCCCGACGCCGACGCCACGAAGGCGCAGCCTCGTCGCGTGACCCCTGACGACCCGTCATCCTGTTCGCCTACCCCACGAGGCGACTGCGCACGTCCACCGGATCCGCGTCATCTCCGCCCTGCGCACACTGCAGCCCGCACGCCGCCGACGAGCGATTCGGCCAGGACCCGGACCGTGCATTCTGACACCGGACCGTGGTCAGGAGCCGTGGGTTGCCGGTCCGCCTTCGCGGTCGTACCAGTCCGGAAGTTCTCGAGTGGTTCCCACCTCAAGGCGCATCAGCGCCCGTATGTTCCCCTGGAGCGGGATGATCGAATCCAGGAGGCCGATGACCTCGCTGAGCCTCGTACGACGAGCGGGCGACTCCGGCTCGCCGGCGACTCTCATCAGGTGCCTGTAGGCGGTCGTGAGCCGGTCGTTCACTCGGCTCTCCAGCTCAAGCACCGCATCGCTCGCCACCAGCTGGGCTTCCGCGCGTGTGTCTCGTTGCTCCCGCCGCGCGTGGCCGACTTCCGCCGCCTCGGCTTCGGCGGACCCCGTCCTGAGTGCGTAGGCGTACGCCAACATCGCGTCTCTGTAGTGACGATCACGAGCGTGCAGCTGAACGTAGCAGTTCCGGAGCCCATCGATTCTGCGCTGCTCGGCATCAACCCGCTGTTCTGCGAGGCGGGCCCCCCTCTCTCCCTCCAGTCTCCGTAACTCCGCCCGGTGCGCCAGCACTTGAGTGACCACTGCGGAAGCCAGCGTGCCGCCCACACCCACGATGGCGACGACTACAGAGATCATCGCTCCGGACATCCCTACCCCCTTCGTTCTCGCACGGGTCCCGCCGACGACGAGACGGTAACGAAGCTCGTACGGCTCATCACACCGGCACGAAGGCGGCCGTCGCTCAGCCTCTGGGTCGGCTCCGTCACGTACCTCGACACGCCCGGTGTCGCGGCCAAGGACGACGACCATGACGCCACGCACGCCCGGGCCGCCTGTGACGACGCCGACGCGGTCATATGGAACTACGCCGACACCTTGCGCGACGAGGAGTCCACCGAACTCGTGCGGCTGCTCCGCTCCGGGAAACCGCTGCTCATCGTCGTCAACGTGAAGAGCCGGGTCGTCGAACCGCACCGCCTGAGACGCTTCGCCGACGACCCGGCCAGGGAGTTCGAGCAGGTCGCGGGGCACACCGCCCGGATCGAACAGGTCTGCCGTGCCGCCGGAGCCGCTCCGCCCGCGGTTCTTCCCGTCCACTCGGGGGCCGCACACGAAGCGCTGTCCACGCCGGACCGTGAGCTGGGCGACCGGGCCCTCCGGGCCAGCCGGCTGCCCGAGCTGGAGCAGTCCCTCACCCGGCTGCTGGCCGAGCGGGCGCTTCCCCTGCGCGCCGTCCGGCTGGCCGACGGGGTCCGGGCGCCGGTCGCCGCCGTTCACGACCGGCTCGCCCGTGAACTCCGGGGGATCGATCTCGCGCTCGACGCGCTCGAACGCAAGACGGAAGACGACCGGACCGCGGTTCTCAGAACCCTCCGGACGGCGGGTCGGGACACACGCGACCGGCTCGAAGCCGCGCGGCACCGAGCCGAGGAGCGGTTGCCGGACGTGGTCGCGGGGTTGGGCGGCGCTGACGCCGCGCGCACGTGGAGCGACTTCCTCACCGGCCTGGAAGTGGACGAACTCCTCTCCGGTCTGCCCGACGCGTGCGAAAGGGAGGCGCTGAACCGGGGGCTCCTTCTGAGCACGGCGGCGGAGGTCCCAGATCACACGGGCACGGCGCGACCGCGGGTACGGCCGCGTCCCGACCTGAAGACGCAGACCGCGACTCTCGGTACGGGGGCTGCCAAGGGGGCGGCGACGGCCCTCCTGAAGTCCGTGGTCGCCAAGGGAGTTCCCAAGGCTGCCCTCCCCCCTCCCGCGACGGCGGCGGTCCACGCGGCGGGTGCCCTGGCCGGGGCGGCGAAGGCGGTGAGCGGCGAGATCCTCCGGATACGGCGGGCACAGGACCAGTGGGCGGACGCGACCGCGACCGAGGCCGCGGTCCGCCTCGACGCGCTGTTCGATGAGCTGGCGGCGTGGTCGGATCGGTTCACCGAGGCGGTCACGCAACAGACCGAGGCCCGGTTCGAAGCGTGGTCCGCGGACATCGCCGCCGCCCGGGAAAGGTGCGAACGGCTCGCCCGACTGCGGCCGGTCCTGCGGTCGGCCCTCGACGGGATCGACCTCGCCCTGGCACGACGGCTCCTCGCCCTCGCGGGCGGTGACCCGGCGGCTGTCCGCCGGGCAAGCCGGACACCCGGGGCCGAACTCCGGCTGTGGACCGACGCCTCCCGCACCGACGACGTACGGGCGCGCCTGCGCGACCGCTGCGTGGATGTACTCACCGAGCGGATCGAGATCCGTCCGGACCCCAGGGACGGGAAGGGCGAGGTGCAACATGGCAACCGGGACGAGAGTGACGAGAGGGACGAGGGACCCCATGACGACTGACGCGGCACCGGTCGACGCCTCCGAAAGCGCGGACCGGCCGAGCGCGCGGGTGCTCGCGCTGAGTGCCCGGGCCGAGGCGGTACTGAACGCCCACCCGCGCACCCGCCCGCTGGCCGCGGATCTGCCCCGTGCGGACACGAGCCCGCTGCGCATCGCCTTGCTGGGCCCGTACAGCGCGGGGAAGTCGACGCTCGTGGCGGCGCTCCTCCGGCTTCCCGCGGAAGACGTCGGCACACTCGTCGACGCGGCGCCCAAGACGCACGAGGCGACGCCGTACGACTGGGACGGAGCGACCCTAGTCGACCTGCCCGGGACCCTGTCGGGGGACGACGAACACTCCGGGGCGGCCCGGCGCGGCGTACGTGGCGCGGACGCGCTCATGATCGTGACGACGAGCGAACTGCCCGGCGAGGCGGAGACCGGAGCGATCCTGCAGGTACTCGGCCCCGACGGGTTCGCGGACCGGAGTGTCGTCGTCGTCAACAAGATGAACGCGGAGAACAGCGACCGCGACGTCGTCCTCGACGAGATCCGGGCACGCCTCGGGCCCTTCGCCGACCGCGTCCCGGTCGTCCCGACCGACGCACGCGACTACGTCGACGCCGTCAACGACCCGTCCCTGCCGGCGGCCGACCGTGCGGCACTCGTCACCGAAAGCGGCATCGACGCCCTCACGGCCGAACTGAGGCGCGTCGTCGCGCCCGGCGTCGGCGGTGTCCGCCCCCGGGCCCAGGCGTTCGAACTCCTCCGTGTCCTGGCGGACGCCGAGCGCCGGTGGGAGCTGGACGGTGAGGACCTCGATGCCGCGCGCACCGCGCTGAAGGCCGCGGAAGCGGTCACTGCCGCCAAGGATCTCGTGCTGAGCGCCCTGGACAGGGAGAGCGGCGTCGTCGCCGACAGGATCACGGCGGCCGGAGGCAGAGCCGCCGCCGGAATCTCCGACAAGGACGGCACCCTCCCCGACCGCGTCGCGGAAGCCGTGCAGGACGAACTGGAGGACACGATGGGAGGCTTCGACACGAGGTTCTCCTCATCGGTGCGGACGGCGTTCGACACCCTGGTCGCCGAGTACGGAACGTCTGTGCCGGAGCCGGAACCCTGGGCGAACGACCTCGAAGTCCTCGGGACGACGCCCGTCGCGGCACCGAAGGAAGCGTCCCCGCTGGCTCAGGGGACCAAGGAGGCAGCCAAGAAGGGCGCGAAGGCGAGCGCGGCGAAGGCGGGGGAGTGGCTCGGGAAGGTCAAGGACGGCGGCCAAGGATCGGGAAGCGCGGCCGCCACCGTCGTGGACAAGCTCAGCAAACACGGGGTGGGACGGAAGCTCCTCGACGCCGGAGGCAAGGTCACCGTCGGAGCAGGGAAGTTCAAGCCGTGGGGCAAGACCAAGGCGGCCGAGAAGGTGGTGGGTGCGGCGGGCAAGGTGCAGTGGGCGCTGGCAGTCATGGGACCGCTGACGGACCTGGCGGGCATCGCCCGGGAGCAACGCGAGTGGATGGCGGTCAACAAGCGCCGGCAGGAGATCAGGGACCACTTCGCCGACCAGGCCCGCGCACAGCGGAAGGCCCTTTCGGACGCCGGCACGCGGTACGTGAGCGCGTGGATAGCCCAGGTCGAGCAGTCGCTCGACGGCCTCACGGAGCGGGGCGCGAGCATCAACGCCGAGCGCGAGGCGGCGCTCAGCACCATCGCGAACCTCCGCGACGAGGCGACACGCCTTACCGGGCCGCCCCTGTAACCGACGGACCGAAGGATCTCGGCACCGGTGCATCGCCGCCCTGCCCCCTCGCGCGGCGGGCCGGCCCGACACGAGGCACTCCGATGCGACCCGGTGCGGCTGACCACGAGGCCATGTCCCGCCCGGACCGGGCGTCCCACTGCCGCCTCGTCAGCCTGTCGACATGACGGAGCGCGTCGTGCACCTTGGGGCGCTCCGACGCGGGTCTACCGTGATCAGTGCGGAGCAACGACAAAGAGCGGGACCCAGTGAGACTGGTTCCCGCTCTTCATACTTGGCCGCTACGCAGGTCAACCACATCATCGTGCTGGTCGACGCGAAGTGCCCCCGGCAGGATCCGAACCTGCGCACACGGCTCCGGAGGGCAGATGCGTGCACCGCTTCTTGGCAGGTCAGGGACACGGGGGCAGCGGGCCCACGGACTCTCGTCCATCCCTTGTCCACACCTACGCAGCAGACTTTGACGCGGGTGTACTACTCCTGCTTAGCGCGCACCCACGTGACCTCTACAGCCGGATTGCCAACCTTGGGTAGCTTGAAAGACTCCCAACCGGCGCTACCGAAGACACCGTCAAGGACTTGGGTTACGGCACGAGCCGCCCAAGTGTTCTGTTCCTTAGTGGTAGAGAAAGGCGCAAATGGTTCCAGAAACGTAATTACACCTCTCCAGGGTTTGCCTCGACCTGTGAGTTCAGCCATGAGTCGCTCATCCTGCTTAACGCGTTCAATGGCGCTCTTAATGACTGTGGCTGAGACGTCGATAGTTCCGTTATCGACATCTGCGGAGACGGCCTGACCGCCAGCATCCTGGACTGCCTTCTGCAACTGTTGATCCAGCTCACCTCGCAAAAGTGAGGCGTAAGTCTCAATGGGCTCAGTACCGCCCTTATCGAGCAGTTCGATGTCGCGTGCGAAGTCGAGAACGCGAACTGGAATCGGATACTTAGCGCCGCCTACGCTCGACCAAGTGACACCATGACCGACCAGTGGCTCGTTCAAAAGCGAGGAGAGCAGGTCATCGGAGAAATGAGCGTTGGCCTTCTTGAGTGCCGTAAGGTCCACTGCACTGAGCAGGTGGAATACGAACCAGTTGTCTCCCTGGCTTAGTAGGTCAGCCGAAAGACTGCCTGGCTGCTGAGTGATCAGCACAGCTCCGAGATCGTACTTGCGCCCCTCTTTGACCCAAGCGACGAACGGGCTGTCGCCCGTCATAGAGGCGCCGTTGAGAACGCTTTGAGCTTCTTCGAGAACTGCGATGGTGGGAATCGTTCGAGGTTCTGCAGCCGTAAACTCTTCTTGATTGTGCTCGAAAATGTGCTGCATGAGAACGCCAGCCAGGTTGAGCCCCTGTGATCCCCTCATTCGAGAGATGTCTACGATGCACAGCTTTCCGTCGCTGAGAGCGCGCAAAAGAGCGTCAAGCAGACGCGAAGACGGGTCGTGAAGTTGACGGACGACACGCACCATATTCGCACGTGCAGCCAGCGCTTCAATCTCTTGGTTACCCGTCAGACCAATAATCTCGCTGATGGTGTCAAGTGGTGTCTCATGCGCTGATCCATGAACAGCGTCTACGAGGCGCCTCCACTTATCGGCGCTTAGCTGCCTAAGTTTCTGAACGTTCTGCCGCTCCTGCTGCTCCGGACCAAGAACTAGCGAAATAACCTTGGCGGCAGAAAGTTGTCGAATGTCGAGCTTCACCCCGTCAACGACAAAGGAACCGTAGACACTGCTAGGCGCTTTCCGATCTGTGAACAGCGCTAGCCGATCACGGAGCCCCGGAACATCGCACAAGCCAGGTCGGCCTTTATCATCAGGCCAGAAGTACTCGCCATCAGGGTCAAAAACCACCGTTCCAACGGGGACCCTACGCCCGCCACGCTTCGGAACTGAGGGCGCTTCTTCCCCCGCATATAGCCCTGAGAAGAGGAGCTTGACCAGGTTACTCTTTCCGAATCCGGCTCGGGCAAATACAAAGCTACGTCGCGCAACGAGTTGGGCGATATCGAAGCGCACAACGACGTCGGGTTTCTGAACAACCATCCATGGCTCGTGGGAAAGCCGAGGGTCGGAGCCCGACCAGATAAATTCACCCAGGGCGAAGAACCCCAAGTCGGCACCAACTATGTCGGAGCCGGCAACGGCTCGAAGTACATCTGGCGAGAGAAAGGCTACCTTGGAACCAACGTGTGGCACACGTCGGTGGCTCGCTACGACATCGAGCCCGTCGCCTCTGGCACGAACGACACCGAGGATTCGGATGTCGATTTTGTAGCGGAGGTACTGATCACGAAGATCTTCGGGGATAGGGCGATCGTCCTGAACGGCGCGAACCGCATAGTCTTCTCCAGAAGTAGAGGCCAGTCGCCCCTGAGCGCTCACAGACGTGACTCGTCCCAGGACTGCCTCATGCTCAGTCTCCAGTGCAACTAGCACAAACTGTCCGTGCATCGCGCTCGATTGAAACTCGCTACGATAGGGGAGGACCAGATCGGCGTGAAACTCCAAGCCGTTGCCAGAGAATCCGCGAAAAACGCCAACGATGTGATCGCGATGAAAGAGCTGCATGTAAATGCTCCGGAAGTTGAGGTGAGGCCTGGTCTATGAGTACCTGCGCGAAGCAATGTCTGTATAGGCCAGCATCAAGCCGTCGAGGATCTTTTGTCGCGTTGCATCTCCTAGGAGCCCTCTGACTGCTGCAGCCAGTTCATCGCGCAAGATGTCCATGTCCAGGCCCACAACGTGGGCGTGCTCGTCTGCCCGCTGCAGGCACAGGGGGTAGAAGGGGACTGGAAAGCCTTCTACTGCATCGCCAAGAAGAAATCCGAAGATCTTCTGTGCATCAGCCGATTGTGCGTGAAGGAGGTCCGCGGTCCATACTGGGTCGCTTTGTGCAGATCCAAATCGAACGAAATGCATCGAGCCGATATTGAACTTCGGGTCCTCTTTGGAATCACCATCGGAATCTGCGACGGGTGCCCTAATGTATTCCGGCCACTTGTAGGCCTTCTGCTGCAGTTCCATCGGCACGGCGGCAAATAGTGGGTGTCCAGACGGGAACACCTCCTGGACACTCATGGCTGTGGCGTAGCGCTGCAATACCTCTGTTCTTTTAGCGATTCCTACGAGGAACACATCTCGTCGTCGACGCGACTTAGTTTCATCTATGGATTCCATGATGCGGTGATACATCTGCACGAACAGATCACCACGAAAGATCTTTGAACGCAGCAGACCGTCACGCACGATCAACGTGTCCGATCCCCACTTGGTCCTTGTGATGAGCTGATAAAGTACGGCCCATTCGCACAAGTCTCGGTAGACCAGAGGCCAGCCGGGACTCTTTTTCTCGGGATCATTGTTGAGCATCGGGCTCAAGGCGTACAGAGAGTCGCACCCGAGGTCGCGCATGAGAACGCCTAGCGGATCATCCGGCCTCGCGAGGTCAAGGTGCCAAGACGCTAACTCTGCCAGATCGGTGTAGGGGCTGACCACCTTGGTGAGGAGTTCCACTCCATGGCTATCCATTACGCGAACTACCTGAAGCTCGAATGGGTTGAACTCCGCGCGATTATTACCGCCGTCGCTAGCTACGAGCGAGATTGAGGTGGTAGTGCGTGGTTGAATTCTAACTGCGGCATGCCGCATCGGCTCAATCTCCGAGAGTAGCTGGTCGAGCAGCCAGCGATTCTCGATAGTCGTGCGTTTGACTTCCTCACGCAGCCTTGTAATCGACTCCGCATCGAACATAACCCCCCCAATACTTGTTACTTAGCCCTCTTTGCCCACACGTCTACTTCGCCAATGTATCCGCCAGTTGCCGAAAATTGATCCGCCTGCCGGCGCCCCGATGGAGCGACCCCCGCCGATTTTATGGTCGTGATGGTCCAAGATTCGGAAGCCCGCAGCGATTCCTTGATCAAAGCGGCGGGATCTCTCTTGAGGCTTGGTAGAGATCCGAACCTTATTACGAGCTTCGCTGATTCGTGGCAAGCCTCTGCAGCCTTCTGCCATACTGCTGACAAAGCTTCAATGAAATCATTTTCTCGCTTGCCTCCGATTTGCCCATTCTCCGAGTATTCGACATCTGGGGAGCCGCCGATGAACCAATTTCTCAACCATTGGTCGGGTACGTAACTACGCATGCCAAAATATGGAGGGCTAGTTACCACCCAGTCAAAGGGATTATCTCCGCGAATCTTCTTTCCCTCTAGGGCATCGCGGCTGTCGCCGTTCTCAACATGGGAATCGACTTGGGGAGGAAGATCGGCGAGTGTAAACAGTGCCCGACGTCGCACAAGGTCGATGACCGAAACTTCTTCCGGAGCCATTCCCCGCTTCTTCCAGAAACGTACTGCGGCCGCAGGCTTCGTCGCGTAGGTTCGTGGCATTTGATTGCTGAAATAGCTTGGTAGGTTTTTCGTTCGTGGTCCGTGCAATACACCCATCAGGAGTGCTCGAAGCAAATGCAGGGCATCTTCATCCTCCGGCAATGTTCCCAGATTGGATGAATCGAGGAGATGGCCTCTAATGCGGCAGATATCTTCTAGCGTTTGAGGTGCGTAAGCCCAATCCCAAAACTCCCCCTCAGGGACTGCCTCGCGGGGTGCCGGCGTATTGAGGGCTCTCTCCGCCAAATCCGTCACCGCATCGGGGGTAGCCCAGCTGACCTTCGCCTTGGATAGATGTGCTGCGACAGGTGAGCTATCTACTCCGGCACATTCCAGACCGAGTAGACGCGCCGCGAAAAGTGTGGTTCCTCTTCCGGAAAAAGGATCCAGTACCCTCTGCCCCTTGGCTGCAGATGCCAATACGCGAAGGGGAAAGCTGAGTGGAAACATTGTGTAGTAAGGACAGATCGCGTTCAGGCGCAAAGCCGGGTGTGTGGCTGGCAGAGCGTTTAGTTCTCTGCTCGTGCGGAACCGGTTCAACGCTACAGAGGCTTGTGGAAAGAGCGCCGGCGCAACGGCGCTGACTGGCGTCACCAGTGCCGCCGGAGAGGGAGAGAGCCGCGGGGCCCGCTGACCTCTCGGTGTAGGTATGGACGCGGCGAGCGCTGAGTCACGTGACTACCTCCTGGTCTGCCATGGCCAACGTGAGTCCAAAGGCTGCCAGTTGGCTTGTGTATTGCCAACATGACTCTGCGTGCCGGTGCTGTCGTTCACGATGCCATCAACTAGGTGAAGCCGCCACCAGTCCATCCAAGTTGCTCTGCATGGGGCTGGCGGAGACGGCTACGTGAAGGTCGGCGGAGCGGGTTTGGCCGGTGGCCTGCCCAGTCTGGGGTCGAGCATGATCAGGGGGCCGTTCGCTAGTTGGCAACTCGGGCAGTCTTTGGACCTGCCCGGAATTTGGTCGAGTGGCCCCCTGGTCTTGCTCGACGCGGGCCCCGGACTGGGGAGGTGGCTAAAGCCGTAGAGCCGACCGCCCCAACCACAGAGAGTGTCTTCTCCCCACTTTCGCCCGCAGCCGCCGAGCGCGCCGTCGGGCGCGGCCAGCCGGGGCGAAGACAGGAGGCGGGCCGCGCCGCAGAGGCGGCGCGTGCCCGCGCCGTGCGCGGGCCTTGAACCCGTGGAGAAGGTTGTAACTCAGTGGGATTCAGGTGCTGGTTGACCGGTCCGGTCCTCTGGTTGCTGTGATCCTGCGTGCTTATTCTGCTGCGTGCTGAAGTGCCTGGGCCACCTGGTCGGCGTCGTCGGCGTTCAGCAGGATCTCTTGTGTCCAGAAGATCGAGAGCCTGATGGTGCCGTCGTGCAGGTGCACGGCTACGTCGACTTCTGTGCCGTGGCCGGCTGCGTCACGGATGCCGTCCAGGCCTGGGTCGCTGGCGAACGCGCTCATGCTCCGATGCTCCACAGCGGGGCGTCGTACTGGCCCGGTCGGCTGTGGAGGAGAAGCCGGCGCAGCTCGTCCCGCTGGGAGCCGCTGAGGTTCAAAACCTCGGTGAGGTGGCGGAACGTCGTGTGGGTCGCTCCGCGGGCTCGGGCCTCACTCTGGAACTGGTCGAGTCGGGACAGTACGTCGTCGGGGTCCAGCTTCGTCGGTGGCCGCTCAGTGAGCCATGCTGCCTTGTTGCGTTCGTAGTCGATCTCCGAGAAGCCGCAGATCTCGCGGCTGTGTGACTCGGCCTCGTCCAGGGTGGCGGTCGTCATGATGGCGCGGGCCAGGCTGTTGCGGCTGACCGCGTCGTCCAGGTCGACTTCGTGGACCGTGGGTCCTTCGTCGGTGAGGGGGACGGGAAGGCCGGCGTCGCGCACCTCGCAAATGCCGCGGGCTCCTCGGGCTGTTGCGGCGAGCATGGCGGTGGCCTCTGAGGGGTGCCATTCCAGGATGCTGCCGATCGTCTCTACATCCTCGGCCGTGAAGGTGTGGACAGACGTGTCGAACAGGGGGCGCAGGTCGTCGGGGGAGATCTCACCGTCCAGACCGGGGCCTGTGACGAGGAGGCGGATCGGGGCGTTGACCTGGCAGCAGGCGGCGAGGGTGAGGGCGTCGGCGAGTGGGCTCTTGAGGGTGGGTTCGTCGCCCTGGGCGAGGATGTCGCCGCCGACGTCGAGCAGATCGATCGATGCCGGCGCCAGGTGGGACACCAGCTCTTCGAGTTGGCGGGTGATGCCCTCGGCGCCGTGGTGCGGGTCGAGCAGGGCCAGTGTGTGTGGGAGCTCTGCCGCGAGTCGGGGGAGTGTGGAGCCTGCCGGGGCGATCGGCTGGGCCTCGGCCGGCACCGACCAGACGGACTGAGTGACGGGTTCGAGTCCCGTGAAGCTGTCGGCTCCTCGTGGTCCCGGGAGTGGGTCGATCAGGAGGCGGTCCCACGCGTACGTGAGGATTACCGCCTGGTCCTCGTCGCCGTAGAGGGCGGCGTGAAGCATGGCGGCGGCGACTGCGTCGCCCCCTCCTCCTGCTGCGACGATCAACCGCGTCATGCGCTCAGAGTACGGGTTCAAGGGTTGGCCACTCACCCTATAGTGGCCAAAGGCCATAGCCACTTGGACGAGGAAGGGAGGGGAGATGCCGCAGATCGAAGAGGCTCAACCGAAGTATCTCCAGATCGCCCACTATATTCGTGACCAGATCCTTCGGGGTGACCTGCGGCCGGGGGACGAGGTTCCCTCGGAACGGCAGCTCGCCGCGGACTGGAAGGTGTCCCGGCCCACGGCTGCGCGGTCGTTGGAGGCGCTGAGTCATCAGGGCCTGGTCGAGAAGCGTCAGGGCTCGGGGACGTACGTGCGCAGCCTCGAAGTGAACCGGCGCGCACGCGAGTTGTACGGACGCGCACGGCAGACCGGGAAGATCTACACGCCCGGAGAGTACGCGGTGATCACCTCGACCGGGTGGCTGGAGGCTCCGGACTACGTCGTCGAGGCGCTGGGGCTGGTGAAGGATCGCCGAGCCGTGCACCGCCGGCGGGTGACGAACAACCAGGACGGCCCGATCAACCTGTCCACTTCGTGGTTCGCTGCGGATGTCGGCCAGCGGGCACCCAAGCTCTTGGACCCCGAGCGGATCCAGGAAGGCACGCTCATGTACGTCGAGCGGATGACGGGGCGTCAAGGCAGTTACGCGGAAGACCGGATGTGCGCTCGTGCTGCCACGGATGAGGAGGCGGACGACCTGCGGTTGGAGCCGGGGTCCGCGGTCCTCATCGTCCATCACGTCGTCTTTGACCTCCAGGACCGTCCCCTGGAGTTCGCCGAAGCCACCTACCCGCCGCACCGCTGGGCGTTCGAGCAGGGCTACCCGCTCACCTGACGACGACTCGCCAGTTCCGGCGAACCGCTTGCACCTCTCAAGTGGCTAATGCCACTATCCAGGAAGTGGCTAAGGCCACTTGAGGAGAAGGGGGCACGACGTGACGAGTCGGCGGCCGGTACAGGGCGCGCGGTTAGCTTGCCGGGGGTGTCGGGGGCGTGGATGGAAGCGCGACGGCTCCCGAACGGCGCTGGCGCTCTCCACGGCCAACGACCGCGACCGTGCCACGTCGAAGCGGCGCTGCCTCGACTGCGACGGCAGCGGCAAGGAGTGAGCACGCATGGCCTACACGATCGACCGCCACCCCTGTGAGGACTCACCGCGGCTCGGAGCGATGACCTTGCATCCGGAGCCTGAGTCCGTGTCTCGTGCGCGGCGCTGGTTCCGGAAGTTCATCGCCCCGTACAGCCCGGCCTGCTCGATCGACGACTGCACGCTGATGATCTCGGAGCTGGTGACCAACGCCATCTGCTACGGGAAGTCGGATGACCCGTGGTTGGTGCGGGTCGAGTGGTACCGCGAGGAAACCTCGCTCCGCGTCGACGTGCACAACCCGGGCTTCCCGGCGAACGTGCGGCTGAGGCATCCGGAGGCGAACGACGCTCACGGACGGGGGCTGCTCCTGGTCGACTCCATCGCGGATTCCTGGCGCTTCGGGCCCAGCGATCTCGGCGGAACGGTCGTCTCCTTCGTGGTCGCCGATGCCTGGCCGGCGTGACGGGATAGCTCACCTCTCCTACTGTCACTGTGAAAGTGTCGCTAGGCTGGTTGACCAGTTGACTTGGCCAATCCCGACAGGCGGCGTTCATGGCGTATGAAGTGGAGCCACCGAAGTACGTGCGCCTGGCGCAGACGCTTCAGCAGCGCATCGAGGACGGCACGTACGCGCCCGGCACCCGCGTACCGAGTGAGAACCAGCTGGTGCAGGCATTCGGAATGTCCCGCCCGACGGTCGTCCGAGCGCTGGAGCTGCTGAAGCGGGACGGCTGGCTCGAGTCCCGGCAGGGGTACGGCACGATCGTCCGCGGTCGACCGGAAGTCGTCGAGCAGAAGGACCGGCGGGGGCGTGAGGCGCTGGAGCGCGATGAGACGCAGGGTGCGGGGCGGCTGATCGAAGTCGGGCGTGTACCTGTCCCGGCTCGGGTCGCCTCGGCGCTCGGCCTGCCGAAGAAGACCGAAGTCCTCATGCGTCGCTTCCTGGTCGAGGAGGACGGTGAAGCTGTCGAGCTGGTCTCGTCGTACTTCCCCGCCGGCACGGTCGAGGGCACTGAGCTGGGGACCGACGAGCCTCTGAGCGAAAGTGTCCGCGAACACCTCGAAACGCGGAAGAAGGTCCGCTTCGACCACGTGGTCGAGCGTGTGTCGGCCCGGCTGCCCGAAGCGAGTGAAGCCGAACTGCTGGATCTGCCGGACGGTATGCCCGTGCTGAGTGTCCTGGTCGTCGCCTGTGACGCCTCCGGCCGGTCCTTGCAGGTCACTGACGTGCTCCTGCCTGCTGACCGGCAGGAACTCGAAGACACCTACCGCCTGAGCTGAGCCCCGTCCGGGAGTGAAACCCCGCGATAGCAGCTTGACAAGTCAACCTGGCATCCTTTGGTTCGGACTTGCTAAGTCAACTTGTCAGGTCGACGAGTTGATCAACTCTCAGAAGGAGCAATCCCTGTGCGTGTAATCCGCGTTGACGCCTCGGCCGCCACGATCCTGCTCACCGAAGCTCCGGCGCCGAAGGTGCGCGACCGGCAGACCGGTGAGATCGCCAAGGATGCGATGACCGGTGAGGCGCTGATGACCGTCGGCGTCGTCTACATCGATGAGGGCGAGTCGTCGCTGATCCAGGTCACCGTCCCGGAGAGCGGCGTGACCGAGGGCCTGACGGTCGGTGCTCCGGTCTCGCTTCCGGGACTGGTGGCACGGCCTTGGCAGAGCGTCTTCAACGGCCGGGAGCGGCACGGCATCGCCTACCGGGCGACCGCCGTCGCTCCGGGTGCCTTCTCGATGGCTCAGGCGGGCTGACCGCCGTGACGGATCTGGTGACGTGGGCCGAGCTGGGCGGTTCGCTCGCTGCGATAGGCGGCGCCGCCTACGCCCGGCACGCCCACCCGGCGGCGTACTGGTCCGCGGTCGGGCTGCCGCTCTCGGTGGTCCGGCTGCTGGCCTCGTACTCCTCGACCATGGACGCCTGCGGCCTGACCGTCGAGCCGTCCCGATGGCGGGTGCTGGCCGTCCGGGCGACCACCCGCCGTGAGGTCCGGCCGGTGCCTCCTCGCCGGGGCGTCATCCGCCCGACCACGACAGGCCTGCGCATGCGGCTGCGGCTGGCTCCGGGACAGGAGCCGGCGGACGTGGCGGCCTCCGCCGAACGCCTCCGGCACGCCTGGGGCGTCCACGCCGTCCACGTGCGGGACGTCAAGCCGGGCGTCGTTGAACTGCGGCTCGTCGGCTTCGACGTGCTGCGGAAGGTGCGGATGCCCCGTCGTCTCGACGGCGGCCCGCTTCGGATCCCGGTGGCGTTACGGGAGGACGCGACCGCGTTCGTACGGGACTACCAGGCCGTGCCGCATGAACTGGTGCTCGGCGCAACGCTCTCGGGCAAGTCCATGTACCTGCGGAACCTGTTGACCGGGCTCGCTGCTCAGCCGGTGGCCCTGGTCGGCATCGACTGCAAGCGCGGGGTCGAGCTGGCGCCCTTCGCGCCCCGGCTCTCCGCCATGGCGACCGACCCGGACCAGGCGGCCGAGCTGCTTCCCGCGCTCGTGAAGGAAATGGAGGACCGATACGACCTGATCAAGGCCCGGCAGGGCATCGCGCCCGGCACTCCGGAAGAACTGATCACCTCGGACGTCTGGGGACTGCCGAAGGGCGAACGCCCGGCCCCGATCGTGCTGTTCATCGACGTGGTGGCCGAACTCTTCCTCGTCGCCACGCGGAAGGAGGAGGTGCGGCGGGACGAGATGGTCACCCAGCTCATCCGGCTCGCCCAACTCGGCCGGGCCGCCGGGATCTACCTCGAAGTCTGCGGCCAGCGCTTCGGCTCCGAGCTGGGCAAGGGCGCGACCATGCTCCGCGCTCAGCTCACCGGCCGCGTCTGCCACCGTGTGAACGATGAAGCCTCGGCCAAGATGGCGCTCGGCGACATCGCCCCTGAGGCGGTCCTCGCGGCCTGCGCCATCGCCGCCGAGCTGCCCGGCCTGGCCGTCGTCGGCGATACCTCCGGCGGCTGGTCCCGCATCCGCACCCCCTACCTCTCCCTCGCCGACGCCGCGGCCACCTGCCGCGCCACGGCGGACCTCGCCCCCGACGTACCGGCACTCCACCCCTTCCGGCCGTACGTCCCGCCGATGCCGGTAGAGGCGTCCGGGCCCGTAGCCACGGCCCGCCCGGTCACCGAGTAAGCGCACCCACCCATGGCCGGCACGGCCGTTCCGTGCCACGTCCCTACCCCTCCATGCCTGGAACCGGAAGGAGCTGCGCTGTGCGTGCCCTGTCCGTCCGCATCGACGCCGTACTCGTCCAAGCGCTGATCGCTGCCGCGCTGTCCTTCGCCCACCTGCACGACCTGGCGCTGGCCGCCGGACAGGACGGTTGGAAGGCCTGGGCCTACCCGGTCTCCGTCGACCTGCTGTTGGTCGCAGCCTGGCGGCGGCTGCGCTCCGGTGAGGCGAAAACGGCCGGGTGGTGCTGGTTCCTCGTCGCCCTGACCGCCTCGCTCGGCGCCAACGTCGCCACGGCCGGACTCCTCGACCTCGACGACGTGCCGGACTGGCTGCGCATCCTCGTCGCCGGATGGCCCGCGATCGCCTTCCTAGGCGGAACGCTGCTCGCCCACGGAGCAACCGCGGACGCCTCGACGGGGGAACGCGGGTCGGCCCCGGAGCCCAGCGCGCCCGAAGCGCCCGCCGCTGCAGCTGAGTTGCCCGCTGCGAGGCCGGAACCGGCTCCGCCCTCCACGCCCCCGGTCCCGCCGGCGCTCGTCACGCTCGCACGCAAGGTCGCCGACGAACACCGCGCCCGCACCGGAACGCCCATCGACACCTCGACCCTTCGCGCCCGGCTCGGCGTCCCGCTGCCGCTGGCCGAAGCCATCTCCGCCCACCTGACCTGACCCGGAGGACTTCCCCCCCCGTGCGCCCGTCCACGCTCCGCGCGCTGAAGCGCGCCGCCGAGCTGACCCGACAGAACCGCCTCACCGAAGCCGTGCTCATCGCCGAGCCCGTGATCCTCGCCGCCGACGAGTACGAGGGCGACGAGATCTTGCGCTGGCTGGCCGAACACGTCACCGACTTCACCGGCGAAGGCCCAAAGGAGACCCTCTGATGACCACCAACCGCCGCTTCCGCCGCGTCGTCCGCATCGGCCCCGTGCAGGTCGCCACCTACTACGACGGCCGCGGCCGCGGCCGCGAGAAGCACACCGCAGCCTGCACGGCTCCACGCTGCGGCTTCGCCACGGACTACGACAGCCGCGCCGCCGCCGAGCTCGCCGCCCGTACCCACCGCTGCGCCATCCGCTGAGGGAGCTCCCGTGACCGTCTCGCTGCCGCTCGTCTTCGTCCTGGGCGTCATCGCCTGGGCCGCGATCAAGTTCCTCGGCGTCCGGCTCTGGGTCGCCATCGTGATCGCGCTCTTCGGCTTCTGGCTCTCGCACACCTTCCTCGCCCCCGCCATCGAGTCCGGCACCCGTTCCGGGGTCGACGTCGTCAATGGCACCCACGAGTGACAAGGAGATCCGTCGTGTTCCGTCCCAAGCTGCCCGACGTCCCGACTCTGCCGACGCCGACCGTTACGCATCAGCAGACACAAGCTTCGGTTGCCTCGGCCGGTCGTCCGATCGCCCCGTACGTGGGCATCGGTGCCGGCACGGTCGCCGCCGTGGTCGTCGTCGGGATCGTGCTCACCGCGCTCCTGGCGGCGGTCGCCGTCTCGGCCGTTTCCGTGGCCATCGCCGCCGTGGTCCTGCGCTCGCTCGTCAACGGCGCACACCAGCGCTGACCGGCCGCCGGGGCGGCAAACGCCGCCAAGCATCCCGCCGCCCCGGGGCCGTCCCTTCCGAACCGTCACGACAGCCGAAAGGAACTCCCATCATCACCCGGCAGACTCCGCCTCCGCTGGCGGAACTCTCCATGTTGGCCTCCCTCGGCAACCTGCCCGAGCTGGGCCGCCAACTGTCCGGCCTGGGCGGCTGCACCCGCCCGGTACGCCTCGACGGCCACCGCACCGAGTACGCGGTGGACCGGACGACCGGGGAGATCGGCCGCGTCCTGCACCACCTGGACTCGTCGGCCCTGCCCGCCGGTCAGCTGCTCGTCCGCTGCAACAACCGACGCGCCACCCGGTGCGCGGCCTGCGCCGAGACCTCCCGCCGCGACACCTACCACCTGATCACCGCCGGACTCCACGGCGGCTAGGGCACCCCCGAACGGGTCGCCACCCACCCGCGCGTTTTCGCCACCTTCACCGCCCCCGGCTTCGGCCCGGTCCACAACCGCCCCACTGGCAGGCGCCCCTGCCGCTGCGGATCAGCCACGACGACCAGGACCCGGCCCTGGGTACACCCCTCGACCCGGACACGTACGACTACGAAGCGGCCGTGCTTTGGAACGCGCACGCCGGTGCCCTCTGGCAACGCTTCTCGATCTACCTCCGCCGGGAAGTCGCCAAGCGAGCCGGCCTCACCCAGCGGGCCTTCCGCGACCATGCCCGGGTCTCCTTCGCCAAGGTGGCCGAGTACCAGAAGCGTGGCGCCGTCCACTTCCACGCGGTAATCCGCCTCGACGGCCCGGAAGGCGGTGAGACCGCGCCCCCGGCCTGGGCGACGGCCGAGCTGTTGACCGACGCCATCCGTGCTGCCGCCGCTGCCGCTCGCGTCGACGGCCCGGAGGTCGACGGCCGGCCGCACACCTTCGTCTTCGGCCGACAGCTCGACGTCCGTACGATCCGCTCTGCCGACTTCGGCGACGGCCAGGACCTGACCGAGCGGGCCGTAGCGGCGTACGTCGCCAAGTACGCCACCAAAGGCGCCGAGACAGCGACCGGCACCCTCGACCGGCCGATCCGCTTCCTCGCCGAGCTGGCACAAGCGAGGATCACTGACCACGCCCGGCGCATGATCCGCACCGCCTGGACCCTGGGCGCACGCACCGACCTGGCAGACCTCCGCCTGCGGGCCTGGGCCCACATGCTCGGCTTCCGCGGCCACTTCTCCACCAAGTCCCGCCGCTACTCCACCACCCTCGGCGCCCTCCGGGATGCCCGCGCCGCATGGCGCCGCGCCCAAGCCGATTTGGCCGTCGACACCCCCCAGGAAACGACTCTCGTCCTCGCGCACTGGGTTTTCGCCGGAACCGGCCTCTCCGGCGCTGAAAGCTGGCTCGCCGCCACCCTCGAACCCGCTCCCGGAACGGAAGGAGAACCGACATGGACCGCCGACGCGACGAACTCATGACCGTTCCGCAGATCCTTGCCGAGCTGGGTGGGGTGTCCCGGCGCACCTTCTACCGCTGGCGCGAATTGGGCCAGGGCCCCGCTGCGTTCAAGTTGCCCAATGGGGAGCTCCGGGTGTGGCGGAGTGACTTCACCACGTGGCTGCGGCAGTTGGAGGCGGCGGCGTGAAGTCCCTCGACGTGAAGGTCTGGAGCGTCCGTAGGCGGGACACCAAGACGCCCTCGTACGGGGTTCGCTGGTCTGTTGCGGGCAACGTCTTCTCGGAGTCCTTCCGGACGAAGGCGCTTGCCGACCACTACCGCACGAAGCTCATGCGCGCGATGCGCGACGGCGAGGAGTTCGACACGGAGTCGGGCCTTCCGGCTTCGATGGAAGAGAAGAAGTCGGCCGTGTCGTGGTACGCCTTCGCTCTCAGGTACCTCGCCATGAAGTGGCCCCATGCCGCCCCCAACACACGGGACGGCATCAACGAAGCCCTTACCAGCGTGACGCTGGGGCTCCTCGACGAGCGCGCCGGACGGCCGTCCGACGAGGTGATTCGCAGAGCACTGCGCAACTGGGCCTTCGTGCTGCCTGGGCCCGATGACCGGGAAGTCCCGGACGACGTGCGGAACGTTCTCCACTGGGTGTCCAAAGCGTCCCGGCCGCTCGCCGATCTTGCAGAACCGGCCACGGCTCGCGCGGTCCTCGATTCGCTGAAGCTCAAGCTCGACGGCACGGCGGCAGCGGCGGAGACGGTGCGGCGCAAGCGTCGGACGCTCGTCAACGCCGCGAATTACGCCGTCGACCTGGGGGAGTTGCGGGAGAACCCGATCACGGCTGTCCGCTGGCAGAAGCCGAAGGTGTCCAACCAGGTCGATCCGCGGGTCGTCGCCAACCCGGAGCAAGCACGAAACCTGCTGGCGGCGGTTTCCTACGTGGGCGGGTACCGGCGTGCCCGTGGTCGTCGCCTCGTGGGTCTGTTCGCCGCCATGTACTTCGGAGGTCTCCGGCCGGCGGAAGCGGTCGGCCTCGTCGAGACGGACCTGAACCTTCCCGGGCAGGGCTGGGGCTCGGCGCTGCTCCACCGGACCCGTCCGTCCGTTGGCAAGCAGTGGACCGACTCGGGGGAGACCCATGACGACCGCGGGCTGAAGAACCGGCCGACCGAGGACGTGAGGCGGGTGCCGATCCCGCCCCACCTCGTCGCCGTGCTCCGCGAGCACCTGGCTACCTTCGGCACGGCGGACGACGGGCGGCTGTTCTTCAGCGAGAAGGGCTCGGTCGTCCCGTCCTCGACCTACTACCGCGTGTGGCAGGAGGCCCGGCTCCTCGCGCTTCCGCCGGCCGTCGCGGCCTCGCCGCTCGCGAGTCGGCCGTCCGACCTCCGGCACTCGGCGCTGTCGACGTGGCTCAACGCCGGCGTCGACCCGACCGAGGTGGCCGAACGCGCCGGCAACAGCGTCGAGGTCCTGCTGACCCGCTACGCGAAGTGCCTCGACGGACGGCAGGACGTCGCCAACCGCCGCATCGAGGATTTGCTTCGCGAGTACGAGTGAGACAACCCGCACCCACACCGAGGCTCCAGGCATGCCGCCTGGGGCCTCCGCCTTGACCGTTTCCCCAAACACCGAGCCCGCGCCGAGATATGGTGGGATACGTGAGCAACTACTGGGGCTGCCCAGAGTGTGGGCACTTGACCCTCCGTCTTGAGGACAAGGACGGCCACTGCGATGTGGCGACATGCGAGTACGACCAGTGCGGCTACTTCGATGAAGGCGTCCCCGAGTAACTGTCAGGCCTCGCAATCCTGAGCAGCCGCGCTGTTACAGGGCGATCGCCTCTTGTAAGGATTATTCGTGACCTCGTATGTCTGCCCCAGTTGTGACGTTGACTTTGGCTACCCGCAGGGCCTGACCATCCATCAGGAGCTTGGCTGCGAGTGGGGCGACGACGGGACCGGCGGCGACACCAAGTACTGCTGCGGCATGATCTATGAGGATGGCGAGTCCACCTGTCGCAGCTGCGGGGAGCCGCTGTAGCTCTGCCCCGCTCAGCCGGATAGCCTCACTCATTCACAAGGAGCCTTTCTAGCGCCGTGACCGCATAGGTCCACCGATTGGGCGCGAATCGCTCCTGGACGCTTGCGTGCGCCTGACGTGATCGCTGACATGTTCGAGTAGGGGCTCGACGTGCTCTCGCGGATGGCGGCCGAACACCTCGTTGCCGTTCCCACCGGGCTGCGGCGTAGGCGTGGCAGTTGGGGCCAGTCCCTCATGTCGGCGATCTAAGCACTCGAGTGGCGCGGAGTTCACGGTTGGGACCGTGCCAGCTGCCTGCCTTGAAGGCAAGACAGGCTCAGCGACAGAAAGGGCCAGCGGCCTGCGACGATGCTCCAAGATCCCGTCCACGCCTCGTCCACAGACCCCGACATACGCCCGCTCCGAGCGGCACACAGCTGCACAAACGCGAAGACCCCGGCCTCAGCGTTTCCGCTGGTGACGGGGTCTTTGGGCGCCTAATCCAAGGTGCCCCCGGCAGGATTCGAACCTGCGCACACGGCTCCGGAGGCCGTTGCTCTATCCCCTGAGCTACGGGGGCGTGTCTGTCGCGGTGGGTGTTGCTCGCGGCGACGGGTAGAACACTACCAGCTCCGCCGGGGTGTTCATGAACGGGTTTTCGCGGGTCGCGCCGCCTCCCGGGGGTGGGGTGCTTCGCGGGTCGCGGCGCCCCCCCCCAGGGGCGTCAGGCGCGGGGGGTGTCGTCCCCTGCGCGGGGTGGAAGTGGGGAAAACCCGGACGCGGTGGCCGGTCCGGACCTACTCTCGAGTGGTGCCTAGGGCGTCCGGCCGGATTCTCGTTGTCGACGACAACAAGGTCATCCGGCAGCTGATCAGGGTCAATCTCGAGCTCGAGGGCTTCGAGGTCGTGACCGCGGCCGATGGTGCCGAGTGTCTTGATGTCGTCCATCAGGTGCGGCCCGACGCCGTCACGCTGGACGTGGTCATGCCTCGCCTGGACGGAGTGAGAACCGCCGCTCGGCTGCGGGCCGATCCGCGGACGCGGGACCTTCCGATCGCCATCGTCAGCGCCAGCAGCCAGTACGAGGCCGAGGCCGGGTTCGAGGCCGGGGTCGACGCCTTCCTGTCCAAGCCCTTCGAGCCCGCCGAGCTGGTCTCGCTCGTACGGCAGTTGGTGGAGCGGCGTACGGCCCGGGGGAGTGCGGCCGCGTTGCGGCCGGTGCTCGGCGTGGCCGGGGAGAGCGAAGCGTCTGCGCGGGCCAAGCCGGCCGGGTGAGCCCTCGCGCCCCTGCGGAGCGTCCACATCCCGGGACCGGGGCCAAACCGGCTCGCTCACCCACCCCCCTCCTCCCCTACGCTTGACCCGTGACCCCCGTAGAGCTCTCCCGCACCGTGCTGCACGCGGTGCGTCGTGCCGTCGACGCTGGTGAGCTGCACGTGAGCGTTCCGGCACGGGCCGTGGTCACCCCGCCGGGGCCCGGCGGATGCGGCGACTACGCCACCAACATCGCCCTCCAGCTGGCCCGGCCCGCCGGGCAGCCGCCGCTCAGGGTCGCCGAGGTGCTGCGGCCGTACCTCGCCGACGCTGACGGCATCACCGACGTCGTCCTCAGCGGACCCGGTTTCCTCAACATCAGCCTGCACGGCGCCGCTCCCGCCGGTCTCGTCGAGGAGATCCTGCGACGCGGGGCGCGGTACGGACACGCCGACGGGCCCGACGGAGGAAGGGCAGTACAGCTGCACTGTGCCGGTGACGTGCGTGCCGTCGTCGTGGGCGACGCCGCGGGGCGCGTCCTGCGGTCGCAGGGTGCGCTCGTGCGGGTCACCGCGGAGGCCGTCGAGCCCGAGTGGGCCGCCCTCCTCGGGGTGCGCGTCGACGCGGTCGGCCCGGCACCCGCCGACCTGCCGGTGACCGTGCGGCCCGTCCCCGCCCCGGCGGACCCGCTGCCCCTCGGCCGGGACGCCGCCCGCTGGGCGCTGCTGCACCCCGCCGCCCACGACAGGCCCCGGATCGGCGACGAGCACCTCGCCCAGCGCGAGGAGAACCCCCTCTTCCGCGTGCGCTACGCCCACGCCCGCTCCCGCGCCGCCGCGCGCAACGCCGCCGACCTCGGGTTCGCCGCCGAGGCGGGGCCGGTCGCGGACGCCCGGGAACTCACCGCCCTCCTCGCCGACCACCCCCGCGTCCTCGCCGCCGCGGCCGCGCACCGCGCACCCGACCGGCTCGCCCGGCACCTCGTCACCGTCGCCGACGCCGCGCTGCCCTTCCTGCCCACCGTGCTGCCCCGCGGTGCGGAGAAACCCTCGGCCGCCCACCGCGCCCGGCTGGCCCTCGCCGAAGCCGTCGGGGCGGTGCTGGCCGGCGGCCTGTCCCTCCTCGGCATCGACGCACCCGACCACCTCTGAGAGAGCACAGAAGACGCCATGAGCCGTTCCGCACACCCCGCCGGGCCCCGTCACGCCGACGTCCTCACCGAGGGGCACTACTCCGCCCCGCCCGCCGACCTCAACGTCCTCGACCCGAAGGTCTGGGCGCAGACCGTCGGGCGGGACGCCGACGGTGTCGTCACCGTCGGCGGGATGACCGTCACGCAGCTCGCCGAGGAGTACGGCACCCCCGCCTACGTCCTCGACGAGGCCGACTTCCGGGCCCGGGCGCGGGCCTGGCGCACCGCCTTCGGGGCCGACGCCGACGTGTTCTACGCCGGCAAGGCGTTCCTGTCGCGTGCCGTCGTGCGGTGGCTGGACGAGGAGGGGCTCAACCTCGACGTGTGCTCGGGCGGCGAACTCGCCACCGCGCTCTCCGCCGGGATGCCCGCCGAGCGCATCGCCTTCCACGGCAACAACAAGTCGCCGGAGGAGATCGAGCGGGCCGTACGCGCCGACGTCGGGCGGATCGTGCTCGACTCCTTCCAGGAGATCGTGCGCGTCGCCCACATCGCCCAGTCGCTGGGCAAGCGGCAGCGCGTGCAGATCAGGGTCACCGTCGGGGTCGAGGCGCACACGCACGAGTTCATCGCCACCGCCCACGAGGACCAGAAGTTCGGCATCCCGCTGGCGGGCGGGCAGGCGGCGGAGGCCGTGCGGCGGGCCCTGCAGCTCGACGGGCTGGAGGTCATCGGCATCCACTCGCACATCGGCTCGCAGATCTTCGACATGTCGGGCTTCGAGGTCGCCGCCCACCGGGTCGTCGGGCTGCTCAGGGACATCCGCGACGAGCACGGGGTCGAGCTGCCCGAGATCGACCTCGGCGGCGGGCTCGGTATCGCCTACACCAGCGACGACGACCCCCGCGAGCCGCACGAGATCGCCAAGGCGCTGACCGAGATCGTCACCCGGGAGTGCGAGCGCGCGCGACTGCGTACGCCCCGCATCTCCGTCGAGCCGGGCCGCGCCATCGTCGGGCCCACCGCCTTCACGCTGTACGAGGTCGGCACCGTCAAGCCGCTCGACGGGTTGCGCACCTACGTCTCCGTCGACGGCGGCATGTCCGACAACATCCGCACCGCGCTGTACGACGCCGAGTACAGCGTCGCCCTCGTCTCCCGCACCTCCGACGCCGAGCCCATGCTCACGCGCGTCGTCGGCAAGCACTGCGAGAGCGGCGACATCGTGGTGAAGGACGCCTTCCTGCCCGGCGACCTGGCCCCCGGTGACCTCATCGCCGTCCCCGCGACCGGTGCGTACTGCCGGTCCATGGCCAGCAACTACAACCACGTGCTGCGCCCGCCCGTCGTCGCCGTACGGGACGGTGAGGCGCGGGTCATCGTGCGCCGGGAGACCGAGGAGGACCTGCTGCGTCTCGACGTCGGCTGAGTCCCGGCAGGTCACGCGCGGGGGCGCGGCGGGGGCGGAAGATCTTTCGTCGTCCGCCCCTGCGAAAATGAAATAAACGTCTCACGATCCGGACGAAAGGCAGAAAATCCCGTCCGGTGCGTGAGACTGGTTCCACCGTAGACGGTATGAGGAAACGAGGTCGGATGATGCGTACGCGTCCGCTGAAGGTGGCGCTGCTGGGCTGTGGAGTGGTCGGCTCAGAGGTGGCGCGCATCATGACGACGCACGCCGACGACCTCGCCGCCCGGATCGGGGCCCCCGTGGAGCTCGCGGGCGTGGCCGTGCGCCGGCCCGACCGGGTGCGGGAGGGCATCGACCCCGCCCTCGTCACCACCGACGCCACCGCCCTGGTCAAGCGCGGTGACATCGACGTGGTCGTCGAGGTCATCGGCGGCATCGAGCCCGCCCGGACGCTCATCACCACCGCCTTCGAGCACGGCGCCTCCGTCGTCTCGGCGAACAAGGCGCTCCTCGCCCAGGACGGCGCCGCCCTGCACGCCGCGGCGGGCGCGCACGGCAAGGACCTCTACTACGAGGCCGCCGTCGCCGGTGCCATCCCGCTGATCCGGCCGTTGCGCGAGTCCCTCGCCGGCGACAAGGTCAACCGGGTGCTCGGCATCGTCAACGGCACCACCAACTTCATCCTCGACGCCATGGACACCACCGGCGCCGGGTACCAGGAGGCGCTCGACGAGGCCACGGCCCTCGGGTACGCCGAGGCCGACCCGACCGCCGACGTGGAGGGCTTCGACGCCGCCGCGAAGGCCGCCATCCTCGCCGGGATCGCCTTCCACACGCGGGTGCGCCTCGACGACGTCTACCGCGAGGGCATGAGCGAGGTCACCGCCGGCGACTTCGCCTCCGCCAAGGAGATGGGCTGCACCATCAAGCTGCTCGCCATCTGCGAGCGGGCGGCCGACGGCGGCTCCGTCACCGCGCGCGTGCACCCCGCGATGATCCCGCTCAGCCACCCGCTGGCCAACGTGCGCGGCGCCTACAACGCGGTCTTCGTGGAGTCCGACGCCGCCGGTCAGCTCATGTTCTACGGCCCCGGTGCCGGCGGTTCGCCGACGGCCTCCGCCGTGCTCGGCGACCTCGTCGCCGTCTGCCGCAACCGGATCGGCGGCGCGACCGGCCCCGGCGAGTCCGCGTACGCCGCGCTGCCCGTCTCGCCGATGGGCGAGGTCGTCACGCGCTACCACATCAGCCTCGACGTGGCCGACAAACCGGGCGTGCTCGCCCAGGTCGCGACCGTGTTCGCGGAGCACGGTGTCTCCATCGACACCGTGCGGCAGTCCGGCAAGGACGGCGAGGCATCCCTCGTCGTCGTCACCCACCGCGCGTCCGACGCCGCCCTCGGCGGTACGGTCGAGGCGCTGCGCAAGCTCGACACCGTGCGGGATGTCGCCAGCATCATGCGGGTTGAAGGAGAGTAACCAGCAATGACCCACCAGTGGCGCGGAATCATCGAGGAGTACCGGGACAGGCTGCCCGTCTCCGCCAGCACGCCCGTCGTGACGCTCCGCGAGGGCGGCACCCCGCTCGTGCCCGCGCAGGTGCTCTCCGAGCGCACGGGCTGCGAGGTCCACCTCAAGGTCGAGGGGGCGAACCCGACGGGGTCCTTCAAGGACCGCGGGATGACCATGGCCATCAGCAAGGCCAAGGAGGAGGGTGCGCAGGCCGTCATCTGCGCGTCCACCGGCAACACCTCCGCCTCCGCCGCCGCGTACGGCGTGCGGGCCGGGATGGTCTCGGCCGTCCTCGTGCCGCAGGGCAAGATCGCCCTCGGCAAGATGGGCCAGGCCCTCGTGCACGGCGCGAAGATCCTCCAGGTCGACGGCAACTTCGACGACTGCCTCACGCTGGCCCGCGCGCTGAGCGACAACTACCCCGTGGCGCTGGTCAATTCGGTCAACCCGGTGCGCATCGAGGGGCAGAAGACGGCCGCCTTCGAGATCGTCGACATGCTCGGCGACGCCCCCGACATCCACGTCCTGCCGGTCGGCAACGCGGGCAACATCACCGCGTACTGGAAGGGCTACCAGGAGTACGCCGCCGACAAGGTCAGCACGAAGGCGCCGCGCATGTGGGGCTTCCAGGCCTCCGGCAGCGCCCCGATCGTGCGGGGCGAGGTCGTCAAGGACCCGTCGACCATCGCGACCGCGATCCGGATCGGCAACCCCGCCTCGTGGGACTACGCCCTCGCCGCGCGGGACGAGTCCGGCGGCGCCATCGACGAGGTGACGGACCGTGAGATCCTGCGCGCCTACCGGCTGTTGGCCTCCCAGGAGGGCGTCTTCGTCGAGCCCGCCTCCGCCGCTTCGGTGGCCGGCCTGCTGAAGGCGGCCGAGCAGGGCAAGGTCGACCCGGGGCAGCGGATCGTGTGCACCGTCACCGGCAACGGGCTCAAGGACCCGGACTGGGCCGTCGCCGGTGCTCCGCAGCCGGTCACCGTGCCGGTCGACGCGGCGACGGCGGCCGAGCGGCTCGGCCTGGTCTAGGGGCCGGGCCCGTCCCGCCGGCGTACGAGGGCGTAAGCGACGCCCGAGCGGGAAAGCCACGTACAGGGGGTGCACGGGGGGCTTACGACACGCATCGTGCGCCTCCTGTGCGCCCTATGTCGCCGAAGAACCTTCCTTCGATAGGCTGTACCGAACCCGCCCGCCGCATATGCCGCGGCGCCGCGCCGTCTCCGCGGTCGCAAGGTGGCCGGCCGCGGTCGGCAGGGATCGGCCGTTCGACAGGCAGCGGCGACCCGGGTTCCGTACGTCATCGAATGTCATTCGACAGTCACGCAGCTCAAGGAGAGTCATCGAGCGATGGCCGGTCCAGCGTTCCGCGCCGCCGCCGTCAGGGTGCGCGTCCCCGCCACCAGCGCCAACCTCGGCCCGGGCTTCGACGCCCTGGGCCTGGCGCTGGGCTTGTACGACGACGTGGTCGTCCGGGTCGCCGACTCCGGGCTGCACATCGACATCGCGGGTGAGGGCGGCGAAACCCTCCCGCGCGACGAGAAACACCTGCTCGTACGGTCCCTGCGCACCGCCTTCGACCTCCTGGGCGGGCAGCCGCGGGGCCTGGAGATCGTCTGCGCCAACCGCATCCCGCACGGCCGCGGCCTCGGCTCCTCCTCCGCCGCCATCTGCGCCGGCATCGTCGCCGCCCGCGCGGTGACCATAGGCGGCGAGGCCCGGCTCGACGACGCCGCGCTGCTCGACCTCGCCACCGAGATCGAGGGCCACCCCGACAACGTGGCGGCCTGTCTGCTGGGCGGTTTCACCCTGTCCTGGATGGAGTCCGGCGCCGCCCGGGCGATCAGGATGGACCCCGCCGATTCCATCGTTCCGGTGGTTTTCGTGCCCGGGAAGCCGGTACTGACGGAGACCGCGCGCGGACTGCTCCCGCGCTCCGTCCCGCACGTCGACGCCGCCGCCAACGCCGGCCGTGCCGCGCTGCTCGTCGAGGCCCTGACCAGGCGCCCCGAGCTGCTGCTGCCGGCCACCGAGGACCGCCTGCACCAGGAGTACCGCGCCCCGGCCATGCCGGAGAGCGCGGCACTGGTGGAGAGGCTGCGCGGCGACGGCGTACCCGCGGTGATCTCGGGCGCCGGCCCCACGGTGATGGCACTGGCCGACGCCGACACGGCCGACAAGGTCGAGGCGCTGGCCGGCACGGAATGGGCGGCCAACCGGCTCAGCCTGGACCAGCAGGGTGCGTGCGTCCTGCCGCTGGCGACCTCCGGCGACACATAAAAAGCGTGCGGTTGCCGGATTTCGAGAGGGGGAATGTTTGTTGGATCCGGTAGTGTTAATCTCAAGTCTGCACCCGACCCCACCATGGCGAGGTGCCTCGTGTCCCCGTCCGGGACAGACATTCTTCCGGGAGCCCCCCAAGCCGCATTGTGTGGTGGACGCCGTACGTGATCAGTACGGCCGACACGGACACTGAGCGGCCCGTCGGGCACGTTTCGGAACCGGTGCGACCACGCCGCGTGACACAGACACTGGGTGCCACGGCCGGGGGGCGCGCCATCACCAGATATCTCTTCCGCCGTTCAGGCGGACCACCGCCCCGGCACGGTTCACACAGCAAGAACCGAAGCCGGACAGCACAACCGGTCGCCGAGCCAGACAGGCCGACGTCCGCTCCAGGGAAGGACCCTTCGTGAGCGACACCACCGATCTGATGGGCGCACGTGTCGAGGAGACCGCTGCCGCGCCCGCCACGGACGCCTCCGCGCCTGCCACCGGTGCCGGCTCCCGGCGGCGCCGTGGTACCGGCCTCGAGGGCATGGTGCTGGCCGAGCTGCAGCAGGTCGCATCCGGCCTCGGCATCAGGGGCACCGCGCGGATGCGCAAGAGCCAGCTGATCGAGGTCATCAAGGAGGCGCAGGCCGCCGGGGGAGCCCCCGCCAAGGCCGCGCCCGCCGCCGCGGACGCCGCCGGCGAGACCAAGCCGAAGCGCCGCAGCACCTCCCGGTCGCGTACGGGCGACGAGGCCCCCGCCGACAAGGCGGAGAAGGCCGGCAAGGCCGAGAAGAAGGCCGACAAGACGGCCGCCGACAAGGCCGCCCAGCAGCAGATCGACATCCCCGGTCAGCCGTCGCCCAAGGTCTCGGCCTCGGCCGAGCAGGCCGGCGCCCCCGCCGACGACGCCCCCTCCGAGCGCCGTCGCCGCCGGGCCACCGCCGACGCGGGCAGCCCGTCCGCGGCCACCGACGCCGTGGCCGTCGAGACCCGCGGCGAGCCCAAGGGCGAGTCGGCCCAGGGCCAGCAGCAGGGCCAGGGCGACGCCCGCACCGACGGCGAGGGCGGCGAGGGCCGCCGTCGCGACCGCCGGGAGCGCGGGGACCGCGAGCGCGGCGACCGCGACCGCGGCGACCGTGGACGCGACCGCGACCGCCGGGGCAAGGGCGACGACCAGCAGAACCAGGGCGGTCAGCGCCAGCAGCAGGGCGGGGGCCGTCAGGACCGCCAGCAGCAGCGGGCCGACGAGGACGGGGACGACTTCGAGGGCGGCCGCCGTGGCCGTCGCGGGCGCTACCGCGACCGCCGTGGCCGCCGCGGGCGCGACGAGATCCAGCAGGAGCCGCAGATCAACGAGGACGACGTCCTCATCCCGGTCGC
The DNA here is from genome assembly GCF_056430705.1 of Streptomyces sp. NPDC045956. Classification (NCBI taxonomy): domain Bacteria; kingdom Bacillati; phylum Actinomycetota; class Actinomycetes; order Kitasatosporales; family Streptomycetaceae; genus Streptomyces; species Streptomyces sp. NPDC045956. Next base: position 85,294 of record NZ_JBWKKZ010000006.1, on the reverse strand, counting down.
CGGCATCCTCGACATCCTCGACAACTACGCGTTCATCCGGACCTCCGGCTACCTGCCCGGTCCCAACGACGTGTACGTCTCCCTCGCCCAGGTCCGCAAGAACGGCCTGCGCAAGGGCGACCACATCACCGGTGCCGTGCGCCAGCCCAAGGAGGGCGAGCGCCGCGAGAAGTTCAACGCGCTGGTGCGCCTGGACTCGGTCAACGGCATGGCGCCCGAACACGGCCGCGGGCGGCCGGAGTTCAACAAGCTGACGCCGCTGTACCCGCAGGACCGCCTGCGCCTGGAGACGGACCCCGGGGTCCTCACCACCCGCATCATCGACCTCGTCGCGCCCATCGGTAAGGGCCAGCGCGGTCTGATCGTGGCCCCGCCGAAGACCGGCAAGACCATGATCATGCAGGCGATCGCCAACGCGATCACGCACAACAACCCCGAGTGCCACCTGATGGTCGTCCTGGTCGACGAGCGTCCGGAAGAGGTCACCGACATGCAGCGGTCGGTCAAGGGCGAGGTCATCTCCTCGACCTTCGACCGCCCGGCCGAGGATCACACCACGGTCGCCGAGCTGGCCATCGAGCGCGCCAAGCGCCTGGTGGAGCTGGGTCACGACGTCGTCGTGCTGCTCGACTCGATCACCCGTCTGGGCCGCGCGTACAACCTCGCCGCCCCGGCCTCCGGCCGCATCCTGTCCGGTGGTGTCGACTCGACCGCCCTGTACCCGCCGAAGCGCTTCTTCGGTGCGGCCCGCAACATCGAGGACGGCGGCTCGCTGACCATCCTCGCCACCGCCCTGGTGGACACCGGGTCCCGCATGGACGAGGTCATCTTCGAGGAGTTCAAGGGCACCGGCAACGCCGAGCTCAAGCTCGACCGGAAGCTCGCCGACAAGCGCATCTTCCCGGCGGTGGACGTCGACGCGTCCGGCACCCGCAAGGAGGAGATCCTGCTCGGCAGCGACGAGCTGGCCATCACCTGGAAGCTGCGCCGCGTGCTGCACGCCCTCGACCAGCAGCAGGCGATCGAGCTGCTCCTCGACAAGATGAAGCAGACCAAGTCGAACGCCGAGTTCCTGATGCAGATCCAGAAGACGACGCCCACCCCGGGCAACGGCGACTAGGTTCACCGCAGGACGTCTCGAGGCGCGGTCCGAAGTCCCGCTCCGTCACACAGGTGACGGAGCGGGACTTCTGGCTTGTAAGATCAGCGCACTGCAGTGGGGGGGAACGTATTTTCGGATACGCCCACGGGGCGATCTGTGCTGCCTTCACGGGCCCGCGCCCCCGGGCCCTTTCTCTCCTGCGAGCATTCACCGCGACAGGAGACCTGAGTGACCTCAACCTCTCGAAGAGCCCGCCTGGCTCTTCCCGCGGCCACCGCCGCACTCGCCCTGTCGGGCGCGGTCCTCGCGGCCGCCCCCGCCCAGGCGTCCGGTACGACGCCCCTCCCGCCCCAGCGGGCCGCCACCGAGCGGCCCGCCGCCTCCCAGGCGGAGCTGCTGGAGCGCGTGCAGGGGTCCGGGGCGACGCTCCGGGACGCCGCCGCCGCCCCCGGCCGGCCGAAGCCCGCCCAGGGCACCGAGGCCCCGTCCGGCACCGTCGACCCGAAGATCATCGGCGGCACGAACGCGACCCTCGCCGAGGCCCCGTGGATGGTGCAGCTGCACTACTACGACCCGACCACGGACGAGGGCTACTTCTGCGGCGGCACCCTGGTCGCCCCGGCGAAGGTCCTGACCGCCGCGCACTGCGTGTACGGCCTGGACTGGGCCCAGAACGGGGCGGTCGTCGCCGGCACGGCCCAGCTGCCCGGCGACGACGGCGACCTGCACGGCGGCCGGGTCACCGGCGTGTACCGCCAGTGGGTCAACCCCACCTACCGCCCGAGCACGACGTCCGGCGGCGACCTCGCGGTGCTGACGCTGAACGAGGCACTGCCGTACAAGACGCTCCGCACGACGTTGAGCGGCGACACCGCCTCCTACGCCAACGGCACACCGGCGACGGTCTACGGCTGGGGGCGCACCAGCTCCACCAGCGAGGCCATCTCGCCGACGCTGCGCAAGGCGACCGTGCCCATGCGGTCGGACGCGACCTGCACCTCGTACTGGGGCTCCGACTTCGTGGCCGGTCAGATGGCCTGCGCCGGGAACCCGGCCTCCGGCCAGGACGCCGGCACGGTCTCCCCGTGCAACGGGGACTCCGGCGGCCCGCTGGTGGTCAACGGCCGGGTCGCCGGCGTCGTGTCCTGGGGCGTCAAGGACTGCGTCGCCTCGGGCGCCTACGGCGTGTACGCCAAGACCCGCACCTACGTCGGCGACATCAACGCCCGCGTCGACGACAGCGACCTCGACTTCGACGGTCTCGCGGACCTCTTCGTGCGCACGCCCGGCGGAGAGGCCTACGAGTACTCCTCGTTCGGCGACCGGGCGCCCTACCTGGGCGACCGCATCGGGCTGGGCGACTGGGGCGGGGTGAACCTGGTGCGCCAGGCGGACCTGAACCGCGACTCCTGGCAGGACTACCTGTACCGCACCACGGACGGCGTGCTGTACAACTTCGCGTTCAACGGTTCCGACGGCTACGAGGACATCCGCGTCGGCGGCGGCTGGAACGCGATGAAGGACCTCCGTGTGCCGGGCGACCTGTCCGGCGACGCCCTGCCCGACCTGGTCGCCAAGGACAAGGACGGCGTCCTGTGGCTCTACCCCGGCAAGGGCGACGGCACCTTCGGCACCCGCGCGCGGATCGGCGGCGGCTGGGGCGCGTACACGATCACCGGCACGGGTGACTACAACCGCGACGGCAGGGCCGACCTGCTGGCGCGGGACGGCTCGGGCGTCCTGTGGCAGTACCCGGGCACCGGCAAGGCCTCCCCGGCGCTCGGCACCCGCGTCCGGGTCGGCGGCGGCTGGTCCGCGTACAACGCCCTCGCCACCGCCGGCGACATCACCGGCGACGGCAGGCCCGACCTGCTGGCCAGGGACACCTCCGGCGTGCTCTGGCTGTACAAGGGCACCGGCGGCACGGGCGCGGCGACGTTCAAGGCCCGCGTCAAGGTCGGCGGCGGCTGGGGAGCGTTCAACCTCTTCGGCTGAGCCCACCCGGACCGCCTGCCCATCAGGGGCCGCCTCCTCTTCCGGAGGCGGCCCTTCGCGTTGCGATCTTCACCACACGCAGGGTTCCCGCGCCCGGCCCCGGGCACCCGGACGCGCTCCGGCGGCTTCCCAGGTCAGCGGAGCGGGACCCCGTCCGCCGAGCACGCTGCGTGACCGTTTCCCCACCCGGCCGCCACAGACCGTTGTGCAACCCTGTCCCGAGTTCCGCCGTCTCCACAACGGAGGGACGATGGTGAGGTACCGGCGGAAACCCGTCGGAACCGACCGACCCGACCCTGAGCGCAGGGGGTAACCGACCGGACGAACACCCGAGGAGCACATGTCCGCCGAGAGCACGCCCGAGCATCCGATACCCGGCCCCGGGGACCCCCACGGTCCCGCACCCCGCCGCCGGGGCAAGGGCCGCCGCCGCAGGCCGCGCGCCGGACGGCGCAAGGCACTGCTCGTCGCGGCCTGGAGCGCCGCGGGCATCGTGGTCCTGGGCGGCACCGGCGCGGGCGTCCTGTACTTCAAGCTCAACGGCAACCTGACCAGCGTCGACATCGACCAGGTCCTCGGCGCCGACCGCCCCGAGAAGGCCGACGACGGCTCCGAGAACATCCTGGTCCTCGGCTCGGACACCCGCTCCGGCGGCAACGGCGAACTCGGCGGCGGCACCGACGACGGCACCGCCCGCTCCGACACGGCGATGATCGTGCACGTCCACAAGGGCCACAAGAAGGCCAGCGTGGTCTCCGTACCGCGCGACACCCTCATCGACCGCCCCGCCTGCACCGGCACCGACGGCACCGAGCACCCCGCCGCCCACGAGGTGATGTTCAACTCCGCCTACGCCGCCGGCGGCGCCCCCTGCGCCGTGAAGACCGTCGAGTCGGTCAGCGGCCTGCGCATGGACCACTACCTCGAGGTCGACTTCAGCGGCTTCCAGAAGCTCATCGACGACCTCGGCGGCGTCGACGTCACCACCACCGAGGCCATCAGGGACCCCGACAGCCACCTCGACCTGGCCGCCGGCACCCACACCCTCGACGGCGAGCAGGCCCTCGGCCTGGTCCGCACCCGGCACGCCGTCGGCGACGGCTCCGACCTCGGCCGCATCCAGCTCCAGCAGGCCTTCGTCAAGGCCCTGGTCGCCCAGGTCAAGGACATCGGCCTGCTCGGCAACCCCAAGAAGCTGTACGACGTCGCCGACACCGCCACCAAGACCGTCACCACCGACTCCGACCTGGGCTCGGTGAACTCCCTGATGTCCTTCGCGAGCGGACTGAAGGGCATCGACGCCTCGAACATGAACATGGTCACGATGCCGGTCCGGTACGACCCCGCGGACGCCAACCGCGTCCTGGTCGCCGAGGACCAGGCCCGCCAGGTGTGGGACGCCCTGAAGAACGACCGCCCGATCCCGAGGGACGCCACCGAGGGGACGGCCACCGGCGGGGCGGAGGACGTCGTGAGCGCCTCCTGACCGCCCCCCGGCCGTGGGGGGAATAGACGGCCCCCGCCCCCGGTTTTGGGGGATGGCCCCAGTCCTGGCAGACTGGTACGTCGGCTCCGGTTCACGCTCCCGCATCCCGCGGCGGCGACCCGGCGCCCTCCCGAACCTAGGAGACACCTTGAAGCGCGACATCCACCCCGAGTACGTCGAGACGCAGGTCAGCTGCACCTGTGGCGCGTCGTTCACCACCCGCAGCACCATCGACTCCGGCACCATCCGCGCCGAGGTCTGCTCCGAGTGCCACCCGTTCTACACGGGCAAGCAGAAGATCCTCGACACCGGTGGCCGTGTGGCCCGCTTCGAGGCCCGCTTCGGCAAGGCTGCCGCCGGCTCCAAGAAGTAGCGAGCCCCCAATCGCCGGTCCACGGCCGCGCCCCCAGCCGGGGGAGCGCCGGGACCGGCGTTTTTGGTCGCCCGCCTTCCCCTTCCCAAGCAGTAGCAGGAGCCCCAGATGTTCGAGGCCGTCGAGGAACTCGTCGTTGAGCACGCCGACCTGGAGAAGAAGCTCGCCGACCCGTCGGTCCACTCCGACCAGACCAACGCGCGCAAGCTGAACAAGCGGTACGCCGAGCTGACCCCGATCGTCGCCACGTTCCGCTCCTGGAAGCAGACCGGCGACGACATGGAGACCGCGCGCGAGTTCGCCGCCGACGACCCCGACTTCGCCGCCGAGGTCAAGGAGCTGGACAAGCAGCGCGAGCAGCTCACCGAGAAGCTCCGCCTCCTGCTCGTCCCGCGCGACCCCAGCGACGACAAGGACGTCATCCTGGAGATCAAGGCGGGCGCGGGCGGCGACGAGTCGGCCCTCTTCGCCGGCGACCTGCTGCGCATGTACCTGCGGTACGCCGAGCGGGTCGGCTGGAAGACCGAGATCATCGACGCCACCGAGTCCGAGCTGGGCGGCTACAAGGACGTCCAGGTCGCCGTGAAGACCAAGGGCGGCCAGGGCGCCACCGAGCCCGGCCAGGGCGTCTGGGCCCGGCTGAAGTACGAGGGCGGCGTGCACCGCGTGCAGCGCGTGCCGGCCACCGAGTCCCAGGGCCGTATCCACACCTCCGCGGCCGGCGTGCTGGTCACGCCCGAGGCCGAGGAGATCGACGTCGAGATCAACCCCAACGACCTGCGCATCGACGTCTACCGGTCCTCCGGCCCCGGCGGCCAGTCCGTCAACACCACCGACTCCGCCGTGCGCATCACGCACATCCCGACCGGAGTCGTCGCCTCCTGCCAGAACGAGAAGAGCCAGCTGCAGAACAAGGAGCAGGCGATGCGTATCCTGCGCTCCAGGCTGCTCGCGGCGGCGCAGGAGGAGGCGGAGAAGGAGGCCGCGGACGCCCGGCGCAGCCAGGTCCGCACCGTCGACCGCTCCGAGAAGATCCGCACCTACAACTTCCCGGAGAACCGCATCTCCGACCACCGCGTCGGCTTCAAGGCGTACAACCTGGACCAGGTCCTGGACGGCGACCTCGACTCGGTGATCCAGGCCTGCGTCGACGCGGACTCGGCGGCCAAGCTCGCCGCCGCGTAGACGCCCCCGCACCACCCGCACCGGACCCCAGCTCAGCCCCGGAGGACCAGCGTGAACCTGCTGCTCATGGAGGTGGCCCAGGCCACCCGGCGGCTGGCCGACGCCGGCGTGCCCTCGCCGCGCACCGACGCGGAGGAACTCGCCGCGTACCTGCACGGCGTCAAGCGGGGCGAGCTGCACACCGTGCCGGACGCGGAGTTCGACGCCCGGTACTGGGAGGTCGTCGCCCGCCGCGAGGCGCGCGAGCCGCTCCAGCACATCACCGGCCGCGCCTACTTCCGCTACCTGGAACTGCAGGTCGGCCCCGGTGTCTTCGTGCCCCGCCCCGAGACCGAGTCGGTCGTCGGGTGGGCCATAGACGCCGTGCGCGCCATGGACGTCGTCGAGCCCTGCATCGTCGACCTGTGCACCGGCTCGGGCGCCATCGCGCTCGCCCTCGCCCAGGAGGTGCCGCGCTCCCGTGTGCACGCCGTGGAGCTGTCCGAGGACGCCCTGGTGTGGACGCGCAAGAACATGGAGGGGTCCAGGGTCGAGCTGCGCCAGGGCGACGCGCTGACCGCCTTCCCGGACCTCGACGGCCAGGTCGACCTCGTCGTCTCCAACCCGCCGTACATCCCGCTCACCGAGTGGGAGTACGTCGCCCCCGAGGCCCGCGACCACGATCCGCAGATGGCGCTGTTCTCCGGCGAGGACGGCCTCGACCTGATCCGCGGCCTGGAGCGCACCGCCCACCGCCTGCTCCGCCCCGGCGGCGTCGTCGTCGTCGAGCACGCCGACACCCAGGGCGGCCAGGTGCCGTGGATCTTCACCGAGGAGCGGGGCTGGGCCGACGCGGCCGACCACCCCGACCTCAACAAACGCCCCCGCTTCGCGACCGCCCGCAAGGCGCTCCCGTGAGCACCGCCCCGACTTCGACCCCGCAGTACGTGTACGAGGAGGCCCGCTAAATGGCACGGCGATACGACACCAACGACGCGACCGACCGTGTGACCGGTCTGCGCGAGGCCGCCTCCGCCGTCCGCCGGGGCGAGCTCGTGGTGCTGCCGACGGACACCGTGTACGGCATCGGCGCCGACGCCTTCACCGGGGAGGCCGTCGCCGACCTGCTGGACGCCAAGGGCCGGGGCCGCAACATGCCCACGCCCGTCCTCATCGGCTCGCCGAACACCCTGCACGGCCTGGTCACCGACTTCTCCGAGCTGGCCTGGGAGCTGGTCGACGCCTTCTGGCCGGGCGCGCTCACCCTGGTCGCCAAGCACCAGCCGTCCCTCCAGTGGGACCTCGGCGACACCCGCGGCACGGTCGCCGTGCGCATGCCGCTGCACCCCGTCGCCATCGAGCTGCTCACCGAGGTCGGCCCGATGGCCGTCTCCTCCGCCAACCTCACCGGCCACCCGGCGCCCGAGGACTGCGACGCCGCCCAGCAGATGCTCGGCGACTCCGTCTCCGTCTACCTCGACGGCGGCCCCACCCCCGGCAACGTCCCGTCGTCCATCGTCGACGTCACCCGCGAGGTGCCCGTGCTGCTGCGCGCGGGCGCCTTGTCGGCCGAGGAACTGCGCAAGGTGGTACCCGACCTCGAGGTGGCGAATTGACGGCCCCTGGGACGGGGCGTGGCATAGGCAGCGCAGAACGCGCCGCGGAGATCACGACGACGTTCGTCGGGCTTCCGCGCGACAGCTTCCGCATCCTCCACGTCAGCACCGGAAACGTCTGCCGCTCACCCATCACCGAGCGGCTGACCCGGCATTTCGTGACGGAGCGGCTCGGCGTGCTCGGCGGCGGCCTGATCGTGGAGAGCGCCGGCACCTGGGGCCACGAGGGCGCCCCCATGGAGGCGAACGCGGAGACCGTCCTCGCGGACTTCGGCGCGGACGCGGCCGGCTTCACCGGGCGCGAGCTGCTCGACGAGCACGTGATCCGCGCGGACCTCGTGCTGACCGCGACGCGGGACCACCGCGCCCAGGTCATCTCCATGGGGCACTCGGCGGGGCTGCGCACCTTCACCCTCAAGGAGTTCACCCGCCTGGTGAACGCCATCGACCCGGCCACGCTGCCCTCCCTGGACGAGGGCGTGGTCACGCGCGCACGGGCCCTGGTCCGGGCCGCGGCGGCGCTGCGCGGCTGGCTGCTGGCACCGACGGCGGAGGCCGACGAGGTCTACGACCCGTACGGGGCGCCGCTGCCCTTCTTCCGGTCGATCGGCGACGAGATACACCAGGCCCTCGATCCCGTGGTGACGGCGCTGACGGGGGTCGCGGCGCGGACGTGACGGGCGCCGCCGAGGACGGCCGCCCCGGCGGGAACCGCCTGGATGCGCGGCACCTCGGGCGGCTTCGGCGCCCCGGGCCTACATTGGTCGTACGTCACCGTCGACGCACGCCCGGAGCGCACCATGTCGGTCACCCACGACGTCCTCGAGGCCGATGACAGCGGGCTCGGTGTCCTGCTGCGCCAGGACCACGAGCTGGCCGAGATCCTGCTCGCCGAGGGGCGCCGCCAGTCGACGACCCTCCAGCTGATCGCCGCGGAGAACTTCACGTCCCCCGCCGTGCTGGCCGCGCTCGGCTCCCCGCTGGCCAACAAGTACGCCGAGGGCTACCCCGGCGCCCGGCACCACGGCGGCTGCGAGATCGCCGACGCCGCCGAGCGGCTCGCCGTGGACCGCGCCCGGGCCCTCTTCGGCGCCGAGCACGCCAACGTGCAGTCCCACTCCGGCTCCTCCGCCGTGCTGGCCGCCTACGCCGCGCTGCTGCGCCCCGGCGACACGGTCCTCGCCCTCGGCCTGCCCTACGGCGGTCACCTCACGCACGGCTCGCCCGGCAACTTCTCCGGCCGCTGGTTCGACTTCGTCGGCTACGGCGTGGACGCGGAGACCGGGCTGATCGACCACGACCAGGTGCGCGCCCTGGCCCGCACGCACCGCCCCAAGGCGATCGTGTGCGGTTCCATCGCCTACCCCCGCCACCTCGACTACGCCGCCTTCCGCGAGGTCGCCGACGAGGTGGGCGCCTACCTCATCGCGGACGCCGCCCACCCCATCGGGCTGGTCGCGGGGGGAGCGGCGCCCAGTCCGGTGCCGTACGCCGACATCGTGTGCGCGACCACGCACAAGGTGCTGCGCGGTCCGCGCGGCGGCATGATCCTCTGCGGGAGCGACCTGGCGGAGCGGGTCGACCGGGCCGTGTTCCCGTTCACCCAGGGCGGCGCGCAGATGCACACCATCGCCGCCAAGGCCGTCGCGTTCGGCGAGGCGGCGACCCCGGCCTTCGCCGCGTACGCCCATCAGGTGATCGCCAACGCCCGCGTCCTGGCCGCGCAGCTGGCCGCCGAGGGCCTGGCCGTCACCACCGGCGGCACCGACACCCACCTGCTGACCGTCGACCCGGCGCCGCTCGGGGTCGACGGCAGGACCGCGCGGGGACGGCTCGCGGCCGCCGGCATCGTCCTGGACTGCTGCGCGCTGCCGCACGCCGACGCCCGCGGGCTGCGCCTGGGCACGGCGGCCCTGACCACGCAGGGCATGGGGGAGCGGGAGATGCGGGCGGTCGCCACCCTGCTCGCCGAGGTGCTGCGGGGCGGCACGGACGCGGTCACGGCGCGGGACGACGTACGGCATCTGGTCGCGGAATTCCCTCCGTACCCGGAGTGAGGCAGGGTAGGGGCACGCGTGTGCACAGCCACACGTGCAACCATCGTCGCTACCCGGAAGTCCTCAACCGTATGCGCTCATCGCTAGGGTGTGGGGCTGGGAATGGCCAGCGAGACCTGTGGGGAAGCCCGTGCGTGAATACCTGCTGACGCTCTGCGTCACGGCCGCGGTGACGTATCTGCTGACAGGGCCGGTACGGAAGTTCGCGATCGTGGCGGGGGCGATGCCGGAGATCCGGGCACGTGACGTGCACCGGGAGCCCACTCCGCGCCTCGGCGGGATCGCGATGTTCTTCGGGTTGTGCGCGGGCCTGCTGGTCGCAGACCACCTCACCAACCTCAGCGAGGTCTTCGAGAACTCCAACGAGCCGCGCGCCCTGCTCTCCGGCGCGGCGCTGATCTGGCTGATCGGCGTCCTGGACGACAAGTTCGAGATCGACGCCCTGATCAAGCTGGGCGGGCAGATGATCGCTGCCGGCGTGATGGTGGTGCAGGGTCTGACGATCCTGTGGATCCCCGTCCCCGGCGTCGGCAACGTGGCACTGACCCAGTGGCAGGGCACCCTGCTGACGGTGGCGCTGGTCGTCATCACCATCAACGCGGTCAACTTCGTCGACGGCCTGGACGGCCTGGCGGCGGGCACGGTGTGCATCGCGGCGGCGGCGTTCTTCATGTACGCCTACCGGATCTGGTACTCGTACGGCATCGAGGCGGCCGCCCCGGCGACGCTGTTCGCGGCCATCCTCATGGGCATGTGCCTGGGCTTCCTGCCGCACAACATGCACCCCGCCCGGATCTTCATGGGTGACTCCGGCTCGATGCTGATCGGCCTCGTGCTGGCGGCGGGCGCGATCTCGGTGACGGGACAGGTCGACCCGGACGCCATGCGGCTGTTCTCCGGCTCCGAGCGCAACACCGTGCACCAGATGGTGCCGGTCTACATCCCGCTGCTGATGCCGCTGACCATCATCGCCATCCCGGCCGCCGACCTGATCCTGGCGATCGTGCGGCGCACCTGGCGGGGGCAGTCGCCGTTCGCCGCGGACCGGGGGCACCTGCACCACCGGCTGCTGGAGATCGGGCACTCGCACAGCCGCGCGGTGCTGATCATGTACTTCTTCTCGGCGCTCATCGCCTTCGGCGCCCTGGCCTTCTCGGTGAACGCGGCTTCCATGTGGATCGTGCTGGGCGTCGTCTTCCTGAGCGCGATCGGCCTGGTCCTGCTCCTGCTGCCGCGCTTCACGCCGCGCGCCCCGCGCTGGGCCGAGCACTTCGTGCCGCCCCGCTACCGCCGCCGCGGGGCCGCCGTCGAGGAGGCGCCCGCCGTGGCCGTGGAGGAGGACGAGGACGAACGCGTGCCGGTCGTCGCCGGAGTCTCGGGCGTCAACGGGGCGACCGCCGTCGGCCCCCGTTCGCGCGCAAGGTAAGAATCTGACGAGAGCATTGCCAACGCGTGGGGGAACGAAGTACCCCATTACCAGACAAGTGGACGCAGTGACTGCACAGACGCGCACTGTCACTCTCATGTGTGACAGCAAGCACACCCACAGGTAAAGACCTCATCAAATAGTTTGTGATACGGTTCACGAGAACCCCCGGGTAGAGCCTAAGGACCGTAGTGCGACGGTCTCTTGGCCGTCAGGACCTCGTTCGGCCCGGGACTACGCTCGTCCATGACGACACCCTGCCCCCTGTGAAAAAGCGGAGTTGCCGCCATGCCGTCCAATGACGTCCGGACCTTGCTTCAGGCTGCCGTGCCCACGGCTGCCGTCGGCGCAGTAGCCGCCGTCGTCAGCGCCGTGGTCGCCGGCGGCAAGGGAGCGGTCGGAGCCGTCGTCGCGACCGTGGTGGCGATGCTGTTCATGGGAATCGGTCTCTACGTCCTTCAGCGCACCGCCAAATCGCTTCCGCACCTTTTCCAGGCGATGGGCCTGATGCTCTACGCGGCACAGATCCTGCTGCTGTTCGTCTTCCTGGCCGCGTTCAAGAACACGACGCTGTTCCACCCCCGGTCCTTCGCGATCACCCTGGTCGTCGTCACGCTCGCGTGGATCGCCGCGCAGACGCGGGCGCACATGAAGGCCAAGATTCTCTACGTCGAGCCCGAGTCTTCGAGCGAAAAGCCCGAAAAGACGGGCCGCTCGTCGTGAGGGGTAGGGCCGGGATAAAGAGGCATGTGAAGTCCTGCTATCGTCCGGTGCCAACTGCGGCATCGCGGGCGCGGGCATCCACGCTGACGCCTGCTCATTCGCGAGGCGAGATGCCCCACAGCCGCCCCCACACCCGTAACACCAGTCCCGTGCCGAACAGCGGTCACGCGCCGCGCCGACACAACGAGGTTGCCGTACCCATGCGCCACGATGAAGGAGCCCGCGGTGAGTGCTGACCCGACGCAGGTGCTCGCCTTCGAGACCGACTGCCACCTGTTCGACGGGTGTGGCTTCCCGGCTCCCGGCCTGCACTCGTTCCTCTTCGAGCCGCTCTGGGGCAACGCAGACGGCAACGGCCTTTACTTCAACAAGCCGATGCTGCTCGCCCTGCTCGGCTCCATCATCATCGTGGGCTTCTTCTGGGCCGCCTTCAGCAAGCCGAAGGTCGTCCCGGGCAAGCTCCAGATGGTCGCCGAAGCCGGTTACGACTTCATCCGCCGCGGCGTCGTCTACGAGACCATCGGCAAGAAGGAAGGCGAGAAGTACGTCCCGCTGGTCGTCTCGCTCTTCTTCTTCATCTGGATGATGAACCTCTGGTCGATCATCCCGGTCGCCCAGTTCCCGGTGACGTCGATCATCGCCTACCCCGCAGGTATGGCCGCGATCGTCTACATCCTGTGGGTCTCGCTCACCTTCAAGCGTCACGGCTTCGTCGGCTTCTTCAAGAACGTGACGGGCTACGACAAGTCGCTCGGCCCGGTGCTCCCGCTGGCCATGACGATCGAGTTCTTCTCGAACCTGATCGTCCGCCCGTTCACGCACGCCGTCCGACTCTTCGCGAACATGTTCGCGGGGCACACGCTGCTTCTGCTGTTCACGATCGCCACCTGGTACATGCTCAACGGCATCGGCATCGCCTACGCCGGCGTCTCGTTCGTGATGGTCATCGTCATGACGGCCTTCGAACTCTTCATCCAGGCGGTTCAGGCCTACGTGTTCGTCCTGCTGACCTGCACGTTCATCCAGGGCGCGCTCGCCGAGCACCACTGAGCTCCCCGCCCCTCGAACACCCCCAGTCGTCCGGTGGCCAACCCCCACCGGTCCGTAAAGAGAAGGAAGAACAAGCATGTCCAACCTTGCTGCTGTCACCGGTGACCTCGGTTCCGTCGGTTACGGTCTCGCGGCCATCGGCCCGGGCGTCGGCGTTGGCATCATCTTCGGTAACGGCACCCAGGCCCTCGCCCGTCAGCCCGAGGCTGCCGGCCTCATCCGCGCCAACCAGATCCTGGGCTTCGCCTTCTGTGAGGCGCTCGCCCTGATCGGTCTCGTCATGCCGTTCGTCTACTAAGACGAACCTGACGACCGTCCCTTTCGACGAAAGGCACTGATGTGACATCCGCCCTGGTTTTCCTGGCGGCTGAGGGGGAGAAGGAAAATCCCCTCATTCCGCCGTGGCCGGAAGTTGTCATCGGCCTCATCGCTTTCGTCATCGTCTTCGGCTTCCTCGCCAAGAAGCTGCTCCCGAACATCAACAAGGTTCTGGAAGAGCGTCGCGAGGCCATCGAAGGCGGTATCGAGAAGGCCGAGGCCGCGCAGACCGAGGCCCAGAGCGTCCTTGAGCAGTACAAGGCCCAGCTCGCCGAGGCCCGGCACGAGGCCGCGCGCCTGCGCCAGGAGGCGCAGGAGCAGGGCGCCACGCTCATCGCCGAGATGCGCGCGGAAGGCCAGCGGCAGCGTGAGGAAATCATCGCCGCCGGTCACGCCCAGATCCAGGCCGACCGCAAGGCCGCCGCGTCCGCGCTGCGCCAGGACGTCGGACAGCTGGCCACTCAGCTGGCCGGCAAGCTCGTCGGTGAGTCCCTCGAGGACCACGCCCGGCAGAGCCGTGTCATCGACCGCTTCCTGGACGAGCTGGACGACAAGGCGACGAAGGCCGAGGCCACGCGATGAACGGAGCGAGCCGCGAGGCCCTTGCCGCCGCACGTGAGCGTCTCGACGCGCTGACGGACTCCACGTCCGTGGACGCCGGCTCGCTCGCCGACGAGCTGGCCGCCGTCACCGCGCTGCTCCACCGCGAGGTATCGCTGCGTCGGGTCCTCACCGACCCGGCGCAGGGCGGCGAGGCCAAGGCCGAGCTCGCCCAGCGACTCCTCGGCAACCAGGTCAGCGGCCCCGCCGTCGACCTGGTGTCCGGAATGGTGCGTTCCCGCTGGTCGCAGTCGCGCGACCTGGTGGACGCGCTGGAGGAGCTGGCGAACACCGCCGACCTCACCGCGGCCCAGAAGCGGGGCCGGCTCGACAGCGTCGAGGACGAGCTGTTCCGGTTCGGCCGGATCGTCTCCTCGAACACCGAGCTGCGCGCCGCGCTGACCAACCGCTCGGCCACCACCGCGGCCAAGGGCGAGCTGCTGCGCAGCCTGCTCGGCGCCCGGGCGGAGGCGACGACCGAGCGTCTGGTGACGCGCCTTGTCACCGCGCCGCGGGGACGTAGCCTGGAGACGGGACTCGAGTCCCTGTCCAAGCTCGCCGCGGACCGGCGGGACCGGATGGTCGCCGTCGTCACCTCGGCGGTGCCGCTGAGCGACACGCAGAAGCTGCGCCTCGGCGCGGCCCTCGCGAAGATCTACGGCCGCCCGATGCACCTCAACCTGGACGTGGACCCCGAGGTCCTCGGCGGGATCCGGGTGCAGGTCGGTGACGAGGTCATCAACGGCTCCATCGCGGACCGTCTGGAGGACGCCGGCCGCCGCATGGCGAGCTGACGACCCCGCGCGACAACAGCACGACAAGCAGTAGCAGTACGTACTTACGACGGCCCTGGTTGGGCCGTGCAGAGGATTCACCTCTCATTGGGGGGAGTCCCGACTCGTGGAATACCCCCCCAAGTGAAACTTCGGGCCCAACAAGGAGAGCAGGGAACTCAGATGGCGGAGCTCACGATCCGGCCGGAGGAGATCCGGGACGCACTGGAGAACTTCGTCCAGTCGTACAAGCCGGACGCGGCCTCGCGCGAGGAGGTCGGTACGGTCACCGTCGCCGGCGACGGCGTCGCGAAGGTCGAGGGTCTTCCCTCGGCCATGGCCAACGAACTGCTGAAGTTCGAGGACGGCACCCTCGGCCTCGCCCTCAACCTGGAGGAGCGCGAGATCGGTTGCGTCGTCCTCGGTGAGTTCAGCGGTATCGAGGAGGGTCAGCCGGTCACCCGTACCGGCGAGGTCCTGTCGGTCGCCGTGGGCGAGGGCTACCTCGGCCGCGTCGTCGACCCCCTCGGCGCCCCGATCGACGGCCTCGGCGAGATCGAGACCGAGGGCCGCCGCGCCCTCGAGCTGCAGGCCCCCACGGTCATGCAGCGCAAGTCGGTGCACGAGCCGATGGAGACGGGCTACAAGGCCGTCGACGCCATGACCCCGATCGGCCGTGGTCAGCGTCAGCTGATCATCGGCGACCGCCAGACCGGCAAGACCGCCCTGGCCGTCGACACGATCATCAACCAGCGCGACAACTGGCGCACCGGCGACCCGAAGAAGCAGGTCCGCTGCATCTACGTCGCCATCGGCCAGAAGGGCTCCACCATCGCGTCGGTCCGCCGCGCGCTGGAGGAGAACGGCGCGCTGGAGTACACGACCATCGTGGCCGCCCCGGCGTCCGACCCGGCCGGCTTCAAGTACCTGGCGCCGTACACCGGCTCGGCCATCGGCCAGCAGTGGATGTACGAGGGCAAGCACGTCCTGATCATCTTCGACGACCTGTCGAAGCAGGCCGACGCCTACCGCGCCGTGTCCCTGCTGCTGCGCCGCCCGCCGGGCCGCGAGGCCTACCCGGGTGACGTCTTCTACCTGCACTCCCGTCTGCTGGAGCGCTGCGCGAAGCTCTCCGACGCCGAGGGCGCCGGCTCGATGACGGGTCTGCCGATCGTCGAGACCAAGGCCAACGACGTGTCGGCGTTCATCCCGACCAACGTCATCTCCATCACCGACGGCCAGTGCTTCCTGGAGTCCGACCTGTTCAACGCCGGTCAGCGCCCGGCCCTGAACGTCGGTATCTCGGTCTCCCGCGTCGGTGGCTCCGCCCAGCACAAGGCCATGAAGCAGGTCTCCGGCCGTCTGCGCGTGGACCTCGCCCAGTTCCGTGAGCTGGAGGCGTTCGCCGCCTTCGGTTCCGACCTGGACGCCGCGTCGAAGGCGCAGCTGGAGCGCGGTCAGCGCATGGTCGAGCTGCTGAAGCAGGACCAGTACCAGCCGATGGCCACCGAGGACCAGGTCGTCTCCGTCTGGGCCGGCACCACCGGCAAGATGGACGAGGTGCCGGTCGCCGACATCCGCCGCTTCGAGAAGGAGCTCCTGGAGTACCTGCACCGCAAGGAGCAGGGCCTCATGACCTCCATCCGTGAGGGCGGCAAGATGTCCGACGACACCCTGCAGGCCGTCGCCGAGGCCATCGTGGCGTTCAAGAAGCAGTTCGAGACATCGGACGGCAAGCTGCTCGGCGAGGACGCCCCGTCCGCCGCCAAGTGACGTAAGGAAGGGACCTGACTCATGGGAGCCCAGCTCCGGGTCTACAAGCGTCGCATCCGATCCGTCACCGCGACCAAGAAGATCACCAAGGCGATGGAGATGATCGCCGCCTCGCGCGTCGTCAAGGCGCAGCGCAAGGTGGCGGCCTCCACGCCGTACGCGCAGGAACTGACCCGCGCGGTCACGGCGGTCGGTACCGGGTCGAACACGAAGCACCCGCTGACCACGGAGGCGGACAACCCGACCCGTGCCGCGGTTCTGCTCCTCACGAGCGACCGCGGCCTGGCCGGCGCCTTCAACTCCAACGCCATCAAGGCGGCGGAGCAGCTGACCGAGCGCCTCGAGCGCGAGGGCAAGCAGGTCGAGACGTTCATCGTCGGCCGTCGCGGTCTGGCCCACTACAACTTCCGTGAGCGCAAGGTCGCGGAGTCGTTCACGGGCTTCACCGACGAGCCCTCGTACGCGGACGCCAAGCAGATCGCGGCGCCGCTGATCGAGGCCATCGAGAAGGACACGGCGGAGGGCGGCGTGGACGAGCTCCACATCGTCTACACCGAGTTCGTCTCGATGATGACGCAGACGGCGGTCGACTCGCGGCTGCTTCCGCTGCGCCTCGAAGAGGTCGCTCAGGAGTCCGCGGCGAAGGACGAGATCCTTCCGCTGTTCGACTTCGAGCCGTCGGCGGAGGACGTCCTCGACGCCCTCCTGCCCCGCTACGTGGAGAGCCGCGTGTACAACGCGCTGCTCCAGTCGGCCGCCTCGAAGCACGCCGCCACGCGGCGCGCGATGAAGTCGGCCACCGACAACGCGGGCGAGCTGATCAACACGCTCTCCCGTCTTGCCAACGCGGCCCGCCAGGCCGAAATCACCCAGGAAATCAGCGAGATCGTCGGTGGCGCCAGCGCCCTGGCCGACGCGACCGCGGGGAGTGACAACTAATGACCACCACTGTTGAGCCGACCGCTGCGGCGGGCGTGGCCACCGGCCGCGTCGCGCGGGTCATCGGCCCGGTCGTCGACGTGGAGTTCCCCGTCGACGCGATGCCGGAGATCTACAACGCCCTCCACGTCGAGGTCGCCGACCCGGCGAAGGCCGGCGAGCTGAAGACGCTGACCCTGGAGGTCGCCCAGCACCTGGGTGACGGCCTGGTCCGCACCATCTCCATGCAGCCCACCGACGGCCTGGTCCGCCAGGCCCCGGTGACCGACACGGGCTCGGCCATCTCGGTGCCCGTCGGCGACTTCACCAAGGGCAAGGTGTTCAACACCCTCGGCGAGGTGCTGAACGTCGACGAGTCCTACACCGGTGAGCGCTGGCCGATCCACCGCAAGGCCCCGGGCTTCGACGAGCTCGAGTCCAAGACCGAGATGTTCGAGACCGGCGTCAAGGTCATCGACCTGCTGACCCCGTACGTCAAGGGCGGCAAGATCGGTCTGTTCGGTGGTGCCGGCGTCGGCAAGACGGTGCTCATCCAGGAGATGATCTACCGCGTCGCCAACAACCACGACGGTGTCTCCGTGTTCGCCGGTGTCGGCGAGCGCACCCGTGAGGGCAACGACCTCATCGACGAGATGAGCGAGTCCGGCGTCATCGACAAGACCGCGCTGGTCTTCGGTCAGATGGACGAGCCGCCGGGCACCCGTCTGCGCGTCGCGCTGGCCGGCCTGACCATGGCCGAGTACTTCCGTGACGTCCAGAAGCAGGACGTGCTGTTCTTCATCGACAACATCTTCCGCTTCACGCAGGCCGGTTCCGAGGTCTCGACCCTGCTCGGCCGCATGCCCTCCGCGGTGGGTTACCAGCCGAACCTGGCCGACGAGATGGGCCTCCTCCAGGAGCGCATCACCTCGACCCGCGGTCACTCGATCACCTCGATGCAGGCGATCTACGTCCCCGCGGACGACCTGACCGACCCGGCCCCGGCCACCACCTTCGCCCACCTCGACGCGACGACGGTGCTCTCCCGTCCGATCTCCGAGAAGGGCATCTACCCGGCCGTGGACCCGCTGGACTCCGTGTCCCGCATCCTCGACCCGCGGTACATCGCGGCGGACCACTACCAGGCCGCGATGCGCGTGAAGAGCATCCTGCAGAAGTACAAGGACCTGCAGGACATCATCGCGATCCTCGGTATCGACGAGCTGGGCGAAGAGGACAAGCTCGTCGTCCACCGTGCCCGTCGCGTGGAGCGCTTCCTGTCCCAGAACACCCACGTCGCCAAGCAGTTCACCGGCGTGGACGGTTCGGACGTGCCGCTGGACGAGTCGATCGCCGCGTTCAACTCGATCTGCGACGGTGAGTACGACCACTTCCCGGAGCAGGCCTTCTTCATGTGCGGTGGTATCGAGGACCTGAAGAAGAACGCGAAGGAGCTCGGCGTCTCCTGAGCCTCGTGCTCGACGTGGGCCCCACGGCCCACACCGGAGGGGGCGGGCACGTCCCGCCCCCTCCGTCACGCCCCTTAGACTTGTAACCAACACCCGGCTCTCCCGCCGGGTGGTGACCCGAGGAGCCACCTTGGCTGCTGAGCTGCACGTCGCGTTGGTCGCGGCCGACCGAGAGGTCTGGTCCGGCGAGGCCACCCTGGTCGTCGCGCGCACCACGTCCGGCGACATCGGCGTCATGCCCGGTCACCAGCCGCTGCTCGGTGTGCTGGAGTCGGGCCCGGTGACCATCCGTACGAGTGACGGTGGGACGGTCGTCGCCGCGGTGCACGGCGGTTTCATCTCGTTCGCGGACGACAAGCTGTCGCTGCTGGCCGAGATCGCCGAGCTGTCGGACGAGATCGACGTTCAGCGCGCGGAGCGGGAGCTCGAGCGTGCGAAGGCGGAGGGCGACGCCCACGCCGAGCGTCGCGCGGACGTCCGACTGCGCGCGGCGGCGGGACGCTGATCCACAGCACTGTGCGATAGCGTCGTGCTATGACGTCACTCAGCCGCGGCTGGGACCGGAGCGATCCGGACCCGGCCGCGGCTGAGGCAGATCCGGGTGTTTTTTCCGTTCCGTTACCTAGGAGACGAGGAGGTCGGTGTCGATGGTCCTCGCTCTGACCGTGTGCGGAATTGTCGTCGCCCTGGTGGTGATCGGCCTCTTCGTCTTCGGTCTGCGCAGGCGGCTGATCCAGCGGTCGGGCGGCACCTTCGACTGCTCCCTGCGCTGGGACGCCCCCGAGGAGGGCGACGCCGGCGGCAAGGGCTGGTCCTACGGAGTGGCCCGCTACAACGGCGACCGGGTCGAGTGGTACCGCGTCTTCTCGTACTCCCCGCGCCCGCGCCGCGTCCTGGAGCGCTCCGCGATCGAGGTGGCCGGCCGCCGGGTACCGGACGGCGAGGAGGAGCTGGCGCTGCTCTCCGACGCGGTCGTGCTCGCCTGCGTCCACCGGGAGACACGGCTCGAACTGGCGATGAGCGAGGACGCGCTGACCGGGTTCCTCGCGTGGCTGGAGGCGGCCCCGCCCGGACAGCGGGTCAACGTGGCGTAGCCGCGTCCACCCGTGCCCGTGAGAACGCCCCCGGACGTGAGTCCGGGGGCGTCGGCATTGCTCAGCTGTCCTACTGGAGACCGCTGTTGATGGCGCTCACCAGCTCGCCGTTCGCGGTGTCACCGCTGAACTCCCAGAAGAAGGCGCCGCCCAGGCCCTGGTTCTTGGCCCAGGTCATCTTGCCCGCGATGGTCGACGGGGTGTCGTACGACCACCACTGGTTGCCGCAGTGCGCGTACGCCGTTCCGGCGACCGTGCCGGTGACGGGGCAGGCGTTCTTCAGGACCTTGTAGTCCTCGATGCCGGCCTCGTAGGTGCCGGGTGCCGCGCCGGTCGCCGTGCCGCCGGGGGCGGACTGGGTGACGCCGGTCCAGCCGCGGCCGTAGAAGCCGATGCCGAGCAGGAGCTTGGCGGCCGGCACGCCCTTGGCCTTGAGCTTGGCGATCGCGTCCGCGGAGTTGAAGCCCGCGGTCGGGATGCCGGAGTACGAGGTCAGCGGGGAGTGCGGGGCGGTCGGGCCGGTGTTGGCCCAGGCGCCGAAGTAGTCGTACGTCATCACGTTGTACCAGTCGAGGTACTGGGAGGCGCCGCCGTAGTCGGCCGCGTCGATCTTGCCGCCGGCGGAGCCGTCCGCGGTGATGGCGGCGGTGACCAGGTAGTTCGAGCCGAACTCGTTGCGCAGCGCCTGGGAGAGGGTCTTGAAGGCCGCGGGACCGGAGGTGTCGCAGGTCAGGCCGCAGGCGTTCGGGTACTCCCAGTCGATGTCGATGCCGTCGAAGACGTCGGCCCAGCGCGGGTCCTCCACCACGGCCTTGCAGGACTTGGCGAACGCCGCCGCGTTCTGCGCGGCCTGGCCGAAGCCGCCGGAGTAGGTCCAGCCGCCGAAGGAGTACAGCACCTTGATGTGCGGGTACTTGGCCTTCAGCTGGCGCAGCTGGTTGAAGTTGCCGCGCAGCGGCTGGTCCCAGGTGTCGGCGGTGCCGCTGACGGACTGGTCGGCGGTGTAGGCCTTCTCGTACGCGGCGAAGGTGTCGTCGACGGTGCACTGACCGTTCTTGACGTTGCCGAACGCGTAGTTGATGTGGGTGATCTTGGAGGCGGAGCCCGAGGTCACCAGGTTCTTGACGTGGTAGTTGCGCCCGTAGACGCCCCACTCGGTGAAGTAGCCGAGGTTGACCTTGCCGCTCGGGCCGGGTTCGCCCCCGCCGCCGCCGGTGGTGCGGACCTTGACGGCGCCGCTGGCCGGGCCGGTCTGGTCGGCGGTGTCGCGGGCCTGGACGGTGTACGAGTAGTCGGTGCCCTTCGTCAGGCCGGTGTTGGTGTAGGTGGTGCCGGTGACCGTGGCGACCTTGGCGCCGTCGCGCAGGACGTCGTAGTTCTTGACGCCCTTGTCGTCGGTCGCCGCCGACCAGGACAGCTTCACCGAGGTGTCGGTGACGTCCGAGGCGGTGGGCGTGCCGGGGGCGGAGGGGGCGGCGTCGCCGGGAGTGGACCCGCCGTCGCAGCTGCCGCCGTTGAGCTTGCAGTTGGAGGGGGAGCCCGGGCCGCTGCCGTTGAAGCCGAAGGAGACCGAGGCGCCGGGGGCGAGCGTCCCGTTCCAGCCGACGTTCTTGGCGGTCCAGTGGTCACCGGAGTTGGTGACCGTGGCGTCCCAGGCGGAGGTGACCTTGGTACCGGAGGGGAAGTCCCACTCGACGGTCCAGGAGTTGAGGGTGGTGGTGCCGGTGTTCTTCACCGTCCAGTTGCCGCCGAAGCCCGTGCCCCAGTCCGAGGTCTTGGCGAAGGTGGCCGTCGCGCTCGTCGCGGCCTGGGCCGGACTCGCGAGGCCCACCAGACCGGCCAGCGGGAGCGACAGGGTCGCGAGCAGTGCCGCGGCTCTGTGTCTGAAGCGCATGCTGCGCCTCCTTATGTGGGGTTGTCGGCGCGGGCCGACTGAGCCATCGGCCCGCAGTGCCGCGAGAATAGAAAGGTCTGGACCTTAGGTCAATAGGTCTGGACCAGTGTCCCGATGGCCCGTTAGATCCCCAACTCCTGCGCGAGCATCGCCGCTTGCACCCGGCTGCGCAGCCCCAGCTTGCCCAGCAGGCGGCTGACGTGCGTCTTCACCGTGGCCTCGGCCATGTTGAGCCGGGTCGCGATCTCGGCGTTGGGCAGCCCCTCGCCGAGACACGACAGCACTTCCCGCTCGCGCCGGGTCAGCTCCTCCAGGACCGCCGGGTCGGCGCTCGACTCCCGCACCGGCTTGGCGGCGAACTCGGCGATCAGGCGCCGGGTGACGGCCGGGGCGACGATCCCCTCCCCGTTCGCCACCGTGCGCACGGCCGTGAGCAGGTCCCGCGCCTCGGTGTTCTTGAGCAGGAAACCGGCCGCTCCCGCCCGCAGCGCCCCGAAGACGTACTCGTCCAGGTCGAAGGTGGTCAGCACCAGGACGTCGGCCAGCCCTTCGCCGACCACCGTCCGGGTCGCCGACACCCCGTCCAGCCGGGGCATCTGCACGTCCATCAGCACCAGGTCCGGCCGCAGTTCCCGGGCCAGCGCCACCGCCCGCTCGCCGTCCGCGGCCTCCCCGACCACCTCGATGTCCGGGGCGCTGCCCAGGATCAGCACCAGTCCGGCCCGGACGGCGGACTGGTCCTCGGCGACGAGGACGCGGATCATGCCGGGTCTCCTTCGGTCAGCGGCAGGGCGGCGCGTACGTCCCAGATACTGCCGCCCGCCGAGTCGGGGTCCGCGACCGGCCCGGCCTCGAAGGTGCCGTGCAGCAGCGCGGCCCGCTCCCGCATGCCGACCAGGCCGGCCCCCGATCCGGGGGCGCGCGGGGCGTCGTGGTCGCCGTACGGGCTGGTCACCCGGACCCGCAGGACGTCGTCGTGCCGGGTGAGCCCGACCCGTACCGTGCCCCGCGGGGCGTGCTTGAGGGCGTTGGTGAGGGACTCCTGCACGATCCGGTACGCCGCCAGCTCGACCGGCGCGGGCAGTCCCTCGCCGGGCGCCGCCTCCAGGACGACGTCGAGCCCGTTGGCGCGGGCGCCCTCGACCAGGGCGGCGAGGCCGTCCAGGGTGGGGGCAGCGGCCGGTTCGGTGTCCCCGCCGGTGTCCCGCAGGATGCCGATCAGCCGCCGCATCTCGGCCAGCCCCTCGACGCTGTTCTCACGGATGACGCCGAGCGCCTGCCGGGTGGTCGCCGGGTCGTCCAGGGAGAGCGCGGCGGTGGAGTGGATGGCGATCGCGGAGAGGTGGTTGGCGACCATGTCGTGCAGCTCGCGCGCCATCCGGGAGCGTTCCGCGGTCACCGCCTGCACCCGGTCCATCTCGGCCAGCAGAGCCGTCTGCTCGGCCCGCAGCCGGGCGGCGTCGGCGGCCTCGCGGTGGCTGCGCACGATCAGCCCGGTGGAGGCGGGCGCGAACGACACGACGCCGACGGCCACACCGACCAGCAGCGCCTCGGGCACCCGCCACACGGCGAACGGGACCAGCGTCGCGGCCACGGTGAGCAACCCGGTGATCCACGGGATGCGGCGGGCCGAGGCGGGCGGGCCGTACAGGACGGCGGCGTACATCACGTCGGTGTACATGATCACCGTGACCAGGCTGCCCTGGGTGACCGTGTCCGCGGTCAGCGCGGCGGTGCCGATCAGCAGGCCGGTGCGGGGCGCGGTGCGCCGCAGCAGCTCGCAGCCCGCCATGACGGCCAGCGGGACCAGCAGCGGCCAGCGGCCGTCGAACAGCACGATCGGCTCGTCGGCGGGGCGGACCCCCAGTCCGATGCCCCACAGCAGCAGTCCGCCCAGCAGGCCGGCCGACGCGACGTACACGTCGAAGCGGTGCGGGCGGGGGAGTCGTACGGCCATGCCACCATCCAACACGGGCCGGGCCCCGCCCGCCTGATCCCGCGGGAGGGTCCCGTACTGCACCTTTCGATGTAGCGCGGGTTCGTCACCGGCGACGACGCTCCGGGCCGCCGCGCGGGAGAGCCTGGAAGGGCGATCGAGAGGAGCGCACCGTGATCGTCACTTTGATCGTCGTCTGCGAGATCGGCTTCTGGGTCCTGCTGGCGGCCGGACTGGCCACCCGCTACCTGTTGCGGATGCCGCGCACGGGCATGGCACTGCTGCTGTGCGAACCGCTGCTGGAGGTCGTGCTGCTGGTCGTCACCGCGCTGGACCTCAAGAACGGCGCCGACCCGAGCTGGAAGCACGGCCTGGCCGCCCTGTACATCGGCTACACCGTCGGCCACGGCCACCGCACCGTGCAGTGGCTCGACGGCCACGCCGCCCACCGCCTCGGCGGCGCCCCGAAACCGGCCGGACCGCCCCGCTACGGCATGGCCCGCGCCCGGCACGAGGGCACGGTGTGGCTCGGCACGCTGCTCGCCGCCGCGGTGGCGACCGGGCTGCTCCGGCTCGCCATGTGGTACGTCGACGACCCGGGCCGCACCGGCTCCCTGGAGAACTGGCAGTACACCGCCTGGCGCGCCGCCGGCATCCACGGCCTGATCGCGCTGACGTACGCGATCTGGCCGAAAAGGGCACCGGCCGAGACGCGCCCCGCAGGGGCGCGGGGAACCGCGCGACCGGCCACGGAGGAGCCGCAGACGAACGACACCGCCGGTCCCCGGCACGCCGAGCGGAGCGTCTAGCGCTCGCCGCCCGGCACCCACAGCACGTCCCCGACCTCCTTGTTGGCCACCCGGGCCAGGATGAAGAGCAGGTCGGAGAGCCGGTTGAGATAGGTCGCGGCGAGCGGGTTCATCGTCTCGCCGTGCACCTCCAGCGCCGCCCAGGTGGAGCGCTCGGCCCGGCGGACCACCGTGCACGCCTGGTGCAGCAGGGCCGCGCCGGGCGTGCCGCCGGGCAGGATGAAGGAGCGGAGCTTCTCCACCTCGGCCAGGAAGCGGTCACAGTCCGCCTCCAGCTTGTCGACGTAGAACTGCTCGACCCGCAGCGGCGGGTACTCGGGGTCCTCCACCACCGGCGTCGAGAGGTCCGCGCCCACGTCGAAGAGGTCGTTCTGCACGCGGACGAGGACCTCGACGACCCCCTCGTGCAGGCCGCCGAGGGCGATCGCCGTGCCGATCACGGCGTTCGCCTCGTTCGCGTCGGCGTACGCGGAGATCCGCAGGTCGGTCTTGGGGGTCCGGCTCATGTCACCGAGGGCGGTGGTGCCCTGGTCGCCGGTCCGGGTGTAGATGCGCGTCAGGTTGACCATGGGACCAGCGTAGTTACGCCCCGGCGGTACGGAAGACGCGGTGGCGGAACGGCACGGGGTGCGGGAGCACGTCCGGCCGGGCAGGGTCGGGCAGGGCCGGGCCCAGGGTCGGCGGGAGCATCGGGCCGGACGGCGATGTCGAGCGACAAGGTGCTCAACTACGCCGTACGGGGCGCGGCCTGACACCCGGATGACACACCCCGGTGTGATGTCCGTCATCTGAGACGTGACGCGCGTTACTAACCGGTCACACAGCCCCTCACGGCCGCTAATCTCCGGCCGAGAGAAGAGAAACAGCGCGTATCAGGGGAGTCGCACAGTGGCACGGAAGCTCGCCGTCATCGGAGCCGGTCTCATGGGGTCCGGCATCGCCCAGGTCTCCGCCCAGGCGGGCTGGGAGGTCGTCCTGCGCGACGTCACCGACGAGGCGCTCCGGCGCGGCACCGACGGCATCAGGGCCTCGTACGACAGGTTCGTCGCCAAGGGGAAGCTCTCCGCCGACGACGCCGAGGCCGCCCTCGCCCGCATCACCGCGACCACCGAGCTGGAGGCCGTCGCCGACGCGGACGTCGTCGTCGAGGCGGTCTTCGAGAAGCTCGAGGTCAAGCACGAGATCTTCCGCGCGCTCGACAAGCTGGTGAAGGACGGGGCGATCCTCGCGTCCAACACCTCCGCCATCCCGATCACCAAGATCGCGGCCGTGACGGAGCGCCCCGAGCGCGTCGTCGGCACCCACTTCTTCTCACCGGTCCCGATGATGCAGCTGTGCGAGCTGGTGCGCGGCTACAAGACCAGCGACGAAACGCTCGCCACCGCACGGGAGTTCGCCGAGTCCACCGGCAAGACCTGCATCGTCGTCAACCGCGACGTCGCCGGCTTCGTGACCACCCGCCTCATCTCCGCCCTCGTCGTCGAGGCCGCGAAGCTGTACGAGTCGGGCGTCGCCACCGCCGAGGACATCGACCTCGCCTGCAAGCTGGGCTTCGGCCACGCCATGGGACCGCTGGCCACCGCCGACCTGACGGGCGTCGACATCCTGCTGCACGCCACCGGCAACATCTACACCGAGTCCCAGGACGAGAAGTTCGCCCCGCCGGAGCTGATGCGCCGGATGGTGGACGCCGGTGACATCGGCCGCAAGAGCGGGCAGGGCTTCTACAAGCACTGAGGTCGCATCAGCCCCGGGAAACGTCACACGCCGGGGTGAATTCGGTATCGGTTCGCTTACAGGCGGCAACCTCCGATCGTTTCGGCCAGTCAGAGGTTGCAACACCTGACACCGCGAGAGATCACACCGAGCATCGAAGAAACGCAGAGACGACGAAGACGCATCCCGGGGAGCGCATATGCACATCAGGGGCGACCACGTCGAGCTGGTCGTCGGGGGCCGCCTCGACGTCCGCAGCGCGGCGGACGCCCGTACGGTCCTGCACTCGGCCGTCGACGACGGAGTCGGCGACCTCGTGCTGGACCTGTCCGAACTGGACTCCTGGGACGCCACCGGACTCGGCGTGATCATGGGAGCCCACCGACGGGCCGGCCGCTGCGGCCGGCGACTGGTGCTGCGCGGGGTACCACCGCAGATGCAGCGCCTGCTGGTGGCCACCCGGCTGCACCGGATCCTGGCCATCGAGGGCGGCATCGGCGTGGAGACCCTGCCCAGGGTGTGACGCCCGCGGCGGGCGGGGGAGGGCGAAGACCCGGACACCGCTCGGCGAACAGCCCGACACACGCAATCCTCACGAGACTGTGACGTCTCGGACGGGGCGGCACCCCGCCCTGTCGGAGATACTGGGCGAAGGTTTAGGGTCTGGCTGCCCGCCGACCTCGCGAACCCACTGGCGGGCCCGGACCAGAAGCGACAGCGCGGTGTGCGGCAAGGCCGGGAGGGGTGGTCCCGACCGGGGCCCGGCACACGACGCTTTTGGGGGGCTTGAACCTATGGACCCGAACAACCTGGGGCCCGAGGAGTACGGCCAGGACGGCGACCACCAGGCGCCGCGCCCGCGCCCGCCCAGGGACCCCCTCACCACCGACTTCGGACAGCCCGCGCCCGCGCTCGCCCGCACGGTGCAGCTGGTCGCCGGCGACTTCCTGCTCACCGTCAACCCGGTCGACGGCAGCGAGATCGAGGTCCGCCCGCCCGGGGGCGTCTCCCGCTCCGGCGAGTTCGACGGCGGGGCGGACCGAGCCGCCCGGCCCGAGAAGCTCACCGCGGCCGAACGCGCCGAGGTGGGCCGCGCCGCCCGCCCGCCCGTACCGCCGGGGCCGACCCGCACCGTACTGGGCCTGCTGGCCCGCGACGACGAACGCGAACGCCTGGTCCGGCTCCTCGCCCGCGGCCGTTCCGTCCGCCTCACCGGCCCCGCCGGCTCCGGCCGCACCAGCCTCCTGGACCTCGTCGCCGAGGACTGCGCGGGCCTCGCACCCGACGGAGTCGTCCGGCTCAACGGGTTCCACCGCACCGCGGACGACCTGCTCCACGACCTCTTCCGTGCCGTCCACCGCGCGCCCCTGCACCGCCCGGACCGGGAGGAACTGCTCCGGCACCTCGGCGAGGTCGGCGCGGTCGTCGTCCTGGACGACATCGAGTTCGGCGGCGCCGCCCTGGACGAGCTGTTGGACGCCACCCCCGAGTGCGCCTTCCTCATCGGCGCGACCCCGGACGTGCCCGCCCCCTCGGCCGACTCGGCCGTGGAGGAGGTCTTCCTCACCGGCCTGGACCGCTCCGACGGCGTGGAGCTGCTGGAGCGCGCCGCCGGCCGGACCCTCACCGAGGACGAGGCCAACTGGGCCGGCGACCTCTGGTTCGAGTCCGAGGGCCTGCCGCTGCGCTTCGTCCAGGCCGGCGCCCTGCTGCGCCGTCGCGACCGGCAGCGGGCCGGCGCCGACGCCGTCGACGAGTTCGGCGTCTTCACCGACGCCCGCCCGGCCGACGACGTGCCCTACGACGCCGCCGAGAGCGACGAGGTGCCCCTGCCGTCCCTCGGCGAGGCCGCGGCGCCCGCACCGCTGCTCGCCTCCCGGCTGAGCGCCTCCGCCCGCGCCACCCTGGAGTTCGCCGTCGCGCTCGGCGGCGAGGTGCCGCACCAGGCCCACCTGCCCGCACTGGTCGGCGACACCCACGCGGACGCCGCCCTCGGCGAGCTGGCCGACTGCGGACTGGTCTCGCCGGTCGGCGCCCGCTACCGGCTCGCCGCCGGGGTGCTCGCCCAGCTGGAGAGCGCCGGGTACGCCGACGGCGCACCGGAGCGGGCCCTGTCCGCCGCCCAGCACTACGCCTGGTGGGCCGGACACCCCTCGGTCACCCCGGAGCGGGTCTGCGCCGAGGCGGACGCGGTCCTCGCCGCCCTCGCCGTGCTGCTGCCGACCACCACCCCGCCCGCGGACGACGAGGAGAGCCCCGCCGTCCAGCTGGCCCGCACCTCGGCGCCCGCGTTCGCCGCCGGGCTGCACTGGAGCGCCTGGGAGCGGGCGCTGCGCTCCGGCACCGAGGCCTCCCGGCTCGCCGGCGACGTCGCCGAACAGGCCTACTTCCACCACGAGCTCGGCGTCCTCGCCCTGTGCGGGGGCCAGCTGGACCGGGCCCGCGCCGAACTGGAGGCGTCCATCGGGCTGCGCGGCGCGCTGTCCGACAAGCGCGGCGCCGTCGCCGGCCGCAGGGCCCTGGCCCTGGTCGCCGACCGGACCGGGGACACCCCGGGGGCGGGCGGCGGCGCGGGCGTCTTCGGTGCCCTGGGGGCCGGTGCGGGGCTCGGCGCCGCGGGCGCCGCGGACCTGGGGCTCGGCCCCACGGCGGGGGAGGAGGTGCCCGACGCCCGGCACGAGGAGTCGGCGTCGCCGCCCGCGGGCGTACCCGCGCCCTTCCCGCCGCTCCAGCCGCCTCCCCAGTTCCCGACCCTGGTCACCAGCCGGGAAGCCGCCAAGGGGCCGTCCCGCAAGGCGGGCGGCGGCATCAGGGGCCTCGCGCGGCGCAACCTCGCGGCCGCCGGAGCGGGCGCGCTGCTCGTCGCCGTGCTCGGCACGGTGGTGACCCTCGGCGCCACCTCCGAGAACGACGCCGGCGACCCGTCCGACCAGGTCGGCGTCAACCCGTCGGCGAGCCAGGGCATCGACGACGGGAACCTGGGCGCGGACCGGCCGGCGGACGACGGGGCGAACCCGGGCGACACCGGCCGGCCGACGGACCCGGGCCCGGACGGCACCCCCGGCACCTCGGACGACCCGACGCCGAGCGAGTCGGCGCGGCCGTCGGACGGCGCGAGCGGTTCGAGCGGCACCGGCGATCCGCAGGACAGCGAGAGCCCGGACGACTCCGGCTCCCCGGACGAGTCGAGCAGGCCGCCGACCTCACCGTCGACCAAGCCGACGTCGCCGAAGCCCACGGACACCGAGCCCACCGACCCCGGGACGCCCACCGAGACCGAGGAGCCCACGACGCCCGCGCCCAGCGACACGGGCACGCCTCCGCCGCCCACGGCCCCGGAGACGTCCAACAGCGCCAGCGGCCCCGGTACGCCGCCCGCCACGGCCAGTTCCCCCGTCGACGGCACCGCGACCGCCTCGCAGAGCAGCACCGCGACCGGCGGCACGGGCACTCCGGGCGGCTCGGGCCCGGCGACGGAGCAGATCATCTGAGGCGCCGGCGACGGACGGGAGGGCCGGGTCCGTCCCGCGGACCCGGCCCTCCGTCTGTTCGCCGTGGGCGACGCCCGCTCAGAACAGCCGCAGCTTGTCGTCCTCGATGCCCCGCATGGCGTTGTAGTCCAGCACCTGGCAGCCGATCCCGCGGTCCGTGGCGAGGACCCGGGCCTGCGGCTTGATCTCCTGCGCGGCGAAGACACCGCGCACCGGGGCGAGGTGCGGATCGCGGTTCAACAGCTCCAGGTAGCGCGTGAGTTGCTCGACGCCGTCGATCTCACCGCGGCGCTTGATCTCGACCGCGACGGTCCGGCCCTCGGCGTCCCGGCACAGGATGTCCACCGGGCCGATGGCGGTCATGTACTCGCGGCGGATGAGGGTGTAGCCCTCGCCCAGCGTCTCGATGCGGTCGGCCAGCAGCTCCTGGAGGTGCGCTTCCACGCCGTCCTTGATCAGGCCGGGGTCGACGCCCAACTCGTGCGAGGAGTCGTGGAGGATCTCCTCCATCGTGATGATGAGCTTCTCGCCCGCCTTGTTGACGACGGTCCAGACGCCCTCCTCCTCGCCCGTGCCCTCCTTCAGCGTGCAGGGCGGCGACATCCAGTTCAGGGGCTTGTAGGCCCGGTCGTCGGCGTGGATCGAGACGCTGCCGTCCGCCTTGACCAGGATCAGGCGGGGCGCCGAGGGGAGATGGGCGGTGAGCCGCCCGGCGTAGTCGACGGAGCAGCGGGCAATGACGAGACGCATGGTCGGCAACGCTACTCGACGTGCCGGGCCCGACGCGATTCGCCCGTGCCGGGGTGGCCGCGCGGGCTGTCCCACTTCTCCCATTGACCCCCTCTTGCGCACTGGCCGATAGTGCGCCCAACGGATGGGGTGCATCTAGGCATTCTCCTGGTGTCGTCAGGATCGGTTGCTTACGGTATTGAACGGGAGGTCGCGAACTGTGTACGCAGCGTGTTCAACATCGCGCTCCCCTAACTGTCCGGCAACCCCTGCCCGTCGGGGGTGCGAGAGGAGAACCCATGTCGCTCGACGTCTCACCGGCCCTACTCGAACAGGCCGAGCGAGGCGAGGTCGACGAAGCAGCATTCGTCGACTGCGTCCGGACTTCCCTGCCCTACGCATGGGAGATGGTCAGCAGTCTGGTGGCACAGCTGAAGGTCGACGGCGGAGCGTTCGCCGACAACCAGACGCCCCCGCCGGACGAGCAGGCGCGTGGTCAGCTGCTGCGCGCGCTCGCGAGTGACGCCATACGCGGTGCACTGCAGCGGCACTTCGGGGTGCGGCTGGCCTTCCAGAACTGCCACCGGGTGGCGGTGTTCCCGTTGGACTCCTCCGTCGAGGAGACGCTGACCCGCTTCACCTCGGTACGCAGCCAGGTGCTGAACCAGTCACCCGAGTTCCGCGACTGCTGAGGCTACGGCCGTCCGCTTGCCGCTCCGTACGAGGGAGGTGCGTTCCGTACCGGGGTGGCAAGCCCCGCGCCCTCAGCGGAGCTGGGGGAGCACCTCGGCCCCGAGCCGGCGTACGTTCTCCTCGGTCGCCGCGAGGTCGCCGGAGCCCTCGACGAGCAGGGCGAAGCGGGTGATGCCGGTCCGCTCGCCGGTCGCCGCGAGCCGGTCGGCGCACAGCCGGGGCGGCCCCACCGGGTGCAGTCCGCAGAGCAGTTCGGTGTAGGCGTGCGGGTCGCGCATCCGCCGCTCGCGGCCGTCCACCGTGATGTGGGCGTCCAGACCCTGCCGGAGCCAGCCCGGCATGGCCTTGAGCAGGGTCTCCGCCGCGTCGGTGCGCCGGTCCGCGATCTGGCAGACGCCGGCCGAGACATGGGCCGCGTCGTGGATCTCCGCCGACGGCCGGCCGGCCGCGCGGGCGTGCCGCCGCCACAGGGCGACCATCTCGGCCTTCTCCTCGTCCCCGACGTGCATGCCGAGCAGCATCGGCAGTCCCCGCTCGGCGGCCATGCGCACGCTCGCCGGTGACGTGCAGGCGACGACCACCTCGGGGCCGGGGGTCTCCGACAGCGCCTCCGAGGGGCGGGGGACGACGGGCACCTCACGGAACCGGAAGCGCTCCCCCGAGGCGCCGACGGCCGGTTCGCGCAGCCAGCGCAGCAGCAGGTCGAGCGATTCCGGGAAACCCTGCTCGTACGCCTCCAGACCCGCGCCGAACACCTCCAGGTCCACCCACGGGCCGCCCCGGCCCACGCCCAGCGAGAACCGGCCGCCGCTCGTGATGTGCAGCAGCGCGGCCTGCTCGCCGAGCGCGACGGGGTGGACGGTGGGCAGCACGCTGACCGCGGTGCCGACCCGCAGGCGGCGGGTGCGGCCCAGCAGCAGCGCGGCCAGCGTGACGGCGGACGGGCACGTGCCGTACGGCACGAAGTGGTGCTCGGCCAGCCAGACCGCGTCGAGCCCCGCCTCCTCGGCGACCTCGGCCGAGCGGACGGTGCGGTGCAGCGCCTCCCCGTGGCCCTGGCCCGGGAACTGGGCGCCCAACACGAAACTTCCTACGCGCATCGCTCTTCCTGCTTCCTCGGCTCCGACGCGGAGCTCCCCCACAGGGCATAACCGCCTGACACGTGCCGAGGACACGGCCGGGCGGAGGGATTTGCGGATTGTCTGCAGAATCGGCCGTCGCGGAGGGGGTGGGACGGCCCTCGGAGAAGCCTGCGCGGGGGAGTTGTGGTGGTTGGTGCCGTACGCGTACCCCGGCTCGCGCCGCGTAGGCTGGAAGCGGTCCGTACTTCCTGTATAGCTCCGTGAGGTGTCCTGTGTCCCCGCGTCGCAACCGAGCCAAGGGAGCCGGTCCGTCCGGCCGGAGCGCCGAGGACGACGGCTCGGGCCGTTACGGCGGCTGGCAGTCGGCGGAGAGCTGGCAGGGCGAGGACTGGAGCGTACGGCACGTGGCGGGCGCGAGCGCGCAGGGGAAGTCGTACCGGTGCCCCGGCTGCGACCAGCTGATCCCGGACGGGGTCCCGCACGTGGTGGCCTGGCCGGCGCACTCGGGCGTCGACGACCGGCGGCACTGGCACAAGTCCTGCTGGAGCGCGAAGGACCGCCGCACCACGCGGGTGCAGCGGTCCCGGAACGCCCCGAGGTTCTGAGTCCTCCTACACGTCCCGCTTCTCCAGCAGCGCGAAGGCGCCGGCGAACGCGACCGCCGTCACGCCGAGCATGATCCACAGCGGGTCCCAGCCGGAGGGGCCGGACTCGGTGAGGGCGTTGGCGTAGAAGATGCTGAGCTGGTTCGGGATCGAGTACTCGAACAGCGCCTGCTGCACGCTCTCCAGGGACGACGAGAACATGAAGAGCGCCACCACCAGCGGGGCGAGCACGGCCCCGATCATGATGGTGATGGCGCCCGCCGAGTGCCGGATGACCGAGCCCATGGCGAGCGAGAGCAGTCCGAGCAGCGCGATGTAGAGCGCCACGCCCACGGTGGCTTTCAGCCACTCCCCGCCGTCGGGCGCGCGGACGCCGCTGTCCTCCAGCAGCGCCACCTGCACGAGGGCCACGAGTGTGGCGGAGACCAGCGTCACGACGAAGGCCACCA
The DNA here is from genome assembly GCF_056430705.1 of Streptomyces sp. NPDC045956. Classification (NCBI taxonomy): domain Bacteria; kingdom Bacillati; phylum Actinomycetota; class Actinomycetes; order Kitasatosporales; family Streptomycetaceae; genus Streptomyces; species Streptomyces sp. NPDC045956. Next base: position 51,953 of record NZ_JBWKKZ010000006.1, on the reverse strand, counting down.
GGAAGAAGACGATGGCCTTCGCGGCGAGCACCCGGCCGCGGGTGGGGCAGGCGACCATCGTGGTGCGGACCATGCCGGTCCCGTACTCGGACGCGGTGGTCAGCACGCCGAGCGTGATGATGCACATGCTGCCCAGGAGCAGGCCGAAGAAGCCGAGGCTCAGCGCGTTGTCACCGGTCTGGTCCGGCGAGGAACCGGCGACCACGAAACCGGTCAGCAGACCGATGCCGATGACCAGGAAGACGAACACTCCCATCGTCCACAGTGTCGAGCGCACCGACCGCATCTTCGTCCACTCGCAGGCGACCGCGTGCGCCAGGTGCGTACGCACCACCGGGATCGGCGAGGTGTAGGCGGGGTACGGCGAGCCGGGCGCCGCCTGCCAGTCGGGTGCGGCCTGCGGCATCGGGGGCTGGGGCGTGCTCATCGGACGTCCTCGGGCTTGGTCGGGTCGGTGACGGGCGCGGGGGCGGGCGCGGCGGCGGTCGAGGGGGCGGGGGAGGGCGCCTGCGGGGCCGGCGGCACCTGCGGCGCCTGCGGGGCCGCGTACGGGTTGGCGGCCCGGTCGGCCGGCGCCGTCCCGGGGGCGGCCGGGGCACCGTACGGTCCCGCCGGGGCCTGGCCCGACGCACCCTGCGGCGGCGCCGGGAAGGGCTGCGCCCCCTGCTGGGGCGGCGGCGGGGCGTACCAGCCGGGCTGGCCCTGTCCGGGGACCGGCATCGGCATCGGCGGCTGCGCCCCGGGCGGCAGCGGCTGCTGGAGCCCGGCCCGCTGGTCGGCGGTCGACCGGTAGTCGACGGCGCCCTGCGTCATCCGCATGTACGCCTCCTCCAGCGAGGCCTGGTGCGGCGACAGCTCCCACAGCCGTACGTCGCTGTCGTGCGCGATGTCGCTGATCCGCGGGAGGGGCAGGCCGGTCACCCGCAGCCCGCCGTCCTGCTCGGGCATCACGTGCCCGCCCGCCTCGGTCAGCGCGGAGGTCAGCTTCTCGCGCAGCTGCGGGTCGGTGTCCGGGGTGCGCACGCGCGCGAAGTCGGCGGAGTTGGCCGAGATGAAGTCCTTCACGCTCATGTCCGAGAGCAGCCGGCCGCGCCCGATGACGATCAGGTGGTCGGCGGTGAGCGCCATCTCGCTCATCAGGTGCGAGGAGACGAAGACGGTACGGCCCTCCGCCGCGAGCGCCTTCATCAGGTTGCGCACCCAGTGGATGCCCTCGGGGTCGAGTCCGTTGACCGGCTCGTCGAACAGCAGCACCTGCGGGTCGCCGAGCAGGGCGGCGGCGATGCCGAGCCGCTGGCCCATGCCGAGGGAGAAGCCCTTGGAGCGCCGCCTGGCCACGTCCTGGAGCCCCACCACGCCGAGCACCTCGTCCACGCGCCGGGCCGGGATGCCCGAGAGCTGGGCCAGGCTCAGCAGGTGGTTGCGGGCGGAGCGGCCGCCGTGCACCGCCTTGGCGTCGAGGAGCGCACCCACCTGGCGGGGGGCGTTGGGCAGCTTGCGGTAGGGGTGGCCCCCGATCGTCACGTGCCCGGCCGTGGGGTTGTCCAGGCCGAGGATCATGCGCATCGTCGTCGACTTGCCCGATCCGTTGGGGCCGAGGAAGCCGGTGACGGCTCCGGGCCGCACCTGGAAGGACAGGTTGTCCACAGCGGTCTTGTCGCCGTAGCGCTTGGTCAGGCCGACAGCCTCGATCATGCTCCGCACCCATCGAAAGGTTCAGGACAGCAGGGCACACGCCCCCGTAAGGGTTAGGAGGATATCGAGGGACTGACGGTTCCGTTCAAGGCGGGGCAAAATCCGACGCCGTTCGAAACCCTTTCGGCGGGCGTCGGCCCTGCCCCTCCTCCCGCGTTCCTCCTAGGCGTCCCGCCGCTTCAGCACCAGGTAGCCGCCGACCAGCGCGGCGATCACCCACAGCGCCATGATCCCGAGGCCGCCCCACGGGCCGTACGGCACGTCGTCGTCGATCGGCGTCACCACCTGCATGATCTTGCTGCCGGCCTGGTCGGGCAGGAAGCGGCCGACCTTCTCCGTCGCGGGGACGTTGCCCAGGATGTTGGAGATCAGGAAGAAGAACGGCATCAGGATGCCCAGCGACAGCATCGGGGAACGCAGCATCGAGGCGACGCCCATGGAGAACAGGGCGATGAGGGTCATGTAGAGCCCGCCGCCGATCACCGCGCGCAGGACGCCCGGATCGCCGATCGACGCCTTGAGGTCGCCGAGCATCATCTGCCCGAGGAAGAAGGTGGCGAAGCTGGTGATCATGCTGACGAGCAGCGCCAGCGCGGTGGCCACCGCGATCTTGCTGAACAGGAAGGTGCCGCGCCGCGGCACGGCGGCCAGCGAGGTGCGGATCATGCCCGAGCTGTACTCGTTGGCCACGACCAGCACCCCGAACACGATCATCGCGAGCTGGCCGAGGCTCGTCCCGGCGAAGCTGATGAAGGTGGGGTCGAAGGTGAGCTGCTCCTCGCGGCCCAGGTTGTCGAACTCGCTCTTCGACAGCGCCGCGATCAGCATGCCGAGGGCGATGGTGACGACCACGGCGAGGCCCAGCGTCCAGACGGTGGACGCGACCGACCGGATCTTGGTCCACTCGGACCGGACGACCTGTGTCGCCGCCATGCTCATCCCTTCCTCCAGTCGCTGCCCCACGGCTGCTGCTGTTGCTGCGGCACCGGTCCGGGCGGCTGCCCGTCGTGCGCGTGGTACTCCACCGACTCCGCGGTCAGCTGCATGAACGCCTCCTCCAGCGAGGCCCGCTGCGGACTCAGCTCGTGCAGCACCAGCTGGTGCCGCGCCGCCAGCTCGCCGATGGCCTCCGCCTTGTCGCCGTCCACCTCCAGGACCTCGGCGCCGCTCTCGACGACGGTGATGCCCTCGGTGTGCAGGACGTCGAGCAGCCGCTCGCGCTGCGGGGTGCGGATCCGGACGTAGCTGCGCGAGTTCTCCGCGATGAACTCGGCCATCGAGGTGTCCGCCAGCAGCCGGCCCTGGCCGATGACCACCAGGTGGTCGGCCGTCAGCGCCATCTCACTCATCAGGTGGGAGGAGACGAAGACGGTACGGCCCTGGGAGGCCAGGGACTTCATAAGATTGCGGATCCAGTGGATGCCCTCGGGGTCGAGTCCGTTGACCGGCTCGTCGAACATCAGGATGCGCGGGTCGCCGAGCAGCGCGCCGGCGATGCCGAGCCGCTGGCCCATACCCAGGGAGAAGCCCTTGGTCTTCTTCCGGGCGACCGCCGTGAGCCCCACCGTGTCCAGCACCTCGCCCACCCGGCGCTCCGGGATGCCGTTGCTCTGCGCGAGCCACAGCAGGTGGTTGCGGGCGCTGCGCCCGCCGTGCCAGGCCTTGGCCTCCAGAAGGGCGCCGATGTACGTCAACGGGTCCTGGAGCTGGTCGTAGTGCTTGCCGTCGATCCGGACGTCCCCCGCGGTGGGGCGGTCGAGCCCCAGCACCATCCGCATGGTCGTCGACTTGCCCGCACCGTTCGGACCGAGGAAGCCCGTGATGATGCCGGGTCTGACGGTGAAGGAGAGATTGTTGACCGCCACCTTCTCGCCGTACCGCTTGGTCAGCCCCTCGAGCTCGATCATGGCGCCCACGCTAGAACGTGACGAGGCCCTCTGCCACCCCAGTGACAGAAGGCCTCGTCCTTGTTACGCACTTGTCCGGCCGACGCCCCTCCGACGGGTCGGTCGACGGGTCAGCGGGACTGCTGGGCGGGCACCCCGCGGGAGACCGACTCGTCCTCGGCCGGCGTACCGGCGGCGGCCACCGCGGCGCCCGTGAGGGTCGCCAGCATCTCGCGCACGTTGGTGAGCTGCGCGTTGATGGAGTCGCGGCGGTTGGTGAGGGCGGCCAGCTCGCGCTCCGACTCCGAACGGATCCGGTCCGCCTTGGCGTTGGCGTCGGCCACGATGTCCTCGGCCTGGCGCTGGGCCGTCTCGACGGTCTGGCGGGCGCGGCGCTCGGCGTCCGTGCGCAGCTTCTCCGCCTCCAGGCGCAGCTGCTCCGCGCGGTGCTCGATCTCCGCGAGACGCTTCTCGGCCTTGGCCTGACGGGAGGCCAGGTCGCGCTCGGACTGCTCGCGGCGCTTGGCGAGGTTCGTCTCGAAGTCGGCGGCGGCCTGCGCGGCCTTGGCGCGGGTCTCCTCGAAGAGGGCGTCCGCCTCCTCACGCTTGGACTGCGCGTCCTTCTGCGCCTCGGAACGCAGCTGGGAGGCGTCGCTCTTGGCCTTCTCGACGATCCGCACGCCCTCGTCCTCGGCCTTGGCCTTGCGGTCCGCGGCGTACGACTCCGCGTCGTTGCGCACCTGCTGGGCGGCCGACTCGGCGAGCTCGCGGTGCTGCTCGGCCGCGCGCCGGGCCTCCTCGCGCAGGTCCTTCGCCTCTTCCTCGGCGAGCCGCAGGATCTTCTCGACCCGCGCACCGAGACCGGCGTACGACGGCTCGGCGTCGTTGACCTGGGCCTGGGCGTTCTGGGTTTCGAGGTGGAGCTCCTCGATGCGCTTTTCCAGAGCGGTGATGCGGGCGAGAGCGCTGTCACGGTCGGAGACGAGCTTGGAGATACGTTCGTCCACCTGAGCGCGGTCGTACCCACGCCGCACAAGCTCGAAGCCGTAGGGGGAAGTGTCGCTCATGGGGTTCCTGTCGAAAGAGACCGGGTGAGGTGATAGAGGGAATCCTAGGCGCCAATGCGGTGTGTCATCGAGCGGATGCGCGTTTGATACGGAGAATGACACCTCTTTTGAGTGGCTGACCCACGGAAGGCTTGCCAAAGTCTTGGGCAAGGGTTCGCACGGAGTTCGGCCAAAGATCTCCAGCAGACACGTAATCCGCCGTGACCGCTAGCCGTCTGACGCCTTGCCACCCGAACGGGGAGCACCCACCGTCGCCCCGGCCTTGACCCCGTTGTCCTTGCCGGCGGTCGGCGCCTCGAAGGACTCCAGGGCCTCCAGCACGTCCTGCACCCGGGAGATCTCGGTGTTGATGTCCTCGCGGCGCCGCACCAGGGTCTCCAGCTCGCGCTTGCCCTCCTCGACGGTGGCCCGGGCCTCCCGGACCGCCTCCGCCTTCAGCTCCTCGGCCTCCCGGACCAGCGTGGCCTTCTTCTGCTCGGCCTCCTTGAGCAGCGCCTCGGCCTTCTTGACGGCGGCGATGCGCACCTTGCCGGCCTCGGAGTTGGCCTCCGACACCAGCTCCTTGGCCTTCGCCTCCGCCTTGGCGAGCTGCTCCTCGGCGGCCTTGATGAGCGCGTCGCAGCGGTCGCCGGTCGACTTCATCGTCTCGGCGGCCTCGCGCCGGGCCCGCTCGTGCAGCTCCTCGATCTCGGAGGTGAGCCGCTCACGCAGCTCCTCCGCGCGCTCCCTGACGGCGGTCGCGTCCCGGCGGGCGCCGACGAGCAGCTCGTCCGCGTCCGTGCGGGCCTTCTCCACCCGGGTGTTCCCCTCGACCGTCGCCTCCGAGACGATCCGCTCCGCCTCCGAGCGGGCCGCGCCGACCATCGTGTCGGCCTGCGACTCGGCGTCCGCGGTGGTCTTCTGCGCCTGCTGCTGCGCCTCGGTGAGCAGCTTGTCGGCCTCGGCGGCGGTCTCCGTGATGAGCGTGTCGACCTGCTCCGCCGCCTCCGAGCGCCGCTTGTTGGCGTCCTGACGGGCCTCGTCGAGGGTGCGCTCGGCCTCCTCGCGGGCGGCCGTGGTGACCCGCTCGGCCTCCGCGGCCGCCTCGGTCCTGACCCGCTCGGCCTCCGTGCGGATCCGCTCGGCGTGCTGCTGGGCGGAGCCCACCGTCTCGGCGGCCTCGGCCCGCAGCCGCTCCGCCTCCCCGGTGGCGTCCGTGAGCAGCTGCTCGGCCCGGGCACCCGCCTCGGCCCGCACCCGGTCGGCCTCGGCGACCGTCTCCGTGGTGAGCCGCTCCGCCTCGGTGAGCGCCTCGGTCCGCACCCGCTCGGCCTCGTTCGCCGCCTCGGTGCGGACGCGCTCCGCCTCCGCGGCCGTCTCCGTACGGATGCGGTCGGTCTCCGCGGCCGTCTCCGTGGTCAGCCGCTCCGCCTCGGAGCGCGCCTCGGTGATCAGGGTGTCCGCCTGCGTCGCCGCGTCGGACCGGATGCGGTTGGCGTCCTCGCGGGCGTCCGCCCGGGTGCGGGACGCGGCCTGCTCGGCCTCGGCGATCGCGTCGGACGCCTCGGTGCGCACCCGCTGGGCGTGCTCGGAGACGTCGGTGCGGATGCGGTCGGCCTCCGCGATGGCCTCGGACACGGTCCGCTCGGCCAGCGCCTTGGCCGCCTCCGTCTCGTCCCGCGCCTCGCGCCGCAGTCGGCCGGCGTCCTCGCTCGCCCGCTCCCGCTCCGCGTAGGCGTCGGAACGGACCCGGTCCGCCTCCTCCTCGGCCTCGCGCCGGGTGCGCTCCGCCGCGTGCTCGGCGGCGCTGCGCAGCCCGGTGATCTCCTCCTGGGCCTGCTCGTGCAGCCCGGCGACCGACTCGCGCACCTGCTGCGCGTGCTGCTCGGCGGCCGACACCATCTCGGTCGCGCGCCGGTCGGCCTCCTCGACCAGCCGGACCGCCTCGGTCTGCGCCTCCTCCACGCGCTTGCGCGCCGAGGCCAGCAGCTCCTCGCTCTGCTCGCGGGCCCGCTCGCGCTCCTGGCCGGCCTCCTGCCGGGCGGAACCGAGCGTCTCCTCGGCCTCGCGGCGGCGCCGGGCGGCCTCCTCCTGCGCGGCGGCCAGCGCCTCCGACGCCTCGGCGGCGATGCGCTCGGCGGCGGTCTGCGCCTCCGCCCGCACCCGGTCGGCGCTCTCCTGGGCCTCCGTCTTCAGCCGCTCGGCCTCGTTCGACGCCTCGGACCTCAGGCGTACGGCGACGGCCTCGCCCTCCGCGCGGGAGGCGGAGGCGTCCGCGGCGGCCTCGGTGCGCAGCCGCTCGGCCTCCGTCTCGGCCTGCTGCTGGAGCGTACGGATGCGCTCCGCGGCCTCCGCGCGCAGCCGCTCGCTCTCCTCCGCGGCCTCGCGGCGGATCCGCTCGCCTTCCTCGCGGGCCTCGGTCAGCGCCTGCTCGGCGGCGCCGCGGCGCTCCTCGGCCTCGGTGTGCAGCCGCGTCAGCTCCTCGGCGGCCTCCGCCCGCCGGGCCTCGACGGCGCGCTCGGTCTCCTCGCGCAGCTCGCGGGCGGCCCGCTCGGCCTCCGCCTGGAGCTCCTCCACGCGCTCGGCGGCCTCCGCGCGGTGCCGCTCGGCCTCCGCGCGGGTGCGCTCCAGGGTCTCCTCGGCCTGCCGGCGCAGCGTGGTCGCCCGCTCGATGGCCTCGGTGCGGACCTTCTCGCTGTCCGCCGTCGCGGTCTGCCGCAGCTCGTCCGCGTCGGCCTTGGCCTTGGCGAGCAGCTCCTCGGCGGTCTTCGCCGCCTCCTCGATCTGCGCCACGGCCTCCTTGCGGGCCTCGGCGCGGATCTTCTCGCCCTCGGCGACGGCGTCGGCGCGCAGCTGCTCGGCCTCGCCCCGCAGCCGGCGCGCCTCCTCCTGCAGCTCGACCGTCTTGGCGCGGTACTCCTTGGTGTCGTCCTTCGCCGCGCCCTTGAGCTGCTCGGCGATGTCGTGCGCCTCGGCGCGCAGCCGGTCCGCCTCGGCCTCGGCCTCGCCGCGGATCCGCTCGGCCTCCTCGGTGGCGGCCTTCGTGGTGCGCTTGGCGTCCTCCGACGCCTTGTTCAGCACGTCCTCGGCGGTCTTGGCGGCCTTGGACAGCTGGGTGGCCGACTCCTCGGCGGTGAGCGTGCGGGCCTTCTCCGCGGCCTCCGCGACGATCTTCTCGGCCTCGGCGCGGGCGTCCGCGACCAGCTGCTCGGCCTCGGACCTGGTCGACTCGGCGTCCTTGGTGGCCTCGCCGACCAGCCGGGCGACCTGCTCCTTGGCGGTGCGGGTGCGCTGCTCGTTGGTGGCCTCGGCGCTCGCCAGGGCCTTGGCCGCGGACTCCTTCGCCTCGGCGACCAGCTTCTCGGCCTCGGTCTGCGCCTTGCGCAGTGCCTCCTCGGCCTCGGACATGCGCTGCTCGGCGGCCCGGCTCAGCTCCTGGACCTGGCGCCGGGTGGACTCCGACTCGCTCGCGGTGGAGCTGCGCAGCTGCTCGGCGTGGTCGGTGGCCTCCTGCGCCTGGGTGGAGGCCGCGTTCAGCAGGCGTTCGGCGTCCGTGCGGGCACGGCGCAGGATCTGCTCGGCCTCGCCGCGCGCGCTCTCCGCGTCGCTCCGCAGCCGCTGCCTGGCCTCGGAGGTGAGCCGCTCCGCCTCCGCGCGGGCCGCGGCCAGGGCCTGCTCGGCCTCGGCGCGGGACTCGTCCAGCAGCCGGCGGGCCTGCTGCTCGGTGCGGGCCCGCAGCTGCTCGGCCCAGGCCACGTTCTCGTTGACGTGCGACTCGACGGTCTGCCGGCGCTCGGCCAGCTCCTGGTCGAGCTGCTGGCGCCGGGTCACCGCCTCCTGGTGCAGCTCCGCCTGGAGCCGGGCCGCCTGCTCGGCGTGCTCCTGGAGGATGCGCTGCGTCTGCGCCCGGGCCTGGCTCAGCTCCCGTTCGGCGTCCGCGCGCAACTGGTCGGCCTGCGTCTGCGCGTTGCGCAGCAACTGCTCGGCCTGGTACCCGATGTCTCCGCCGTCGAAGGCGGGCCGGGACATGATGGTGCGCCGCGCCTCGTGCAACTTGGCGCGCAGCACCTCGACCTGGTAGCCGAGGTCCTCGGCGTGCTGGATCGCCTTTTCCCGCTCGGTCTTCAGCCGCTTCATCTCGGCCTCGAACCGAGAGAGGTGGTCGACGTCAGCCGCCGGCTCTCGCTCCTGGCTCTCGTAGCCCCGCACTGCGCGGTCCCATCCGTCCCCTGGTCGCAAATCTTCCCGAACGGGCTCCGTCCGTCCGCCGGACGGGGCCCCCGGGGAATGGTGTCAGATCAACGGCGGAGCAGACGCTTCTGCCCCGGCGTCCGCCCCCCGAAACACGACCCCGGCGGTCCCGCCACCACTGACAGCAGGACCGGGTCACCCTGGACTGAGCGGCGACCGCACCCAACCCTACCGGCCCCTATGTACGAGGGTCAGTGCTCAGGTGACTCAACGGCCGCCGATGTGACCAGTTCTGTCAGTACGCCATGGCAGTCCTTGGGGTGCAGGAAGGTGATCCGCGACCCCATGGAACCGCGCCGGGGCTCGTCGTACAGAACGCGTACGCCCTTCTCCCGGATGTCCGCGGCGTCCGCGTCCACGTCCGCCGTACCGAAGGCGATGTGGTGGACGCCCTCGCCGTTCTTGGCGAGCCACTTGCCGACCGCGGAGTCCTCCCGGGTCGGCTCCAGGAGCTGGAGGTACGAGGCGCCGCCGTCCGACGTACCGTTGATCCTGAGCATGGCCTCGCGGACGCCCTGCTCCTCGTTGACCTCGGTGTGGAACACCTCGAAGCCGTAGGTGGCACGGTAGAACTCGACGGTGGTGTCCAGGTCGCGGCAGGCGATTCCGATGTGGTCGATTCGCGTCAGCATGGATTCAGTGCAGCGCCCCGGAGGTGGTTACGCAACGTGCGCGCGATCACACCGACGGCCGGGTGACGGGCGGCATACCGCTCAGTACATTCGAGTAAACCCTCGTTCACTCCTCGGCCTGTGCGGGCCGGAAAAGGGGATCGCAGCTCATGTCTTCTGGAACTCCCGGCACCTCTGGAACGAACGGCACGACCTCCGTCATCGTCGCGGGTGCCCGCACCCCGATGGGGCGGCTGCTCGGCTCCCTGAAGTCCTTCTCCGGGGCCGACCTCGGCGGCTTCGCCATCAAGGCCGCCCTCGACCGGGCGGGCATCACCGGTGACCAGGTGCAGTACGTGATCATGGGCCAGGTGCTCCAGGCCGGCGCCGGCCAGATCCCGGCCCGCCAGGCCGCCGTCAAGGCCGGCATCCCCATGAACGTCCCGGCCCTGACGATCAACAAGGTCTGCCTCTCCGGCCTCGACGCCATCGCCCTCGCCGACCAGCTCATTCGCGCCGGTGAATTCGACGTGATCGTCGCCGGCGGCCAGGAGTCCATGACCAACGCCCCGCACCTGCTGCCGAAGTCCCGCGAGGGCTACAAGTACGGCGCGGTGCAGATGCTCGACGCCATGGCGCACGACGGCCTGACCGACTCCTTCGAGAACATCGCCATGGGCGAGTCGACGGAGAAGCACAACACCCGCCTCGGCATCGAGCGCGGCCCGCAGGACGAGATCGCCGCGCTCTCCCACCAGCGCGCCGCCGCCGCCCAGAAGAACGGCGTCTACGAGGCCGAGATCGCCCCGGTCGAGATCCCGCAGCGCAAGGGCGACCCGGTCGTCTTCAGCCAGGACGAGGGCATCCGCGGCGACACCACCGCCGAGTCGCTCGGCAGGCTGCGCCCCGCCTTCTCCAAGGACGGCACGATCACCGCGGGCTCCTCCTCGCAGATCTCCGACGGGGCCGCGGCCGTGGTCGTGATGAGCAGGGCCAAGGCCGAGGAACTGGGCCTGGAGTGGATCGCGGAGATCGGCGCGCACGGCAACGTCGCCGGGCCGGACAACTCTTTGCAGTCGCAGCCCTCCAACGCCATCCGGCACGCCCTGAAGAAGGAAGGGCTGGAGGTCGGCGACCTCGACCTGATCGAGATCAACGAGGCGTTCGCGGCCGTCGCCGTGCAGTCAATGAAGGATCTCGGCGTCTCCACCGAAAAGGTGAACGTCAACGGTGGCGCCATCGCCCTGGGGCACCCCATCGGCATGTCCGGTGCCCGGCTCGTGCTGCACCTGGCCCTGGAGCTGAAGCGGCGCGGCGGCGGGACCGGCGCGGCGGCGCTGTGCGGCGGCGGCGGTCAGGGCGACGCGCTGATCGTCCGGGTGCCGAAGGCCTGAGTGCCGCCCGGCACGACCACTGACGGAACGTAGCTGAACGGAGCTGTGATGCAGGACGTCTCCTCGCTGGTGGCCCAGGCCAGGGAAGGCCGGCCGCGGGCCGTGGCCCGGCTGATCTCGCTGGTGGAGGGGGCGTCCCCGCAGCTCAGGGAGGTCATGGAAACGCTCGCGCCGCTCACCGGCGGGGCGTACGTGGTCGGTCTGACCGGCTCGCCGGGCGTCGGCAAGTCCACCTCCACCTCGGCGCTGGTGACGGCGTACCGCAAGCAGGGCAAGCGGGTCGGCGTGCTCGCCGTCGACCCGTCCTCCCCCTTCTCCGGGGGCGCCCTGCTCGGCGACCGGGTCCGGATGTCGGAGCACGCCTCCGACCCGGGCGTCTACATCCGCTCGATGGCGACCCGCGGCCACCTCGGCGGCCTCGCGTGGGCCGCCCCGCAGGCCATCCGCGTCCTCGACGCGGCGGGGTGCGAGGTGATCCTGGTCGAGACGGTGGGCGTCGGGCAGTCGGAGGTGGAGATCGCCTCCCAGGCCGACACCTCCGTCGTCCTGCTCGCCCCGGGCATGGGCGACGGCATCCAGGCCGCCAAGGCCGGAATCCTGGAGATCGGCGACGTCTACGTCGTCAACAAGGCCGACCGGGACGGCGCCGACGCGACCGCCCGCGAGCTGAACCACATGCTGGGTCTCGGCGAGTCCCGCGGCCCGGGCGACTGGCGTCCGCCGATCGTCAAGACGGTCGCCGCGCGCGCCGAGGGCGTCGACGAGGTCGTCGAGGCACTGGAGAAGCACCGCGCCTGGATGGAGGAGCGGGACGTCCTGGCCGAGCGCCGCCGGGCCCGCGCCGCCCGCGAGGTCGAGACCATCGCCGTCACCACCCTGCGCGAACGCATCGGCGACCTGCACGGCGACCGCCGCCTCGGCGCCTTGGCGGAGCGCATCGTGGCCGGCGAACTGGACCCGTACCGTGCGGCGGACGAACTCGTGGCGGGCCTGACGACGGGCTGACCCGGGTGCCCGGAGAAAGCCGGCGCGGTCGCGGAACCGCGCTGGTACGTTGACCCACGTGTTCCTCCTCTTGGCCTAGGGCCCGCCCCGCACGCGACCGCCGCTGACCGGCCGTCGCGTGCCTCGGCGTCCCCTTCTCGCCTCTCCCTGAGGAACCTCTCGCATGTCCACGCACCCCGTGCGGCCCTCGTACGCCGCCGTCCTCCGCGTCCCCCATGCCTGCCGCACCTTCGTGGCCGCCCTCGTCGGCCGGCTGTCGTACGGCACGGTCTCCCTCGCGCTGATGCTCTCCCTGACCCGGTCCACCGGGTCGTACGCCGTGGCCGGCACGGTCATGGCCCTCTTCGGCGCCACGGGCGTCTTCCTGTCCCCCTGCCGTGCGGCCCTCGTCGACCGGCACGGCCCGCGCCGGGCCCTGCTCCCGATGGCGCTGCTGTACGCGGCCCTGCTCTGCGCGCTGGCGGCGGCGTGCTGGCGGCCGGGCACACCGGCGGCCGTCCTCGCGGTGACCGCCGCGGCGGCCGGCGCCGTCACGCCCCCGCTCGGCCCGACGATGCGCGCGGTGTGGGCGGAGGTGCTCCCCGACCGGGCCATGGTGCGACGCGCCTACAGCCTGGACTCCGTCGCCGAGGAGCTGCTCTTCGTCTCCGGTCCGCTCCTGGTCGGCCTGGTGGTCGGCGTCGCCCCGCCGGCCGCCGGCATCCTGCTCAGCGCGCTGCTGGTGGCCGTGGGCACCCTCGCGTTCGTCACGTCCCCGGCGGCGGGGGCGCTGCGTCCGGCGGGGCGGGACAAGGCCGGCGCCCCGGCGACCGGGCGGCACGACACGGGCCGGCGGCGGTCCCTGATGCAGCCCGTCGTCGTCGCGGCCGCCGTCGGCGTCTCGGTCAGCGCCGTCGACCTCCTCGTCGTCGCCTTCGCGGGACAGCGCGGCCTCGGCGGCGGCACCGTCGCCTGGCTGCTCGCGGCGCTGTCGGCGGGCAGCGCGGTCGGCGGCCTGCTGAACGGCGCCGTCAGCCGGGGCTCCAGCCGGGCCCGGCTTCCGTTCCTCACCGCGGGCCTCGGCCTGTCCCTGGCCGCGGCGGGACTGGCTCCCGGCGTCGGCACGCTGGCCGTGGCCGTCGCCTGCGCGGGGCTGTTCGTGGCTCCGGCGCTGACGACGGCGTACCTGATCGCCGACGAGGGCGCGGCACCCGGCTTCCGGACCAGGGCCGGTGCCTGGTGCAACACCGCCGTCAACGCCGGCGGCTCCGCCGGGGCGGCCACGGTGGGCCTGCTGATGGAACGCCTGCCGCTGCCGGTGTGCTTCGCGGTGTCCGGCGCGGTCGCCGTGGCGGCGGCGCTGGTGCCGGGTCGCCGCCGCGTCCGCTCGGCCGGGGCGGCCGGCGCGGCCGCTCAGTCGTCGTCGGAAGCGGTGTCGTCGGAACCGTCGTCCGAGCGCGAGTCGTCCGAGCGGTCGGCCGTGACCTTGCCGGTCCTCGGGTCGACGCGCCAGTCCCGCTCGTCGTCGCCCGAGGAGCGGGTCTCGACCTCCCAGGCGACCTCGCCGTCGCCGTAGTGGCCGTCCTCGTCCAGCTCCACGCCGGTCACGGTGCCGTGGCCGGCCGCCGCCCGCGCCGCCTCGGCGGCGTCCACGGACGTGCCCTTCAGGGCGGCCCGCACCTCGTCGGTGTCGTCGGCATCGTCGTCGTCGGTGTTCTCCTTCTCGGACCCGAGGACCTTGCCGGAGGCCGGGTCGATCCGGACGCTGTGCCAGGTGCCGTCGCCGGCGAGGACGTCCACCTCCCAGGCGGCGCGCCCGTCGTCTCCGTCGGCGTCGTCGAGTTCGGCGGAGACGGCGTTGCCCGGCGCCTTCTTCAGCGCGGCGGCGACGGCGTCGGCCGCCGTCACCTTCGCGGAGGCGGCGCGGGCGGCGTCGTCGCCGTCGTCTCCGCGGTCGTCGTCGCCGTCGTCGTCCCGGTCGCCCTCGGCGTCGTCGTCGCCGTCGTCGGACGAGGCGCCCTTCACGTCCGCCTGACGCGACGTCGTCCCCGGGTCGTCCTCGCCCGAGGTGGCCAGGGCCGTCGCCGTACCGCCCCCGATCAGTGCGGCGGCGGTGACGGCGGCGATCACGATGTTGCGCTTCATGCGGTTCCTCCCGAGTCGTACACGGTCGTCGAGTCGCTGTGCTGTCGACGCCTTCACTGTCCGGGACGGACGCTGAGGCCGAGCTGAAGCCGCCTGAAGGGATCTTCAGCTTCCCTTTGCGACTCTTGGGACATGCGCCTGTTGATCGTGGAGGACGAGAAGCGCCTCGCCGTGTCGCTCGCCAAGGGCCTCACCGCCGAGGGGTACGCCGTGGACGTCGTCCACGACGGACTGGAGGGCCTGCACCGGGCCGGCGAGGGCGGGTACGACCTCGTCATCCTCGACATCATGCTCCCCGGCCTCAACGGCTACCGCGTCTGCGCCGCCCTGCGGGCCGCCGGCCACGACGTGCCGATCCTGATGCTCACCGCCAAGGACGGCGAGTACGACGAGGCGGAGGGACTGGACACCGGTGCGGACGACTACCTCACCAAGCCCTTCTCCTACGTCGTCCTCGTCGCCCGGGTGAAGGCCCTGCTGCGGCGGCGGGTCCAGGGCGTCGGGGCGTCGCCCGTCCACGTCCACGGGGAGCTGAAGGTCGACACGGCGGCCCGGCGGGTCTTCCTGGGCGAGCGGGAGATCACCCTGACCGCGAAGGAGTTCGCGGTCCTGGAGCAGCTGGTGGTGCGGGCCGGACAGGTCGTGTCCAAGGCGGAGATCCTGGAACACGTCTGGGACTTCGCCTACGACGGCGACCCCAACATCGTCGAGGTGTACGTCAGCGCCCTGCGGCGCAAGCTCGGCGCCGCCCTCATCCGGACCGTGCGCGGCGCCGGCTACCGGCTGGAGGGCGAGCGGTGAGCCGGCTCCTCGGCTCGGTGCGGGCCCGGGCCACGCTCGGCGCCACCCTCGTGGTCGCCGTCGCCCTCGTCGCGGCCGGCACCGCCGTCCTGCTGTCCCTGCGCTCCAATCTGCTCGGCGAGGCCGGCACCCAGGCGGAACGCTCCGCGCGGGAGGTCGCCACCGAGCTGGCCGTCGGGACGCCGTACGGTGAGCTGTCGCTGGACGTCGACGACCGCCCGGTGCAGATCGTGGACGAGGACGGCACGCTGGTCGCCGCGAGCGAGGACCTGGAGCGGATCAGCGGCACCAGCGTCGGTGCCGTGCAGCCGCAGCCGACCGCCACCGGTGACGCGGACGGCGACGACGGTGACGACGGCGGTGACGACGCGGACGACGACTCCGGCGAGTCGCTGGAACCCGGGGAGATCGGGGCGCGGACCACCGTCAGCGACGGCTCGGCGACGATCGACGGCGACCCAAAGGACTACCGCTTCGCCGCCGTGCCCGTCGAGACCCCGGAGCAGGGCCGCCTCACCGTCTGGGCGGGCGCCCCGCTGTCGGCCGAACACGGCGCCGTGAACACCGCCCTGACCGTCATGCTGATCGGCTTCCCGCTGCTGCTCGCGGTCGTCGGGTGGGTGACCTGGATGGTCACCGGACGCGCCCTGCGCCCGGTGGAGGGCATCCGCCGGGAGATGGCCGCGATCACGGCGAGCGAGGACCTGGCGCGCCGCGTGCCGGTGCCGGGCACGCACGACGAGGTCGCCCGGCTCGCCTCGACCACCAACGAGACGCTGTCCGCCCTGGAGGCCTCGGTGGACCGGCAGCGGCGCTTCGTCGCCGACGCCTCGCACGAGCTGCGCAGCCCCATCGCCTCGCTGCGCACCCAGCTCGAGGTGGCGGCCGCCCACCCGGAGCTGCTCGACCTCGACGGCGCCGTGGAGGACACGGTGCGCTTGCAGCGGCTCGCCGCCGACCTGCTCCTGCTGGCCCGGCTGGACGCGGGGGAGCGGCCCGCCGACGCCCGTGTCGACCTCGCGGCGCTCGCGCGGGAGGAGGCCGGGGGGCGGGCCGGCGTCAGCGTGCGGGCCCAGGGCGGGGGCGACGTGATGGTGGCCGGGTCGCGAGGGCAGCTGGGGCGGGTGCTGGCCAACCTGCTCGACAACGCCCAGCGGCACGCCCGCTCCGCGGTGGAAGTCTCCGTGCGGCGGGACGGTGAGCTGGCCGTGCTCGCGGTGGCCGACGACGGGGAGGGCGTGCCGGCGGCCGACCGGGAGCGGATCTTCGAGAGGTTCGTACGGCTCGACGCCGCCCGCAGCCGCGACGACGGCGGGGCCGGACTGGGGCTGGCCATCGCCCGCGACGTCGCCGTGCGGCACGGTGGCACGCTCACGGTCCACGACGCACCGGCAGGCGGCGCCCTCTTCGAGCTCCGCCTGCCGGGTGCCCCCCAGGGGGTGTGATCAGGTGCGTCCCCGCTGCCCGCGCAGGTGCTCCGCGATGGGCCGGAGCGCCTTGTCCAGCTCCGTCAGCGCCTCGGGTGCCAGCAGGTCGATGAAGTGCCGGCGCACCGATGCCACGTGGTGCGGCGCGACCCTGCGCATCGTCTCCAGGCCGTGCGGGGTGAGGACGGCGTAGAGCCCCCGGCGGTCGGACTCGCAGTTCTCCCGCCGGACCAGGTCCGCGTTCTCCATGCGGGTGATCTGGTGGGAGAGGCGGCTCTTGGACTGCATCGTGGCCGTGGCCAGGTCGCTCATCCGCATTCTGTCTCCCTCCGACTCGGAGAGGTTCACCAGGATCTCGTAGTCGTTCATCGTCAGGCCGAACGGCTGCAGGTCCTTCTCGAGCTGGTGCGTCAACAGCCTGTTGACCTCCAGGTGGGTGCGCCAGGCACACTGCTCCGTATCGGTCAGCCAGCGGGTGGCCGTCTCGGTCTCCATGAATGAAGTCTACCTAAAATGTTGAAAGGCGAACTAGTGAAGGGGTCTCCGTGACGGTGACGGTGCGCACGCGTTCGATGTCACACTCCGCAGATTACCGCTCACAGCCCGAAGCGGCGCTGGAGGTCCCCCAGCTGTCCGGGAAGCCCCGGTACCCCGGACCGGCCGCCCGGCGCCCCGGACGCCCCGCCGCCGGGCACCCCCGCCTGCTGCGGAGTGGCACCCGTGGCCTGCTCCGCCATCAGCGCCTCGCTCGACTGCAACAGCACCGTCCCCGCCCCCACGAACTCGAACTGGTGCTCCTCGCCGGACGCGCCGCCGAGACCCGTCATCGCACGTAGACCGCCCATCAGGCCGGTCATGTACCCGTGATCGTAGTGATGGCACGGCGACGGGCAGTCGGCCCAGCCGGCCAGGGCCTGGGGGTCGACCCGGATCGGCGGTTCCATGAACACCACCGGACCGTTCGACGCGGCCACGAACTTTCCGGTTCCGATCAGCGTCAGGAAACCCGGCACGATCGACTGCTTGAGGGCCAGACTTGGCTGAAAAGCGAGCAAGTTGCCCGAGCGAATGGTCAGGTTGCCCTCTTCGAGGTCGAAGGAATTCACGTCGAAGGCCCGGTCGGCGAGGAGCATCTTGCCCGAGCCCTCGGCCACGACCCAGTCACTCGCGTGCAGAGGCGAATGGAAGGAAGTGCGCACCAGCCGGTCCAGCCGGCCGTGCCCGACCCCGTTGAAGTCGATCGTCCCGTAGTAGGCGATCATCTTCCCCTTCTGGAGGAACCACTGACCGCCCTTGAGCTCCACGCAGAAGGTGTAGGCGTTGACGTTGTCATCGGCCGGCAGTGTCGCCGGGTCGTGGTGAACCGTGCTCACAGCTTCTCCTCGGACGCCTGGACGAACACCGTGCCGCTGCCGCTCAGCTCCAGCTGGAACGCCTCGCCGGAGCCGCGCCCCACCATGTCCCGCCAGCCCATCGCGGTGGACAGCTTGTTGCGTACGTCACCGTGGTGGGCGACGTACGCCTGCGGGTCGACGCGCACCGGCCGCTGCGGGGTGACGGGGATCTCGAAGACGCCTCCGTGGGCCATCACCGCCACCGAGCCGTGGCCCTTGAGCGTGGTCGTGAACAGCCCCTGCCCGCTCACCTGGCCGCGCACCATGCCCATGACCCCGCCCTGAGCGCCCAGGAACACCGTGCCCTGCTCCAGGGTGCCCTCGAAGGCGAGGAGGCGGTCCGCCTCGACGTACAGCGTGTCCCCGGCCAGGCCGATCACCTGGACGTGGTGGCCGCCGTGCCCGAAGAGCACCGTGCCGCTGCCCTCGACCGTCATCAGCGGGGTGTCCTCGTTCGCCACCCGGCGGCCGATCATCGACATGACGCCGCCCTGGCCGCCCCGCAGGTTCGGGGTGAAGGTCACGTCGCCCTGGTACGCGAGCATCGCGCCGCGCTGACTGAACAGCCGCTGTCCGGGTGCGACGGTCGCCCGCACCATCTTGGAGTTGATCTCCTGGAAGGCCATGGTCAGACATCCCCCGCGATCGTGTTCCGCTCGCTCGGCTGCACGTAGACCAGCCCGTCGCCCTCGAAGCGGATCTGGAAGGCCTCCCCGCCGCCCTCGCCGAACAGCGTGCGGAACGTCACACCCGACTGGAAGGACTGCCGCAGGTTCCCCTGGTGCGCGACGTAGGCGCCCGGGTCGACGGTCAGCGGGTACTGCGCGCTGACCCGCAGCACCACCGGCGTGCCGTCCGACATGATCGCCGCCTGCCCGTGCCCCTCGACGGTCGTGGTGAACAGCCCGTTGCCCTGCGAGGCGCCGCGCGCCCCGGTGAAGCTGGTGCCGGTGCGCAGCCCGGCGTCGGCCGCCAGGAAGTTGCTCGACTCGACGTACAGGGTGTCGCCCTGGAGACCCACCAGGGTGATCTCCGACGCCCGGTCCGCGAACCAGCAGGTCCCGTGCCCCTTCACCTCCATCACCGTCATCTGCTCGCCGGTGATCCGCCGGGTCACCATCCCCCGGATTCCCTCACCGCCGCCGCTGAGTTTCTTGAAGGCCATCTCCCCGTCGTACGCGACCATCGAGCCGTTCTTCGCCTTGACGGCGTCTCCGGTCATGTCGACGGCGAGGACCTTGCTGCCTTGAAGTCGGAACATCGCCACAAATGGGAAGGTAGCCCGCCGGGCGGGCCCGCCGACAGGTCCCGCGGGAGGAGATGTCCCCGCCTTCGACCCCCTCACCCGGGCGCGCCGGGGGTTTGCCACAATGGACACGCGCTTGTGCGCCCGTTCACAAGGCGCGCGGCTCAGCCCAGCCCGCCGACGCCCGATGTCTCTCCCACCGAAGGTGACCCGTGGACCTCAAGACCGCCTCCGCCCTCCGCCGCCTCCGCCTGGTCTCCGGCCCCGAGGCGATCTCGTTCCTGCTCCTGCTGGTCTGCTCCGTGCTGAAGCGGACCACCGACTTCAACGCGGTGCCCGTGATGGGCGCGGTCCACGGCTTCCTCTTCGTGCTGTACGTGCTCTTCTGGGCGGACGCCTGGAACCGCGCCAAGTGGTCCCTCGGCACCGCCGCCTTCTACTTCGTGATGTCGGTCCTGCCGACCGGCGGCTTCTTCGCCGAGCGCAGGCTCAAGCGCGAGGCCGAGAGCGCGGTCATCGCCTCCCGCGCCCGCCGGGAAGGGGTCGTGGGCGCATGATCGTCGCCTTCTCCGTGACGCCGCTCGGCGTCGGCGAGGACGTGGGGGAGTACGTCGCCGACGCCGTCCGGGTGGTCCGCGAGTCGGGCCTGCCGAACCGCACCGACGCGATGTTCACGTCCGTCGAGGGCGAGTGGGACGAGGTCATGGACGTCGTCCGGCGGGCCGTCGCCGCCGTCGAGGCACGGGCCCCGCGCGTGTCCCTGGTCCTCAAGGCGGACATCCGCCCCGGCGTGACGGACGGCCTCACGTCGAAGGTGGACACCGTCGAGCGGCACCTCGCCGGCTAGCCGCGGGCCGCGGACCGCGGGCGGTGGTATCGAAAGGCGAGACGCGGCTGACCGGCATGTGACCGGCCGGTAAGGTCTGATGCCGTGCCGAAGCCCCTGAGTCTCTCGTTCGACCCCATCGCCCGTGCCGACGAACACTGGAAGCAGCGCTGGGGCGGCGTGCCTTCGATGTCCGCCATCACGTCGATCATGCGGGCGCACCAGATCCTGCTGGCCGAGGTCGACGCCGTGGTCAAGCCGTACGAGCTGACCTTCGCGCGCTACGAGGCGCTGGTGCTGCTCACCTTCTCCAAGTCGGGCGAGCTGCCGATGTCCAAGATCGGCGAGCGGCTCATGGTGCACCCCACCTCGGTGACCAACACCGTCGACCGGCTGGTTCGGTCCGGGCTGGTCGCCCGGCGCCCCAACCCCAACGACGGCCGGGGCACCCTCGCCACCATCACCGACAAGGGCCGCGAGGTGGTCGAGGCGGCCACCCGCGACCTCATGGCGATGGACTTCGGCCTGGGCGCGTACGACGCCGAGGAGTGCGGCGAGATCTTCGCGATGCTCAGGCCGCTGCGGATCGCCGCCGGGGACTTCGAAGAGGCCTGAGCGCGTCGCCGGGCCCGCCCGAAGATCGCGCGAAACGGACGGTTACGCTCGTACGCATGAAAAAGAGCGTGCTGACCCGCTACCGGGTCATGGCGTACGTCACCGGTGTGCTGCTGATCCTGCTCTGCCTCGGCATGATCGCCAAGTACCTGCTGGACATGGACGGTGCCGCCGACTTCACCCGCATCGTCAGCATCGCGCACGGCTGGCTGTACGTCGTCTACCTGGTCTTCGCCTTCGACCTGGGCGCCAAGGCGAAGTGGAAGGTCAGCAAGCAGCTGTGGGTGCTGCTGGCCGGGACGATCCCGACCGCCGCCTTCTTCGTGGAGCGCCGGATCAGCCAGGAGCTGGACACCAAGGTCGCCGCGGCCGAGGCACCCGCGCCCGCGAAGGCCTAGCCGGCTCGGTCAGCCCCTCCCACCGCCGTACGGACACCCGTACGGCGGTACCCCATCGACATTTACTTGGACGTCCTAGTAAATTCGTGGGTATGGACGCTGACGCCATAGAGGAGGGCCGCCTTCGCTGGCAGGCCCGGTACGACGCGGCGCGCAAGCGCGACGCGGACTTCACCACGCTCTCCGGTGATCCCGTGGAGCCCGTGTACGGGCCCCGGCCCGGGGACGCGTACGAGGGCTTCGAGCGGATCGGCTGGCCGGGGGAGTACCCCTTCACCCGCGGCCTGCACCCCACGGGCTACCGGGGGCGCACGTGGACCATCCGGCAGTTCGCCGGGTTCGGCAACGCCGAGCAGACCAACGAGCGCTACAAGATGATCCTCCGCAACGGCGGCGGCGGCCTCTCGGTCGCCTTCGACATGCCGACGCTCATGGGCCGCGACTCCGACGACCCGCGCTCGCTCGGCGAGGTCGGGCACTGCGGCGTGGCCATCGACTCGGCCGCCGACATGGAGGTGCTGTTCCAGGACATCCCGCTCGGTGACGTGACGACCTCCATGACGATCAGCGGGCCGGCCGTGCCCGTGTTCTGCATGTACCTGGTCGCCGCCGAGCGGCAGGGCGTGGACGCCTCCGTCCTCAACGGCACGCTCCAGACGGACATCTTCAAGGAGTACATCGCCCAGAAGGAGTGGCTCTTCCAGCCCGAGCCGCACCTG
This sequence comes from Streptomyces sp. NPDC045956, assembly GCF_056430705.1. NCBI lineage: Bacteria > Bacillati > Actinomycetota > Actinomycetes > Kitasatosporales > Streptomycetaceae > Streptomyces > Streptomyces sp. NPDC045956. Next base: position 30,515 of record NZ_JBWKKZ010000006.1, on the reverse strand, counting down.
CGCCTGATCGGCGACCTGATGGAGTACTGCGCGGCCGGCATCCCCGCCTACAAGCCGCTCTCGGTCTCCGGGTACCACATCCGCGAGGCGGGCTCGACGGCCGCGCAGGAGCTGGCGTACACGCTCGCGGACGGCTTCGGGTACGTGGAGCTGGGGCTCTCGCGCGGCCTCGACGTCGACGTCTTCGCCCCCGGGCTCTCCTTCTTCTTCGACGCGCACCTCGACTTCTTCGAGGAGATCGCCAAGTTCCGCGCGGCCCGGCGCATCTGGGCCCGCTGGATGCGCGACGTGTACGGCGCGAAGACCGACAAGGCGCAGTGGCTGCGCTTCCACACGCAGACCGCGGGCGTCTCGCTCACCGCCCAGCAGCCGTACAACAACGTGGTGCGTACGGCCGTCGAGGCGCTGGCGGCGGTGCTCGGCGGGACCAACTCCCTGCACACCAACGCCCTCGACGAGACCCTCGCCCTGCCCAGTGAGCAGGCGGCGGAGATCGCCCTGCGCACCCAGCAGGTGCTGATGGAGGAGACCGGCGTCGCCAACGTCGCCGACCCGCTCGGCGGTTCCTGGTTCGTCGAGCAGCTGACGGACCGGATCGAGGCCGACGCGGAGAAGATCTTCGAGCAGATCAAGGAGCGGGGGCTGCGCGCCCACCCCGACGGGCGGCACCCGATCGGGCCGATCACCTCGGGCATCCTGCGCGGCATCGAGGACGGCTGGTTCACCGGCGAGATCGCCGAGTCCGCCTTCCGCTACCAGCAGTCCCTGGAGAAGGACGACAAGAAGGTCGTCGGCGTCAACGTCCACACCGGCTCCGTCACCGGCGACCTGGAGATCCTGCGGGTCAGCCACGAGGTGGAGCGCGAGCAGGTCCGGGCCCTGGGCGCACGCAAGGCGGCCCGCGACGACGCCGGCGTGCGCACCGCCCTCGACGGCATGCTGGCGGCGGCCCGTTCCGGCGGCAACATGATCGGACCGATGCTGGACGCGGTGCGCGCCGAGGCGACGCTCGGCGAGATCTGCGGAGTGCTGCGGGACGAGTGGGGGGTGTACACGGAGCCGCCCGGGTTCTAGGCGCCGAAGCCGGATGCGGAGGCGTGCGAGGCCGCGTCCCTCGGCCCGTCACCTCCGCCCGTGGCCTCCGCCCGGTCCGTGGCCTCCGCCCGGTCCGTGGCCTCCGCCCGGTCCGTGGCCTCCGCCCGGCCCTCGGCCTCCGCCCGGCCCTTGGTCTCCGCCCGGTCCGTGGTCTCCGCCCGGTCCGTGGTCTCCGCCCGGTCCGTGGCCTCCGCCCGGCCCTCGGTCTCCGCCCGGCCCTCGGTCTCCGCCCGGCCCTCGGTCTCCGCCCGGCCCTCGGCCTAGGCCCCGGCTCCGTGCTGGGCGGGGGTGGAGGCGAGGCCCCACAGCAGCACCTGCGTGAAGCCCCGCACCCAGTCGTCGTCCGCCGGTTCCGCGCTCACCAGGGTGCGGTGCACCACCGCGCCCGCGACCACGTCGAAGATCAGGTCCACGGTGCGGGCCGCCTCGGCGGCGTCGGGCTCGGGCGGCAGCTCGCCGCGGGTCTGGGCGCGCGCCCGGCCCTCCAGCACGAGGCGCTTCTGGCGCTCGACGATCGACGTGCGGATGCGCTCGCGCAGCGCGTCGTCGCGGGTGGACTCGGCGACCACCGCCATCAGCCCGCTCTTGGCCTCCGGGCGGGCCAGGATCGCCGCGAACTGGAGCACGACGCCCTCGATGTCGGCGGCCAGGGAGCCGCGGTCGGGGAGCCGGAGCTCGTCGAAGAGTTCGGCGACCGCGTCGACCACCAGTTCGTTCTTGCCGGCCCAGCGGCGGTACAGCGTCGTCTTGGCAACCCCGGCCCGTGCCGCCACGTCTCCCAGGGTGAGCTTCGACCACCCCAGATCGACCAGGGCCGCCCGCGTCGCGGCCAGGATCGCGGTGTCCGCCGCGGCGCTGCGCGGGCGCCCGGCACGGCCGGCGGGGGTGCTGCTTGGCATGCACCGACCTTAACCGGCGGGTAACGCGCGGTCGGCCGTGAGGCAGATCACCCGGGCGGGGTGTTCCGACGGTCCGTCATGGCATTACGCTACGAGGCGTAGCGAAAGCACGGGTCCGCCCGTGCCCCAGCGACGACCACGGGCGTGGGGTGGGGACCCGGCGCCAACAGGACACATCAGGGCGGGCTTTCACGCCGCTTTTCACACACGCGCGAGTACGGGGGAGGATAGACCCATGCAGCCACGGAACATGTCCATGAGCGGGGTCGTCGACCTCGCCGCGGTGAAGGCGGCCCAGGAGGCCAAGGCGAAGGCGGAGCAGGCGCGCGCCGAGGCGGCCCGCCACGGCGGGACGGGAGCCGTCTCCCCGGCCGATCTCGTCATCGACGTCGACGAGGCCGGCTTCGAGAGTGAAGTACTGCAGCGGTCCACCGAGGTCCCGGTCGTCATCGACTTCTGGGCCGAGTGGTGCGAGCCCTGCAAGCAGTTGAGCCCGGTCCTGGAGCGGCTCGCCGTCGAGTACAACGGGCGCTTCCTCCTCGCCAAGATCGACGTCGACGCCAACCAGATGCTGATGCAGCAGTTCGGCGTCCAGGGCATCCCGGCCGTCTTCGCGGTCGTGGCCGGACAGGCGCTGCCGCTCTTCCAGGGCGCCGCCGGCGAGGCGCAGATCCGCCAGACCCTGGACCAGCTGGTGCAGGTCGCCGAGGAGCGCTTCGGCCTGACCGGCATCGCCGTCGACCCGGAGGCGGAGCCGGGAGCCCGTCCCGACGTCGCCGAGCGGCCGGCCGGTCCGCACGACGCGGCCCTGGAGGCCGCCGTCCTGGCCCTGGACGCGGGCGATCTCGCCGGAGCCGTCCAGGCGTACAAGAACGTGCTCGGTGAGGACCCGGGCAACACGGAGGCGAAACTGGGTCTCGCCCAGGCCGAGTTGCTCCAGCGCGTGCAGGGCGCCGACCCGCAGAAGGTCCGCCAGGAGGCCGCCGACAAGCCCGGCGACGCCCGCGCGCAGATCGCCGCCGCCGACCTCGACCTGGTCGGGGGGCACGTGGAGGACGCCTTCGGGCGCCTCATCGACACGGTGCGCGTCACGGCGGGCGAGGAGCGGGACGCCGTACGGGTGCGGCTGCTGGAGCTGTTCGAGGTGGTCGGCGCCGATGACCCGCGGGTCGCCGCGGCGCGCCGGGCACTGGCCCGCGCCCTGTTCTGACGGGCGGTCCGGGCGTCGGTTCCAGGCCGGTCGCCCGGCGTTCGCCCGCGTGATACCCGTGGGGCAAGAGCTGTCGACGGGACGCCCATGCGGCCGCGCTTTGCCAAAACTTGGCAATCGCGGCCGCTGTTACTGCAAGTAAGTCAACGGCGTCGATCTGTCGGAATCTGTCCAGCGATCAATAGTTTTGTACCGCCCCTATGACGCACCCAGCGTCGCCGTTCGGGGCCGGTGCGTCGCCCCACGGTTATCCGCCCGTTACTAGCGAGTAACGAACCCCCTTGTGCCGACGGCGAGAATGCACCACGATCGGCGACGCTCGGTCCGTTGCCCGTACCCCGAAAGCCAGTCGGGTCGCGGGGGTTCCTGGGTCCCCACCGAGCAGAGCCGGCAGCAGTGGTGCCGGCTCTTGGGCAGGGGGGTCTTCGTCCACCCGGCGAAGCCTGCCCAGCAGGGTTGTGCGTGATGCGTGTCAGGCGCGACCAGTGGTTGTCGCTCGGGGGTGATCGCCGGTGATTCGGGCGCGTTCGTACGTGCCGCCGAGCGCGGGCGCTCTCCTTCCCGAGGACGTAGCACTTCTCCCATCCCTGCCAGGCGAGTCTCCGCACCGGAGACGGGCCGAGGCCAGGAGATGTACGTCCGAGAAGGAGGAAATATGGAGTCCCAGGTGCGTGGCGGGACCAGATGGAAGCGGTTCGCTGTGGTCATGGTGCCCAGCGTGGCCGCCACGGCTGCGATAGGCGTCGCGCTGGGGCAGGGTGCCCTGGCGGCGTCGTTCAGTGTCTCCGGCCAGTCGTTCAAGGTGACGGCGGAGCAGCTCGACGGTACGGGCTTCTCCCAGTACGGCGCCATCGACTCGGGTTACACGCTGAAGGGCGAGAAGACGGCTCACCCCGTCGCCGTCTCGGCGTTCAAGTCCGCGTCCATCAAGAACATGTGTCAGTCCGTGGTCACCCCGGACATTCCGCTGATCGGCTCGGTCAGCCTCATGCTCAAGGCGGGCGGCGGCAAGACCCCGGTCGAGGCCGAGAACCTGTACATCGACGTCGAGGACCTCGAGGCCGATGCCACCTTCCGCGGCATCGACATCGGTGTGGCAGCCAAGGACGCCGTCAAGGGTCCCGGCATCAAGAAGGGCGACACCGCGAACCCGTACGGATTCGCGCAGCAGGCCGACTCGGCCACGCTGAAGAACGTGAAGCAGACGGCGTGGGCGACCACCGCCGGAACCTTCAAGCTCAGCGGACTGAAGATGTCGCTGTCCAAGGGTGTCAAGGAGTGCTACTGAGCACCCCTTGACGGGCGGGGGAGCCACACCGGCGCCCCCGCCCGTCCCCTCTCCGGCCGCGCCTTCACCCGCGGCCCACATCTCCACCACAGCAAAGCCGTACCAGGGAGCTGTTTTCCATGAGCGCCGAGACCCCTGCCGCCGAAGGCCAGTTCACCCGCCGACGGTCGCAGTTCCGCGCCTGGCGAGGCGCGCGGCCCTTCTGGGCCGGCCTGTTCGTCGCGCTCGGCGGAATCCCCATCGCCTACTTCCCGTACGCGAACCTCCAGATCGGTCACCTGACGCTGGCGATGGCCACCACCGCGGGCGCCGGGTCCCTGATCATCGGCGTGCTGCTGGTCGTCCTGGGCGTCAGCCTGTGGTTCCAGAAGCACGTACGGGTCTTCGCGGGCGTCGCGGCGATCCTGCTGGCGCTGGTGTCCATCCCCGTCTCCAACCTCGGCGGCTTCCTCATCGGCTTCCTGCTCGCGCTGATCGGCGGGGCCATGGCCGTCTCGTGGGTGCCCGGCGAGCCGCCGCAGGCCGAGCCGCCGCTGGACGGCAGGGGAACGGGCGCCGCGCCCGAGGGCGTGGTCCCCGGGACCGCGGTCCCCGGCACCCACGCGCCCGGCACGCCGGCGTCCGACGCCGCGATGCCGCAGCCGCGGGACGGAGGGGACGGCGGGAGCCCCACCCAGGCCTTCGCGCCGCTGGGGGCGAACGATCTGTCAGGAACGAGCCCGGCCAACGGGGCGAACGGGAGGCACAGTGCCGGCTGACGAGGTGACCCGCGGGACTGACGTGGAGTCGTCCCGTGTGAGAACCGGGCCGCGCCACGCGGCACCCAAGAAGCCGTTGTTCACGAGGTTCCACGTGCCGGCCGGCAAGGCGATCGCCCTCGCGGCGATGCCCACGGCCGTCCTCATGGGGATGGGGTTCACGCCGACGCTGGCCCTCGCCGACGGCAACGACTCGGCGAAGCCGACCTCCAACAGCCTCACGGCCGACGAGTACAAGGACTGCGTGGCGGCCCTGGAGGACGCCGAGAAGGGCGCGTCCGAGTCGCCCACGCCGTCGCCCTCGGCGACCGACGGGGCGTCCGGCGAGGACGACACGAAGGAGCCGTCCCCCTCGGAGTCCGAGGACTCCGGCGAGGGCAGTGGCACGGACGCGGGCACGGACCAGGGTGGGTCCTCTTCGCCGGATTCAGGTTCCGACGACGAGGCCGACCCCGCCCCGAGCCCCTCCGCCTCCCAGGAGCCGCAGGAGTCGCAGGACAAGGCCCCGCAGAGCGGGGACGCGGCCGGCGGCGACGCCGCGGAGCCGACGCCTTCCGAGTCCGAGTCCCGCGCCGGTGTGCTGGAGGGGCTCGGCGACGCCATCGAGGGCATCTTCACCGGCGGCAAGAAGGACGAGGAGAGCCCGGCTCCCACACCGACCCCCTCGGCGTCCGAGGGTGCCGGGGAGGACGCGTCCGGTTCCGCCCAGGAGACGGCCGACAAGGGCACCGACACGGCGAAGGACGCCGCGGAGGACCCGGCCGACGCGGCGTCGGAGGCGGCCGAGGACACCGGGGAGCCGGTCGACCAGGCCACCGAGGAGGCCGTCGAGGAGGCGAAGGAGGCCGAGGACGAGGTCAAGGACGAGGCCACCGCCTCGCCCGCCCCGAGCGCCTCGGAGAGCACCGGCACGGACCTGGAGGACTGCCCGGTCGCCACGGACGAGGAGGGCGGCGTCGACAACCCGGTGCCGCTGCCCGACGACCCGTGGTACCTCAACGCCAGCTCACTGCTGCTGAAGGGCGCCTCCTACGAGGGCATAGTCGAGGTCAGGACGGCCAACGGCACCACCAAGAAGGTGCTGAAGTACGTCATATCCAACGGCACCGACATCGGCGACCTGCACCAGACGGTCAAGGACGAGCAGGCCGGCAAGACGTACCACGTGCAGGCGGCCAAGGGCTCCACGTCCACGATCCGCGACGGCGACACGGTGATGTACACCGAGAGCATCTCGGGCAACCTGCTCGGGCTGATCCCGATCACCTTCGACCCGGAGAACCCGCCGCCGCTGGACATCCCGCTCATCTACTTCACGAAGGTGACGGTCGTCCAGGCCGGTCAGTTCGGGGGCACGCTCCACATCCCGGGGCTGCACCAGTACACGACCGACTGAGCGCGCCCACGAGCCCGTTCGGGAGCCGCACAAGGCCTGAGGGCGCCCCCTGCACGCAGGGGGCGCCCTCAGCGCCGTTCACGGGCCCCACGACGGGGCCGGACCGTCAGTCGCGGCGGGTCTCGCCCAGGTGGAGGACGCGGACCATGTTGGTGGTGCCGGGGACGCCGGGGGGCGAGCCGGCGGTGATCACGACGACGTCGCCGTCGTTGAACCGGCCGAGCCGGGCCGTCTCCTGGTCCACCAGGTCGACCATCTCGTCGGTGGTGTTCACGAACGGCACCACGTGCGGCTCCACGCCCCAGCTGAGCGCCAGCTGGTTGCGGGTCGACTCGTCGGTGGTGAAGGCGAGGATGGGCTGGGCTGCGCGGTAGCGGGACAGCCGGCGGGCGGTGTCGCCGGACTGGGTGAAGGCCACCAGGCCCTTGCCGCCCAGGAAGTCGGCGATCTCGGCGGCGGCACGGGCCACCGAACCGCCCTGCGTGCGCGGCTTCTTGCCCGGCACGAGCGGCTGGAGGCCCTTGGAGAGCAGCTCCTGCTCGGCGGCGGAGACGATCTTCGACATGGTCTTGACGGTCTCGATCGGGTACGCGCCCACGCTGGACTCGGCGGACAGCATGACCGCGTCCGCGCCGTCCAGGATCGCGTTGGCCACGTCGGAGGCCTCGGCGCGGGTCGGCCGCGAGTTGGTGATCATCGACTCCATCATCTGGGTCGCCACGATCACCGGCTTGGCGTTGCGGCGGCACAGCTCGATGAGGCGCTTCTGCACCATCGGGACCTTCTCGAGCGGGTACTCGACGGCTAGGTCGCCGCGGGCCACCATGACGGCGTCGAAGGCCGCGACGACGTCCTCCATGTTCTCCACCGCCTGCGGCTTCTCCACCTTGGCGATGACGGGGACCCGGCGGCCCTCCTCGTCCATCACCCGGTGGACGTCGGCCACGTCCTTGGCGTCCCGGACGAAGGAGAGGGCGACCAGGTCGCAGCCCATCCGCAGGGCGAACCGCAGGTCCTCGACGTCCTTCTCGGACAGCGCGGGGACGTTGACCGCCGCGCCGGGCAGGTTGATGCCCTTGTGGTCCGAGATGACGCCGCCCTCGATGACGATCGTCTTCACCCGGGGGCCCACGACCTCGGTGACCTTCAGCTCGACGTTGCCGTCGTTGATGAGCACCTGGTCGCCCTTGGTGACGTCACCGGGCAGGCCCTTGTACGTGGTGCCGCAGATCGTCCGGTCGCCCGGCACGTCCTCGGTGGTGATGGTGAACTCGTCACCGCGCACCAGCTCGACGGGGCCCTCCGCGAAGGTCTCCAGGCGGATCTTCGGGCCCTGGAGGTCGGCGAGGACACCGATGGCCCGGCCGGTCTCCTTGGCGGCGGCCCGGACACGGTCGTAACGGCCCTGGTGCTCCGCGTGGGTGCCGTGGCTGAAGTTGAAGCGGGCCACGTTCATGCCGGCTTCGATCAGCGAGACGAGCTGCTCGTGGGAGTCGACCGCGGGGCCGAGAGTACAGACGATTTTCGAACGGCGCATGGGGCGATCCTATCGGTTTGTTTCGCTGCGGAATATTCCGTCTGGCGGAAAATACAAAAGGGCGGGATGCCGCTCAGGTGAGATTCCCCGAACCATTTACCAGCGCGTAGGTTTGTGTCGCGATCTCCATTTCCTCGTCGGTGGGCACCACGGCCACCGCCACCCGTGCGTCCGGGGGCGAGATCAGCCGCGCGTCGTCGCCGCGTACGGCGTTCAGCTCGCCGTCGACCGCCAGCCCGAGCCCCTCCAGGCCCGCCACGGCGGCCTCCCGCACCGGCGCCGCGTTCTCCCCGACCCCGGCCGTGAAAGCCACCGCGTCCACCTGCCCGAGAACGGCGTAATAGGCGCCGATGTACTTCTTCAGCCGGTGAATGTAGATGTCGAAGGCCAGTCGGGCCCGCTCGTCGCCGGCGTCGATGCGACGGCGGATCTCCCGCATGTCGTTGTCGCCGCACAGCCCGATCAGACCGCTCCTCTTGTTCAGGAGAGTGTCGATCTCGTCGGCGGACATTTCGCCGACACGCATCAAATGGAAGATGACGGCCGGGTCCATGTCTCCCGAGCGCGTACCCATCACGAGCCCCTCCAAGGGCGTCAGCCCCATGGAGGTGTCCACGCACCGGCCGCCGCGCACCGCCGAGGCGGAGGCCCCGTTGCCCAGGTGGAGCACGATGACGTTCACGTCCTCCGGGGACCTGCCCAGCAGCCGGGCGGTCTCCCGGGACACGTAGGCGTGCGAGGTGCCGTGGAAGCCGTAGCGGCGGATGCGGTGCCGGTCGGCGGTCTCGACGTCGATGGCGTAGCGGGCCGCGGACTCCGGCATCGTCGTGTGGAAGGCGGTGTCGAAGACGGCGACCTGGGGCAGGTCCGGGCGCAGCGCCCGGGCGGTGCGGATGCCGGTGAGGTTGGCCGGGTTGTGCAGCGGGGCCACCGGGATGAGCCGCTCGATCTCGGCGAGCACGGCGGCGTCGACCACGGTCGGCTCGGTGAAGTGCTTGCCGCCGTGCACCACCCGGTGCCCGATCGCGGCCAGCTCCGGCGAGTCCACGCCGAGGCCGTCCCTGGCCAGCTCCGCCGCGACCGCCTTCAGCGCGGCCTCGTGGTCGGGGACGGCCCCGTCGCGCTCACGGGTCTCGCCGCCCGCCGGTGTGTGCCGGAGCAGCGAGGTCTCCTCGCCGATCCGCTCGACGAGGCCGACGGCGAGCCGCTCGCCGCCGGGCATGTCGAGGAGCTGGTACTTCACCGACGAGGAGCCGGAGTTGAGGACGAGGACACGGCTGGGGCTCACTGGGCGGACGCCTTCTCGGTGGGGGACTGCTGGGCCTGGATCGCCGTGATGGCGACGGTGTTCACGATGTCCTGGACGAGCGCGCCCCGGGACAGGTCGTTGACCGGCTTGCGCAGGCCCTGGAGGACCGGGCCGACGGCGATGGCGCCGGCCGAGCGCTGCACGGCCTTGTACGTGTTGTTGCCGGTGTTCAGGTCGGGGAAGATCAGCACGCTGGCCTGCCCGGCGACCTCCGAGCCCGGCAGCTTGGTCGCGGCCACCGAGGGCTCCACGGCGGCGTCGTACTGGATCGGCCCCTCGACGCGCAGGTCGGGCCGGCCCGCGCGGACCAGCTCCGTCGCCTCGCGCACCTTGTCGACGTCCGCGCCGGAACCGGACGTGCCCGTCGAGTACGACAGCATCGCGATCCGCGGGTCCACCCCGAACCGCGCCGCCGTGGCCGCCGACTGAGTGGCGATGTCGGCGAGCTGCTCGGCGTTCGGGTCCGGGTTGACCGCGCAGTCGCCGTAGACGAGGACCTTGTCGGCCAGGCACATGAAGAAGACCGAGGAGACGATCGAGGCGTCCGGCTTGGTCTTGATGATCTCGAAGGCCGGGCGGATCGTGGCCGCCGTCGAGTGCACCGAGCCCGACACCATGCCGTCGGCGAGCCCCTCCTGCACCATCAGGGTGCCGAAGTAGTTCACGTCGGAGACCACGTCGTACGCCAGCTCCACGGTCACGCCCTTGTGGGCGCGCAGGGCGGCGTACTTCTCGGCGAAGGAGTCCCGCAGCTCGGAGACGGCCGGGTCGATCAGCTGGGCGCCGTCGAGGTCGATGCCCAGGTCGGCGGCCTTCTTGCGGATCTGCTCGACCGGGCCGAGCAGCGTCAGCTCGCACACGCCCCGGCGCAGCAGCACCTCGGCCGCGTGCAGCACCCGCTCCTCGGTGCCCTCGGGCAGGACGACCCGGCGCAGGTCGGAGCGGGCCTGCTCCAGCAGCTTGTGCTCGAACATCATCGGCGTGACGCGGTCGCTGCTGGGGGCGGAGACCCGCCGGCTCAGCTCGGCGGTGTCGACGTACCGCTCGAAGAGGCCGAGGGCGGTCTCCGCCTTGCGCGGGGTGGCCGCGTTGAGCTTGCCCTCCAGGGAGAAGAGCTGCTCGGCGGTGGGGAAGCTGTTGCCGGTCACCGAGAGGACCGGCGTGCCGGGCGCGAGGCGGGCGGCGAGGGTGAGGATGCCCTCGCCCGGGACCTCGTTCAGGGTGAGCAGGACGCCCGCTATCGGCGGGGTGCCGGCGCTGTGCGCGGCGAGCGTGCCGATCACCAGGTCGGCCCGGTCGCCGGGGGTGATGACCAGGCAGCCCGGGGTGAGCGCGGCCAGCAGGTTGGGCAGCATGGCCCCGCCGAAGACGAAGTCCAGCGCGTCGCGGGCGAGCCCCGAGTCGTCGCCGAGGACGATCCGGGCCCCGAGGGCGTGGGCGATCTGCGAGACCGTGGGCGCGGACAGGGCGGGCTCGTCCGGCACCACCCAGCACGGCACCGGCAGCCGGCCCCCGAGCCGTTCGGCGATCTCGTCCCGGTCCTCGCGGGCCACCCGGTTGGTCACCATGGCCAGGACGTCGCAGCCCAGGCCGTCGTAGGCGCGGAAGGCGTTGACCGTCTCGGCGAGCACCGACTCGGCGGTCTGCTTGCGTCCGCCCACCACCGGGATCACCGAGGCGCCGAACTCGTTGGCGAGGCGGGCGTTGAGGGACAGCTCGTCCGGGAACTGGGTGTCGGCGTAGTCGGTGCCGAGGACGAGGACCACGTCGTAGTCGCGGGCGACCAGGAGGAAGCGGTCGACCAGGGAGGACACCAGCTCGTCCGTGCCCTGCTCGGCCTGGAGCGCGGAGGCCTCCTGGTAGTCCATGCCGTAGACGGTCGAGGAGTCCTGCGTGAGCCGGTACCGGGAGCGCAGCAGCTCGAAGAGCCGGTCCGGCCCGTCGTGGACCAGGGGCCGGAAGACGCCGACCCGGTCGACCTGCCGGGTCAGCAGCTCCATCACCCCCAGTTCGACGACCTGGCGGCCGTCGCCGCGGTCGATACCGGTCACGTACACGCTGCGCGTCACGCGTGCTCTCCCCTTCGTTCTGATGGCTTCGCTCGGATGGCGGCTGGCCCGTGCACAAAAATCGCCCACCGGGGTGAGCGGACCCTCTTGACAATACCTCCGGCGATGGATAAGGCGCCCGTCAGTGTCCAGTCATGCCCGACCGCGCTCGGTCATGCTCGTCCATGCCCGTCCGGGGGTCTGCCGGGGTTCGCCCGTGCCCGCCAGGGGTCCGGTCGTGGAACAATTGGATCGGCTCACCGGTGTCAACAGCGAGCAGGAGACACAGCACGATGCGTATCGGAGTTCTCACCGCAGGCGGCGACTGCCCCGGCCTGAACGCAGTGATCCGGTCGGTCGTGCACCGAGCGGTCGACAACTACGGCGACGAGGTCATCGGCTTCGAGGACGGCTACGCGGGCCTCCTCGACGGCCGCTACCGCGCCCTCGACCTCAATGCGGTCAGCGGCATCCTCGCCCGCGGCGGCACCATCCTCGGCTCCTCCCGGCTGGAGCGCGACCGGCTCCGCGAGGCCTGCGAGAACGCCGGCGACATGATCCAGAGCTTCGGCATCGACGCGCTGATCCCGATCGGCGGCGAGGGCACCCTGACGGCCGCCCGGATGCTGTCCGACGCGGGCCTCCCGGTGGTCGGCGTGCCGAAGACCATCGACAACGACATCTCCTCCACGGACCGCACCTTCGGCTTCGACACCGCGGTGGGGGTGGCCACGGAGGCGATGGACCGCCTGAAGACCACCGCCGAGTCCCACCAGCGCGTGATGGTCGTCGAGGTCATGGGCCGGCACGCCGGCTGGATCGCCCTGGAGTCCGGCATGGCCGCCGGCGCCCACGGCATCTGCCTGCCCGAGCGCCCCTTCGACCCCGCCGACCTGGTCAAGATGGTCGAGGAGCGGTTCGCCCGCGGCAAGAAGTTCGCCGTCGTGTGCGTCGCCGAGGGCGCCCACCCCGTCGACGGTTCGATGGACTACGGCAAGGGCGCGATCGACAAGTTCGGCCACGAGCGCTTCCAGGGCATCGGCACGGCGCTCGCGTACGAGCTGGAGCGCAGGCTGGGCAAGGAGGCCAAGCCGGTCATCCTCGGCCACGTCCAGCGCGGCGGCGTGCCGACCGCCTACGACCGGGTGCTCGCGACCCGCTTCGGCTGGCACGCGGTGGAGGCCGCGCACCAGGGCGAGTTCGGCCGCATGACCGCACTGCGCGGCACGGACGTCGTCATGGTGCCCCTGGCGGAGGCCGTGACCGAGCTGAAGACGGTGCCGAAGGACCGGATGGACGAGGCGGAGTCGGTCTTCTAGACGCGGGCGTGGACGCACGGGCGGACACGGGGGCAGACGCACGGGCGGCCTACGGGTGCTTCTCGACGGCCGTCCAGAAGTGCTCCACGATCCGGTCGAGGAAGTCGCGTCCGGCCGCGCTGGAGTCACCGCTGCCGCCGCCCCAGCTGAGGGTGGCGGCCATGTGCCCCTGGTAGTCCTGGTGCAGCACCTGGAGCACGTTCTCCAGTACGCGCCGGTCCAGCGGTGCCAGTTTGGCGACCGGCCGGACATAGGCCTGCCAGCGGGTCGCCACGGCGCTCGACAGCAGCTCGGCGAGCTTCTCCTCACGTCCCGTGACGGCCACGAAGTCGGGCAGCGCGAGACCGAGCACGTCGGCGAGCGCGGCGGACTGGCGGTCGCTGCCGCGCCAGTCGTCCGTCTCCTCCATCCGCAGGTAGGCGGGGAGCGCGACACCGACGGCACGCGCCACGTCCTCCGGCGCCACCCCGCGGGCGATGCGGTGTTCCCGCAGGGTCTGCGGGCGGCCGATCAGATCACCGGGCGAGCACCACAGCACCCCGGCGAGGGCGGTCAGCTCGGAGGCCGCGGGGGCGGCGGTCCCCCGTTCCCAAGCGACGACCAGGTCCGGAGTGACGTACGGCAGCCCGTACGACACCCGCATGCCGTGGGCGACGTGCTCGGGCCCCATGTTCAGGGCGGCGCGGAGCCGGCGGGCGGCGAGGGCGTTGAACGGGGGACCCGACTGATTCGGGTGAGGTGAGGGTCGGCGCACGGCCCACACCGTAGGGGGCCGGGGAGGGCTTGACTACGGGCTGTTCGGCCAGCGATACGGATTGTACGAACCTACGGGCATAATTCGGGCGTAGTGCGGATGTTCGGATGCTCGGGGATGCCCTCGGAAATCTTCCGGTCTCCGTGGCCCCTACCGCCCGGCTCACCCCTTGACCGCCCCGCCCAGCGCGAATCCTCCGCCCAGCCGCCGGGAGATCAGTACGTACAGCAGGACGACCGGCGTCGAGTACACGATCGAGAACGCGGCCAGCTGCCCGTACGCCACCATGCCCCGGTTGCCGAAGAAGTCGTTGATGCTCACCGAGGCGGGCATCTGGTCCGGGGTGAGCAGCAGCATGAACGGGACGAAGAAGTTGCCCCACATCATCACGAACGAGAACACCGTGACCACCGCCACCCCCGGCCCCATCAGCGGCAGCACGATCCGCAGCAGCGACTGGAACGACGACGCCCCGTCCGTCCACGCCGCCTCCTCCAGCTCCTTCGGCACGCCGTCCATGAAGTTCTTCATGAGCCAGATGGCGAAGGGCAGCTGGGACGCGGCGAAGAAGAAGACCGTGCCGTGCAGGGTGTCGATCAGGTTCACCCGCACGAACAGCGCGTAGACCGGCACCATGATCGCCGTGATGGGGAGGCTGGTCGCGAACAGGATGGTCAGCAGGAACGGCCGGTTGAGTCGCGAGCGGAAGCGGGAGAGCGGGTAGGCCGCCAGCGCCGCGCACCCCACCGTCAGGAGGGTCGCCCCGCCGCACAGGAGCAGGCTGTTGAGCAGCGGGGTGAAGGTGATCTCCGGGGTGAGGATCGCGTCGAAGTGCTCCAGCGTGAGCCCGTCGGGGACCTTGACCCGCAGACTCGCGTGCGGGTCCAGGGCGGACAGCACCACCCAGGCCAGCGGCAGTACGAAGGCCGCGGCGACCACCAGCAGCCCGGCGTCGGCGGCCGTACGGCGCCGGTCGCGCCGGGAGGCGGGCGAGGTTGCCATGTCAGACCTCCGTCCGCAGCAGGCGCAGGTACACGACCGAGAACAGCGAGCCGATCAGCAACAGCAGCAGCGCCACCGCCGTGCCGTACCCGATCAGGCTGTTCTGGAAGGCCTGCTCGTACATGAACAGCGGCAGCGTCTGGCTCCTGCCGCTCGGGCCGCCCCGCGTCATCACCCAGATCAGCCCGAACACGGAGAGGGTCTGGAGGGTGTTCAGCATCAGGTTGGTGGCGATGGAGCGGCGGATCATCGGCAGCGTGATGTGGTACATCCGCCGCCAGCCGCTCGCCCCGTCGACCTCGGCGGCCTCGGTGACCTCCTTCGGGATCTCGTTCAGCGCGGCCGAGTACACCAGCATCGAGAAGGCGGTGCCCCGCCACACGTTGGCGAACGACACCGCCAGGATCGGCAGCGTGAACAGCCAGTTCTGGGAGGGCAGATGGAGCCAGTCCAGGAGGGCGTTGAGGGTGCCCTCGCGCCGGAAGAAGGCGTAGAGCAGGAAGCCCGCCACCACCTCGGGCAGCACCCAGGCCGTGACGACGACGCCGCCGGTGAACGTGCGCACCGGCTTCGAGGCCCGCCGCATCAGCGCGGCCAGCGCCAGGCCCAGGGTGTTCTGCCCGATCAGCGAGGACAGCACCGTGAACACCAGGGTCAGCCACACGGCGTTGAGGAACGCCTCGTCCGCGAAGGCCCGCCGGAAGTTCTCGAAGCCCACGAAGGACTCCTCGGCCTGCCCGGTGAGTTGCAGGTCGGTGAAGGCGATGACGACGCAGTAGGCGATCGGGCCGGCGAGGAAGAGCAGGAGCAGGACGAGGGCGGGGGAGACGGGCAGGGCCCGGAAGAGGGAACGGCGGACGGTGCCGGTCCGCGCACCGGAGGCGGCCGGGGGAGCCGGGGACTTGCCGACCCCCGGCCCGGCGTGCCGCGGCGCGGTCGCCGTCACCTGCTCACCACCTGGTCGTCGGTCGCCTCCCTGAGCGCCTCGTCGTAGTCGCGCGCCGCCTCCTCCACCGTCTTGTCACCGGTGGTCACGCCCTCCATGGCCTCCTGGATGGCGACGGAGACCTTCGGGTACGCCGGGTAGGCGGGCCGGTAATGGGTGTCGGCGACGAGGTCGGTGAAGAACGCGATGCCGGGCTGGGCCGCGACGTAGGCGGGGTCGTCCGCGACGTCCTCGCGGACCGCGATGCCCGAGTTGGCGACGTACCACTTCTGGGCGTTGGCCTTGGTCTGCATGGTCTTGACGAACTCGAAGGCCAGGTCGGGGTTGCCCGCCTTGGCCGGGATCGACCAGGTCCAGCCGCCGGACATGCTCACCCGGCCGGGCGCCTGGCCGTTCTGGGTCGGCATCGCGGCCAGCCCCAGCTCCTTCGACCACTCGGGCCACTCGTGCCCGCTGCCCTCCAGCCAGTCCTGCGGCAGCCAGGAGCCGTCGAGCGCGATGCCGAGCCTGCCCTGGGGGAGCAGCTCACCGCGGACCTTGGTGCCGAAGTTGGGGTCGAGCGCGTCGGAGACCTCCGGGCCGAGCTTCTCCTCGTACACCGTCTCGACGAAGGCGAGGGAGTCCTCGAAGCCCTGCCCCGCCGTGATCCACTTCTTGCCGCCCTTGTCGTAGAGCGGGTCGGTGGAGCCGTCGTTCGTGCCGTACAGGAGCATCTGGAAGCCCTGCATCGTGGCGGCCTCGCCGGCCGGCTTGCCGGTGTAGACGTTGAGCGGGACGACGCCGGGGACCTTCTCCTTGATGGTGCGGGCGGCGGCGAGGACCTCGTCCCAGGTCTTCGGCTGCCAGTCGGCGGGCAGCCCGGCCTTGGCGAAGACGTCCTTGCTGAACCACAGGCCGCGTGTGTCGGTGCCGTCCGGCACGCCGTACGTCTTGCCGTCCTCGCCCTTGGCCGCCGCCTTCGCGGTGTCGATGAACCGGTCCCAGTCCTTCCACTCGGCCAGGTAGTCGTCGAGCGGCTTCAGGTACCCGCTGGTGATGTCGGAGTTGATGAGGAAGGTGTCCTCGTAGACCAGGTCGGGTGCGGTCTTGGGGGAGCGGAGCATCTGCTGGAGCTTGGTGTAGTACTCCGAGTCCGGCGCCTTGATGGGGACGAGCTCGACCTTCTTGCCCGGGTTTGCCTTCTCGAACTGCTTCTTGATGTCGCCGAGGTACGTGTCCATCACCTTGATGGAGTTGTCCGTGGACTGCTTGAAGGAGACCCTCACCGTGTCCGGATCGTCTCCGGAGCCGCTTCCGCAGGCGGCGAGGGTGGTGGAGGCGAGCGCGGTGAGGGTGACCAGGGCGGTGGACCGGACGGTGGGACGCACGGGCATGACCTCCTACGGGCGCACGACGCTGTGGCCGGGACGGCTGCTCGGCGAACGTAAGAGGAGTGGTCTAGTCAGGTCAATGCGTGTGCGGTGGACAACTCGTGTTCATCGCCCCCGCTCGGCCTCGCTGACCCACCGGTACACCAGCTCCGGCCGCCCCACCTGCCCGTAGAGCGGACTGCGCCCCGCGCGCCCCGCGTCCACCAGGTGCTCCAGGTAACGCCGGGCCGTGATGCGGGAGATGCCCACCGCCTCGGCGACCCCGGCCGCCGTGAGGCCCTCGGCCGCGCCGCGCAGCGTGCTCGTGACCCGTTCCAGGGTCGGGCCGCTGAGCCCCTTGGGCAGGGCCGCGGGGCCGGGGGCGCGCAGGGCGGCCAGCGCCCGGTCCACCTCGTCCTGGCCGCTCGCCTCCCCGGCGGCGGCCCGGAACTCCGCGTACCGCACCAGCCGGTCGCGCAGGGTGGCGAAGGTGAACGGCTTCAGCACGTACTGCACGACGCCCAGCGACACGCCTTCCCGCACGACCGTCAGGTCCCGCGCCGACGTCACCGCGATCACGTCGGCGTGGTGCCCCGCCGCCCGCAGCGAGCGGGCCAGCTGGAGGCCGTGCGCGTCCGGCAGGTGCAGGTCGAGCAGGAGCAGGTCCACCGGCGTACGGTCCAGCATCCGCCGGGCCTCGGCGCCGGTGTGCGCCTTACCGACGGCCGTGAACCCCGGGACCCGGCCGACGTACATCACGTGCGCGTCGGCGGCGACGGGGTCGTCCTCGACGACCAGGACCCGGATGGGCTCCCCGGCGGTGCTCATACCGCGCCCCCGGTGCCCGGTCTGCCCGCCGCGGCGGCCGGCGGCGCGCCGGCGCCCAGCGGCAGCCGGGCCTCGAAGCGGGCGCCGCCGCCCTCCGCCCCCGTCACGGCCAGCGTGCCGCCGTGCCGCTGCACCGCCTGCCGGACCAGCGCCAGCCCCAGCCCCCGGCCGCCCTCGTCGGCCGGCTTCGTCGAGTAGCCCCGCTGGAAGACCAGGTCGGCGTGGGCGGGATCGACCCCGGCGCCGGTGTCGGTCACCCGCATCACCAGATCCGGGCCCGCATCTGCGGCCGCGTCGGTGTACGCCGCCACCGTGACCCTGGAGGGCACCCGGCCCTGGGCCGCGTCCACCGCGTTGTCGACCAGGTTGCCCAGGATCGTCACCAGGTCCCGGGCGGGCAGGGACGGCGGCAGCAGCCCGTCGTCCAGTCGGCTCTCCTGCGACACCACCAGCTCCACTCCCCGCTCGTTGGCCTGCGCCGTCTTGCCCAGCAGCAGCGCGGCCAGCACCGGCTCGCTCACCGCGGCCACCACCTGGTCGGTCAGCGCCTGCGCCAGCTCCAGCTCGGCCGTCGCGAAGTCCACGGCCTCCTCCGCGCGCCCCAGCTCGATCAGCGAGACCACCGTGTGCAGCCGGTTGGCGGCCTCGTGCGCCTGCGAGCGCAGTGCCTGGGTGAAGCCGCGCTCGGAGTCCAGCTCGCCCGTCAGCGACTGGAGCTCCGTCACGTCGCGCAGGGTCACCACCGTGCCCCGGTGCTCGCCGCCGGAGACGGGCGAGGTGTTGACCACCAGCACCCGCTCGGCCGTCAGGTGCACCTCGTCCACCCGGGGCTCCGACGCCAGCAGCGCCCCCGTCAGCTGCGCGGGCAGCCCCAGGTCGGCGACCGAGGCGCCCACCACCTCACCCGACACGCCGAGCAGCTCCCGTCCGCCGTCGTTGATCAGCGCCACCCGGTGCCGCCCGTCCAGCATCAGCAGGCCTTCCCGCACCGCGTGCAGTGCCGCCTGATGGTAGTCGTGCATCCGGCTCAGCTCGTCCGCGTTCATGCCGTGGGTGTGCCGGCGCAGCCGCGCGTTGATCACGTACGTGCCGACCGCGCCGAGCAGCAGCGCGCCGGCCGCCACCGCGAGCAGGGCCGTCAGCTGCTCCTGGGCCCGCTTGCTGATCTCCTCGACCTTGATGCCGGCGCTGACCAGGCCGGCCACCCGCCCGTCGTCGTCGACGGGCGCGACCGCCCGCACCGACGGCCCCAGGGTGCCGGTGTAGGTCTCGGTGAGGGTCTCGCCCCGCTGGGCGCGCTCGATGTGCCCGCGGAAGGGACGTCCGATCTGCTCGGGGTCGGGGTGGGTCCAGCGGATGCCCTCCGGGTCCATGATCGTCACGAAGTCGACGTCCGTGTCCCGCATGACCCGCACCGCGTACGGCTGGAGCCGCGCCGTCGGGTCCGGGGTGCGGATCGCGTCCAGCACGGACGGCGAGTCGGCGATCGCCAGCGCCACCGACCTGGCCTGCCGCCCGGCCGCGTCCTCGGCCTGCTGCCGGTCGCTGACGTAGGTGAACAGCGCGTACCCGGCCACCACGACCGCTATCAGCACCGCCTGCATGGCGAAGAGCTGACCGGCCAGGCTGCGGGGTCCGGGAACGGGGAGGCGCATGCCGCCAGTCTCCCCCTTGGATGATCGGTGAACTAAATGAACGCAAGGGTGACCGCGCTCACAGCCCGGGAGATAGTCACCGCGTCCCCGAAACAAACCCCCGGACGTGAGCCGCACGCCGGTGATGCCGACGACGTCGTCAAGGAGGGCCGCCGTGACCAGCGAAGCCGCTACGGCACCTGCCGCACCCAAAGCCAAGCGCGACCGCACGCACTATCTCTACATCGCCGTGATCATCGCGGTCGCCCTCGGTATCGCCGTCGGTCTCGCCGCCCCCGACTTCGCGACCGAGCTGAAGCCGCTGGGCACCGGCTTCGTGAACCTGATCAAGATGATGATCTCGCCGATCATCTTCTGCACGATCGTGCTGGGCATCGGTTCGGTCCGCAAGGCCGCCAAGGTCGGCGCGGTCGGCGGTATCGCGCTGGCCTACTTCCTGGTGATGTCGCTGGTGGCCCTCGCCATCGGCCTGCTCGTCGGCAACATCCTGGACCCGGGCACGGGCCTCGCGGTCACCGACGCCATCAAGGAGACCGGTCAGGCGCAGGTCGACGCGGAGGCCAAGGGGACCACCGAGTTCCTGCTGGGCGTCATCCCGACGACCATCGTCTCCGCGTTCACCTCCGGCGAGGTCCTCCAGACCCTGCTCGTCGCGCTGCTCTGCGGCTTCGCCCTCCAGGCCATGGGGTCGGCCGGGCAGCCCGTCCTGCGCGGCATCGAGCACATCCAGCGGCTGGTCTTCCGCGTCCTGGCCATGATCATGTGGGCCGCGCCGATCGGTGCCTTCGGCGCTATCGCCGCCGTCACCGGTTCGGCCGGCGTCGACGCGCTCAAGAGCCTGGCCGTGCTGATGCTCGGCTTCTACGTCACCTGCTTCCTCTTCGTCTTCCTGGTGCTGGGCGCGCTGCTGCGCTTCATCGCGGGCGTCAACGTCCTCTCGCTCTTCAAGTACCTGGGCCGCGAGTTCCTGCTGATCCTGTCCACCTCCTCCTCGGAGTCGGCGCTGCCGCGCCTGATCGCCAAGATGGAGCACCTGGGGGTCAGCAAGCCGGTGGTCGGCATCACCGTCCCGACCGGCTACTCCTTCAACCTCGACGGCACCATGATCTACATGACCATGGCCTCGCTGTTCATCGCCGACGCCATGGGCACCCCGATGTCCATCGGCGAGCAGATCCCGCTGCTGCTCTTCCTGCTGGTCGCCTCGAAGGGCGCGGCCGGTGTCTCCGGCGCCGGGCTCGCCACGCTGGCCGGCGGGCTCCAGTCGCACAAGCCCGCCCTGGTGGACGGCATCGGCCTGATCGTCGGCATCGACCGCTTCATGAGCGAGGCCCGCGCCCTCACCAACTTCGCGGGCAACGCCGTCGCCACCGTGCTGATCGGCACCTGGACCAAGGAGATCGACCGGGACCGGGTGGACGAGGTGCTCGCCGGGCGGGCCCCGTTCGACGAGAAGACGCTGCTGGACGACCACCACGGCGCCGACGGCGCCGACAGCGCCCCGGACCTGCCCGAGCAGGGCGGCGAGAAGGAGCTGGCCAAGGCCTGACCCGGCCGGCGCGGCGCCCGTACACTCCGGGCGGCCGAGGTGCTCCCCCCGTTGCTCGGCCGCCCGGTCCCCGAAACCCCGCGTCTTCTGGCGCGGGGTTTCCGCGCTCCGCTCGCCGGCGCCGGGCTCCTTGCCTTGACGTCCGCGTCAGGGCTTACGTTCGTCCGCATGCGAATCGGCGAGCTGGCCGCACGGGCCGGGACCACCACGCGGGCGCTGCGGTACTACGAGTCGCGGGGCCTGCTGCCCGCGCGGCGCGGCGCCAACGGGCACCGGACGTACGACGAGGGCGACCTGAAGCTGCTGCGGCAGATCAGGACGCTCCGCGACTTCGGGTTCGACCTGGAGGAGACCCGCCCCTTCGTGGAGTGCCTGCGCGCCGGGCACCCCGAGGGCGACTCCTGCCCGGCCTCCCTGGTGGTCTACCGGCGCAAGCTGACGGAGCTGGACGAGCTGATCGAGCAGCTCGCGTCCGTGCGCGCGCAGGTCGGCGCACAGCTGGCGCGGGCCGAGGCGGCGGTTCCGGGGGGTCCGGAACCGAAGCGCGAACTGGGAGGGCACGGATGACAGGCGACGGGGTGGCCGAGGTGACGGACGCCGGGTTCCGTACGGAGGTGCTGGGCAGCGAGCTGCCGGTGCTGGTGGAGTTCACCGCGGACTGGTGCCCGCCGTGCCGGCAGATGGCCCCGGTGCTCAGGGCCCTGGCCGCGGAGGAGGGCGAGCGGCTCCGGGTGGTGCAGCTGGACGTCGACCGGAACCCGGCGACCACGAACGCGTACAAGGTGCTGTCCATGCCGACCTTCATCGTGTTCCGCGACGGTGAGCCGGTGAAGTCGATGGTGGGCTCGCGGCCCAAGCGGCGGCTGCTGGAGGAGCTGGCCGACGTGATCTGATCCCCGCTCCCGAAACGAAGAAATCCCCCGGGCAATTGCGCTCGGGGGATTTCTTTGCGTATATTCGTTGATTCGTGACTTCAGGAGAATGAGGTCGCGAAGAAGTTCACTGAGCACAGTATATCCGGGCGGGAGTGGAATTGTCAAACACCGAATTTCCGGACGATGAATTGCGGCAGGAGCAGGAATTCATCGACGGACTCTACGCACGCGTGGACGCCCTGCGCGGCGACACCGAGGACTCGGTCACGGACGCCCTCGCGCGGGGGAACACGCCCATGCAGGCCCGGCTGGAGCGGGACATCCTGGTCGCCGAGCGCTCGGGGCTGCTCGCCGCGCTCAACGCGGTGGACGGCTCCCTCTGCTTCGGCCGGATCGACCTCGCCTCCGGCGCCGCCCACCGCATCGGCCGCATCGGTCTGCGGGCCGACGACGCCGAACGCACCCCGGTCCTGATCGACTGGCGGGCCGACGTCGCCCGCCCCTTCTACCTGGCCACCGGCCACACCCCGATGGGCCTGCGCCGGCGCCGGCACATCGCGAGCGAGGGCCGCCGGGTCACCGCCCTGCACGACGAGATCCTCGACCTCGGCGACGAGACCCGGACCGGCCACGAGGACCCGTCCGGCGACGCCGTGCTGCTGGCCGCGCTGAACTCCGCGCGCACCGGCCGCATGGGCGACATCGTGCAGACCATCCAGGCCGACCAGGACCGCATCATCCGCGCCCCGCACCGTGGTGTCCTGGTCGTCGAGGGCGGCCCCGGCACCGGGAAGACCGCCGTCGCCCTGCACCGCGCCGCCTACCTCCTCTACGAGCACCGCGAGCTGCTCGCCAAGCGCGCCGTCCTGATCGTCGGCCCGAACCCGGCCTTCCTCGGCTACATCGGCGAGGTGCTGCCCTCCCTGGGCGAGACCGGCGTGCTCCTCGCCACCGTCGGCGAGCTGTTCCCCGGCGTGAAGGCCACGGCGACGGACACCCCGCGGGCGTCGGCGGTGAAGGGCCGCGCCGCCATGGCGGACGTCCTCGCCGAGGTCGTCCGCGACCGGCAGGCGCTGCCCGACCCGGTGATCGCGATCGAGCACGACCGCGAGATCCTCATGCTCGACGACGACCTGGTCAACGTCGCCCGCGAGCGCACCCGCGCGGCGAAGCTGCCGCACAACGCGGCCCGCGAGCACTTCGAGGGCCACATCCTCAACACCCTCACCGACATGGTCGCCGAACGCATCGGCACCGACCCCTACGACGGCACCAACCTCCTCGACCCCAGCGACATCACCCAGATCCGCGACGAACTCGCCGAGAACCCCGAGGTCTGGTCGGCGATCGACCGGCTGTGGCCCCGGATCACCCCGCGGCGCCTGGTCGCCGACTTCCTCGCCGCGCCCGAGGCCTACCTCGCCGCAGAGGACGCCGCCGCCGTCCGCCGTCCGGTCACCCGGCGCTGGACCGTGGCCGACGTGCCGCTGCTGGACGAGGCGGCCGAACTGCTCGGCGTGGACGACCGCGTCGCCCGCTCCCGCGCCGAACGCGAGCGGGAGCAGCAGATCGCCTACGCGCAGGGCGTGCTGGACGTGTCGTACGCGTCGCGGACCTACGAGTTCGAGGACAAGGACGAGGAGGACGCCGAGGTCCTGTCCGCGCACGACATCATCGACGCCGAGCGGTTCGCCGAACGCCAGGAGGAGGAGGACCACCGCAGCGCCGCCGAGCGGGCCGCGGCCGACCGCACCTGGGCCTTCGGGCACATCATCGTCGACGAGGCGCAGGAGCTGTCCCCGATGGCCTGGCGGCTGCTGATGCGCCGCTGCCCGACCCGCTCGATGACCCTGGTCGGCGACCCGGCGCAGACCGCGGAGGCGGCCGGTGTCGGCTCCTGGTCGAAGATCCTCGCGCCGTACGTCGAGGACCGCTGGGAGCACACCCGGCTGGGCGTCAACTACCGCACCCCGGCCGAGATCATGGACGTGGCGGCGGCCGTCGTCCGCGCCGACGACCCCGCCTTCACCCCGCCCAGCTCGGTGCGCTCGACGGGGGTACGGCCCTGGATCCGCGCCACCGGCGACCTCCCGGCCGCCGTCGCCGAGGCCGCCCGGGAGCTGGCCCCCGAGGAGGGCCGCCTCGCCGTCATCGCCCCGCGCGAGCTGCACCGGGCGCTCGCGGCCCGGCTGGACGGCGTCACGGCGGACGCCGAGCCGGACCTGACCCACGGTGTCGTCCTCCTCGACCCGCGTCAGTCCAAGGGCCTGGAGTTCGACTCCGTCCTGGTGGTCGAGCCGGGCCGCTACGGCACGAGCGACCTGTACGTGGCACTCACCCGCGCCACCCAGCGGCTCGGCGTCCTGCACACCGAACCGCTGCCGAAGGGCCTGGTGGACGCGGCCGCTTAGCCGGGGAACCGGCCGTCAGGCCGGGCGCAGCCAGACCGTCGCCAGGGGCGGCAGGGTCAGCCGGATGCTCGCCGGCCGGCCGTGCCACCCCTGCGGCTCCGGCTTGACCGGGTCCGGGTTGCCCACGTCCCCGCCGCCGTACCGCGCCGCGTCGGTGTTGAGCACCTCGTGCCAGGCGGGGACGTCGTCGGGGACGCCGAGGCGGTACTCCGGGCGGACCACCGGGGCGAAGTTCGACACCGCGAGCAGCGGGGCGCCGTCGGCGTCCAGCCGCAGGAACGCCAGGACGTTGTCCTCGGCGGCGTCCCCCACGACCCACGCGAAGCCGGAGGGGTGGGTGTCGCGCTGCCACAGCGCGGGCGTGTCCCGGTAGACGGCGTTCAGGTCGCGGACCAGGTCCAGCACCCCCCGGTGGTCCGCCGCCGCCCCGTACTGCGGGTCGAGCAGCCACCAGTCCGGGCCGCGCGCCTCGGACCACTCCGCGCCCTGGGCGAACTCCTGCCCCATGAAGAGCAGCTGCTTGCCGGGGTGGGCCCACATGTAGCCCAGGTAGGCCCGCTCGCTCGCGCGCTGCTGCCACCAGTCGCCCGGCATCTTCGACACCAGCGACTTCTTGCCGTGCACCACCTCGTCGTGGGATATCGGCAGCACGTAGTTCTCGCTGTACGCGTACACCATCGAGAAGGTCATCTCGCCGTGGTGGTACTTGCGGTGCACCGGCTCGTGGCTCATGTACTCCAGCGAGTCGTGCATCCAGCCCATGTTCCACTTCAGCCCGAAACCGAGCCCGCCGAAACCGCTCGGCCCCTCGTGGTGGGTGGCCCGGGTGACGCCGTCCCAGGCCGTCGACTCCTCCGCGACGGTCACGACGCCGGGCACCCGCCGGTACACCGTCGCGTTCATCTCCTGGAGGAAGGCCACCGCGTCCAGGTTCTCCCGCCCGCCGTGCTCGTTCGGCGTCCACTGGCCCGGCTCGCGCGAGTAGTCCAGATAGAGCATCGAGGCGACCGCGTCGACCCGCAGCCCGTCGATGTGGAACTCCTCGCACCAGTACACCGCGTTGGCGACCAGGAAGTTGCGCACCTCGCGGCGCCCGAAGTCGAACTCCAGCGTCCCCCAGTCGGGGTGCGCGGCCCGCAGCGGGTCGGAGTGCTCGTACAGCGGGCGCCCGTCGAACTCGGCCAGCGCCCAGTCGTCGCGCGGGAAGTGCGCGGGCACCCAGTCCATCAGGACGCCGATGCCGGCCCGGTGCAGCCGGTCGACCAGGTACTTGAAGTCGTCGGGGTCGCCGAGCCGGGCCGTGGGCGCGTAGAAGCCGGTGACCTGGTAGCCCCAGGAGCCGCCGAAGGGGTGCTCGGCGACCGGCATCAGCTCGACGTGCGTGAAGCCCAGGTCCGCGACGTACGCCGGCAGCTGCTCCGCCAGCTCGCGGTAGGTCAGGCCGGGGCGCCAGGAGGGCAGGTGGACCTCGTACACCGACATCGGCGCCTCGTGCGCGGGGGCCTGGGCGCGCCGGGCCAGCCACGCGTCGTCCTCCCACGTGTACTCCGAGACGTGCACGACGGAGGAGGTGGCCGGCGGGACCTCCGTGCGCCGGGCCATCGGGTCGGCGCGGAAGGTGCGCGAGCCGTCGGGCCGGGTGATCTCGAACTTGTACAGCTCTCCCGCGCCGATCCCGGGCAGGAACAGCTCCCAGACCCCGGTGCCGCCCAGCGACCGCATCGGGTGGCCGGTGCCGTCCCAGAAGTTGAAGCCGCCGGCCACCCGGACGCCGCGCGCGTTCGGCGCCCACACCGTGAAGCGGGTGCCCGCGACGCCCTCGTGCGTCGCCGGACGCGCGCCGAGCGCCTGCCACAGCTGCTCGTGGCGCCCCTCGCCGATCAGGTGCAGGTCCAGGTCGCCCAGCGTGGGCAGGAAGCGGTACGGGTCCTCGACCTCCTGCTCGGTGTCCCCGTACGTCACCAGGAGCCGGTAGGCCGGGACCTCGCCGAGCGGCAGCAGGGCGGAGAAGAAGCCGCCCCCGTCGTCGTGCAGCGCGACCCGCAGCTCCCCGGACAGGACGGTCACCGCCCGCGCGTACGGCCGGAACGCCCGGAAGGCGACACCGCCGGGCACCCGGTGGGCGCCGAGCACGGCGTGGGGATCGTGGTGCGTGCCGGCGAGCAGCCGCTCCCGGTCGGCGGCGGCCGGCACGGGGGAGACGGCGACCTCGGCCGGTACCGCCTCCTTCGCGCTCCCGCGGGCGGCCCCGCCCGCCGCGGGCGCCTTCTTCGCGACGCCCTTCTTCCCGCCCGCCTTCCCGGCCCCCGGCCCCTTCCCGGCGGGCGGCTGCCCGGCCGTCTTCTCGACGGTCGCCTTCGTGACGGCCGCCTTCCTGGCCGCGGGCTTCTGCGCCGTCGCCTTCTCGGCCGCCTTCTTGGCCGCGGCCTTCTTCGCGATCGACTTCTCGGCCGTCGCCTTCTTCGGGGTCGTCCCCCGGGCCACCGCCTTCCGAGGCGGCGCCGCCTGCTGCTGCGCGGCGCTCTTCTCCTCGGCCGTCTTCTTCGGGTCGGGACCGCTGGACGAGGGGCGGGGGGTCACGGGCGGGGCCTCCTGGGCGAAGTGGGATCAGGAAGGGGGGCGGGCAGCGGCGTCACGCCGGTTCGGGCACGGACAGGCGGCGCACCGCGGACATCGGCACCGCCAGCCACTCGGGGCGGTGGCGTGCCTCGTACAGCACCTCGTAGACCGCCTTGTCCGTCTCGTGGGCGCGCAGCATCACGGGGTCGGTGCGCGGATCGACGCCGGCGGCCTGCGCGTACCCGGTGCAGAACGCGGCCCGGCAGCTGTCGGCCCAGCCGGGCACGGGCGCCTCGGCCGAGTGCGCGGCGTAGTCGAAGGAGCGCAGCATCCCGGCGACGTCCCGCACCGGCGGCTGCGGCATCCGCCGCTCGGCCAGGGGCTTCGCGGGCTCCCCCTCGAAGTCGATCAGCGACCACCGGCCGGAGGGCGAGCGCAGGCACTGACCGAGGTGCAGGTCACCGTGGACGCGCTGGGCGGTCCAGGTGCGGCCCTCGGCGGCCAGGTCGCCCAGCGCGGTGAAGGCGGTGCGCAGCGCGGGCGCGTAGGGCCGCAGCAGCGGCACCGCACGGGCGGCCTCCTCCAGCCGTCCGATCATGCCCTCGGCGAGCTGCCGCATCTGGGCGTGACCGAGGGTGACGGTCGGCAGGGCACGGGCCAGCGCGCCGTGCACCTCGGCGGTGGCCCGGCCGAGCGCCCGCGCCTCCGCGGCGAAGTCCTCGCCCTTGGCCAGTTCGCGCAGGGCCAGCTCCCAGCCGTCGCTCGCGCCCTGGACGTACGGCTGGAGGACGCCCAGCACCCAGGGCCGGTCGGCCAGGTCGGCCACCATCCAGCCGGCCGGTGCCGGCACCCGCGGGCAGCCCGCCCGGGCCAGCGCCAGCGGCAGCTCCAGGTCGGGATTGACACCCGGCACGATCCGGCGGAGCAGCTTGAGAATGAACGTATCTCCATACACGACCGACGAGTTGGACTGCTCGGCGGTCATCAGTCGCGGTACCAGGCCGCCGCGTATCTCCTGGTCCCGGTCCCGCTCGAAACGGAGACCGCCGATGCGGGCCCGGGTGCGCAGCGCCTCCAGGAGCACCTCGGCGGGCCTGGTGTCGTGGAGGGCGTCGTAGACGGTGCGGCCGGCCAGCGGGCCCTCGGTGACGTGTCCGATCAGCGCGGGCGCCAGCCGGGGCGGCAGCGCCTCGCGCGCGCCTATGAGGAGCTGGTAGCAGTCCCCGGGCTCCTCGGGCGCGCCGGAACCCGCGGCGAGCTGCTGGTGGGCACGGACCAGCACGTGGTGGAGCCCGAGGCGGGCGTCGGCCGGCAGCAGCTCGGTGGCGGCGACCAGCGAGAACCCGGTGACCGGGCGCCCCTTGCCCGCGAACCAGCGCTGCCGCGGCAGCCAGTCCCGCAGGAGTGGATCGAGTGACGCAAGGAGGCCTGGCGGGCTCGTGCTCGTGACGGTGCGTGTGACGGCTTCCGACATGGCGTCGCGTCCTTTCCCCGGGTCGACGGGGTGTTACTGATGCGTGCCCCGGGCGGGGCGGCAGAAACCGCCCCGCGCCGGGGTGAGGGCCCCTGGGGCCTAGACGGCGTCCTTGCGGAGCCGGAACCAGTAGAAACCGTGCCCGCCGAGGGTCAGCAGGTACGGCAGTTCACCGACCGCCGGGAAGCGGACCCCGCCGAACAGCTCGACCGGGTGGCGCCCCTCGAAGGCGCTCAGGTCCAGCTCGGTGGGCTGCGCGAACCGGGAGAAGTTGTGCACGCACAGCACCAGGTCGTCCTCGTACTCCCGCAGGAAGGCCAGCACGGCGGGGTTGGAGGAGGGCAGCTCCGTGTACGAGCCGAGACCGAAGGCCGCGTTCTGCTTCCGGATCTCGATCATGCGGCGGGTCCAGTGCAGCAGGGAGGAGGGCGAGGCCATGGAGGCCTCGACGTTCGTCACCTGGTAGCCGTGGACCGGGTCCATGATCGTGGGCAGGAAGAGGCGCCCCGGGTCGCACGAGGAGAAACCCGCGTTGCGGTCCGGCGTCCACTGCATCGGGGTGCGGACCGCGTCGCGGTCGCCGAGCCAGATGTTGTCGCCCATGCCGATCTCGTCGCCGTAGTAGAGGATCGGCGAGCCGGGCAGGGAGAGCAGCAGCGCGGTGAACAGCTCGATCTGGTCGCGGTCGTTGTCCAGGAGCGGGGCCAGCCGCCGGCGGATGCCGATGTTGGCACGCATGCGCGGGTCCTTGGCGTACTCCGCGTACATGTAGTCGCGCTCCTCGTCGGTGACCATCTCCAGGGTCAGCTCGTCGTGGTTGCGCAGGAAGATGCCCCACTGGCAGTTGGACGGGATGGCCGGGGTCTTGGCGAGGATCTCGGAGACCGGGTAGCGCGACTCGCGGCGCACGGCCATGAAGATGCGGGGCATGACCGGGAAGTGGAAGGCCATGTGGCACTCGTCGCCGCCGGAGGAGAAGTCGCCGAAGTAGTCGACCACGTCCTCGGGCCACTGGTTGGCCTCCGCGAGCACCACCGTGTCCGGGTACTGCGCGTCGATCTCCTTGCGCACCCGCTTCAGGAACTCGTGGGTGCGCGGGAGGTTCTCGCAGTTGGTGCCCTCCTCCTGGTACAGGTACGGCACCGCGTCCAGCCGGAACCCGTCGATGCCGAGGTCCAGCCAGAACTTCAGGGCGGAGATCATCTCCTCCTGCACGGCCGGGTTCTCGTAGTTGAGGTCCGGCTGGTGGGAGAAGAAGCGGTGCCAGAAGTACTGCTTGCGCACCGGGTCGTAGGTCCAGTTGGACGCCTCGGTGTCGACGAAGATGATCCGCGCGTCCTGGTACTGCTTGTCGTCGTCGGCCCAGACGTAGTAGTCGCCGTAGGGGCCGTCGGGGTCCCTGCGGGACTCCTGGAACCACGGGTGCTGGTCGCTGGTGTGGTTCATGACGAAGTCGATGATCACGCGCATGCCGCGCTGGTGGGCGGCGTCCACGAACTCGACGAAGTCGGCCAGGTCGCCGAACTCGGGCAGGACGGCGGTGTAGTCGGAGACGTCGTAACCGCCGTCGCGGAGCGGTGACTTGAAGAAGGGGGGCAGCCAGAGGCAGTCCACCCCGAGCCACTGGAGGTAGTCCAGCTTGGCGGTGAGGCCCTTGAGGTCGCCGACGCCGTCGCCGTTGCTGTCCTGGAAGGAGCGGACGAGGACCTCGTAGAAGACGGCTCGTTTGAACCAGTCCGGGTCCCGGTCCTTGGCGGGTGTGTCCTCGAAGGTGTCCGGCACGGGCTCGTTGACGATCATGTGGTGGGTGACCCTCCGATCTGCGGGTGGGACGGTCGCAGAACCGTGCAGACGTGCGCGGGCGAACGGCCCGGCTCCAGGCGCACATAGTTGGCCCTGCCCCAGTGGTAGGTCTCGCCGGTGAGCTCGTCGCGCACCGGCACCGACTCGTGCCAGTCCAGGCCGAGTTGCGGCATGTCCAACGAGACCGTCGCCTCCTGGGTGTGGTGGGGGTCGAGGTTGGCGACCACCAGAACCGTGTTCGACCCCTGCCGCTTCGAGTAGGCGATCACCTCCTCCTTGTCCGTGGCGTGGAAGTGCAGATCGCGCAGTTGCCGAAGGGCCGGGTTCCGGCGCCGGATGGTGTTGAGCTTGGTGATGAGGGGGGCGATGGTGCGGCCCTCGCGTTCGGCGGCGGCCCAGTCGCGGGGGGTGAGCTGGTACTTCTCGCTGTCGAGGTATTCCTCGGAGCCTT
>NZ_JBWKKZ010000005.1:297032-530037 GCF_056430705.1 Streptomyces sp. NPDC045956 | reverse complement strand
GTTCTGGCCGTGAGGGCGGGGGTGTGCTGGTCGGCGTGTGCGGTCGTCGAGGTCAGTGCCAGGGCCAGACCGCCCAGCACCGCCACCACGACACCCGTGTGTCTGTTGCCCACCTGTCGCACTGCAACCTCCCGTGTCGTGTGACCAGCCGGTGGAGCGGAGCGGGGAACGGTCGTCGCGTCGTCGCGGACCGGTGGCGGCCTCGTAAAGGGCCGCCACCGGTCCCTGTCCGGTCAGGAGGAGGGCGTGGAAACGGCCCGGAGCACCGCGGTGGCCAGGGCCGTGGGAGCGCCGGACGCCTTCACGGGGTACCGGTCGCGCCGCTGGTTCCAGTCGTTCTCCAGGGCGAACCAGTCGATGGCGGCCGGTGGACGGCCGGTGACCAGAGCGGTGTCGAGCGAGTCGAGGTACGTGGTCCAGCGCATCGCGTAGAAGTCGGAGACCAGTCCGGACCATTCCCGGTTGGCGTAGTCCCGCAGGCCGCCCGAGTCGCTGCCGGAGCGGTGCCCCCAGGTGGTGAGGATCGAGCGTGCGTCGAACTCGGCAGCGGCCTTCTCCGCCCCCGTACGGCCCCATGACTTCGCGTCCTCCAGCCACGGGCCGAGGAGGAAGCGGGTGTCCGTGGCGAGCAGCCGGTCCAGCAGCGTCAGGCTCCTCTTCCACTCGGCGGCACGCTCCCGGAAGCGGGGCAGGTCCTCGGCGTCGTAGGCGGTTTTGATCCGCGGGAGCAGGGTCCGGCTGTGGTTGGCCAGGACCTGGCGGGCGACGTCGACCAGGTCGAAGCGGTAGGCGTCGGTCGTACGCAGGGCCGGTGCGACCCGCAGCAGCTCGGCCAGCGCCCGGCGTACCGTGTCCGGGTCGTACCTCATCGCGCCGGGACTCCAGCTCGCCGCGTTGGTGGCCGTGAGCCGGGGCCGCGCGGTGAACAGGCTGTCCTGCGACTCGCTCCACGTCCCGGACGGGGTGCTGTACGGGCCGGCGCGCAGCAGCTCCCACGCCGCACGCGCGTGCGGGTCGGCACCGCCGTAGCGGCGTTCCGCGTACCCGGCGAACCACTTCCGCTGGTCCACGGGTTCCGACCGCCAGGCCAGCTCGGTGAACAGCTCGTAGGCGACGGGGTTGCCGCCGGTGCCCTCCGGCATGTAGGCGATGCCTGCGAGCGCGCTCCCCGCCTTGGTGCGCCACTGTTCGAACCGCTCGGTCCAGACGGCGGTGTTGGCACCCATGGTCGTGTGTCCGCCGAAGTTCGGGATGGTGCCGAAGGCGTAGGGCGCGCCGTGCCAGGCGGCTTCGCGGTCGAGGCCGTCGTAGCGGTCGGACAGACCGTCGACGATGAGCAGCCTGCGCTTGTCGACGGCGTCGATGATCTGCGTCGACGGGTTGTTCTGCCAGCCGATCAGCGTCCACACGGCGCCGGGGCGGGCGGTCTGGAGGGCCTTCATCACGGCTTGCGCGGCGTCCCGCACGGGCACGTTCCCGGGCCGTCCGCCCTCGTGCAGCAGATCCATCTTGTACATCGTCGAGACACCGAACAGCTTCCGCTGGTGGCGGTAGAACGAGGCGGCCACCTTCGGGAACACCGCGCTGCGCGGGTCGAGCCAGTCGGGCCGCTCGAATCCGACCCAGTCGCCCTGCGGGACGACCGGACCGGTGGGATTGCGCTCGGTGAAACCCGGGGGCACGGTGCCGTAGTAGCCGGGCAGTACGGGCGTCATGCCGAGCTCGCGCAGCCGGTCCGCGATCCGGCGGCCGAGGTCCGCGCGGTCCCGGAGCAGGCGCTCGGAGACCGGGCCGCCGAAGCCGGACATGTTCTGCATCAGCCACCAGGGCTGGTGCGCCGGTCCGGGGATCCAGGACCTCAGCTCGTCCGCGGAGTAGCCGAACTCCTGGAGGGTCGCGTGGTAGACGGCGTCGGCCCCCATCTGCACGAAGACCTCGTTGACGCCGTGCAGGGCGAGGAGGTCGATCTGCTTCTCGTAGTCGGCCCAGTCGCGGTAGGCGCCGGAATAGCCGTCGTCGGTGTCGTTGAGCGCGAAGCGGTGCGGGACCGAGGCCTGTCTGCGGACGGGGGCGTCGGGGGCGGGCAGGGTGCGGGGCAGTCGGGCCGTGCTCCGGCCGGGCCAGCCGAGGTCCACGCGGGCCGTGTGCTTGAGGTACCAGTTGACGCCGCTGAGGAGCACGGCGGGACTGGTGCCCTGCACGCGTACCCGGCCGGCGCCGCCGGAGACGCCGAACCAGTCGCCGGACTCCGGGCGGTCCACGGCGACGAGGGTGAACTGCGCGGCGTGGCGCGGGAGCAGCCGGGCGAGGGCTGCCCTGGCGGGTTGGGTGGCGAAGGCCGGCTCGCCCACGGGAGCGGCCGCCGCGGGGGAGGGGACGGGCCGCAGGACCGTGGTGAGGAGGACGAGAGCGACGGCCGCGTACAGGGTGGCCCAGGGTCTGAGGCTTCTCACCGGTCACCTCTGTCCGTGTTGTCGACGGTGTGTTCGTGAATATGGAGGGCGGAGGGTCACCGGTCAAGACCGACTCTCGGCCCCCTTTGCTCCGTGCGGCGCACCCCCGTTCACACTCATCGCATTGACATGTCCTGTGCGAGTCGGGATGCTGGACAGGCCGACTTCCATCGATGTAAACGCGGTCCGTGGAAGAGGCGTCGGAACACGGAGCGGAATCGGCCGCGAACACGCAGACCCTGTGGAGCCCACCGAGGTAGGGGAACATGAAGCCTTTCCGGCACCTCCTCCGCGCCGTCGCCGCCGCCTCGTCCGGCGTCCTCGCCGTCCTGCTGCTGCTGTCGTCCGGCGGTCCCGCCCAGGCGGACCAGACCGGCCTGCGGGCCGCCGACCCCAGTGTGATCCGGGTCGGCGCCACCTACGTCTCGGTGCAGTCCGCCGGCGGTGGCATCGTGGTACGGCAGGCCGCGTCCACGGCGGCCCTGGCGTCCGCTCCCGCCCGGCAGGTCTGGTGGGACACCCGTGACCGCGGCGAGGTGTGGGCGCCCGAGATCGTGCGGGACGGGGGCCGCTACCACATCTACTTCTCGGCCGGGCGCGGCGCGGCCCACCGGATGTACGTGATCAGCTCGGCCACCGCGGACAGCGGGTACACCGCCGAGACGCGTCTGGCCCTCCCCGACGACAAGTGGGCCATCGACGGGACCCTGTTCACCTTCTCCGGGCAGCGCTGGTTCGTCTGGTCGGGCTGGGCCGGCGACACCGACGTCGAGCAGAACCTCTACATCGCGCGGATGAGCAGCCCGACCACGCCGACCGGCGCGCGGTACGTCATCTCGCAGCCGCGGGAGAGCTGGGAGCGCGTGGTGGGCAACCCGTTCATCAACGAGGGGCCCGAGCCCGTCCTGGACCCGAACGGGCAGCTGCACATCGCGTACTCGGCCAACGGGAGCTGGAGCGACCGGTACTGCCTCGCCGACCTGAGGCTGCGGGCCGGGGGTGACCCGACCTACGTGTGGGACTGGTACAAGTCCAACGGCTGCCTGTTCGGCTCCCACCGCTCCACCATGATGCCGGGCTGGGACCCCACGCTCCACGTCGACGGCCCCGGCCACCACAGCTTCGTCCTGCTGGACGGCGACATCGCCACCAGCCCGCCCGCCGGTCCCCGCTTCCCCCTGATGTTCCACGCGGTCGCGAAGGGAACGCCGTACGCCTGGGAGAACCGCCACTGGTACACCGGCACCTTCTGCTGGTGGGGCGGGACGACCTACAGCCGCTCAGGCGTTCCCGGCCCCCGCAGTGACACCGGCTGGAGCCTCAAGTTCTTCGAGTAGGACCCGGGTCGGCGCCGGCCCGTATCATCCGGAAGCCCGGTCGCTGGGACCGGCCGTCCTGGTCGGTGCGGGGAACGTCGACAGCGGGATCTCCTGGTAGGAGGCCCGGTCGTCCTGCCCGTGATCCCCGGCCATCTCGGACTTCGCCGTACTCGGCGGGCCGAGGATCAGCGGGTGCTGACCGGCCGGGTGCGCCACCGGGGCCCGTACGACGTCCGCCCGCTCGTGGCAGTGGCCGACAGCTCGTCGGTGATCCTCCGCAGGCTCCGCGCGGTGTCGGGCGTCTCCCGCGCCACCCCACCGGCCTCAGTGGGCAGGGTCGGCCATGCGCGCCCGGCACGAGTCGAGGGCCTGCGCCACGGCCCCCTGATCGTCGCCGTCCGCGGGATCGAGGAGTTCCCCGGCGCTCACCAGGGCTTCCCAGAACTCCCTGGGCCGACCACGGTCCGCCCGTGGACCGCTGCGCGCCAGTGAGCGGAAGACGTCAGCCAACTCGCCCAGGGCGAGACGGCGTGAGAGGCCCAGCGCACGGCCGCTCGCCATGCCCCCGCCGGCGCCGATCGCGGAACGCAGATGCTTCGCGATCGCCAACTCCCGCTCGTCGAGCTGCTTGGCAACGTCGAACACGCCGGACCTCTCCAGGAGCTCGCCGTACAGCTGCTCCTGGCCCGTGCCCAACTCGTTCTGCACCCGCTCCGGATCACTGCGGAGGCGCCGCAGCAACTCCGGCTCCGGGATGCCTCTCGCATGGCCGACGGCGAGCGCCGCGTCCCACCACCACCGCGTCTGCCCGGCGAGTTCGCCGCAGACCGCAGCCGGTGCCGCCCCCGCCCTCAACCGCTCCCGGGCGGCACTGGTCAGGGCCTCGACGACATCGGCTCCGGCACTCGACACCACGCCACCCCTCCCGGCCTCGCCGGACCGGCTGTCCGGCGGCGCTCATTCTTCTGTACGGACCGGGAGGGGCGCCATGACGGCGAGTCGCGTCGGACGCGGCCTAGCAACCGAGGTTGTCCCCGGGGGTGACGCCGAGCAGTTGCGTGAAGCGCTGGTAGTTGTCGATCCGGCTCTGGACCTGGGCCGGGTTCCCGCCGTCGCACTCCAGGCTGCCGTTGATGGCCCGGATCGTCTCCCCGAAGCCCGCGCCGTCGACCATGGCGTCGTGCGGTGTCATGGTGCCGGGCCCGCTTTGCGTGTTCCAGTACCACAGGCCGGTCTTCCAGGCCACGGACGCGTCGTTCTGGACCAGGTCCGGGTTGTTGAGCAGGTCGATGCCGAGGGCGTCGCCGGCGGCCTTGTAGTTGAAGTTCCAGCTGAGCTGCACGGGGCCGCGCCCGTAGTACTTGTCGTTGCCGGCCGGGCAGCCGTACGGCTGGGCCGTGTCGCAGTAGTGCGGATAGTTGGCGGTGTTCTGCTCGACGACATGGACGAGGCCGCCGGTCTCGTGACTGACGTTGGCGAGGAAGGCGGCGGCCTCCTGCTTCCTCACCGTGTCGTCGCCGGTGTTCGAGAAGCCGGGGTAGGCGCCGAGCGCGGCGGTGAGACCGCTGTAGGTGTAGAAGGAGTTCCTGTTCGGGAACATCGCGTCGAACTGCGCCTCGGTGACCACGAACCCGGCGGCGCGTGCGTCGGACTTCTCGGCGGCGGCGGTCGGTGCGAGGGTCAGGGTGCAGAGGGCGGCGGCCGCGCCGGTGGCGGCCAGCAGGGCGAACGTACGACGGTGCACGGTGGTCGACTCCTGATCGGGTGGGGGTACGGCATGCCGGGGGAGAGGGGGCGGGAGCGGGGGTGTGCTTCTGGCGCTCCCGCCCCGGCCGGGACGGTTCCGGGGACCCGGGGGCAGGGCCGCTGCCCCCGGGGCCTGCTTCACCGGATCCGTCAGCCGCCGACGTTGACGTCGATGCACGCGTAGAACGCGTTGTCGGTGTCGGCCACGTTCCACACGGCGAGCACCTTCTGCGGGCCGCTCAGGCCGCCGAAGTCCACCTGGTGGTCGACCACCGCGCCGGGCTTGGCGCCGCCGTCGTCGAACAGGGCGATCCGCTGACCTCCGACGTAGTACTCCCACGTGCTGGTGGAGTGCTGGGCGGTGAGCTTCCACGAGAACGTCGCGTTCCTGGGCACCGGTGTGACGGCCCAGCCCTTGCTGTCGTCGTCCAGCTCCGCGAAGCGGCTGTTTCCGCCGCTGCAACTGGTCAGGCCCTTGGAGCCCTCGACGCTCTGGGGCTCGTAGGTGATGTCCCCGCAGGACACGGTGCCCGCCGCGCACTGGGCCTGGCGGCTGGGCGGGTTCGAGATGTAGCCGTGGGCGCTCGCCGAGGCGGCGGGGAGGCTCACGGCGATGACGGGGGCGAGGGCCGCGCCGATCAGTACGGCGGTCTTCCTGCCTGCGTGCATGGGGAACTCCTTCAGCTCAGGCCGATCCCGGAGCACGCGCGGTCATGTGTGGGGGGTGACGCGCACGTCGGGTCCGGCCTCTCGTGAGTGGGGGGATCGAGAGACGCGAAGGTGGGCACACTCGTCGCTCCGGTCCGGAGCGCTGCCCGGACAGGGGGCAACTCTCCAAGCGGAACGGCGAGTTCTGTTGGACTAGACCATACAAGCGGCCGACATGACCGTGTCAAGGGTGTGGCGTGCGGGGGTCGGTGAGGTGTTCAGGTGCCATGGGGGCGGACGGTGCGCCCCCGAGGTGATCCGCGTGCCGGTCCGCCGCCCGACGTGCCTCGACTTGATAGGCAAGTGATGACTTGCCTATCATGGGGCGTGTGGCCGACGACCTCTTCAAAGCCCTGGCCGACCCGACACGCCGGATCATCATGGACGAACTCGCGGAGCGGTCCCGGCAGACACTGTTCGAGATCTGCTCGCGACTGAGCATGAAGCACCGACTGGGTATCTCGCGGCAGGCGGTCTCCCAGCACCTCGCGGTACTGGAGGCGGCCGGGCTCGTGGAGACCAGCCGCGAGGGCCGCTACAAGTACCACGACCTGAACACGGCCCCGCTGCGGCAGATCGCCGAGCGGTGGCCCCCGCCCGACGGACCGGAAGAGAGCTTTCCATGAGAATCCGCCTGACCAGCATCTTCGTCGACGACCAGGCCGAGGCCCTGCGCTTCTACACGGAGATCCTCGGCTTCGTGAAGAAGCACGACGTCCCGGTGGGGGAGAAGGACCGGTGGCTGACCGTCGTCTCCCCCGAGGAGCCGGACGGCACCGAACTCCTGTTGGAGCCCGCGGGCCACCCCGCCGCGCGGACCTACCGCGACGCACTCGTCAAGGACGGCATCCCGCTCGCCCAGTTCGCGGTCGGCGACGTGAAGGCGGAGTACGAGCGCCTGCGCGGCCACGGCGTCCACTTCACCCAGGAGCCGCTGGAGATGGGCCCGGTCACCACCGCGGTCTTCGACGACACCTGCGGAAACCTGATCCAGATCGCCGCACAGGAGCAGTAGGCGTTCCGCGCGGTTCCCGACACCCCCGCGTGCGAGGGGCCGTGGACGGGGGGCGGGGCACCGGGGTGCCGGCGGGCGTTTCGCCGCTGCGGGGGCGAGGTGCGCGCCCGTTCCCGGCGGCCGCTCAGGCCGCCTGGGCCTTCTCGTGCTTCCAGAAACCGGAGAAGGTGATGCGGTCCTTCGGCAGCCCCGCACGGTGCAGATGCCTGCGTCCCTCGGTGGCCAGCACCGATTCGCCGACGACGAAGGCGTACCCGGTCGCGGCGGCGGAGGTGAGCCGCCGCAGCTCGCGGAGCGCGCCCGCGCCGGGGACCGCGGTGCGGTCCTCGCGTACCACCCAGGAGACGGCCACGCCGGCCGGGGCGTCCAGCGTGCGCCGGTCGTCCGGGG
The DNA here is from genome assembly GCF_056430705.1 of Streptomyces sp. NPDC045956. Taxonomy (NCBI): domain Bacteria; kingdom Bacillati; phylum Actinomycetota; class Actinomycetes; order Kitasatosporales; family Streptomycetaceae; genus Streptomyces; species Streptomyces sp. NPDC045956. Next base: position 522,406 of record NZ_JBWKKZ010000005.1, on the reverse strand, counting down.
TCGGGACCTCCTGGATGAGCCGTCCGACGGTGCCGGCGGGCAGGGACCGGAGGATGCTCGCCGTGGCGGGCAGACCGGTCTCGTCGGCCACGATGGTGACCTCGGAGGCGTCGCGCGGGCAGTCGAACAGGATGCCCTGGTCGAGCAGGGCGAGGGTGTCTCCCGGACCGGCCTGGCAGGCCCAGATCGCGGCCCTGCCCTCGATCTCGCCTCCCGGACCGCGGTGGACGACGAAGTCGATGTCCAGCTCGGCGGACCGCGGCCGGAAGTCCGCCACCGAGTAGTTGGCGCAGTGCGGCCGCTCGTGCTCGGGTATCGCCAGATAGGGCTGCCACCACTGCGAACCGGTGAACTCCGGCAGCCGGAGCCGTTGTTGGCGGGGCAGCGGGAAGAACAGCCGGAACCAGTGGTCGTAGCCCGCCCACGGGAACTCGGCGAGGCTGTCCCCGGTGACCGTCACGCGCTGCATGGACGGGGAAACCCGTTCGGCGCGTACGACGCGGGCGCGGAACATCCGGGGGTGCTGCGGCGTGAGCCGACGAACCTTGGCCATGAAGGCAAGGCTAGCCTAACTTCCGAGTGGTTCGGTGGGCGCCCGCACGGATGCCCGCGTCCCGTCGCTCCACCGGCTCCCGGCCGGGCGATGACTTCCGCGCCGCCGGCGGGTCGACACGGGGAGGGAAAGGAGTCCGTCATGCCCGAACAGCGATCAGCGGCGCGACCCACGGCCGAGCTCGACGCCCGCTACAGTTCCGCGCTCAACCCCCGTCCGGGGTCCGAGGCCGTCACCGCCACGCAGTGGACCGAGGCCCTGCAACGGCTGGACGAGGCCGGGATCTTCTGGGCGTCCACGGTGCGGCCCGACGGCCGGCTGCACGTCACCCCCGTGATCGCCGCCTGGAGCGACGGGGTGCTGTACTTCTCGACCGGTCCCGGGGAACAGAAGGCGCGCAACCTCGCTCACCACGCGCACTGTGCGCTGACCACCGGAAGGAACTCGCTCACCGAAGGGCTCGACCTCGTCGTCGAGGGCACGGCGGTACCGGTGACCGACCCGGCCGTGCTGGAACGGGTGATCGAGGCGCACGAGAACAAGTACGGCCCGCACATCACCGCGCCCGAGGGCACCTTCCACGGGATGGGGGACCGCATCCGCGAGGGGGACGTCGTGGTCTTCGCCCTCGCCCCGGCCACGGCGTACGGATTCGGCCGGGACGACGGGGTGTACACCCACACGCGCTGGTCGTTCTGACGCGAGTGGCTCCGCCAGCAGCGACGCGGGTCCGCGAAAGACGAGCCCCCACGGCGCCGCCCCACGTGGCCGCACCGTCGGCCTCGGCATGCCCCTTCCGGGGGTGAATGAGAGACTTGCACTGTTCGGGGCGCGTACGAGAAACCCCCGGGTGATGTGCGACCAGAAGTGCTCGGGCCGCCGCGACGCGCGTGCCGGGAGCCGGTCTCCGGGCCGCCCCGACCGCACGGTGACGCCCGAACGGAGGCGGCCCGGCCCGGGAGTGGCGGATGTTCCGAAGGCGTCCCGCACCTGACGGTGAAGAGCTGCTGGCCCGGCTGGCGTCGCTGACCACCCGGACGCGGGAACTGGCCGAGCTGCGCCGTTCCCAGATGGAACTGGCCATCGCCCTCCAGCGCGACATGCTTCCCGCGGACCTGCCCGTCGTCCCCGGCATCCACCTCGCCGCCCGCTACTCACCCGCGTACGCCGGACTCAACGTGGGCGGCGACTGGTACGACGCCTTCGTCCTCCCCGACGGCCGGGTCGGCCTCTCCGTCGGGGACGTCCAAGGCCACGCCATCGACGCGGCGGCCTACATGGGCCAGATCCGCGTCGGCCTGCGGGCGCTGGCCTCCGTCACCAGTGAACCGGGCGACCTGCTCGCCCGCACGAACGACCTCCTCCTGACCCTCGACAAGGACCTCTTCGCCACCTGCACCTTCATGCGCTTCGACCCGGCGACCGGCGAACTGGAGAGCGCGCGGGCCGGGCACATTCCCTGCGTCTGGGCCACGGCGGACGGCAAGGCCGAGGTCTCCGAGGACGAGGGAGGGCCGCCGCTGGGCATCCTGCGGGGGACCGAATACCCCGTGACCCGGTACCAGCTCGACACGGGCGGCGTCTTCGTCCTGCTCACGGACGGCGTGGTGGAGGGGCCCTCCCTGAGCGTCGACGAAGGACTCGCGAGGGTCGTACGGCTCGCGGGCATCGCCGCCGTCGCGGGCATGGAGGCGCACTCGCTCGCGGCGGCCGTACTGAAGAACGCGGAGCTGGTGGGACACGAGGACGACGCCGCCGTGCTCGTCGTGGGCCACGACGGGCGCGGTGTTACGCCGTAGGGCGGGACGGGCCACGTCCGGGATCGCTGACTCGGGCGCCTCGGTGTCTGATAACTGCTGTGGTGGGTATCCGTGCATGGCCGCGACCGGTCGTCCTCGCCTGCGAGACGCTGCTCGTCGCCGTCTGCTACTACGCGGCGGGGCGACTGGGGCTCTCGCAGCGGCTGGTCGCGGACGGAGCGGTCGTCACCCCCATCTGGCCCCCCACCGGCGTCGCGGTGGCCTGTCTGCTGCTGTTCGGGTTCCGGTGCGTGCCGGGCATCGCGCTCGGCGCCCTGCTGGTCGTCGCGTCGCTCACGGTTCCCGGCCTGTCGGCCGTCGGGATCGTGCTGGGCAACACCGTCGCACCCGTGTGCGCCTGCCTGATGCTGCGCGCGGTCGGGTTCCGGGTGAGCCTGAGCCGTCTGCGCGACGGCCTCGCCCTCGTGTTCCTGGGAGCGCTGACGGCCATGCTGATCAGTTCGGGAACCGGCGTCGGCGTACTCGTCCTGACGGACAAACTCGCTCCCGACGCCTTCTGGCTCGTCTGGCTGGCGTGGTGGGTGGGGGACGCCATGGGCGTCGTCCTCGTCACCCCCCTGCTGCTCCTGCTGCACCGGGCACGCCGGCCGCCCCCGTCGGGCCGGTGGATCGAGGCCGCGGGCCTCACCCTCGTCGTGTGCGTCCTCGTCCCGATGGTCACCTACAGCTCGGTCAGCGCCCTGTTCCTCGTGTACCCGCTCCTGGTCTGGGCCGCGTTGCGGTTCCAGCTGGCGGGAGGGATGCCCTGCGCCCTCTTCGCCTCCGTGGTCGCCACCGTCGCGGCCAGGCAGGAGACGGGCTCCTTCGGCGGGCTCACCGATGTCGAGACCATGATGAAACTGCAGGCGTTCAACGGGACCCTGGGCCTGACCGCGCTGCTGCTCTCCGCCGTCATCAGCGAACAGCTCAACACCAGACGGTCGGTCGAGCGGGCCTGTCACGAGCTGGTCGAGGCGTTGCAGCACCTCAACGCCGGAGGCTCCGGAAACGCGGGGACACCCGGCCGGGACGCCCGGTGAGCGCGGGGACGCGGTCGTGCGGGCCCGCTGCTGTGGACGGCTCGGCCATGTCCGCGCCGCGAACGGGTCCCGGCGGTGACGTCGGCTCCGCGCGTGGGGCGGCTCCTGACCGCCAGGGCGTCCGGCCTCGGCGTCGGGCCCTCAGTCGCGCTCCGTCCCCATGACCCGTCGGGCCGCCTCGCCCTCCGCCGCCGAGGGGGACAACTCGTCGAGGGTGTCGAGGTCCGTGTCCGCCCGGAGCTCCCGCTCCCACTCCTCCGCCAGGCGCTCCTGCTCCTCGCGGGACCGGGCACGGACGGCTTCCCGGTGGTCCGGGTCCAGAGCCGCCAGGAAGCGTCCGACAGAATCCGTGGGCATGACCGTGCTCCTAGGGTGGGGGATGGGCGCCGGTACCGGCCCAGGATGGCCAACCGGTCCCACGGCGACCGTTCGACACGGCCTCCGGCCACCCTTTTGGGCGCAGCGCACCCGACGCGGGGACCTGCCGGCGGCCACCCGCCGGCGGACCGCCGGGCGGCCCTGGCCGGGGCGTCCAGCACAATGACCGCATGGTCCACCCTGCCGGCCCCCGCGCCGACGCCGACGGCGTCCTGCTCCGTACGCGTGCGGTGGCCGCGGTGGCCGCCGCGTCGACCGTCGCCGCCGGGCTGGGACTCAGGGCCGCGGCGGAGGGGGAGGTGGCCAAGTACGGCGGAGACGCCCTGTACACCCTGCTGCTGCTCACCCTCGTCGTCCTGGTCGCTCCCCGCGTCACGGCGCCGCGGGCCGCCGCCATCGCCCTGGCCGTGAGCTGGGGTGTCGAGTTCCTGCAACTGAGCGAGCTCCCGGCGGAGCTGTCCCGGCGGAGCACGGCGGCCCGCCTGGTCCTGGGCTCCACCTTCAACGCACCCGACCTGTTCTGGTACGCGGTCGGCGCGGCGGTCGGCTGGTCGGCCGGACACCTGGCGCGCCGCGTCGCCCGCCCGGACCGACCGGGTGCGCGCCACCCGCTGCGCGAGACGGAGGTCAGTGGGGGTCCGCCGCCACCGACGGAGGACGGAAGCAGGCGATGACCGTCTTGCCGTCCGGGCAGGGATGCGCCTCCCAGCTGTCGGCCAGGGCGTCGACGAGGAACATCCCCCGCCCGCCGAGGCGTTCCTCGCTCGGCGGCCGAGCGCGCGGCAGCGTGCTGGAGGCGTCGTGGACGGCCACATGCAGGCAGCTGCCGTCCCAGGTCATCACCAGCTGAGCGTGCGACCGGGCGTGCACGTGCGCGTTCGTGACCAGTTCGGACACCGTGAGCAGCACGGCGTCCACCGTCTCGGGGGCACCGGTCGTCCAGTCGAGGGTCTCCAGGTGCTTGTGCGCCCAGTCACGTGCCGACTTCGGCCCGGTCTGCATCGGCAGCGAACGCGCCCACCCCACTGCCCGTAGCGACGAATCATCCACTGCGGTCCCCATCCCGGTCATCCACTGCGGTCCCCATCCCGGCTCGACTTCACTGCGTCGCGATTACCCCCGGTGGGCGGATCGAAGCGGCGATGTCCACGAAGCGGGGCGAAGACATTCGACCGAGGGGTTCTCCGCGGCCCCGGCAGGCTTCAGCTCGCACCGGACGCCGTACTGCTGCCCGAGGGCCCGCCGACGGGTGGGCCGTGGTGGTCGACGGCGGACTCTTCGGGGACGTCGGGCCGGCCGGGAACTGCGCGGCAGGCATCCGCACGCGCGCGCCGTGCGCCTGCCCGGCCACCTGCTGACGCCCGGATTCGTCGACGCCCACCACCTCACCCTCCAGGGAGAACCCGAGCCGTGAGGGACCGCCCGCCACCGCGAACGGCATGGAGGACGCGAGCGCGATCGTCCTTCGCCTGTCCGCGGCGCAGGCGGCGCGCCCGGGGACCGGGGCGGTAGCCCAGCTCCGAGGCCGCCCGCCGGACGCGCTCCCGGGTCCGGCGGGTGGCCTTGCCGAGTCCGTTGAGCGCGTGGGACACGGTCGTGCGCGAGACCCCCGCGACGCGAGCGACGTCGGCGACGGTCGGCTGTCCCGGGCCGGGGGCGGAAGCCGGCATCCGCGCGGACTCTCCTCGCCGGCGGGAGAGGGTGGGCGCCACCATCTTCCCCGACCCGGCGGGCACCCGCGCGCACCGGTGCCGTCGCCGGGCCGTGCGCCTCCCGGTACCTCGCGCGGTCAGACGGTCCCGGTCGTGAGCGCGGCCAGTTCCCCCAGTACACGGGCCGACGGCGCCGGGTCGACCAGCCACTTCAGATGGCTGCCCGCGAGGGTCCGCACGTCGTACGGGTTCTCCGGCGTCAGTTCGTCGCCCTCGCGGATCAGCCGGTCCTGCATCACGGGGGGCATGCTCGCGTCGTCCGCCAGACGCACGAAGGTCTTCGGGACGCTGCCCCAGGTCGCCGCCTGCGCCCGGTCGTCGGCACCGCCGACGTCGAGGTTCTCGTCGGGCTGGAAGGTGTTCAGGAAGGTCAGGAACTCCTCCTCGGTGCCGTCGGCGAGGAAGGCGGCCTTGAGCGCCGCGAGGGCGTCACGGTCCGCGGTGCGGAAGTTGACGCGCAGCAGCCCGAGTTCCGCAGGGTTCCCGGCCATCGCCAGGCCGACCGAGGCGGCGTCCACCGAGGCCATCTCCGGCTCGGCGTAGTAGTCGTTCACGTCCAGACGGACCGGACACCAGGCGGCGACGTAGACGATGCGGTCGATGAGGTCCGGGCGCGCGTTGGCCACGGCCGTGGCCGTGATGCCGCCCCGGCTGTGCGCGACCAGGATCACCGGCCCGTGCTCCTTGGCCCGCTCCAGGACACTGATCACGTGCGCGGCGTTGTCGGCGAGCGTGACCCCCTTCAGGGAACCCGGCGCGGTCGCGAGACCTTCGGCGTCCTGCGGTGCCTGGTAGGCGTGCGAGTAACTCGCCGCGAAGCCGTGGCCGGGGAGGTCCACGGCGACGGAACGGTGCCCCAGCAGACCCAGTTCGGCCTGAAGGGGTGCGAAGGAGAAGGAATTCGCGAAGGCGCCGTGTACGAGGACGAACGTCGGCTGCATGGTCTACCCACTCTCAGGGCGGGGCAGCGAACGGCTGCCCGATGGATCAACGGACCCTACGCAGCGAAAGATCAGCGGCGCAACCGGTCTCTGCGGCTCCGCTTGCGTCCCTGGACAGCCGGTCCGGCGAAGGTCACGCCGGCGACCGGTGCGGGGCGGAACGGAGCGGGGCCCGGTCGACGCACCGGGCCCCGCCGGGTGCGGGAGTGGACCGTTCGAGGGGAGGAAGGATCAGCGGCTGAGCGTGAACGCCTGGGCCGCGGAACCGGAGCAGGGCTGCTGGGACAGGCGCGCCCCGTCGGCCGTGGAGGCGTTGTCCACGCTCAGGCACTTGCCGCTGTGCCGGGCGACGAAGCGGTACCGGTCCGAGGCGAGGGGCTCCGGCCGCCACTGCTGGTTGGTGCCGCCCACGTACGACCAGAGGTGGACGCGGGTGCCGTCGGCATGCGCGCCGGACCCGCCGTCGACGTCCCACGCCTTGCCGTTGTGGCGGTTGACGACCTGGTAGTGGCCGGCGCCGGTGGGACGCAGCTGCCAGGACTGGTTGGCGCCGGTCCCGCACGCCCACTGCTGAAGGGCCGTCCCGTCGGCGGTGCCCCAGTCGGCGGCGTCCAGGCACGCGCCGCTGCCCGCGTTGACGACCCGGTACCAGGCGTTCGGATCGATCGGCCCGGTGGGCTCGCCGCCGGTGCCGTTCCACACGAAGGTGGCGACCGCCCCGGCCGGCAGGGTGTAGGTGAGCGACCTGCCGCCGTCGGTGAGGGAGAAACGTCGATCGTTCGCGGCGGTGTTGACCACGTAGGCGACACGGGAGCCGTCGGGGTTCTGGAAGGCGACGTTCTGCACGCCTCCGGCGCCCTGGCTCGCGGAGCCGATGCGGGTGGCGCCGACCTCCACGAACTTGCTCACGTGACCGAGCACGTAGTACTCGGCGTTACGGGTCACACCGCCGCCCGCGATCTCCACCACGCCGTTGCACCGGTTCGTGCAGTGGCCCTGGTGCGGGCCGCCGTTCCGGTCCAGTGCGAGATTCCACGTGAGGACCGTCTCGCCGCCGCTGCGGAAGTTCTGCACGACGAGGTTCTCGGCGTGCCAGCGCAGGGTGTCGCCGAACGTCGCGGAGGCGTCGGCGCTGTCGGTACCGGAACACTCGGTGAAGAAGACGCGCTTGCCGGCGTCGCGGACCTGCTGCTGGGCGGAGACCTGCCCGCCGTAGCAGTGGAAGGCGGCACCGATCACCCGGCTGATGCCCGCCGTGCGGGAGAAGACGTCGAGCGGATAGTCCGGGTGGTCCCAGTTGTGGTCGAAGGCGAGGATGTTCGTCGGCAGCCCGGCCGCCGTCAGTTTCGGGTCGAGGACCCGCAGGAACTCGGCCTGCTGCGCCGACGTCATCGACATCGACGGGTAACTGGTCGCGAACTCCGGTTCGTTCTGCACCGTGAGATCGGTGAGGGTGATGCCCTCCTGCTGATAGGCCTTGATCGCCTTGACCAGGTAGTCGGCGTACGCCGGGTAGTGCTCCGGCCGGAGGCTGCCGCCGTTGAGGGAGCCGCCGGTCTTCATCCACGCCGGCGGGGACCAGGGCGACCCCATGAAGCGGATCGACGGGTTGACGGCGGTGGCCTGTTCGAGGACGGGGATGATCTCGGCCCGGTCCCGGTCGATGGAGAACCGGCCGGGGGTGTCCTCGTAGGAGTACGGGTCGTGCGTCGCGTCGAAGTCCGTGCTGCCCAGCGGTTGGCGCAGGTAGGTGAGGCCGATGCCGTCGCCCGCCGGGGAGAACAGGGCTCGCATCAGCTCGGTGCGCCTGGCCTGGGGGAGGCTCTGGACGAGGCGGGCCGACGCGCCCGTCACGGAGGCTCCCGCGCCGGTGAACCGCTGGCCCCTGGTGCCGGCGTCGACGCGTATGTCGACGGTCTGCGGGGTGCCGGTGAAGGGGACGTCGCCCTCGGCCGTGAGCCGCTTGGCGCCGTCCGGTGTGGTGACCCACACCTGTGCCACGGGGTCGGCGGCCCGGGCCGCCGTGGTGCCGGTCGGGCCTATGCCGAGGCCCAGCCCGGCGAGGGCCAGGGCGACGGCGGTGGTCCGGACTCGCGGGGCACGGGCGCGCCGGAGAAGCGCTCTGGGTGAACGGGCTCTCGTACGGGTCGGCATGTGCGGCTCTCCTTCGTTTCGGTGGTACGCGGGGATACCGGCCGGGCGGAACGGCGTGGCGGGAGCGGCGCGGACTCGCTGTGCGGAGGAGCGGCCCCGGCCCAGGCGTGACTCCTCGGGCAGGGCATGCGGTCGTCCCGGCCGGAAGGCGGACCTCCGACGGAAGGACGGCGCCATGAAAGCACACCTACTAAACACTTAGTAAGTGATGTGGGTCACATACAGGGTGATGGTCCGGGATCTTCGTCTCGTGACGGCGGGGGTGGATCGTAGGCTGTCGCACGTGAGCGACCGATCAGTGGGCAGACCCGCGCGCGGCCCCGTGGCGAAGCCCCGCACACCGCGCAGCCCCGCAGCACGCCGGCGGCAGCAGGACATCCTGAACATCGCCACGGACACCTTCGCCGCCCGGGGCTACCACAACGCCTCCCTCGCGGAGATCGCCGACCGCGCGGGTCTGACCCAGGCCGGCGTCCTCCACTACTTCCGCTCCAAGGCGCTGCTGCTCACCAGCGTCCTCGAACGGCGCGACCAGGGGGACATCGAGCAACTGGGCACCGAGCGCCCCCAGGGCCTCGACTTCCTGCGCCACCTCGTCGACACGGCCCTGCGCAACGCCGAACGGGAGGGCATCGTCCGGCTCTACGCCGTCCTGTCGGCCGAGTCCGTCACCGACGACCACCCCGCACAGCCGTACTTCCGCGACCGGTACACCGGCCTGCGGGCCTTCGTCACCGACGCGCTGACCGCGGCCTGCGACCTCGGAGAGGCCGACGCGGCCCGTGCGCACGACGCGGCGAACGCGATCATCGCCGTCATGGACGGTCTCCAGGTCCAGTGGCTGCTGGACCCCGACTCGGTCGCCATGGCCGCTTCGACGGACCTGGTGATCACCTCGCTCCTCGCCACGCTGGCGCCCGGCCGCTTCTCGTCCTGAACGGCCGTCCGGCCCGGGGCGGGGCCCGGCGTCCCCGGGAGGGCCGGACGGCGCGTGACTCCGCGGCGGCGCGGGACCGGCGACGTCAGGCGGGAGCCGAGGGGGAGGCCGCGTCGCCCGTGAAAGCGTCCAGGATGCGTTCCGCGGCCAGCGTCGCCGTCAGCTCACCCTCCCTGACCCGCTCTTCGAGCTGCGGGGCGAGAGCGCGCACGTCCGGGTCGGCGTGCAGGCGGCCCAGCAACTCGTCGCGGACCATGGCCCAGACCCAGTCGACCTGCTGCGTGCGGCGCTTGGCGGCGAGGCGGCCGGTGGTGTCGAGCAGCGTGCGGTGCTGCTCCAGTCGTTCCCAGACGGCGTCGAGCCCGGCCGACTCGCGCGCGCTGCAACTGAGCACCGGGGGCGTCCAGAAGGCGTCCTGGCCGTGCATGAGCCGCAGGGCACCGGCCAGTTCGCGGGCCGCCGTACGGGCGTCGCGTTCGTGCGGGCCGTCGGCCTTGTTGACGGCGATGACGTCGGCCAGTTCCAGCACGCCCTTCTTGATGCCCTGCAACTGGTCCCCGGTGCGGGCCAGGGTGAGCAGCAGGAAGGAGTCGACCATGTCCGCGACGGCCGTCTCGGACTGGCCGACCCCGACCGTCTCCACGAGGACGACGTCGTAGCCGGCGGCCTCCATCACCACGATCGACTCGCGGGTCGCCTTCGCCACCCCGCCCAGGGTGCCCGCGGTGGGGGAGGGGCGGACGAACGCGGCCGGGTCGACGGCCAGGCGTTCCATCCTGGTCTTGTCGCCGAGGATGGAGCCGCCGGTGCGGCTCGACGAGGGGTCGACGGCGAGGACGGCGACCCGGTGCCCCAGACCGGTCAGCATCGTGCCGAAGGCGTCGATGAACGTCGACTTGCCCACGCCCGGTACGCCGCTGATCCCGATCCGCCGGGCCCTGCCGGCGTGTGGCGTCAGCCGGGTCAGCAATTGCTGGGCGAGTGTGCGGTGCTGGGGGCGGGTGGACTCGACGAGGGTGATCGCCCGGGCGACGACCGCGCGTCTGCCGCCGAGGACGCCCTCGACGTATGCGTCGAGATCGGGAGCCATCAGGTCACCGGCTCACAGCTCGCCGAGTCCGAGGTCGGACGCCAGCCGCCGCACCAGGTCACGGGCCGCGTCGGGGATCACGGTGCCCGGGGGGAAGACCGCGGCCGCGCCCATCTCCAGCAGGGCCGGCACGTCCTGCGGCGGGATCACCCCGCCGACCACGACCATGATGTCCTCCCGTCCCTCCTCGGCGAGCGCCTCGCGCAGCGCCGGGACGAGCGTGAGGTGCCCGGCCGCCAGGGACGACACCCCGACGATGTGCACGTCCGCCTCGACGGCCTGACGGGCGACCTCGGCCGGGGTCTGGAACAGCGGGCCGACGTCCACGTCGAAGCCGAGGTCGGCGAAGGCGGTGGCGATCACCTTCTGGCCGCGGTCGTGGCCGTCCTGGCCCATCTTGGCGACCAGGATGCGCGGCCTGCGGCCCTCCTTGTCGGCGAAGGCCTCCACCACCGCCCGGGTGCGTTCCACGGCCGGTGACTCGCCCGTCTCGTTGCGGTACACACCCGAGATCGTACGGATCTGGCCCGCGTGGCGTCCGTAGACCTTCTCCAGGGCGTCGCTGATCTCTCCGACGGTCGCTTTCGCGCGGGCCGCCCGTACCGCCAGTTCCAGCAGGTTGTCCCCGCCGCCGGCGGCCCGGGTGAGGGCATCCAGGGCGTCCCGGCAGGCGCTCTCGTCCCGCTCCTCGCGCAGCCGCCGCAGCTTGGCGATCTGCTGGGCGCGTACCGAGGAGTTGTCCACCTTGAGCACCTCGATCTGCTCGTCGGACTCCACCCGGTACTTGTTCACGCCGATCACCGGCTGCCGCCCGGAGTCGATGCGTGCCTGGGTGCGGGCGGCAGCCTCCTCGACCCGCAGCTTGGGGATGCCCGCGTCGATGGCCCGGGCCATGCCGCCCGCCGCCTCGACCTCCTGGATGTGCTGCCAGGCCCGCCGGGCCAGGTCGTACGTCAGCTTCTCCACGTACGCGCTGCCGCCCCAGGGGTCGATCACCCGTGTCGTGCCGGACTCCTGCTGGAGCAGCAGCTGGGTGTTGCGGGCGATGCGGGCGGAGAAGTCGGTGGGCAGCGCGAGTGCCTCGTCGAGGGCGTTGGTGTGCAGTGACTGGGTGTGTCCCTGGGTGGCGGCCATCGCCTCCACGCAGGTGCGGGTGACGTTGTTGAACACGTCCTGCGCGGTCAGTGACCAGCCGGAGGTCTGCGAATGGGTGCGCAGGGAAAGGGACTTGGGATTCTGCGGGTCGAACTGCCCGACCAGCTTCGCCCACAGCAGGCGCGCCGCGCGCAGCTTGGCGATCTCCATGAAGAAGTTCATGCCGATCGCCCAGAAGAACGACAGCCGCGGCGCGAACGCGTCCACGTCCAGGCCCGCCTGCCGCCCGGCGCGCAGGTACTCCACCCCGTCGGCGAGGGTGTACGCCAGCTCCAGGTCGGCCGTCGCCCCGGCCTCCTGGATGTGGTAGCCGGAGATGGAGATCGAGTTGTAGCGGGGCATCCGCTTCGAGGTGTACGCGAAGATGTCGGAGATGATCCGCATCGACGGCTTCGGCGGATAGATGTAGGTGTTGCGGACCATGAACTCCTTGAGGATGTCGTTCTGGATGGTCCCCGCCAGTTTCTCCGGTGGCACACCCTGCTCCTCGGCGGCGACGATGTACAGCGCCAGCACCGGCAGCACCGCACCGTTCATCGTCATCGACACGCTCATCCGGTCCAGCGGGATGCCCTCGAAGAGCTGCCGCATGTCGTAGATCGAGTCGATCGCCACTCCCGCCATGCCGACGTCACCCGTCACCCGCGGGTGGTCGCTGTCATAACCCCGGTGCGTGGGCAGGTCGAAGGCGACGGACAGGCCCTTCTGCCCGGCCGCCAGGTTGCGCCGGTAGAAGGCGTTGGACTCCTCCGCCGTCGAGAAGCCCGCGTACTGGCGGACGGTCCAGGGCTGGTTGACGTACATCGTCGGGTACGGGCCCCGCAGGTACGGCGCGACGCCCGGGTAGGTGTCCAGGAAGTCCAGGCCCTCCAGGTCCTCCCCGGTGTACAGCGGCTTGACCGTGATCCCCTCCGGCGTCTCCCACAGGAGGTCGTCACCGTCGGCGGCCTGCTTCACGGCCGCACGCCACTCGTCGAAGCCGGCGCCGGCGGAGGGCACAGTGCCCAGCTCGATCGCCGAGAAGTCGGGGATGGACATCAGGACACTCCCATGCGGTCGAGGGTCGCCGACAGCACGGCGACCACGTCACAGCCGGCGAACACATACGTGTCCACGCCCGTGTACGGTCCGGGGCGGCCCGCCAGGAACACGTGCTCGGCGCCCGCCTCCCGCAACGCGGCGGCCGTGTCCCCGGCCTGCTCCGCGTACAGCGCGTCGCTCGAACACAGGCACACCTCCCGCGCGCCGCTGCCCTCGAAGCCGCCCTCCGCGACGGCCTCGATGCCGCCCGCCTGGAAGAGGTTGGCGGCGAAGGCGAGCCGGGCGGTGTGCGCGGCGGCCGGGCCGAGCGCGGCCAGAAAGACGCGCGGACGGGAGCCCGTCGCGGCCAGATGGGCGTCGGAGCGGGCGCGCAACTCCTCGAACGCCTCGTCCCGCCGCACCCGGGGCAGACCTCCGGTGGGCGGCTCGGGCGCGGGCGCGCGCACCACCGGCTTCTCGGCCAGGTGCGGGAACTCGCTGACCCCGGTGACCGGCTCCCGCCGCTTCGCCAGCTGCCTGCTGCGCTCCGCCCACGTCTTCGCCAGCCGTTCGCCCACCGTCCCGGAGCGCAGCGCGGCCGCCTGCCCGCCGGCCCGCTCGATCTCCTGGAAGAACGTCCAAGCGGCGTGCGCCAGTTCGTCGGTGAGCCGTTCCACGTACCAGGAGCCGCCCGCCGGATCGATGACCCGGGACAGGTGCGACTCCTCGATCAGGATGGTGGAGGTGTTGCGGGCGACACGCCGGGCGAAGGCGTCCGGCAGGCCGAGCGCGTCGTCGAAGGGCAGCACGGTCACGGCCTCGGCGCCCCCGACTCCGGCGGCCAGGGCGGCGACCGTGGTGCGCAGCATGTTCACCCACGGGTCGCGGCGCGTCATCATCACCGGCGAGGTCACCGCGTGCTGGAGCTGCGCGCCCGCCCGGGGCGCCCCGCAGACCTCGGCCACCCGAGCCCACAGGCGCCGAGCCGCGCGCAGCTTGGCGATGGTCAGGAACTGGTCGGCGGTCGCGGCGTACCGGAACTCCAGCTGCGCCAGTGCCTCGGCCGTCTCCAGTCCGGCCGCGGTCAGCTCCCGCAGGTAGGCCAGGCCCGTCGCCAGGGAACAGCCCAGCTCCTGAGCCGCGGAGGCGCCGGCCTCGTGGTACGGCAGCGCGTCGACGGTCAGCGCTCGAAGCCCCGGGTGGCGCGCAGCGCACAGCCTGGCCGCCTCGGTCACGGCACCGCCGTCGTACGGCCTTCCGGAGCGGGCCTCGTGCCCCAGCGGGTCGCCCCCCAGGTTCCCGCGCGCGGCGTCCGCGGCAACGCCCCGCTCCTCGTACAGCCGCAGCAACTCCCGCGTGGCCGGCTCGAACGCGTCGCCCGCCTCCAGGACCACCGGGGCCAGATCGAGGTGGACGCCGTCGAGGGCGCGGTCGAGCGCGGTGACGGGTATGCCGGCGGACCCGCCGACGGTCAGCCACAGGGAGGTGACGCCGTTCTCCAGGTCGGTCAGGACCGCCGCCGGGTCGGCCGACGCGTGCCGCTGGCGCACGTCCCAGCCGCCTACGGCACTGCCCTCGGGGCGGCTGCCGCGCACGAAGGGAGGGAAGCCCGGCAGGCCGGGGCCCGGCGCCTCGTCGCGCGCGGAGTAGAGCGGACGGGCCCGCAGTCCGTCCTGGAGCGCGGTGGACATGGCGTCCTCCGCCTCGTCGTCCGGAACCTCCCGGCCCGACCTGCGCAGCACACCGGCCACCAGGCGCTGCCACTGCTCGTGTGTCGCGTCGGGGAACTCGGCCGCCAGGGCGAGTCCGTCGTCAGGCAGGAGCGTCATGCTCGGATGTTAGGTCAGGCCGGCAGACGAGCAGCAGGCCGGACCGGTGTGAGGTTGTTCTCTCCGCCGGTGTGACGTGCGTCGTCGGCGCCCGCCCCCCTCGCTGTACGCACCCGGCCACGGCGCCTGTGCCGTTCGAGTGGCCGGGGCCGCCCGCCGGCCGGCACAGCGATGAGTTCGGGCGGCCCGCCGGGTCTCATGGGTGGGACGGTCGCCGCACCGCACGCGCAGGGATCGCCGAACCGCCCCCGCACCGATGGACCCCGACCGAGGAGACGACGTGACCACCACCTACACCTTCGACGTCTTCTCCAGCCTCGACGGCTACGGCGCCGCCGGGGGAGACTGGCCCGGCTACTGGGGCAAGCAGGGCCCGGAGCTGCTCGACCACCGTCTCGCCCTGTACGGCCCGGAGCAGCGGATGGTCTTCGGGGCCGGTACGTACCGGGCCTTCGCGCAGATGCTGGCCGCGAGCACCGAGGAGTCGGATGTACGCGACCCCTGGGTCACCCGGATGCGGAACCTGCCGGCCACCGTGGTCTCGACGACGCTGGAGGGCCCCCTGGACTGGCCGGACGCGACCGTCGTGAAGGGCGACGCCGTGGACGTCGTCGCCCGGCTCAAGGAGGAGTCCCCGGTGCCGTTGCGCTCGCACGGCAGCCTGTCGATGAACCGGGCGCTGATGGCCGCCGGCCTGGTCGACCGGGTCCAGGTCACGCTGTTCCCCGTCATCACCGGCCGGAGCGGGCTCGACCCGGTCTTCGGGGGAGCGGACGACTTCGACCTGGAGCTGGTCGACCACCGGACGCTGGACGGTCACATCCAGGAGCTCGTCTACCGGCCGACCCTCCACTGAACGGTGAGGCGTGGGCGCAGGCGGCGGAAGCGGGCCAGGGTGGCGGCGGCTCACCGGTTCGGCGCAGGACCCGTACCGACGCCGGGACGAGCGAGGGCGCGCCCAGGTGATCCGGTGTCCCCGAACCTCCGGATGACGCACCATGGGGCTCCAGGGGCGCCACCGCCCCGCGGGAGCGTCCCAGCGGGCGCCGACGGGGAGGAGAGACGTGGACGTGCGGGAATCGCGGGCGACGGCCGCCGAAATGAGGGAGGCGGTACGCGTGCTGCTGCGCGTACTCGACCCCGAGCAGGTACGTGAGCTGCGGGAGTGGCCCGCCCGGCTGGACGCCCCCGAGCTGCGGGAGTGGACCTATCTGCCCGGCCCGCGTCCCGGCCTGTCCACCGAGGGCCTCGACACCCGGCAACGCGCGGCCGTCGACGCGCTGCTGACCGCGGCGCACAGCGCACCGGGCGCGGAGCTGGCGCGCGGGGCGATCGAGGTGGAGCGTCACCGCCGCGCCACCGTCGGCGCCGCGGGGGCCGACCGCTACTGGGTGCGCCTGCTCGGGGACCCGGACGGTGACGCCCCCTGGGGCTGGCGGATGAACGGCCATCACCTCGCCGTGCACGTACTGGTCACGGACGAAGGGCTGCGGGTGACGCCGCACTTCGTCGGAGCGGAGCCCGCTCGCGTCGCGCACGGCCCTCGGGCCGGGTGGCGGCTGCTGGGCCCGGAGGAGGACCTGGCACGGGAGCTGGTCACGGACCTGGACGCCGGCCGACGGTCGAGGGCCGTCTTCGCCGCCGCACCCCCGGACGACATCCTGACCCGCGACGACCCGTTCGCCGATCCGGGCCTGCTGCCGGCCGGCCTGGCGCACGCTGACATGTCGCCCGGTCAGCAGCGGCTGGTGGAGCGCCTGGTGCGCCGCTACCTCGACCGGGCGCCCGAGGCGTACGCGCGCGCGTGCTGGTCCGAGGTCGTGGCACACGGGCTGGACACCCTCTCGTTCGCGTGGGCGGGCGGCCGCGAACCGGGGGACCGGCACTACTACTGCGTCCGGGGCCCGGACCTTCTCATCGAGTACGACAACACCCAGGACGACGGCAACCACGCCCATTCCGTCTGGCGGCACGTCCGCCACGACTGGGGCGCCGACCTGCTCCGCGCCCACTACACGGACCGGCACGGATGAGGCGGCCCGCACCCATCCCGGCCTGCGGAGCCGGCGATTCGGTGCCCGGACACTCGAAAAGTGGGAACGGCGTACAACCACCGAACGGGCGCAAAGGACTCAACAGGTGGCTTCAGCAACACCATGGCCCGGCACCGACGCCGTCCGTGGACCGCTGACCGGCTGTGCCGGCCCCGGCATGTCGCGGCCCGTCGAGCCGCGACGGTCGGCGAAGATGCCGGGGCCGGTGGATGCGGTTCCGGGTGGCCGGAACCGACGGCCGCGGCGAACAGAGCGGACAGCAGACCCCGGGCACCTTTTCGCGAGCGCGCAGGGAGACGGTTGTGGCGATCGGACGGGTCGGGCTCGTGGTGCACGGGGGGCGCGAGGGCGCCGCGGCGGCAGCGCGGGACGTCCGGGACTGGTGCGGTGAGAACGGCGTCGGGTGCACCGACATCGACGTGTGGAGCGGCGACGGCCGGCGCAGCGCGCGGGCGGAGCTGGAGGCGGCGGGGAACCCGGACCTCGTCGTGACCCTGGGCGGCGACGGCACCTTCCTTCGCGGCGCCCGGCTGGCGGCCGAGAACGACGCCCTGATCCTCGGTGTCGACCTGGGGCGGGTCGGGTTCCTGACCGAGATCCCGGCACCGGCGGTGCGCTCCGCCCTCGATGCCGTCCGGGACGGCGACGTCGACCCGGAGAGCCGCATGCTGCTCACCCTGCGGGCGTCCCGCCGTCCGGAGGTGCCCGAGGCCATGGAGGCGCTGCTGCGCTACGGGCGGGGACCGCTGCTGCCGCCGCCCCGGGTCCGCACCGACTGCGAGAGCGGCGACGAGTGGGGCATCCCCCTCAACGTCTCCGCCCTCAACGACGTGGTGCTCGAGAAGCTGTCGCGGGACCGGCAGGTCTCCGTCGGCGTCTACGTCTCCGGCCGGCTGCTGGCCTCGTACTCCGCCGACGCCCTGGTGGTCGCCACCCCCACGGGTTCCACCGCCTACAGCTTCGCCGCGGGCGGGCCCGTCGTCTCGCCCCGCGCGGAAGCGCTCGTCTTCACGCCGGTCGCCCCGCACATGACGTTCGACCGCTCGGTGGTCGCCGCACCGGACGAGCCGGTCGGACTGCGGATCCTGGAACGGTCCGGGCAGGCCGCCGTGAGCATCGACGGGCAACTGCGCGGCGTCCTCGACCCGGGGGACTGGCTCGGCGTCTACGCGGCACCCCGCCGCCTGCGGGCGGTGCGGCTCGGACCCGTGGACTTCTACGGCCGGCTACGGGAACGCATGCGCCTGACCGACGCCCCGGCCGCCGTCGCCGACGGCACCCCGGCCCCGCTGTGGCCGGTGAGCACACCGCCGCCCGGCGACCTCGCCCACCTCGCCCTGCCTCTGCCCACGGCCCCCGGGGCGTGACGCCCCGGCCCCGCCGGGACGAGGAGCGGACCGGTGCGGGAGACGGCACCGGGCGCTCCGGCGCGGGGCCGGGACGGGAGGTGTGGGCGGCGCGGCTCCTCACCTTCAGTGCCGGTGCGGTCAACGCGCTCGGTTTCCTGGCGCTCGGCGGAGTCTTCACCAGCGTGGTGACGGCGAACTCCGCGCTGGTCGGGATCGGCCTCGGGCACGCGGACGCGGCACCGGCGCTCCTGGCGGGCCTGGCGGTGCTCGGTTACGTGGTGGGCGCCGCCGCGGGCGGCTGGGCGGCCGCCCGTGCCCGGCGGGCCCGGCGAGCCGCGGCGGCGGACTTCCTGCTCATGGAACTGCTCCTGCTCTGGGCGGTCGCCGCCTGGTGGCTCCGGCTGGACGGCCACCCCGGCGGCCCGGTCCGCACCGCCCTGCTGGTCCTGCTGTCCGCGGCGATGGGATGCCAGAACGCGGGGGTCCTGGTGGCTCTGGGCGCCCGGGCGCCGACGGCCTACCTGACGGGCCTGCTCACCCACGCCGTGACGGACGCGGTGACCGGGGGGCGCCTGCGGTGGCGGGCCCCGGCCACCGTGGGACTCCTGGTGGCGGGCGCCGCCGGACTCGCCCTGCTGGAGCGGTGGCTGCACGGCGTCGCCGCCGTGGCCCCGGCCGCCCTGGTGACCGGCGCCTGGCTGCTCTGGCGCACCGACCGGGCCGCCCCGCACGCCCCGGCCGCCGGGCGTGCGGGCCGGGAGCGGGGCACGGCCGGCTGACGCCGGGGCGCCGTCACAGCTCGGACACGTCGTCCAGTCCGGCGAGCAGCGCCAGGTCGGGAACCTGCTGGTCGGCCAGGCACTGCTCGGTCCAGACCACCTTTCCGGTGGGCGTGTACCGGGTGCCCCAGCGCCGCGCGAGCTGGGCCACGAGGAACAGGCCCCGGCCGCCCTCGTCCGTGATGGCGGCCTGCCGCAGGTGCGGGGAGGTGCTGCTCCCGTCGGACACCTCGCAGATCAGGGTCCGTTCGTGCAGCAACCGCACGTGGACCGGGTCCGATCCGTACCGGATGGCGTTGGTGAGCAGCTCACTGAGGACCAGTTCGGTGGCGAACGCCATCTCGTCCAGCCCCCAGGCGGACAGCTGGCGGCTGCACGCGTTGCGTACGGTGCCCACGGCGGCGGGGTCGAGGGGGACGTCCCAGTCGGCGACGCGGGAGCGGTCCAGGAGCCGTGTGCGGGCCACGAGCAGCGCGATGTCGTCGCGCCGGTGCTCGGGCAGCATCCGGTCGAACACCGCCTCGCAGATCTCCTCCGGGGCGGCGCCGGCCGCGTCGGCGAGCGCGCCGCGCAGCAGGTCGAGCCCCGCGTCGATGTCCCGGTCCCGCTGTTCGACCAGGCCGTCGGTGTAGAGGACGATGCTCGTGCCCTCGGCCAGGTGCAGCTCCGTGGACTCGAACGGGAGACCGCCCAGGCCCAGGGGCGGCGCGACGGGCACGTCGGGGAACTCCACGGTGCCCTGCGGGTGGACCAGCGCGGGGGCCAGGTGTCCCGCGCGGGAGACGCTGCACACGCCCGAGACGGGGTCGTAGACCGCGATCAGGCAGGTGGCGCCGGTGATCCCCTCGCCGTCCGGGTTGTCGGGATCCTCCTGGTCCAGGCCGCTGACCAGCTCGTCGAGGTGGGTGAGGAGTTCGTCCGGAGGCAGGTCCAGGGTGGAGAAGTTGTGCACGGCGGTGCGCAGCCGGCCCATCGTCGCCGCGGCGTGCATCCCGTGCCCGACCACGTCCCCCACGACGAGCGCGACCCGGGCGCCGGGCAGCGGGATGACGTCGAACCAGTCACCGCCGACCCGGGCCTGCGCGGACAGGTACCGGTGGGCGATGTCGACGGCGTTCTGGTGGGGCAGGACGTGCGGCAGCAGGCTGCGCTGGAGGACCTCCGCCATCATGTGCTCGCGGGTGAACCGGCGGGCGTTGTCGATGGCGACGGCGGCGCGGGCGGTCAGCTCCTCGGCGAAGGTGACGTCCTCCGCATCGAAGAGGGGCGAGCCCTCCGTCCGCCAGAAGCGGGCCAGGCCCAGCGGGACACCGCGGGCCTGGAGCGGTACGGAGACCAGGGAGCGGATACCGGCGTCGAGGACCCGGTCCACGCCCTCCGGGTTCCGATGCCGGGCGTCGGCCAGGTCGGCCTCCAGCACGGCGCGTCCCCCGGCCGGGCCGTTGGCGGTGGGCAGGTCGGGGGCGGCGACCGGGTCGACGGCGCTCCCCACCGGGCGGAACGGATGCTCCTCGTGGACCCCGCGCAGGGCCGTGCGGCGCAGCTCCGTGGGGGCGCCCGTGGGCTCGTCACCGCGCGTCACGGCGTCCAAAAGGTCCACGGTGGCGAAGTCCGCGAACCGCGGGACGGCGACGTCCGCCAGTTCCTCGGCCGTACGGGTGACGTCCAGGGTGGTGCCGATGCGCATCCCCGCCTCGTGCAGCAGCTTCAGCCGCTCGCGTGCCACCTCGGCCGTGCCGGCCAGCGCGCGCAGCTCCGTGGTGTCCCGGAGGGTCGCCACCTTGCCCGAGGGCCCGCCGTAGGGGGCCGTGCGCCGGGTGTTGACGGCCACCAGCCGGTCCCCGGCCAGGTGCACCTCGTCCGTGACGGAGCGTTCGGAGGAGAGGAGGTCGACGATGTCGGCGTCCAGGCCCAGCTCCGTGACGAGCCGCCCGTCGCCGTCCTCGGGCAGTTCCAGCAGGCGCCGCGCCTCGTCGTTGGCCAGCACCAGGCGGCCGTCGGCGCTCACGATGAGCACCCCCTCGCGGACGGCGTGCAGCACCGCGTCGTGGTGTTCGTACATCCGGGTCATCTCGGTCGGCCCGATCCCGCGGGTCTGCCGCCGCAGCCGTCGGCTGACCAGCGCGGCGCTGCCGACGGCCAGGACCAGCGCGCCGGCTCCCGCCACGAGGATCATCGGGACCTGCCCCTCCAGTGAGTCCCCGACGGTCTGCAGGGTCACGCCCGCCGCGACGAGCCCCACGACGGCACCCTGGCCGTCCGTGACCGGCACGACCGCCCGGGCCGCGTTCGACGGGTCCCCTTCGTAGATCTCGGAGAACGCCCCCTCGGTCACCGCCCGCCGCACGTCGTCCGCGCGCTCGCCGATCAGCCGCGGATCGGTGTCGGCCAAGCGGATGCCGTCCGGGCCCATCACGGCGACGAAGTCCACCCCGGTGTCCTCGTCGGCCGCGGCCACGTACGGCTGGAGCGCGGCGGTGGGGTCCCGCGACTCCAGCGCGGTGACGAACCCGGGGGACCGCGCGAGAGCCGTGGCGACGGCCCGTGACCGCTCCTGCGCGTCCAGCTCGGTGTCGTTGCGGGTCTGTACGGTGACCCCGACGGCGGCCGCCACGATCAGCAGGACGGCGAGCACGACCTGGAGGAAGAGGACCTGCCCGGCGACGCTGCGTCCGCGCCACCGCCACCAGCGGTGCGGGCCCTCGCCTTCCCCGGCCAGGTCGACGGGCGGCCGACCTGCGCGCAGGGATCGAGCGGAACGCCCAGACATATACCCTTTCTAACACTGTCCGACGGTAAGCCGCCCGGGGACTCAGCCGAAGAGGGCGTGGGTGCGGCGGTAGAGCGCGTCGGTGTGCTCGCGGACGTCCCGGTACACCGCCTCCAGGCGGCCGTACAGGTCGGTGTTCCGCGGGTCGGGGAGGAAGACCTCGCCGGGGCGGACCATCTCGGTGACGGCCTCCTCGAAGCCGGCGTACACGCCGACACCGACCGCCGCGCAGATCGCCGCGCCCAGCCCCGCCGCGCTGGCCGCCTCGGCGCGGCGGGCCGGGACGCCGTGGACGTCGGCGTGGATCTGCATCATCAGGTCGGAGCGCGAACCGCCACCGGAGACGATCACCTCGCGGTAGGAGGTGCCCAGCTCGCGCGCCATGCGCGCCGTGCTGTCGTGGATCGTCATCGCCAGGGCTTCGAGGATCGACCGGTAGATGTGGAAGCGCCCGTGGCGCCCGTCGAAGCCCAGGATCGTCCCCTTGCGGAAGGGCGCCTCACCGGGGGCGAGCCAGTCCAGTACGGTCATCAGGCCGTCGGCTCCCGGCGGCACCTTCGCCGCCTCGCCGTTGAGGTGGTCCTCCACGCTCAGGCCGGCCCGGCGCGCCTCCGCGGTGACCTCCTCGCCGAGCAGGTCGCGGTACCAGCTGACCGTCCACATGCCGCGGCGCACCCCGCCCGACTCGTACAGGTAGGAGCGCGGCACGGAGGCGTAGTTGACCCAGAAGTCCGTGGCACCCGAGACGTTGCGGGGGCCCGTCGCCATGCCCGCCACGTACGTGCCGAGCGAGACGAGGAGTGTGTCGGGGGTGCGCAGTCCGCACCCCAGCGCCTCGACCGCCTTGTCGTTGGCCGTGGCGACCACGGGTACCCCGGCGGGGATGCCCGTGTGCCTGGCCGCGGCGTCGGTGACCTCGCCGAGGACGTCACCGGGCTGCACCAGGTCGAAGAGCAGTTCCCGCCGCATGCCGAGCTTCGCGATCCGCGCGTCGTCGTCGGTCCACTGCCAGGTGTCCGGGTCGAGGGGCCACAGGCCCGCGTAGTTGGCCGCCGTGTCACGGAAGCGGCCCGTCATCCGGTGGCCGATGTAGCCGGAGCTGGTCGTGACGCGTGCGACCGCGGGGTCGGTGTCCGTGTGGGGCAGGCCCACGCGCTCGTCCATCCAGCTCATGACGGGCTGCGCCAGTGTGCCGTCCGCCTTGAGGAGGGCGCGGCAGAACCGGATGGTGCAGAGCCCCACACCCACGATGTCCGCCGGGTCCCCGTCGAACGCGGCGAGGGCGGCGCGGCTCGCGGCGCCGATCGACGTCCACAGGTCGTCGTCCGGGTGCTCCACGACACCGGGGCGCGGGGTGTCGTAGGGGCGCAGCGCGGCACGGCCCTCGCTGACGGCACGCCCGTGGGCGTCGAACACGGTCACCTTCGACGACTGCGAGCCGTTGTCGATGCCGATGAAGTAGCGGGGGCGGGCGCTGGACATGGCCACTCCGTGGAGGTCGTGCGGGGTCGGGTGTCGTCTGCGGGAGGGGCCCCGGTCGGTGGGGGAGCCGACCGGGGCCCGCCGGGGAGGCCGGTCAGGCGTCCATCGGGAAGATGGTGCCCTTGTTCATGATCCCGTTGGGGTCGAAGGCCTCCTTGAGCTTCGACAGGATCCGGTAGGCGCTGCCGTGCTCCTGGGCGGTCCAGGGGGCACGGTACTTGCCGACGCCGTGGTGGTGGACCATGGAGCCGCCGACCTTGAGCGCCTCCTCGACGATGATCGCGTTGAGCGGGATGTGGTACTTCTCGATCTCCTCCCGCGGCTCGCAGTTGATCCTGTAGTCGTAGACGAAGTAGAGGTTCGTGCCGGTCTGGTAGCTGTGCGAGGAGTGGGCGCCCAGCATGACCAGGTCGTCGGCGGCCGGGAACTCGGTGCGGATCCGGCGGATCACGTTGTCGTACAGCTCGACGGTGCGCGACCAGTCGACGGAGACCTCGGTGGTGTAGCCCAGCTCGGCCTTGGCCAGCATGACCCGCTTCTCGGCCTCGATCTTGTCGACACCCCAGTTGAGGTGGTCGAACCAGTCCTCGATGAGCCGCGGGTCGACCTTCTCGTGGGGGTACTGGGCGACGACGCGCTCGATCTCCTCGCTGGTGGCCCGCACGATGCCCTTCGGGCCCTCGGCCACGAAGACGACGACGACCTTCTCCTTGTAGAAGTGGGAGAAGTGCTGGCGGGCGTCCTCGGGGGAGTAGACGCGGACGACCGAGGGCTTGAAGCCGTTCGTGACGACCTCGCGGATGACCTTGACGCCGGTGGCCATGTCGTCGACGAGGAAGCCGTGGAACTCGTTGTTCTCCGGCTGGTACTTGAAGATCTTGACGGTGACCTCGGTGATGTAGCACAGGGCGCCCTCGTTGCCGATGACGATGTGCCGGATGTCCGGGCCGGCCGCGCGGCGCGGGACGTTCTTGATCCGGGTGACCGAGCCGTCGGGGAAGACGGCCTCCAGACCGACCACCATGTCCTCGATCGCGCCGTACAGCGTGGAGAACTGGCCGATGGAGCGGGTCGAGACGAGCCCGCCGTACTGGGCGAGCGGCTTGGACTGCGGGGAGTGGCCCGTCGTGAGTCCCTGCTCGCGCAGCTTGTCCTCGAGGACCTGAAGCGGTACGCCGCACTGGACGGTCACCTGCATGTTCTCGGCGTCGATCGAGACGATCTCGTCGAGACCGGAGCCGTCGAGCACGATGGTGTCCTCGACGGCGGTCTCCAGCCCGCCCTCGGTGCCCGTGCGGCCGGTGCGCGCCACCACGTTGATCCTGTTGTCGTCGGCGAAGGCCAGGACCTTCGACACGTCCTCGGTGGAACGGGCGTTGACGATCGCGGCCGGGATCGGGCCGTCGAAGATGCCGTGCACCGACTGGTACTTCTTGAACCGGTCGACGCTCGCGAGCCTGAGCTGCTCGCCGTCCGTGACGATCTGCTCGGCGGTGAGCAGGTCGGTGAGGCGGGCGACGATGTCTTCGCGGGTCAGCTTGGAGAGCGACTGGGCCATGGTGATCTACCTCTTGGTGTGCTGTGTGGGGGGAGCGGTCGGTTGCGGCGGCGGGCTCAGCGGACCAGATAGCCCCCGTCCACCGGGAGGACGTGGCCGTTCACGTAGTCCGAGGCGCGGGACGCGAGGAAGACCGTCGCGCCCATCAGGTCGGCGACCTCGCCCCAGCGGCCGGCCGGGATGTGGTCCAGGACCCGCTGGTTGGTCTCGGGGTTCGCCCGCGTCGCCTCGGTGATCCTGGTCGCGAAGTAACCGGGCGCGATGGCGTTGACCTGGATGTTGTGCTGGGCGAGTTCGTCGCAGTACGCCTTGGTGAAGCCGACGATGCCGTGCTTGGTGGCCGCGTAGGCGGGCGACCACTGGCCGCCGAGGAAGGAGAACATCGAGGCGATGTTGATGATCTTGCCGGAGTGCTGCGGGATCATGAACCGGATCGCCTCGTGGCTCAGCTCGAACGGGGCCGTGAGGTTGATGTCGATCATCGGGTCCCACTGCTCGCGGCCGAACTGCTCGACGTCGGCGATGGTGCAGATGCCCGCCGAGTTCACCACGATGTCGACCGATCCGAAGGCCTCCACGCAGCCCTCGACGATCCGGCGGGGCACGCCCGGCTCGGTCAGGTCGGCCGCCATGAACTCCATGCGGCGGCCCTCGGCCTCGATCAGCTTGCGGGTGGTGCCGTCGTCCTCGGTCACGGAGGGCACGAAGACGTTGGCGCCCGCCTTGGCGAGGGCCAGCGAGAAGGCCCGGCCGAGCCCGGTGTTGCCGCCGGTGACGACGGCGTTGCGGCCGTCCAGGGAGAAGAAGTCGCGGTTGAACTCGGTGATGTCCATGAGGGGAGTGACCTTCCTCAGATCGCGGGGGCCGGCTCGGTGGGAGCCGGTGCGGACGCCTCGGCACGGGCGGCCAGTTCCCTGCGGCGGGTACGGATGGTGAGCGTGGTGAAGAGCAGGCCGAGCAGCGCCGCGGCGAGCAGGAAGACGAACATCGTCGTGTAGCCGCCGCCGCGCTCGGGCACCGCCGGACTGGCCGACGGGTCGCCGATCCACCAGGCGGCGAGCGAGGGGAGGAACGCGTCGGGCAGGAACGCGATCCCGGAGACCAGGCCGAGGACGCCGCCGCGCTCGTTCGCCGGGATCTCCACCTCGCCGACGGTGGCGAAGTACACGCCCCGGCCGGCGAAGACGAACAGGCACAGCAGGAACATCAGGGCGACGGCGACCCCGCCGAGGGCCGGGCTGCGCGGCATGACCAGGAACACCGCGGCGACGGCCGCGCACCCCACGAACATCCAGCGCAGGAAGCGGGGCGTCGACCGGGTGACCTTGTCGACGATCACGCCTCCCGCGGGCCCGGCGGCGAACTGGAAGACGTACGTGCGCACGACGCCGATGACACCGATCAGGCCGGCCGCGATTCCGTAGCGGTATTCGAGCAGCGGGGAGAAATAGCCGAGCGTGGAGTAGAAGCAGTACATCATCATGACGGTGAGCCCGATGAGCCAGGTGTACTTGTTCCTGGCGGCCCGCCACAACTGCTTCAACGTGACGGTGCTGGAATCCAGCGCGGCCACTTTCTCCTTGTCGCTGTCCACGAAGAACCAGACGAGCGCGGCGAACACGAAGGCGAGTATTCCGTAGAGCCGGATGAGCCAGGCGACCCCGGCGGCCTGGGTGACGGCGGTGGCCACGAGGGCGGTGCCGACGAAGCCGATCAGGGTCGAGGTGACCCCCCGCGCGCCTTCCAGGAATCCGAAGAGGCGGCCCTGCTCCGAGGCGTCGCCCAGCATTCCGATGGCTTTGAGCAGAGCCGGCCAGTAGAGGCCGGTGCCGAACACCGCCATGAGTGCGTGGGCGATGAGCGTCCCGGCGTAACCAGGGGCCTGCGCGATGTACAGGTCGAGTACGCCGGTCCCGGCCAGACCCAGGGTGACCAGGGTCTTCGGCGAGAACTTGTCGGCGAACCAGCCGCCCGCGAAGTACATCACGATCGCCACGATGCCGAACACGGAGATGATGTTGCCGTAGTCCTGCGTCGAAAGGTGCAGCGCCTCGGCGGTCGGGCCGAGGAAGACGAAGCGGATGTAGGCGACCTGGAAGATGATGCCGCACGACATCGACAGGATCAGAAATCCCGTCCATTTCCTGGCTCGGTTCACAGTCCACCTCGTTGTGGCTAGTAAGCGGGCAAAAAAAAGAACAGCAACCCTCGACGAGCGAGTGGTTACTGTTCTCTGGTCTCTAGTAACTGCTCCGGCGCGGAACCGAAGCCGATATGCGATTGTGGCGGCCGATCGAGTGGCCGCGACGTAAACCTAGAGTGACGCTCCGGCGAGTGTCAAGGGTTCGCCGGGTGTGTCACATCTCCCATACGTCGGTATTCGACGAGGCGATGGCGGCGGCCCCCGCCTTCAGCGCGGCGAACACGTCGTCCCGGTCGCAGACCAGGCCGCCCGCGATGAGCGGCACGTCGATGTCGGCGACGACCCAGGAGATGACCCTCGGCATGCATCCGGGGAGGATCTCCACGCAGTCCGCCTGGGACGACCGCACCTGCGGGGCGAGCTTGCGGTACGAGAGGGAGTCGATGAGGAAGAAGCGGTGCACCGCGTACAGGCCCAGTTCGCGGGCGGCGCGCACCATGAACGCCTTGGAGCTGAGGATCCCGTCGGCGCGCGTCTTCTCCTTCACGTAGCGGACCACGATCTCCTTGCCGGCGAAACCTTCCAGCAGGTCGACGTTGACCAGGACGGTCCGCCCGTCGTCCTTCAGACGGTCGACGATCTCGGGGAGGTCCAGGAGCGTGCCGTAGAGCAGGAAGACGATGCGGCAGTCGGAGCGCAGTACGGTCTCCAGGCCTTCCGCGTCCTTGACGCTGGCGACGACCGGGTGGTCCTCCAGGAGGGCGGGCAGCGGTGTGGTGTCCAAAGAGCTCTCCCGGGAGGCACAGGCAGAAGGCGCGGACGGCGTCCTCCCCTCAGGGTATGACGCCGGTTCCGGCCCCCGGCGCCCGGCCCGCGTGGCCGAGGTTCGGCGCACGGCGGGAGCGGGCCCGGGGAACCTATCGGGTGGCGCGGATCGCCGAGATGTCGAACTGGAGCCGGACCTTCTCGCTGACCATGCTGCCGCCGGCCTCGAGCCGCTGGTTGTAGACGAGACCCCACTCCCTGCGGTCGATGGTCGTGGTGCCGTCGAAGCCCGCGCGCTCGTAACCGAACGGGTCCATGACGGAGCCGAGGTAGTCCAACTGGATCTCCACGGACCGGGTCCGGTCGCGGATCGTGAGGTCCCCCGTCATGCGGAAGCTCTCGCCCGCCTCGTGGACCGTGGAGGTGCTGCGGAAGGTCATCTCCGGATAGCGGCGCGCGTCGAAGAAGTCCCGGCCCACGAGGTGACCGTCCCGCTGCTCCACACCCGTGTCGACACTGGCGACGCGGATGACCAGTTCCGCCCGGGACTCGGAAGGCCGGGCCCCGTCGAAGTAGAGCGTGCTGTCGTAGTCGGCGAAGGCCCCGCGCACGGTCGTGACCATGGCGTGCCGCACGGAGAAGCCGATCCGGCTGTGCGGGCGGTCGATGGTCCAGTGTCCGGTCAGTGCCCGCAGCGCCGGGTCGAGCATGGCGTCGCTCGTCGCGGACCGCCCGAGGGGGTGGTCGGAGTCGACAGCCGGCGGCGGGTCGATGACGGCGGTCTGACGGCGGCTGAAGATACCCATGGAGTCGTGGCCTTTCCGAGTCGGTCACCTGGTGCTATCACGGAGCCGACCGGTAGGACGCGGCAAGATGTCTGACCTCGTCTGGCTTCCATGATGCCGACCGCAGAACTGCACAAGATCGACATGAATCCGGTGCCGCCGCCCGGTGCCGACCCGGGGGGCCATCGCGCCGGGAGGGGGTGAGGGCCGGTGTCCCGCCGGGCTACCCGGCGGGATCCTCCTCTGCCTGCCGGACGGCGCGCTTGACCGCGCTCTCGACACCTTCCGCCGACTGGCCGCTGACCGTGGCGTGGTCCGCGATCGCGGCCTGCGCGGCTTGGGCCGCCGCACGCCAGGCCCGGTGCTGCGCGTCGAACTCCTCGCCGTCGAGTCCGGCGAGCCGCGCACGCTGCTCTTCCGCGGCCCGTTCAAGAACGATCAGATCCTCGGGAATGTCCACGCCGCCGATCCTAGGCCTGGACCCGGCGCCGCCCCGTCCCCGACCCGCGGGCACCACGGGGTGCGGCGAGGCCCGGGGCGCTCGGGGGAGCGGGTGGCGCCGAGGGCGGTCGGCACGCATCCCGCGGCCGCGCCCTCCCGGACGCTCGACGGCCCGGCCGTGTGGGGAACGCCTCCGACGGGGAACCGGCAGAGGAGCGGAACACCCAGGCGACGCGGAGGATCCATGGGCGAGTACCCCCGGCTGCTGCACACCGTGCTGGACACCACCGATCCCAGGCGACTGGCCGAGTTCTACCGGAACCTGCTCGGCCTGACGTACCGGCCGGGGGACGAACCCCCGGCCGACGGCGCGCCGGAGGCACCCGACTGGCTCGTGCTGCGCACGCCCGACGGAACGAACCGCCTCGCCTTCCAGCTGGTGGACCGGCTCCCGCGCACGACGTGGCCGCTGCACGACGTTCCGATGCAGGCGCACCTCGATCTCACCGTGCCGGACTCCGCGGCGCTGGCACGTCAGCGTCTGAGGGCCGAGTCGCTGGGGGCGGAACTCCTGC
The DNA here is from genome assembly GCF_056430705.1 of Streptomyces sp. NPDC045956. Lineage (NCBI taxonomy): Bacteria > Bacillati > Actinomycetota > Actinomycetes > Kitasatosporales > Streptomycetaceae > Streptomyces > Streptomyces sp. NPDC045956. The sequence continues at coordinate 493,097 of NZ_JBWKKZ010000005.1, read as the reverse complement.
TCGACCGCTCCGGAGATCAGGAGGAGCCGCTGTACGTGCTCGCGGACCCCTCGGGGCATCCGTTCTGCCTCTTCGTCTCCTCGGCGCACCCGGTACCGGAGGGGGAGCGGGACCGCCCGCAGTGAGGACGTCCGGGCGCGCCACCGAGGAGCGGATCTTCGACGGGTACCCCGACGTCGCTGCCGACCCGCCGCACCGGCGTACGCTCCCACCGTCCTCGACGGTCCGGCGGGAGGTCTGCCGGAGGGTCGTCAGTGGGCGCTGTTGGCTTCCATCAGGGGCTGCGGCCCCGTCTGCCCGATGCGGTCGGTCTCGTCCTGGACCAGCAGGGAGAGCAGCGAGGCCACGGTGAGGCCCGCCTCGGCCGGGTGACGCAGGACCTTGTCCGGGTCTATGCGGTACGTGTTGGTGCGCCCGTCGCGGGTGTGGGACAGGTAACCGTCCTGCTCCAGGTCCGAGATGATCCGCTGGACGGCGCGCTCCGTGAGACGGCAGTGGGCGGCGATGTCGCGGATCCGGATGTTCGGGTTGTCGGCGATGGCCGCCAGTACGCGCGCGTGGTTGGTGATGAACGTCCATCCGCTGTGCGACTCAGATACTCCAACCATGCGCAGCATTGTATGACCATCTTTGCCTGATGCAGAATACGTGACATACTTTTCGCGTAATGGATGGCGCGATCCCCCACGGGAGAGTCACAGGAGGGACCCGAGGGTGTCTGTCGACGAGGCCGGAACAGGGGCCGGAGCAGAGGCCGCGACACACGGACGAGCGGTCGATGCCGACGGCGAGCGGGGGGTGCCTGCCGTACCGACCGGTGTGCGCGTTCCGGACCGGGCGGCGGTGGTGCAGTACGAGTGGCACGGCGCGTGGGTCGTCGTCGCGAACGGCGCGTACGACATGCACTCCATCACGCCACTGGCGGAAGCGATGGAGGTGGCGGCGGCCAAGCACGAGAAGGTGGTCGTGGACGCTTCCGGGATCGTGTTCGCGGACTCGACACTCCTCAACCTCCTGATCCACACCCACTTGTCCACCGATCTGCGCGTGGCCGCGCCGACGGCCCAGCTGAAACGGATCCTGGAACTCACCGGCGTGGACACCATCCTGAAGGTGCGCGGGACGGTGGAGGACGCCGCTGTCGGCTAGGTTCCGCCGCTGCCCCGTGGAGCATCGGGCCTGCGGGCAGGTCGGTGCCGGTGCTGCAGGGAAGTGCGGGCAGGATGGCCCGTGTGGAAGCGAAGAAGCCGCCGGACAGGACCCCCGACGGCCGGTTCGTCGTCGTGCGGGGACGCAAGTGGCGGGCGACCGACCCGTCCGTACCCGAGGAGACGGAGGCCCGGCTGCGGCGTCACCTCATGTCGGCCCGGCGCGCGGTGCGTTCGGCCACGACCGCCGGTGACCCGGAGGCCGAGCGCGAGGCGCGGGCACGGGTGCACCGGGCCAAGATCGCGTTGGGGGAACGGGGCACACCCTGGTGGGAACAGAGCGAGGACGAGCGCCGCCGGCGTTGGGAGGAAGGACTCGCGTCCCTCGACGCGGAGGAGGCCCACCGGCTTCCGCCCTGATCCCCCGACGCCCCGATCTCCCGACGCCCGGAGGCCCACCCCACCGTTCAGACCAGCTCGCCGTTGCGGGCGACCACCCGGCCTCCGTGGACGACCATGTCGCGCTGGGGCATGTCGACCACGACCTGCGGCAGGCACTCGCCGCGCAGCAGCACGAAGTCGGCCGGCGAACCCGGTTCCAGGTCGGCCCGGGGCAGGCCCATCACGTCGGCGCCCCCGTGCGCCCCGGTGGTGTAGCAGGAGGACAGCTCCTCGTCGAGACGTACGTCGGTGACCCAGCCCAGCAGATGGGTGCGGTGGAGCATGTCCGCGTTCCCGAAGGGGCTCCAGGAGTCGCGCACCCCGTCCGAGCCGAGCCCGACCCGTACCCCGTGCTCGCGCAGCGTGGTCACGGGCAGTACCAGGGACTCGTTCGGCGCGACCGTCGTCAGGGCGATGTCCAGCTCGGCCAGGTCCTCGGCCGTCGACCGCAGCTCGCTCTCGGCGAGGAACGGCAGGCAGAAGATGTGGCTGACCGTCACCCGGCCCCGCAGGGACAGGGCCCGGGTGCGTTCGATGATGCCGCGCAGCACCCGGGTGCCCTTCTCGTCGCGGTCGTGCAGGTGGATGTCCACCCCGACGCCGTGCCGGTCCGCGAGGTCGAAGACAAGGTCGAGCTGCTCCTCCGGCGCCTGGTCGAAGCTGATCGGGTCGATGCCGCCGATCAGGTCGACCAGACCCTCGCGCGCCGCGGTCGCCAGCAGCTGAGCCGTGCCGGGGGTACGGATCACGCCGTGCTGGGGGAACGCCACGATCTGCACGTCCAGCGCGTCCGCGAGGCGCTCCCGGGCCTCGGCCACGCCCTCCACACCGGCCAGACCGTAGGCCGGCGCCACGTCCGCGTGGGCCCGCATCGCACGGGTCCCGCGGGTCACGGCGTGTGCCATCAGGGCGTGGGCCCGCTCCCCGACGGGGCGCCGCTGGGAGCGGTACAGGTCGACGTCCTGGGCGCAGTAGTCGGCGATGGAGTCCGCGGGCCGGCGCGACACCCACCCGCCACCCCAACTCGTCTTGTCGGGATGGATGTGCGCGTCGACGAGCGCCGGCAGGGCCATCCGTCCGGCACCGTCCACCACCTTCGCGCCCCGGGGCGCGGGCCGGTCGGAGATCCGACCGTCGACGACCGTCAGATCGACCGCCTCCCGCCGCCCGAAGGGCCGCACGTCGCGGAAGACGACGGCCTTCCGCGCGGAGCGGGCGGGGTCCGGTGCCGCCTGTGCCGTGGTGGAGGCGAGGGCGGCGGTGCCGCCGAGCGAGGCCGCGCCCGCGATGACGTGGCGTCGGGTCAAGGGCGGAGTCATGCCGTTCTCCTGGAGGGTGAGAGGGGGCGGGGGCCGGTGCTGCCGTCTTCCACGCCGTTCGGCGCGGGGCGCGGTCAGCGGGGTATGCCCGAACGCACCACACGGGTCGGGGCGGAGAGCACGCCCAGGTCGGCCAGCGGGTCGCCGGCGACCAGGATCAGGTCGCCCGCGTGACCGCGGGTCGGCCGGCCCGCCGTGCCCTCCAGGCCGAGCAGCTTCGCCGCCTGGGTCGTGGCCGTGCGGATCGCGTCGAGCGGTGACAGGCCGGCCGCGTGCATCAGCTCCACCTCGCGGCCGATGGGGTCGACCGAGCCGCCGGAGGAGTCGGTGCCGGCAGCCAGGGGCACACCGGCCTCGTGCGCGGCCAGCACCGCCCGCTTCAGGACCGGCAGATAGGTGCGGCCCCGTTCGGCGAGCACCGGATCCGCCGACGTCGCGAGGCCCGCGATGGCCGTCAGGGTGGGGGTGAACCACGTCCCCCTGCGGCGCATCTCGTACAGCGTGCGCTCCGTGACGAACACACCGTGCTCCAGGGATCGGACGCCCGCCGTCACCGCGTCGTGGCAGCCGCGCTCGCTGTAGCTGTGGCACAGGACGCCGCTGCCACCGGCACGGGCGGCCGCGACCACCTCGCTGAGCTGTGCGTGCGAGTAGACCTGGGTGAGCGGGTCCTGGTCGGGCAGTCCGGCCCGTTCGTTCACCCGCGTCTTGATGACGTCCGCGCCGCGCGCCAGGTTGGTCCGTACGACATGGCGCAGGGCCTCGGGGGAGCGCACCCCGTCCTTCGAACCGGCCAGCGCGGTGAGTTCCGGGTCGGCGAGGACGGTGTCGCCGAGGTCCGGCGTGACGAACACTCCCGCGGCCCGAAGCCGCGGCGCCAGGGTGGGCGCCCGCCGGGCCAGCTCCCGTACGGCGATGTCCTGGAAGAAGTTCGTGGACCCGCTGCGCGCACTGGTGGCACCCTTGCCGACCGCGTCGCGTGCCTCCGCCGCGGTGTTGAGGTGGATGTGCGCGTCGATCAGGCCGGGCAGGACCCACTGGCCGTGGGCGTCCAGTCGCGGCAGCCCGGCCGGGACGGTGGTCCGGCCGCGGGCACCCGCCGCACGCACCACGCCGTCACGGACGACCACGACGGCGTCCTCGGTGACCTCGCCGGTCGCCGGGTCGAGCAGGGTGCCGCCCTCGACGACCAGGTCACCGGTGCGCGGCGGGCGCCGATGCGGCGCCGCGGTCGCCGGGGCGGCGGTCCCTAGGGCGGCCGCGGTGCCGGCGAGGGCCGCCGACGCGGCGAGCACGCCCCGCCGGGTCAGCCTGCTGGACGGGGGCTCGGAGGGTTCGACGCACATGCGGGCTCCTGGGGGCGATCGACAGCCAACCGGACGGGGGGAAGTCACGGGAGGTACTGGCGTCATTTTGTATACCAAGGAGCGCGGGTCGGCAAGGGTGAGGCGCCGCAGGGCCGGGAACCGGGGCGTCGAGATCCATGGTGCGGAGACTTTGTGGGGGTTCGGGCTCAGGGTGGAGGAGGATGGTCAGGCGTTGGGCCTACTTGGTATACAAAGAGGTGTCCCCGAACAGGGAGCGCAGTGCCACGGCCCTGCTGTCCCGGACGTGCAGCAGGGTGCTCGCCGCGGCCGCCTCGTCGTCGCCCGCGGCGATGTGCCGGAAGATCTCCGCGTGCTGGGCCCGCATGTGGGCGGGCTCGGCGCGCATCCCGAAGAGCAACTGCAACTGCCAGCCGAGCTGCTCCATGGTGCGGGCCAGGAGCGGGTTCCCCGCGAGGGCCACGATCCGCTCGTGGAACTCCGTGTGCGCCGCCACCTCGCGGGCGCCCTCGTCCTGGTCGGCGGCCTCCTCGGCCCGTGACAGCGACGCGTGCAGCGCCGCCAGCTCCGGCGGCGGACCGTCCGCGGCGGCGACCCGGCGCGCTGCCAGCCTCGACGCCTGGACGGCCAGCGGCTCCCACACCTCGTACAGGTACCGGACGTCGGCGCGTTCCAGCCGGCGTACGCGCACGCCGCTGTGCGGGAGCAGTTCGAGGAGCCCCTCGGCGACCAGGGCGCGCAGCGCCTCGCGGACCGGCACCCGGGACATCCGCAGTTCCTCGGCCACCTCCCGCTCCACCAGACGTGCGCCCATGGGGTACCGCCGGTCCACGATGCGCCGGCGCACGGCCTCCCGGGCCTGCGCGCTCAGCGACGTCCGGGTCTGCTCCGCTTGCGGTGTGCTGGCTGCCACGTGGACCGTCCCTCGCTGTCGTGGTCAGCACGAGAATACGTTTCGCCCGGGCGGGCGGTGGTCCGGACGGGTTCGTCGCCCGGCGTGCTCGACAGCTCCCGTCGCATCGGCCGGGGGTTCGATGCGAGGACGGTCCGGGAGCGACGACGACGCCTGTCGGCGCGTCGCGGAACGGCGCGCCCCGCCCGTGGTCACGAGGGGGGCGCGCGTCGTGCACGGCCGCTCCCGGAGTCCTCGGTCAGTCTCCGACCAGGACGGGCCCGGGGGCCGGTTCCGGGGCTCGGGAGGTCGCGGAGAAGTTGCCCTCGACCTCGGCCTTCTCGGCCGCGTTCGGGTACGGGTTGGTGCAGGGGACGCCCGCGCTGGAGCCCGACATCAGGCTGGTGCAGGGGCCGGGCTTGCGGTCCGGCAGGCCCAGGATGTGGCCGAGTTCATGGGACGAGATGCGCACCGTGTTGTACCCCTGGTTCACGGCCTGGCGCCCGATGTAGACGGTGCCGTTGCCGAGGGAACCGGGCAGGGCGCGCGGCCAGCCGTTGTCCGCCAGGACGCGGATGTTGGCGCGCTGCCCGGACGCGGCCGGGCGGAGTTCCACACTGTCGACGCTCTCGTTCCATATCGCCGCGCCGCGATCGACCGCGGACCTGAACTCCGCGGCGCCGCTCGCGTCATAGGTGAGGACCCGGGCGGCGGCAGCGGGTGGCGCTGAGCCTTCGGAGGGGACGGCGGCCAGCGCCTGGCCGCCGAGCAGGGACAGGGACGTCAGCAGTGTCGCGGCCAAGCCGCCGGTCAGGGTGCGGACGTGCATGGTCGACCTCCTCGTGGGGGGAAGGTAGTCGCGTTCATGACATCACGTGCCTCCCTGCCCACGTCTCCCCACCGCCAATCCGTCAATCCGGCTGGCCCTTGAAGTGAGCGCCCGTCAGCTCCTCGGAGATCCGCCAGACGCGCCGTGCCTCCTCGGCGTCGCGCAACCGGCCGTACAGCTTCTGCGGTGCCGGCGGGCCACCCATGTGCCCCGACCCCCTCGGCCCGTAGAAGCCCCCGCCGACGGCCTCGGGGGAGGTGGCGGCGAGCAGGGCGGCAACTGCGCCGTGTGCACCGTGCCGACGACGGCCCGCAGGCACTGCGTTGATCCCCGCCGCGGCGGGGACGAGTCCCACCGCAGGAACGCCGCAGGGCGGGACGGCCTCGGTCGCGGGCGCCACCGCCTCGGCGCGGGACGGCGCCGCAACGGCCTTAGCGGGCAGGGCGGATGAGGCGGTCAACGATCGCTGATGGCCGATAAACGATCGTTGTCACCGTGCGGAGTTGTGCGTACGCTGCCACGCAGTTCCGGCGCCTCGGCCATCAGGGAGCAGATCGTTGGAGTCGCAGACCTCGCTGGCCCGGACGCTGCTGCGCCTGGACCGGGCCATCGAAGAGCAGGGCCTCACGCGTGCCCGGTTCCTCGATCCCTCGGTGCTGGCGGCCACGACGGCCCTGCCGGAGAGCGTCGTCCGGCAGCTGCTCGCAGGCGGGAGGCCGCCCGACGACACGGTCGGCGAACGGGTCCGCGGACGTATCAAGGCGCTCGGCGACGCCCACCTGCGCCGCCACGGCACGATCATGAGGGACCTGGCCGCCGAGGTCTCCGCACGCACCGGCATCTCCGACGTATGGGCCCGCGCGGTCTGCGACGGCAGGAAGACGCCGAACGTGGAACTCCTGCACCACCTGGTGGGATTCTTCGGCGTGGAGGGCGGGGAGTCGTTCTTCACCGCGCCGGCCGACGAGGCGCTCGCACGCGTCCTGCGCCCACTGGCGCACAAGTTGGAGCATCCGCACCTGGGCCCCGAGGCGGCCCTGCACGAGATGGACCCGGTCGCGGCACTGCTGGACCGGTACGGCGTGGTCAGCTCGGACCTGCGGATGCACGGGTCCGTTCCACGGGCGCAGCTGGAGCGCCTTCTGGAAGGAGTTCTGAGGTCGGTGCTGCCTCAGGGGGGAGACGGCGGGCGATGAGCGGCAAAGCCATGAGGGCACTGCTGAGCGCCCTGGGCGCGGAGGCGTCGAAGACGCTCAGCCGGCCGGCCGACCCACGCGACGTCATGCGGGAGTTCTGCCGGGCCATGAGCGTCCGCAAGGGACGGCCGATCGACCTCAGATTCAGCAGGTTCCCCAAGGACATGGCCGACGTGGACGTGTCGGGTGCCCGACTGGACCTCGGGGACCGTTCCATCATCGTGGTCGAGGAGGACACCGCCCCCCTGGCCCAACTCGTCATCCTCGGCCACGAACTCTGGCACGAGGAGGAAGAGGACCGCGGCCACCACATAGCCGGGCTGCACGGCGCCGCCCGCAGCCCCACCGCCCGGCAGCACCCCGAGGCCGTCCGCCGGGCCGTCGAGCAGATCCTCGCACCGAGCGAAGTACCGCGCGAGGCGGTCCTCACCGTGGCGGCACGAGCGGACACGGTCGAGCACCACGAGGTCGAGGCGGAGACCTTCGGCCTGCTCTTCGGCCGGGAAGTGCGCTCCTGGATGAAGGGCCGCTACGCGGAGGGGCCGGTCAGCGCCGCGACCGTCGAAGGACGCATCAACCTCTCGCTGCTCGACCGCGGCGGCCGCATCCTGTGAACGCCCCCTTCCACATCCCGTACGCCGTCCCCACCGTGCTGCTCCTGCTCGCCCTGGTCCTCAAGTTCCCCACCCTGGTCCGGGCCTGGCGCGATCCCGACGTCCGCGCGACCACCCTGCTGCTGAGCTTCGCCACCGTCGTCCTCGTGGTCATCACGCCGGCCAACATCGACCGTCTCAACGAGCTGACCGGAGTACCGAACATCGCGTCCCCCTGGGCGTACAGCTTCCTGACCGCGTTCTGCGCCACCGGCCTGACGATGATCATGCGGTGGAGGGAGGAGCCGTCCCCTCGGCGCCGACAGCGGATGCGCAACGTCTACCGGATCTACGCCGGGGTCGTCGTGGGCCTGTGGACGACGTTCCTCCTCGCCGACGTGCCGGAACCGCGGATCTACGACCTCGACACCTACTACGCGGGCACGCCCTGGATGCGTGAGCACATCCTGCTGTACCTGCTCGCGCACATGGTGTCCTCCCTGGTCGCCACCTACATGCTGTGGAAGTGGTGGCCCAGGATCGAGAACCGCTGGCTGAAGTCGGGCGTCGTCTGCCTGCAACTGGGCTTCGCCTCGGGCGTCGTCTTCGACGCGGTGAAGGCGCTCGCGCTCGGTGCGCGCTGGTCGGGCCAGGACTGGGACGGCCTCAGCACCCGGGTGGCACCGCCGTTCGCCCTCCTGGAAGCGATCCTCGTCGCCGTGGGGTTCATCGTGCCCCAGGTCGGGCCCTCCCTGCGGAACCGGCTGCACGAGCGGCGCGAGTACCGGCAGCTGCGCCCGCTGTGGTCGGCCGTCCGCGACGTGGTGCCGTCGCCCGTCACCCCCCGGTCGGGACGCCGGATGCCCCTGGGCCTGCGCCTGGTGCAGCGCCAGCAGAGGATCCACGACGCCCTGCGCATCCTGGCCCCCTACCTCGACCGGGACCTCCACCTGCGGGCGTGGAACGCCGCGCCGGCCGGCCTCGACGAGGGCCGGGCACGCGGCCTCGCCGGGGCCGTCACCGTCCGGGCGGCCCTCCGGGCCCACCGCGACGAGACGCCGGCCCGGGTGACCTTCGAGAAGCAGCAGCTCGGCGCCGACGTCAGTGACCACATCGACGAGATCTCCCAGAGCCTGCGGCAGCCCCGCCTCATCGACGGCATCCTTCGACGGGTGACCAGAACAGAAAGCGCCAACACAGATGCCTCCTAGCACGAGCCGCCCCGCAGCCGTTGTCATCGGGGCCAGCGCGACCGGCCTGTTCGCCGCCGCCGCCCTCGCGGAGTTCGCCGACGTCGTCCTCGTCGAGCGGGACGTCCTGCCCGACGGACCGACCGCGCGGCGGGGCGTTCCGCAGGCCAGGCACGCGCACCTCGTGTGGAGCGGGGGAGTGCGGGCCCTCGACGAACTGCTGCCGGGCAGTGTCGACGAGGTCGTCGCCCGCGGCGGACGCCTGGCGCACATCATGGGCGACATGGTCTCCCGGGCGCCCAACGAGGTCTGGTTCAGGCGGTTCGTGGCGACCCCCCACCGCAACCTCGTGTGCTCGCGTGACCTGCTCGACGCCGTGCTGCGCGCACATGTCCTCGCGGACCAGCGCATCACCCTGCGGCAGGACACCACGGCGCTCGGACCGGCGGGCGACGCCACCCGCGTCACCGGGGTCCGCGTCCGTGACGGCGACGGGGAGTCGACGCTCCCGGCCGACCTGGTCGTCGACGCCTCGGGGCGCGGCTCCCGCGCCCCGCGCTGGCTGGCGGAACTGGGCCTGCCGCAGCCCGCCGAACGGACGGTGGACGCCGGGGTCACCTACGCCACCCGCGTCTTCCGCGCCCCTCACGCCACCGCCGACCTGGCCTTTCCGATCGTGAACGTCCAGGCCAACCCCGCGAAGGCGCCGGGCCGGGGCGGCATCATCCTGCCCGTGGAGGACGGCCGGTGGATCGTCACCCTCTCCGGCACGCGGGGCGGTGAGCCCAGCGGCGACCCCGAGGCCTTCGTCGGCTTCGCACGAAGCCTCGGCGACCCGGTCATCGGCGAACTCCTCGAGGAAGCCGAACCGATCGGTGACGTGGCCACCTCCCGGTCCACCGCCAACACCCGCCGCTACTACGAGAAGGCCGGGCAGTGGCCCGCCGGGTTCGTCGTCCTGGGAGACGCCGTCGCCGGCTACAACCCCGTGTACGGCCACGGCCTCACGGTCGGCGCGCAGTGCGCCCTCGCGGTACGCGCCGTCCTCAGGACCACGAGCATCACCGCCCCCGGCACCGCGAGACGCCTCCAGCGCGCCGCGGCCCGCCCGGTCGGCGCGGCCTGGGACCTGGCGGTGGGTCAGGACGCCCTCTACCCCGGTGCGACGGACACTCCGCTCACCGGAGCCGAGCGGCTGCTGGCCCGTTACGTCGACCGTGCCGTCGAGACCGGCGCAGCCCATCCGCGTGCGCTGGGTGCCCTGTTGGACGTGATGAGCCTGGAGAAGCGGCCCACTCGCCTGTTCTCGCCCGACATGCTCCTGCCGATGCTGTTCGGCCCGAAGAAGCCGCGGCTACCGGGCCCGCCCCTGAGCGACAGCGAGAGGAAGAGCGCCCTGTCCTGAATCCGGCGGGAGTCCCCCGGTCGCCACCAGCCACGTCGTCCCCGTGGCGGCCGGTGACGGCGTCGGCGGGACGGCCGGTGTGCTCTGCGCCGGCGGCTGCCCGCAGTGACCGGGTGCCGCCCACGCCCAGCGCCGTGCGGCAGGAGGGGCGCTGCTCAGTGCTTCTGCCGGGCGAGGAACTCCTCGAACGCCGCCCCTGCTTCGGGACCATGAACCCCTGGCGTACCTCGCGGGCCCCGTCCTGGAGCCGGCGGGCCTCTTCCGGGGCGAGCAGCTCGGCGACCACCGCACCCTCGGGTGCGACCGCCGTCCGCCCTCCCACCCGCCGTCCGAGCAGCGTGTAGGGACCGAACTCCTCCGGATGGGCGAGTTCGTGTCGCGTACTCCCCGCAGCGGCCCGGTCCTCGTCCTCGTCCTCGGTGTGCCTCGCGTGGCGGTGGTCGGGGGCTCAGTGCTCCCAGAGCGCCAGTGTGGACGCGGGCACCAGCATCAGGTGCTCCGTTTCGCGTCCCTCCCACCTGAACGTGACGGTGACGGGCTCGCCCACCGTCTCGGCCATCCTGAGGACCTCTCCACCTCGTCGTCGACCGGGTGGGCCACCACGTCGATCTCCATGCCCATGGTGCGCAAGGCTGGTGGCCACCTCCGACAGGCCGGGCGCGGTGCCCCGACCGCTCCGCAGTGCCGCTGGGACGAGCTGAAGGAGGACGGTGCACGGCACGGGTGTCGGATCGCGTGCGTCACTCGCTCAGGCCCACGACTCCCCAGCCGCGCCGGGCGCCCTCGGACAGCACGTCACCCCAGTCGGTCAGCAGGCCGGTGAACTCGTCGAAGTCGCCGACCCACCCGCCGGGAGCGGCGGCGTGCTCGTCGAAGGCGCCCCGCAGCCCGCCGAGACGGCGCACGGCCCCCTCCCACCTGGCGGCCAGTTCCCGCACACCGTCGGGCGGATGGGCCAGCAGGAGACCGCGGGTGGCGGCGGGGTCGGCGCCGAAGAACCCCGGTCGCGCGTGTCCGCTCGTCTCGTCCAGCCCTTCGCGGACCAGCCCGAGCAGCAGTGGGTCCAACGCGGTCCGCAGCTGCGGGTCGGCATGGTGACGCACGGACTCCCAGCGCTCCACGGCCCAGAAGTGCGGCTTGAACGAGCCGAGGGTGCCCCGGAACTCGTAGACGGCGAAGGAGGTGCTGTGGCGCCCCCGCGGCCACGCCCAGTCGCCCTCGGGTGTCGGCGCGTCGTCGTCCCGGAGTCCCGTCTCGTCGGCGTACCAGGCCTCCCGCAGTCGAGGCAGCCGCTCCCTCGGCGGGACGCCGCCAAGACATGCCCAGTCGGCGATCAGCACGGTGATGTCCAGCCCCATGCACGCGAGCGTACCGAGGGCGTGAGCCGTGGTACGGGACGGTGTGCCACCGTCTGGGACGGGCCGCCCGGTCGGGGTCGTCAGTGCAGGGTGCGCGGTCGGAGGACCATGAGCGGCCCGTCCGCGCTCGCCACCATGGCGAAGGGGAAGCGGTCGATCTCGAGGCAGAGGGCCACGTCATCGGCGTGTGCTCCCCTGCGCACGCCCGCGGTCAGCTCGGCGGCGGCACGCGAAGCGGCGGCGCGGCGGAGGAAGTCCGCGGCATCCGCCTCCGCCCCGGCGGTCCGGTGGGCGATGTACTGCGCGCACGCCAGGTCCTCGTCGGCCCGCCCGTCCTCGCCCGTGATCACGAACGTGACGCTGTCCGACCCGGACGACCGCAGGAGCGACGCCGTCGCCTCGGCCACCACGAACGCGGTGCACAGCACCAGCGGCGCGTCCTTGACCGCGAGGGCCCCGACCGTCCCGGCCGTGGTCTTCTGTACGACGGTCCGCCCGGCGAGGTCGAAGGAGCGCAGCAGGCCGGGTGAGTTGACGGCGTCGAACCCGGGCGCGGGCGGACCGTCCTTGATCGCCACCCACTCCGGATGCCGGGCCTTGAGCACCAGGGCCTCGTCCAACGACCCGGCGAGAACGATCTTCTCCGCCCCCAGGGCGAAGGCCCAGGCAGCCACGGTGAACGCACGCATGACGTCCACCACGACCGCCACCTGCGGGGTCTCGACCACCTCGTGGATGGCTGCACAGCGAGTGTCCACGGGCCGATGATCGCGTACCCGGTGACGGACCGCCATCCCTTTGCCGGCAGCGCGGAACGGAAGCTCCCGTCCATGGAGACGGAGGTACGAGCCTCCTCGCAGGGCCCCGTCCTCACCAGGGCCGGCTCCACCCTCCACCACCGCGAGCCCGAGGGCCTGGCGGTCTGCCGCACCGACGCCGGTGAGGCGCGCCTCTTCATCGGCTTCACCACCGGCGCGGAGGGCGACCGGCGTTCCAGCATCTTCTACAAGGAGGCGCTGGTCTGAGCAGTGCGTGACCGTCGGCCTCCCGTCGGCCGCCGGGGCCTCGCGCACCGCACCCGACGTGGAGGTGTCGCCCCGCACCCGATTCGGGCTCCCGGTCTTTACTGTGACGTCACTCACCGGGACAGTGCTGAGTGCCGGCGGGGGTGTCGCTCCGTATCCCCCACGACGGCGGAGCCAGGGATGCGAGGATGAGCCGCCATGCATGCTGGGTGGTGTTCGCGCACGACGAGGGCCGCGGTGTTCGCGGCCGTCTGCGTGCTGCTCGCCACCCTGGGCCACGTCCTGATGTCGGGCGCCTCGGTGCCCTGGTGGGCCCTGGCCCCCGCGACGGCGGTGACCGGGACCGCCGCGTGGGCCCTGGCCGGCCGCGAGCGCGGCCCGATGCTCGTCTCCTCGGTCGCCGTGGCCGCCCAGACCGCCCTGCACGCCTGGTTCTCGTACGCGCAGGAGTGGATGGTGCCGGTCGCCGTCCCGACGCCGTCCGCCTCCCTCGGAGCCATGGCCGACGGCACCCCTCCCACGGACCACACGGCGCACATGGCGCACATGGGGCATGCCCTGCACTCCATGGCACAGGGCGCCTCCACCACGGGCGCGACGGATGTCGCGGACTCCCTGGCAGGCATGGGCCACACCATGGGCGGGATGTCGTCCACGGGCATGACGGCCGCCCACCTGCTGGCCGCACTGCTGAGCGGCGTGTGGCTCGCGCACGGTGAACGCGCGGCCTTCCGCGTCCTGCGGGCCGTCGCCGGATGGCTGGCCGCCCCCCTGCGGCTGGGCCTCGCCCTGCCTGGGCTCCCGCACCGGCCCCGCCTCCTCGCCCGGCGTGGCCGCCCGGCACGGAGGCCGCGCCGGCTCCTCCTCGTGTACGCGATCACCTCTCGGGGCCCTCCTGCGGAGACCGCTGTCGCCTGAGACAGCCGGCTCCCCGACACCGCCACGGCGCAGCGCGCCCGGGCGGCTCGGGCGGCGGGCGTACGCCGCCGTGCGCGGACCCGCCCGCCACTCCCACACCGCCACCGGATCCGCACCGCGTCGCCCGCGGCCGGATCCGGGTGCCGGACACCCGCGTCCCGGGCGTCCGGCCTCCCGAGAAGGACACCAGGTGATCAGTCCTGCCCTGCCCGAGACGAGCGATATGACGGCACGGATCCCGCGCGGCCGCGGCGCGAGGACGTCCGCCGACGCATCGACCACATCCTGGGCGCTCGCCGCCCGCGACGGTGACAGGGAGGCCGTGGAGCACTTCGTCCGCGCCCTCCACCGCGACGTACGGCACTTCGTCACCTACCTCGGCGTGGATCCCCAGACCGCCGACGACCTGGCCCAGGACACCTTCCTGCGGGCCCTCGGCAGCCTGCACCGCTTCGAGGGCCGCTCCTCCGCCCGGACCTGGCTGCTGTCCATCGCCCGGCGCGCGGTCGTCGACAGCTACCGGCACGCCTCCGCCCGGCCGCGCCTCGCCGACACCGACGACTGGCAGACCCTCGCCGAATGCGCGCAGGAACGCGGTCTGCCGGGCTTCGACGACGGCATCGCGCTCGGCGACCTGCTGGCGGCACTGCCCCACGAGCGCCGCGAGGCGTTCGTCCTCACCCAACTCGTCGGTCTCCCCTACGCGGAGGCGGCCGCGCTCAGCGGCTGCCCGGTCGGCACCGTCCGGTCCCGCGTCGCCCGGGCCCGCGCCTCCCTGATGCGGGCCTTGCACGAGGCGGAGCGGACCGAGCCGTTGGGCGCCACCGCCTGACAGACCCCGAGACGCCCCCGGCGACGCCCCGCAGGCCTACTGCGGGGCGGGAAAGGCCTGTTCGGTCCAGATCGTCTTGCCGGTGCCGGAGTAGCGCGTCCCCCACCGCTGGACGAGCTGGGCGACGATGAACAGGCCCCGCCCGCCCTCGTCGTCCGCGCTGCTGTGGCGCAGGTGCGGTGACGTGTGGCCGGTGTCGGCGACCTCGCACAGCAGGGTGCGGTCCCGGATGAGGCGCACCCGTACCGGCCCGGCGGCATGCCTGACCGCGTTGGTCACCAGCTCACTGACGACCAGTTCGGTCGTGAACGACAGTTCCTCCAGTCCCCACCGGTCCAGTTGCCCGGTGGCCAGGTCCCTGAAGCGGCCCGCGGTGACCGGTTCGGCGGGCAGCTCCCACTCGACGACCTGCGAGGTGCCCAGTTCGCGGGTGCGGACGAGCAGCAGTGCGGTGTCGTGCCGTCGAGCCGCTGGGGAGGAGTTCCGCCACGGCCCGGTCGCACAGCTCCTCCAAGGACGCGTGCCGGTCATTGAGCACCCGCCCCAACGTGGTCAGGCCGTGGTCGATGTCGTGGTCGCGCGCTTCGACCAGGCCGTCCGTGAAGAGGGCGAGCAGGCTGCCCACGGGCAGTTCGATCTCCGCCGACTCGAACGGCAGGCCGCCGAGACCGAGGGGCGGACCGGCCGGCAGCTCCGGGAAGGACGGCCGGCCGTCCGGATCGACGACCGCCGGCGGCAGGTGCCCCGCCCGGGTCATGACACACCGGCGCGACACCGGATCGTAGACCGAGTGCAGACAGGTCGCCCCGTGGTCACGTCCAGGGCGCGGTGCGCGTGCCTCGTGACCCGCCGACCGGCCGGAACGGGCGCCCCGGCCGGTCGGACGATGTTCCTCCCCGGCCGTGGGAGCACTGTGTCCCCACCCCGTACTCCGTTCTGACGGCGTCGGTCGAGGACCGGGGAGGGGGCCTGATCCGACGGGGTGGGGAGCGTCGTGCCGGGCCAGACGTGTAACAGGGATGTCTTGGGGAGGAGGCGGGCGGAACGGGCAGGCGGGCCGGACGGCTCTTGGTGGTCACAAGCGCCCACCGGACCGACAAGTGCGGAGCGGGCGGCATCCCCACGCGACTGAGGAAGAACCCATGCGCGTTCGCAAGCTCACCTTCACCGCCCTGGTCGTCGCCGCGGGTCTCTCGCTCACGGCGTGCAACGGCGATGACGGCACGACGCAGGGCGACGGACCGGCCGTGTCCTCCGCGTCCTCCGGGTCTTCGTCGGGCGGCGGCTCCGACTCGGGCTCCTCGGACCAGGGAGAGGGCAAGGACTCCGCCGGCGAGGGCTCGGGCGGGCGGCAGACGGACGCCGGGAGCGGCTCGGACGCCGGCACGGGCAAGTGCCGCACCGACGAGCTGGAGGTCACCGCCACGGACGCCATCATCGACGGCGACCCCGAGGGGTCGGTCGCGGTCACGTTCAGGAACGGCGGCGGCCGGGACTGCGCCCTGGCCGGCTACGCGGGCGTCGACCTGAAGACCGGCGAAGGGGAACTGTCCGCCGAGCGCAGTGGTCAGAAGGCCGACTCCATGGTCCTCAGGGAAGGCGCGGCGGTCTCCTTCGGCATCACCTACCCGCTCAACGACACGGGCGGCTCCGGCGTCGGCATTACCGGGCTCGTCGTGACACCGCCCGACGAGACGAAGTCCGTCACCCTCGCCTGGCCCGGCGCCGCCACCCTGCCCGTCACCGACGGCTCCGGCACGCCCGTACGCGTCGGCCCGATGGGCAGCGCGGGCCAGGGCGGGGCGAACTGACCCGCCACGTCGCCGGCGACGCCGCGTGCCGCACCGAGGTTGCCGCCGACGTGATCCGTGTCAGGCGTCGGCCAGGAGGGGATCGTAGGGGGTGCTCGTGCGGCGCCCCGACATGAAGGACAGGAAGTCGGCGACGAACGCGCTCCGGCCGCAGGTGCCGTCGGCGGTGGCCAGGTCGCGGTGGAAGGCGGTGCGGAAGAGGGCCCGGTACTCGTCGGCGTCGATGGTTCCGCTGCCGTCCTTGTCGGTGACGTCGAAAAGGACCTCGGCGGCGCGGATGAGTGCCGGCCCGGCCAGGGAGGGCACGGCGGCGGCGTACTCGCCTGCGCTCACGCGGCCGTCGCCGTCCGTGTCGAGGGCGGCCTGCAACTCGCGCCACCAGGCGGCGAAGGCGTCGTAGAGGCGGGTCTCCTCGGGTTCGTCCAGGTCGAGGCGGGTGGCCAGTTCGCGGGCCATGGCCGCGAGGTCCGGCCAGTCCAGGTGGCCGTCGCCCGTCTGGTCCAGCACCTCCCGGAAGAAGTCCTCCGCCGCACGCCGTCCCTCTCCCGTGCCGCCCGGCGAGGAGGCTGTCGCCTGGTCAGGTTCGGAGGAGACTTCGCCGCCCAGCGGTGACAGGAGACGGAGCAGGGCCGCCGCGCGCCTCATGCGGGAGCGCAGTGCGGCCACGGTCCGGGCGCGGGGGTCGTCACTGCCGGGGGAGAGGGAGAGGACCTCGATGATGCTCTCCGCGTTGATCCAGCCCTGCGGCAGGAAGCGGGCGAGCCCGGCGGCCAGGTAGGCCCCCTGCATGAGGGCCGGCGCACCGGGCAGCTCCGGCAGACCGGCCCGGCGCCGGTACGGCTCGGGAAGCGAGGCGACGGTGATCGCCCCCAGCAGCGGGCCGACGACGCTGCGACCGGCCGCCCACAGGGCCGGTGCCCCGTCCAGCAGCGCCGGGGCGGGCAGGTGGTCGAAGAGGCGGTAGAGGATGACGCGGGCCGCCTCGGTGTTCTCCAGTTCGTTCTCGACGACTCCGTCGAAGTACCGCCAGAAGCCGCCCAGGTCCTCGGGAAGGGCGGTGGCGTCGCCGTCCAGCGCGGCGAGGAAGGCGCGGTACTCGGCGTACATCCGCTCCATCGTGTCCTGGCCGAGCGGCTGGCCGCTCATCCGGCACATGGTGACCGCGCTCTCGAAGAGCGTGGCGACCACCCAGGCCCGGGCGGCCCGGTCCGTCGCGTCGTAGGGGCGGTCGCGGGCATCGGAGCCGCTCATCCGGGCGTGCAGCCGGTTGAGCCGGGCCGCCTCCCGTTCCCGTACCGCCGCGTCCGCGCCGAACATGCGCCGCATGCTCAGGAAGGTGTTGCGCAGTCGGCGCCAGGGATGCGCGAGGAACGTGGAGTGGTCGACGAGGGCGGCGCCGATCTGCGGGTGCGCGGCCTCCAGCACGGTGGCGCGGATCATGGCCAGTGCCCAGCGCGGATCGTCGAAGAAGGAACCGAACGCGGATTCCGGCCCGAACAGGGGCGCCTCGCTGGCCGTTGTCGTGGTGTCGCTCATCGGGAAGGGTCTCCGTCCGTCGCGGCCGGCACGCCACCGAAGCGGCGGTCACGGCACCGGTAGGTGTGCAGGCAGCCGAGGAAGTCAGCGGCCCGGAAGTCCGGCCAGAGCACCTCGGGGAAGACCCACTCGGCGTAGGCGACCTGCCAGAGCATGAAGTTGGAGATGCGCTGCTCTCCGGAGGTGCGGATGACCAGATCCACATCGGGGGTGTCGGGGAAGGGCAGGTGGTCCGCGAACAGCCGCTCGGTCACCTCATCGGCGGGCGTCCCGCTGCGGATCAGCGACCGCGCGGCCTCCACGATGTCCCGGCGCCCCCCGTGGTCGAAGGCGACGGTCAGCGTCATCCCCCGGTTGTCGGCCGTCAGGGTCGTCAGGTCGTCGAAATCCCGGGTCAGTTCGCGGGGGATACGCGGGTCCGCGACGCCCAGGAACCGGCAGCGGATGCCACGGGCCAGCAGCAGCGGCGCGTGCTTGCGCACGACCCTGCGCACCAGCCGCATCAGGAACGCGATCTCGGGTCCGGGGCGGTTCCAGTTCTCGGTGGAGAAGGCGTACAGGCTGAGCCACTCGACACCGGCGGCCCGGGCCGCCTCGATGGTGTCGATGACCGTGGTCTCCGCGGCCCGGTGCCCAGCGGTGCGGGGAAGCGAACGCCGTTGCGCCCACCGTCCGTTGCCGTCCATCACGCAGGCCACGTGCCGTGGCACGCCGCGCACCGGGCGCCCCTCCCGCCGCTGCCCGTCGAGCCCGTCACCGTCCGCCCGTTCACCCGGCCGCGCCGACGCGGCCGTGCGTGCCCGCGGAACACCGCGGTCTTCCCCCTGCGGCCCCGTCTCGTCCGCAGCACCATGATCGATGGCAGCCTGATTGGTCACGCCCACCCCGTCTTGCCCGATCCCACACCCCGGCCAGAGCCTCGCCTGCGGCAGTCTGACAGTGTGAAAGGGGCCCTGACCGGCCGAAGACGGGACCGTCACCCTTGGCTCGTACGTTCGGATGTGGCAGAGGGTGACGCCTTCCCCCGCCTCCGGCCCGGCGCCGACACCCCCGGCGCGCGCCCCGCCCTCACTCCGACTCGAGGCCCCACCGGCGTGCCAGCGTGTCGTACGTGTACTGGGGGAGGCCCTCGATGGCGCTGGTGCGGAACGGGCGTCCGTCGTCGTCGATGCGCACCGTGCCGGTGCGACCCTGCGAGGACCAGTCCAGCTCCAGGTACCAGCGGCAGTCGCAGGTACTGGTCCCGGCGGTGACCAGCAGCACCTCGGGGTCCCGCGCCGAGACGCGGTAGGGCATGTGCACGGCCGGGATCGGCGTGCCGGAGTCGTTTCCGGCGACCGCGCGGGCCAGGGGGCGGTCCTTGTCCAGGTCCACGGCGAAGTACCGCGGAGTGACCGCGCCGCCACAACCCTGGTCCATGGCGTAGGCGTTGCCCTCGGCCGGAGCCGTTCGGCCCACCACGCGCACCCGCAGCGCCTCCAGTACGACGGCCGTGTCGCTGCGCCCCTGCACCGAGAGCCGCACGAGCGTCTCGCCGCCGTGCACGGCGCTCTGCGTCGCCGCCCAGGGCGCCGCGTCCTGCGGGGCCGGGGGAGGGGGGACCTGGCTGGGCGGTTTGGCGATGACGTAGTCGTGACCGCAACCGAGCTTCCAGGCCTGGGAGTCGACGGACCAGGTGAGCGGTGGTTCGGCGGGCTGCTCGCCGGGCGGGGCGGATGCCGCACCGGGTGGGCGGGAGGCGTCCTGCTGCTCCTTCGCGGTGGCGGAGGCCGAGGGCCGCTCGGAGGCGGGGGTGCCGCTCGGACCGGGCGAGGCGCCCCGTCGCTCAGGCGCCCCGGCCCCCGCCGCAGCGGACGCCGCAGTGCCGGACGCCGTACCGGACGCCGACGTCGTGGCGGCGACCTGCGAGGGCCCACTGCCGGACGCCGGCCGGCCCTCCGGCAGCGCGGACAGCGCCCCGAGTGTCGCGAGCACGGCCGACACGGAGGCCAGCCCGGCCACGAGACGCCTACGGCGATACCAGGGGCGGCGCGAGGACGCGGGCGCGCTCTGCGGTGCGCCGGGTGCGCCGGGTTCGCCGGGTTCGCAGGGTGCGACCGGTGAGGGCGGCTCGGGCGGTGCGGGTGCCCCGTGCTGTTCGGGCGCAGGGGCCGTATCGGTGGCCGGCCCGCCACCCGCTCCCGGCGCCGCGTCCACTCGGGCGCTTCCCTCCACCGCTGTCTCCGCCGTGTCCACCGCAGGGTCCGCAGTGCCGGCTCCGCCCGCAGCGCCGGCGACCGCCTCCGGGGCCACGGCGTGCACCGTGCTCGGCGCCGCCCCCGCCGCACGGGGCCGGCGGCGGGCCGCCACCGCCAGGAGCCAACGGCGGTGCAGCTCCAGACGCTGCTGCGAACTCGCCCCGCACAGGGCCGCGAAGCGTTCCACCGGGGCGAAGTCGAGCGGCACCGCGTCGCCCGCGCAATAGCGGTGCAGCGTCGAGGTGTTCATCCCCAGACGGCGGGCCAACGAGCCGTAACTGCGGTCCGTCCGCTCCTTCAGCGCTCGCAGCAGCGCCGCGAACTCCGCCACCGCGTCGATGCCGTCGCCGCCGTCCTGTGCCGACACAAGGCCTCCCTGTCCCCTCACGACCCCGCCCGGGCCCGGGACCCCGTCCCAGGCACCCCATAGACCTGCACGTCAGACGGGCTGGGATGGTTCCACCGTGTCCGGTCGGCCGTCGGCTGTTGCGCTCGGCCGCTGTGACCGCTGATGCTTCGGGTACCGCACCGGCCAGGCCCGGGCCGACCAGCCGGCCTCGCCGCGGCATCCACGTCCACGCACCCATTCACGGGGGAACACCCATGTCTCTGCGCATCCGAACGAGCGCTCTCACCGCACTCGCCGTCGCCGCCCTCGCGGCGGGCACGGTCCTGACGGCACCGGCCGCCGGCGCCGCGCCGACGACCGTCGAGCCGAAGGCCGTCGCAGTCAAGCCGAAGGCCGCCGCGCCCAAGTTCCTGTCGGCCTCCCAGCTGCCGCCGCACCCGACGTCGTCCTGGAGCGCCGGCCCGGTCACCGAAGGATTCCCGGAGGCACTCGGCGGCTGCGTGAGCACGGAGGGCGTGCCCTCCTACGACTACCGGCACCGGCAGTTCTGGACCGAACTGGACACCAACGCCGTGCAGCTGACCGTAGTGACGGGTACGGCCGCCCAGGCCAAGGCCCTGGCGAAGCACTACGACGACCTGATCCGCACCTGCGCCGACCGCATCGAGGAGGCCTCGCCCGACGTCGAGGCCGAAGGCCGGGACTACGGCACGCTGCCGGTCGAGGAGGGCGCCCGCGTCCGCGGCCTGCACACCGAGACGTCCTGGGGCGCCAACGACGTCTCCCTGCTGTCGGTCGGGCGGGACGGCAGGACCGTCACCGTCGTCGGCTGGGGCCAGATGGGCGACTTCCGGAGCGCGCCGGTGACCGCCTTCAAGAAGACCACGACCACGGCCGTCAACAAGCTGTACTGACCGGTCCGCCACCGCACAGCCAGGGGCCGTCCTTTCGCCACGGGGGTCGAAAGGACGGCCCCGTCCCACCCACGCCCTCACGGAAAGGGTCGGTGAGACAGCGCGGCACCGGAGACGGGGTTCGGTACGCCCGCCGCTTCCGCTACTCAGTGATACCGTATAGCGGTATTCGGTATCACGCAGTACCGGCAGGGCTGAGGAGCACCCGAGATGGACGACCTGACGGAGATGCTGAAGGGCACGCTCGAAGGCTGCGTGCTCGAGATCATCGGCAGCGAGGAAACCTACGGGTACGCCATCACTCGCCGGCTGAACGAGCTCGGCTTCGCCGACGTCGTCGAAGGCACGGTGTACACGATCCTGCTGAGGCTGGAGAGGAACGGGCTCGTCCAGGTGACGAAGCGGCCGTCCGGGGTCGGCCCGCCGCGCAAGTTCTACGCGCTCAACGACGCCGGACGCGAGGAACGCGCACGGTTCTGGACGAAGTGGCAGTACCTCTCCACACGCATCGACAGGCTCAAGAAGGGCGGGAGATGAACTTCTGGGAGAAGGCGACAGGGAGCGATCTCACCAGGGACTGGAAGGCGTTCGGAGCCCGGGTCGCGGAGCTGCCGGACGACCACCGGGCGGCGTGGGACCAGATCGTCGCCCACCTCTTCCCCTACGGGGACTTCACCGGCCGCAACCTGACCCCGCTCCTCGACTCCGCCCTGGGGCTGCTCGAAGTGTCGGCGGCGGACGGGCAGAGCGTCCACGAGGTTCTCGGCGACGACATCCAGGGCTTCTGCACGGCGCTGGCCGGCGGAGCGGGGGCCCGGACCCATCGCGACCGGTGGCGCGAGCAGCTGAACCGCAACGTCGCACGGAAACTGAGCCGGCTGGGAGGCTGACGTGAGCGTCCAGGACATCGTCGCAGGCAAGAAGCAGTGGCGGGCGCACGTCACCCGCGTCAAGGCACTCCCGCCGGACTACCGGATCGTCTACGGGGAGATGCAGAAGTACCTGTTCAAGGTCGGACCGGTCAGCCTGTCCGACGGGCCCCTGCTCCCGCAGATCGTCGACTTCTTCGAGGAGGGAGCCGCCGCCGGCCAGGGAGTCCTTGAACTCATCGGAACCGACGTCGCCGCGTTCTGCGACGACCTGATCAAGGACGTTCCCACCCACGCGGACGCCTACCAGGCATCCCTCGGCGGAAGACCCGGCGAAGCCGGGAAGTGACAGCCATCGGACCGGTTCACGACGCTGGATCAGCCGATCCCGTATCCGGCCGAGCGCAGAACAGCCAGCGCCCGATCACGACGCCGTTCGGGCACAAGTACCAGGTCGGCGTGGTAGGTCGAGGAGGCGAACACCGGGATCGCGGCGCGCGCCAACGGTGCGATGACGGCGGCCAGCAGGCCCGGCTCGTCGAGTCCGTGGTTCGGATCGGCGTCGTAGAGTGCGATCCAGCGATCGGCCGGGGACACCGAACCGTCCGCAGGACGGATCACCGTCAGTCCTTCCGGCGCTCGTACCTGGGCGAGCCAGTCGTCGCCGCCCGGCTCGCCGCCCTCGGGACGGTGTTCCAGGGTCAGGACCGCGTCCAGCACCCGGAGTCGGCGCGTCGGGCGGACCGGCTCCCGGGCGAGGTCGGCGACGAAGGCCACGCGGTCGAGTCCGGGGCCGTCGTAGTCCCGCCGGGTGGGCGCGGCGACGAACCCGAGGCGGGCGTGGAAGGCCTGCGAGGCGGCGTTCTGAGGGCTGGTGATGCAGTGGACATACCGGCGGTCGTGAGTCCGTGCCAGGGCGAAGAAGGCACGGTAGAGGGCGCGTCCGATCCCCAGTCCGCGCTGCGCCGGGTCGACGCCCACGAAGTGCACATAGGCGACGTCCGGTTCGGTCTGTGAGAAGAAGCCGACGAGGAACGCGGCGAGTTCTCCGTCCGAGCGCTCGATGACGAAACTGGTGGTGGTGAAGTGCTGGAAGTACAGGTGCGGAAGCAGCAGCGCGCGTTCGACCGAACCTGCCTCGCCCTTGAGCCCGCCCCACCACCTGTCCAGCACGGCCAGCACCCGCAGGTGATCGTCGGCCCTGGGGTGCCGGGCGGTGAGTCCCGCAGGAAGGTCGTTGATCACCCGCGCAGTGTAGGGGCACGGCAAAAGGACCGTGCCGACATCCAGTAACTGGACACGTGACGTGGCCTTTTCACCCGCTACCCACCCCGAACGCCCGCATCCCACCGCGGCCTCGACTGCCACGACAGCACTCCGTCCCCGTGCGGCGCCCTCGGACTCAACGATTCCGCCGGCCCTCGACTGCGGCCGGGCAGGCGAAGGGCGGGACCCGGTACGCGGCCGATACCGCGTCGGAAGAAGCGGGCTCGCACCCGCGGTGTCCGCCCCGGCCGGGGGGAGCCTCTGGGGCAAGTGGCCGGGGCGGCGGAGACCGCGGGGGGACGGTCCTCGCCTGCTCTTCCGGCGCTCCGGCCCGGGCGGAGGCGGACCCTGCGCGTGATCACCCCTGCGGGTGACGCGCCGACTCCGGGACGACATCCGGTGCGCGCCGACCGACCCCGTCGGCGAGTGCGGGGCCGGGCGTAGCAGTGGTGACGCGGGGGCGCTCCACCGGTCTACGCAGCCTGGTCCCCCTTGTCCGGGGGCCTCGTCGGCCGCGGCGCTGCGCCGAGTCGTTCTGACGGCCGGACGCCGACCTTGCCCCTGGAAGAAGGCCAGGGCCTGCAACGGCGGCGTAGGGTGTCGGCTCGCCCTTGCCGGCGGCTTGATCGCCGTGGTGGTGAAGTGTCCCGAGTGGGGCCCGGACCTTTGGTGTCCGGGCCCACTCGGGACTGGAGTGTCAGCGCTTCATGAGGGCGAAGACGCCCCAGCTGAGGTACTCACGCCCGTATCGGGCGTACTGGGCGGGCTCGGTGGTGAGTTCTTCCCGTACCTCGGGGGCGAGTTCGTCGTCCGGGTTCTCATCGAGCCAGCGGCGCATGCTGAGCCATTGGGCCGCGGCATAGCGGTCCCAGCTGTCCTGGTCGGCCAGCATCATTTCCACGACGTCGTACCCGAGTTCCTGGAACTGCTCGATCAGAGCGGGGAGGAGCAGGAAGTCGGCGATGGAGGTGGCGTGGCATGCCTTGGCGGTCTCCTCGTCCGGAGGGGTCCGCCGCCAGAAGGGTTCGCCGATCAGCATCATTCCTCCTGGGCGGAGGCTGCGCTGGAGCAGCGTGGCCGTTCCGGCGACACCGTTGCCGATCCAGGTGGCGCCCACGCAGGCGGCCAGATCGACCGGCTGGCCGGCGACGTGGCCTGCGGCGTCACCGTGGACGAACTCGACCCGGTCGGCGACGCCGAGTTCGGCGGCGCGGGTCTGGGCCTGCTCGGTGAAGAGAGTGCTGATGTCGACTCCGGTGCCCGTGAAGCCCAGGTCGCGGGCCCAGGTGCACAGCATCTCGCCCGAGCCGCTGGCCAAATCGAGCACCCGGGTCCCGGCGGGGAGCCGGAGGGATTCGCCCAGGACTGCGAGCTTGTCCGCGGTCAGCGGGTTGTGGATGCGGTGGCCGCTCTCGCGGATGGTGAAGATGCGGGGAAGGTCCATGACCAGATTCCTTTCCGTCATGCCTTGAAGTGAGGAGACTGCTTGAGGGCGCGCACCTGGCGCGAGATCTGCTTCAGGGGCCGTTCCAGCTCGGCGCGCAGCCGCGCGTCCGTGCGGGAGGCGGCGTAGGTGTTCTCGCGCCGCAACCGGTGGTAGCTGTCGAGGCGCCGCCGGGTGAGGTGGCCGTTCTCGATGTCTGCCAGTACCGCGCAGCCCGGCTCGGTGGTGTGCGCGCAGTCCGCGAAGCGGCAGGTGCGGGCCAGCTCGGTGATCTCTGCGAAGGTGTGCTCCAGGCCGTCGTCGGCGTCGTGCAGGCCGACGCCGCGCAGGCCCGGGGTGTCCAGGAGGACTCCGCCGTGAGGCAGCGGCACCAGTTCGCGCCAGGCGGTGGTGTGCCGGCCCTTGCCGTCGCTGCCGCGTACCGCGCCGGTGGCCAGGAGGTCCTCGCCGAGCAGGCGGTTGCCGAGGGTGGACTTGCCCGCGCCCGAGGGGCCGAGCAGGACGACCGTGCCCGACAGGACGGCGGTCAGGACGTCCAGGCCCTCGCCGGTGGTGGCGCTGGTCACCAGCACCTCCACGCCCGGGGCCGCCTCGGTCACCTCGGACGCCGCCGATGCGGGGTCCGTGGACCGGTCGGCCTTGGTGAGCACGACCACCGGCGTGGCGCCGCTCTCCCAGGCGAGGGCGAGCATCCGCTCGATCCGCCCGAGCTTGAGCGGGTCGGCGAGGGAGACGGCCACCGCGACGGTGTCGACGTTCGCGGCCAGTACCTGGGAGTGGGAGGTGCGCGAGGAGGTGGAGCGGACCACGGCGGTCCGGCGCTCCAGTACCTCCACCACGGTGGCGGAGGTCGCCGGGCCGGACGGCCGGACGGCCACCCAGTCGCCGGTGCACGGCGTCAGCCGGTCACCGGTACCCGAGGAGGGGAGGACCGTCGCACGGACGGGGCCGGTGTGGGCGACGAGGTCGCACAGACCGCGCTCGGCCCGCACGACGCGGCCCGGCACCAGACCCTCGTCCTTCGAAGAGGCGAAGGACCGCTCACGCTCCGCGTCCCAGCCGTAGTCGACCAGAGTCAGGACACGCGAAGGATGAGAGAGAGCAGATGGATGTGAAGCGTGGTGGTGAAACAAGTGAAGAGACCCTTGAGAGGGGGCCTCGCCGGACGGCAGACGTGCCCGAAGCACTCCCGCGGAGGGGAGGCCGGCAGAGGAAAGGTCAGGCCGAGACCCGAGAGATGCGAACGAGTCGGGCACCGCACACAGCGGTGGTCACCACGACCGTCATCGCGCATCTCCTCCGATCTCCAAGAGTGGCCTGGTCGCCACTTGCCCAAAACCGTAGCACCTTGCACGACCTCCGCGTCGACCCGGGCAACGCGGGGCTGTCTCACGAACTGCGCTGTTCGCCGCGGTGGCACGTCCGATAATCCGTTGACACCCGCTGAGGGGTCATTGCTACCGTCGGGCGTCCCGTCGAACTACTGGGCCTGTCGGCCCCGAAGAGGAGTGAGTTTTGTGCCCCGGCCCTTGCCGCGCGCGTCCTCGCTGCACGGCTCCCGCCGCCTCCTCCTCCTGACCCGTCCCACCCGGACGGCTGACGGACGCGGCTTTCCGGTGCTGTGACCTGCCCGCATCTCCCGTAGTCCCCGCGCGCTGCGGCATACGGGGGCGCGTCCTCGGCGAGGCCGCTCGGCCTGCTCTTGCTGTCATCACCGACTTCTCAGCAAGGAGCCCTCCGGGTGTCCAGTACCAAGTCCAGTACCAACAAGACTGTCTCCACCGGTCCGAACACCGTGCCGGCCGGCACCTTCACCTGCGCGTGGTGCGGCCTGACGGTCACCGCCGCCAGTGGCGACGGCACACGGCGAAACCACTGCCCGTCGTGCTTGCACTCCCAGCACGTTCTCGACCATGTCGAGGGCAGCCCCAGCGAATGCCTGGGCCGAATGTCGCCGATCTCCGTCGCCGTGCTGCGCACCGGCGACTGGATGGTCATCCACCGTTGCGTGCGCTGCGACGAGCTGGCCTCCGGTCCCGTCCGCACCGACGACAACCAGCTCATCTTGATGCGCATGGCCGTGCGGCCGTTGGCACAACCGCCGTTCCCGCTCGAAGCATTCGGCGACCTGTAGACCGGAAGGAGGAGAACCCGTGCCGAGACGAGCGAACAACTCCAGCAGACGGACGCAGGGCACGCGGCGCCCACAGCGGCGCAAGGACGTCCTGCACCGCCAGGGAGGTCACCGGGGACACGATTTCAGGTGTGTGGGCTGCCGACTGGTCGTGTCCTTGGACGCGCCTGGCACCACCCACCGCAATCACTGCCCGAACTGCCTGGTCAGCCTGCACGTCGACCGCCGGATCCCTGGTGACCGGGCAGCGGCCTGCAGTGGACGGATGGAAGCACTGAGCATGTCCGTGCGGCCGGACGGTGAGTGGATGATCATTCACCACTGCCAGTCCTGCGGTGAACTCAGCGCCAACCGGATCGCCGGCGACGACAACGCACTGGCCCTGATGCGCCTCGCGCTGAAACCGCTGCGCGACAGCAGCATCGCCCACCGAGCGCTGCTCCAGCTGTGACCTGACCCGCGCCTCGCGGCGTAGGGCCGCGGGACCGCAAGAAGGGGCGAAGCGTACGAGCGCATCCGCGCCCGTACGCTTCGCCCTTTCTTCAGGCCTCGGAGCACGGTGGCCAAGGCCCGCCCACGGGGGCCTCTCGCGTACAGACGGCGAAATCTCGACTGCTCGCCGCGCAGCGCCGCCGTCGCGACACTGCGCTCGTTTCTTCCACGGGCACCGGACGTGGTTTCTCGTTGGCAAGACCTCAGTCTCAGCACCACTCCGCAGATCAGAAGGCAGTCCTCAGCGAGGTTGCTGACGCGGTGGCGGCCGGCTGGGGACACCGGATTCGTCCGCGAGCCCCCGGGCATGCTGAACTCCACGGCGACTGAGGGGGGGCCTACTGCTACCTCGCCGACGCCACCGGCAATGTGCCCAAGAGGGGTTCGAATGGGATACCTGGCATTTACGCCGATCAACGACTCCATGTCGGCGACGATCATCCTGGGAGTCGTCGCCGTGATCGGAGTTGCCGTGGGGACTGTGGTCCGCCAACGGCGTGAAGCGAAGAGAAGGGGTGAGGGGTAGTGACGCCTGGAGCGAACGGCTGAGGAAGCTCCCGCCCAAGCCGGTTGGCCGCTGAGTGGTTCTGCATGCTGGTCTTCGCCTCCAATGATCGCCGAGCACTGTTTCGCGGCGCCGGCCCGGCATGGCCGGCTGTGCCTGGTTACCGACTGTCTGCCAACGGCAGAACTCCGGCCGGACCGGGCTCGGTGGTCACTACAGTCCGGTCTCGTGACGACGATTACGACGCGTACGGTCGAATATCCGGCCGACGGTTTGACGATGACCGGGCACCTCGCACTCCCGGCCGGTACCGACCGCCGGCCCGCAGTGCTGCTCGGGCCGGAGGGCACGGGGCTCAGCGACGTCGAACGCCGCCGGGCCGACGCTCTCGCCGAGCTGGGATACGTGGCGCTGGCCTTCGACCTTCACGGCGGGCGGTATCTCGGCGACCCCGAGGAGATGTTGGCCCGTTGCCTGCCGCTGCTCGCTGATCCCGACCGGATGCGGGGCATCGGCCATGTGGCGCTGGACGTGTTGCGCACCCAATCGCGGGCCGACCCCGACCGGATCGCCGCCGTCGGCTACGGCACCGGGGGAGCCGTCGGGCTGGAACTCGGGCGTGACGGCGTCGACCTGCGCGCCATCGGGACAGTCAACGCCACCACCACGGGCCGACCGGGCGAGGCAGCGCGCATTCGCTGTCCGGTGTGGGCCGGCGTCGGGTCCGAAGACCCGATCATGCCGCCCGCGCAACGGGACGCGTTCACCGCCGAGATGCAGGCCGCGGGCGTCGACTGGCGCCTCACGGTGTACGGCGGCGCCTTGCACGCCTTCCACCACCCGCCGGTCGACCACCCCGCGGTCCCCGGCGTCGGGTACCACCCACAGCACGCGCAGCGAGCCTGGCGCGACGTCGTCGACCTGCTCGCCGAGTGCCTGCCACTGAGGGGGCGCGGCCGCTGATGGACGACGCGTCGGGCCTGGCCCTTGTCCCCGACGAGGCGCAGGCGGAGGTGCAGGCGGGAGGGGGGAGGGGGCGCTGGGCCGCGCGATGCGGCCTGCGAAGGCCGTCGGTAGGGCCGCATCGGTTCCGCAATCCCCGGAAAGGGTGTTCGCCCGGTTATCACTCGATCGTGTAGATCGAACGACCATATGACTACGAGACTCCTCGTCGGCCGGTTAGCGTCCGTGCTCGATCGACCCGCCAGGGCCGGTCCGAAGTCAGGCGAGACCAGGGGAGGTTTCGGGGATGACGGACGATTCTTCGCTTCAGGACGGCGGACTGTCGCGGCGCAGGCTCCTCGCGTCATCCATCGCCGCGGGCGGCGGGGCCTGGTTGTGGCGCGGAGTGGTCCGGCCGGACAGCGCCTACGCCGACGTACCCTCACCGTCCGGCTTCCCGCCCGGGCTCGACGTCTTCCGGCGCGTCTACGAGAACTGGGCCGGTGAGATCCGCGCCGACCAGTTGTGGACCTGCACGCCACGTACCCCGCAGGACCTGCTCGACGTAGTGAACTGGGCGCACGGTGCCGGTTGGACGGTACGCGCCCAAGGGAAGCGGCATGGCTGGGCTCCGCTCACGGTCGCCGACGGCACACCCGCCGCGGCCCGGGTCGTCCTGGTGGACACCACCGCACACCTCACCGGGATGTCACTGGAGCGGCAGGACACCGACGGTTCGGCCCTGATCCGGGTGCAAACCGGTGCCCTGCTGGAGAGGCTCCTAGCGTTCGCCGGCGCGCACGGTTACGGGGTCGTCGCCGCACCCGCTCCCGGGGAACTGTCCGTCGGCGGGGCGCTGGCCATCGGCGCGCACGGAACGGCCGTCCCCGCGAACGGTGAGAACCCGTCACCCGGGCACGGCTACGGCTCGATGAGCAACCTGGTGACCGAGCTGACCGCGGTCGTCTGGGACGAAGCCGCCGGACGCTACATCCTGCGGACGGTCCACCGGGCCGATCCCGACTGCGACGCGCTCCTCACCCACCTCGGCCGTTCCCTCGTCACCGAAGCAGTGCTGCGGATGGGCACCGACCACAACCTGCGCTGCCGGTCCTTCCTGGACATCCCCGCCACCGAACTCTTCGCCGCCCCCGGGGCCCCGCCCGGCACCAGAACCCTGGCCTCCTTCGTGGACAGGACCGGCCGGGCGGAGGCGATCTGGTTCGCGTTCACGGACAAGCCCTGGCTGAAGGTCTGGAGCGTCGCCCCCGACCGGCCGTTCGCCTCCCGGGCGGTCGACGGACCCTACAACTACCCCTTCTCCGACTCCCTTCCCGAGCCGGTGGCCCGTCTCGCCGGAACACTCGTCTCCGGAGCCTGGGCGAGCGCCCCGCTCTTCGGACAGGTCCAGTACCTGCTGGCCAAGGTCGCCCTCACCGGTGACATCACCGACGTCCTGCTGTCGAAGACCCTCGTGCGGGACGTGCTGACCGGCGACGTGCTCACCCACCTGCTGGCGGGCGGGCTCCGCTCCGACCTGTGGGGAGCCTCCCGCAACCTGCTGGAGTACGTGCGGCCCACCACCCTGCGCGAGACGGCCAACGGTTACGCCGTCCTCACCCGCCGCGCCGACCTGCAGTGGGTGGTCAGCCAGTTCGCCGACTTCCACCGCACGCTCCTCGCCCAGTACGCCGCACGAGGCGAGTACCCGGTCAACGGCCAGGTGGAGATCCGGGTGACCGGCCTGGAGGTCCCCGCCGTGTGCGGCGTCCCCGGTGCCCGGCCACCGCTGCTGTCCGCCCTGCGACCACGCCCGGACCGGCCGGACGCCGACATCGCCGTGTGGATCGACATCCTCTCCTTGCCGACCACACCCGCCCTGCACCGCTTCTACCGGGACATCGAGCAGTTCCTCCTGGCCCTGGACGGAGAACGGGCGACCGTACGGGTGGAATGGTCGAAGGGCTGGGCCTACACCGACACCGCCGCATGGTCCGACCCGGACGTCCTCACCCGGACCGTCCCCGCGGCCCTGCGCGCCGGAGGCGGCCCGGGCTGGGACGAGGCGGTCGCGACCCTGAACCGCCTCGACCCCCACCACGTGATCTCCAGCCCCTTCCTCGACGCGCTGCTGCGCTGAAGAACAGCAAACGGTCGCAGACACAGAGCGCGACGGAATCGAGCGAGACGCCGAGACCTCGGCGACCGGCCCCTGACACTGAACGGACCCCCTCGGTGGCCGGTGGCCGGTGGCGCGGTGTCGAGCGAGGACGGGTGACGGGATGGCGTGGCCCCGCCCCCTCAGCGGTCAGGTTCCGCGTCGGCGCAGCTTTGCCTCGGCCGCTCGTCTCCGGTCTTCCTCGGCCGGCTCAGGTGCAGCGACTTGGTACGGCAGAGTCTGTGTGGATTGCCTCATGGATCGCCCGAAGCGGTCGCTGTGTTGGTGGATCAGGTGGGGCTCCCGTTGTCCCGGCCATATCCGTCGTGCGCCCGGTCACGGCCGCGGGCGCGGTAGGGACCGGGCCCGAACGGTGTCAGCACGGGCAGCTCGGGGGGGCATCCATCATGGCGGCGACTCTCATGTCGCCCGTGAGGGACTCGATGCTGTGGTCCACGGCCTCGTCCCACGTCTCGGCAAGGCGGGGAAGTACGACGCCGACGCGGTAGATCTCCACGGTCATATCGACGGGCCCGCTGTTCACGCCCGCGAGGACGACGGCTGGCCCGGGCCTGGAGAAGATCAGTCCGTTTTCCCCGGCAGGTCGGACCGGCATCAGGCCATCCGGCCAAGGCTCTCCGCCCGCGGTCACCGCATGCGCAGACTCGCCTCAGCCCTTCGGCTGGAGGCGTCATGCCGTATCTTTGACCATACATTCACTTAATCGCATAGTGGGGCGACGTGGCACCGGAAGACAATACGAAGTTGCTGGTCGAGTCTCTGACCTCGCACCGGGACGAGTTTCTCGCGCAGTGGGGCGCCATCGTCGGTGAGGCTCTGCAAGGCAGGCTCAGCGTCGCCGAGATGCGTCGCGAACTGGGCGAGCTGTACGAGGCCATCGTCCAGGCCATCGCGGCGGGCGGTCTCGACGCCCGGGGCGAGGCCTACGGGGAGACCCGCAGCCTGCTGATCGAACTCTCCCGCAGCCGGGCCCGGCAGGGCTTCACTCCGACGGAGACGGCGACGAGCGTGTTCGCGCTCAAGGAGGTCCTGGAGCCGGCCCTCACGGCGGAGGAGCACGGCACCCGGACCTACCTCCAGTTCGCCAAGCTCCTGGACGGCCTCGCCCTCCTGACGACCGAGGCGTACGTCCGTACGCGCGAGGAGATCATCGCCTCGCAGGCCGAGCAGCTCCTCGAGCTGTCGACGCCGGTGGTGCAGCTGTGGAACGGCGTGGTCGGCGTCCCGCTGGTGGGCACGCTCGACTCGGCGCGCACCCAGGTGGTCATGGAGAAGTTGCTGCAGACCCTGGTCGACACCGACTCCACGCACGCGATCATCGACATCACCGGCGTGCCCACCGTCGACACCCAGGTCGCCCAGCACCTGCTGAAGACCGTCGTCGCCGCACGCATGATGGGCGCACAGTGCACCATCTCGGGCATTCGCCCGCAGATCGCCCAGACCATCGTCGCCCTGGGCATCCAGTTCGGTGACATCCAGACCAACGCGTCCCTCGCGGACGCGCTGCGTCAGGCGGTGCGCGAAGTCGCCAAGGACGCCGAGGACGACGTTCGGGGCCTGCTGTGACCGACCGCGTACCCGTCCTCAAGATCGGCGAGATCCTCCTGGTCTCCATCCAGATCGACCTGGAGGACCAGATGGTGCTGGACCTGCAGGAGGACCTGTCGCAGCAGATCGTCTCGACCGGCGCGAAGGGTGTCGTCATCGACATCTCCGCACTCGAGATCGTCGACTCCTTCGTCGGGCGCATGCTCGCCACGAACGCCTCGATCTCCCGCATGCTCGGCGCGGAGACGGTGGTCGTCGGCATGCGGCCCGCGGTGGCGATGACGCTCGTGGAGCTGGGGCTGTCCCTGCAGGGTGTCCGTACCGCGCTCAACCTGGAGCGGGGGCTGAAGCTGCTGCGGCGTCTCAGCACCACCGGCTCAGGCCGCGCATGAAGGATTACGTGACCGGGGACACGACGTTCGAGAGCGTTCCGGTGGCGACCAGCAAGGACGTCGTCCAGGCCCGGCAGGTCGTGCGCATCCTCGCGCAGCACAGCGGCCTCTCGCTGGTCCATCAGACCAAGCTTGTCACCGCGGCGAGCGAACTGGCACGGAACATGCTGGTCTACGGCGGAGGCGGCGTCGTCCGTGCCGCCGAGGTGGCCGGCCAGGGGGGCGTGGGAGTGTTCGTGGAGTTCCGGGACGAGGGACCGGGCATCCGGGACGTCGAGCAGGCCCTGACCGACGGCTGGTCCTCCGGCAAGGGCATGGGCCTGGGCCTGAGCGGGGCCCAGCGCCTGGTCAACGAGTTCGACATCCAGACGGGCCCCGAGGGCACCACCGTCACCATCGTGAAGTGGAACCGGTGAACTCCACCCTGGTCGCCGAGGCCGGCGACGTCCACTGGCTGCGTGCGGACGTCGCCCTGGCGGCTTCCGCCCGCCGCCAGGCGGGACAGCTCGCCCGCAGCCTCGGCCTGCCCGAGACACAGGTCGCCGCCCTGGAACTCTGTGTGACGGAAATGGCGACGAACCTGCTGAAGTACGCGCACGACGGCTCCATGGCCCTGCGCATCCTCCGGGCCCGCGACCGCGCCGCCGTCGAATGCCTCTCCCTCGACAGTGGCCCCGGCATCAGCAACCTGCCCCACGCCCTGCGGGACGGGACGTCCGCCTCCGGGAGCCTGGGCCTCGGGCTGGGAACCATCGCGCGGATGGCGGACGTCTCCGGCATCCACTCCCTGCCCGGCCGGGGCACCGTCGTCCAGGCACGGTTCTGGGCCGACCCCGACGGCCCGAACCCGCTGCCCGGACCGCTGGACGCGGGCGGCCTGACGCGCCCGCTGGGCGGAGAGCAGACGTGCGGCGACACCTGGGCCGTGCGCACCGCGGACGGTCCTGACGCACTGCTGCTGATGATGTGCGACGGCCTGGGCCACGGCCCGCTGGCGGCCCAGGCCGGCGAACGGGCCAGGAGCGCGTTCCGCGGCAGCCGCCAGTCGTCGCCCGCCGACGTCCTCCAGGACGTCCACCTGGCGCTGCGCAACACGCGCGGCGCGGCGGTGGCGATCGCGCTGGTCGACGCCGCCGCCCGGCGGGTCCAGCTCAGCGGAGCCGGCAACATCGCGGCCCTGGTGGGATCGCCCAACGGCCGCACGGGCCTGCCGTCACTGCCGGGCATCGCGGGTGTGCAGATGCCCAGGCCGCGTACCTTCGAAGCGGCCCTGCCGCCCGGGGCCGCCCTGATCATGCACTCCGACGGCCTGAGCGACCGCTGGAAGCCCGCCGACTTCCCGGGCCTCTTCGCCCAGGACTCCTCGATCGTCGCCGCCCAGATCTTCAGCCAGGCCGCGGTCCGCAGGGACGATGCCGGGATCGTCGTGGCCGTGCACCGGCAGCCATGACCGGCGACCCGTCCCAGGAGGTGTTCACGCTCGCCCTGCGGGAGGGGGGCGACGTGGTCACCCTGCGCCGCCGCACCCAGATGGCGTGCCGGGCCCTGGACCTGACGGGCAGCCCTCTGGTGCGGATGTCCACCGTCGTCAGCGAGGCCGGAGAGCACCTCCTGGGAGCGGCCTCCCTCACCGCCCGGCTCTCGCTGGCCGGGCGGGCGGGAGACGCCGTCCTCTCCCTCCGGTTCCGCTGGCAGGGAGAGCGGCAGCCCTCCGCCTCCCTGCTCGCCGCGGCGTCACGGCTGCTGGACGACTGCCGCACCTCCCGCACCGGCGACGGCCAGGAACTCGTCCTGGAACAGCGCGCGACCGCGCTGACCCAACCCCTCACCGTCCTGGCGGACCACCTGCGCGGCACGCTCCTCGCCACCGACGGCGGCACCGACCTCATCGAGGCGCTCCGCTCCCAGAACCGTCAACTGCTGGCCGCGCTGGAGGAGTCCCAGCACCAGCAGGACGAACTCCAGCGCCTGAACACCGAACTGGAGGAGACCAACACCGGCGTCCTGGCGCTGTACTCGGAACTGGCCGGCGAGCTGGAGGAGACCAACAGCGGCGTCGTCGCTCTCTACGCGGACCTGGAGGACAAGACCCGCCAGCTGGAGCAGGCGAACGAGTCCAAGACGCGGTTCTGGGCCAACGTCAGCCACGAACTGCGCTCGCCCGTGAACGCCGTCATCGCCCTCACCCGCCTGCTGCTCGCCCCCGAAGCCGAAGCGCTCTCCGCCGAGCAGCGCCAGCAGGTCTCGCTGGTGCACGCCTCCGGCAACACCCTCCTGGCGCTCGTGGACGAACTCCTCGACGTCGCCAAGGCAGAGGCCGGCCGCCTGGAACCCCATCCCGTCGACACCGACCTGCGC
The DNA here is from genome assembly GCF_056430705.1 of Streptomyces sp. NPDC045956. Classification (NCBI taxonomy): domain Bacteria; kingdom Bacillati; phylum Actinomycetota; class Actinomycetes; order Kitasatosporales; family Streptomycetaceae; genus Streptomyces; species Streptomyces sp. NPDC045956. The sequence goes on along the minus strand of NZ_JBWKKZ010000005.1, from coordinate 457,647 downwards.
GCCCTCTTCCACCAGCTGCGCGGCACCCTCCAGAGCATGACGCAGCCCGGAGTGCACCTGCGCGTCCCCGACTACACGCAGACGGGGGCGCTGGTCACGGACGAGGTCATGCTCACCCGGATACTGCGCAACGTGCTCTCCAACGCCCTGAAGTTCACCACCGACGGCTCGGTGACCGTGGACGTCACGGAGCACGGCACCGGCCAGGACCGCCGCTTCCGCTTCCAGGTGCTCGACACCGGCGTCGGCATCCCGCCCGAGGAACAGGAGCGGGTCTTCGAGGAGTTCTACCAGGTCCCCGGCCAGCACCAGCGGGGACGGACCGGCACCGGTCTCGGTCTTCCCTACGCGCGCAGACTCACCGAGGCACTGGGCGGCACGCTCAGCCTCGACAGCGAGACGGGACAGGGCACCCTCGTCGTCGTCGACATCCCCGCCCTCACCCCCTCCCTCCTCACTTCCCAGGACGGTCACGGGCCGGCCCCCGACCCCCGCGAAGCGGCCGCCACCTCCCAGCCGGACCCCCTCGACGCGCCCGGGAAACCCCTCGCCGAATGGTCCGTGGTGGTCGTGGACGACGACCAGGCGTTCCTGACCGGCTTCCGGCCCCTCATCGGCCGGCTCGTCACCTGCGTCACCTGCGTCACCGACAGCACCACCGCGGTCGACACCGTCCGGCGTGAACGCCCCGACGCCGTCCTCCTCGACCTCGACATGCCCGCACTCGACGGCTACGAAGTACGGCGCCTGCTCGCCGCCGACCCGGCCACCGCCCACATCCCCGTGGTCGTGCTCACCGCCACCGATCCGGGCGAGGTGCCCGTCGGCCGCATCGAACCGGTCCGCGCCGTGCTGGACAAGGGCCGCCTCACCCCGGCCGGCCTCGCCGCGGCACTGACCCGGACCAGCGTCGGGGCAGCCTCCCCACCGGCCCCCCTCTTCGCGACCCCGTACCCGCTCGAGGAAGACAGATGACCCAGCAGCACTCCGACGACCAGGCCCCGGCCCGCATCCTGGTGGTGGACGACGACCCCACCAACCGCTACGTCCTGTCCACCACGCTGGAGCGCGGCGGACACCGGGTCACCACCGCGGAGGACGGCACCAGCGCGCTCGAGCTGCTGCGCACCCTCGAAGAGCTTCCCGAGATCGCCATCGTCGACGTACGCCTGCCCGACATGACGGGCTTCGAGGTCTGCGAGCACATCAAGAAGAACCCGGCCACCGCGGCGATGCCCGTGATCAACATCTCGGCGTCGGCCATCTCGGCCGAGGACCGCACCCGGGGCCTGTACCGCGGCGCCGACGCCTACCTCGTCGAACCCATCGCACCGGGAGAACTCCTCGCCACCGTCACGGCGACCCTGCGCTACGCCCGAGCCCGCCGCCGCGCCGAACTCCTCGCCGAACGGCTGCACCTCCTCAACCGCGCGACCCTGGCCGTCTACAGCGCCACCGACGCGAACGAACTGATCAAAGCCACCGCCGAGGGAGCTGCCTCCGTCCTGCGCTGCGACACCGCCGCCTTCCTCCACACCCCGCAGGGCGACGCCCTGGTCGCCCACACCGCCCACGGGCAGGGGAACCCGGCCACCGCCGAGACCCGGGTGCACCCCGTGCCCGCCCCCGAGGACCGCGCCGAGGCCCGGACCGACACCGACGACGGCCTGCCCGACCCCGCCTGCCTGCCCGTACCGGTCCGCGACCCCGCACGGCGCCACACCGTCGTGGGCCAGGCCAAGTCCGACCGGCCCCCCGTCGTCATCCTCGTCCCCGCGGACGCCATCGCCCTCGACGACGACGACCCGCTCCTGCACCAACTGGCCCGGGCCAGCGCCCTCGCCCTGGAGGCACTGCGCAGCTACAGCGAGGAACACGCCCTGGCCCTCACCCTCCAGCGCAGCTTCCTGCCCGAGAACCTGCCCCGCACCACACGCGCCGACCTGGCCGTGCGCTACCTCCCCGCCAGCGAACGCGCCGAGATCGGCGGCGACTTCTACGAGGCGATCAGCACCACCAGCGGCCTCGTGGTCGCGGTCGGAGACGTCGCCGGACACTCCCTCGATGCCGCCATGGTCATGGGCCAGGTACGCCACGCCCTGCGGGCCTACGCCATCGAGGGACACCCGCCCCACGTCATCCTCTCCCACCTCGATCACCTGCTGACCTCCGTGGAACCCGGTACCGCCGTCACCCTCTGCGTCGTCCTGATCGAGTACGCCTCCGACGTCCTGCACATCGCGAACGCCGGCCACCTTCCGCCCCTGGTGCGCGCCCCCGACGGCACCGCCGTCTTCGTCGAGGAGCACGGGCCCATGCTCGGCCTCGGCCTGCCCCACCCCCCGGCGCACCGGGTCACGGCGGAGCCCGGCAGCCTGCTGCTCCTGGTCACCGACGGCCTGATCGAACGCCGCCACATCCACTTGCAGCAGTCCCTGGACTCCCTGGCCGACGTCCTGGTCCGGGCCCCGCGGCTGCCCGAGGACGTGTGCGACGACCTCTTGGACCGCCTGCCCCCGGACGGCAGCGACGACATCGCCATCATGGCCGTACACCTCAACGCCCCGGAGCGTTCAGGACAGCAGTAGGGTCCCCCGCACGCGGCGCACGCCCGCGGGTGCCCTTCCCGCCGCACCGAAGAAGCCGAGCACCCCGCCGGCGGCGACCGCCGCCACGAGGTCGACGGTGCTGATGCCCTTGGCCATCTCACCACAGACGTACGGGTAGCGGACCCCGTGCGCCTGAAGGAAGCCCCGGTCGCCCAGCCACTCCGGATGGATGCCGGGCAGCACCCCCAGCTCGGTGCATCCGTCCGCGGCCACCGTCACCGGGACGGCACCGCGCGCACCGTCCCCCGCCGGGCCAGCAGCCGTACCGCACCACGCGGCTGCTGCACGAAGGGTGCCTCTCTGATGTGCATGTGGCGCCGGAGCTGGGTGTGAGAGAGGGACCGGGCGGGAGTTGTGCCGAGTCGGAACCGGCGTCCTGGTGACCGCCGGACGGCGCGGAAGTCCGCGCTGTGCATGGCACGAGGCCGGCCTGGAGCCGGCCCTCGGCCGGAGTCCGGCCGAAGGGCGTCGAGTTCATCTGGTAGAACCGGGCCGTGACTTCTTTCGGAGCAGGCTCCGTGACCCGCAGGCCCGTTCCCGGCCTCTCCGCCGCCGCGCGGCGGATGCCCCTTCTCCTGGCGACCGCGCTGGCGGTCTCGATGCTCGGCGGCTGCTCGCTGATGGACCTCGCCCGGGACTGCGAGGGGACGGACGCCCGGATCACGGAGGTGGCGACCTTCGGCATCCTCGACTCGAGGCCCCACGAGGCGACTGCCGCGCGGGGGTTCGAGAACGTCGACGCCGGCTGCTGGGCGGACAGCGGTGACGTCGTGGTGTCCGCCGAGCGGATCTACGCCTTCCCCGGCACACGGGCTGAAGTGGCGGCGCACTACCGGGCAGCGGCCCCCCGGGAAGGCTGGAGTCCGGACCCCGACGCCGCGCCCGGCGATCTGCGGTTCGTCAAGGAATCCATGAGCCTGCGGATCGTCTTCCTCACCGCCGAGTCGCTCGCGGAAGACGGTCATGAGAGCCGCTCCGACCTGACCTCCGGTGCCGCGTACTCGATCGGCATCGACTCGTACGAATAGCAGGCGTGTCCTTCGGTGGCCGCCCGGTTCAGCTGACGACGGACGAGGGTGCCGGCGTTTCACTCGCTCGACCGGCTCGCGCCCCGCGTCGCCGGGGCCCTCCTGGGCGTTGTCGTCGGGTACGCACTCGCGCCGACCGGCCGTACCGGTCAAGGGCGGCCCTCCAGGTCGGCAAAGAGGTCGAACCCGCCGGGGCCCGTGCCCGGTCAGACCGCCGTGCCGGGCAGGGTGGCGATCAGGGTCCGGAGCTCGTCCAGTTCGGGCGGGGTCAGGTCGGTGAGCGGGGGGCGGACCGGGCCCGCGCCGTGACCGGTGGCGGTCATGCCCGCCTTGACGATGCTGACCGCGTACCCGGCGCGGCGGTTGCGGATCTCGGTGTAGGGCAGTACGAAGTCCGACAGCATGCGCGTGACGTCCGGCTGTCGGCGCTCGCGGACGGCGGCGTAGAAGGCGAGGGCGAACTCGGGCGCGAAGTTGAAGATCGCCGAGGAGTAGGTGGTCACGCCCAGTTGCAGGTAGGGCAGGGCGAACGTCTCGGCGGTGGGCAGACCGCCGACGTAGGTGAGGCGCTCGCCGAGCCGGGCGTGGATGCGGGTCATGGTGTCGATGTCGCCCACGCCGTCCTTGTAGCCCACCAGGTTGGGGCAGGTGTCGGCGAGACGCGCGAGGGTGTCCGCCGAGTAGACGGCGTTGGCGCGGCTGTAGACGACGACGCCGAGCGAGGTGGACCGGCAGACGGCTTCGACGTGCCGGGCCAGTCCTTCCTGGCCCGCCTCGGTGAGGTAGGGCGGGAAGAGCAGGACGCCGTCGGCGCCGGCGCGTTCGGCGGCCGCGGTGAACTCGACCGCGGTGGCGGTCCCGTATCCGGCCGGGGCCAGGATCGGCGTGTCGCCGGGAGCGGTGTCGGCTGCGGCGGCCACGACCCGTTCGACCTCGGTGGGAGTGAGGGAGAAGAACTCGCCCGTCCCGCCGGCCGCGAAGAGGCCGCCGACGTCGTACTTGGACAGCCGCGCGATGTGCTCCCGGTAGGCGTCCTCGTCGAAGGACAGGTCGTCGTGGAAGTGGGTGACGGGGAAGGAGAGCAGGCCGGAGCCGATCCGCTGGCCGAGTTCTTCCGGGGAGTAGGACGTCATGGAGTGCTCCTGAGGGTCGCGGAGGCGGGGTGGTGGTGAGGTGGCGGCGGGCGGGTGCGCGGGGGTGTCGTGGGCGGGCCTCGCCTCGGGTCGTCCACCGTGCGGTGGCGCGGTGGTGCCGGCACGGGCAGCGCGGCTGTCCGTTCTCGACACCGCCCGCGCCGGGGCCTTGCGGCCGCCTTCCGGCCGGGGCCGACAGCGGCGTGACGGTCACCGGCCCGTCGCCGGCCAAGACATGGCGGTGGGTGGGCGCCGATGAGGCGAGGTGGGTGCCGGGCCCGGTCGGGCCCTACCTCCGGGCGAGGGCGGGTGGGCCGGGGGAGGCACCCCGGTGACGGTGCCGGGTTCGAACCATGGTTGCGTGCTCCGAAGTGCGACGCCCCCGCCGGTCGCAGGTCGCGACCGAGGCAGGCGCAGGGTCGCCGTCTGTCCACGTCCGACGCTACGGTCGCGAATGATTCACGTCCAACACAGTTTTTGGATCTCGCGATACCTGGAGAGCATCAGTGTTCACTCTCACCCAGTTGACGAGCTTCGTGGCCGTCGCCGAAGAACTGCACTTCACGCGCGCCGCGGAACGGCTGAACATGACGCAGCCGCCGTTGAGCCGGCAGATCCAGCTGCTGGAGGGCGAGCTGAGCGTGCAGTTGCTGGACCGCACGAACCGGAGCGTGCGCCTCACCCCGGCCGGCCGGGCCTTCCTGGGGGAGGCCCGCCGCATCCTGCGGCAGTCGGAGCAGGCGGCCCTCGCCGTCCGCCGGGTGTCCACCGGCGAGGCGGGGGCCCTCGCCGTCGGGTTCACGGCGGCCAGTGCCCACTCCGCGCTCGGCTCCCTGCTGAAGACCGCCAGGGCGGCGCTGCCCGGAGTGGAGATCCTGCTTCAGGAGCTGGTGACCCGCGATCAGTTGAAGGCCCTCGGTGAGGGCTCGCTCGATCTGGGCCTGATCCGGCCCACGAGCACGGGGGCCGATCTGTCCGCCCGCACGGCACTGCGTGAGGGGTTGCTGGCCGCCCTCCCCGCCGCTCATCCGCTGGCCGCGGGGGAAGGGCCGATGCGGATCGAGGAGTTCGACGGTGAGGACTTCCTGATGTACTCGCCCATCGAGGCCCGCTACTTCCACGAACTGCTGATCAGCATCTTCCGGTCCGTACGGGCCCGCCCGGTGTTCACCCAGTACCTGACGCAGGTGCACAGCATCCTGGCGCTCGTCGACGGCGGCTGGGGCACCGCCCTCGTGCCCGAGGCCGCGGCCCGGATGCGCTACGGCGGGGTCGTCTTCCGGACGGTGGACCTGCCGGACCCGCAGCCGGTGGAGCTGAGCCTCGTATGGCGGCCCGACAACGACAATCCGGCACTCGACGCCTTGCTCCGGCACCTGTGACCCCGGCCTGACACGTCGCCTTCACGGAACGGTCATCCAGGAAAGGTATGGCAAGCAACAAAATTCGACATGGACGTGAATCAGAACCAACTCTACGGTCAACTCAGCCACCGGCCGCGTGGCTCGGACCGTAGGCGGCGCCCGTTGCCGCTCTCCTCCCAGGTCTAGGAGATTCGTCCATGCTCGATCTCGTCCGGCAGGACGAGCCGGCGGCGACAGCCGCCCTCGGAACCACCACGCCCGCGCCATACCGTCGACGGCCGCGAGAAGCCGCACAGGGGAGCCGTCGCCGTCGGACCCCCCGGTCACGGGTGAGGTGACACGCGGGGCGGCCTTCCGGCCCACCAGCGGTCGGCGGCACGCAACCCGAACCACCGCACGTCGTCCCCGCGCTCGCCCCGGCACACCGCCCCTCCGTGCCGTGTGCCCGCACCGGACCGCCGCCCCGGCTCCCGGGACGGCCGCCAATCCGCGGCCGCGTCCCGCTCCGCCCCCACCGGAGTCGTGCCGTACCCCTGCGGCGTTCGGGCCCGGCTACCCACACCACAGTTCAAAGGGGAACTGCCATGCCACTTCTCGTAGTGGGAATCAGCGTCCTGGTTCTGCTACTCCTCATGACCAGGCTGAAGCTGAACGGCTTCGCGGCCCTCCTCCTGGTCGCCGTCGGTGTCGCCGTCGTCCAGGGCATCCCGGTGACGGACATCCCGGACGTCCTCTCCGAAGGCATCGGGGGTCAGATCGGCGACACGATGCTCACCATCGGGCTCGGTGCCATGGTCGGCCGCGTCATGGGTGACTCCGGCGCCGCCCAGCGCATCGCCGACAAGCTCCTCGACGCCTTCGGACCCCGCTGGGTACAGGTCGCCATGGTCGTCACCTCCATGCTCATCGGCGTGACGATGTTCTACGAGGTCGCCTTCATCATCGTCGTGCCCATCGCGTTCACCCTGGTCAGGGTCACCGGCGCGAACCTGCTGTGGGTCGGGCTGCCGATGTCGATCGCCCTGTCCACCATGCACAGCTTCCTTCCGCCGCACCCCGGCCCCACCGCCGTCGCGGCCACCTTCGACGCCTCCGTCGGACTGACGCTCTTCTACGGTCTGTTCATCGCGGTGCCGGTCGGCGCGTTCATCGCGCTGCTCTGGCCGCGGCTGCCGTTCATCAAGGCCATGAACCCGGCCATCCCCGCGGGGCTGGTCAGTGACCGCCAGTTCAGCGACGAGGAGATGCCCGGCCTCGGCTGGTCGCTGTGCGTCGCGCTGTTCCCCGTCGTCCTGATCGCCGGCGCAGCGGTGACCGACATGGCCGCGTCCGGGGAGAGCCCGCTGCTCAACACGGTCGCGTTCATCGGCTCGGCACCGATCGCGCTGCTGCTGGCCCTGCTGCTGGCCGTCTGGGCCTTCGGGCCCCGCACGGGACGGAGCCTGGCGGAGGTCAGCGAGTCCTGCTCCTCGGCGGTCAAGGCCATGGCGATGATCCTGCTGGTCATCGGAGCCGGCGGGGCCTTCAAGAACGTGCTGGTGGAGGGCGGCATATCCGAGTACATCAAGGACGTCACCCACTCCTGGTCCATCTCCGCCGTCGTCCTGGCCTGGCTCATCGCCGCCATCCTCCGGGTGGCCCTGGGGTCCGCCACGGTCGCCGTCGTCACGGCCTCCGGCGTGGTGCTGCCACTGCTCGCCGGCAGCGGTGTGCATCCGGAGATGATGGTGCTCGCCGTCTCCTGCGGTTCGATCGCCTTCTCGCACGTCAACGACCCCGGCTTCTGGCTCTTCAAGGAGTACTTCAACCTTTCCGTCATCCAAGCGATCAAGGTCCGCACCACCTACACCACCGTGTTGTCGGTCCTCGGCCTGGGCGGTGTCCTGGTGGCCGAACGGGCCCTCGACGTCCTCAGCCTGTGACCACCGGCCGTCGCACCACCGCATACGAGGAGTCCGAAGAAGACATGACCAGGAACCAGCCGACCGTCACCGCGTTCTCCGTCTATCCCGTGGCGGGCCGCGACTCGATGGCACTGAACCTCTCCGGCGCCCACAGCCCCTACTTCACCCGCAACATCGTCGTCCTGACGGACTCCGAGGGGCGTACCGGCCTCGGTGAGGTACCGGGTGGGGAGAAGATCACCCGGACTCTCACGGACGCCGAATCCCTCGTGGTCGGCGCGAAGGTCGGTGACTACAAGCGCGTCCTGCGCGAGATCGCGGACCGCTTCGCCGACCGTGACTCCGGCGGGCGCGGCGCCCAGACCTTCGACCTGCGGACCACAGTCCACGCCGTCACCGCGGTCGAGTCCGCGCTCCTCGACCTCCTGGGCCAGCACCTCGACGTGCCCGTCGCCGCCCTCCTCGGAGACGGCCGGCAACGGGACTCCGTGCGGGTGCTCGGCTACCTCTTCTACGTCGGCGACCCCGACCGCACCGACCTGGAGTACGTCCGCGGCCACGACGCGGACGTGGACTGGTACCGGATCCGCCACGAGGAGGCCCTCACCCCCGAGGCGATCGTCCGGCAGGCCGAGGCCACCTACGACCTCTACGGCTTCCGCGACTTCAAACTCAAGGGCGGCGTCCTGGAGGGCGCCGAGGAGGTCAAGGCCGTACGTGCGCTCAAGGACCGCTTCCCCGAGGCCCGGATCACCCTCGACCCCAACGGCGCCTGGTCGCTGAGGGAAGCCGTCGAACTGTGCGCACCCCTGGTGGGCACGCTCGCCTACGCCGAGGACCCCTGCGGGGCGGAGGGCGGCTACTCCGGGCGCGAGGTGCTCGCCGAGTTCCGCCGCGCCACCGGCCTGCCCACCGCGACCAACATGATCGCGACCGACTGGCGGCAGATGACCCACGCCCTCGCCCTCCAGTCGGTCTCCATCCCGCTGGCCGACCCGCACTTCTGGACCATGCAGGGCTCCGTCCGCGTGGCGCAGCTGTGCGACGCGATGGGACTGACCTGGGGCTGCCACTCCAACAACCACTTCGACATCTCGCTCGCGATGGTCACGCACTGCGGGGCCGCGGCCCCCGGCGCGTACAACGCCCTGGACACGCACTGGATATGGCAGGAGGGCCTGGAAAGCCTCACCGTGGAGCCGCCCCGCATCGTCGACGGCGAGATCGCCGTGCCCGACGCCCCCGGCCTGGGCGTGCGGCTCGACATGGACCGGCTGCTCGCCGCCCACGAGCTGTACCGGACGAAGGCGCTCGGCGCCCGGGACGACTCCCTCGGCATGCGCTACCTGGTCCCCGGCTGGGAGTTCGACGCGAAGCGGCCCTGCCTCGTGCGCTAGGCACGGCGGTACTGCGCAGCACTGGGGAAGTGATGGCAACCGCGGCTTGTGGTGGTGCATGATGCGCCGGGTGAACAAGGACGCGGGCGTGAGCGTGGACGGTGCCGACGTGTGGTACGAGCGACTGGGATGGGCGTTCGGGCTGACGGCAGGCGATCCGGTCGAACGCGCTGTGGCGCTTGCCCGTCTGACGGCCGCCGAAAGCCACGCCCAGGACGCTCTGGACCGGTACAACAGGGCGTGGCGGCGCGGGTGTCCGCTGGGACGGCAGGTGGCGCACCGCCGCTACCAGAAGGCCCTGCGGCATTCGCTGCCAAGCGGATTGTGGGACCGGCCGAGCGGTTCCGGCATCGGCACATGGCCGGGTCTTCCCTACGCGCTGTGCTTCCTGGAATGGGAGGCGAGGTATCCGCAGGAATGGACGCGGTATGCCAAGTCATGGGGCACGAAGGAGGACCTCGTTCGAGACCTGGCCGCCGCTCACCACGATGACGCGGTCAGGGGCAAGCTGGTGGAACTGGTCGAGACCGTCGTGCGGAGGCCCTACCGCTGCAAGGACCGCGAGTACGTGCGCGTGGCCCGGGCCGTGGACGGTGCGGACCTGCGCGGCAGGCTGGACAGAGCAGCGCGGTCGGACAACCCATGGGCACGGCGACATGCCGGCTACGTTCTCTGGCTCCTGGATCGTCCGGAGGTGCCGAACACCCGGCACGTCTGGCGGACCTGGCTGGCCACGGCAGCCGGAGAGCGGGCACAGTCCGTCGGTGAGGAGGGCAGGGCGTCTCGGACCGAAGCGCATACCGCCTCGTAGCAGGCCGCCATCCGCGGGTCGCAGGCCACCCAGGCGTCCGTACGCGTTGTGTACGGCCGGCGTACGGGTTCCGTACGTGTCACCGGTAGGATTCCGGCCGAGGAGGTGCCGGATGTCCGAGTTGTTCGACGCGGTCGACGCACTGATCGCGTCCCGCGCCCAGCTGCCGCCGGCGGAGGAGCGCAAGCGGCTGCGGACCGCGCACGGCCTGACCCTGGAGCAGGTGGCCGCCGCGCTCAAGGTGCGCCGGGCGACGGTGTCCGGCTGGGAGTCGAGCAAGAAGCCGACCGAGCCCCGCGGCCCGGAGCGCGAGGCGTACGCCCGGCTGCTCGGCCGGCTCGCGGAGCTGTACCCGACGCCCGGCGCGAGAACCGGGCCGCCCACCGCGACCCCGGCGCCTGCCGTACCCACCGGCCCGTCCGCCCCGGCCGCAGCAGCAGCCGCAGCCGGAGCCCCTGAGGCTCCGGTCACGGGCCCGGAGCCCGCACGCGCGGTCCCGAAGGCGACCGAGGACAACCGGACCGTCTCCGGGCGGCCTCCCGCCGACCCGCCGTCCGCTCCACGACCGGCGCGCACCAGCGGGCCGTCGTCGACGCCACGCCGAACGGGCAGGGAGAGTCCGGCAGCGGTACCGGCGAGCGGCGCCGACCCGCGGTTCGCGAACGGACCGCTCGCCGTCGTCGACGTCGGTGCCGACGGCCAGGTGCTGGCGTACTGCCGCGGCGGTCTCGTCCTCGACGTGCCCGCCAAGTCGCTGCCGGCGCTGGTGGAGTGGACGTTGGAGGCGGCGAAGCTGGGGCAGCCCCGACTCTCCGCCCCGGGGAAGGACGCCGATCCGCTGCTGGTGCTCACCGAGGCGGCGCTGGAGCGCTACGGCCTCCCCACCGCCCTCACGGACGACGAGCGACTGGCCGGACGGATCCCCGAGGACCACAAGGTCGTCAAGCAGTTGAAGCGCGCCGAGTGGAAGCTGACGAAGCGCGGGTTCGGACCGTGGGCACGGATCTACCGCCCCGCCACCGGCGCGAACCGGGCCTGCGTGCAGTTGTGCATCCCGTCCTGGCAGGCGCTGGACGCCCGGCACTGGGGTCGTGCCGGCAGCCTGCCGCCGGCGGAGCTGGCCCGCGTGCTGGGCGTGTACGCGTCCAGGGTGATGACGCCGCGCGGCTCCACGGCCGTGACCGGCCTGGAACTGATGACCGCGTTGCACCCGCCGACCCGCGCCTCCGAACCCGGCGCCGACGGCAGACGTCACTCCGCGCACAACCCCGGCTCACTGGGCAAGGACCCGGTGGACTGCGCGCCGTGCGAGGCTCCCGACGGGCACCCGCTCCTGGCGGACCTGCCGCGGTTCCACCTGCGCGGGCCGGACGAGAAACTCTTCGAGGAGGCGTACGACTGGGCGCGGCCGCTGACCGACGACGAGTGCATGCGCCGCCACCTCGTCGGCATCGACGTCAACATGGCCTTCGCGGCCGGGGCCAACGGCCTGACCGTAGGTCTCGGGGCGCCCGCGCACGTCAGGGCGCCGGCGTTCGACCCGAAGCTGCCCGGCTCCTGGCTGGTCGACCTCTCGCACGTCGATCTCTCCCGGGTGAGGACGGGCAAGGACGGATGGACCGACCTGGACGCGGACCTGCTGCCCAGCCCGTTCACGCCGAAGGGCGAACGTCCCGAGGGCCCGGCCTGGTACGCGACGCCGACCGTGGCGTACGCGGTGGAGCTGGGATACGAGGTACGTCCGGTCGAGGCGTACGTCCGTCCCGAGAACGGCCGCTATCTCGACGCCTGGTACCTGCGGCTGAGGGACGCCTTCCTCACCACCATGGCCGACCTGGGCGTGCACGCCGACCTGCCACCGGCCGACTTCCTCGCGGCGATGCAGGGCTGGGAGGAGCGCGACCCGGAGTTGGCGATCGTCGTGTCGGCGATCAAGGCGACCGTGAAGGGCGGCCTGGGCAAGCTGCGCGAGCGCCCGCGCGGGGAGGGATGGCGTCCGGGTGAGCCGTGGCGTGCCCTGTCCCGTCCGACGTGGCGGCCGGACATCCGCGCGGCGGTCATCTCCCGTACGCGGATCAACCTGCACCGCAAGATCGTCAAGCACGCGGCGGCCACCGGGCGGTACCCGGTGGCGGTCCTGTCCGACTGCGTCGTCTACGCGGCCGACGGAGCCTCGCCGCTGGACGTCCTGCCCTACCGTGACGGCAAGCCGCTGCCCGGCGGCTTCAAGCTCGGCATCAACCCCGGCCTGGTCAAGCACGAGGGCACCCAGAGCGTCCTGTGGGGCGAGGGCGTGCGGGAGCGTTTCGAGGCTCCGGAGCTGAACCTCGCGCGGTACATCAAGGACGGCACCGTCACCGACGCCGACCACGGGGAGTAGGAGGACGCCACGATGGACCTGTTCGGGAAGGGTCTGGAGAGCGCGGTGCAGAAGGCGTTCACCCGCCCGGTGCCCAAGAGCGCGGGTGCGCGGATGCGCTACCTGGTCCGGCAGCTCAAGGGCACCAGGGCCGCCGCCCGGACGCTGGGCGTCTCGCAGCGCACCGTCGAGCGCTACGTGAAGAACCAGATCAGGACTCCCCGCCCCGACCTCGCGGCCCGCCTGGAGCGAGAGGTCACGGCGCGGTGGCAGCCGCAGATCCGGGCGCGGGCCAAGGAGCGGGCGGCCACCACGGACGGCATCGTCATCGACACCAGGGCTCGGATCGGCTACACCGCACCGGTCGGCTCCACCGACGAGAGCAGGGTCCGGCACCTGACCGTCGCGCTGCCGCCGCAGTACGCCGCGCGTCTCTTCGACGCCCAGCAGGCCGGCGAGAGCGACCAGCGGCTGCAGCAGATCGCCGCCGAGGCACTCAAGGACACCTACTTCCAGGACGGCGGCCGCCGTGCCGGCGCCCTGGAGGAGGTGCGCTTCACCGACGTCGAGCACATCGAGTTCGACCTGTAGGACACGCATGGCACGTACCGGCCGGCCGTTCGCGCCCCGGCGGACAGGGGCGAGGAAAGATTCACCTCGGTTCGTACAACCATTCGTCACGTGGTGAGTCATAGGGCTGAGAGGCGCATGGTGCGCCTGTTGCGTCAAGAAGGAACATCACGTGCCCCTGGCCCGATCGACCCGACGTCGGCTGGTAGTCGCCGTCACCACCGTCCTCACCGTGACGCCCGGCGTGGGCGTCCTGTCCGTGCCGGCCACGGCCGCCCCCGCGGCGGTGACGGCGGACACGGCGGCCTCCGACGCCGTCTCCATGCCCTTCCTGAAGAAGGCGAAGCTGGTCGACGCCGGCCTCACCGGCTTCATCACCCGCGCCGACGGGTCCCTCGACACGCGCTGGACCCGCTACGGGAACGTCGCCGGGACGGGCTACGGAAGCCGGACCCACGTCCGTTCGACGCGCACGGCGGACTACCTCGTCTTCGAGGGCCGCTGGGGTATCCAGCAGCGGAACCTCAAGACGCTGTCGGGGTTCGACGTCTTCGTCGGGGACCTGGCCGGTGACCCGCGGTACGCGGGCTCGGCGGCGAGCGCGATCTTCACGACCGTCGACACCGACGGGACCGTCAAGCTGCGCAAGCACACCGCGGACGAGGGCGTGAAGACCGTCACCGGGCTGCCGGCCGGTGCGAAGGACTTCTCGATCACCCCCGGCACGCCCGAGGACGCCCTGCTGACCTTCACCGACGGCGCCCTGAAGAAGTGGGCACTGATCGATCTCGCCACCGGCTCGGTCCACGAGACGCACGAGAGGACCGCCGGTTCCACCGGGGGCGACTTCGCCGTCTCCGAAACCCACGTCGTCTGGACCGAGGGCGACGGCACCGAGACCCCGGCGGTGTTCCTCCTGGACCGCGCCTCCGACGCCGTGCGGCAGCTCCCGGTCGCCCCCGCGTACGCGAGTGACCTCCAGGTCGGTCTGGTCGGCGACTGGGTCGTGTACGGAGAGGCCGACGGCATCTCCGCGGCCGCGCCGAACCCCCTGCACGCCGTCACCGCGTACCACCCCGCCACCGGCGCCTCGGTGAAGCTGCTCGACCACCTGACCTCGTCCGCCGCCGCTCCCGACGGCCTGTACGTGCGCGGCGGCACCGTCGCGGACGGCGAGGGACTGTTCAAGATCACCGCCGGTGACGGGGGCACACCCGTCGTCACCCGGGTGGCGAACGCCGAAGCACCCACCAAGGTCGAGATCACAGGCAACACCGTCCCCGCGGTCGTCGACCTCGACCAGAACGGTGGGTCGGCGGCCCTGCGCTGGGACCTGTCCCGGGCCAACGTCGAGGTGGGGATCACGCTCCGCCACGTCCGTAGCGGCAAGACGTTCGTCGCCACCGCGAAGCACCCTGCCACCCCGTCCGTCACGCTTGACTGGAACGGCCTCGTCGCCGCCGGGTCCGAGTCCGCCCCCAACGGCGCCTACACCTGGGAGGCCGTCGCCGCGCCCCTCAACGGCATCGGTCCGGCCGCCGTCGCCGACGGGACCTTCACCGTCACCCGCAAGGGGCAGCCGCACGACTTCAACGACAACGGCACCCCCGACGTCCTCACCCGGGACGCCGCGGGCAGGCTCTGGCGCAGCGACACCCGCTTCGACGCGGGCACCGGCGGCGGACAGCTCGGCGCGGGGGAGGCCAAGGCCCTGGTCGGCGGGGGCTGGAACGTCTACGACCGCATCGAGGCCACCGGCAACCTCGGCGGATCCGAGGTCGGCGACCTGGTCGCCCGGGACACCTCCGGTGTCCTGTGGCTCTACCAGGGCAACGGCCGCGGCGGGTTCGCCACCCGTGCCAAGGTCGGCGGCGGCTGGCAGGCCTACGACAAGGTCACGGGCGGCTCCGACCTCACCGGGGACGGCCGCAACGACCTCCTGGCCACCGACCGGTCCGGAGTGCTCTGGCTCTACCCCGGCACCGGCAACGCCACCGCGCCCTTCTCCGCGCGCAAGAAGGTGGGCGGCGGCTGGGGCGTCTTCAACGACCTGACGGCCGTCGGGAACATCGGCGGCGCCGCCGCCGGTGACCTCGTCGCCCGGGACAAGGACGGGGTCCTCTGGCTCTACCTGGGCAAGGGCGACGGCACGTTCGCGCCCCGCACCCGGATCGGCGCCGGGTGGGGCCCCTACACCCACCTCGTGGCGGTCGGTGACGCCGACCGCGACGGCCGCAGCGACCTCGCCGCCTTCAGCCCCCAGGGCAACTACCTCTACCGGGGCACGGGTTCCTGGAAGGCCCCGTTCCTCGGCCGCCAGTCGATGGGCCTGGACCGCCCCGGCAGCGCCCAGCAGCCCGTCGTCTGACGCCGGCGACGGCACGGCCGGGGCGCTCCCGCCGGCCCAGCCCGCGTCACGCCGGACACCCGCGCCGTGCCCGGCCCTTCCGAGGGCCGGGCACCGGCCGGTCAGCCCGTCGGCGGCTCCTGCGCCCGCGTGAACCCGCTGCTCCGTTCCACCTTGGCCACGTGCAGCGTGTAGCTCCGGTACCACTCGGCTCGCCCGCGCTTCTGCGCCGCGCGGTGCTCGGCGTTGGTCCGCCACTCGGTGAGGGCCTCGGCGTCACGGAAGTAGCCGACGGTGATGCCGAGCCCGCCGGGCGTCTGCGCGTGGTCCATCCCCAGGTAGCCGGGGACGTCCTTCACCAGCTCTTCCATGCGTGTGTTGGTCTCGCCGTAACCGCTCTGGTCCTGTGTCCGCACGGTCGTGAAGACGGCGACGTAGTACGGCGGTTCGAAAGGCCCGACGGGTCCCGCGGGCGCGTCCTGCGCATGACTTCCCATGACGCCACCGTAAGGCGGTACGCGACGCCCTGCGTCCTCCCTCGTGACGATCCCCGGAAGCCGACCGGCGCGGCCCTCCGCGGCCCGGACGGCGGGGCGGAACGCGCGGTACCGGGCCCCGGCGCCGTTCAGCACACGGTCCGGGGATTGAGCAGCCTGCGCAAAAAGCCCTCGGGGTCGGGGATCAGGTCCGCGACGGTCCCGAGGTCCAGTCCCGGGACCAACTGGACGGCGGGCGCGAGAGGGCCGAGCACCACCGGTGCCAGGAGCTGCCAGTGCTCCATGTGCTGGACGGAGCGCAGCAGTTCCCGCAGCGTCTCGCGCCAGTCCACGGCCGGCACCTGCGAGGGCACGGGGAAGCCGACCAGATGCCCGGTCTTGCCGCCCGCCTGCGGCATCCGGCCCAGGCCCACCAGCGCGTCCTCGTGCAGCGACGGGTCCTCGTTGAGGTGCTCGCCCCAGATCTGCGTCCGCAGGGCACGGACGGACACGCCGACCCGGTGCGGGGCGCCGCCCATCGTGCCGTCGGTGAGGTCGGTGTCGAAGACGCCGAGATGCAGTTCCGAATCCGTCGTGTGGGAACGGAAGTTGAGGTTGGCGCTGCCCGCGGCGACGTACAGGTCGTCCACGATCATCAGCTTCGCGTGGACGTAGATCTGCAGCGCGGTCGCCGCCTGCTCCAGATGGAAGCAGTGCACGTTCGCGGGCGCGGCGGAGGCGATGTGCCGGAGGGCCTCGGCCCGCAGCGCCTTGTGGGTGTCGGCCAGCCCCGGAGCGTCGAAGTCGCGCGCGGTGACCAGGACGACCTGGACGCCCCGGGCGGCGGCGTCCCGCAGGTCGTCGACGAGGGGCGAGGGCCACAGGTACTGGTCCTCGACGTAGATGTAGTGCCGCGCCCGGCGGACGGCCTTGCGGTAGGCGGCCGTGACGGTGAACTCGCCGCCCGGCAGGAACGAGTAGATCCCGTTGCAGGTGAGGGTACGCAGCACCTGCACGGCCTGCGTGCCGGACAACGGTGACGGTCCGGGCGCCTCCGAGGGAGCGATAGGCACGGGTGTGTCGTCGACCCGGCTGGGCCGGGTGGGGTCGTTCCAGCGTTGCGCCAGAGCCTGCCAGATCTGACCGACGGCGGGGCCGAACACCGCACACTGCACGTCGTGCCAACCGGGCAGCGAGATCTTCTGCCCCAGGAAGTCGGGCTCCCGTTGCCGTACGGGAGGGTCGACGTGTGCGGCGTTGTCCCAGCGGTCCAGGCAGACGTCGATCCCACCGACGAACGCGGCCGGGCCCTCGGCGGCACCCTGCACCACCGCGCACTTCTGGTGGTGGGAGCCGAACTCCGGCACCCGGGCGTCGAAGACCGCCTGCGCACCGGCGTCGACCAGCCCGGTACGGAAGTCGAAGTTGTCCTTGGACGGCAGGGTGGGAACCCTGGGCCTGCGCACCGGCAGCGTGGAGAAGTGCGAACCGTACAGGAGCGCGCGGACGACGACGCCCTGGGCGCGGAGGCCGCGAAGCCGGTCGAGGATCCCCGCGGAGCCCGCGACCGCCGGGCGCAGCATCTGCTCGGGCGAGAACCGCCAGCCGGCGAACAGCACCTGGTCCCCGCCGCGCAGGCCGTCCAGGCGCGAGGCCAGCGTGTCGTAGTACCCCTCGGCGTCGACGAAGTAGAGGACCACGTTGTCCAGGGTGAAGGCGGGGGCGCGGAAGGGACTCATGTCGCCGTCGGTCAGCAGCCAGTCCGCCGGGGCGGCGGACGGGGCGGGAGGCGGTTGTTCGGACCGCGTCCGCATCTCGTCGAGCTTCCGGACGGTCAGCGGGCCGACGTCGTCGATCACCTCGGGCGGGGGGACTGCGAGCACCTCGCGCTTGAACCGGGCGACCGCGCCGGCGGTCTCGTCCCCGTAGTCGCCGTCCGCCCCGAAGAGGGGGAGGCACTGCGGGTCCCAGTCGAGGAGGGCGACCTGCACCTTCCGCACGGCCGGGTCGGTACGGTGCCGGGTGCGTGAGATCCGGTCCTGGTCCTGAGCGACGGACTCCAGCAGGGGATCGCCGGCGAAGAGTACGGAAGTGAGCATGCCGGAACTCCTTCCCGAGGCACGGAAGCCCGGGACGGCTGCCGGGGGGGGGAACGGGCGTGCGGCGGCCGGTCACAGCGGGGCCGGCCCGGATGCCCGCCCCGACGGGTCGGCACTCATCCATCGTCGCACCTGCGCGGCCGCCCTGCCATGCGAGGCCGGAGCGCCCGACGGTCCTCGCGGTGTCTGGCCTTCTCCCTCCGAACAGAGCACATCTGACGAAACGTCAGGTATCCGCCTCTCGGGTGCGCGGGTGAGCGGACCGGGGTTGTCCGACACGGCTGCGGGCGGTGCTCCCGGCCGCGGTCGCCCGCGTGGCGGGCGGTGCGGCTTTCGATTAGGTTGGTGAATTGCAGGAATCACACGCAGCCGGAAGCCGGCGCTCGCGGGCCCCCCGCACGACGCGCCCCCGCTCCGGCCGGGTTCCAGGGCCGTACGAGTCCCCCGGGCGCCGTCGCGCCGGAGCCACCCTCTGATTCTTCAGGACACCGAAGTCGCGACCGACCTCGGAAGGAGCCTGTCATGAGTGAGCCGGGAACGGTGGCCCGCTCCGTCGAGCACCAGGGCTCGGTGCAGGCCATCGCCTTCAGCCCCGACAGCACCCGCTTCGCCAGTGGCGGCGGCGACAGCATCCTGAGGGTGCGCCCGGTCCTCATCGGCAAGGAACTGGACGTGCCCGTGGGCGGGGCCGTGACCGGCATCGCCTTCGGACCCGGCGGCGCCTTCGTCGTCGCCGACTTCGAACAGGTGTCGTTGCGGAGCGGCACGGACGGCTCGGCCACCTGGCAGGGCCCGCTGGAACCGGGGAACTCGGTCAACACCGTCAGGTTCGCGGGCGACGGACGGATCATCGCCACCACCGACGTCCTCGTCGCCGTACTGGACCCCGCCACCGGCGCCATCACCCGGCGCGTCACCGTCGACCCGCCGCTGATCGCCGACGTGGACGTGAGCGGGGACGGCGCCCGGGTCGCGCTGGCCGTCGACCACCGCCACGGCGGGAACCACCAGTCCACCGGCGACGCACGGGTCGTGGAGCTGGCCACCGGCGAGGTCCTCGGGAAGCTGACCCCGGACGACGCCGTCCACGCGGTCGCCTTCAGTCCTGCCGCGGACATGGTGCTGTGCTGCTCCGCCGACGACACCGTCCGGATGTTCCAGTCGGCCGGCGGAACCCCGGTATGGACCGATCCGGAGGAGCCCGACGAGCACACCACCGCTCCCAACTGCCTGGCCTACGACCCCGGAGGCCGCTGGACGGTGGTCGGTGGCGCCGACGGCTTCACCCGGGTACTGGACGCCGAGACCGGGCTCGAGAAGTGCCGCGTGCCGAAGCTGCAACCCGGGGCGCCCGACCCGGGTTTCGGCGCCGTCACCCACGTGGCGTTCAGCCCCAACGGCAAGCTGGCGGCCAGCGCCTCCATCGACAACGTCGTCCGGCTGTTCGGCCTCACGGGTCAGGAGATCTACGCCGCGCCCACCGACGAGGTGCTCGCCCTGGAGTTCAGCCCCGACGGGCGTTGGCTGGGCGTCGGTTGCTTCACCGGCGCCCTGGTGATCGACAACGGTGAGTCCAACTCCACGCGAGGGTGAGGCGGCATGGACCCGCATCAACTCCTGAACGACATCGCCGGTCAGCTGCGCACCCTGGTCCGGGGCGCGGTGGACGGCCTGGTCGGGCAACTGCCCGAGCTGGGCGAGGACCCCTCCGCCGCGGGCACCGTGCTGGCCGGCCGGCTGCTCGCCGTGCACGACCGGCTCCCCGCGGGCGACTCGCTGGTCGAACTCGTCCGGGAGATGCTCGGAGACCTGGCCGTCGACTCACCGGTGCCGCTGCGGTTGCACGGCTGGCGCCGGGCCCCGGGCGCCCCGCTCGGGGTGGCCCTCGTGCTGACCGATCCGTCCGGTCCGGCGGGTGGACGGGCCGTCCTCGGAGTGACGCCGGAGGGGCCGGTGTTCGACCTGGTGGTCACCCCGGGAGCCACACTGACGCTGCCCACCACGGTGCCGCAGCCCTGGAGCGCGGAGGCGAGCATCGCGGTCGGCCCAGAAGCCCCGGAGGGCTGGGACGCCGCCTTCGGCCCCGGGCTCCAGCCGGCGGCGACCCGGGGCACCGCGACGATCAAGGTGCAGCGCACCGGGAAGCTGGCCGCCGGGATGACCGACGGACCGGGAGTGGGCGTCGAAGGCATCGCCCTGACCGTGACCGCCGCACCCGACAGCGCCGCAGCCTTCGAGATCGAGCTGCGCGGGCTCACCGCGTCCATCCTGCCGGCCGCGCTGGCCGCACTCGTCGGGGGCGGCGGGACGGACCCGGCGGCCGGCGGTGCCCGACCGGTCGACGTCACCCTTCGCGCGGACCGGACGGCCGGACTGCGTTTCACCGGGACGGGCACCCTGCGCGTCCCCCTCCCCCTGCGACTGAAGGCACCGCACGTCTCCACCCGGGACGCCGCGCTGGAGCTGATCTCGGACGGCGACGGCACACGCGTCGGCCTGTCCGTGTCGGCGACCGCGGGGCTGCCGGGACTGCCCCTGCGGGTCTTCATCGACGGCGCCGGCGTCGAACTGCCCGTCGCCCTGTCCTCGGGGACCCGCCCGGGCCTCGACGGGAGCAACCCCCGCCCCCGCTTCCCGGACGCCATCGGCACGGAACTCAAGGTGCCGCCGGTGTCGGGCGGCGGCATGGTCCGCCGCAACGAGGACCACAGCTACGGCGGGCTGATCGACATGGACCTCGGCGTACTGCGCCTCCAGGCCATGGCCCTGTTCCGGCCACCCGAAGGGGACGCCCCCACGAGCTTCCTGGTCCTGCTCGCCGCCCAGTTCCCGCCCCCGGGCATCCAGCTCGGCCTGGGATTCGCGCTGGAAGCGGTCGGCGGGCTGGTCGGCATCAACCGGCGCGTCGAAGTCACCGCCCTGCAACAGCTGGTCCGCGACGGCAACGCCGACCACGTGCTGTTCCCCGACCGCGCCGTGGAACGGGCCAAGGAGATCATCGGCTCCCTCGGCTCGGCGTTCCCCGTGGCGCCCGGCAGGATCCTGGTCGGCCCGATGATCCGCCTCACCTGGGGCGCCCGGATGGTGTCGCTGTCCGGAGCGGTGATCCTCGAACTGCCCGCGCCGCCCAGGGCCATCCTGCTCGGACGCCTCCTGGTCGGGCTGCCCGATCCCGCCCTGCCCCTGGTCCGCCTCCAGGCCGGCGTGCTCGGACGCATCGAACCGGCCGTCCCCATGGTGGAACTGCTGGTGTCGCTGACCGGCTCGTGGATCGTCGGCCTCGCCGTGCGCGGCGAGCTGTACCTCCTGGTACGCGGCGGCGCGCGACCCGAGTTCGTCCTGTCCACCGGCGGTTTCCACCCGCGCTACACCCGCCCGGCCGGGGTGCCCGCGCTCGACCGGCTCCAGATCGACCTGGCCCCCGGCAACGGCTTCGGACTGCGCATGGAAGCCTACTTCGCCGTCACCTCCAACGCCGTGATGTTCGGTGGCCAGGTGCAACTGGACGCGACGATCGCGGGCTGCGGGGTGACGGGCTGGCTCGGGCTCGACGCGCTGTTCGTCTTCGACCCGGTGTTCGCCTTCGCCGTGCAGGTACGTGCCGGTGTCGCGGTGCGCGCGTTCGGGCGCCGACTGGCCGGTGTCGCTCTGGACTTCACGCTCGAAGGGCCGGCCCGCTGGCACGCCTGGGGCACCGGCAGTATCTCGGTGCTGTTCTGGGACGTCGAGCTGGACTTCGACATCCTCTGGGGACCGCCCCCGCCCGTCACGGACCGCCGCGGACGTGAACCGCTGCCGGTACTCGCCGAGGAACTGCGCCGGACGGCGGCCTGGGCGGCCGAGCGGCCGGCCGCCGAACGCACCGGCCTGGTCTTCACACCCGAGGCGACCGGGAAACTCACCGAGGGAACACTGGTGCACCCGGACGCCGCACTCCGCATCACCCAGAAAGTGGTGCCACTGGGCGTGCCGATCTCCCGGTTCGAGCGGCGACCGGTGCCGGTGCAGACCTGGACCATCGAAGAGGTGACCTTCGGCGAGCCCCGAGCCGCCGACGGCGCCCGTTCACTGCCCGAGCGCTTCGTCCCCGGCGAGTTCTTCGACCTCACCGAGGACCAGCAGCTCACCGAGCCCGCGTTCGTCAGCCACGCCGGCGGACTGCGGGCGCACACCGAGCAGAGCCGCACCGGCGAGGGGCACCGCGTCGACGACGTCTACGAGACCGCCTACGAGCCGCAACAGGAACGCGAACCCTCGCTATGGCCCGGCCTCCTCCAGCACGAAGCGACCCTGCCGGCCGGCGCCGCCGAGCGGCTGGCGAGGTGGCGCACCCCGGAGGTGACCGTCACGGTGCGACCGGCGACGCTGACCATGGTCGCCGCCGACACCCTCCAGCCGCTGATCGACGACTTCACCCCGGTCGACGCCACGAGGGACCCCTGGGAGGCCGCCCGCGCCCAGGCCGCGCGACCCCCGCGGTTCGTCGAGACCTGGGAACACCGATGAGCACCCGGGACGGCGCACCCACCCGGCCCCCCTCTCCCGTCGGGAGCGACGCATGAGCACGCGATGGTTCTTCTCCTGGGCGCGGACCGGCGCCGGCGCCTCGGCCACCGGACGGACGCTGGCCACCTCGGTGCGCTTCGGCCGTGACATCGAGGGCCGTCACGAGGGCCCGACGGTGCCCGGACCGGACCTCGCCCTGGTCGGCCCCGGAGACGTGCTCGGCTTCGACCACGGCACGGTCCTGCGGGAGGAACCGCGCCCCGGGACGCCCGACGCCCCGGAGAACGTGCTGGCCGGGGTCGAGTTGGCCCACGCCGACCTGCCCTGGCTGCTGTCCCCGGCCATGGTGCCGGGGCTCGTCCCGCCGACACCGCAGCCCTGGCTCGCCCTGATCGTGGTGGCCGACGACGAGGCGGCCCCACCGCGGCCCGCTCACCCGCTGCCCGTGCTGACGGCTCCGGTCACCGCGCTGCCGCGGCTCACCGAGCGATGGGCCTGGGCCCACGTCGAAGCGCGTCTGCCGGACACCGTCACCGAGACGGAGAGCGCGAGGCGCCTCGTCGAGCAGGGCGCGCGCGACCACACGCCGGGTGTCGTCGCCCGGCTGCTGTGCCCGCGCCGGCTCGCCCCGGACCGCGGCTGGATCGCCGCGGTGGTGCCCGCCACCGCCGCCGGACGGGACGCGGGACTGCGCGCGGCATCCGTCGGAGCGGCCACGGACGACGCCTGGCCCCTCGCCGGCACCGGCACCGTGGACCTGCCCGTCTACCACTGGTGGACCTTCCGTACCGGGGAGGCGGGCACCTTCGAGGCACTGGCACGCCGACTGGTGTTCCGCCCCGCGGCCGACGCCGGACTCGGCAGCCGCACCCTCGACGTCGGCCGCCCCTGGCCCGCCGAGCCCTCCCCGGGGCCGGCCACGGTGGCCATGGACGGGGCACTCCGGCCACCGGGCACGACGGTGCCCGAGACCTGGACCGACCCCGCGGCCCAGGAACGCTTCCGCACCCTGCTCGCGGAGCGCCTGAACGCCGCGGTCCGCCTCCGCGGGCCCGCCCCGGAACCCGCCGTCGACCCGGAGGCCGCGGAGAAGCGACGGGCCGCCGCCGTGGGACCGCCGCTCTACGGCAGCCACCACACCGGGGAGCAGACCGTGCCCACCGCACCGGACAGCTGGATGTCCGCACTCAATCTGGAGGTCCGCCGCAGAGTGGCCGCCGCACTGGGCACCCGCTACGTGCAACTGGAACAGGAGTTCCTGATGGCCAGGGCCTGGGAGCAGGCGGGTGAGATCCGGCAGGCGAACCGGCTGCTGGCCACGGGGGAACTGGCCGCCGCCGCGGCCGAGCGCGCCAAGGAGAAACACCTCGGCCCGCTGGGCCTGGCCGACCTGGTCACCCTGCTGGCGCCGGCCGGCGCACGCCTGACCGTGTCCGCCCTCCAGCCGGACGCGGACGCCACCACGCTGGCCACCATGCTCGCCTCGGCGGAGGAAGTACCGACCGGAGCGGCCAGTACCTCCTTCAGCCGGCTGACCCGCGTCAACGGAGCCCTGTCCCGCCGCGCCCACCGCGGCACGGACGGGGGAAGCGCACCAGCCGAACCGGTCCTCGTGCGGAGCCTGCGGACCATGGGCATGACCGTCGAGGAGACGCCCGGCAGCCCCGGCCTGCCGACCGAACTGCGCGACCGGCTCAGCCCCACGCACCAGCAGGTCCTGCGCATGGCCGACCGTGTCCCCGGCGACTTCTGGGCCCGGCGCACCGAGGACCCCTCCCGGCCGTTGCGGCCGATCATGACCCACCCGAGGTTCACCGTGCCGATCGCCGGGGAACTGTTCTCCCGCTGGCCCGAGTGGGCCCTCCCGGGCATCGAGTCCCTGCCACCCGACTCGGTGACCCTGGTGGAGACCAACCCCGAGTTCGTCGCCGCGCTGCTGGTCGGGCTCAACCACGAGTTCAACCGGGAACTGCTCTGGCGGGAGTTCCCCACCGACCAGCGCGGCACCCCGTTCGCCCGGTTCTGGCCCGGCGACGACGCCGACGTCGAGGAGATCGCGCTGTGGCCGCCCGACGCCCCGCTGGGCAGCCGGCTGCGCACCGGACGCGCGGGCGACCTGGCGCTGCTCGTGCGCGGCGCGCTGCTGCGCCGCTTCCCCGGCACCTCCCTGGTCGCCGTACCGGGGGCGGGCGGCAGGCTGCCGCCCGCGTTCGACGGGGCGGCGGCCACCCCGATGGCACTGGACGAGTCCACCGTGCTGTACCTGTTCGCCGGTCTGAGCGAGGAACGGGCCCGGACGGAGGACTGGTTCTTCGTGTTCCGCGAACCGATGCAGGGCACCCAGTTCGGTTTCGACACCGGACCTCAGCCCGATCCGATGGAGACCTGGGCCGACCTCACGTGGGAAGGCCTCGACGTGGAGGTCCTGGAGTGCGTCCCGCTGGTCCCGCCCCCGCCCGTCCCGTCCGCGGACGGGTCCGCCGCGTGGGCCGGTGACGCGGCCGACATGGCGCGCATCGCCTTCCAGCAGCCGTTCCAGCTGGCCTTCCGGGTCTCCAGGCTGCTGGGCGGCTGACCCCCGTCACGAGGACAGGAACCGACATGACCGACGCGTTCGCAGCCCGCGCACAGGCGGACCGGGCACGCACCGAAGCGGATACCGCCCAGGCGCTCGCCGACGAGCAGTCGGCCGTGGTGCTGCGCCTGCGGGCCCACGTCGCGGCGGGCCTCGCCGACCCCAACTTCCCCGACACCGTGCCGTCCGCCGTGCTCCTCGCCCAGGCCGAGGCCGCACTGCCGGAGCTGCAGGGCAGGGCCCGGCAACTGAACGACCTGGCCGCCGCGGCCCAGGAGGAGCTGACAGTGGCCCTCGGCGAGGGGGAGCCCCTGTTCCCCGACGACAACACCGCACCGATCGCTCTGCTTCCGGTGCGGCTGGAGACCATCTGGTGGGAGCCGCGGACCCTGCGGGTGCGGGTCTACCCGGACGACCTCCAGCTCTCCTGGTTCGAGCCCGCCCTGACCCCCGCCGAGGCCCGGGCGGGAACCGCCTACTGGCAGAACCCGGGCCCGGAAGCCTGGCAGCAGGTACTGACCGAGCTGCGTCCCGCCCGGGCGTCCTGGACGGTCCACGCCTGCCGCCCGGGCGCCCCGCCGCCCGGGACGCGCCCCGACGATCCGGCCGAGCGCCCCGGTCACGGAGTGCGGATGCCGAAGCGGTGGCGCTTCCTCGGACTGCGCGACGGCCAGGTGGTGGTGGACAGACCCGGCCGCCCGATCCCGGACCCGCTGCCCATCGGCCTGTTGCGCGGCGAGGAGGAGGGCTGGGAGACCGACTGGTTCGAAGCCCTCAAGGCCGGAATGGGCATCGAGCTGGTCTTCCCGCCCGAGAGCACGGAACACCTCGACCAACTGCTCGTCGTCGGTGTGCGTGAGGACACCCCGGCGGACGGCGCGGCCCTCCTGCGCGACCTGCTGCACGGACACCGCTTCGGCGGCGGACTCGGTCTGCTGCCCTCGGGCACCGCCACCAACAACACGCCCCGCAGTCGCTCCGGCTGGTCCTCGGCTCCCGCCTTCCCGGGCCCCGACCCCGACCCGGAGGCGGGGGAGCGGCCCGTCGCGGACGCGCTGGCCGAGGCCCTCGGCCTCCCCGACGCCGGCTTCCTCCGCTCCTGTCCCGGCGCGGCCGACACCGATCCGGCGACCGTGGCGGCCCTCACCCTGCTCACCTGGCCCACCCTCGGCAAGGGCTTCGCCGAGGCGGCGCTGACCACACTCGACCTCGGCACCAAGGAGGGGGCCGCCTTCGCTCCCGAAGGACCCTGGCGCACGGTCCGCGAACACCTCGCCCGGCAGGTCCGCAGCCGTGGGCCCCTCCCCGTGCTCCGGGTCGGCCGCCAGCCGTACGGAGTCCTGCCCGTCACCGCGCTGGACGACTGGCGCGCCGAACGCGTCGACGACGCGGGCGCGCTGCTCGCACCCTGGCTGCTGAGGCTGCGGGAGTGCTGGCGCAGCGCGCTGAACGACGAGAGCGCCGTCGACCCCGTTCCCAGGATCCGGCCGGGCGAGCCGGTGGACGGGGTCGCGGTGGAGGCGTTGCGGCGACTGCCGGTGGCGACCGGTCTGGCCATGCGCCGGATGAACGGGCCCGAGTTCGCCGTGTCCAGCACCGAGCGCGACGCGCCCCCGGCCCGCACGGGCCTGCCCGGGATACCGCCCGACGCGGCGGTGCGCTGGACCACGAGCGGCGACGGGACGACCTTCCTGGGCTGGGGCCTGGACGAGGAGACCGGCGTCCCGGCGTTCGTCGACCGGATCACCCCCGACCCGGAGGCCTTCCCGGCCCGGGCCACGGCGACCGCGGACTACCTCGGCGCCGTACGGGCCTTCCTGGCGGGCGAGCTGGACGCGCCGGCGTACGACCTCGCGTGGCCCGTGGAGCTGTCCACGGGCCGGGAGACACCACCCCGGCGCGGCACCTTCTTCGACCTCCCCGCCCCGCCGGAGGAGCCGGCAGCCGAGGGCGGACCACCGGCCGGGGAACAGCCACCGGACGGCGCGGAACCACCGGGAGAGGGCACGCCGGCCACCGGGCCGGACGAGCCGGCCACCGAACCGGACGCCACAGGACTCCTCGACGCCCTGCTCTTCCTGCCCAACTGGTCGGCCTTCCACGGCGACCTCGGCGAGAGCACGGACGATCCGCTGCGCCGGGCGCTGGCCGTGACCGGCGACGTGGACCAACTGGTGGCCGACGTGCTGGAAGGACTGAGCGACCAGGACCGCGCGGCCCGCGTCGAGGCCGCCCGGCAGGCCGCGACCGCGCTGCCCCGGTTCGAGGAGGCGCTGCGGGCCCTCGCGGCCGTGCCCGTGACCCGTCTGCCGGAGCTGCTCATGGAGGTCGTGGACGTCCACGCGCACCGCCTGGACGCCTGGATCACCTCCCTGGCGTCGGGCCGGCTCGGCGAGCTGAGGGCGGGGGGCGTCGTCGGCACCCGGCTCGGGGCGTACGGCTGGGTGGAGAATCTCGGCCCGCCGCACGCGCGGGAGCAGCAGGACATCGTCCTGGACGGAACCGACACCTCCGTCGAGGTGTCGGCCGAGGACGGCTACATCCACGCTCCCTCGCTCCAGCACGCGGCCACGGCGGCCGTCCTGCGCTCCGGCTTCCTGGGCAACCCCGACGAGCAGAGCTACGCCGTCGACCTCACCTCCCGCCGCGCCCGGGTCGCCCGCTGGCTGCTGGGCGGCGTGCGCCAGGGCCAGACCCTGGGACCGCTGCTCGGTTACCGCTTCGAACGGGCCCTGCACGACGCCGGACTGGACCACCTCGTCGAGCGGTTCCGACGGCAGTTCCCCCTCCCCGTGGTGACCGAGACCCCGGTGCCGGAAGCCGACGCCGACCTGTGGGCGCGCAGCGCCGAGGCGATCTCCGCGCGCAACGTCGTCGACGGCATGGCCCTGGCCCGGGCCGGGGCGACCGCCGGCGACCGGTCCAGCGTCATCGACGGGGAACCGGTGGTCCGGGCGGACCCGGACCGGGCGGCGGTGACACCGCTGCTGGAGGACCTCGCGGACGCGCTCGACGCGGTCGGCGACCTGGTGCTGGCCGAGAGCGTCCACCAACTCGTCGGCGGCAACCCGATCCGCGCGGGCCTGACCGCGGACACCCTCGGCCGCGGCGAGGACGTACCCGACACCTTCCGGGTGCTGCGGACCCCGCACCGGGCACGCGCACTGACACACCGCACGGCCGTGCTCCTGCCCGCCGGACCCCCCGGGGCGACCGGTTGGCCGAGCGATCCGGTGGCCGACCTGCACCCCGAGCTGGAGAGCTGGGTCGCCCACCTGCTCGGTCCGGCGGCGGGCTGGGCGCTCGGTGGCCTGCTGGGTGACGGGCAGGAGTTCGAACTCGCCGCCGACGGCCTGGGGCTGGGTGCGCTGAGCACGGTACTGGACGCGGCGGCCGTCGAACCGATCGGACTGCACCGAGCGGTGCGCGACGCCAAGGGCGTGGCGGCGGACACGCCGGTCGCCTTCTCCGGACCCGGCTGGAGCGCGCTGCACGGCACGGCGACCCGCATCAGGACGCTGCTGTCCACCGCCCAGCCACTGCTGCCCGCCCTGCTGCCCGAGGAACCGGCCGGGCGGTCGGCCGACCCGACCGCCGTCCAGACGCGACTGGCCGCCTTCGCCGACAGCCCGCGGGCGGTCGGCCACCCCGCCACCACCGAACTGCGCGCCCTGGCGGCGCGGCAGCTCACGCCGGACACGAGCGACGCCTGGCTGTCGCGCGCCAGGACGGCCTTGGCCGACGTGCTCGGGGCGGACGTGCCGCTGCTTCCCGCCCTGAGCGGGCCGACACCGCCGCCGTCGGGCCGCGCCGAGCTGCCCGGAGCCGGTATCGAGGACTGGCTCATGCGCAACGCGGCCGTCCGCCCCGCGGTACGCGCCCTGCACGAGACCCTGCTGCTGGCCGGCGCGCGGGCCGGACGAGCCGAACGACTGCGCGCGGCCCAGCATCCCACCCTGCCCGGCGACGCCTGGATCGGCGGCACCTTCCCGGCCGAGCAACGCCCGCCCGCGACGACCCACCTGGTCTGGCACGCACCGGCCGACCTCGCGCCCGACGCGACGGTCACCGGACTCGTCCTCGACGAGTGGATCGAGCTGCTGCCCGGCTCCGAACAGCCCGCGCAGACGTCCCCGCCGGCCCCGCAGACCGAACTCACCGGAGTCGCCTTCCACTACGACCGCCCGGACGCCAAGGCCCCGCACAGCATGCTCCTCGCGGTCCCCCCGGACCTCGGCCGCGGCTGGACCGCCGACGCCTTGGTCCAGGTGCTGCGCGAGACCCTCGACCTGGCCCGGCTGCGCGCCGTCGACCGCGACGACCTGCAACGACTCGACGACCTGCTCCCGGCGATCAGCATCTCCCAGCAGGGTGCGACCGGCACCGCACTGTCCCGGATCGAGACCGAGCGGCCCAACACCGACCCGCAGGGGCCGTTCCGGCTGGAGACCACGCACCGCACCGCCGACGTCGAGTCGGGTCTGGCGGCCCGGGTGCACGACCCGCTGTGGCTCCTCACCCGGCAGTGGCAGTTCGGGGAGTTCGCCGCCCAGGACGCGGGCTCCCCGGCGGTGGTACGGATGACCGGCGCCAGCGCTCCCCTCGACGCCTGGCGGCCCGCCGGAGCCGCCGACTGGGTGCGCTACGACCCACGCCTGGGCCCGCTGGACACCGCTATCGAGGACGAGCCGCCGTCCCCGGACGACCGGCGGCTGTGCGCCGAAGGAGGCGCCGCACTGCTGAGGATGTGCCACGACGCCGCCCTGCCGGCCACCGCTCTCGACGCACTCGCCCCCCACCTGCTGCGGACCGGGGAACCGGACGCGAGCCTGGTCGGCCTGCTCGCCGGACGGGTCCCCGACGCGGCGTCGGTGGCGGAGGCACTCGACAAGGGGACCTTCGCGGTCGGACCGGACCCGCGGCTCGGCGAGGTGCTCGCCGCCTGGCGCGGCTGGTGGGCCGGCCGGCAGACCGAGCACGGCCCGGACTGCTTCGACCCCCACCGCTTCGAGTACGCCGCCGAACTGTCCGTCGGCGGGACGGTGCTGCGCGCCGCGGAGTACCACGGCGACGGCCTCGACTGGTACTCCCTGGACGTGCACCCGGACCCCGACGCGGTGGGGGCGCCGCCGGGGGAGCGCCTCCCGTTCACCGAGGAGAGCCTCCCCGCGACGGTGCGCTACGGCGGGCTGCCCGCCGACCGGTTCTGGGAGATGGAGGACGCCCGCGTCGACCTGGGGGCGACGGACGTGTCCACGCTCGACACCGGACGGCTGCTGCTGATCTCGTTCGCCACGGTCTTCGGCAACGACTGGTTCCTGGTCCCGCTGGAGGTCCCCACCGCCTCCCTGACCGTGCTGGACCAGCTGCTGGTACGCGACGTCTTCGGACGCCACCACCTGGTGCGGCGCGCCGGCCGGGACGACCCGAGATGGTCCATGTTCCAGCTGAGCGGCCCGGATCCGGACCACCCCGCAACCTCGGGCCTCATGATGCTGCCCACCGAACGCGGTCAGTCGGGGCAGCCGCTGGAACGTGTGATGCTGGCCCGCGACGAACTGGCCAACCTGGCGTGGGCCGTGCAGCACCACTTCACCGACGAGCGGGGCGAACAGGTCGACCGCCGGGACCGCTGGGCGCGCGCCCGGCCGCCCGAACCGACGGTGGCCGGAGAACTGCCCGCGTACGCGGTGCAGAGCATCGTTCCCGACCACTGGTTCCCGCTCGTTCCGGAGGCGGACGCCCCCGCCCGGATCCACTTCCGGCTGACCTCGCTCACCGGCCCCGGCCGCGACGCTGCCCCCGAGGGCCGGCTCCTCACCCCCGATCTGTGGGTGCACGAGGAGGAGGTGCCGCGCGACGGGGTGCACGTCGTCCGCCGCCCGGTGCTGGCTCGCTGGTGCGACGGCTCGTGGCACAGCTGGGTCCGCAGGGAGAAGAGCCCCGGGACGGGGGAGAGCTCCAGCGGACTCGCCTTCGACACGGTGCGTCCCACCGACCCCTGGCCGTGACGGCACCCGGGGCACCGCGCACGGGCATCAGCCCGTGGCCGACGCGGCGTTCCACACCGGACTGTCGACGTAGTGGTTGTCGAAACGCTCCGAGGACGCCTTGATCTCCTCGAACCCCGCCTCGCCGCGCATGACCCGGCCCAGCAGCCGCAGGTAGTCGAAGCGCGCCATCCCCGGAGTGAAGGTGAACAGCACATCGGCCGTGCACCCCGGGGCCGCGGCGAAGGCGTGCGGGGTGTGCGGCGGCACGAGCAGGAAGTCGCCGGCGCCGAGCACGGTCACCGTCTCGCCCGTCAGGACGCGCAGGGAGCCGTCGATGACGTAGAACATCTCCGCGGCCCGGGTGTGGAAGTGCGCCGGTGCGCCCACCGCGCCCTCGGCGAAGGTCGAGCGGTAACTCGTCAACAGGCCACCCGTCGCCTCGGAGTCGGCCAGCAGCGTCATCGTGCTGCTGGGGTCGCTCGTCGTCTCCGCCTCGCCGGCTCGGGTCACAACCGGCGCGAAGTCGGTCCGCATGTCGCTCATCTGGTGTTCTCCCCTGTCGGCGGGCCCCCTCGGTGCCCTCGTACTCACCATTCTGAACGCTGAGTTGACCAGGTGAGTGGTGCAATCGACGGCCCGATCCCTGGGCCAATTCGCAGGCCGTCCGGAGACGGGCACGGATCGGCCGGGACGGCCACGGGCGGTCGCGGTACGGACCCCGGGCGCTGTGACGGCGGTCGCGGCATCCGGTAGAAATACCGGATGCTGCACTTGCGCGTGATCACCCCCGCCGACCGCACCGACGAGGTGGTCCATCTCATCGAGCGGACGGTGGGCACCACCCACCTGGTCGTGCTGCCCGGCGTCGCCCGCGATCCCGAGGGCGACGTCGTCATGTGCGACGTGGCCCGGGAGGCCGGCGACGAAGTCGTCGGCGGGCTCAGAGCGCTGGGCATCGACCGCTGCGGCGCCATCACCGCGGAGAACATCGACCTGTCGTTGTCCGAACGCGCCGACAAGGCGGAGAAGGACGCCCCGGGCGAGCCCGCCGACGCGGTGCTGTGGGAACAACTGGAGGAGGCGACGCACGAGGAGTCGACCCTCTCCATCACCTATGTCGTCTTCATCACCATTGCCACGGTGATCGCGGCCTGCGGCGTGGTGCTCGACAACGCGATCCTCATCGTGGGAGCGATGGCGGTCGGCCCGGAGTTCGGTCCGCTGGCCGGCATCTGCACCGCCGTCGTGCAGCGTGCCCCGCGCCTGGCACTGCGCTCACTGATCGCCCTGCTGGTGGGCTTCGCGGTGGCGATGGCGGTCACGGTGGGCTTCAGCTGGATCATGGCCGGGTTCGGCCTGTTCACCGAGGGCATGCTGGAGGGCGAGCGGCCCAACACCGGCTTCGTCTACGCCCCCGACGCCTTCTCCTTCGTGGTGGCGATCCTCGCCGGGATCGCCGGCACGCTGTCGCTGACCTCGGCGAAGTCCGGCGCCCTGGTGGGCGTGGCGATCTCCGTCACCACGGTCCCGGCCGCCGCCAACGCGGCCGTCGCCCTGAGCTTCGGTGACACCGACCAGATGGTGGGCTCCAGCGAACAGCTGCTGCTGAACCTCTTCGGCATCGTCGTGGCGGGCACCCTGACCCTGGTCACCCAGAAGGCCCTGTGGGCGACCCGGCGCAGCCGCTTCAGGAAACCGGAGAACTCCTGACCCCCGGTGCCCGCCCCGGGCCGGCCGTACGCGGCCCGGGGCGCCCCGACGGACCGTCAGGCGTCGCCCGGGCCGCGCACGGTGGTCAGCTCCGACAGCCCGGAGACCTCCAGCACCGGTGCGAGCAGCGGGGTGGCGATGAGCTGGAGGCGGTCGATGTGGCGGAAGAGGACGCTCAGTCCCGCGCTGTCGAGGTACTCGACCTCGGTCAGGTCGAGGACGAGAGGGCCCTGCGTCGTCTCGATCGCTCTGGCGAGCGCGTCGGTGTTGCTCATGTCGATCTCACCGACGGCTGTCAACTGATGGACACCATCGGGCCGTCGACTCGGAGTCAGGGTCAGAAGCGTGCTCATCAGGCAATCCTCGTGTGCATGTCGACGGTGGTGCCGGCGGTGCCGGAGGTGATGGTGACCTGGTGCATCAGCGCCCGCATCAGGGCCACGCCCCGGCCGCGGTGACTGTTCGCCACGGGCTGCGGCGCCTTCCAGCGGCCGGTGTCGGCCACCGTCAGGCGCAGGTCGTCGACCAGTGCCTCGGCGCGCAGGCGCACCGTGTCGCCGGGAGCGTCCCGGTGGCCGTGCTCGATGGCGTTGGCACACGCCTCCCCGGCCGCCACCAGGACGTTCTGCACCATGTGCGGGGGGAGTTCACACTGGTCGAGCCAACTGCGCAGCGCCTTGCGGACCGGCGCCAGCTGCGAGGACTCGGCCGGGAAGGCCACCTCCAGGGGGGCCGGGTGGCGGTAAAGCAGCAACGCCACGTCGTCGTCGTAGCCGCCGGAAGGCGCCAGTTGCGACATGACGTGTGTGGCGAGATCGTCGACCGCCACGTCGCGTCCTGCCTGGACGGCTTCGCCGGCCTGGTCTATGCCCGCCGTCAACGGGCGCCGACGACGCTCCACGAGACCGTCGGTGTACAGCAGCAGCGTGGCGCGGGCGGGCACGGTACAGGTGCCTTCGGGGCGTTCCCTGCCCGGGCGGACCGCGAGCGGCAGGGAGCGGCCCTCGTCGAGCAGGACGATGGAGCCGTCGGGGTGGGTGAGTATCCCCGGCGGATGGCCGGCGCTCGAGTAGGTGAGGCTGCCGGTGTCCGGATCGAGGACCCCGCAGAACACCGTGGTGCACATCGCGCCCGGAACTCCGGCGGCGAAGTGGTCCAGTGCCATCAGGGTCTGTGCCGGGCTGGAGTCCTGCAGCAGCAGGGCGCGGCAGGCGCTGCGCAACTGACCCATGACGGTGGCCGCTTCCAGACCGCGCCCGACGCAGTCCCCGACGACGATCCCGATGCGGCCGTCCTGGAGCCGGACGGTGTCGTACCAGTCACCGCCGACCTCCAGCGGACGGGTGGCGGGCTCGTAGCGGACGGCGAAGCCCTCGGGGAGGTCGGACGGACCGAGGATGGAGCGTTGCAGGGCGATCGCCGTCTCACGCTGCTGGTCGATCTGGTAGGCGCGGGCCAGCCCCTGGGCGAGCTGGCCGGCGAGGACGGACAGCAGCAGCCGGTCCTCCTCACCGACGAACGGCCGGTGCTCGCCGAGGTCGATCCACAGCACCATCGAGCCCTCCGGATGGCTCACGGTGATGCCCGCCCCGTCGGTGTCGTCGACAGGCGTCAGCAGCGGCCCGTCGAGCCAGCCCGACAACTGCTCCCGGCGCTCGGCGGACAGGTCCTGCCAGCGCAGGTCGGCATCGGTAGCCGTCACCGACACCTCCTGCCCGGTGGTCCCGACCGCGGCCAGCACGCACTCGGCGCGCCACAGGTCCTTCAGCACCGCGAGCGAGCCCGCGAGGGCCTCCGGCAGGCTGGTCGCCTGCGTCAGCCGCATGCTCAGGGCGGCCTGCGCGCTCTCGCGCTGCACCCTGTAGTGCTCGGCGGTGACGTCGCGGAAGGTACCCACGGTCACCTGGCGTCCGGTGTCCGGATCCTGCGCCCGGTTGAAGGTGGCGGTCACCCACAGCCGGTGACCGTCACGGTGCATGACGGGAATGGTGTACGACCCCTTGGGATCGTTCAGCACCTGCGCGAAGGCCTCGCCCACCTCGCGGTACGCCTCGGGGTCGCGCTCGGCGTCCGGCCACCAGGGGTGCACCGGCCGGTAGGGCAGGCCCTCGGGATCGAAGCCCAGGATGTCGGTGAAGGCCGTGTTGATCTCGATGACGGCGCCCTCCTCGTCGCAGACGAAGAACGCCTCCTGGAGGGAGTCCACCAAGGCCTTGCGCCAGCGCGCCTGATGGTTGCGCAGCCGTGCCAGCTCGACGTTGGCCCGCACCCGGGCCAGAAGCTCGGCCGCGGCGAACGGCTTGACGAGATAGTCGTCGGCACCGGCCTGAAGACCCTCGATGGAAGCCTCCTGCCCGGCCCTCGCGGACAGCAGCACCACGGGCACCGACACGGTCCGCGGGTCGGTGCGCAGAGCGGCCACCAGACCGAGGCCGTCCAGACCGGGCATCATCACATCGCTGATGACCAGATCGGGGGCGTCGGCCCGGACGGCCTCCAGGGCCGCCAGACCGTCGTCGACGGTGTCCACCTCGTACCCGGCACCGTCCAGGAGCCGCGTGAGGTACTCCCGCATGTCGGCGTTGTCGTCGGCGACGAGCACCCGCGCGGAGACGGCGGGGGCGGTCGCGTACCCCGAAGGGTCGGCCGCGGTCACCGTGGTGCGGGCGTCGGAGGCCACCTCGTCCGGCAGCCAGCGCAGCGCCTCCTGCACATAGGGGTCGGCGGTCGACGAGCCCCGGCCGTCCCGGGAGGGCACGAGAGCGTCGGAGGGCAGATGGGCCGACCCGAACGGCAGACGGACCGTGAAGCAGGTTCCCCCTCCCTCGGTGCTGTCGGCGGTGATCGTGCCGCCGTGCAGCCCCACCAGCTCCTTGACCAGGGCCAGCCCGATACCGCTGCCCTCGTTGGAACGGGAACGGGCGTTCTCGATCCGGTGGAACCGCTCGAACAGGCGCGGCATCTCCGCCGCGGGCACGCCGATGCCGGTGTCGGCGACGGTCACGACGGCGTGCGTGTCCTCGGCGCGCACCCCCACGCGGATCGAGCCGTCGAAGGTGAACTTCAGCGCGTTGCTCAGCAGGTTCAGGATCACCTTCTCCCACATGCCACGGTCGGCGTACACCGGCTCGGGGAGCCTGGCGCAGTCGATGTGGAAGTCCAGACCGGCCTTGTCGACGGCGGAGCGGAACACGCTGGCCAGGTCGGCGGTGACCAGGGACAGGTCGACCGGTTCGAAGCGGGCCTGCATCCGGCCGGCCTCGATGCGGGAGAAGTCGAGCAGGGAGTTGACCAGTTTGCCCAGGCGCAGACCGTTGCGGTGGACGACGTCCAGCTCCTCCCTCACCTGGGCGTCGGCTCCGGCCAGCTGCGAGCGGAGTTCCTCCACCGGTCCCATGATCAGGGTCAGCGGCGTGCGGAACTCGTGGCTGATGTTGGAGAAGAAGGCCGTCTTGGCCCGGTCCAGCTCCGCGAGTTCCTCGGCCCGCCGCTGCTGGGCCTCGTAACTGCGGGCGCTGGCGATGCCCGCCGCGAGATGACCCGCGACCAGCTCGACGAACCCGCGGTAGGCGTCGTCCAGCGACCGGTAGCGGTTCAGCCCGGCCACCAGGAACCCGTAAGGGGAGCCGCCCTGCTGGAGCAGCGGCAGCACCAGCGCCTGCGAGGGCGAGCGCGGCCAGTCCCCGGCCGGCAGGCCACCGAACCGAGCGTCTTCGAGCGACATCAGCACCGACTCGCCGCGCGTGGGCGCCGCGACCGGCCAGACACCGGAGCCGTCGGCCGGCAGCGTCGCGGGCGCGGCGGGGTGCCCCCCGGCCAGTCCCGTGGCGTCCGCCAACTGTGCGGAACCGTCGTCCGCCAGGAGGTAGGTCAGGGTGAACGGCAGATCCCGTCGGTTGCCGTTCAGCTGCTGGTTGGCGAAGGCGAGCCACTCCTGCTCGGTGCGGACCACGCTGGGGTCGGAGCCGAGATCGCGCAGGGTCGCCATCCTGCGTTCGCCGATGACCCGTTCGGTGTCCTCGCTGACCACGCAGAGCATGCCGACCACGGCGCCCCGGTCGTCCCGCAGCGGACTGTAGGAGAAGGTGTGGTAGCTCTCCTCCGTGTACCCGGACCGTTCCAGGAACAGCAGCAGGCCCTCGTCCCAGGTCGCCTCGCCCGTGCTCATGACGGTGTCGATGCGCGGGCCGATGTCGTCCCAGATCTCCGCCCACACCTCGCCGGCCGGCCGGCCCAGGGCCCACGGGTACTTGGCGCCCAGGGTGTCGCGCCGGTAGGCGGCGTTGCAGAAGAACGTGAGGTCCGGACCCCACGCCATCCACATCGAGAACCGGGAGGACAGCAGGATGCTCACCGCGGTCCGCAGACTCTGCGGCCACTGCTCCGGCGCGCCCAGCGCGGTCGCCGACCAGTCCACGCGGGCCAGATCCTGGCCGATCTCCTGGTCGGCAGTGAACACGCCTGCTCCGACCGCTGACGCGGTCTCACAGGCAGCGTCGTGCGAACGCTCCACCGGGCCCCTTCCCTCACGCCGCCGACAGGCAGCCGAGACGGCAGGCCCGCGGGGCGCCGTCTCTCGCCTGACTCCTTGCCGTCCGCCCACCACCGCCCGAGGACAGCACCGGGGGAAGGCACCTGCATCGCCACTGCGGTCGCCGCGTACGCGGAAAAGCCCGGGGGCCTGCCCACCACGTGCGACGACTTCGTAGGATAAGCCAGCCGACCGGGTACCCACCGCCCGGACGGTCATCAGCGGCCGGACACGAGGAGCAGGGGAGACGATGACGGCGAGCCCCGTGCAGGCCGGTCCGGCGCT
Source organism: Streptomyces sp. NPDC045956 (assembly GCF_056430705.1). NCBI lineage: Bacteria > Bacillati > Actinomycetota > Actinomycetes > Kitasatosporales > Streptomycetaceae > Streptomyces > Streptomyces sp. NPDC045956. Next base: position 419,950 of record NZ_JBWKKZ010000005.1, on the reverse strand, counting down.
ACCGGTCGCCGAGGAGGCGCGGCTGGCAGCCGTCCGCCGCTACCAGGTACTGGACACACCGCCCGACGGTGCCTTCGACCGCATCGCCTCCCTGGCGGCACGCCTCTTCGACGCGCCCATGGCCACCGTGGCGATCGTCGACACCGACCGCGTGTGGTTCAAGGCCGCCCACGGGGTCGGCGGCGTCACCGAGACCGACCGCGCGCCCGGCATGAGCGCCTCGGCCATCCTCCACGGCGAGCCCTACGTGGTGACCGACACCGACACCGACAGCCGCGCGTTCGCCCACCCCCTGGTCCGCGGCGACCTCGGCGTCCGCTTCTACGCCGCCGCACCCATCACCACGGCCGACGGACAGCGCCTGGGCACCGTGGACGTCCTGGACACCCGGCCCCGCAAACCCACCGACGACCAGCTCGAGGCCCTCCAGGACCTGGCCGCGCTCGTCATGGACGAGCTGGAGCTGCGGCTCTCGGCCATGCGCACGGTCGCGGCCGAACGCGAGCGGCGCGCCGAGGCGGAGCGCCTCGCCCGGGCCCTCCAGCGCACGCTGCTGCCGCCCGCCCTCCCCGACGTCCCCGGCCTCCAGGTGGCCGCGGCGTACCACACGGCCTCACCGGACGAAGTGGGCGGAGACTTCTACGATCTCTTCCCCCTGGACGACGGCCGGTGGGCGTTCTTCCTGGGCGACGTGTGCGGCAAGGGGGCGGACGCCGCCGCGCTGACCTCGCTGACCCGCTACACCCTGCGCGCCGCCGCCATCTACGACCCGGACCCGTGCACCGCGCTGGCCAACCTGGACGCCGTCCTCAAGGGGGAGTACCAGGGCAGTGACCCGCGTTACTGCACCGCGGTCTTCGGCGTCCTGCAACCCCTGCCGGACGGCTCCCACGCCATCACGCTGGCCGGCGGCGGGCATCCCTCCACCCTCGCGGTGCGCGCGGACGGAACCGTGCAGGCGATCTCCACGGCCGGAGGCCAACTCGTCGGCATGCTGCCCGACCCGCAGTTCGTGCAGAACACCACACGGCTCCTCCCGGGTGAATGCCTCCTGCTCTACACGGACGGTCTCACCGAAGCGCGCACCCCGGACGGCACCATGCTCGACGAGGACGGTCTGACCCGTCACCTGAGCGAGACGGCGCCGCGCACGGCCGACGAACTGCTCCAGTCGGTCGAAGCGCTGCTGGAGCGTCTGGGCGAGGGAGTCAGTGACGACACCGCCGTCCTCGCGCTGTCCGTACCCGCCCCCATCGAACCCCGTCCCCAGGAGAACCGGTGACCGACTCCGAACACCTGTTGACCGTCACCCCGCACGCGACCCCGTCGGGAACCTTCGTCCTGGAGGTGTCGGGCGAGTTGGACCACCACACCGCCCAGCTCCTGACCCAGGCGGTCAACGACGCCCCCTTCGACGACAGCGGCGTGGTCATCGACCTGTCCGAACTGACCTACTGCGACTCCACCGGCATCACCGTGCTCATCAGCGCCTACCAGAGAGCGCAGGCGACCGGCTCCCCGCTCAGCCTGGCCGGGGTCAATCCGGACCAGATGCGGGTCTTCACCGTCGTCGGACTCGACCAGGTCTTCACCTTCCACCCGACCACCGAGGCCGCCATCGCCTCCCTGGGAGGGTGAGCGGGCCCGATCCGGCCCTCCCGCTTCTTCGGCGGCGACGGTGTCGGCGGGCCCTGGACGGACTAGACTGGCGGGTACACGCGTCCAGCCGCACGAGACGTGGGGCCTTGGCCGGTCGGAGCGGTGGGGGAGGGGTTGGGGACCGCAGTGCTCACACACGAGCGTACGGAACGCCGGGTCCGTGACATGGATCACGGTGATCACCTGTGCCTGGCGTTCGCCGATGACGACGAGCAGCGCCGGGTGGTCACGGCCTACCTGTCCGCCGGCATAGAGCGCGGTGAGCGGGTCATGTACTTCGCCGACCAGTGCGCCCCGGCGGACGTCATCGGCTGGCTGACCGGGGCGGGTATCGACCCCGGTCCCGCGCTGGAGACGGGTCAGCTCGTGGTGACCACGGCCGACGAGACCTACCTGGCGTCCGGCTCCTTCGACGCCGACGACATGGTGACCGTCCTGGAGCGCGAGGTCAGGGACTCGCTGACCGGCGGCTACACCGGGTTCCGGGTGAGCGGTGAGATGGGCTGGGCCCTGCGTGCCGTTCCCGGCGCCGACCGGCTCGGCGAGTACGAGACCAAGGTCAACTCGGTCTTCGCCGGGCAGAAGGCCTCCGCCATCTGCCAGTACGACGCCCGCCGCTTCACCAGCGCGCAGCTGGACGGATTCGACCGGTGCCACCCCGGAGCCGTGGAGGCCCAGCCGCTCCACGACGACGGCACGCTCCGCCTGCTCCCGTCCTTCCACGATGGGCGTCGCGCCCTGCGCGTGGCCGGCAGCGTCGATCACCGCACCACGCACGCCCTCGCCGCGGCGCTGGACACGGCGGTGTCCTGGCCGGGCGACCTCCGGGTGGACATGACGGACCTGGAGTTCATCGACCTCGCCGGGGTCCGCGCCCTGTCCCGGCGCGCGGCCGGGCTGGAGCCGGGCCGGCGACTCCACGTGGTGGAACTGGCGCCTCTGCTCTGCCAGGTGATCACCATGGTCGGGTTCGACGAGACGCCGGCCCTGGTCGTCACCCCGCGGAGGGCCACCGCGTGACCGAGACGCTCACCCTGGACCCGCTGCCCGCGCACGGCGGCAACCTCGCCCACCAGGCGTTGATCTACGGCAGCGACGACGAGTTCCTCGCCGCGACGGTGCCGTTCTGCCTGGACGGCCTGGATCAGGGTGACGCCGTACTGGCGGTGACCACCCCGGGCAACACGGACCTGCTGCGACAGGCCCTCGACGGGGCCCGTGCCCACATCGACTTCGGGGACGCCGAGGAGTGGTACCGCACGCCCGGTCGCACGCTGGGCGACTACTACCGGTACGTCGACCGGCTCACCGGCACCGGGGGGCACCGCCGGGTGCGCGTCATCGGTGAGCCCGTCTGGACCTCCAGGGACGCGCTGGAGACGGCCGAGTGGACCCGCTACGAGGCCGCCGTCAACGTGGCCTTCGCCGACTGCCCGGCCTGGATCGTCTGCCCGTACGACACCCGTGTCCTGCCGGAGGACGTGGTGGCAGGCGCCCGCCGGACCCATCCGGTGATAGAGGCGGCGGCGACCGTCCAGCCCAGCGACCGGTACGTGGATCCGACGGCCGAGGGCGGCTGGCGACGGCCGCTCCAGCCCTTGGGCACGAAGGACGGAGACCTCGTCATGCGCTTCGGAACCGACCTGTCGGCCGTGCGGGCCGAAGTCGCCGCGTCCGCCGTCCGGATGGGCCTGTCCGAGGACGGGACCGGGCGTCTGGTCTTCGCGGTCAACGAGGTGGCCACCAACGCGGTCCAGCACGGCGGAGGCGCCGGGGAGCTGGTGATGCGGCGCTCGGGCCGGCGCGTGGTGTGCGACGTCACCAGCACGGGCGACAACGACTCCGGCTGGTTCGTGGGCTATCTGCCCCCCGACCCGCAGCGGCAACGCGGACACGGCATGTGGGTGGTCCGCCAGTTGTGCGACCTGCTCGAGGTGCACACGGGTCACAACAGCACGACCGTACGCCTCCACGTCAGCCTCGGCTGAGCGGCCCGGTGCCGTCCGGTGGACGGGACGGACACCGCCGGTCTAGCGGAGCGCGATCAGCGCGGTGACCCGCTTGCCGGCCGCCTCGGGCAGGATCTCGAGGGACTGGCTCAGGGCGGCCACGATCTCCAGACCGTGCTGTCCCACCCGGCCGGGATCGGCCGACCTCGTGACCGGCAGCGTGGTGCCGCCGTCCCGCACGGTGACGGTCAGCGTGTCGCCGGTGCGGGACAGTGTCAGTTCGATGAGCCCGCGCCCGTACTTCACCGCGTTGGTGATCAGCTCGCTCACCACCAGCTGGACGGCGTCGGTCGCCCTCTCGGACACGGGCTGCTCGCCGCCCCGCTGGGAGGCGGTGACGTACTCGACCGCGACCCGACGGGCCTCGGCGATCCGCAGGGTCTCCCGCCGGAACGTCGTCGAGAGCCCCTGCGGACCCGCCTGCGCGCCGTCCGGCCCCCGTCGTATCGACGGACCGTTCTGCCCGGCTCCACCCATGTCAATCGCCACGTTACCCCCGCGTGATGCGCTGCGCGCCGACGTCTCCCGCTTCGCCGGAACATTCGCCGTCCCTACGATAGTTCCGCTTTCCGCCGGTCACTGCCTTTCGCCCGGCGAGGGAGCGGCGCCCGCTGTCCCGGTGGCCCGCGGTCAAGGGCCCCGGGCTCAGGCCACGTCCAGCATGCCTTCGCGCAGGCGGGCCAGCAGGCGGGAGATCAGGCGGGAGACGTGCATCTGGGAGACGCCGAGGCGCTCGCCGATGTCCTTCTGGGTGAGCTCCTCCACGAAGCGCCAGTGGATGATCTGGCGGTCGCGCTCGTCCAGCTCGGCGATCATCGGTGCGAGCGCGTGGAAGTCCTCGACGAGGGCGAGGGCGGTGTCCTCGGCGCCGATGAAGTCGGCGAGGGCGGACTCGCCGTCCTCGCTGCCGCTGATGGCCGCGTCCAGGGAGGCGGAGTTGTAGCCGTTGGCCGCCAGGCGGGCCTCGACGACCTCGTCCTCCGGCAGGCTCATCAGCTCGGAGAGTTCCCTGGTGGTGGGGTTGCGGCCCAGGCGGCTGCGCAGCTCCTCGGTGGCCCGGGCCAGCTGGACGCGGGCCTCCTGGAGGCGGCGGGGCACGTGCACGGCCCAGGAGGTGTCGCGGAAGAAGCGCTTGATCTCACCGACGATGTAGGGCACCGCGAAGGAGGTGAACTCGACCTCGCGGGTCAGCTCGAAGCGGTCGATGGCCTTGATCAGGCCGATCATGCCGACCTGGACGATGTCCTCCATCTCCTCCGGTCCGCGGCTGCGGAACCGGCCGGCGGCGAAGCGGACGAGGGACATGTTCATCTCGATGAGGGTGTTGCGCGCGTACTGGTATTCCGGTGTGCCCTCCTCGAGGGCCGTCAGCTGCTGGAAGAAGAGCTTCGACAACTCCCGCGCGTCCTTCGGTGCCACCTTGGACGGGTCCGCCACCTCCGGCATGCCCGTGGTGGTGTGCTCGGTGATCCGTGCGGTCATTGTCGCCATGATGGGGCCCTCTCTGTTCCAGCTGTCTGCTCGTCAGCAGCGACCCGGCCAATACCCCCGGGTCGGGGGTGTATGCAACGCCGTACGAATAATTTTTCCATACGCCGCTCCGACGGCGCCGCCAGGTGCGCGGTCACGGGGGGTGTAGACCTCTCGGCGTGGGGCATTCGGTGTTCTGCCTGACGCGCACCGGTCCCCGATCGAGGCCGTCAGGTGCCATGAGGCCGTTACCGGCGGGGTTTGTGAGGGGAGACGCACCACAATGATCATTCCGGCGGAGAAGGAACTGCGCTCGGTCCTGGCTCGGTTCGCTCAGGCGCGCATCGAACACGACGTGTGCCCCACCGGCCTGACCAGCAGGACGCTCGAGGACACCACCTACACGCTGTGCGTGATGACCGGAGCCCGCACGGCCGAGGACGCCCTGCGCACGGCCGATGCGCTGCTGGAGCAGTACACCGACCGTACGAGCGTCTCCCGTGAGGAGGAGGCACTCGCCGCGTAGGTCACGGCCGGGGGTGGGCATAGGCTTCCCGTCATGAACCGATGGGAGCAGCTGACCGGCGGCGGGTCCGGAGAGCAGTACGCCGCGCGCTTCGCGGAACTCGCCGAACGAGGTCAGGACGTGCACGGCGAGGCGCGCCTGTGCGCCACGCTGGTGCCTCCCGGATCGCGCGTCCTGGACGCCGGCTGCGGCACCGGCCGGGTCCTGGTCCAGCTCGCCGAACTCGGGTACGACGGCGCGGGCGTGGACCAGGACGCCTCCATGCTCACCGTGGCCCGTCGCACCGCCCCGCGGCTGACCTGGGTCCAGGCCGACCTGTCGGACTTCGACCCGGCCGCCGCGGGACTCACCCCCGGCTTCGACCTCGTGGTCGCGGCGGGCAACGTCTTCCCGCTGCTCGCCCCCGGCACCGAGGCCGCCGTGGCCGGCGTACTGGCCCGGGCCCTGCGCCCCGGCGGCCTCCTCGTCGCCGGCTTCGGCCTGGACCGGGAGCACCTCCCGGTGCCGCCCGGCCTCACCCTGGCGCAGTACGACGCGTACTGCGCCGAGGCCGGCCTCTCCCTCACCGACCGCTTCGCCACCTGGGACGCCGACCCCTACGAGGGGGGCGGCTACGCGGTCAGCGTCCATCGCCGCTGACGCCCGGGGGGCCGATCCGTCCCGGGCGGCCCACTCGTGCGGGTCGGTGAGCGCCCCGGTCAGCGTGGCGTCGTCCCGGGCGGCGACCAGCGGGTGAGCATGGGGGCCCAGTCCCCCTCCGCACCGAGGCGATGCGATGCCCGACCGCGCCCGTGACGTCCGCCCCGAGCCCGCCCCACCGAAGGGTGCCCTCCGTCCGGGGCTCGCCGAACGCTGGCTGTTCAGGGGCATCTACGGTCTGGTGCTGGCGAGTGCCATGGTGGCCGCGCTGGACGTCCCGGGCGAGGAGGCCGATCCCGGGCAGGACGCGTTGTGGGTCCTGCTCACCGCTCTGGCGTCCGGCGCCGCCCACGGGTACGCGCACGTCATCGCCCGGCGTGCGTCGGGTGAGGGGTCGGCCAAGCCGGGCAGGGCGCGGGCGGTGCTGGCCGAGTGGCCGCTGACGGCCGCCGTACTGCCCACCGTGTGCCTCCTGCTCGGAGCGGTCGCCGAGTGGTGGACGGAGGAGACGGCGGTCGAGGGGGCCCTGCTGTTCAACACCGTCGCCCTGTTCGTGCTCGGGGTCTCGGCGGCCCGCACCGCCGGGCTGGGCTGGCCGTCCTCCTTCCGGGCGGGCTTCATGGACATGCTGATCGGGCTCCTGGTCATCGCGGCGGACGCGCTGATCGAGTAGCGCGTGCGCCGGCTGCCGGGGATCACGGCCCACCCCTTCCGCGCGTCCCCCCTGTGACGCTGAGCTCATCCGATGCGACACGCCACGGTGTATGAATGCCGGAAGACCGGTAAGGCGGCTGGAATGAGCAGCTTTCCCGGAAGGACCACTCCGAGTGAGGGCGGGTTTCCCGCGGTCGCCCCTGGACGCGAGCCGTCGGCCCGCACGGTGCCGGCGGTGAGCGCGGCCCCCATGCAGCCCCGGCGGGACGGCGAGGGAAGCCTCGCGCACGTGGTGGAGACCCTGTTGGACAAGGGCCTGGTGCTGAACGCCGACATCATGGTCTCGGTCGCCGGGGTCGAGTTGCTGGGCATCCGGCTGCGTGCGGCCCTCGCCTCCTTCGAGACGGCCGCCCGCTACGGACTGGAGTTCCCTTCCGGCACGGACACGGAGACCGCCGCGTGGCGCGAGACCCGGGAGGAGAAGGAGACCTGCCCGGCGTGCGGCAAGCGCGCCCCCGTCGACCAGTTGCTGAACCAGTGGTGTCCCTGGTGCGGCTGGCGCAGTGCGCAGGCGCAGTTGCGGGACGGCGGAGGGCAGGCCGAGCTGACGGGCCGCCAGGACACGGACGGCCGGGCAGCCGTGGCGGACGGCGCGGCCGACGAGGAGGCCGCGAGCGGACGAGAGGCCGAGCGGCGTGACTGACCCGACCCCGATGCGGCCCACCCGCGAACCGAGGGTGACCCTGGACGACCTCGTCGAGGTGCTGCTCAACAAGGGCGCGGTCCTCCACCTCGACCTCATCGTCGCGGTCGCGGACATCCCGCTGATCGGCGTCTCGGTGCGGGCGGCCATCGCCGGGATGGAGACGATGCTGGAGTACGGCATGATGCGCAACTGGGACGAGGCCACCCGCGCCTGGGCCGAGCGCTCCGCCGTCCGCCGAGCCCTCGACCTGCGCGAGGGGGAGGGCATCGTCCGCCGGATGAGCGGCGGCCACCTGCTGACCGAGGGCGTCTACCAGGGCTGGCGGCCCGGCACCGTGTACCTCACCGACCAGCGTCTCGTCGTGCTGCGCGAGGAGCCCAGGGAGGTGCTCTGGCAGACCGAACTCGGCGCCGTGGCCGACGTCCGGCTGAAGCCGGAGGAGACGGTCGGCGGCGAGGAACGCCTGCGCCTCGAGGTCCGTTCGGCCGGCGGCCGGCGGGACCTGCTCTCCGCGAGGGAACCGGAGGCACTGCACGACCTGCTCGTCGAGTCCCTCGCCGGGCGCCTCGCGCCGGTCCTGCCGACCGGGTCCGCCGGGGAGGAGGAGCCGCCGATCGCCGAGGGACACCTGTGGTACGAGGAACCGCGCAGGTCCGGCCCGTTGTGGCGGGGCGGACGAGCCCGGCTCACGGCCGGCCGGCTCACCTGGAAGTCGCCCGTGGACGGACGGCCCGCACTGGTGCTGGACACCACGGACGTGGCCGGGGTCGCGCGTGCGGCCGGGTACGGGCCCGGCGGCGAGGGGAGCGTCCTCGTGCTGCGCACCACGGCGGGCGAGGAGATCCGGCTCTCCGCCGACGACCCGGAGCGCTGGCTCCGGTGGCTGACGTCCGCGGCCCCCGAGCCGGCCCTCGCGTGAGCGGTACCGGGAGCACCGCAACCGGGAGCAGGACCGTGCAGGAAAGAGAAGGGAAGACGACATGCCGTTGACCGTCGACGAGAAGAGCCTCAAGCACGGGGTGCTGTCCCTCGTCGTGACGCTGGTCGAGGTGATCCAGGAGGCACTGGACCGCCAGGCCATGCGGCGCATCGACGGCGGCGACCTCGCCCCGGAGGAGGCCGAACGCCTCGCCGACGCCCTGCTGGAACTGGACGAGGCGATGGAGCAGATCAAGGAGGACCACGGCATCGTCGGCTCGGTCGCCGACCTGCACCGCGGGCTGGACGAGGTGGTCGACGACGTCGTGGACAAGCTGATCAACCCGCAGCGCTGGGCGGAGGAGGCCGGCCGATGACGGAGAACACCGCGCTGTACGTGTACGCGCTGCTGCCCGACCGGCCGGACGCCGCCGAGGGGGTCACCGGTCTCGACGGACGTCCCCTGCGTGTGGTGGCCGTGCCGGGCACCGGCGTCGCCGCGCTGGTGCACGAGGCCGCGCCGGCCCCCTTCCAGGGCGGCGACGACCAGGTGCGGCGCTGGGTCGCCGAACAGAGCGAGGCGGTCACCACGGTCTGGGAACGGGTCGGCAGTGTGCTGCCGATGACCTTCAACGTCCTGGTCGCGGCCGACACCGCCTCCGGACGCACTGCCGAGCAGCGGCTCGGCGACTGGGTCCGGGATCAGGAGGCGGACGTCACCGGGCAGTTGGAAGCGCTGTCCGGGCGGTGCGAACTGCGCGTGGAGGTCACCCTCGACCGGGCGGCCGCGGCCGCCGACGGTAGCGCCACCGGCCCGGAGGAGACCGAGACGGGAACCCGGTCGCCGGGCATGCGCCGACTTCTCGCCAAGCAGCGGGAGCAGCGCGAGAAGAACGCGGCCGGGCAGGTCGCGGACACGTTGCACGCCGGACTCCGGCGTCGCCTGCTGGCTGTGGTCGAGGACCTGCGCGACCGCGGTGCGACCCACCGCGACCCCGCGGAGACCGGCGTCCTGTCCGCGGCGCTGCTCGTCCGGCGCGAGGACATCGACTCGGTCGGCGCCGTCCTGAGTGACGCGCAGGCCGGGCAACCCGCGCTCCGCATCCGCTTCCTCGGCCCCTGGCCCCCGTACTCCTTCGCCGAGACGCGACCCCAGGCGGCGGTGGAACCCGCGGCGGGCTGAAACGGGTGGGGACGCCCGGCCCGGTCGGCCGGTCCGGGTGACCGGCACGGCGTCAGGAGCCGTGCGGGCGGTGGCCACCGCACCGGTTGAGTTCCGCCTCGGCCTGTGTCGCGGTGGGGGACGGGCTCCGTCACGGCGCGTTCGTGTCGGGCCGGGCCGCCGGGAGGCCGGGGAGGGTCTCCCCGGTCCTCAGCCGGCCGGTCACCTCGAACTCCGTGTCGTGCGCGGCCCGTCGGGCCAGGCTCGGTCCGTCGGCCTCGGCCCTCACGTCGCCGGTGACGTCGAGGCTCGTCACCGCGCGGCTGCCCGCCGCCAGGACGTACCAGTCGCCCTCCGGCGAGCGCCAGCGCGTTCCGGCCACGACGTGCCGGCCGAACCTGCTGCACGCGGCCGTGTCGTCCTCCCGCGCCACCGGTCGGGCGGCCGTCGGCCCCTCGGTGCGCAGGTGCACCGAGACGTCGCCGTCCCCGCGCCAGGTGACCGCACGGGAGCACGACCACAGGGCGCGTCCGGCTCCGCGGGGGAGGCGCTGCTCGGCGAAGTCCCAGAGGTTGACCGCGCGGACCGGGGCGTCGGGGCGGCCGCCGAGGTCGCAGGCCAGCCGGCTCCACGCGGTCAGGGCGGCCGTGCCGGTCGCCTCCCTGGGCCCGCGGGCCGGTGGAGTGCCGCCGCCGGGGAGCGGGGTGTAGGTGAGGTGGGTGGGGGAGAGGCCGCCGAGGTCGGCGACGAGGAAGGCGTGGTCCTCCACGATGCGGGAGGAGGACCGCAGTTGCAGGACGGGGCGCCGCTCGCAGCCGGCGCCGGCGGGGGTGACCGGCACGGGCTCCGTCACGCCGGTCGCGGAGACGTCGAGCGGAACCGCCGCCCGGTCGGGACGCAGCAGGTCGCGGCGGCCCGCCTCGGCGATCCAGGGGGCCAGCAGGTAGCGGGCGGTCGCGCCGTCCGTCGTCAGGGTGACCGCGGCGGCGGTGGTCACGTCCGCTTCGTCGGCGCGGGCCACGGACAGGGCGGGGGCGCGGTCACCGGCGCCGACCGCCTCGGAGTACCTTGCCAGCCGCAGGCCGTCGTGCAGGAGGACGACGGCCTGCCCGTCCACCTCGCCCGCGTACAGGAGTTGGGGGGAGCGGGGTGGGGGGTCGGTCGGTGTGCCGGGTGCGAGGGCGACGTCCGCCGCCGTGCGCGCCGGACGCCGCCAGGTCTTCAGGGCGCGGCCGAGCAGCTCGTCGTCGCGGGTGCGGTCGCCCCGGGCCGGCCAGGCGGTGAAGTCGACGCGGGAGGTGTCCGCCCACGTCCCGGGAGCCGTCCGGCGCAGCAGGTGCGGGGCAGGCGCCGAGGCCGGCTGCTCGGAGGTGGTGCGCGGTGTGTCGCGGAGGACGACGAGGGCGGTCGCCGTGATGGCGCCGGCGAGCAGCGCGGCACCGGCCACCCGGATACGCCGCCTGCGGCGCAGCAGGTCCGTCGGCTGGGCCCACACCGTGCAGGCGTCCAGTTCGCTGGGGCCCGGGGAGACGGAGTCGACGTCCATCGGGCCGCCGACGTCGAGCCGTAACCGGTCCGCCTTGCGCACGGCTCCCTCCGGGTCCTCGGCCCCGGCCGCCCGCAGTACCTCGAGCACGTCCGGTTCCGGAAGCCGGTCCATGTGGCGCAGGACGTAGGCGCCCCGGGTGGCCGGTTGCTCGCTCGCCAGCAACCGGGCCACCGTCATGTCCTCGGAGCTGCCCGACCGGGGCAGCAGCCGCAGTCCGATCACGATCGGCAGCGCGGGGAGCAGACCCGGGGAGGCCGGATGCCGGCGCTGCCACCGGCCGCGGCCGAGCGCGGCCCGCAGGACCACCGTGCGCAGCTCGTTGCGCAGGTCGGCCGTCTCCGGCGCCGACGACGCGGGACCGCGGCGCGGTGCGGGCACCCGCGGAGTGCGCGGTGTCGTCCCACCCGCCCCGGGGAGCGCCCGCTGGACCACGGAGTGGGCCGTCAGGATGCGCCTGTGCCGTCCGGCCGACGCCGGCAGTACCAGGTAGGCGAGGCGTACGAGGGAGCCGTACTGCTCGACCAGCACGGCTTCCGACCGCTCGACGCGGGTGCGGGACGTGACGACCGGGCTGCGGAACCGACCGAGTGACATGGACAGGCGCCCTTCGCGACCGGGGATCTGCTGCTACCTGTCTCTCAAACGAGTGAATCGCGTGATGGTCACATGACGTCCGGTGCTCCGTCGGTTGACGCGTGGCCGCTCCGGCCCTCGGCCCGCAGGCGGAATACCCGTTTCAGGTGAGACGGTATCGGGTGAGGCGGCCGCTGTAGCATGCCGTCATGGCCGCCCACGCTTCCTCCCGGGACGCCGCGCCGCGCGCGAGCGACCGCCCCGGAGACACCTCGCCCTTCGCGCTCGGCCTGCTGTTGCGGCGGGCGCACTGGCGTGCGGCCGGCCTGATGTCGGAGGCGCTGCGCCCGCTCGGCCTGGAACTGCGGCACTTCGCGGTGCTCATCGTGCTGGTCGACCGCGGACCCACCATGCAGCGGGACCTGGCGGCGGAGACGGGGACGGACAAGGCGGGGGTGATGCGGGTCGTCGACGACCTGGAACGAAAGAACCTCGCCGTGCGCAGGGCCGTCCCCGGGGACCGTCGGGCGCGGGCCGTGGAGATCACCGCCGAAGGCCTGGAGCTGTTCGACGCGGCCCACGTCGCGGCCGAGCCGCTCGCCGAGCGGCTGGTCGCCGACCTGGGACCCGAGGGCTCCGAGCAGCTGACGCGTCTGCTGACCCGCCTCGCCCACCCGGGCGGTGGCGAGGAGTAGGGCACCCGGTCGAAGGGCGCCCCGGCGGTGGGCCGGGGCGGTGCGGGCTTCGGTGTGCCGGTTCAGCCGCCGCTGTTCGCGGTGAGGCGCTCGGTGAGTTCCTCGGCCTTGGTGACGGCGTCGGCGTGGGCGCGCTCCCGGGAGGTCTCGAAGAGGGGCGTCAGCTCGGACATGGCCGGGTTGCGGGGTGCCATGGTGAGTTCCGGAACGATGAAGTCGAGGTCCAGGCCCAGGGTGCTCCGGAGCACGGCTTCCAGGTAGTTCTGCACGAACTCGAAGTTCTCGCGCGGGGTGCCCGGCGCGTAGGAGCCGCCGCGGCTGGCGACCACCACGGTCGGCGTGCCCTGCGCGGAGGGCGCCTCGCCGGCCGTGCGGCCCATCAGGAGCACGCTGTCCAGCCATGCCTTGAGGGTGGACGGGACGGTGTAGTTGTACATGGGAGCGCCGATCAGGATGGCGTCCGCCCGCTCCAGTTCCTCGATGAGCTCCAGGCGTACGGCGAACGCGGCGGCCTGCCGAGCGGTGCGCTCGGAGGGGTCGGCGTAACCGGCGGACCAGGCGTCGGCGGTGATGTGCGGGACGGGGTCGGTGGCGAGGTCGCGGTAGATCACCGTGCCCTCCGGGTGCTGTTCCTCCCAGGTGCGGCGGAACGCGGCCGTCACGGAGCGGGACGCGGACGCCTCGGTCGGGAACACGGACGAGTCGATGTGCAGAAGCGTGGCCATGGAGCTTCTCCAGAAAGCGGTAGGGGCCCGGCGGGAGCCGGGACTGTTGCTGCTCAGGCCACTAGTTATACACGAGATAGTCGCGAATGATACTGTCGCAATCGCAACCATGATCTTGAACGACAAGGAGATGTGTCCTCATGGATGTCTACGAGGCGGTCGAGACCCGGCGGTCCGTACGCCGCTTCACCGACCGGCCCGTCCCGCGGGAGGTGCTGAGGCGTGTGCTGTCCGCCGCGGCCTGGGCGCCCTCCGGGTCGAACCTCCAGCCCTGGCACGCCTTCGTGCTCAGCGGTGGGCCGCTGGCCGCGCTCAAGCAGCGCGCGGGGGCCCGTCTCGCCGCCGGTGACCCCTGGGACGAACCGGAGTACGAGCAGTACCCGCCCCAGCTGAAGTCGCCGTACCGCGAGCGCCGGTCGGCCTTCGGGGAGCAGCGGTACGGTGCCCTCGGCATCGCGCGCAAGGACACGGAGGCGCGCCAGAGGGCGGCGTCCGCGAACTGGGAGTGCTTCGGGGCACCCGCCGCGCTGTTCTGCTACATCGACCGCGATCTGGGCCGCCCGCAGTGGTCCGATGTTGGCATGTTCCTGCAAAACGTGATGCTTCTGCTGCGTGCGGAAGGCCTGCACAGTTGCACACAGATGGCGTGGGCGAAGTTCCACAGGACCGTCGCGGAGACCGTGGCACCCCCGCGCGATCTGATCCTCTTCTGCGGCATGTCCATCGGGTACGAGGACAGCGCCGTGCACGCCGCCCGAACGGGCCGGGCCCCGCTGGAGGAGACGGTCACGTTCGTGGACGGGCCCTGAGACTCCTCCCTTCGCGGCGCTCGAAGCGCCGTCTGCCTCCTTCGCCCACACAGTGGTTCCTGAGCCACACGTTTTCCGAGAAGAGGAGAGGCACGCCATGAAGATCGCGGTGATCGGTGGTACCGGGCTGATCGGCTCGCAGGTCGTCGAGAAGCTGGACGCGGCCGGACACGAGGCGGTACCGCACTCGCTGTCCACCGGCGTCGACGTCCTCAGCGGTCAGGGTCTTGAGGGGGCGATGGAAGGAGCCGACGTCGTCGTCAACCTGACGAACAGCCCCACCTTCGACGACGCGTCCCCGGCCTTCTTCCGGGACTCCATGGACAACCTGCTGGCCGCGGCACGCAACGGCGGGGTGGGCCACTTCGTCGTTCTCTCCATCGTGGGCGTCGACAAGGTGCCCGAGCTGGACTACTACCGCGCCAAGGTGCTGCAGGAAGAACTCCTGCGAGGCGGCCGGGTCCCGTACTCGATCGTGCGTGCCACCCAGTTCATGGAGTTCATGGACGCGGTCCTGACCTGGACGGCAGACGGCGACCACGTCCGCCTGCCCGCCACGCCGATCCAGCCGATCGCCGCGAGGGACGTGGCCGCGGCGGTGGCCGAGGTCGCCGTCGGCGCCCCGCTGAACGGCATCCGCAACATCGGCGGACCCGAGGTGTTCGCCCTCGACGAGCTGGGCAGGCTGACGCTCTCCCGCAGGGGCGACACGCGTTCGGTCGTCACCGATCCGACCGCCGGCATGTTCGCGGCCGTCCAGGGCGACGTCCTCACCGACACGGGCGCCCACCTGGCTCCCACCCGGTACACCGACTGGCTCTCCTAGGCGTGCGGCCCGGGATGGCGGGGGCCGTCGTGCGGGCGACGGTGTCCGGTGCCCGCGCGGCTCAGCCGTCCGCCGATCGCGCGGGGTTGAGCCCGGCGGTACGGCGGATCCGCCTGGTGCGACCGCGTTCCGCGAGGAGCCGGAGCACCTCGGCGTTGGAGGTCGCGGCGGCCCTGAGCTGGAGCCAGTCGGACGCGGCCAGCAGGTCGTCCGGCCGCCACGGCCCCTGCCGCACCACGGCGCGGAGCAACGACCACTCCAGCAGACGACGTGTGAGGTACGGGTCGTCCCCGACCGTCCGCGTCATCGCCTCGCTCCACGCCGCGAATCCGGGCTCGGGAAGGAGGTCGCCGGCCCGGCGGTCCAGGTGGCGCAGTACGGCGGACCGTGCCATCGTCCGGTCCGGATCGCCGAGGACCCGTGCCACCACGGCCGGCTCCCGCGCGCCGGCGGCCTGGGCCAGCTCGCGGAGGTGGGCGGCGAACCGCGCGTGCTCGGCGGGCTCGTCGGGCGAGGCCGCGAGGGCGTTCAACTCGGTGTGTTCCCTCCCTCGCGCCACACGCGGGGAACGCACGGTTCCGCCACGCGTCCGGGCACCAGCCACGCGCCTCCGACCTGCGATGTTCTCCAGACCTGTCACACATTCCCCTGCAGAACTGTCATCAGTGTGTAACTCCCTACTCGGCTAGGAGAAACCATGGAATCGCGTCTCAACTTCTTCGGCAACGCCTTCGCGGGCAAGATCCTCAGGCACATCAACTCCGCCAGCAGGATCGCTGCGGAGTCGGGCCTGCCGACCGCGACGCAGGAGTTGGTGAAGATCCGCGCCAGCCAGATCAACGGTTGCGGCTTCTGCACCGACATGCACACGAAGGATGCGGTGGCCGCCGGAGAGATCCAGCTGCGGCTCAACCTGGTCGCCGCGTGGCGTGAGGCGAACGTGTTCACCGAGGCGGAGCGCGCGGCGCTGGAGCTGGCCGAGCAGGGCACCCGGATCGCCGACGCCGCCGGGGGAGTCCCCGACGAGGTCTGGCAGAACGCCTCCAAGCACTACGACGAGGAGCAGCTCATCGCGCTCGTCTCCCTCATCGCCATCATCAACGCCTACAACCGCATCAACGTGATCAACCAGCAGCCCGCCGGCGACTACCAGCCCGGTCAGTTCGGCTGACGCCCGGGCCCCGGCGGCCGCCGCCGGTACACCACCCGCCACGCCAACGGTGTGTTCCACCCGTTGGCGTGGCGTCATGTCGGCCCCCGGCCGCCCTTGCAGGAGCGCCCCAGCAGGTGGACCTGGAGCGTGGGACGCCCCGGTCACCGGGATCGACGAACACGGGGACCTCGGCCCCGGACACGCATGAGCCCTCGGTGGGAACCTCACCGAGGGCTCAGCCCGTCACCGGCCCGGTCGTTCCTCCGCACGGCCGCGGCAGTGCGCGCGGATCAGCGCGACCACGGTGTCGGCGGTGTGGGTCAGATGACTGCGGCCGTCCGGCAGCAGAGCCGTCCGGCTGATGTAGCTCCGCGGCCCGACGTGCGTGGCCGGCTCGAAGCGGTGCACGGTGATCTTCCCCTCGCGGGCGGCCCGGTTCCAGCCGCTGCCGCGGAAGAGCGGCCAGCGCTGCGGGAACATCCAGGTACCGATCCGCTCGATCCGGTCGTCCGAACCGGTGAGCCGGTGCACGTGCTCGGCGCGGGTGAGGTCGTTGGCGCCGTTGTGGAAGCCGCCGAACATGATGAGCAGCAGCGGGCAGCCCAGCCGCTCGTGCAGTTCGTCGACCGCGCCGGTGGCCACCTGCGCCCCGCCGCTGTAGCTCAGCAGGACCACGGGTACGCCGCTGCCGGGCCGGTACCCGGCGAGCCGCAGCTGGGTGGCGATCTGCGAACCGACGGCCCGGTTGTACAGCGGCCGGTAGCGGTGGTCGGCGGCCACGAAGATCTGCATGACGTTGTGCAGGAAGAGCAGCAGACCGACGCGCCGGCGCAGCCACGACCACACGGGCCGGTCGGCCAGCGGGTCGGCGAGCGGCGAGTACGGCTGGACCTGCCCCAGCACCCGCAGTTCCGGCGCCCCGTCGAGCACGGCCCGGACCAGCTGACCGCCGTCCCGGCTGTCGCGGACGCGGCGCTTGCCGATCCCGTCCAGATAGACCAGGTAGGCGTCCGGGGGGCGGTCCGGGTCCGCGCCGCGTGCGTACGGCACGCCTTCCGGCAGCTCGGTGATCGGGGCCCGCCAGCCGGCACCGTAGGCCAGTACCTCGTAGCGGGCCAGCAGGCCCTCGGCGAGCAGGGCGGGTCCCAGGGCGACGGCCCAGAGCACGAAGTCGTTCATGGTGTCACCGCCGCGTCGCCGGCGCTGATCCGCACGACCAGCCGCCGTACCCCTTCGACCGTGACCCCGAGGAGCACTCCGGCCACGGCCACGCAGCCGGCGGCGGTCCACCAGCCCAGACCGGTCTCCACGGAGAGCGGACCGGTCAGACCGGCGCCCACCCCGACGAAGAGCAGGAGGTGGAGCAGGGGCCCGAGCAGGGGGAACGCGAGCACGGCCGAGAGGGACAGGGGGACGAGCAGGCCGGGGGTCCACTCCAGCCCGCCGGCGGGAGGGGGCGAGGAGAGCAGGAGTTCGGCCAGGGTCCAGGCCGTCAGCGGCCAGAGCGCGAACACGGCACCCTCGACGACCGCGCCGGCCAGCAACAGCCGGACGATCCGCCTGCGGGGCACACCGGGTCGGCCCACCGCGACGGGCGTGACGCGCCCGAGGGCCTCCGACAGCCCGGCGAGCACCAGCAGGGCGACGACGACGGACGACATCGCTCAGCCCTCCTGCGGCGGGACGGAGGGCGGGGGAGCGGCCGGGCCGGCCGGACGCAGGTACCGCTCCAGTTCGTCGGCGGCCCGCCGGTACCCGCCCGCCTCACGCTGGGTGGCCCGCAGACCGGCCGTGGCCGCCCGGAACCGGGAGTCCTCCAGCAGGCGCCGGGCGACCGCACGCACCGAGTCCTCGGTGACGTTCTCGGTGCGGATCGACAGGCCCGCTCCCAGCTCCACGACACGGCGGGCCACCATCGGCTGGTCGGCGCCCTGCGGGACGACCAGCAGCGGCACGCCCGAGAACATGGCCTCGTTGACACTGTTCATTCCACCGTGGGTGACGAACAGCGCCGCACGGTCCAGCACCTCCAGCTGCGGCACGGAGCGGCGGGCGAGCACGTTGCCGGGCAGGGCTCCCAGCGCCGCCGGGTCGGTCTGCCCGGTGGAGACCACCACCGTTCCTCCCAGCGGGGCGAGCGCCCTGGCGAAGGTGCGCAGCAGCCGCGGGTCGGCGTTGAAGACCGTGCCCAGCGAGGCGTACAGCACCGGGTCCCGGAGCCGGTCGGACGGGAAGGACGGGTCGTCCGGCCGGGCGCCGATGCTGGGGCCGACGAACCGGTAGGACCGGTCGAACTCCTCGACGGCGGGCTGGAAGGCCCGAGAGGTGTACACGAGGTTCAGCGGCTGCCGTATGTCGGCCAGATCGAGCAGGGGCACCCCCGACGTGGCGTAGCGGCGGTGCAGCGCCAGTCGCGCCGCCGCGTAGCCGAGGAGGCTGCGGGGGCGGGCCGCCGCCGCGGTCAGCAGCTCCCGTGACCCGCGGGTGGGGCTGGGAACATGGGGGTTGTAGGCGAACGTGGTGAACGACGACGCGGCCGGCACGCCCAGCTCACGGGCGGCGAGCGCGCCCCACAGGCAGGCACTGTCGTGGACGATCAGGTCGGGCCGGTCGCCGCGCAGGTCGGCGAGGACGGCCGGCAGCAGACCGAGTGCGGTGCGCGCCAAAGCCTCGACCAGGGTGACGGGCGTCGGCGGGTCCGGGAGCGGCTGGTCGCCGCCCGGGTAGAGGCGCACGGCCGCACCGGTGGCCGCGATCTCCTCACGGAACGCGGGGGACGTGTGGTAGGTGACGGTGTGGCCGCGCCGGACCAGTTCGGCCGCGACCGGCAGCGTCGGGTTGATGTGTCCGTGCATGCCGATGTTGAGGAACGCGATGGTACTCACAGGCCCGCCCCCGCAGCGGTACGGTGCGGTGCCCACCCGGTCACGGCCGAAGCGGCCGGTGCCGGCGCGGTGACGGCGGGGCCGGCCGGGGCCTGATCGGCCCGGTACAGGCCCGGCCCGCTGACCCGCAGGCCGTCGATGAAGCGTCCGGCCGTCGTGGCGGCGGCGTCGATGAGCCGCCGGCTGTGGCGGAAGTCCCACGGGGCGGGCCAGACGTCCGTCCCGGTCGGCAGGACGACGGTCGGCACCCGGCGGGACACCTCGGTGAGGTCCCGTTCGATCTGACGGTGCATGAGCACCAGGCCGACCCGCGCCGCGATGGCACTCGCCCGCGGGGGCGGCGTGGTGTCCGGCAGCGGTGAGCTCTCCGGTCCGGTCGGCACCACCACCACGCTGGCCGCCCCCGCCCGAAGGGCCGCCAGGACCGGAACGTACGCGATCAGCCCGCCGTCGACGAGGGTGCGCCCCTCGCGGTCGACCGGCGGGAGGATGCCCGGGATGGCCGCGCTCGCGAGCAGGGCGGACTCGAGGTCACCGTGGTCGAGCAGGGCCGGAGCACCGGTGACCAGGTCCATCGCCACCGCCGTGAACGGCACCGCCAACCGCTCGATCCGCGACGGCAGTCCGGCCCGGGCGATCAGGCGGCGCAGGCCCCGGTCCGTGAAGATGCTGGCCCGCGAGGACGGGAGACCGAGCTGGTAGACGTCGCGGCGGCGCAGTTCGGTCCACACGTGCTCCAGCCACGGGGCGGCACGGTCGGGATGCGCCGCCGCTATGGCCCCGTTCAGCGCGCCCACCGAGGTGCCGATGATCATGTCCGGTCGGAATCCGCGCTGCTCGAGGGCGTGCCCCACACCCACATGAGCCGCTCCGAGCACGCCACCGGCGCCCACCACCACGGCCACGGGACGGGGGAGGGCGTCCAGGCCCACCGGCTCCGGGCCTCGCGGGTCGCCCTCGCTGGAGCCGGTGCGCGGCGGCGGGGCCGACGGATTCCGGCGGCGGGTCAGCATCATGATGTACCTCTCTCACCCGTGGAGGGGCGTCGTGTCGCTGTGCTGGAACCAGGACCGGGCAGCACGCCGATCTGTGACAGCGGGGCTCCCCGGCCCACCCGGAGCGAGGCGGGGACGGGGCCGGCGGAGCGGGGCGGAACGGGCGTGAGAGGGCGGGCACGGCAGGGCTCCGACCCGCCGCCGACTGTCCGGTCGGCGGCCGGTGGGACGGTCCGCGGGCACGTGCGACCGGCCCCGTTTCCCGCCCGGCGCTCCCGGCGGGCCGGTTGTAGCATGGCCGGTAGCTGTGCCGAAGGGGGCACCATGCACGCAGGCGACGACCCCGACTCTCTCGAAGAGGCGACACGGCGGTTCGTCGAGGCGCGGCCGCGGCTCTTCGGAATCGCCTACCGCGTACTGGGCAGCGCCGTCGAGGCCGAGGACGTGCTGCAGGAAGCGTGGCTGAGGTGGCAGAAGGCCGACCGCACGGACATCGTCGAGCCGGCCGCCTTCCTGGCCACCGTGACCACCCGCCTCGCGATCAACACGGCCCAGTCCGCCAGGGTCCGGCGTGAGGCGTACGTCGGCCCGTGGCTCCCCGAACCCGTCGACACCAGCTCGGACCCGCAGATGGGGGCGGAACGGGCGGAGGCCGTCGAGATGGCGGTGCTGCTCCTGCTGGAGCGGCTCAACCCCGTGGAACGGGCCGCCTACGTCCTGCGGGAGGCCTTCGACTACCCCTACAAGCAGGTGGCCGCCATCCTGGAGACGAGCGAGGGCAACACCCGCCAGCTGGTGAGCCGGGCCCGCAAACACCTCGCCAGCGAACGCCGCGAGCAGGTGAGCCGGTCCCAGCACCAGCGTCTTCTGGAGGTGTTCCTCACCGCGGCGCAGACGGGCGACCTCGAGACCCTGGAGCGGGTCCTGGCTGCGGACGTCGTCAGCTACACGGACGGCGGAGGCATCCGCGGAGCGTCCCGGATCCCGGTGGTCGGGCGCCCGCACGTCTCCAAGTACCTCGCCGCCTTCGCACCCCGCTTCTGGCCGCGGTCCGACGTCAGCTGGGTCGAGGCCAACGACCGCCCGGCCGTGCTCGTCCGGTCCGCGGGAGAGGCCGTGGCCCTGCTCTGCATCGACGCGTCGGAGCAGGGCATCGACCGGCTCATGTGGGTGATGAACCCGGACAAGTTGTCCACCTACGCGGCGTCGTCGGGCGGCTGAGCCCACCGTCGGGACTCATCGGCCGTGCCCGCGCACACGGTGTCACAAACGGCCCGATCGACCGGTCGTACTGGAAGACGACCCAAGTGATCGGAACGAACATGGCTCTCACCGAACAACGTCTGTCCACGTCGGTACTCGTGATCGGTACGGGCGGTGCCGGCCTCCGGGCCGCCATCGAACTGGCGGAGGCCGGGATGGACGTCCTGGCCGTCGGCAAGCGTCCCAAGGAGGACGCCCACACGGCCCTCGCCGCGGGCGGTATCAACGCGGCCCTGGCCACCATGGACCCCGAGGACAGCTGGCAGCAGCACGCGGCGGACACCCTCAAGGAGAGCTATCTGCTCGCCGACCCGCGGACCGTGGAGATCGTCACCAAGGGCGCCGCCCTGGGCATCGACGACCTGGAGCGCTACGGCATGGCCTTCGCCAGGGAGGACGACGGCCGTATCTCCCAGCGCTTCTTCGGCGCGCACAAGTTCCGGCGCACCGCCTTCGCCGGCGACTACACCGGCCTGGAGATCCAGCGCACGCTCATCCGGCGTGCCGACCAGCTCCGGATCCCCGTGCTCGACGGTGTGTACATCACCCGGCTCCTGGTGCACGACGGCGCCGTGTTCGGGGCCTACGGCTTCGGGCTCACGGACGGACAGCGCTACCTCATCCACGCCGACGCGGTCATCCTGGCGGCGGGCGGGCACACCCGCATCTGGCGGCGTACCTCCTCGCGGCGCGACGAGAACACCGGTGACTCCTTCCGGCTGGCCGTCGAGGCCGGGGCCCGGCTGCGCGACCCCGAGCTGGTCCAGTTCCACCCCTCGGGCATCATCGAGCCGGAGAACGCGGCCGGCACCCTCGTCAGCGAGGCCGCACGGGGTGAGGGCGGCATCCTGCGCAACGCCCTCGGTGAACGCTTCATGAACCGCTACGACCCCGAACGCATGGAACTGTCCACACGCGACCGGGTCGCCCTCGCCTCCTACACCGAGATCAAGGAGGGCCGGGGCACTCCCCGTGGCGGCGTCTGGCTCGACGTCTCCCACCTGCCCCGGCAGACGATCATGAACCGGCTGCCCCGGGTCTACCAGACGCTGCTGGACCTGCAAATGCTGGACATCACCCGCGAGCCGATCGAGATAGCGCCGACGGCGCACTACTCGATGGGCGGTGTCTGGGTCCGGCACGAGGACCACAGCACCGACGTGCGCGGCCTGTACGCCATCGGTGAGGCGTCCAGCGGACTGCACGGCGCCAACCGTCTGGGCGGCAACAGCCTCATCGAACTGCTGGTCTTCGGCCGCATCACGGGACGGGCGGCGGCCGCCTACTCCGAGGCGCTGACCGCGCAGCCGCGCTCGGCGGCGGCGGTGGCCTCCGCGCGCGCGGAGATCGACGACCTGCTCGCCGCGGACGGGCCGGAGAACGTACGCGCCCTGCAACGCGCCATCCGCAACACCATGACCGAGCACGCGGGCGTCGTCCGCGACGAGCGGGGGCTGC
Source organism: Streptomyces sp. NPDC045956 (assembly GCF_056430705.1). Classification (NCBI taxonomy): domain Bacteria; kingdom Bacillati; phylum Actinomycetota; class Actinomycetes; order Kitasatosporales; family Streptomycetaceae; genus Streptomyces; species Streptomyces sp. NPDC045956. The sequence goes on along the minus strand of NZ_JBWKKZ010000005.1, from coordinate 397,276 downwards.
GTGCCGGGCTGGAGGAACTCGGTGTGATCGAGAAGCGCATGGAGGACGTCGGCGTCCACCCGGACATCGCCGGCTTCCAGGACCTCGCGCACGCCTTCGACCTGAAGTCCGCCGCGCTGGCGGCCCGGGCCACCCTGGAGGCGGCCCTCGAACGCCGCGAGACCCGAGGCTGCCACAACCGCAGCGACCACCCGGACATGGACCCCGCCCTGCGGGTCAACCTGGTGTGGTCCCCGACGGCCGGAATCACCCACGAGAGCATCGCGCCGATCCCCGACGACATCGCGACCCTGATGGAGGAGGTGTCCGCCGAAGGAAAGCTGGTCGAATAGGCGGAAAGCTCCCGGGCGTCCAGCGCTCCGGCCTTCCGCGGGCGGCGGGTCGCGCTCCGCGTTCCGCTGCCGTGTCACACACGCGGCCGCCGTCCGGTCCTTCCTGGTGAGGGAAGCGACCGGGCCGGGCGGACCGCCTTCCGGGCGTGCCCCGCACCCCTGACGAGAGACGTATCGAGAGGACAGACATCATGAAGGTCGTAGTCGTCGGAGGCACCGGCCTCATCGGCTCCAAACTGGTCGCCAAGCTCACGGAGCACGGCCACGAAGCCGTCGCCGCCGCGCCCAACACCGGCGTCAACACACTGACCGGCGAAGGACTCGCCGAGGTCCTGCGGGGTGCCGACGTCGTGGTCGACGTCTCGAACTCCCCGTCCTTCGAGAAGGACGCCGTCATGGAGTTCTTCCGCACCTCGACCACCAACCTCCTCAAAGCGGAGGCGGAGGCCGGAGTGACCCATCACGTCGCCCTGTCCGTCGTGGGCACCGAAAGGCTCCCCGAGAGCGACTACTTCCGTGCCAAGGTGGCCCAGGAGGAGCTGATCAAGGAGTCGGGCATCCCGTACTCCATCGTCCACGCCACGCAGTTCTTCGAGTTCATGGCCGGCATCGCGGCGTCGTCGACGGTCGGCGACACGGTGCACCTCGCGCCTGTCGGGATCCAGCCCATCGCCGCCGACGAGGTGGCCGCCGCCGTGGGTCGCGCGGCCACCGGGGCGCCGGTCGACGGCGTCGTGGAGGTGGCGGGCCCCGAGGCATTCCAGCTGGACGAGCTCCTGCGCGACACCCTCGCCGCCCAGAACGACCCCCGCACGGTGGTGACGGATCCGCACGCCCCGTACTTCGGCGCCGAACTCCAGGAGAGCAGCCTCCTGCCCGGCCCCGACGCCCACATCGCCGAGACCCGGTTCGCGGACTGGCTCGCCACGCAGGCGTGACCCACCCGCGGTCGTGACCCGTCCGCAGTGAGGAGGTGGCCCCTGTCCGCAGGGGCCACCTCCCTGTGTCGTCTCCTGCCGCTGTTCCGTCCCCGTGGCCGGCCCGCCGAACCGGCCGGCCACGGGGACGGAACAGCGAGAGGGCGGAGCGGCGATCCCGCGCCACTCCGCCCTCCCGGATCACCGGCCGGTCATCGGACCGTCCGTGCCGCCTTCCCGATGAGCCGGGCGACGTCGTCGGGCTGGGACACGCCCACCGCGTGCGACGCCCGGACCTCCTCCGTGCGGGCCCCGGCCCGTTCGGCCATGAAACGCTGCGTCTTCGCCGGGATGTTGAGGTCCTCGGTGGCCACGAGCGCCCAGGACGGGATCGTCTTCCAGGCCGGCTCTCCCGAGGCCTCCTCCAGCGCGGAGTTGGTCACGGGCCGCTGGGCCACCGCCATGAGATCTGCGGTGCCCCGTGCCACGTCCGCGGCGAACTGGGCGCGGAACTTGGGCTGCTGGATGTAGAGGTCCGCGTCCTGGGTGCCGTCGGGGTGCGTGATCGGGACCGGGCGCAGGGCCTGCCCCAGCGAGCTGCCGGGGTACTTCGACGCCAGCTGCAGCGCGCTCTCCCCCTTGTCGGGCATGAAGGCGGCGGCGTAGACCAGTGCCTTCACGTTGTCGGCGCCCCGGGCCGCGTTGCTGATGACCGCACCGCCGTAGGAGTGCCCGACGAGGATCACCGGCCCGTCGATGCCGGCCACGACCTGCCTGACGTAGTCGGCGTCGATGCTCAGCCCGCGCAGCGGGTTGGCGGCGGCGACCACCGGGTAGCCGTCCCGCTTCAGCTCCTTCACGACCCCGTCCCAGCTGGAGGAGTCGGCGAAAGCGCCGTGCACCAGTACGACGGTGGGCTTGCGGTGCTGCGAGGACGGTCCGCTGTCCGCACCGGCCGGGGCGACCGACGTGGCGAGCAGCGCGGCGGCACCGCCGGCGGTGACCGCGAGGGAGAGCGGCATGCGGACACGCCGGAGGAGGGAACGACGGTTCATGGGGGAAACCTCTTCGGGGTTGATCGGCCGAGCCGTTGACGTGCCCGGGCGACGGTGATGCCGTGGTCCGGCAGAGAGCCTGTGTGCGGCTTTCGCCCTTATGACAGGGCACATGCGCATCTTGTGACGGATGGCGGTGAGGGTGTTTCCTCACGCCGTACCGGTGTGGCCGCGCCACCGGGCCTGTGCCTACGCTTCTGGAGCGCACCCAGGCCCAGCCGCAATGAAGGACGCATCATGCCCGCAGACCCTGGCCAGACCCCCGATCCCGCTGTCGTCAGTGTCTTCCTGGCAGCCGAGTCAGCCCTGCTGGAGGCGCGGATACGCACGCTCCAGGAGGCGATCCACCTGATCGACACACGCATGGCGGCGGTCTCGGAGAAGCTGCACAGGATGTACCGCACGCCTGTTGCGTTCACGTCCCAACAGCGGCAACAATTGATGAGGCATCCTCTCGACACCTGTCAAGGGAACCTGGAGTTCGGCCGCGGCCTATGATGGCCGGGGAAGAGTCGAGGATGAGAGGAACACATGGTCTCGGCAACCGGCGCCGCGCACAACATCGAGGTCACCGCTGAGAGTCTCCAGGAAGACCTGGCGCGCCTCGAACTCCAGAAGCAGGCCCTGGAGAGGGAACTGGCGGCGGTGGTGGCCCATCTCGGCTCCGTCCAGCGGGCGCTCAGCGCGCTCGAGGTGCTGATGCGGGCCCCGTCGGCTGCCGAGGCGCCTGCCGTCTCCGGTGTCCCGGCGGCAGCGGCACCCGCCGCGGAGGCCGCGGCCGAAACCGCCGCCCCCGCACAGGCCCCCGGCCCGGACGCGACGCGGACACCCGCCGTCCGGCGGTCCGGGCGCCGGGCCACCGGGAAGCCGCGCTCCTCCGGGGCGGGTGCGGAGCCGGACCAGCGCGGCTACGGCAGGCTGACCGAGCAGATCCTCGACTACTTCGCCGGTGTGGGCGACGTGGACGTGCGCGCCCGTGACGTCGCGGCGGCCCTGGGCCGGGACAGTGACAGCGGCAGCATCAACGCGGTCCGCAGCACGCTGGACCGCCTCGTGGGTGCGTCGCGTATCCGCAGGTCCGGCCGGGGTCTCTACCGCGCCGAGCGGTCCTGAGGTCCGCGTCCACCGACGGCGCGTCACACGGTGTGCAAACCTTGTGAGCAGTGCAGGAGGCCACGGGTGGGCCCGCGGACGTCCGAGGTCCCGGCCGGTCGCCGTTCCCGAGGTCCGGTGACGGTCAGCGGTCCGCTTCCGCGGCCGCCGGGCGGAGCACCGGTCCCGTTCGACGGCACCGGTCGACGGCAGCAGGGCCACGGCCAGGGCGCCGGCGGGCAGCGCGATCACCGCGGCCCGCGCCCGCCGGCCGGGTCCGTCGCTCACCCGGCCGGCCGGACCACCGGCTTCCCCGCTCCCCGGCCCTCCCGCGCCCCACAGCCGCCCCCAGCGCGGGGCGAGCCACGGCCACACCACGGCCAGGCCCACCAGAGCGGACCACATCGGAACCGTCAGGACGTCACGGTGGGCCAGGTCGAGAGTGGTGGCCACAGCGGAGGACCCGGGGTCGCCCGCGAGCACCAGGGCCACGGCCGTGAAGCAGGCGACCACGGCCGCGTGTGCGAGCAGCGCCACGGGACCGGCGACGGCCAGCAGCACGGGGACCAAGGGCCCGTCCGCCCGCTGGACACACCACCGGCGCAGGCGCGACGGCGGGTGGGTCGGCCCGCCCCACCACCGCCCGCCGACCGCGTCGATCTCGTCCAGCGCCTGCTGGACGGCGGGCCGTCCGGCGGTCGCCGCCGCGTACCGGTCCGCGGCCAGCTCCGCACACCACAGCGCGGCCACGGGCACCATGATCACAGTCGCTCTGGACAGGACCACCAGGACCTGGGGCCACATCAGCGAAGCCGTCGGCTCGTGCCGCCACGCGAGCCACACCAACGGGGCGGCCCCGCAGGCCAGGAAGACCACGGGCCAGGCCTGGACGGCGCGCGTGAACGGGCTGCCGAGACCCGCGATGAGGTGCTCTCCCGATCCCAGGTGTCCCGCCTCGTGCAGCAGCAGTGCCCTGGCGCGCTCCGGGTCCCGGCGCCACAGGGCGACGAAGCCCAGCGACACCGCGATCCGTCGCCCGCGCCAGCCGGCCGCGTACACGCGCGCCGGCGGGCTGCTGCCCCACAGCGAGACCATGACCGTGGCGCCCGGGGCGACGGCGGCGGCGAAGTCCCGCAGACCGCTCACCCCCTGCGGCGTCGTCCCCGGGGGACCGAGTGCCGTCAGCGGCACCAGGCGGTACCGCCGGGGGGTGTACCGCCCCCGCAGGTGCGGGACCGCGACGGTCACCAGACCGGCGACCAGGACGAGGGACGGCATGATCTGGCTGAGCGTGGACACGCGCAGGGCGGCGAAGCCGGGGCTCGCGACGACCTCCGGACCGTAGGCGCCCCGGTCCGTCCACAGGTCGCGGATCTGCTCGTGCCACCACACCACGCCCGAGGGCAGCTCCCACAGGTAGGTGCAGAGCAGCAGCCACAGCCATGGGGGCGGCAGGTCGCCGCCGCCACGAGCCGTGCGTGCCGTCACCGCGGCCGGCCCCGGGCACCGGCGGAGCGGCCCAGCCCCGGCAGCCGGGCGGCCAGCCGGCGCAGACCCTTCCGCGCCGCACCCGCCGACCGCTCGCCCGGCACGTCGGACCGGCTCCCGCCCGCGAGGAGTTCCAGGAAGGCCGACGCGCCACTGTCCCGGCCGGCGTGCAGCGCCGCCACGGCCGCGGCGGCCGCCCGGTCCGCCGCCGCGGGGCCCATCCCGTGGGCCTGCAGGCGCCGCGACACCTCGGCGACCGCGCGCGCCAGCGCCAGCAGTTCCGCCCCACCGTTCACGGGCTGCGGTTCCGCCGGCCCGGTCGGGCTCGCTCCCCGCTCGGCGAGGTCGCCCTCGCGCCGCTGGTGCACGGCGAGCAGCAGGGTGGCGGTGGAGACGCCGTTGGCGACCACGGGCGAACTCAGCGCACTCCTCAGCAGTTCACAGCCGGCGGCCAGCGCGTCCCACAGCGCGGGCAGCACGGTGGTGAGTTCGCCTCCGCTGCCCGCCGGGACCGACGGGGCCCGCCGCACGAGCGCCCGGCGTCCGCGTCCGCCCCGCGCGCAGGTGAGCGCGGTGTGCACGGCGAAGTCGGTCTCGTGCGGTGCGGACGCCGAGGCGATCACCGTGGCCCATGTCTCCAGCAGGGCGGGCGCGGCGTCATGACCATGCGACACGGAAGCTCCTCGTGCCGTCGGCCGAGGTGCCGCTGACCGTGAGGGACGCGGAGGCGTCGGTGACGCTGCCCTCGACGGTGGTGTCCGTGCCCATGCCGTACGGGAAGCTGGTGTAAGTGCCGCACTGGAACAGGGGCTTGGGTACGAAGAGCAGGTTCAGCGAGGCTCCCGAGGCGGAGGCCATGTCGGTCAGGCGGCCGGAGAACGAGCCGTCCCCGTCGTCCGACAGCGACCAGTAGGCGATCTCCACGGACTCCCCGTCGACGGTGTCGGTACCGCTGTGCGCCGAGGTGACACCGAAGGCGCCGTCCGCGGTCTGGTCGTCGCTGGCCCAGGAGAGGTGGAAGGGGTTTCCCTCCGTCCCCACCGGATCGTCGATGACCAGCGTGGCGGGGAGTTCGTAGGACCGGGAGTCGGCGGCGCATCCCGGGTCGGCGAAGTCCACGGTGACGAGCGCGGTACCGGTCCATTCGCCGTGCGGTACACCGCCCGTCCCGTCGGAGACGTCGTCGGTGCCGCTCTCCGTCTCCGTCTCCGGGTCCGTCTCGTACGGGTCCTCGTCGGGTTCGCTCTCCTCCGTGAACGCGGGCTCGGGCTCGGTGGGTGTCGTCCCGGCCTCCAGCGGGGTGTCGATGGCCGGCTCGGAGCTGGTCACGACCGTCGTGGGCGTGCTGCTCGTGGTGGAGCCGGCCGTTCCCGAGCCGTCCCCGCCGCCGCACGCCGTGACCGCCGTGACACCGGCGAGGCAGCAGCTCAGCACCGCGACGACGCGTCGTGTGAGCGGGTGCGGCCGGCCGGATCCGCGTGTACGCGGCTGTTCCTGAAGTTGATTCATGTCGTCGTCCCCCCGGCGATGCCCCCCGGCAGCCGCCTTCTCACCCGAACGGGTCGTTGCCACCGGCGGGCCCGTGCGCCGTGCCCGGCCGGCAGGAAGGGCCGGAAGGGCGCTGGGCGTCCGCCGTAGTGCAGGACCATACGGGACGGGAGCGCCGATCATGGAGAAAACGTGAAAATCGTGCGAACCGGCGAGTGAGGCGTGTCTCATCGCAGCTCGGCGGCTTGTCTATGCAACAAGTTGCATAGAAGGATCCGGAGCATGGCGCTCGAACACGCGATCCTCGTCTCCCTGCTGGAACAACCCGGCTCGGGCTACGAACTCGCGCGCCGCTTCGAACGGTCCATCGGGTACTTCTGGACCGCGACCCACCAGCAGATCTACCGCGTGCTCAGGCGCATGGAGGCGGACGGCCTGCTGGACGTCCGCGAAGTGGCACAGCGGGGGAGACCGGACAAGAAGGAATACTCCGTCGCTCCGCCGGGCCGCGCGGCACTCGCGGCATGGCTGCACGAGCCGGTCCAGCCGGAGAGCATCCGGCACGAGCTAGCCGTGAAGATCCGCGGCGCGGCCTTCGGCGACCCGTCCGCGCTCATCACCGAGGTCGAACGCCACCGCGAGGCACACGACGACCGCCTCCGCCGCTACCTCGCCGGTGAGGCAAGGGACTTCGGCGCCCCCGGCCCGCCGCGGTCGCTGGACGCCGGCCAGGAGCTCCAGCACGTCGTGCTGCGCGGCGGCATCGCCTTCGAGCGGATGACCATCGCGTGGCTCGACGACGTCCTCGACACCCTGCACGGACTCCGCGCCGCCCCGCCCGGCGGCCCGGGCTGACCCCGAACGCCGCCCGCACGAACCCCGTTCACCGTCCCACCCGTATCCGTCGGGCCCCGTCCGACCTGATCCCCGGAAGGCACCCTCATGGCCGACCAGCTCCTGTTCAACCCCCGGACCTACGACCCGGCGCACTTCGACCCGGAGACGCGCAGGCTGCTGCGCGCCACGGTCGACTGGTTCGAGGCGCGCGGCAAGCGCAGGCTGATCGAGGACTACCGCTCGCGCGCATGGCTGGAGGACTTCCTCGCCTTCGCCGCGAAGGAGGGCCTCTTCGCCACCTTCCTCACCCCCGCGACCGACGGCGACCGGCCCGACCAGCGCTGGGACACCGCCCGCATCGCCGCCCTCAACGAGATCCTCGGGTTCTACGGCCTCGACTACTGGTACGCCTGGCAGGTCACCATCCTCGGCCTCGGCCCCGTCTGGCAGAGCGACAACGCCGACGCCCGCGTCCGGGCGGCCGAACTCCTCTCGCGGGGGGAGGTGTTCGCGTTCGGCCTCTCCGAGAAGAGCCACGGCGCCGACATCTACTCCACCGACATGCTGCTGGAACCCGACGGGGAGGGGGGCTTCCGGGCGACCGGCTCCAAGTACTACATCGGCAACGGCAACGCCGCCGGGCTCGTGTCGGTGTTCGGCCGCCGCACCGACGTCGAGGGGCCGGAGGGCTACGTCTTCTTCGCCGCCGACAGCCGTCACCCCGACTACCGCCTGGTCCAGAACGTCGTCGACTCCTCCAAGTACGTCAGCGAGTTCCGCCTGGAGAACTACCCGGTCGGACCCCAGGACGTGCTGCACACCGGGCGTGCCGCCTTCGACGCCGCCCTCAACACCGTCAACGTCGGCAAGTTCAACCTGTGCACCGCCTCGATCGGCATCTGCGAACACGCCTTGTACGAGGCCGTCACCCACGCCCACCAGCGCATCCTGTACGGCCGCCCCGTCACGGCCTTCCCGCACGTCCGGCGCGAGCTGATCGACGCCTATGTCCGCCTGGTCGGCATGAAGCTGTTCAGCGACCGGGCCGTCGACTACTTCCGGTCCGCCGGGCCGGACGACCGCCGCTACCTGCTCTTCAACCCGATGACCAAGATGAAGGTCACCACCGAGGGCGAGAAGGTCGTCGACCTGTTGTGGGACGTCATCGCGGCCAAGGGATTCGAGAAGGACACCTACTTCGCCCAGGCCGCGGTCGAGATCCGGAGCCTGCCCAAGCTCGAGGGCACGGTCCACGTCAACCTGGCGCTCATCCTCAAGTTCCTGCGCAACCACCTCCTCGACCCGGTGGAGCACCCGCCGGTGCCGACCCGCCTCGACGCGGGCGACGACACCTTCCTCTTCCGGCAGGGACCGGCCCGCGGGCTCGGCTCCATCCGGTTCCACGACTGGCGCACCGCCTTCGACACCTACGCCGGGGTGCCGAACGTGGCCCGCTTCCGGGAACAGGCCGACGCCCTGTGCGCGTTCGTCACCACCGCGGCCCCCGACGAGCAGCAGAGCCGCGACCTGGACCTGCTGCTCTCCGTGGGCCAGCTGTTCGCCCTCGTCGTCCACGGCCAGCTGATCCTGGAACAGGCCGCGCTGACCGGCCTCGACGAGGACGTGCTCGACGAACTGTTCGCCGTCCTCGTCCGCGACTTCTCGCACCACGCCGTGGAGCTCCACGGCAAGGACTCCGCCACGCGGCTCCAGCAGGACTGGGCCCTCGGCGCCGTCCGGCGGCCCGCCGTCGACGAGGCGCGCTCGGCGCGGGTGTGGGAGCGGGTCGAGGCGCTGTCCGGGGCCTACGAGATGGCCCCGTAGCCGGCACGGACGGCACCGGTACCGGCGCGCGGGGCCGGTACCGTAGCCGTCACCCTTCAGCGACCTTCGACGTGTCGGCCGGGGCGCGGACAGGGCTCCCGACCCCGTCGGACGGGCGCTAGTGGAGCCGCCCGAGAGCCTCCCGCACCCGTCGCGCGTCGCGCAGGCGCTGCTCGTAGGTGGCGCCCAGCGCGAGCAGCACCAGCCCGGCCAGTGCGGGAGGCGCCCACCGGGGCAGCGCGCCGACGACCTGGGCGGCGTACGGGGCGAGTTCGTGCAGAGTCACCAGGGCGAGCACGGTCCCCCCGAGGACGAGCGGCGCCTGGAGACGGTGGTGGGCTCCGGCCAGGGTGACGGCCAGGGCCGCGGTACCGAGCAGCAGGGGCCGGAGCCAGTGCGGGTCGCCCCATGTCATGAGCAGGCTCGGCACGGCGGTGACGGCCAGGCCGGCGCCGTACGCGGGCCAGGAGGAGAGGTCCGGGTCGCGGCGGCGCCGCAGGAAGCCGACGACGAGCGCCGGCACGGTCACCGGCAGGGTGTAGGCCTCCGGAGTGGTGACGTCCCAGGACGCCCACCGCACCCAGGTGGCGAGCAGGAGCAGCCCGGCGGCGACATGGGCGGCCGGCCGCCGGTCCGGGCGGAGCGCGGTCCCGGCCGCCACCAGCCCGCAGAGGGAGAGCACCAGCGCCAGCATCGGCGGGTCGCTCGCGGCCAGGGCGAGGGCGAGCAGCCCCGCCGCCGCGCCCGCCGCTTCGGCGGACACGGCCGTCGCCCGGCCCATCGGGCGGGCCGCCACGAGGGCCGCGACGGCGGGAACGAGCAGGACCAGCAGTGCGGTTCGCGGTGGCTGCCAACCGGCGGACGCCCCGATCGCGCAGGCCAGCGCGGTGGCGTGGACGAAGGCGGCGGGCGCGGCGAACGGGCCGAATCCCGGACGCGTGGCGGCGGCGCCGAACACGAGGGTCGTCGCCACGAGCACGCCGAGCGTCACCGGTTCCGACGCCAGCGAGACCAGGACCAGAACGACGGACGTCACCAGGGCCAGCACCATGGTCGTGAGCATCAGCGGCGACGTGCCGCCGGCCGCACGGCGGGCCCGCTCCGCCCCACCCAGCGCGGCCACGACCAGGGCACCCTGCGCCGCCAGGCCCACGCCGTAGGGCAGTTCCAGTACGCCCGGCAGGACCAGCAGCGCCGCCCAGCCCAGGACGGTCGCCCCGACCGCCGCGAGCGGCCACTCCTGGGCGCGCCGCCGGGCCACCACCGTCAGGGCGCCCGCGACGGTGGCGAGGACGAGCGGCACGGTGGCCGCGTCGGGGGGCCAGGGCACGTCCTGGAACACGGCGGCCCGGACGTCATGCGGCACACCGGACCAGGGCCGCTCCAGCGCGGTCACCGGACCGAGGAGCGTCCCGGCGACCAGCGGCACGGACCACAGCACCGCGAGGCCCTGGACGGCCAGCGAGGCGAGGACGAGCCCCCGCCGGGAGGCCCGGTCGAGGGGTGTCCGGAGGGCCGCGAGCAGAGCCGCACCGCAGACCAGGTACCCCGGCACCGTCCACACACCGGGCAGCGACGCCCGCAGCACCCCGCCCGCTCCGGCGACCGCGCACAGTCCCGCTGCGGCCGCGGCGGCCACGGCGACACCGGGTTCCCGGACGGACCGGGCCGCCAGCAGGGCGACGGCGGCGGCGAGGAGCAGCAGCGCCGCCGACCGCGCGGCGGTTCCCGGACCGTCCGCGCTCCACACGAGCAGGCCCGCCGAGACGACCCCCACCACGCCGGTGCAGAGCGAGCCGACGAGCGCGACGATCCGGACCGGCAGCGCCGGCGCCCGCAGCGCGACGGCGGTGCCGGCCGCCGCGGTGGCCAGCAGTGCGGCCGTGACCGTGTGGGCACCCGCGCCGGCGGCCAGCGCCCACAGGAGCAGGGGGAGATGGGCGGTGGCCGTCGCCAGCGGGAGGGGGAGACGGAGCACGGCCCGTCCCGGCCCACGGCCCTCGGCGCGGGTCCCGTCCTCACCCCGGGCGCCGTCCTGATCCGCGGTTCCGTCCCCGTCGCCGTGAGCTGCCGCCGGCACCAGGGCGGACACGGCCGGCCCGTAGGCGGCCCAGGCCGCCGCCAGCAGCGCCGAAGCGGCGGCCGCGTACGTCAGCGCGTCCGTGCCGGTCCACACCACTTCACGCAGTGCGTAGGCGTCGAGCACGGTCAGGGCGAGTCCGAGGCAGGCGACCGCCTCGGCCGTGGACTCCAGTCCGCGCCGCAGCAGCGGCACCGGCGCACCCAGCGCGCCGACGGTCACGGCGCCGAGCACCAGGGACCGTCCGACGATGCCCATGTGGCCCCAGCCGACCAGGGTGAAGGCGATCGCGGCCACCGTCAGCAGCACGCCACCGAGGACCAGCAGCACGTTCTGCACGCCGGGCGCGGTGGTCTCCGGCCGGTGTGCGGCGGCGTCCCGCGCCGGCCACACGGGTGGCACGGCCCCGTGGACCCGGCCGCCTCCGGCCGCGGACGCGGCCCGCAGCGTGTCGAGGAGCCAGGCACGGCGCCGCAGCAGGACGGCCCTTCGGGCGTCCAGGTGCCACAACTCGGCGTCGAGGAGCCGCAGCTCCTCGGCCGGGGGCGGAAGGTTCGTCATGCCACGGAGTGTGCTCCCCGTCACCTTGCCGGACATGAGCGCAGGTACTCAGTCCCTACTCAGGTACGGCTCCCGGGACCCCGCCTGTGACGGAAGGGGTCCGTCCCATAACCTCGTGCGTGAGGACGGACGGCGGACGTTCCGCGCGTCGACACCGGGGGAGGCGATGGTGCTCGCTAGAGGGACACGGTGGTTCGTGGGGGCGATGGCCGTACTCTGCGTCATCCTCGTCGGCTCCGGTTCTTCCGGCGGCCCCGACTCCGGCCGGCCCGTGGAGCCCGTGCGGGACGTGGTGGCCAACCGCGTCATGACGTGGAACCTCTGCAACCCCTGCAAGGAGAGCAACGTCCACCGGGCCGCCGAGATCGCCTCCCTCGCCCCCCAGGTCTTCGGCGTGCAGGAATCCTGCGTGCGGGACGTCGAGGCGATCCGGGACCACCTGGAGAACATCCACGGACTCGTCTACCACGTCGCGTACGGGATGGTCCTGGAGAAGCGGAGCCGCTGCGGGGGAACGCCGTGGAACCCGGGCGCGTTCGGCCAGGCCGTCCTCTCCGCCGCGCCCATGACCGACCAGGTCAGCAAGGAGTACCCCGAGGGCGGCTCCGAGGACCGCGGCTACATGGCGGTCACCACCGAGATCGGCGGCCAGGACGTCCGGGTCTTCAACACGCACCTCGCCCAGCGCCGGCAGGAGTCCGTCCGGGCTGCGCAGGCCGCCGTGCTCGCCACCGAGGTCGCCCGGCACGAACGCGCCGTCGTCATCGGCGACTTCAACGCGGTGCCGGACGCCCCCGAACTCTCGCGCCTGTGGGCCCTGGCCGTCGACACGGACCCCCGGTGCCATCCCACGCGCACCGCCGCCGGCACCTGCGGGGCGACCACGGACTGGCAGAGCAAGTTCGACTACGTCTTCCTGCGCGGCATCGCCCCCGGCGAGTACCGCGTGCACCCCTCCCGCTACTCCGACCACCACCGGTTGTACGCCGACCTCGACCTCGCGTGATCCGGTCTGGGCTATCGTTCTGAGCGCCCTGGAGATCACGTCCGTCGCGCGGACAAGGTGCGGCAACACGCCCTTGTACAGACGGGATTCACAGTTCCTCAACGGAGTCCAGGGCCTCCGCCCGATCACACGTAGAGAGAATCGGATGCGCATCAGAAGCACGAGCCTCGCGCTCGTAGGCTCCGCGATGGTGGCCGCCCTGGTCACCGCCTCGCCGGCCGTCGCGGACTCCACCCCCACACTTCCCCAGCCCTCGCTCACCGGTGTCCTCGCCGTACAGAAGCAGGCGATGGCCGCCGGGGCGCCCGGCGCCCTCACCCGGATCGACTCCGGCTCCACGGTCTACCGGCTCTCCATGGGCAAGGCCGACCGGGCTGCCGGGACGGACATGGACGCCGACCGCAGGTTCCGGGTCGGCAGCGTCAGCAAGAGCTTCACCACCGTCGTGCTGATGCAGCTCGTCGCCGAGGGCCGCCTCGACCTGGACGCGCCGGCCAACGACTACCTGCCCGAGGCGCTGCCGGACGACCGCATCACCGTGCGCCACCTGCTGAGCCACCGCAGTGGGCTGTGGGACTACACGAACGACATGTTCTACCACACCGTTCCGGGCTTCGAGGCCGTGCGGAACAAGGTGTTCACGTACCAGGAGCTGATCGACCTCTCGACCGCTCATGCCCCGACCGGCGAGCCCGGTGCCGCCTACAGCTACTCCAACACGAACTTCGTGGTGCTGGGGCAGATGATCGAGCACCTCACGGGTCAGCCGATGGCCACGCAGTACGAGCAGCGGATCTTCAAACCGCTCGGCCTGCGGAACACCTCGTACGTGCATCCGCGGACGACCCTCACCGGTTCGTACGCGCGGGGCTACGTCCGCGACGACGACACCACGCTGCCGCTGGTGGACTCGACCGAACAGACCGTCTCCTGGGCGCAGTCGGCCGGCGCGGTCATCTCCAGCTCCTCCGACCTGAACCGCTTCTTCGCCGCCCTCGTCACCGGCAAGCTCGTCGCTCCGGCGCAGCTGCGGGAGATGATGAGCCTGGTCCCGGTCAACGCGGACGGCACCCAGTCCTACGGACTCGGACTGCGCGGCCGCAAGCTGTCCTGCGGTGTGACCGTCTACGGCCACACCGGCACCGTCCAGGGCTACTACACCTACGCGTTCACGACGGCCGACGGCAAGCGCCGGATGACGTCGATGGCCAACACCTCCAACAACGGCACGGTGAACACCATCCTCGGCGGGACCCTCGAAGCCGCGTTCTGCGGCACCGACCCGACCGCCGCGAAGACCCTCGCCCGCTCCGCCGCCGGCGGTGGCGTCACCGAGGACATCGCTCCGCAGGTCGTCCGCGACTGACACGGTCCCGTCGGGTGACCTCGATCGGTCGCCCGCGGGGCGCCGACCGGCGGGCCGGGCACGGCCCGTCCCGCCGGTACCGCCCACGGCCCGTCCCGCCGGTACCGCCCACGGCCCGTCCCGCCGGTACCGCCCACGGGCGGTACCGGCGGGCACCGCCGCTCAGGACCCGGGACGGTCCTCGACGACGGCCTCCCCGTGACCGCACCGCCCGTCGTCCGCCGCCCGCGGGACGAGCGGCCTCACTTCAGGTGCCGGTCCAGGAACCGGCATCCGTCCTCCAGCTCGAAGAACGGGGTGCCGGTGTGCCCTCCCGTGTTCGCGTGCAGCGTCTTCTCCTCGCTGCCGAAGGCGTCGAACAGCTCCAGGGCGCGTTGCCGGGGGTTCCCCTCGTCGTCCCACTGCACCAGGAACAGCAGCGGAACGGTGACCCGCCGGGCCTCCTCGCGCTGGGCGCGGGGCACGTACCCCCCGGCGAAGAAGCCCGCGGCCGCGATGCGCGGCTCGACCACCGCCAGCCGGATGCCGAGGGCCGTCCACCCCCCGGAGTACCCGACCGGTCCGCCGGTGTCGGGCAGTTCCAGGAGGGCGTCCAGGGCGGCCCGCCATTCCGGGACCGCGTTCTCGACCAGCGGTCCGACGACGGACTCGAGGATCTCGTCGACCGGCTCGCCGGCCCGCATCGCCCGCCGGAGGTCGGCACGGGCCCGCTCGTCCGCGGCGGACCGAGGACGGTCACCGCACCCGGCGGCGTCGATGGTGGCCACCGCGTAGCCGCGCGCCGCGGTGTACCTGGCCCGGGCCACCAGCCGGGGGTCGGCCTTGGGCAGACCGTTGTTGTGGGCCATGAGGACCAGCGGGGCGGGCGCGGACCCGGACGTCCACAGGGTGCCGGGGATCTCCCCGAGGGTGAACTCGCGCTCCAGGACGCCGTCGTCGAGGCGCTGCTCGGAAGTGAACTGCATGGTCGTGCCTTTCGGGAGTGCGCGTGAACGGCGCTCCCGGGCGACCTACCGCCCGACCGTGACCCCGAAGGGGAGCACCCATGTCGATCCTGCGGTCACGGACACCACCTCCTCCTTCGTTCGCACGGCCTCGGGGAGAGTAGCAACGGCCCACCGCGGCCCGCCAACGGGTTTCCGCGCAGGCTTCGCGGCCCGCCTCCCACCGGTTCGGCTCGTGCCTGTCACAAGGTGCGGGTCCGACCGGTCCTCTTCACGGACGACCGGTCCCGCCTCGCGGGCGACCGGTTCTTCTCCAGGACGCCGACAGGAACAGAGGACACCGTGCGAGAGATCTTGATCGTGGGCGGCGGTTACGCCGGCTTCTACACCGCGTGGGGCCTGGAGAAGAAGCTGCGCCGGGGCGAGGCACGGGTCACCGTGGTCGACCCCCGCCCCTACATGACGTACCAGCCGTTCCTGCCCGAGGTGGTCGCCGGTTCCGTGGAGGCCCGGCACGCGGCGGTGTCGCTGCGCCGGCACCTGCACCGGACCCGCCTGATCGCGGGCTCGGTCACCGAGATCCGCAACGGAGCGCGCACGGTGACGGTCCGCCCGGACAGCGGGCCGGACTTCGACCTCCACTACGACGTCCTGGTGGTGACGGCGGGCGCGGTCACCCGCACCTTCCCCATACCGGGGCTGAGCGAGGAGGCGTTCGGCCTCAAGCACGTCGAGGAGGCGGTGGCGATCCGCGACCGCCTGCTCACCTCGTTCGACCGCGCGGCGACCCTGCCGCGCGGTCCGGAGCGCCGGAAGCTGCTGACCGTCACCGTCGTCGGTGGCGGCTTCTCCGGCGTGGAGGGCTTCGGGGAGCTGCTGGCCCTGGCGAAGGCGCTGCTGCGGCGCTACCCGGAGATCGGGGCGGAGGAACTCTCCTTCCACCTGGTCGAGGCGCGGGGACGGATCCTGCCCGAGGTCACCGACGGGCCCGGCGAGTGGGTGGTGCGGTCGCTGGAGAAACGGGGTGCGTGGGTCCACCTGAACACCCAGCTCGTCTCCGCCGAGGGCGGACACGTGGAGCTGTCCGACGGCGTCGCCTACGACTCGGGTCTGATCGTGTGGACGGCGGGCAACGCCGCCAACCCGATCGTGCACAACCACACCGACCTGCCGGTGGACGAGCGGGGCCTGCTCACCGTCCGCGCGGACCTCCGGGTCGGCACGGACACCGAGGCGGTGCCGGACGTGTGGGCCGCGGGGGACGACGCGTCGGTGCCGGACCTCGCGGTGGGGCGCCCGGGGGCCCGTACGGTGCCCAACGCGCAGCACGCGGTCCGCCAGGGCAAGCGCCTGGCGAAGAACATCCTGGCGTCGCTGCGCGGCCGGCCGGCCAAGGACTACGCGCACCGCAGCCTGGGGGTGGTGGCGACCCTGGGGCTGGGCCGGGGCGTCTTCCAGTACCGGCGCCTGGTGGTCAAGGGGTTCCCGGCCTGGCTGATGCACCGCGGCTACCACGTCCTCGCCGTACCGAGCTGGGAACGCAAGGCCCGTGTCCTCGCCGTGTGGATCACCGCCGCCCTCTTCGGCCGGGACATCGTCTCCCTCGCCTCGGTCCAGCGCCCACGGGAGGCATTCGTCTCCCACGGGGCCCCACGGCCCGGCGAAGGGGTCACGAGCGCCGGCGCCGGACCGGGCGACCGTGACAGGCCTCGGCCCTGACCCGGCGGGCCGTGGTGGGGGCTGTGTCACAACCCGCGGCCCTGCTCGGTCCACCTTCCATACCGACAGGAGCCGCGGCAGCGGCGCCCGAGGCCCGTTCGAGGGGAGGATGCGCCATGGAGCACGCCGGTGAGGCGGTGCCGATCGCGGAACTGCTCGACGAGCGACGGCACCTGCTGGAGGTCGCCCACTGGATGCTGGGCAGCCGGGTCACGGCCGAGGCCGTCGTCGACGAGGCGTACCGCCGGTGGTACGGGCTCACGGACGGCCGGCGGGAGCGGGCCGCCTCGCCGAGGGCCTGGCTGACACAGGTGGTGGGCGGCATCTGCCTGGCCCGGCTGACCCCGCCCGGCCGGGACGGGGAACCACGGCGACCGCGGCCGGAAACCGAGGGCCGGGAGACGGAGACGGGGGTAGAGGGCGAGGCCAGTGCGGTGCTGTTGCGGGCACTGGAGTCCCTCGCACCGGCGGAGCGGGCGGCCTTCGTGCTCAACGACGTCTTCGGGGTCTCGCCGGGCACGGTCGCGGGCGTCGTCGGGCAGTCGGAACCGCAGTGCGCCGAGCTGGCGGACCGGGCCCGCCGGAGCCTTCGCGCCCAGGGCGCACACCCCACCTCGCCGCGCCGGCACGCCGAGGTCGTGAGCGCCGTACGGCAGGCGTGCGCCGACGCGGACAGCGGCCGGCTGGCGTCCCTGCTGGCCCCCGACGCCACCGCCTACTTCGACGGGGGCGGCAAGCTCCGCGCCCTGAGCCGTCCGGTCGACGGCGCCGAACGGGTCGCCCGGAGCCTGTTGACGCTGCTCTCCCGCCACCCCCGCACCACCCTGGACACCCACTCCGTCAACGGGCGCACGGGGCTTGTGGCCCGCTACGACGACCAGGTCGCGGCCGTCATCACCCTCGACGTCGCCGGATCGCACGTGGTGCAGGTCTGGGTGGTCCTCAACCCCGACAAACTGCGCGAGTGGAACCGCCCGCGTCCCTCCGACGCCTGAGACGCGGGCGCCTGACACGCGGGCGCTCCGGCCGTCGGGGTCAGGCCGCCGCGTCGTGGTCGACGCGCACCGCCGAGACGTCCACGGTCAGCGTCAGCCCCTCACCGAGGACACCGCTCGGGTCCCGCACCGTGCTCCGGGTGAGCCCCCGGTCCCACCGGCGCAGGACCGCGGAGCCCGAGAAGTGCGCCCGGTGCCGCCCCTGCGCGTCCTCGCCGACGCCGCCGAAGACGACGTCGACGTCCAGCGGCAGTACCAGGTCCTTGACCCGCAGGGTGCCCGCCAGGCGGAACGCACCCCCGCCCAGCGACACGGTCCGGGTGGAACCGAAGACCATCAGCGGGTACGTGGCGGAGTCGAGGAAGCCGGGCCCGCGCAACCGCGCGTCGCGTTCGCGCACCGCCGTGTTCAGGCTGTCGGTCTGCACGCTCAGGTACGCCTCGGACCTCACCGGCGCCGAGCCGTCGAGCTTGAGCAGGCCTTCGAAACGGTCGAACGTACCGCGGACGTCGCGGAGCACGGCGTGCCGGACGGAGAAGCCGATCGTGCTGCGCAACGGGTCGATGGTGTAGACACCGGTGGCCGCCGCGTACGAGTCCGTGCTGTGCAGCGCGGCCCGGTGACGGGGGAGGGACATGATGGTGGGCCTTCTGTGAGGTCGCGGGAGTTCGGTGACCGGCGCACGCCCGCACGGCGGCGCCGGCCACCCCTGGGCTCCCGTCACCGGGCAGGTCCGTCCCGGCGGCGGGGCCCGTGGACCAGCCGTGTGCGTCGGCGGCCACGTCCGGAATGACCGGGTGCGGTCGTCTTCTGTGACAGGGGCGGGACCCGCTCGCCGGCGGGGCGGACGGGCGGGCCGTCAGGACACGAGGGTGATGGTCGTCGGCGTCCCCTTGTCGGCCATGCGCGCGTACGGGCACAGCGAGTCGGCCTTCTCCAGCAGGGCGGCCGCCACCTCCCTGAGGACGCCGGGCCACCGGATCACGAGGTCGACGCTCAGCAGGTAGCCCCCGTCCCCGGGGTCGCGTCCGAAGGCGACCGTCGCCGCGACGGAGATCTCCGCGGGGTCGAGGCCCTCCTGCCGCGCCACCAGGGCCAGCGCGCCATGGAAGCAGGCGGCGAACCCGGCCGCGAACAGCTGCTCCGGGTTGGACCCGCGGCCGTCACCGCCGAGTTCCGCGGGCATGCGCAGTTCGAGGTCCAGGACTCCGTCGGCCGAGCGGGCCCGGCCGGACGCCCGCCCGTGCGCGGCCACACCGCCGTGCACGGTCACGGTGGTCGTGTAGAGGGGCGAGAACGTGTCCCCGTCGAAGTCCTTCTCGGTCGACAGGGAGGGCAGCGGGATCCGTTCGGTCACGGCAAGGCTCCGATGGCGTCGTGGTGCGTGTCCCGGCGCGGGGCCGGGGACACGTGCACCGGGGATGGCGCTGGTCCGGGTCCGGACTCCCGGGTGACCGATCAGCCGTCGTTCCTGTGACATGCGCCCGACGCCACGGGCAGCGGCCGCGGTGGGTCAGCCGTTCAGGGACGCCACGTAGGGCGCCAGCTTGGCCGGGTTCATCACCCACATGATCCGGTCGATGCCGTCGGCGGAGACGTCGACGGACAGCAGGGCCACGGCCGTACCGCCCGCACGGACCAGCACCGCGGGCCGACCGTTCGCCTCGGCCCAACGGGTGTCCGCCTGCGGCCAGAACCGGGGCGCGAAGGCCGCGAGGTAACGGGAGACGTGCAGGCGCCCGACCACCGGGATCCTGGACGCGCCCCTGATCCCGCCGCCGTCCGCGTAGCTGACGACGTCCGCGGCGAGGACGTCTTCGAGCACCGTCAGATCGCCGGTCTGCGCGGCGGAGAGGAACACCTCCAGCAGGCGCCGATGGGTCGCGGGGTCGACGCGCTCCCTGCGTTCGTCGGCCAGGTGCCTGCGCGCGCGGCTCACCAGCTGGCGGGCGTTGGCACCGCTGGTCTCCAGGATCGCGGCGATGCGGTCGTAGGGGTAGTCGAACGCCTCGCGCAGCACGTAGGCGGTGCGTTCCACGGGGTTCAGCTTCTCCAGCAGGAGCAGCACCGCCATCTCGACGGCCTCGGCGCGCTCCGCCCCCAGTTGGGGGTCCTGCGCGGTGTCGACCGGTTCGGGCAGCCAGGGACCCACGTAGGTCTCCCGGCGCACC
This sequence comes from Streptomyces sp. NPDC045956, assembly GCF_056430705.1. Lineage (NCBI taxonomy): Bacteria > Bacillati > Actinomycetota > Actinomycetes > Kitasatosporales > Streptomycetaceae > Streptomyces > Streptomyces sp. NPDC045956. The sequence continues at coordinate 377,401 of NZ_JBWKKZ010000005.1, read as the reverse complement.
CGGGCGGACTGGGCGAGGTTGATGGAGAGGCGGGTGGTGACGGTGGTCAGGAAGGCGCCTGGCTCGTGGACGGCGGCGCGGTCGGTGTTCTGCCACCGCACCCAGGTGTCCTGGACGACGTCTTCGGCCTCGGCCGCGCTGCCGAGGATGCGGTAGGCGATGCCGAAGAGCCGGGGGCGTACCGCCAGGAAGTCGTGCGTCGCCCGGTCGAGGGGGTCGGGGTGAGCGCCAGCGTGCATGGATCGTCCCTTCTCGCGTGGCACCGGACATGCTACAAGCGGGCCCTGACAACCGTGTCATCGGGAACACCGTGTGATTTCGAGGGCTCCTCGCGCCCTGGTGGAACGCCGCTCACCTGCGCGGTCGGCGCTGCTCGGGGGCGAGTCCTCTTTGTCACTGGCGCAAACAGTGTCACAGTGTGCTAGGTTCATGGCAGTGCTCCGGACACCGGTGGACGGTACCCGAGGAGGGCCCGGAGCACGTGCGCACCCGCCTCAAGAGCCGAGCGGGTGAGTGCCCCGGGTGTCCCCTCGTTCCCCCGTGAGCCGACACCCGGGGCCGCGTACGTTCCCAGGCCGACGTGTGGGTGTCGGCCCGTGGGAGGCCGGGCACCGGACCTACTGCGCGCCGTCGCCGCTCCGTCGGCGCAGTCGGCCCAGTCTCTCGGAGGTCTCCCGGATACTCGCGTCGACGGCGTCGAGCGCTTCCCGCAGCATCAGCGCACGCGTCTCCAGCAGGGCCGCCTGGGCGGCCAGGGACACCCCGAGGTCGGTGGTGTCCTCCGGCACGTCCTGGCTTCGGGTGGTAGGGGCACCGGACAGCACGGGCGTCACTTCCTTCCTGGCGGCGAGGACTCCGGGCGGCGTCACCCGGCCGTCATGGGCATAGACCGGACAACCCCGGGAGTTGTGACAGCCCCGGGTCCGCCGGTCGCCTCCGGTCGGGGAGGGTCGCGCCGAGGCGTGAGCGTGGCGTTGGGCAGCTCGGGCGCGGGCAGGCGTTCCCCGCCGTGTCCGTCCACGTGCCCGAACCGGTCGGAGCCGTCCTGCCACGCCTGCCGGGCCCGGACGACGTCCTCGTGGGTACGGCCCACGAAGTTCCACCACATGACGATGTCCTCCCCGAACGGGGGACCGCCCAGCAGCACCGTCCTGGCCGGCCGGTCCGCGGAGCACGACAGGTGCAGCCGGGTGGTGCCGGGAGGCACGTAACCCAGCTCCGCGGGCCGCAGGACGGCGCCTTCCAGGGCGACTTCGCCGCTGTCGACGAGGACGCCGTGCTCGAAGGCCACGTCGACGTCGAGGGCCACGGAGGCACCCGCCTCCAGGGTGATCTCCGCGCCCAGCAGGGGCGTGAACGTGGTTACGGGGGACGCGGCACCGGCCAGCGCGCCCAGGAAGACACGGGCCAGCCCGCCCGGCAGAGGTACGGGGACGGGGACGTGGTGCTGGAAGTCGCGGGCGGCGGCGCGGTGCGCATCGGGCAGCGCGACCCACAACTGCACCCCGTGCAGCACGGTGGTGTCCGCCGTGGAGAACTCCGAGTGGCTGATACCGAAGCCGCCGGTCATGAGGTTGAGTTCCCCGGGACGGACGAGGGCGTGGGTGCCCAGGCTGTCGCGGTGCTCTATCTCGCCGCTGAACAGCCAGCTCACCGTCTGAAGCCCGGTGTGCGGGTGCGGCGCGACCCGCATGCCGCCGGTCAGCGCCACGTCGTCGGGACCGTAGTGGTCGGCGAAGCACCACGCGCCGATCAGCGTCCGCGACCGCTGCGGCAGCGTCCGCCGTACGGTCATGGCCCGCGGACCGCCCAGAGGCACGCTCCGCGCCGCCAGGACCTCCACTCCCCGGGTGCGGCCCCCGCCCGAGCCCGTCACCTCCACCGGCCGGGTCTCGAAGTTGCTCATGGTGCTGTGTCCCTATTTCCTGTGCGAGGTCTGACTGTGCGGGGTCTGCGTGTGCCGGGTCTGCGTGTGCGGGGCCCGCGTGTGCCGGGGGAGGGGTACCGACGGGCCGGTCACCGGTCGAGGCCGTAACGCGCGCGGGCCAGGGCGACCGAGGACGGGGCGACCTGCCCGGAGCGGGCCAGCCGGACCAGCGCCGTGACCACGATCGACTCGGCGTCCACCTCGAAGTGGCGACGCACGGCCTCACGGGTGTCCGAGAGTCCGAAACCGTCGGTGCCCAGGGAGTAGTAGTCCTGCTCCACCCACTGGCTGATCTGGTCCGGCACCTGCCGCATCCAGTCGCTGACGGCCAGCACCGGCCCCGGCGCGCCGGCCAGCGCGGCGGTGACGTACGGCGTCCTGTCCTCTCCCCGCATCCGTGCCGCGTCCGCCCGCATCGCGTCGCGGCGCAGCTCCGTCCACGACGTCACCGACCACACGTCGGCGTGCACGTCCCAGTCGGCGGCCAGGAGTTCCTGGGCACGGAGCGCCCAGTGGACGGCCGTACCCGAGGAGAGCAGTTGCAGGCGCGGGCCGGTCGTGGTGGGTTCGGCGGACCGGAACCGGTAGACGCCCCGGACGATGCCCTCCTCGATACCCGGTACGGCGGGCATGGGCGGCTGGATCCTGGGCTCGTTGTACACGGTCAGGTAGTAGAAGACGTCCTCGGACCGCTCGCCGTACATGCGGCGCAATCCGTCCCGGACGATCACCGCTATCTCGTAGGCGAACGCCGGGTCGTAGCTGATCGCCGCCGGGTTGGTGGAGGCCAGCAGGTGCGAGTGGCCGTCCCCGTGCTGGAGGCCCTCACCCGTCATCGTGGTGCGCCCGGCGGTGCCGCCGACGACGAAGCCGCGGCCCATCTGGTCGGCCAGCGCCCAGAACTGGTCGCCGGTCCGCTGGAACCCGAACATGGCGTAGAAGATGTAGAACGGGATCATGGGCTCGCCGTGGGTGGCGTACGAGGTCGCGGCGGCCGTGAACTCGGCCACGGAACCGGCCTCGGTGATGCCCTCGATGATCACCTGGCCGGTCCTGCTCTCCTTGTAGTAGAGCAGCTGGCCGGCGTCGACCGGGTCGTAGGTCTGCCCCAGCGGGGAGTAGATCCCGGCGGTCGGGAACATCGACTCCATGCCGAACGTGCGGGCCTCGTCGGGGATGATCGGCACCCAGCGCGCACCCGTCCGTTCGTCCCGCATCAGGTCCTTCACCAGCCGGACCAGCGCCATCGTGGTGGCCGCCTCCTGGTTGCCGAAGCCCTTCTCCAGCGCCTCGAAGGGCTTGGCGGGCGGCTCGGGCAGCGGCCTGGCGACCACGCGCCGCGACGGCACCGGACCGCCCAGCGCGGCCCGCCGCTCGTGCAGGTAGCGCACCTCGGGCGAGTCCGGCCCCGGGTGCCAGTACGGGATCCGGTCGCCCGCGAGGGCGCTGTCGGGGATGGGAAGTTCCAGCGTGTCGCGCAGCGCACGGAACTGCGCCGTCGTGAGCTTCTTCATCTGGTGGTTGGCGTTGCGGGACTCGAACGCCGAGCCCAGCGTGTGGCCCTTGACCGTCTGGGCGAGGACCACGGTCGGCGCGCCCCGGTGCTCGACGGCGGCCCGGTAGGCGGCGTACACCTTGAGGGGTTCGTGGCCGCCGCGGGAGTTCTCGAACAGCTCGACCACCTGGGCGTCGCTCAGGGAGGCGGACACGGCGGAGAGCACGTCGCCGGTGAAGAACCTCTCCCGGATGTAGGCGGCGTCCCGTGCGGCCAGCGTCTGGAGCTGCGCGTCCGGCACCTCGCCCAGACGCTTCACCAGGTCGCCGGTCGCGTCCTGCGCCAGCAGCGGGTCCCAGGCCTCACCCCACAGGGTCTTGACCACGTTCCAGCCCGATCCGCGGAACCGCGCCTCCAGCTCCTGCACGATCTTCGAGTTGGACCGCACCGGACCGTCCAGGCGCTGGAGGTTGCAGTTGACGACGAAGGTGAGGTTGTCCAGGCCCTCGCGGGAGGCCAGGGTCAGCGCGGCGATCGACTCCGGCTCGTCCGTCTCCCCGTCGCCGAGGAACGCCCACACGCGTGAGGCGGAGGTGTCCTTGATGCCGCGGGCGTGCAGATACCGGTTGAACCGCGCCTGGTAGACGGCGCCGAGCGGGCCCAGCCCCATGGACACCGTCGGGAACTCCCAGAGCCACGGCAGCCGCCGGGGGTGCGGGTAGGAGGGCAGGCCCCTGCCACCGGCCTCGCGGCGGAAGGCGTTCAACTGCTCCTCGTCCAGACGGCCTTCGAGGAACGCCCGGGCGTAGATGCCCGGGGAGGCGTGCCCCTGGAGGAACAGCTGGTCGCCCGATCCGTCACCGTCCTTGCCGCGGAAGAAGTGGTGGAAGCCGATCTCGTAGAGCCAGGCCGCGGACGCGTACGTGGCAATGTGCCCACCGAGCCCTAGCGGCGCCCCGTTGCTGACCATCGCGGCAGCGTTCCACCGGTTGAGCGCGGTGATCCGGGTCTCCGTCTCCAGGTCACCGGCGTACGCCGGCTGGGCGGCGACCGGGACGGTGTTGATGTAGTCGGAGGACAGCAGGCCCGGCAGGGACATCCCGGATCGTGCGGCGAACTCGTGCACCCGCCGTACCAGGTAGACCGCTCGCTCGGGTCCGGCGTTGCGCACGACGGCGTCCAGGGAGGCCTGCCATTCGACGGTCTCCTCACGGTCACGGTCGGGCAGCTGGTCGAGCTCACTGGGCGCGGAGGCCCCGGTGAGCCGGGACGGGTCATTCATGGCGGCCTTCCTGGCACTGCGTGGTGGTGGGAACGGCGGACGCGGACGGTGCCGCGCGGCAGCCCGGTGGGCGCGCCGCACGCCCACGCGGACGGACGACGCACCACCGTGTCGACTACCCCATGACCGGACGGCTCCGGATGTTGTGACAGGCGGACCGTCCGCCGCCGCCGTCGCACCATCGGGCGGACCAGGCCACAGCATGCTCCCTGCTCTCACACGCTCCATGACACGAACCGTTGCTCGCACCAGTCACACGGTGTGTAGGGTCGCGTATGCCGGGTCGGACGACCCGCGCAGGTGCTTCCGTCCGCGCGGAAGCCCTCGACGACGCGAGGGACAGCACATGAGACGAGTTCGCCTGGGCCATCACGGCCCCGTGGTGTCGGCCCAGGGCTTCGGCGCCATGGGCCTGAGCGGGGCGTACGGAGCCGGCGCCGACGAGAAGGAGGCCACCGCCACCCTCAACCACGCGGCGGACCTGGGCATCACCCTGTTCGACACGGCCGAGTCCTACGGCCCGTTCGAGAACGAGCGGCTGCTCGGCCGCGCCCTGGCCCATCGCCGTGACGAGGTACTCCTGGCGACCAAGTTCGGTCTGGACTTCTCCGACGACGGGCAGCCCGGTCCACTGGACGGCCGTCCCGCGCACATCCGACGAGCCGTAGAACGCTCCCTGCGGCGCCTGGACACGGACCGCATCGACCTCTACTACATGCACCGCCTGGACCCGGCGACTCCGGTGGAGGAGACGATCGGCGGTATGGCCGAACTGGTGGCGGCCGGGAAGGTGCGCCACATCGGGCTCTCGGAGGTCTCCGCGGACACCGTCCGCCGTGCCCACGCGGTGCATCCGCTCACCGCCGTGCAGTCGGAACTGTCGCTCTTCAGCCGGGACCCGCTGGCATCCGGCGTCAAGCGGACCCTGGACGAGCTGGGCGTCGGGCTGGTCGCCTACTCGCCCATCGGCCGCGGTTTCCTCTCCGGGGCCATCCGCAGCGTGGACGACCTGGACGAGGACGACTCCCGCCGGGAGCTGCCGCGCTTCGCCCCGGAGAACATCGCCGCCAACCTCGCGCTGGTCGACCATGTCCGGGTCGTCGCCGAGCGGCACGGGGCCACCCCGTCCCAGGTGGCGCTGGCCTGGGTGTCGGCCCAGGGGGCGATCCCCATCCCGGGTACCAGACGCCGCACCTACCTGACCGAGAACGCCGCCGCCGCCGACCTGGTACTCACCGCGGAGGACCTCGCCTCGCTGGACGCGGTGGTCCGGCCCGAGGCCGTACGGGGAGCCCGCTACACCCCGCGGCAACTGGCTTCGACCGACCGCTGACCCGGGTGCGGGCCACCCCACTCGCAGGCAGGCCGGGCCCCCGCTGCGCAGGCCGTCCCGGTGCGCAGCCACTGGCATCGGACGAGTGGGCGCCCGGAACCGCATGCGGGTGGTCCCGTCGAGGGGAAGGCACTCGGCTGCCGGTGCGAGTCGGCAGCGCCCGGACGGTGCCGCCGCGCGTGGCGTTGCCGAAGCGGCCCACCGACTCCTCTCCCGGCACTCGGCAGACGACCCGGCAGGCGGCACCCACCCGCGTACGTGTAAATGTCACACATCGACTCCGTCTTCGGTCACATGGGGCGCAAGCCACCGAAATGCCCGCACCATCCGGAGGAGAAACACCGTGAACGACATCGTTCTCGAGCCCGCCGCCCAGTCCTTCGCCGACGCCACGGCGCAACCGCCCCGGCTGCACGAACTGGGAGTCGACGGCGCCCGCAAACTGCTCGACGACGTGCAGGCGCAACCCGTCGAGAAGCTCGACGTCGACGAGAAGTGGACGACCGTTCCCGCCGAGGTCGGCGACGTGAGGGTGCGCGTGGTCCGGCCGGCCGGCAGCACGGGCGTCCTGCCCGTGATCCTCTACGTCCACGGAGGCGGCTGGATCCTGGGCAACGCCGGCACCCACGACCGTCTGGTGCGTGAGCTGGCCGTGGGCGCGGACGCGGCCCTGGTGTTCGTGGAGTACGACCGCTCCCCGGAGGCGAAGTACCCCGTCGCCATCGAACAGGCCTACGCCACCGCCCGGTGGGTCGTGCGCGAGGGTGCCGGGGAGGGCCTGGACGGCAGCCGCATGGTCGTCGCCGGTGACTCGGTCGGCGGCAACATGGCCGCGGCTCTCGCGCACATGGCCAAGCAGCGCGGTGACGTGAAGTTCCTGCACCAGTCGTTGTACTACCCGGTCACGGACGCGGCCCAGGACACCGAGAGCTACCGGACCTTCGCCGACGGCCCGCACCTGACGGCGAAGGCCATGGGGTGGTTCTGGGACGCCTACACCACCGATCCCGCCGAGCGCGCGCACATCACGGCCTCCCCCCTGCGCGCGACCCTGGAGGACCTGCGGGGGCTGCCTCCGGCGCTGGTGATCGTCGATGAGTGCGACGTGCTGCGCGACGAGGGCGAGGCGTATGCCCGCAAACTCGTCCAGGCCGGCGTGCCGACCACGAGCGTCCGCTACAACGCGACCCTGCACGACTTCATGATGCTGAACCCGGTGCGCGGGAGCCGTGCCTCGGGTGCGGCTGTGGAGCAGGCCGTCCACGTGCTGCGCCAGGCATTGGGAACCGACTGACGCGCCGGGCACCCGGCAAGGCACGGCGTAGAAGTACCGGGGCGCGTCCCCCGCGCCCCGGTAACCGTCGGCCTCGGGGGAGGGAAGGGGCGGAGGGGCGAACGGGGTAGCCCCGCGTGCACGGAGCCCCCACAGGTTCGATTCTGTGATCATGAGCATCCGTCCCTGGGCCGTCGTGGAACCGCCGGACGACCGCGGCCTTCGTCGTGTCACGGTAGGTGGCAAGGAGATCGGCAGCGCCTGGTCCCCGTCCGAGTTGCGCACGGTGCTCGGTCGCCTCGGCTACCCGGAGGACGTGGATCTGGCGGACCGGTCCTCCCTGTGCTGGCGCGGCGGGGACAGCGACGTCTGGCCCGACCGGACCTGGCGCAGACGCTCGGTCATGGCCCTCATGGTGGCCGGGCTGCTGGTGTCCATGGTGCTCAACGCGGTCATCGGCTGGCCGGACGCGGCGGGAGCCCTGACCTTCGCGCAACGGATCACCGGAGTCCTGTTCGTCCTTTCCGGGCTGGTGCTGGGCGCCGCGGCCGTCGCGGCGCTCGACCACTGGGGGCGACGGCAGTTCAGGGCCTCGGGAGCGGTCGTCCTGCTCGGCGTGATCGTCGCCCTGGCCACCGACGGCCTCCTGTTGCTGCTTTGGTTCGAGGAGCGGGAGTACACGCGTCACCTGCTGGTGTTCCTGCCCGCCGTGTGCTGGTCCCTCTGGGCGTTCTGCCTTCTCGTGCGCCAGAAGTCGTGGAAGGGGGTTCCCCAGCCCAAGAGGTTCGCGGCCGGGGTGGTCGCCACGGCCCTTCTGACGGCTGTCAGCCTCGCCTACTCGACCATGTACCAGCCGGCGGCCGCCCCGATGCACTTCACCCTGAAGGCGGAATTCGGGAAGGCCTGGAAGGACGACAACCTCGCCTTCGTGCACGTCCCCCTGACCCTGCACATGAAGAACACCGGAGGTATCCCGGTGTACATCATGAACGACATCTACACGGTGCGCGGCAGGGTCGCCCTGTATTCGCCGGGGGACGAGGGGCTGATGGAGGAATGGCGGCAGAGCGTCGGGAAGCAGGGAGCGCGCGAAGGGGAGGCCGAACTGTATGTCGACCGGCTCAGGTACTTCACCGTCAGCAGCGGACGGTTCTACGAGTCCGGCGACTCCCTCGACGTCGGCCAGGAACACTCCCTCAAGCGTGTGTTCCAGCTTCCCAGGAACGTCGGGTACGACACCGTGAGCGTGGACGTGCAGATCTCCTACATGCGGAAGGACCGGGGGAAGCTGGACGTCGAGGAATTCAGGTCATCTCACCCTTCGTGGAACGAGCGGGACAGGCGCTACTACTGCGAACCGACCGTATGCGGAGGACAGCTCATCTACCGCGCCAGAGTGCGGCACAACAACAACCTCATCAATGTGACGCGCAGACCGCGCTACGTGACGGCCGTCTGGTCCCCGGGGGGCCGGTTCATCTCCTCGATCTCGTCGGTCCCGTTCAATTTCTCCGGAGCGGGCGACTACGGCGAGGAGAGACGGGAGCTGGAGCGGTACGGAGCCGCCGGCGCCCGGGTGGATTCGGAGATCTCGGTGGCGGAGCTGTTGAATTCCGCAGGTGTCTGACCGGTCGCGTGCCGGTCAGGAGAGCCAGGTTCCCACGGTGATGCCGAACTTCTCCTCGAGGTACGTGGCAGTCTGCTCGCAGGACAGGGCGGATCCTCCCAGGCTTCCGAACAGCTCTTTGTGCGGGACGATTTCCGCCAGCTCGGTGATGAGCGGTACGACTTCGAACGGGCCGCGGGCGTTCTCGTTGTTGCGCAACTGAGCGAGGACCTCGAGCCGGTCGTCGGTCTTCTCCTCCGCCTTCCAGAAGTCCTTGACTCCTTCCCCTTCCCAGTCCGGGGGTACGAGCTTCTCCAGCCCCTGGGCGAGGGCGGACTCCGAGGTGGAATCGAAGATGGCACTGGTGCAGACCGCGGCGGCCTTGCCGAGCGACTCCTCCGGGCGCTCCTGGGCGGAGGCGGCCTGCTCCTGCTGGTCCTTCATGCGAGCGGTCTTGTCTTCGAGGTCCCTGGTCGCCTCGGACCGCTCCTCCGACGAGGTCTCGGGATCGCTGATCTTCTTCAGCAGGGCGCTGACCTGCTGAGTGGCGGTGACGAGTCGCTCGCGTTCCTCCGGTGGTGTCCTCTTGTCCTGAGTGATCTCGTCGGAGCCGCTCTTCTCCGAGAGCGCTCGCCTCACGGTGGCGTCCGGGGCCGGCGCCCCGCTCCCCTCCGGTGAGTGAGCCGATTCCCCGCCGTCAGCGCTGTGCTCCGCGGCGAAGGCGCTCTCCTCCACGCCGGCGAGCATCTTGTCCCGCAGTTCCTGCGGCGTACCGGGGGCACAGATCAGCGGCAGGGTGGACGTGGAGCGTTTGACGACCAGGATGAGCATGGACCGTTCCTCGGCCGGGGCACGGGGATCGCTGACCACCCGCAGCGTCGAGGTCACCTGCTTCACGACGGAGGTCAGCTCCCGGCGCAGCTCGGGCGGAGTCTGCGGGTCGCTGATCGCCGCCAGCGCGGTCGTCAGGTGCTCCGTGCTCTCGATGACGCCCTGCCGGTCCTGCGGCAGGGTCTCCGGGCTCTTCACCGTGGAGACGAGCGTGAGCAGTGTGTCCACGGTGGCCGTGAGCTCTTCGGGAACGTCTTGTCGCATCCCTTCGAGGTCCGTCGTGGCTTCCGCGATGCCGGTCTCCCGGTCGGGCGAAGGGGTTGAGGTCTGTCCGTCCGTGGTGTCGGTGTCCGGCGGCGGGGAGTCCTCGGGCGGCTCGCCGGGCGGGTCGGAATCCGGCTCCGTCGTGTCGCCCGGCTCCGGCTCCGTCGTGGTGTCCGGCGCCGGGGGCGTCACGGGACCGTCCGGTTCACCCGGCGTCGACGAAGGAGAGGGCGGCGGGTCCGTGACCCGCGCCGGCGCTCCGGCGGTGCCTCCGGGCATGTCCCGGGGATCCGCCGCGGCCACCGCCACACCCACGGGCAGGGCAAGTGCCGCTGCCACAACGGACGCACCGGCCGTGCGAAGGAGGTGTCGCCGAGAAATTCTGGCCATGATGGTTCCAGACACGCTTGGCGCCGTGCTGTTCTCGCGCACCCCCGACTGCGCGACTGACATGACGGACCACGGCAACTTCAGGTCCTCTACACACCACGCTACGACGATGACCAGGGGGCGGCAAACGTGCCGGCGCTCACCAGCGGGCCTCTCGGAGGGCGCTGATCCGGCACGTCCGCGTGCGCCCCCCGTGCGGTGCCGCCGGTGTCGTCGACGGTTCAACCGGCAACGTCGCAGCGGCAGTCGAGGGCAGGCCCGTCCCGGAGCGCCCAGGGTTTGCCGGCCCTCCTCGTCGGACGCATCGTGGAAGGACGGGGGAGTGCCGGCTGCGCGGCCGGTGGCTCGTACGGCTCCCGCCGCCCCCTTCGGTCTCACCCCGTGGTCGACACGATCCCGTGTGACGCAGAGGGAAGGACCCGCCGTGCCCACTCCATGGATGCCTCAAGCACTCAAAGCGGACGTAGGGGACCACGCGCCGTGTGACGCTGAGTTCCCGGCCCGCGCCATCGCCCACATCACGGCGGACCGGGAGGCCACCGCCGCCGCCCCCCAGGACCTGGTGCCCTTCGCGAATCTCAAGGGCTTCTTCACCGACGGCGGCAGGGGTTCGGCGCCGCACGTCCTCTGGGACCCCTTCACCGGAGCGTTCGCCCAGTTCCTGCCCGCCACATCCCGCAGCAAGGCCCTGTCCGACGCCCCCGGCGGCACGCGCACCAACCGGGCGGGCAAGGTCGTCCTCCAGATCGAGGCCCTGTTCTTCCCGCACTGCCGCGTCGGGGACGAGGTGTTCGCGAGGCTGGTCGACACCCCGTGCAGGGGCTGGGCCGAGCTGCACTCCTGGATCAGTTCCTGGGGCGTGCCGGACGTCTGGCCCATGGGCCGCCCGACCTCCCTGTCCCGCAACACCTGCCCGGCCGGTACGTGGCGGACGCGAGGCGGGTGGTACGCCCACGGTCAGGTCCCGGAGAACGATCACGTCGACCCCGGCTCCTGGCCCTCGTTCCTCACCGGGCCGGGAGAACCGACCCCTGCCAGGCCGCTGTTCGAGCCGTTCCCCGGTGCGTCCTTCTTCCAGGCGGGTCGCACCTCGCCCGTCATCGCGAGCATGCACGGCCGGCTGGTCGCCGAAGGATGCGGCCGCTACGCGACCGGCAGCCGGAAGGACGTGTGGGGCGCGGGTGACGTCCGGTCGTACACCGCCTGGCAGGAGAAGCTCGGCTTCGAGGGGGACGAGGCAGACGGTGTCCCTGGACGATTCAGTTGGGAGCAGCTCGAAGTGCCCCCGTCATGAAGCCGCCCGGATGCCGGGGGACGCCGGGCACGGGTGTGGTCCGACGCATCGTCAGAACCTCACCCGCCGGCGCGCCTCCGGGTTTGCGCGGGCCCTCTTCCGGGCGCATGGTGGAAGTGGCATGCATCTGACCGGCGGCCTTGCGAGTGCCCCGGGGGCGGCCACAGGACTGACCTCTCCTGCGCACTCCGATGCGCGGGCACCTCGTGTACACCAGGGCGACTCGGGTCGGGAGTCGGGTGCCGTGGGGGCACATGAGGAAGGAGTGAGGGCCATGCCTGCGTTGGCGCCATTCCCAGGAGCGGCGTTCTTCCACAACGGGCAGCGCAGTCCCGTGATCGCCTCGATGGGCAAGCGACTGGTGGCCGAAGGGTGCGGCAAGTACAAGAGCGGTCCGGGGCCCGTGTGGACGGAGGCCGACCGGGCTTCGTACGCCGCCTGGCAGAAGAAGCTGGGCCTCAGCAAGGACGACGCGGACGGCATTCCGGGGAAGCTCTCCTGGGACCGGCTGCGTGTCCCCTCGTCGTCGCCGGCACCGTCGGCCTCCGGCGGGCGCGTGGCGTCCCCCGTACCGGGGCACCCCGTCTCGACCCGCTACCGGGTGAAGGGGCGGCACTGGAGCCTCGGTTACCACACCGGCGCGGACTACGCCGCGCCGAACGGCACTCCCTGTGTCGCGGTACGGAGCGGTTCCATGGTCCGCAGTGGCAAGGACGGCAGCTTCGGCAACTTCCTCGTCCTGCGTGCCGGAAGATTCGACTACTGGTACTGCCACCTCTCCGAGCAGACCGTGAAGCGGGGTTCGGTCAGAGCGGGCCAGAAGATCGGGGAGGTGGGCTCCACCGGGAACTCCACCGGGCCCCACCTGCACTTCGAGAAGCGTCCGGCCGGTGGCGGTTTCGGCTCCGACCTGGCACCGACGTAGGGGCGGTACACCGAAGCCGCCTCGCTGCTGATGACACCGGTGCGTCGCGGGAGGCGTGCGTGCGTGCCCCTCGGCGGGCCGCACGGCTCCCGCGGCGCCCCCTGTGGGCGGCCGCGGTCGCACCGGCCGACGCGGACCAGGCGGCGCTACGCAGCCGCCCTGTGAGCGGCGTTACGCAGCCACCCTGTGAGCGGCGTTACGCAGCCACCCTGAACACCGCACTGTCGACTTGATCGGCGCACACGTCGACATGGGCACCGCACCGGCCCGCTGGGACAGCGCACAGGGCGCTCACCGGCCCTCACCGGCCCTCACTTGGACAACGCGCCGCCCTGGGACGGATGCAGGGGCGGCAGCCCCGAGAACGCGCCCGGTACCAGGACCGGTTCCAGCCGGACCCGATCCTGCCTGCTCAGGTAGCGTTCCAGCTCAGGCGGCCGGTAGCCCGTGTCGCGGTCGTACCGCTCCTTGGCGGGTACCGCCAGGAATTCGTTGCCGTCGGGCTCGCCGTCGTCGTTCACCGCCTGCCCCAGCGGCCGGTGCAAGGGCGTGGACAAGCGGTACATGCCCGTCCGGGAGACATGGAGCGGGCCGGAACCGTCCGGTCGTACGCGGAAGTCGGTGCTTTCCTGAGGCCGCATCACCTGGGGCCCCGTGGTGCTCAGCACCTCGGAGTCGAACTCCAGCCCGTGCCTGCGGGCGTGGTCCACCATCCACAGGAGGGCGATGTCCGACAGTCCGGTCTCCTCGTAGCCGCCGCCGACGTCACTGTGGACCCCGGCGAACCAGACCTGCTTCAGCTCCTGACCCCGCGCCGCCGCCCCGGGATGCTGGTGCCACAGCGTCGGCCGGAACGCAGAGCGCTGCTCGTCGGCGGCCAGCGCGTGGAAAGCCGCCTTGATACGACTGCTCAGCTCGGTGTTGTGGAACGCCCATCGGCGGTTGAAGCGGCTCGCCGCCGGCCGCAGCCACGTCGTGCTCGGTGCCGGGATGCCCAGGGCGCCGACGGTGTCCCACACCCCGACGAAGGCGATGTCCGTCTCCCGCGCGTACGAACGCCGGAACAACGTGGCGGCCGCGCCGTTCGGTTGCTCGATCCGGTCGCGGTAGAGAGCCCACGCGTCCGGTACACGGTCGGCGTGGTCGCGGCGCAGGATGCCACTGTTGCGTATCAGCCCGGCGAGGCTGCGGACGGTGAAGGCACCTCGACTGAACCCGAAGAGGAACAGCTCGTCGTCGGGTTCGTACGTCTCGACGAGGAACCGGTAGGCGTCCACGATGTTCTGCGAGAGCCCCATGCCGAACGCGCCGCCGCGCAGGCGCTCGCGCCGATGGGTGCCGACACCGCTGTGGTAGTAGACGCGTTGATCCCTCCCTGCGACGGACCCGGGCCGCACGGAGAGAGCCACTTTGGCGACGTTCGTCTTGCTCGGCTGGTCCGCGAAGTTCCACGTACCGTCGCAACAGACCACCAGACGCGCGGACATGATCATCCCTCCTCGCGCATGCCGTGGAGCGGCGCACGGCACCACTTCCAGGGTGACACCGTCCGGTGCGCCGCGCGACGCGAGGAACTGGGCCGAAGGCGGCGGCCGCGGGCGTCCCGGTGGCCATCGGCGGGGCGGGTCCGACCGGTGGTGCCGGCCGGCGCCGAGCGCACTCATCCTGGTTGCGGACGCCGGGCAACGGACGGATGCTGGAAGGGAGTTACGGCCCACTCGCTCCGGCCGCCGGTCCCGGCCGCCCGGGCGGGTCGACGTATCCGGTTCTCCCGCCGCGGCGCCATCGGCGGCAGCCGTCGCCGCTTGCCGATCGGTCGCATACCGGCGGTTCCCAGAGAGGCCCGCCACCATGCACCAGAGCGTCCGTGATCACTGGATCACCTTCAACGACCCGCTCGAGGGCCGAGTGCACTTCATGTACCTGGACCAGAAGGGATGGGTGAGCACGGGGATCGGCAACAAGATCGACCAGACGGAGGCGGCCGACTCCGCACCGAGTCCCGCGGAGCGGTCCGCGTCCCTGGCGCTCGCGGGCGAGCTGCGGTGGCTGGACGCCGACGGCTCCCCGGCGACGGCGGACCTCGTCGCCCACGACTGGGACAAGGTCAAGGCGCACCTGCACCTCGCCCGGCAGGGGCACAAGGCCTTCCAGCCGCCGTTCACCTCACTGCACCTGTCGGACGAGGAGATCGACCGCCATGTGTTCGCCAAGCTGGACCAGATGGAGGCGTTCCGCACGGCACAGGCCCCCGACTTCTCCGGGTTCGCCTCCTGGCCGGCCAACGCGCAGCTCGCGACGCTGAGCATGTGCTGGGCACTCGGACCGGCCTTCCGGTTCCCCAGGTTCCAGAGCCATGTGGCGGCGCGGGAGTGGAACGGCGCCGCGGACGAGTGCCACTTCACCCCGGACGAGGGGACCATCAGGATCCGGAACAGACTCGACCGGGCGCACTTCCTGCTGGCCGGGATCGTGGAGGACCGCGGCCTGCCCGCCGACCGGCTGGCCCTCGACCTGTCCGACGTGTTCGGCGTGCAGGGCGCGCTGCTCGTTCTCGGGTACGACCCCGGGGCCCAGGACGGGGCCGACGGGCCGCGTACCCAGGGCGCGGTCCGTGCGTTCCAGAACGACAACGGCCTCGCCCCGAACGGCTCCTGCGAGGACCCGGCAGCCCTGGCCGAACTGAGCGCGCGGCTGTCCGCCGGGAGCTTCACGGTGCTCGGGGTCTGACCGGGGACGTCAAGCCCGGAGCACTTGCCGCTCGCCCGGACCATGTCCCACCGCGTGAACCCGGATCAACACGATCCCCTATAGTGTGAACAGTGTTCCCGCACGGCAGGACGATCCCGTGGGGCGGTGCGGGAACATGTGTTGCCGTACCCGTGTCCAGCGCCCAGCAGGTACGGCGCCCCGGTCGCCGACTCGCTCCCCCGTGAGTCGGCGACCGGGGCTTCTCTCGTTGGGCCCCGGCCCGTCCAGGCCGCCCCGTTCCTGCCGTCCCGGACGTCCCCTTGCTCCGAGCGCAGGTCGCGACGCTGCCGGTTCGGCGCGTGTACGGCAGGCCCTCCGAAGCCGCTCGACGGTCGGCACCTCGGTACCGACGCCCGCCCGCCCAGATCACACGGTGGCACACAAACATTGTGAGAAAGCGCTTACCAAACTTTCGATCGCCCTGTAGGTTTCTTCTGCCCAGCCACCAGACGTATGTCTCCCACCCCACCCCACCCCACCCCGCCCACGCCTGTGCGCGATCGGAGCCTCAGTGATCGATCAACCGACTCTCCTCCTCAGTGCCGACGCCTCGTCGATCCGTGTGCTGCTCGGCGAGGCGCCTCTGGCCACCTACCACCTGGGAGTGTCGGGGCCCCGCCCCTACCTGACCGACCTCGTCGGCCCGCGCCGGCGCCGGCTCACCAGACGCCATCCGGCCGGGGAGAACGCCGACCACCCGCACCACCGAGGCGTCTGGACCGGCCACCGCGATGTCGACGGCACGGACTTCTGGACCGAGTTCGAAGGGCACGGCCGCATCGCGCACCGCGCGCTCGACGAACTGACCGAGCGGCCCGGCGAGGCCCGGGTACGCCACACCCTGGACTGGCTGGACGCATCCGGTGCGCCCCGCCTGACCGAGCGGAGGACACTGCGCTTCCACAGCCCGTTGCCGGACGGGTCCCGGCTCATCGACGTGAGCACCATGCTCGCGCCGGCGGACGGTCCGCTCCGGCTGGGCGACACCAAGGAAGCCGGAATGGTGGCGCTGCGCGTCGCTCCGCCGATGGAGGAGGCGCGGGGCGGGCGCATCGAGAACGCCGAGGGGGCCGTCGGAGAAGACCGGTGCTGGGGCCGGCCCGCGGCGTGGTGCGACTACTCCGGTCCGGTCGACGGCGAGGTCGTCGGCGTCGCGGTGCTCGATCACCCGGACAATCCCCGCCACCCCACACCGTGGCATGTGCGCGACTACGGCCTCCTCGCCGCCAACCCCTTCGGCCACAAGGACTTCTTCCCCGGTCAGGACGGCGACGGCAGCCTTCTCCTGGACTCCGACGCACCGGTGACCTTCCGGTACCGGCTCGTGCTGCACACCGGTGACGCGGCCGCGGGACACGTCGCGGACCGCTTCGTCGACTACGCCGCCGAGCGGGGCGTGTGACGGATGCGCTTCGCCCTCTGCAACGAACTCCTCGACGACCGACCCCTCGACGGGGCCTTCCGCCTCATCGCCGAGACCGGCTACGAAGCGGTCGAGCTGGCGCCCTTCACCATCGCCGGGAGCGACGGAACGGTGACGCCGGAACGGGCCGCGGAGGTCGCACGTCTCGCGGCCCGCTACGGCCTGGACTTCACCGGACTGCACTGGCTGCTGGCCGGCACCCGGGATCTGCACGTCGGCGCCGCCGACCCCGAACGGCGCCGACGGACCCTGGACCACCTGACGCACCTCACGCGTCTGTGCGCCGACCTCGGTGGCCGTGTCCTGGTCTTCGGGTCCCCCGGACAGCGCTCCACCCCGCCGGGCACACCCCCCGAGGAGACCTCGCCCGTGCCGTCGACACCTTCGCCGCCTGGGGCCGGACCGCCGCGGAACTGGGCGTGACCGTATGCCTCGAAGCACTGCCCGTCGCGGAGACCGACACGCTCAACACCACCCAGGAGGTCGTCGACGTCGTCCGCACCATCGACTCGCCCGCCGTGCGGATGGTGCTCGACGTGAAGAGCATGAGCGACGAGCGGGTGCCGATCCCACAGCTCGTCGAACTCGCCGCACCGCACCTGGCCTACTTCCAGGCGAACGACGCCAACCGGGGCGGCCCGGGCTTCGGCACCACCGACTTCGTCCCCGTGTTCCGGGCGCTCGCCGCCGTCGGATACGACGGCGACATGTCGGTCGAGGCGTTCGACGCCACCCCCGGTGCCGAGACCGTGGCCCGCCGGAGCCTGACCTACCTGCGCGACTGCGCGGTGCGCGCCGCACGTGGCGACGCCGCCCCCGACGAAGGAGCAGCACGATGAGCACCGCCCGCCGACTGGTGTCCCACCGACCCGGCCGCATGGAACTGGAGCGCCACGACATACCGGACGAGCCGCCGCCGGGCGGCATCCTGGTGAGGGCCGACGTGACGCTGATCAGTCCCGGCACGGAGGTGGCCAACTACCTCGGCCGCACGGCGCAGCGCACGCTCACCAGCACCGAGCCCTACCACCCCGGCTACTCGTGCGCCGGCGTCGTGGAGGCCGTGGGCGAGGGAGTGGACGCCTTCCGTCCGGGCGACCGGATCTGCGGGCCGCTCCCGCACGCGTCGTGGGCCGTCGAGGACCGTCCGGAACGTCTCGCCCGCATGACGACGATCCCCGAGGGCGTCACCTCGCGCCAGGCGGCCATGACCCAGCTCGCCTGCATCGCGCTGAACGCCGTCCGGCCGGCCGCCGTCCAGCTCGGGGACAGGGTGGCGGTGGTCGGCGCCGGACTCGTCGGCCTGCTGGCGGCGCGGTTCGCCCGCCTCGACGGCGCTCACCGCCTGGCCGTGGTGGAGCTGCTGGCGCCCCGGCGCGAGGCCGCCCGCACGACCGGTGCGGACCTCGTGGCCGATCCCGCGGACCCGGACACGGACCAGCGGTTGCAGGCGCTCGCGCCGGACGGGTACGACGTGGTGGTCGAAGCCACCGGCGCGCCCTCCGCCTTCGTACCGGCGCTCGAACTCGCCGCCCGCGGCGGCAGGGTCGTCCTGCTGGGCAGCACCCGGGGACGGGTGGAGAACTTCGACCCGTACTCGGCCCTGCACCTCAAGGGCCTGCACGTGATCGGTGCGCACGTCTCCACCGCACCGAAGAGCGCGACCGTGCACGACAGGTGGACGGAGGCGGCCAACCGCCGGGTGATCCTCGAACTCATCCGCGACGGAGCCCTCGAGGTCGACTCGCTGATCACGGACGTCGTGCCACCGGAACAGGGCGGTGAGGCCTTCCGCGCCCTGGCCGAGGAACCGGCCGGCCACCTCGGTGTGGTCATCGACTGGTCGGCCTGACGCGGGCGGCCGCACGCCGATCCGCCCCACGCCCCCGCACGCGTCCGCGCCCCGTCGACCGGCAGGGCGGCAGGACGGCCGGACGGACGGACGGACGGACGGACAAGGGCCGCACCCCCAGAACCTCCTTCACCACCCCACTCCCACCCCACCTCCCTACCTTCAGGAGCGATTCGCATGAAAACCGGACCCGTCATCGCGGCGGGACTCCTCCTCTCGCTGGCAGTCGGCTGCACGACCGGCGCCCCGCCCGACGACGCGGCCGCCGACACCGGGGTCGCCGACGAGATCACCGTGTGGACGGTGGAGGACGTGCAGGACCGGATCACCGCCACCGAGAAGATCATCGCCGGGTTCACCGAGAAGAGCGGCGTCAAGGTCAAGCTCGTCGCCATCTCGGAGGCCCAGTTCGACAAGGTCGTCACGACCTCGGCCGCCGGCGGCACCCTGCCCGACGTGGTGGCCGCCCTCAGCCCCGCCGGCGTGCAGTCCATGGCGGTCAGCGGCCTGCTGGACACCAAGGCCACCGGCGAGGTCGTCGACAGCCTCGGCCGCGACACCTTCTCCCCGGCCGCGCTGCAACTCACCCGCGACGGCCAGGAGCAGACAGCCGTCCCCAGCGACGCCTGGACCCAGCTCCTCTACTACCGCAAGGACCTCTTCGCCGCGGCCGGTCTGGAGGCGCCGGACACGTACGAGAAGATCGAGGCGGCCGCCAAGAAGCTGACCGAGGGCGGCACTTCGGGCATCGCGCTCTCGACGAAGGCGGGCGACCCCTTCACCCACCAGTCCTTCGAGCACCTCGCGCTGGGCAACGGCTGCGAGATGGTCGACGGCAAGGGCACCGTGACACTGGACAGCACGGCCTGCGAGGAGTCCTTCGCCTTCTACGGCGACCTCGCCCGCTCGTACTCGGCCGACGGCAACCAGGACGTGGACACCACCCGGGCCAACTACTTCTCCGGCAAGGCCGCCATGGTGATCTGGTCCACCTTCCTGCTGGACGAACTGGCCGGACTGCGCGACGACGCGCTCCCCACCTGCCCCGCGTGCAAGGACGATCCCGGGTTCCTGGCGAAGAACACCGGCGTCGTCGGTCCGGTCAGCGGCCCCTCCGGCAAGCCCGCGCAGTACGGCCGGGTCACCTCCTGGGCGCTCACCAAGGCGGGCAACGCGGCCGCCTCGAAGCAGTTCGTCCAGTACATGATGGACGAGGCCTACACCGACTGGCTCGCCGTCGCGCCCGAGGGCAAGGTGCCGGTACGCAAGGGCACCGCACGCGACCCCCAGAAGTTCGTGAAGGCGTGGGGTGGACTCGAAGCGGGCGTGGACCGCAAGGCCCCGCTCACCGACTTCTATCCCGCCGACGTCATCAAGACCCTGATCACGGGCCCAGACGAGGTCGCCCCCTGGGGCTTCAGTCAGGGCCAGGGCGCGCTGGTCGGAGCCACCAACGGCCGGCTCCCCGTCGCCGAGGCCGTCAACGACATGGTCAACGGGACGGCGCCGGAGAAGGCGGCCCGGCAGGCCGACGCCGCGGTGACCGAGATCGCCGAGTCGCTGAAGTGAGGACACCGGGAAAGCAGCGCACCACGGCGCCCCGTGGCAGGACGCTGAGCCAACGCGACGCGAGAACCGGCCTCGCACTGATCACCCCCACACTCGTCGTGGTCGTGCTGGTCGTGCTGATCCCCCTGGCGTGGACCCTCTCGCTGGCCTTCCAGCCCATCACGCTGCTGAACGTCAGCTACGCCGGGTTCTTCGGCACGTTCACCCTGGACAACTTCCGCGCGGTCCTCACCTCCCCGGGGTTCTACTCGGCACTGTGGACCACCCTGCTCTACACCTTCGGGTCGACCGCCGGCTCCATCGTGGTGGGCATGGTCGCCGCCCTCGTGGTGCGGCGGAAGTTCCGCGGCCGGTCCCTGGTACGAGCGCTGATGCTGCTGCCGTACGTCGCTCCGGTCGTCGCCGTCACCTTCGTCTGGTCGGTGATGCTCAATCCCCAGTTCGGCATCGTCAACGAGTGGGGCACCCGGTACCTGGGGTGGGACGCCCCGGTCGCCTTCCTGTCCCAGCCGTCGACCGCCCTGCTCACCGTCATCGCCTTCGAGATCTGGCGGTACTACCCCTTCGCGTTCCTCTTCATGATGGCCAGGCTGCAGGCCGTGCCCGACTCGATCGAGGAAGCGGCACGCGTCGACGGCGCCACCCCGCTCCAGGTGTTCTGGCACATCATCCTGCCGCAGCTGCTGCCCACCATGGGTGTGCTCTTCGCCCTGCGGTTCGTCTTCACCTTCAACAAGTTCGACGACGTGTTCCTGCTCACCGGCGGCGGCGCCGGTACCGAAGTGGTCAGCGTCAGGGTCTTCGACTTCCTCACCGCGCACAAGGACGTCGGAGCCGCCTCGGCCCAGGCCGCGGTGCTCGCCCTGGTCCTGGCCGGCTACCTGGTCTTCCAGTGGTGGATCGGCCGACGAAAGGGAGGGTCGGAACTGTGACGACCACCGTCAGGGAGAACTCCGGCCGGACCGCGGCCGGCCCGGCGCCGGCCGGTCCGCCCCGCAGACCGTGGACGCGCGAACGCGTCGAGACCGAAGTGCTGCGGGTGCTCCGATGGGTGGCCATGGGCTGCTTCGTCCTCGCCTCCGCACTGCCCTTCTACTACATGCTGCTTCTCTCGGTGCGCAGCATCGACGAAGTCCTGCTCAACCCCGCCTCGTTGTGGGTCGACCTGCGCACCGTGTCACTGGACGCGTACGACCGCGTCCTCAGCTCCACCGAGGCCGGCGGCCAGGGCTTCCTCGCGCTGATCGGCAACAGCCTGGTCGTCGCCGGCCTGACCGTCGTCGTCACCCTCCTCGCGTCCATACCGGGCGCCTACGCCATCAGCCGGATCGCGTTCAAGGGGCGGCGGCAGGTGAGCGCGCTCTTCCTGGCCGTCTACCTCTTCCCGTCCGTCATCGTGGCGGTGCCCCTGTTCGTCATCTTCACCCGCCTCGGACTGCGGGGCTCGCTCGTCGGACTGGCCATCGTCTACGTGGCGCACACGGCGCCGGTCGCCATCTACATGCTGCGCGGCTACTTCGCGACCATCCCGGTCAGCCTGGAGGAGGCGGCCCTGGTCGACGGCTGCACCCGCCTCCAGGTCATCCGCCGCATCAGCCTGCCGCTGGCGAAGCCCTCGGTGATGGCGACCGCCCTGTACGTCTTCATGATCGCCTGGAACGAGTTCCTGTTCGCCCTGCTGTTCCTGGTGGAAAGACGCGACCAGTGGACCGTGTCACTGGGACTGTCCCAGCTCTCGGGGAGCATCGAGGTCCCGACGACGGTGCTGATGGCCGGCTCGGTGGTGCTGACCGTGCCCATCGTGGTGCTGTTCTTCACCGGTGAGCGACTCCTGGTGGAGGGCCTCACCTCGGGCGCGGAGAAGGGATGAGGAAGGAGCGCCCACTCCCACCGGACAGCGCGGGCCGCCTCCTCCAGCTGTTCCGTCAGGGGCGGGTGGCTACCCGCCGCGAACTCGGTGACGCCACCGGCCTGTCGCGTACCACCGTGACCGCCCGGGTCGACCAGCTGATCGGCGCCGGCTACTTACGGGAGGGCGGCACCGCGTCCTCCTCCAGTGGGCGCCCGCCGACACTCCTGGCCTTTGACGACCGGACGCCGACGGTGCTCGCCGCCGATCTGGGCGCCTCCCGGGGGCGCGTGGCGGTCACCGACGCGGGCGGCCGGATCCTCGCGGAGGACGTCCTGGAAAGCAGGATCGACGTCGGTCCGCGACGCGCGCTGTCGAGCGTCTGCGACGCCTTCGAAGGGCTGTTGCAGCGGGCGGCCCGCGGCACCGACAGCGTGTGCGGTATCGGCATCGGCGTGCCGGGGCCGGTCGACTTCCGCGCGGGTCGCGTGGTCCGGCCACCGGTCATGCCCGGCTGGCACGGCTTCGACGTCCGCTCCTTCGTGGGACGGCGGTTCGACGTACCGGTCCTGCTGGACAACGACGCCAACATGATGGCGATGGGGGAGTACGAGCAGGCCGCCCCCGACACCTCCTCGCTGATCTTCGTGAAGGTCGGCACCGGGGTCGGATCCGGCATCGTCGTCGGCGGCCGGCTCCTGCGCGGAGTGGACGGCGCGGAGGGCGACCTCGGCCACGTGCGCGTCCCCGGCATCACCCACCCCTGCGCCTGCGGAGCCGTCGGCTGCCTGGCGGCCGGTGCCGGCGGTTCCGCGATCTGCCGGGACCTGCGCGCCCTCGGCATCGACGCCGGCTCCGGCAGGGACGTCGTCCGGCTGGTCCGCGACGGCGACCGGCGGGCACGCGCGGCCGTCCAGGCGGCGGGAGCGCTGCTCGGGGAAGTGCTGGCGACGGTGGTGAGCCTGGTCAATCCGCGGACCCTCGTCTTCGGAGGCGACATCGCCGACACGGGCGAACACCTCCTGCGCAGCGTGCACGAGGCACTGCTGCGACGGACCCAGCCCCTCGCCACGCGAGGGCTGACACTGGCCACCAGCGAACTCGGCGACCGCGTCGGGATCGCGGGCGCCACGGCGACCGTGCGGGAGCAGGTCTTCTGCGCCGAGGCGGTCGACCAGCGCCTGTCCGCGCGGTGACCCGGGCGGACGGTCGGCCGAGGGCCCCACCGGCAAGCCGACGGGACGCCGCACCACCACACAACCGACCCGACAACGATCCAGGAGACCCACATGTGCACGGTCGACGGCGAGCAGACCGACGCGTCCTTCCCCGCGTTGCCGGGAGGAATCGGCGTCTCACGGCTTCGCGTGTACGACGTCGAGGACGCGCACGGCCAGGCGGGCGGCACCCCGCACGTCCACCTCGCCTGCGCCGAGGGGTACTACGTGCTGTCCGGCTCCGGCGCCGTGCAGACCCTGGGCGTGGCGAGCGGGTTCGCCACGACGCCCCTGCGGCCGGGCACCCTCGTCTGGTTCGACCCGGGCACGATCCACCGGCTGGTCGACGGCGGCGGACTGGAGATCCTCGTCATCATGTCCAACTCGGGACTGCCCGAGGCCGGGGACGCCGTGCTCACTCTGCCGCCGCACCTCCTCGCCGACCGTGAGACCTACCTGGAGGCGGCCGCGCTCACCGGCGAGGGAGAAGTCCGGACGGCCTCCGCCGTCCACCGCCGTGACCTGGCCCTGGAGGGTTTCGCGGCACTGCGCGCCGCATACGACGAGGAGGGGCCGGGCGCGCTGGACGCCTTCCACCGCGCGGCCGTCCGCATCGTCCGTCCCCTCGTACCGCACTGGCGCGGCACGTGGGAGCTAGGGGCCCGGAGGCTTGCCGACCGGACCGGAGCGGCACTGGAGGCGCTGTCGGCCGGCACCGCGCCGCACCTCCGGTCCGCCGCGGTGCGCCACCTGCCCGCACCGTCGGAGTTCGGCAGGCACGGCATGTGCGGTCGCCTCGACACGTACGACCTCGCACGGCACGAACGGCCCCTCCCTCCCGCCGTGGAGACCCGGGGAGATTGAGCACGCGCCCGTGGGCCGAGGGCGGCCCACGTCTCGGCGACGACCTCCTTCTCGTCCCGGCCCCTTCCGCTCAGTTCGCCGAGCCGACCAGGAACCCGAGTCCGGCCATCAGCCCGGCCCAGGCGACCAGCAGCGTCAGGCTGCACAGGATCAGCAGCCAGCCGGTCACGATGGCGAACAGGGCCGCACCCCGGTCGTGGCCCCCGAGTCGCTTGCCGCGACGGCGCCCCAGGTGTCCGGCCGGGACGGCGACGGCTCCGCACAGGAACATGGAGGCCGTGTAGAAGCCGCCCCACATCAGCCAGAACATGGGGGTCATCACGAGGGCCAGGATCAAGCTGACGCCCGCACCGGCGGCCCAGAGACCGATCCGGGCAGGTGTGTTGCGGACGACGGCACTCGCCGCGGCTGCCTGTCCAGTGTCGCCGGCCACGCTGGGTTCCTCCCCGTCGGTTGCTGGAGCAACCTTACTGGGCGGATCAGGCAGGGCGGGACGGTCGAGCCCCCCCGTCAGGGTCAGAGCCGTGCGCCGAAGGCGCGACGGTAGACGGCGGGGGAGACGCCGAGGCCGGCCCTCATGTGCGCCCGCAGGGAGTTGGCGGAGCCGAAACCGGCCCGGTGGGCGACCAGGTCGATGGACAGGTCCGTGGTCTCCAGCAGTTGCTTGGCCAGTTCCAGGCGTTGAGCGGTGAGCCACTGCACGGGGGTCATGCCGACCTCGTCACGGAACCGGCGGGTGAAGGAGCGCAGGCTCATCCGGGCGTGCTCGGCGAGCTGGGCCAGCGACAGCGGCTCGCCGAGATGTTCCAGGGCCCAGGCCCGGGTGGCCGTGGTGCCGGCGACGGTGGGGTCGGGGATGGGCCGGTCGACGTACTGCGCCTGCCCGCCGTCCCGCCAGGGCGGTACGACGCACATGCGCGCGGCCCGGTTGGCGGTGGCCGCTCCGTGGTCGCGGCGGATCAGGTGCAGGCAGAGGTCGACGCCCGCGGCCACCCCCGCGGAGGTCAGCACGTCGCCGTCGTCGACGAAGAGGACCTCCTCGTCGACCTTGACCTTGGGATACGCCCGGCGGAACTCGGGAGTCAGGTTCCAGTGCGTGGTGGCGGGACGGCCGTCGAGCAGCCCGGCCGCGGCGAGGACGTACGAACCGGAGCAGATGGACACCAGCCGGGTGCCGGGCCGGATGCCGGCGATGGCCTCGGTGACCTCGGGCGGCAGCGGGCCGCCACGGCCCAGCTCGGGCATGGCGTGGGTGGGCGGGACGATGACGGTGTCCGCCTCGGCCAGCGCCTCCGGTCCGGCCGCGGGCTGCACCATGAAACCCGCGTCGCTGAGGACGGGGGCCGCGTCGGCGGTGCAGACGACCACCTCGTACAGCGGACGGCCCTCGGAGTCCAGCGCACTGCCGAAGACGCGGGAGGGGATGCCCAGCTCGAAGGGCGGTACGCCGGGCAGGGCGAGCACCGCGATCCGGTGCCGCCGACCGCTCCGGTCCGCCCGGCTCCGGTCCGTCCCCGCCGGAACCCGCCGCGCAGTACTCATGGCCAGATCCTGTCACATAGTGGCCGGAGGGCCAACACCGCGGGCCGCCGGGAAGGCCGATCGTGGTGGGCGTCGCCGGGTCTCCGGCGGCACGTACCGATGGAGACGAAGGACGAGGCCGGGAACATGCGTGCAGTGGTCGTGGAACAGTGGGGCGGACCGCGGGAGCTCGTCGAGCGCGAGATCGAACGCCCGGAGCCCGGGCTGGGTGAGGTCCTGGTGCGGGTGCGCGCGGCCGGGGTGAACCCGGTGGACTGGAAGACCCGGGCCACGGGCTCCCTCATCGAGTGGGGCACCCGGCCGGCGGTCGGCTGGGACGTGTCCGGCACGGTCGAGGCCGTCGGCCCGGGAGTGGGCGTCTTCCGTCCCGGGGAAGAGGTGTTCGGAATGCCGCTGTTCCCGCGTCAGGCCGGCGGATACGCCGAGTACGTGGTGGCGCCGGCCCGGCACCTGGCGCGCAAGCCGGCCGGACTGACCCATGTGGAGGCGGCGGCGCTGCCGCTCGCCGCGCTGACCGCCTGGCAGGCCCTCGTGGACACCGCCGACGTCCGGCCGGGGGAGCGCGTGCTGGTGCACGCCGCGGCCGGAGGCGTGGGGCACCTCGCGGTGCAGATCGCCAAGACGCGCGGTGCCCACGTCATCGGGACGGCCGGCGCGGCCAAGCACGCCCTGGTGCGGGAACTCGGGGCCGACGAGATGATCGACTACCGCTCGGTACGGTTCGAGGACGTGGTCTCCGACGTGGACGTCGTGCTGGACGGCCTGGGTGGCCGTACGGCCGAGCGGTCCGTGCGGGTGTTGCGCGAGGGGGGCCGGCTGATCACGTTGCCGGGACCCGACGACGTCCCCGCCGCCCCGCAGGGGGTACGGGCGATGTGGATGCTGGTCGAGCCGGACCACCACGGTCTGCGGGAGATCGCCGCGTTGGTGGAGCGGGGCAGTCTGAAGCCGGTCGTCGAGACGGTCCTGCCGCTGGCCCAGGCCGCGAAGGCGCACGAGATCGGTGAGCAGGGCCGCACCACCGGCAAGATCGTCCTGACGGTCGACTGACGGGACCGGCGGTCGCCCGCCTGCCGGCCTTCCGGGCCACGCAGGAGATCCGGTCCGCCCGTCAGCCGATCGGGATACCGGTCAACGGGCCGCACATGTAGTTGCCCGGTTCGGTCGGGTCGTCGCTGATCCAGAACTGCATCCACAGCTCGGCGAACTCGGGGCGGGTGAGGAACCCGTCGGCATCCCGGTCGAGAACCTCGAAGGTCGTCCCCACCGCGACCTCGCGGCCGTGCCACACGTCGATCAGGCGTCGGTGCTCACCGCGTGAGATGCGGCCGTCGCCGTCCTCGTCCACCGCGTCGAAGACGGTGTCGGCCGTGGCGGTGACGGCTTCGCGTATGCCACCGAGCCGGTCGACCATGGCCAGGAGGTCGTCCATGTCGATCCGGCCGTCCCGGTCCGTGTCGACGGCCGCCGCCAGCTGCTGCCACCAGCCCAGCATCACACTCCGCACCCGGTCGGCCAGCTCGGCCTCCGCCGTGACGCGGGGCAGGCGGCCCCAGCGGGCTGCCAGGGCGTGGAAGTCCTCCTCCTGGAGGTACCCGTCGCCGTTCGCGTCGAAGGCGTCGAACATCGCGCGGAGCTTGACGCGCTGGAACTCACTGGCCATACGAGCCCTCCTCGTTGCCGGAAGTGAGGAGAGGCTGTCCAGGCGCGCCGGCTGCCTAACAGCGCTCGCGCGCACTCCCCGGAGACTCGGTAGCACCGTGCGCCGGTTCCGCGCTCCGTGCGCCGGTGCTCCGGCAGGCGCGATCATGGACGGCCGACTGCCCCTGGCCGGCCGCACCGGCTGAAGTATCCTTCCGGCCACCGCACACCGAGTCAGAGGATCAAGGGCATTGACTGGCCTGTCTGCTTTCCCGCTGCCGTTCCACGCCTCCCGCTCCATAGCGTTCGCCGCTCCCCGCACACTGCGGGAACTCCAGATGATGCGTTGCAGCTCCCTCATCAGGGAAAAGCCGCGGTGGTTCGAGAAGATGCGCGATGCCGACATCGTCGGCAGGTGGTCGCGAGAGGCGATCGCCCAGGGCCTCACCGAAGCCCAGGTGCGTTTCGTGCTCGACGAACTCTCCCACTACGCCTCGCTGCGGGACGGGCGAACCGGTGCCGAGGTGTCCGCCGTCGACGGGGTGTGGCAGTCGGACACCCTGGTCGACGAAGAGCTGAGGGGCCGGCTGCGTGAGGCGGTCCGCGTCCTGGAGGAGGTCCCCGAAGCCGAACGGGACTGGCATCCCGGGTCCGGCGGCCAGGTGCTCGACCTGGTGCACCCTTCGCTGTTCTGCCTGGTGAGAGGGGTGAGTGGCGAGCCCGAGAAGGCCTGGCGGAACCCGACGAACCGCTACTCGAAGTACGAGTTCTCGGAAAGGTTCCAGTGGCTGCCCACGGACGTCGACGTCAGTGACGACGGTGACGTGGTCTTCCGTTCCTACGTCAACAACGTCCACCCCGAGACGCATGGCGCCCTGTCCTCCGTCCTGCCGGACCTGTTCGCACGCATGCTTCCGCTGCTGGAGAACGTGCTCACCGACCTGCGTCATCCGCGCCCGCTGCGGATCGAGGCGGATCCCTACGGGTGGTACGACTCCGAGCCGGAGCACCCCGACCGGGCCGCCTACAGCGACGCCGAGGCCTACGCCGAAGCCCTGCGCGAATGGGAAGTGGACCAGGACGACTGGTGGGAGAACCGCCGCCCGGTCGTTCCGGACGCTCCGGCCTTCACCGCGCCCGAGTCGCCCGACGAGGACGCCCGGGTCTCCCTGCGCGGTCGCCGTCTCCAGGTCATCGTCAAACTCGCCACCGTCCACCTCACCCCGGACAAGCCCGAGTACGCAGGCGGCTCCTGGCACGTCGAGGGCATGCTGAACGAGCGGATCGTCTCGACCGGCATCTACTACTGGGACAGCGAGAACATCACCGAGAGCCGGCTCGGATTCCGTTCCGCACTGGACGATCCGAACTACGAACAGAACGACGACAACGGCCTGCGCGAGGTCTACGGCCTGGAGAACGAGGACGCGCTGAACCAGGTGCTGGGATCGGTGCCGACCCCGGCCGGCCGCTGCCTGGCCTTCCCGAACGTCCTGCAACACCGCGTCGCTCCGTTCGGCCTCGCGGACCCCACCCGCCCGGGACATCGCAAGATCCTCGCGTTCTTCCTGGTCGACCCGTCGGAGACGATCTTCTCGACGTCCGACGTGCCGCCGCAGCAGCCGTGGGCCGACACCTCGACCATGACGCTCGACCAGGCCAGGGAGTACCGCGAGCAACTGATGCAGGAACGCAAGTTCTTCGTCGACGAACACAACGAGCAGCTCTACGAGCGGGAGTTCTCCCTCTGCGAGCACTGAGCACGGCCCGGCGCGGCCACGCTTCCCCCCGCCCGGTTCGCGCTCTGATCGTCGCGTCGGCAGGATAGGGGCATGACCGAGATCCGCACCCCTCGCCTCCTCCTCCGCCGCTGGGTGGACGACGACCTCGTCCCGTTGTCCGAGATCCACGCCGACCCGGTGGTGATGCGGCACCTCGACGACGGCAGGCCGCGCTCCGTGGACCAGACCGCCGAGGACATCGAGGGCTGGGAGGAGGAGTGGGACGAGGAGGGCTTCGGGGTCTTCGCGGTCGAACTCCTGGGCTCCGGTGAACTGGCGGGTGCCGTCGGCCTGTCCGTGGCCGACGCGCCCGCCGAGGCGGCCGGCCAGGTCGCGATCACCTGGCGGCTGGGGCGGGTCTTCTGGGGACAGGGCTACGCCTCCGAAGCGGCGCACGCAGCCTTGGAGTTCGCCCTGCAGGACCGCGGACTCGACCGGGTGGTCGCCGTACTGAGGACGGAGGACAGCGCGTCCACGGCCGTGGCCGACAAGCTCGGCATGCGGCCCGAGGGCTCCGCACCGCACCCGGTCCACGGCCACGAAGTGCGGATCCACGGTATCGACCTGACGCAGTACCAGGTGTAGCGGCGGGCGCCGTGGGTTCCGGGCCCGGCGCCCCTCGGGACGACTACGCCCCTGATCCGGAGCCCTGCTTCCGGTGGGCGTGGAAGCGTGCCTTTTTCTGACGGTTTCCGCACGTGTTCATGTCGCACCATCTGCGGGTGCGGCTCTGGCTGGTGTCGAAGAACGCGGCTCTGCACGTCGGCGACGCGCACAGGGCCAGCTTCCCGTCGCGTTCGCCGGCGATGACGTCGATCGCGTCGGCGGCGACGACGCTCAGGGCATCCTCCACGCAGGAAGCGGAACCGAGTCGCCACTGTCGTCTTTTCTCGGGCGTGAGGACGGCCGCGGCCCGGCCCTGACTGCTGCGGTCGTTGATGACCTGGACGGCGGGCGCGGGGAGGGGGTCCCCGAGGGCGGCCGCCGTGAGGGCCGCGTGCACCGCCTCCCGTAGCTCCCGGGCGAGTTCCAGTTGAGCGGCGGTGCAGGACCGCACGGTGAGGCCGCTCACCGCCAGCCAGTCGACGAGTCGCTGCGGGGTGGGGATGCGCTCCACCGGGTCCCCGCACCGCTCCGTCAGGGTCGCCGTGAAGCTGGTCGCCAGCACCTTGCCGAGGCGGAAGTCGGGATACCGGGCGTGCATGGAACCACCTTAGCCGGTTGTACCCGGCCGTCCCGGATGTTAGAACCGTCGTAGCCGGTTCACGAACCGCCTGAGCCGGTTCACGAAGGGATCAAGTCCGGTTCCGCGACGACCTGGAGGCCCCGTGTCCCGCGACGTGCAAGCATGCGAAACCCACGCGACCGACGCCGAACTCGACGATCTGCGCACGCGACTGGCCGCGGCGCGGCTGCCGGAAGCGGAGACGGTCCGTCGCTCCGAGCCCGGCCCTCGCCGGTGGGACCAGGGTGTTCCGCTCGCCGACCTCGCCGCTGTGGTGGACTACTGGCGCACCGGCTACGACTGGCGGCCGTTCGAGGCCCGCCTCCACCGGATCGGCCAGTTCCGGACGACCGTCGACGGTCTCGGCATCCATTTCCTGCACCGCCGATCCGCACGCGCGGACGCCACTCCTCTGATCCTGACGCACGGCTGGCCGGGCAGCGTCGCCGAGTTCACCGATGTGGTGGACGAACTGGCCGATCCGGCGGACGCGGCCGCGCCGGCGTTCCACGTGGTGGTCCCGTCGCTGCCGGGCTTCGGCTACAGCGACAAGCCGGCCACCACCGGGTGGGGGATCGAGAAGATCGCGGCCGCCTGGGTGGAACTAATGGACAGGCTCGGCTATCGCAGGTTCGCGGCCCACGGCGGTGACTGGGGAGGTGTGATCACCACGGTCCTCGGCGGCAGGTTCCCGGCGCGGGTCCTCGGCATCCACACCACACTCGCGCAGGCGCCGCCCGGGCTGACGACGGACGGGCTGAGCGCGGCGGAACGCGCCTGGGCCGAGGAGACCCGCGCCTTCTGGCTCCACCGGGCGGCGTACGCGAAACAGCAGGCCACCCGGCCGCAGACCATCGGCTACTCGCTCGTCGACTCACCGGTCGGACTGCTCGCCTGGATCCTCGACAAGTTCGCCGAGTGGACGGACACCGAGGACAGCCCGTTCGAGACGATCCCCAGGGACAGGATCCTCGACGACGTGACCCTGTACTGGCTGACGCGGACCGGAGCGTCGTCGGCCCGGATCTACTACGAGAGCCACCGGGCGCTCGACCCGGACCTCCGGGTCGACGTCCCCTCGGCGATCACGATGTACCCCCGCGACATCGAGAAGTGCCCGCGGCCCTGGGCCCGGGAGCGGTACCGGCGGATCGTCCGATGGCGGTCGCCGGACGCCGGGGGTCACTTCCCGTCGCTGGAGGTCCCCGGGTATTTCGTCAGGGATCTGCAGGAAGGTCTCGCGGCGGTGCTGGCCGCCGGTCGCTGATCGCGGCCGGCCCGGAGCCCGCGGCCACCGTCAGGGGGCCCGCCCCCTCGCGGGCCCCGCCGGCACCGTCCCTTCGGTCAGACGGGGGTCGTCCGCGTCGGGTCGAGGACGGGTTCGAGGCGTACGACGATGCCCTTCGACGTGGGCTGGTTGCTGACGTCGGCGACGCTGTCCAGCGGCACCAGGACGTTCGTCTCGGGGTAGTAGGCGGCGGCCGAGCCCTTGGCGGCCGGGTAGGGCACGACCTGGAAGTTCTCGGCCCGGCGCTCGACGCCGTCCGTCCAGACGCTCACGAGGTCCACGCGGTCGCCCGGGGAGAGCCCGAGCGCGGACAGGTCGGCCGGATTGACGAGCACGACGCGGCGACTGCCGTGAATGCCGCGGTAGCGGTCGTTGTCGGAGTACGGGACGGTGTTCCACTGGTCGTGCGAGCGCAGCGTCTGGAGCAGCAGGTGGCCCTCGGGCGCCCGGGGGACCACCCGCTCGTTGCACGTGAACAGGGCCTTGCCGACCCCGTTGTTGAAGACGCCCTCGTTGACCGGGTTGGGCAGTTGGAAGCCCCCGGGGCGCGTCACCCGCGCGTTGAAGTCGTGGAAGCCCGGCACCACGCGGGAGATGCGGTCGCGGATCGTGCCGTAGTCGCCCTCGAACTCGCCCCAGGGCAGGTCCGCCTTGCCGTCCAGGGTCCGCCCGGCGAGCCGGCACAGGATGGCGACCTCGCTGAGCAGCATCCGGGAGGCCGGTTCGAGACGCCCCTGCGAGGTGTGCACCTCGCTCATCGAGTTCTCCACGGTGACGAAC
Organism: Streptomyces sp. NPDC045956; assembly: GCF_056430705.1. Classification (NCBI taxonomy): domain Bacteria; kingdom Bacillati; phylum Actinomycetota; class Actinomycetes; order Kitasatosporales; family Streptomycetaceae; genus Streptomyces; species Streptomyces sp. NPDC045956. Next base: position 344,999 of record NZ_JBWKKZ010000005.1, on the reverse strand, counting down.
TGCTCGCCGTCGGCCTGGACGTCACGCTCGGTGCGTCCCAGGGTCGGCAGGATCAGCGCGGTGTCTCCGCAGACGGTGTGCGAGCGGTTGAGCTTGGTGGAGATGTGGGCGGTCAGCCGGCACGAGCGCATCGCCTCCTCGGTGACCTCGCTGTCGGGAGCGGCCCGGACGAAGTTGCCCGCCAGGGCGAGGAAGACCTTGACGCGGCCCTCGCGCATCGCCTTGATCGAGTCCACCGAGTCCAGGCCGTGCGGGCGCGGCGGGTCGAAGCCGAACTCGTCCCGCAGGGCGTCGAGGAAGGTGTCCGGCATCTGCTCCCAGATGCCCATGGTGCGGTCGCCCTGGACGTTGCTGTGGCCGCGCACCGGGCAGGCGCCGGTCCCGGCCCGTCCCAGGTTGCCGCGCAGCATCAGGAAGTTGACGATCTCCCGGATGGTGGGCACGCCGTGCTTGTGCTGGGTGATGCCCATCGCCCAGCAGACCACGACCCGTTCGCTGCGCAGGACCTCGTCGCGGACCTTCTCGATCTCCTCGCGGGTCAGCCCGGTCGCCGTGCGCACGTCGTCCCAGTCGACGGTGCGGGCGTGCCGGGCGAACTCCTCGAAGCCGGAGGTGTGCGCGGCGATGAAGTCGTGGTCCAGGACGGTGCCGGGCCGGGCGTCCTCGGCCTCCAGCAGCAGGCGGTTCAGGGCCTGGAAGAGGGCGAGGTCACCGCCGGGCTTGATGTGCAGGAAGCGGTCGGCGATCTGGGTGCCGCGCCCGAGGACCCCGCTCGGCTTCTGCGGGTTCTTGAAGCGTCGCAGACCGGCTTCCGGCAACGGGTTCACCGCCACGATCCGGGCTCCGCCCCGCTTGGCCTCCTCCAGGGCGCTGAGCTGGCGCGGGTGGTTGGTCCCCGGGTTCTGCCCGACCAGGAAGATCAGGTCGGCGTGGTGGAGGTCGTCGAGGGTGACGGTCCCCTTGCCGGTGCCCAGGGTCTCGCTCAGGGCGAAGCCGCTGGACTCGTGGCACATGTTGCTGCAATCGGGCAGGTTGTTGGTGCCGAAGGCGCGGGCGAAGAGCTGAAGGACGAACGCGGCCTCGTTGCTGGCGCGGCCGGAGGTGTAGAAGACGGCCTCGTCGGGGGAGGACAGCGCCCGCAGTTCGCGGGCGAGGACGCCCAGGGCGTCGTCCCAGCCGATGGGCTCGTAGTGCTCGGAACCGGGCCGTTTGATCATCGGCTCGGTGAGCCGCCCCTGCCGGTTGAGCCACATGTCGGAGCGGCCGGCGAGGTCGGAGACGCTGTGCTCACGGAAGAAGTCGGCGGTGACCCGGTGCGTGGTGGCCTCGTCGTTGATGTGCTTGGCGCCGTTCTCGCAGTACTCGTTGCGATGGCGCCGCCCCGGGGCCGGGTCCGCCCAGGCGCAGCCGGGGCAGTCGATCCCGCCCACCTGGTTCATGGTCAGCAGGTCCACCCCCGTCCTGCGCGGGGAGGTCTGCTCCAGGGAGTACTCCAGCGCGTGCACGACCGCGGGGACTCCGGCCGCCCACTTCTTCGGCGGTGTCACGGAGAGGGTCTTCTCCGGCTCCTCGCCGGGCGGGTTCTGCATCGGTTCGCCTTTCTCTTGCCGTGTCCGCTCTCGCGCCGTGTCCGCCACGCCGGTCAGCCGACGGGCCACTGGGCCACGCGGCTCCTGGGCGGTTCCGCTTGATCGTGCTGTACGCGGCCGTTGCGGATGGTCCCGCGCCAGGCCCCTCCCGCCTGCCCCAGCCCTTCGATGAACTGCTTGAACCTCCCGAGTTCGCCGCGTACCAGCCGGGCGGTCAGGCTGGTGGCCGCGGAGGAACGGGTGAGGACGCCCGCGGCTCCCCGGGGCTCCAGCAGCAAGCGGACGGTGAGCGCGGTGCCGCCGGAACCCGTCGGCCTGAACTCGACCTCGCCCTGGTGGGAGGGGTGCTGCTCCAGACCGCGCCAGGCCAGGTAGGCATCGGGGTCCTGCTCCACGATCTCGATCGCGAAGCGGTGGCGCAGGGGTCCGTAGCCGATCGTCCAGGCGGTCACGGTGGGCCTGATCTGCTCGACGCCCCGCACCACGTCGGAGAAGCGCGGGAAGGTCTTGAACTGCGTCCACTGGTCGTAGGCCGTCCGCACCGGCACCGCGATCCGGACCGTCTCCTCGACATGCCGCTCCCGCAGCGGACGCCGGCGCGTGACACCGTCGGTGCGCGTCCCCGCTGTGTTCGGCACGACCTGCCGTGCGTCGTCGGCATGCGCCATCGTGATCCGCCTTCCGGTGTCTGCGGGGCCGGACGACCGGGCTGCCGGCCTCCTCCGTGCGTCAGGGCTGCTACTACGGTTCCCCCATCGCGCCCTTCGAGTCACTTCGGTGCGCCGAGGCACCCGCCCGGTCCCCCCCGGGCGCCGCAGGGGCCCGTATCCCGTCCCGCCCCGGAGGGGGTGTCCGCCCGCCCGGTGGAATCCGGCCCGGTACCGCGGGCATTCGGCGGCATCGCCGGGCTGCATGATCATGTCGGCTGTCTCATGGAGGCATGCCCAATCCTTCCCGGCGGACCCTGCTCCGCGCCTCGCTCGCCGTGCCCGGCGCCGGCCTGCTGCCCGCCTGCACCCGGTCCGGTCCCGTACCGCGTTCCGATCTCCAGGGATACGGAAGCCCGCGGACGTTCGTCCCGGACGGCCCACGGGGGTACGTCAACCCGTCCGACCCGGAGGTCCTCGCGGCCGAGCGCGCCCGCGGTCACGGGCCGGTGCGCACATACCGCCTCACCGCCGCCGAGGCGCGGCTGGACCTGGGCGGGCGTACCGTCCGGAGCTGGGCGTACGACGAGGCGCTGCCGGGGCCGTTGGTCCGCGCGAGCGCCGGGGAGGTGCTCGACGTGACCCTCGCCAACCGGCTGCCCGCCACCACGACGCTGCACTCCCACGGCATCCGGCTGCGCTGCGACATGGACGGTGTCCCCGGCCTCACCCAGCCACCCGTCCGGCCCGGCACCGACTTCCGCTACCGCTTCGCCGTCGACCACCCGGGGACGTACCTGATGCACTCCCACGTCGGGATGCAGGCGGACCGGGCCCTGTACGCGCCGCTGATCGTCGACGACCCGCGGGAACCCCTCGCCTACGACGCGGAGTGGATCGTGGTGCTGGACGACTGGCTCGACGGCGTGGAGGGTTCCACCCCCGACGAGGTCCTGGACCGGCTCAGACCCGCCGGCGCGATGACCTCCGGCCACGCGGCCATGGGCCCGGACCGCCCGGGCTCCGGCGCACCGGCCTCGACGTCCCCGTCGCCCGCCCGGAGAGCCGCAGGACCCTCCCGGGTGCTGCACGGGTCCCGCAGCCGGATGCTGCACGGGGTGGCCGGCCATGTCGACCACCCCCACCACCTGGTCAACGGACGTCTGCCCGACCGTCCGTCGGTGTTTCGCTGCCGCCCCGGCGACCGCGTCCGGCTGCGCATCATCAACGCGGGTGCCGAGACCGCCTTCCGCGTCGCGCTGGGCGACCACACCATGACGGTGACGCACACCGACGGCTATCCGGTGCGGCACAAGGAGACCGACGCCCTCCTCGTCGGCATGGCGGAGCGGTACGACGTCCTCGTCACCGCCCGGGACGGCGTGTTTCCCCTGGTCGCGCTGGCCGAGGGGAAGAAGGGGCAGGGCCTCGCCGTGCTGCGCACCGGCAAGGGGACCAGGAACCTCCCGCCGGCCGATGCCCGCCCGGACCAGCTCGACGGACGGACCGTGCCCGCCCGCCGTCTGGTGCCGGACGACTCGGTGGCCCTGGAGGACCGCGAGCCCGACCGCGAACTGCGCATCCGCATCACCGGCGGCATGGACGAGTACGACTGGGGTTTCGACCACCAGGCGTACGCGCCGGAGCGGCGCCACCCCGTGCGGGCCGGCGAACGGGTCCGCCTCACCCTGATCAACGCCACCGACATGTGGCATCCCATGCACCTGCACGGCCACACCTTCGCCCTCGCCGGTCTGGACGGAGCGGGCGCCCGCAAGGACACCGCGGTCGTGCTGCCGCACCGGAAGCTGGTGGTCGACCTGGATGCCGACAACCCCGGGCTGTGGATGCTGCACTGCCACAACCTCTACCACTCGGAGAGCGGCATGATGACGGTGCTCGGCTACCGCAGGTGACGGCCGCGCCGGCCGAAGCGACCCCGGGTGTGCCGACGCTCAGAGCGCGGCATCGTCGCGCACGGTCGGGGGGCGGTCCGCGATGGCGTCGACGATGGCCGCCACCCCCGCGCGGTCGGTGGGCCGGGGGTCGACGGAGTTGTGGATCGAGAAGCCCTCGACCAGCGCGTCCAGGGCGCGCGCCGTCAGGGGGTCGAAGTGCCGGGCCAGGGACTCCCTGCTGGCCCGCATCCAGGACCGCATGACCTCACGCACCTCGGGATGGCGCGCGGCGAAGGCGTAGAGCTCGTAACTCAGCAGCAGATTGCGGTCGGTTCCCCAGACCTTGCCGCTGATGATCTCCACCACCGCCTCCCGCGCCTCCTCGGGTGTCCGGGCCGCGTCCAGCAGCGCCCCGTAGCGCGAGGAGACGGACTCCGCGAGGCGGGTGAAAGCTGAGGTGAGCAGGGACTGCATGTCGTCGAAGTAGTAGGTCAGCGAGCCCAGCGGCACTCCCGCGGTCTCGGCGATCCTGCGATAGGTCACCTTGATCGCGCCGTGCTCGGCGATGACGTCGAGCGCGGCGTCCAGGATCCGCTCGCGCCGCCGGGGGTCGTTGGGTCCGCGGGAGCTGCCTGCCATGTCCCTGGCCCGCCCTTCTCTTCCGTCTTCCACCGGCACCATCGTAGTGTGTACGTTTGTACATACCTGGACCGAGGCCCGTGCCCATGTCTCGCTCCTCCATGACCCAGCGGAGCCTTCTCTTGACAGAGCGCACTGTGGACCGACGCCGTACGGCCCTGTTCCTGTTCTTCTTCCTGCCCGGCATCGCGATGTCCTCCTGGATCACGCGCACTCCGGACATCCGCGACCAGTTGGAGGTGTCCACCGCGCAGATGGGGCTGGTCCTCTTCGGTCTCTCCGTCGGCTCCATGAGCGGGCTGCTGTGCTCCGGCCGCCTCGTGTCGAGGTTCGGCACCAGACCGGTCATCGGGTTCGGCGCCCTGCTGATACCCGTGAGCATGCTGGTCATCGGCGCCGGTGCCACTCTGCCGTCCCCGCCCCTGGTCGCCGTGGGACTCTGCGTCTTCGGCATCGGCATGGGCGCGGGGGAGGTGGCGCTGAACGTGGACGGCGCCGACGTGGAGCGCACGGCCGGCAAGGCGGTCCTGCCCTTGCTGCACGGCGGCTTCAGTCTCGGCACGGTCGTCGGAGGCCTGCTGGGCATGGCCGCCACCGCCGTGGCCTTCCCCGTCCACTGGCACCTGGTCGCCGCCGCACTGGTCGCGACCGCCGTCCTGCCCTACGCGTTGGCCGGTGTCCCCTCCGGGGTCGGCCGGCGCGCCGCGCGGCAGACCCCCGACGCGGAGCGCGGCTCGGCACCCTCACTGTGGCGGGACCGCGGACTCCTGCTGATCGGGGCCATCATCCTGGCCATGGCGCTCGCCGAGGGCGCCGCCAACGACTGGCTGCCGCTGCTCATGGTCGACGGCCACGGACTGGACGCCACGGTCGGCTCGCTCGTCTACGTGGGCTTCGCCGCGGCGATGACCGTGGGGCGCTTCAGCGGAGAGTTCTTCCTGGAACGGTTCGGCCGCGGCGCCGTGATGCGCGCCAGCGCCGTCTCGGGCGCCCTGGGCCTGGTCCTGGTCATCTTCTCCGACAACGTCGTCGTGGCGTCGGCCGCCGTCCTGTTCTGGGGGCTGGGCGCGTCCCTGGGCTTCCCCGTGGCGATGTCGGCGGCGGGTGACTCGGGCCCCGACCCGACCGCCCGGGTCAGCCTGGTGGCCACCATCGGGTACACGGCCTTCCTGGTGGGGCCGCCCGGCCTCGGGTTCCTCGGGGACCACTACGGGCTGCGCCCGGCGATGACGCTGGTGCTGGCCTTCGTCGTCGTGGCCGCCTTCCTGGCGCCCGCCGCCGACACGCGCGGCCGCGGTTCCACGGCCGTCCACAAGGAGCCCCGGTCCGAGGACTCGGACACGTCCCCGGCCCAGCTGCCCTGAGCCCTCCGGCCCCGGCGGGCGCACAGCGGACCGGCCGGCCCTGCACACGGGCTCGCCGCACGGAGCCGGACGTGCGCACGTCGCCCTCGGGGTGTCGTCGGCGGGGTATGCGGGGCGATGCGGGGTACAACAGTTGCTGGCTCCTGCTGCCAGGAGCTGGAACACGCACACAGGGCTGTTCCCGGGTAGAACGAAGGATCGACAGCATGGCCAGCGGCACCGTCAAGTGGTTCAACTCCGAGAAGGGCTTCGGCTTCATCGAGCAGGATGGTGGAGGCCCGGACGTCTTCGCCCACTACTCCGAGATCGCGGGCAGCGGCTACCGCGAGCTGACCGAGGGCGAGCACGTCACCTTCGAGATCGGACAGGGCCAGAAGGGCCCGCAGGCGCAGAACATCGTACGGGGCTGACCGTACGGCGGTGGTCCCGGCTTCGGCCCCGGGGCCACCGCCCGCTTCACGGGGCCGTGCGGTTCCGGAGGGCGCCGGAGAGGGGAAGGCGCCGGGGAGGGGAGCGCCTCACCCGCATGCGCCGCGCCGCTGCCGGACCCGGACGTGCCGCCGGTGCGGGTCCCCGGATCAGGCCGCAGAAGCAGGTGCCAGCAGGTCGGCGGGGATACCGCCCATGTCAGGGGCGTAGAAGTTCCTGATCTCGGTCTCCCAGAGGTCCACCCGGACCCGGTCCTCCGCATCGGGCTCGAAGGCTTCGAAGAGCGCATGGATGTTCGGCAGATCGAAGCCGACCCCTCGCAGCATGCCGGTGAACACCGGTCGGCTGACCATCCCGCTCCCGTCCACGTCACCGAAGTGCGCGAAGCCGGACGCGAACGCGTCGATCGCTCCGCTGAAGCGCTCCGGCGACAGAACGCACGCCTGGTACTCGTCGTAGGTGATCCGACCGTCTTGGTTCGCGTCGAGTTCGCTGACCAGGGTGTGCCAGTAGCGCGTGAACCCGGCGCGCATGGCCTGCTTCCGGGACTCGTCGGCATCGGGTACGGCTGCGGCGACCCGGCTGCTCATCAGCTCGAAATCGTCGGATTCCAGGACACCGTTCCCGTCGGCGTCGAACAGGGTGAACACGAGCTTGACCCGGTTGATGGCTTCCTCGCGCATGGACTCTTGCCTTTCGTCGACCCGGGGCGGGACGGCCGTGCATGACAGCCGCTCCGTATATGTGCGCGACGGCCCGGCCGCGCCTGCGGCGGATGAGGCCGGCACGCGTGCCTGGGCGGCAGCCGTGCCCGCCCGACCCCTCGTAACGCCGTCGCGCTGTCACTATGCGGGCTGCGGATTCGAGGGCCCCGGGAAAGGCGTTCACTTCAGCAGAACGAATGAACATGGCTCGCTTGCGGCATGAAACGCGCGCTCGGACGAGAACCGATGCGGACCGGCGCGCACGGCGCACTGGACGGGCCGGCCGTGCCCCGTTCCCTTTCCGCACGCTCTACCAGCGGTCGAGGGCGGCGGAAATGATGAGCACACCGCACATGAACCAGGTGATCCGCACCCCTGTGCCTCGGCCAGACGGACATGCGGTGGAAGGAGCTCATGATGTTGCTTCTCATCTCCCCGGACGGTGTCGAGGAGGCCCTCGACTGTGCGAAGGCGGCGGAACACCTCGACATCGTCGATGTCAAGAAGCCCGACGAAGGCTCGCTCGGCGCCAACTTCCCCTGGGTCATCCGGGAGATCCGCGACGCGGTGCCGGCCGACAAGCCCGTGTCCGCCACGGTGGGAGACGTCCCGTACAAGCCGGGCACGGTGGCTCAGGCGGCGCTCGGCGCGGTCGTCTCCGGCGCCACGTACATCAAGGTCGGCCTCTTCGGGTGCACGACGCCCGAGCAGGGCATCGAGGTCATGCGGGCGGTCGTCCGTGCGGTGAAGGACCACCGTCCCGAAGCGCTCGTCGTCGCCTCCGGATACGCCGACGCCCACCGGATCGGCTGCGTCAACCCACTGGCCCTGCCCGACATCGCCGCGCGTTCCGGTGCTGACGCGGCCATGCTGGACACCGCGGTCAAGGACGGGACACGCCTGTTCGACCATGTCCCCCCGGACGTCTGTGCCGAGTTCGTGCGGCTGTCCCACGCATCCGGTCTGCTCGCCGCCCTCGCGGGCAGTGTCGGGCGGAGAGACCTGGGTCCGCTGACACGCATCGGTACGGACATCGTGGGCGTGCGCGGGGCGGTCTGCGAGGGCGGGGACCGCAACGCCGGAAGAATCCAGCCGCATCTGGTGGCCGCCTTCCGGGCGGAGATGGACCAGCAGTCCCGGAAGCACGCTGCCGGCGTTCCCGCCGCGGACTGAGCACCGCATGCCGACCACTGTCACAGACCTGTTTCCCGAAAGCCCGACAGCGCGGATCGCCGTCGTCGACCCGGCCACGGGAGAAACCTTCGACGAGGTCCCCGACCAGCAGCCGGACGAATTGGACGCGGTGGTCGACCGGGCACACCGGGCCTGGCAAGGCTGGCGCGCCGATCCCACCGCCCGCACCGCCGCGTTGCGCAAGGCCGCCGACGCCGTGGAGACTGCCGGTGACGAACTGGCCCGGCTGATCACCCGCGAGCAGGGCAAACCTCTGACCGAGTCCCGAGCGGAGATCGCCCGCACGGCCGCCCGCCTGCGCTACTTCGCGGACCTGGCTCCCAGGAGGCGGCGCATCACCGACGGACGGCCCGTGCACAGTGAGATCCGCTGGCGCTCGCTCGGGCCCGTCGCGGCGATCGTGCCGTGGAACTTCCCCGTCCAGCTCGCGGCGGCGAAGTTCGCGCCCGCGCTCGCTGCGGGTAACACCATGGTCCTCAAGCCCTCCCCGTTCACCCCGGTGGCCACCCGGCTGCTCGGCTCCGTCCTCGCCGCTGTCCTGCCCGAGGACGTCCTGACGGTCGTCACCGGCCGCGAGCCCCTCGGCGCCCGCCTCGCCTCGCACCCGCGCATCCGGCACGTCACCTTCACCGGCTCGGTGCCCACCGGACGTGCCGTCGCCCGGGCGGCGGCGGCCTCGCTCGCGCGGGTCACCCTGGAACTGGGCGGCAACGACGCCGCCGTGCTGCTGGACGACGTCGAGGTGGACCGGATCGCGGACCGGCTGTTCTGGGCCGCGTTCCGCAACTGCGGGCAGGTCTGCATGGCCGTCAAACGCGTCTACGTCCCGGCCCGGCTCCACACCGAGCTCGTCGAAGCCCTCGCCCATCGCGCGAAGACGGTCACCGTGGGGGCCGGCCTCGACCCGGAGACCCGGCTGGGCCCGGTCAGCAACGCTCCTCAGCTGGCCAGGGTCGCACGGGTCACGGAGCAGGCGCTGGCGGCCGGTGCCCGGGCGGCGGCCGGCGGCCACCGCCTGGACGGCCCGGGTTACTTCTTCGCTCCCACGATCCTGACCGACGTACCGACCGGCAGCGCGGTGGTGACCGAGGAACAGTTCGGACCGGTCCTGCCGGTGCTGCCGTACCGGAGCCTCGACGAAGCCGTCGACGCCGCCAACGGCACCGGATACGGACTCGGCGGATCGGTCTGGGGCACCGACCCGGACCGGGCCGAGGCGGTGGCCGACCGACTCGAATGCGGCACGGCCTGGGTCAACCACCACGCCGAACTGTCCCTCGCGCAGCCCTTCGCGGGCACCCGACACAGCGGTGTCGGCGTAGCGGGCGGTCCGTGGGGGCTGTACGGCAACCTCCGGCCGTTCGTCGTCCACCGCCCGCAGGAGGAACAGGGATGAGGTTCCAGGCGGCCGTACTGCGCTCGTACGAGGCCCCTTTCACCGTCGAGGAGATGGTCCTGCCCACGGAACCAGCCGTCGGCGAGGTGCTGGTCGAGATCGCCGGCTGCGGGATGTGCCGGACCGATCTCGCGGTCCGGCGGTCGGGCGGCCGCAGCCCGCTGCCGGCGGTGCTCGGCCATGAGGGCTCCGGGGTGGTGGTGCGCACGGGCGGCGGCCCCGACGCCGGGATCGGCGTCGGCGACCACGTCGTGCTGAGTTTCGACTCCTGCGGCGACTGCCGCAACTGCCGCAGTGCAGCCCCCGCCTACTGCGACTTCTTCGCCTCCCTCAACCTCTTCGGCGGGCGCGGCGAGGACCCGCCGCGCCTCACCGACGCGGCCGGAGTGGCCATGGCCCCCCGATGGTTCGGCCAGTCCTCGTTCGCCGCCTACGCACTGGTCCCGGCCCGCAACGCCGTCCGCGTCGACCCCGCGCTGCCCCTCGAACTGCTCGGCCCGCTCGGCTGCGGGTTCCTCACGGGCGCCGGAGCCGTCCTCAACAGCTTCGGCGCCGGCCCCGGCGACACCCTCGCGGTCTTCGGCGCGGGAGCAGTGGGCCTGGCCGCGGTGATGGCGGCCGCTGCCACCGGCACGCTGACCGTCGCCGTCGACAGGCACCCCGAACGGCTTGCCCTGGCCGAAAAGTTCGGCGCGATCCCGCTGCCTGCCGCGACGACCGGACTGCCCGACCGGATCCGGCGGTTGACCGACGGGGGAGCGCAGTACGCGCTGGACACCACGGCCTCGCCCCTGCTCGTCAACGACGCGCTGCGCGCTCTTCGCCCCACGGGCGTCCTCGGCCTGGTGGCACGTCTCCACACCGCGCTGCCGCTCGAACCGGGAACGCTGGACCGCGGCCGCGGCATCCGCCACATCTGCGAAGGCGACGCCGTACCCGGAGTGCTGATCCCCCGCTTGACCGGTATGTGGCAGGCCGGTCTCTTTCCCTTCGACCAACTGATCCGCACCTACCCGCTGGCCGACATCAACGAGGCCGAAAGCGACTGCGAAGCGGGCCGTGTGGTGAAGCCCGTCCTGCTCCCGGAGAAAGGAAGCCGATGACAGAGACATGCGGCACCGCGGACTCACCGGGTCGGACAGGCGGGCACCGTTCGGTCCCCGCTCCGGCCGACGAAGAAGGCAGCGCCGGCACGGCGCCGCGGCACATGGACAACGGAGAGGTGGACGGGGGAGTGGGACTGACCGCCCTCCTGGTCGCCGCGGCCCGGACGATCGAGACCCATCGCCACGACAGCCTGGCGCAGGACGTCTACGCGGAGCACTTCATACGCGCCGCCCCGGTGTGCGCGGACTGGCCGGTGCGACCGGACCGGGTCCCGGACGGAGACGCCGATCCGCTGTGGGGGCGGTTCGCCCGCTACTTCGGTCTGCGGACCAGGGTCCTCGACGACTTCCTCCTCCGGTCGGTCCGCGGCGACGCCCGGCAGGTCGTCCTGCTGGGCGCAGGGCTGGACACCCGCGCCTTCCGGCTGGAGTGGCCGCCCGGCTGCGTGCTCTTCGAGATCGACAGAGCGGGCGTGCTGGCGTTCAAGCACCGGGTACTCACCGGTCTGTCGGCCGTCCCGAAGGTACGGCGCCTCGCCGTACCGGTCGACCTGCGAGCCGACTGGGTCCCCTCGCTGACCGCCGCGGGGTTCGACCCGACCGCGCCGAGCGTCTGGCTCGCCGAGGGGCTGCTCTTCTACCTGCCGAGCCGCGCCGAGACGTATCTCATCGACACGGTGGAACGACTGACCACCAGTGGCAGCGCACTGGCCTTCGAGGCCAAGCTGGAGAAGGACCTGCTGGCCTACCGCGACAGCGCGATCTACACGGCGACGCGGGAGCGGATCGGCATCGACCTGCTCCACCTCTTCGACAAGGGGCCGCGCCCCGACTCCGCGGGCGACCTGAAAGCCAAGGGGTGGTCCACCTCGGTACACACCCCCTTCGACTTCACCCACCGACACGGCCGCGGCCCCCTCCCCGAGCCGAACGACGCGCTGGAGGGGAACCGGTGGGTGTTCGCGCACAAGCCCCTGGCCTGACCCCCCCCACGTACGGTGGCCTGCGCGAGCACGGCGGACGCGAGCCGACAGCGGACGCGTGAGGCGGCGGCACCGTAATGGTGGTCCGTCGAAAATCCGCGCGGTATCAGGCCCTGCTTGCGGCAGGATGCTGTCGTGCATCACGTGCTGTGCGGTCTGGCCGCCAACAGGAGTCTGCCGTCCGAGCTGCTCGACCGGCTGATCGCGGTCGCGGACGCCGACATCGCCGTGGACCTGGCACAGCGGGCGGACCTCAGCCGCGCGCAGGCGGTGGCCCTCGCCTCGCGCGTCGAGGAAAGCGCGGTGCCGCTCGCGTACGCGGGCCTGCTGACCGCCGACGACGTCGATCCCGCGACGCGACCGGACGCCGCGCTCGCCCTGCTGGCCGAACGCGCCGGACGGGTGGAGTGGACGCGTGCCTTCGCGGAGGACCCGGTCGTCGAGCGCCGGGAGAAGCTTGCCTCCTGTCCCGGCCTGCCGCCCGACGTGGTCGAGATCCTGGCCGCCGACCCGGACGTCGGGGTCGTCGCGGAGCTGGCGTCGTGGACCTCACCGGAGACGGCCGTCGGACTCGCCGGGCATCCACACGCCGAGGTCCGCCGGGCCGTGGCGGCCAACGAAGCGACGCCCCCGGCCGTCCTGGCGGCGCTGCTCACCGGCGAGGGGCTGCCTCCCGCGCAGCGGTGTGCGGTCTGCGAACGCGAGCAGATCCCGTTCACGCACGATCCGCACTGCCCGCGCCTCGACTGCGACCTGCCGTCGGGAGCCTCCTGCGACGGCTCCCACGAGTCCAGCACGCACGAGACACAGCGGATGGCCCTGCTGAATCCGGCCACCCCCACCGAAGCCGTCCCGGACTTCGCGGAGCACCCTTCGGTGCTGCTGCGCTGGGCGCTCGCCGGGCGCCGAGATCTGCCGCCGGAGGTCTGCGCCCGGCTCGCCTCCGATCCCAACCCCGGGGTGCGCGCCGACCTCGCCGAGAACCCCGCGATCGACGACGCCGTGACCCACGTACTGGCCGGCGACCGGGAGCACGAGGTGCGGCGGCGGCTCGCCCACCACCCCCTCGTACCGCTCGACGTACTGATCGACCTGGCCCGGACCACCAGGATCGGTGCCACGCTGCTGCCGCGGATCGCTTCCGCGTCCCCCGACGAGGTCGAGGCGCTGGCCGCGTCACCGGACCCGGCCGCCCGGCTGCTCGTGGCCCAGCGGCGTGACCTGCCGTCCGTCGTACGGGAGGCGCTGGCCGCCGACTCCGACGCGAAGGTGGCCAAGTCCGTCGCCCCGCACCCGGGTCTCCCGGAGGGCATGCTGCGCGCCATGCTCGGACGGCACGGAGCCCAGGTCGCCGCCCAGGTGGCCGCCAACCCGGATGCGACTTCGGCACTGCTGGAGACGCTGGCCCGGCAGAAACCCCCGGTACGGAAGGCGCTCCGGGCCATCGCGGCACACCCGAACGCGTCGGTGCCGGCGCTGCTGGCCTGCCTGGCCGACGCGCGGGCCAGGCCCGTGGCGGCCCGGCACGCGGCCCTGCCCCCGTCGGCCGCCGAGAAGCTCCTCACCGACACCGACCCACAGGTGGTGGAGGCGGCAGCGGCCAATCCCTCGCTGCCACGCGACGTGATGTCGGCTCTGATACCGCGGCCACAAGGTCGTGGGTCCGCCTAGCCGCTCCGGCGGGCGGTGAGCAGCAGGTACTCCCATTCGATGACACCGTCCCGCAGCGCGCCTCCCGCCAGGTCGGCGAGGGCTGTGTCCAGGGCGGCGGTCCGCTCGGGGTCGTCGGCGAGGTTCCGGTAGACGGCGATCGTCGGTCCGTAAGCGGTCTTGAAGAACTCGCGGAACTCCTCCGGCTCGCCGAACGCGTCCACGCGGATCTTCCGTCGGTGCGCTGCGACGCCGGTGACCCGGTCACCGAGCAGGGCCCGTACGTGCTCCTCCCGCCCCCACAGCGGCGGCGGCTGGGCCCCCGGAGGAGGCGGCGGCGCGTACGGCTTCATGACGGCGAACATCTGCCCGATGAATCCCTCGGGCGTCCAGCTCAGCAGCCCGATCGTGCCGCCGGGCCGGCAGACCCGCACCAGTTCGTCGGCGGCGGCCTGGTGGTGCGGGGCGAACATCACCCCGACGCAGGACATCACGGTGTCGAAGGCGCCGTCCTCGAACGGCAGCGCCTCGGCGTCCGCCTCCTGCCAGCGCAGTACCGCGCCACGCGCCTCCGCCTCGGCGCGGCCCACGGCCAGCAGCTCGGGGGTGAGGTCGGAGGCCACCACGTCGCCGCCGGCGAGGGCGGCGGGGATCGAGGCGTTACCCGATCCGGCGGCGATGTCCAGCACCCGGTCCCCGCTCCTGATCGCGCAGGCCTCCACCAGGGCGGGACCGAGAGCCGACACGACGCGCGTCGCGACCGCCGGATAGTCACCCAGCGCCCACATCGTGCGGTGCTTCGCCTTGAGCGCGCGGTCGGCCTCACGCGCGTCCGCGGTTCCGGTCATGGAATCCGCCTCCCTCGTCGGTACGGTGCCGATGACCGCTCTCCTTCGAGCATAGGAACCCGACGGACCCCCGGCCCGGCGAACGCCGCCCGACCGACCGCGCCACGCCCCCAGAGCGACCTCGCTTCCGAGGTTCTCAGCGTGCACCTCCGCCCGTGCCGGATGTCAGACGGCCGGTGTGTCCGCTTCGGGCGCGCGACCGCCGGAGGTCGCCTGATAGCGGAGACCGTCCATCAGGAGGTCGAGGAGGCGTGTCATCCGGGCGTGGTGTTCGGGGGTGGTGGCGGCGAGGGACAGGCCGCTGAGACTGAACAGCACGTCTTCCGGTTCGATGTCCGCGCGCAGCAGGCCCGCCGCCGTGCCGGCCCGGAGCAGGTCGGTGATCGCGCCGGTGAGCATGGTGCGGCTGCGGGAGAAGGGATCGCCCCCGGCCGCGATGAGGGCGCGTAGCGTGTCGGACATCCCTCGCTTGGTGGTCATGTAGCGGACGAAGCCGTCCATCCAGGCGCGCAGGGCGGCGTCCGGTGGTCCGGCCTCCAGAAGCTCCGAGGCGGAGTCGCAGAGTTTGGCGAGTTCGCTGCGGTAGGCCGCCTCGACGAGCTCCTCGCGAGTGGCGAAGTGGCGGTAGAGCGTGCCGATGCCCACTCCCGCTTCCTTGGCGATCGCGTCGAGGGTCACGTCCGGCCCGTCCTGGGCGAAGGCGCGCGCGGCCACCTCGATCAGTCGGTCGCGGTTGCGGCGCGCGTCGGCGCGCAGCGGCCGGGGGGCGGGGGCGGTCACCTGGTTCTCCTCCTGTTGCAAACGGAGCCTCCTCCGTTTAATCTCGAATTATGCGGAGCCTCCTCCGGTTTCTACTCTATCCGCCGCAGCCGCAGCCGCAGCCGCAGCCGCAGCCGCAGCCGCAGCCGCAGCCGCAGCCCAAGCTCATGCCTCTGGCCAGACGGGAACGACCATGAACGCCAGCACTTCCACCTCACGCTTCACCACCCCCTTCGGCGCGGAGTCCACCGCCGCCGAGGTCGTCTCGGGTGTCGACCTGACCGGCCGCCGTGCCGTCGTCACCGGTGGCGCCTCCGGCATCGGCGTCGAGACCGCCCGCACCCTCGCCTCGGCCGGCGCGCACGTGACCCTCGCCGTCAGGGACGTCGACGCCGGTGCGCGCACGTGTGAGGACATCGCCGCGACGACCGGCAATCAGGGCGTGCGGGTCGCGCACCTGGATCTGGCCGATCAGGACTCGGTCGCCGCGTTCGTCTCCGCTTGGGACGGGCCCCTGCACATCCTGGTCAACAACGCCGGTGTGATGGCCTCACCGGAACTGCGCACGCCGGAAGGCTGGGAACTCCAGTTCGCCACCAACCACCTCGGGCACTTCGCGCTGACCATCGGTCTGCACCCGGCCCTGGCCCGGGAGGGCGGCGCCCGCGTCGTGGCCGTCAGCTCCAGCGCCCACCACCGTTCCGGGGTCGTCTTCGAGGACATCCACTTCCGGCGGCGCGCCTATGAGCCCTGGTCGGCGTACGGCCAGTCGAAGACCGCCAACGTACTGTTCGCGGTCGAAGCGGCCAAACGCTGGGCGGCGGACGGCATCACCGTCAACGCGCTGATGCCCGGCGGAATCCGGACCAACCTCCAGCGCCACGTCTCCGACGCGGAGCTCGCCCGGTTGCGCGCCCAGGCGCCGGGTGGCGCGGAGCTGAAGTGGAAGACGCCGGAGCAAGGCGCGGCGACCTCCGTCCTGCTCGCCGCCTCACCGTTGGTCGAGGGGGTGAGCGGCCGCTACTTCGAGGACTGCAACGAAGCCGTCCGCGGCCTGTTGGGTGCGCGTACCGGCGTCGCGGACCACGCCCTGGACCCCGAGGCGGCCGCCCTGCTGTGGCAGATCTCCCAGGACACCCTGGTCGCCAAGGGCTGAACGGCCTCGGACGCCGATGCGCGCTCGGGCCGCACGGCGGCTCATCCCCGATTCCCGGGCGAGGGGCGAGGGCGCGACCTGTCCTTCCGGCAGTCGCCCCGAGGTTTCAGTCGGCTGCTATGCCGCGGCCGCGCAACTCGTCCTGAAGTTCCGGGCCCAGGAACTCGGAACCGAGTACTCGCCGGAGCTTCGGAAGGAGGGTCAGGTCGTCGAGCGAGGAGATGTCGAACAGGTCGTCCTCGCCGTCCCAAACGGGAGCACACTCCTGATAGACCTCGTTCCCGCCGTCCATGCACAACTCCTCGACTTCCGCCAGGAGTTCATCGCTGATCTCCAGCGATTCGAAGAAGGCGCGCGCCTCGGGCACCACCTTGTGGTCCAGGCCGCGCCGGTGAGCGTACTCCCAGGGGTCGCCGCCGAGGCCGCGCTCCCGCAACAGGTCGGCGAGCCGGAACCGAGGAGTGAGCTTCTCATCGATGTACATGAGCTGCTCGACGACGACGAGCTTGAAGTTGAAGTCCTTGAACTGGGTCATGCGCACAATCTAGGCCGCGTCGAGTACGGCAGGTTCACGCGGTACGGGCCCCGTTCACCGGCACCGCCGCCGCGGGGACGGCATTCCCCGGGTGGGCCTGCCCGGTCGGGCACGGGAGTGGGTGACACGCCACGGACGGCGGATGGCACGGGCACGCTGCCGAAGGTGTGCCGACCGCCGATTTCCGCAGCCGCGTCCGTCTTCGCCGAAGGGTTCGTATCGGGGGTTCAGACTGCCCGAAAGCTGCCCGCATTCAAAGGAGTTGGCGGATGGCCGAGGTCACCTGGCAAACCCTTGTCACAGGAGTTATCGACCCCTAGTCTCTAAAACGCTCCTGATGCGATCCCCACTTCGTCTCGTGGAGGTTCCTCGTGCTGCACGGTTCCCGACCGGGCTTTCTCCCGCAGGCCTGCCGTACGGTCGGCCGGTCCACCCGGCGGCTTTCCGGCGTCGGGATCGGGAAACGAGAATCAGTGGCCATGACAACGTTATCCTCCGTATTCGGACGCCGTCCGCCTCGGCGCCGTCCGCTCCGCTCACCTTGACAACTCCCGGGAGGCCGACGCCCGCCGCCGGCCCGCCCGAGCGGCGCGGAACACCCGGGCACGGCCACCGACGAGGTGGTTCGTGCCGCCCTCAGGCGCCCGCCGACACCCAGGCACGGCGCCGCGGGTCCGCTCCGCGCTCGCAACCCCTTCCCAGCCCCCACGCGCAGGAAGAAGGACGGTACGTTCGTGGCGACCACGAGTTTCCCCGACGCCTCACCCGGCAAGAAGAGGAATGCCGCCGCCGCTCCGGCTGCCCCCGCCCACCGCGCCCCGACAGGAGGCGGTGTGCGCCGCGGCGCCTCCTCGGCGGACGCCTGGACGGCCCACGTCTCCCCGGGGGACCCGGTCGTCACGGCCGCGGAACCGGAATTCGCCCGCCAATTCGGCTTGCGTGCCGACGAGATACGCGGGTGCCGACTTCTCGACCTCCTCCGTTCTCCCGTTCCGGCAAGGCTGCGGGAGCAGTTCACCTTCCTCTCCTCAGGACGCTGCCGGCGATTCACGGAAACGGTGACCTACCGGGACGGCACCGGACGGGATTTCCTGGCGGAACTCACGGGGGTCGCCGTCAGGAAACCCTCGGGCGATGTCTTCGGCGTCGTCATTCTGCTGCGCAGGGCGGGAGCGGCACACCGTGCGACGGACATGCGCCGGGCGGGGGACGGGCGCGGACCACAGAAGGGCACCCTGGCGGAGGCCGCCGGCGGGCCCGTGCTCAGCGCGCTCGACGCGCAGGTTCTCGAAGGCGTCGCGCACGGAGAGTCCACCGCGCAGTTGGCCTCCCGTCTCTATCTGAGCCGTCAGGGAATCGAGTACCGCGTCGGGCAGATGCTGCGGAGGTTCGAGGCGCCCAACCGCCCCGCCCTGGTGGCGCGTGCGCACGCGCTCGGGATGTTCGCCGCCGGCCAGTGGCCCCCGCGCGTTCTGCCGGAACGCGTGCGGTAGCACGGTCCGCGGTTCTCCGAAGGTCCCGGCAACGTGGCCGTGGCGGTGTCACACCGCCACGGCCATTGCGCGTACGGGAGACCGGCCGTGACGCCGGCCGCCGTGTCACGCCGCCGAGGGCAGCCACGCCTCCTGGAACCGCCGGCGGGCACGGAAGAGACGGGAGCGAACCGTGCCCACGGGCAGGGCGAGCACCTCGGCCATCTCCTCTTCGCTCAGTCCGTAGGCGCGCAGGGTGAGGACCTGCCGGTGCGCCTGGGACAACCGCTCCAGCACATCACTGATATGCACCGCGTCCAGGGGATTCGCCTCCTGCCGCGACTCCAGCTCGGAGCAGCTCCGCTCCTCGCCGTAGCGCTTGGCGGTACGGACGGCCTCGCGGACCGTCACCGAGCGCACCCAGCCGTAGAACGCGGCCGGTTCGCGCAGGGACCCCAGGCCGCGGTAGATGGCGAGCAGCGCCTCCTGCGTGGCGTCGGCCCCGTCGTCATGGGTGATGGAGCGGCAGATCCGAGCGACGTAAGGCGTGATGCCGGTCAGCAAGCGGTTCATCGCCTGCTCGTCGCCCGCCTGGGCTCGGGGGAGCAGTACCAGGGGAGAGGGGAGTTCGCTGACGGTGGACATGTCGGACAGAGACTCCTTACGGCAGTCGGGCGGACGGGGCTGCGTGAACGGGGGAGGGGAGTACTCAGCCGGTGACTGCGCGGGTCGGCTCGGGCTCTGGCTCCGTGGCGGGCGCGGACGCGGGCGCGGTCGTGAAGCGGAGCAGGCCGGCGCGCACGTCATCGCGGAACGCCCGCATGAACGACGGGCTGAAACAGGCGGTGGAGTGCGGGAACTCGATGGACAGCCGCCCTTCGAAGGAGACCACGCACGCCATCACGGGGCTGCGTCCCGCCTGGGGGAAGTAGTGCTCACGGGCCGGTACCAGCCGCACGGCGACCGCCCGCAGACCGCGCGGCAGCCGCGGACCGGGGACGACACCCATGTTGGTGGCGATCACGGTCGCCATCTGCAGGGTCGGGTTGCGAGGGATCTCCGGTGTGATGCGCACCTCGTGGAAGTGGTCGCCCCGAGTGAGGAAGTCGCTCAGCCGGGCGTGCACGGCACGGGCCAGCTCCAGCGGCTCAGAGGTCTCGGAGACCGCCAGGGTCTGAAGGTGCGTGGTGACCGCGGGCACCATCGCGGAGGCCGGCAGCGGCGGGGACAGGCGGGAGCGCAGGTCGACGGGGGAGAGGCAGCCGAGTTCGCGGGGGCCGGGACCGTCCAGTCGCCGCCGGGCCGCGGCCAGCAGCGACGCGGCGACCAGCGCGTGCACGGACACTCCGGAGGCGCGTGCCGTCGCGCGCAGGCGCGAGGTGAGGTCCACGTCCAGGGTCAGCCGGCGGACCTCGATGTGTCCCGTGTCGGCCCCGTCGGCAGCGGTGTCGTACGGCACCAGCGCGACCGGGTGCCGGCGCGTCTCCTCCAGGCGACCGTCGAGGTACTTCGCCGTGTCGGCCTCGTCGGCCGGGGGCAGGAGCCGGCTGACGGGCTCGGGCCAGGACGGGAGACCGGCCTCGGCCGTCCCGTCGGTGTGCTCGCCGTCGACCAGTGCGCGGTAACGGTCCCACAGCGCGTTGTGCAGGGCGATGCTGCTGTGCCCGTCCGTGACGGTGTGGTCCACCACCAGCACGAACAGGTGGTTCTCACCGTCGGGCGCGCTGACCAGGACGGCGCGGCTCAGCGGACCGCCGACCGGCAGGGGCCGGTTCAGCTCCGCCGCGTAGGCCTCCTCCTCGTCGCCGGTGCGGACGGCCAGGCGGGGCCGCTCGTCCTCCGCCAGGAGGCGCAGCACGTGGCCCGTGCCGGCCTGCTCGATGCGGGCCCGCAGCGTCGGGTTGGCGCTCGTCAGGGCGTCGAAGGCGGCCGACAGCGCCGCGGCGTCCACGGGTCCGCGCAGACTGCAGGACAGGACGGCCCTGCTTCTCTGCCCCACATAGAGCGTCTCGACCGGACACAGCGCACGGTGCATGCCGTCAGCCTTCTTTCGTCGTTCATGTCGGGGGTTCCACGGCCCGGAGTCGGCCTGCCGCCGGCGGCGGTCCGCCGGGGTGGGCCCTTCGAGAGTGCACGGCGGATCGCGGCCGAATCCAGCCGGGAACGACGTCGGGAGTGAAGTCGCGTGTTTTCCCTAGAAGTTGCACCGGCGCCCGCACTCCCCGGCACCGCGTTCTTCAGGGAAACCCCTGAAGCTGCGCCGCACGGGCCCGGTCCCGCTTGACCCGCCCCGTCCCGCTGCCGCACCGTGATGTGCCGTGAACCGGGGCCGGGTGACGCGATCCCCCCGCCCTCGGCGTGCGGCCTCCCGTCCCGCCCACTGGGCCGGCCCGACCCGTGCACGAGCGTGAGCGCGGCGGGGAGCGGTGGCCGCACACGTCCGATCCGGCCGGGCCTTCGCCGTCCGGGACAGTTACGGCTTGCCACGTGAGGGTTGTGCTATGTCACTGCAGGAGGACGAACGTCGACCGCTGTCCGGAGCCCAGGAGGGACTCTGGTACGCCGGACGGCTCGTGCCGGACAGCGCCGCGTACAACACCGCGGAGGCGGTGGAGATCCACGGTTCCCTCGACACCGGTCTGTTCGAGACCGCACTGCGACGCACCGTCGGCGAGGCGGACACCTTCGCCCTGCGGTTCGGCGACACCGACGAAGGCCCGCGTTGCCGAACCGCTCCGGACGCGGACGCCTGGCCCCTGCACCGGGTCGACGTCAGCGGCGCACAGGACCCCGAGGCCGCCGCCTGGGCCCACGTCCGCGCCGACCTCGCGGCGCCCGTGGACATCGAGAAGGGCCCGCTGTTCGCGCACACCCTGCTGACCCTGGCCCCCGACCGGTTCCTGTGGCTGCTGAGGGCCCATCACCTCCTGCTCGACGGCTACAGCTACAAGCTGCTCGGGCGGCGCCTGGCCGAGACGTACAACGCGCTGGCCGAGGGCCGCGAACCGGACCCCAGCGGGTTCGCTCCGGTGAGCAGGCTCCAGGAACAGGAGGCGGCCTACCGTGCCTCCG
Organism: Streptomyces sp. NPDC045956; assembly: GCF_056430705.1. Taxonomy (NCBI): domain Bacteria; kingdom Bacillati; phylum Actinomycetota; class Actinomycetes; order Kitasatosporales; family Streptomycetaceae; genus Streptomyces; species Streptomyces sp. NPDC045956. The sequence continues at coordinate 323,558 of NZ_JBWKKZ010000005.1, read as the reverse complement.
AGGCGTACACCCGCGATCGTGACCACTGGACGCGCCACCTGGCCGGCCTGCCGGAACCCGCCCGTCTCACCTCCCGTACGGCCGCCCCCACCGCGCCCTTCCTGCGCCGCGCCGCCACGCTGACGCCCACCGAGGCCGACGCCCTCGACGCCGCCGCGGCCCGCCTCGGCGTCCGGCGCACCGAACTGCTCACCGCGGCCACCGTCGCCTATCTGCACCGGATGACCGGCGCGCACGACCTCGTCCTCGGCCTGGCCACCATGAGCCGTCCGGGCAGCGCCGCCCTGCGCACCCCCGGCACCGCCTCCGACGTCCTCCCGCTGCGTGTGGCCACCGCCCCCGGCACCTCCCTCGCGGAACTGGCCCGGGCGGTCGCCGAAGGACTGACGGCCCTGCGCCGCCACCAGCGCTACCGGGGCGAGTGCCTCCGCCGCGACCTGGGTCTGACGGGCACCGGGCGCCGACTGTACGGGCCGGTGCTGAACATCGTCCCGTTCGACGAGTCGCCGGTCTTCGGCGGGCATCCCACCACCTGGCACCATCTGTCCGGCGGAGCCGTCGACGACCTGCAGATCTCGGTACGTCCCGGCGGCCGGACCGGGGGACTGTGGCTGGCCTTCGACGCCAACCCCGCCCTTTACCAGGAGGACGAGCTGGCCCTGCACCGGGACCGGTTCCTCACCGTGCTGCGCCGCCTGACCGAAGCCGATCCGACAGACCCGCTGGGCGACCTGGACGTCCTGCTGCCGGGCGAGCACCCCCGCGACACCCCCGTGCACACACACGTCGTCGAGCGGACTCTCACCGAGCTGTTCGAGGAGCGGGCGGCGGCCGGACCCCAGCGTTCTGCCGTCACCTGCGGCGACGAACGGCTCACGTACGCGGCACTCAACGCCGAGGCCAACCGGCTCGCCCGGTTGCTGGCCGAACGCGGTGCGGGTCCCGGCCGGGTGGTGGCGCTGGCCCTGGAGCGGGGGACACGGCTGCTGCCCGCATTGCTGGCCGTCCTCAAGACCGGCGCTGCCTACCTCCCGCTGGACCCCGGCCACCCCGCCGAGCGGCTGCGGCTGGTCGTGGAGGACGCCGCCCCCGTCCTCCTCGTCACCGAGCGCGCCCACGCCCACCTCGCCGGAGACGCGCTCCCCGTGGTCCGCCTGGACGACGAGGAGGTCGCGGCGGACCTCGCCCGGCGTTCCGCCGCCGACCTCACCGACGACGACCGGGGGGGAACGGTGCGCCCGTCCGACATCGCGTACATCATCCACACCTCCGGTTCCACCGGCCGCCCCAAGGGCGTGCCCGTCCCGCACGCCAACGTCGTCCGCCTCTTCGCCTCGGCCGCCGAACACTTCGCCTTCGGCGCCGACGACGTGTGGACGCTGTTCCACTCCTACGCCTTCGACTTCTCCGTCTGGGAGATCTGGGGCGCCCTGCTGCACGGCGGCAGGGTCGTCGTCGTCCCGTACGCCGTCAGCCGCTCGCCGCGCGAGTTCCTGGAGCTGCTGCACCGCGAGGACGTGACCGTCCTCAGCCAGACGCCGTCCGCGTTCGAGCAACTCGTCGACGCCGACGTCGAACGGGGCGGGAGCGCCGGGGCGTTGCGCTACGTCGTCCTCGGCGGAGAGGCCCTGCGCCCGGCACGTCTGCGCCCCTGGGCCGAACGGCACGGCCTGGACCGCCCGGCGCTGGTGAACATGTACGGCATCACGGAAACCACCGTGCACGTCACCCACCACCGCCTCACCCGCGCCGACCTGGACGACCCGCGCCGCGGCAGCGTCATCGGAACCCCCCTCGCCGACCTCCGGGTCCATCTGCTGGACGACGCCGGCCGCCCGGTGCCGCCCGGGGCGACCGGCGAGATGTACGTCTCCGGCGCCGGGGTCGCCGCCGGGTACCTCAACCGGTCCGACCTGACCGCCGACCGCTTTCTCGCCGACCCCTACGGCCCGCCCGGCACCCGTATGTACCGCTCGGGCGACCTGGCCCGGCGCCGTCCCGACGGCACCCTCGACTACCTCGGCCGTGCCGACGCCCAGATACAGCTGCGCGGGTTCCGGGTCGAACCCGGCGAGATCGAGGCCGTCCTCGCCTCCCACCCCGGCGTGACACGTGCCGCCGTAGTGGTCCGCCGCGCCGACAACGGCGTCCAGCACCTCGTCGCCTACACCGTCCTCTCCGGCGACGCGCGCGTGAGCCCCGCCGAACTGCGCGCCCACACCGCCGCCCACCTGCCCGAGCACATGGTCCCGGCCGTCTGCGTCCCGGTGGACGCGCTGCCGCTGACCCCGAACGGCAAACTCGACGTCCAGGCCCTGCCGGCCCCCGACTTCACCGCCGCCGCCTCCGGGAACCGCCCTGGAACGCCCGAAGAGGCCGTGCTCTGCGCCCTGTTCGAGGACGTACTGAAACTGCCCCGGGAGACCGTCGGCACCGACGTGAACTTCTTCGACCTCGGCGGCGACTCCCTCCTCGCCACCCGTCTGCTGGCCCGCCTGCGGCACGACACGGGCGCCGAGATCCCCATCACCGCCCTGTTCGAGACGCCCACCCCGGCCGCCCTCGCCCGGCGGCTCACCGCCCACACCGGCGGCGCCCTGCCCCGGCCCGGCCTCGGCGACGCCGTACGCCCGCAGCGGGTGCCGCTGTCCTTCGCCCAGGAAGGCATGTGGTTTCTCCACCGGCTCGACGCTCGAGCCGCCACGTACAACATCCCCCTCTTCGTCACCCTGGACACCGCTCCCGACCCCGGGGCCCTCCAGGCGGCCCTCGGCGACCTGGCCGACCGGCACGAGATCCTGCGGACGGTGATCGCCGAGCACGACGGCGTCCCCCACCAGCGCATCCTGGCCCCAGGCGAGCTGCGCCCGCTGCTGCACCGGGTCGACTGCCCCGCCACGGAGACCGCCGCCCACATCAGCGCCGCGACGAGGCACCGCTTCGACCTGACCGCAGAAAGCCCTCTCGCCGTCTGGCTCCTGGGCTCCACCCTGTTGTTCGTCCTGCATCACAGCGCCGCCGACGGCTGGTCGCTGCGCCCCTTCGCCGACGACCTGAGCACCGCCTACGCCGCCCGCCGCGCCGGCCGGGCACCCGACTGGACACCGCTGCCGGCCCAGTACGCCGACTACGCGCTGTGGCAGCGCGCCCTGCTGACCCCCGAACCGGAAGGCCCCGGACGGCTGGAACGGCTCACCGCGCACTGGCGCGCGGCCCTGGACGGCCTCCCCGAGGAGTGCACCCTGCCGGGCGACCGGCCCCGCCCCGCCGCCTCCGGCGGTGGCGCCCACGTCGAGACCGCGGTCGACGCCGACCTGCACCGCGCCCTGGTGCGCCTCGCCGACCGCGCGGGCACCAGCCTCTTCATGGTGCTGCACGCCGCGGTCAGCGCCCTCCTCACCCGCTGCGGCGCCGGCGAGGACATCGTCCTAGGCACCCCCGTCGCAGGCCGCACCGAACCCGGCCTCGACCCCCTGATCGGCCTGGTCACCAACACCCTGGTCCTACGGGCCGACACCTCCGGCGACCCCGCCTTCCGGGACCTGCTGACCCGCGTCCGCACGGCCGACCTGGCCGCCCTGGACCACCAGGACCTGCCCTTCGACCGTCTGGTCGACGCGCTCAACCCGACCCGCGCGCCCGGCCGGCACCCCCTGTTCCAGGTGATGCTGGCCCTCCAGAACAACGAACCGGCCGTCCTCGAAATGGACGGCGACCGAGCCGAGCTGCGGCCCACCGCCAGCGGCACCGCCAAGTTCGACCTGTTCGTGGACGTCCTGGAACGCCACACCGCCGACGGCGCCCCCGACGGCCTGACCCTGCACGTCGAGTACGCCACCGCCCTGTACGACGCCGGCACCGCCGAGGCGTTCGCGCGCTCCCTGCGCGAGGTGCTGCGCACGGTGAGCACCGACCCCGGCGTACGCGTCGGACACCTTCCCGCGCTCCCCGGGCGCACCCCCGCCCCGGCAGCGGCCGACCCCGCGGAACTGGAGGCCGCCGCCCTGCGCGTGTCCGGTGTCCGCGACGCCCACGCCGTGCCGGGCAGCGACGGCGCCCCACCGCGGCTCTACGTGGTGCCCGGCCGGGCGGACGCCGCAGAACGTGTCGAGGATGCCCTGGACCGCGCGGGCCACGACACCGTGCGCGTGACCGCCGTCACCACGCTGCCCCGCACCGGGGAGGGCACCGTCGACACCACGGCCCTCGGCGCCCTGCCCGCCGTCGACCGCACCGCCGCCCGGGCCTGGCGGGACCGGCTGGCCGCCCTCCCCGGCGTCACCACCGCCGAGGTGACGGTGGAGACCACGCCCGAGGAACTGGACCGCCGCCACACCGGCCTGCCCGTCCGCACCACGGCACCTGCCCCCGCCGTCGGCCGCACCGGCGGCGCGTCGGACGTCCCGGCGCTCAGCGAGGGCCCCGCCCTCCACGAACCCTCCGTGCCGAGCTGGGCCGAAGCCCTGCGCCGCGCCGCCGAACAGGACCGGGGCGACATCGTCCACATCCACGCCGACGGCAACGAACACCGGCGCAGCTACGCGGCCCTGATCCCCGAGGCCTCCCGCGTCCTCGCCGGGCTGCGCCGGGCGGGCCTGCGCCCCGGGGACCAGGTCATCCTCCAGTGCGACGCCACCGAGGACTTCCTGGCCGTCCTGTGGGGCTGCGTCCTCGGCGGCTTCGTCGCCGTCCCGCTGACCGTCCCCGCCTCCTACGACACCCCCTCGGCGGCGCTGACCAAGCTGGAGGGCATCTGGCGGATGCTCGGCCGGCCCTGGATCGTGTGCTCCGCGGACCGCGAGGCCGGGCTGCGTGCCCTCGCGACCCGGCAGGACCGGCCCGGACTGCGGCTCACCACCGCCGACGCCCTGCGCGAGGCGCCCGAGGACCACGACTGGCACCCCGCCCGACCGGACGACCTCCTCCTGATGCTGATGACGTCGGGCAGCACGGGGCTGCCCAAGGCGGTGCGGCTCACCCACCGGAACGTGCTGACCCGCTCGGCCGCCACCGAGCAGACGAACCGCCTCGGCGCGGACGACGTCTCCCTCAATTGGATCCCGCTCGACCACGTCACCGGCGTGGTGATGTTCCACCTGCGGGACGTGTACCTCGGCTGCCGTCAGATCCACGCCCCCACGTCCTGGATCCTGCAGGACCCGCCGCGCTGGATGGACCTCGCCGACCGGTACCGGGTCACCGTCACCTGGGCGCCCAACTTCGCCTTCGGTCTCCTGGCCGAGCAGTCCGACCGTTTCGCGGACCGCGGCTGGGACCTTTCGCCGATGCGGCTGGTGATGAACGCCGGCGAGGTCGTCGTGGCCTCGGCCGCCCGCCGCTTCCTGCGGGCGCTCGAGCCGTTCGGCCTGCCGCAGGACGTGATGCACCCCGGCTGGGGCATGTCCGAGACCTGCTCCGTGGTCACCGACGCCGTCCTGCCCGCCGAACCCCGCGACGGCGAGGGCACCTTCGTGAGCTGCGGTCTGCCCTACCCGGGATTCGCCATGCGGATCGTCGACGAACAGGGCACGGTCCTCGACGAGGGCGTGGCGGGCCGCTTCCAGGTCCGTGGCACGTCCGTGACCGCCGGTTACCACGACAACCCGGCCGCCAACGCGGAGGCCTTCACCGAGGACGGCTGGTTCGACACCGGCGACCTGGCGTACTTGAGAGACGGCGAGCTGTACATCACCGGCCGCGCCAAGGACGTCATCATCGTCAACGGCGTCAACCACTACAGCCACGAGATCGAGGCGTGCGCCGAGGAACTGCCGTGGGTGGAGAACAGCTTCACCGCGGCGGTCGCGGTGCGCACCGACCCTTCCTCGCCCACCGACGAACTGGCCCTCTTCTTCCATCCCGTGGCGGACGTCACCGCCGGCGCCCTGCGCGAGATCACCGGGAAGGTGACCCGGGAGATCGGCGTCAGCCCGGCCCACCTGATCCCGGTCGCCCCGGACGCCGTACCGAAGACCGAGATAGGCAAGATCCAGCGCACCAAGCTGCGCAAGGCTTTCGAGGCGGGCGACTTCGACGAGGAGGTCCGCCGGAGCCAACTGCTGCTGGGCACCGAGAGCACCGTCCCCGACTGGTTCCTGCGGCCGGTGTGGCAGCGGGCGGAACGCCCCGACGCCCGCCCGCCCCTCCCCGGCCGGCACACCCTCGTCCTGGCGCACGGCGACCTCCCGGAGCCCCAGGCACTCCCGGTGCAGCGGCTCGCGGATGCCCTGCGCGAGGGCGGCGGCCTGTGCACGGTGGTCGGGGCGGGCACGGAGTTCGCACGACTCGACGCCGCCCACTACCGGGTGCGGCCCGGCGAGGTGAGCGACTACACCGCGCTGCTCGGGCAGGTGGAGCGCGACCGGCCGCCCGTCGATGCCGTCCTGCACCTCGGCGGCCTGCAGCGCGCCGACGCCCCCCAGACCGAGCCGCACGACACGGCCGGTGCGCAGGACCTGCTCGCGTTCGCCCGCGCCCTCGCCGCCCGCCCGGGCCGACCGCACCCCGTCGACCTGCTGTACGTGACGGCGGGCGCGCAGGCCGTGCGCCCCGGTGAACGCCCCTCGCCCGGCCACGCCGCGGCGGGCGCGTTGCTGAAGTCGCTGGGCGAGGAGTTCGGCCGACTGCGCGGCACCCACCTCGACCTCGCTCCGGACGCCGGTGAGGACCCGCTGCCCGTCGTACTGGCCGAGGCGACCGTCACCACGGACGGCGCGGAGGTGGCGTACCGCGGCGGACACCGCCATGTCCGCCGCCTCGCCCCCCTGCCCGCCACGCCGGCCCGCACCGAGCCGCCGTCACACGACGGCTTCATCCTCCTCACCGGGGGACTGGGAGGGGTCGGCGCCGAGGTGGCCGCGCATCTGCTGCGCACCCCCGGCACCCGCCTGCTCATCGTCGGCCGCACCCCGGACCCCGAGGGCGACGCCCTCCCGCGACTGCGCGAAGTCGGCGAGGTGCGCTACGCCCCTGCCGACGTCACCGACGAGCGCCAGGTGCGGGCCGCCGTGGAGGCAGCTGCCGAGACGTGGGGCGTGCCCCTGTCCTCGGTGCTGCACCTGGCCGGGACGCTCGTGGAACGCCCCGTCAGCGAGCTGGACGCCGCGACCTGGCGCCGGGCGCTGGAGGCGAAGGTGCGCGGCGCGTGGACGCTGCACCGCCTCACCGCCGACCACCCCGTCGACTCCTTCGTCACCTTCTCCTCGGTGAACGGCTTCTTCGGCGGCGCCCTGAACGCCGCCTACGCCGCCGCCAACGCCTCCCTCGACGCCCTCGCCCTGCACCGCCGGGCACTCGGCCTTCCGGCCCAGTCCCTGGCCTGGAGCATGTGGCGCGAGCGCGGCATGAGCCGCGGCTACCGGCTCACCGCGCTCACCGAGGCCCGCGGCTACCGGCTGCTCGACACCCCCGCCGCGCTGCGCTCCTTCGACCTGGCCCGCACCCTGGACGAACCCCACCTGCTGATCGGCGCCGACCGCACCGCCCCCTGGGTCCGCAGCCACGTCGACGCCCCCGCCCGCCAGGTGCGCCGCCTGGCCGCGCGCGTCGGCCTGGAGGAAGGCACGGACCTGGGGGCCCTGTACCGCGCCGCCGCCGACACCGCCCTCACGGCCGGACTGTCCGACGCCTGGACGCTGCGTTCCGCGGGCGCCACCTGTGCCACGGACCAGGCGGAAGCGGGGGAGGACCTGCGGAAACTGGAGAACCGGCTCGCGCAGGTGTGGCGCGGCGTACTGGGCCACGACCGGGTGGGCCGGGACGACAACTTCTTCGACCTCGGCGGCAACTCCCTGCTCCTCGTCACCGCCCAGACCGCCGTCAACCGCGCCTTCGGCACCGACCTGTCGGTCGTCGACCTCTTCGCGCACCCCACCGTGCGCGCCTTGGCCCGCCATCTGTCGGCCGCCGGCGCCGCTCCCACGGAGGCGGCCGACCAGCCGCCCCGGCGCGCGGTCGACGGCCTCGACCGCGCCAGGGAGCAGGCACAGCGGCAGCGCGCCGCCCGCACCCGCCGTACCGCACGGCACGGGAAGGACCGCGGACGTGCCTGACACCCCCGCGCCGCAGGTGACGCAGAACCCCACCGAACCCCGAGAGGACGAGGCACAGGCCGTGCACGACACCACCGCACCCCACGGTGAGGACATCCCCGCCGTCGCCGTCATCGGCATGGCGGGCCGCTTCCCCGGCGCCGACGACCTCGACGCCTTCTGGGACAACCTCGCGGCCGGCCGCGAGTCCGTGCGGCCCGTCACCGACGAGGAGTTCCTCGCCGCGGGCGGTGACCGGCGCGACCTGGACGACCCCGCACTGGTCCGGATGGCGTCGACCGTCGAGGGCATCGACCGTTTCGACTCCGGCTTCTTCGGCTACAGCCCCGCGGAGGCCGCCGTCGTCGACCCGCAGCAACGGTTGCTCCTGGAGACGGCGTACCACGCCCTGGAGGACGCCGGCTGCCTCGCCGAGGACCGTACCCGCGAGGCGTTCGGCGTCTACGCGGGCGGCGGCGACAGCCGCTACTACCCGGCGCACCTGCACCCGCGCTTCGCCGGGCAGCCCGGCTCCGTCGAGCTCGTCCACGCGGCCACCGCCAACTCGCTCGGCACCCTCGCCACCCGGATCTCCTACGAACTCGGACTCACCGGCCCCAGCGTGTCCCTCCAGACGGCCTGCTCCACCGCTCTGGTGGCCGTGCACACCGCTTGCCAGGACCTGCTGGACCACCGCTGCGACACCGCGCTGGCCGCCGCCGTCTCCCTCAACCCCTCCGCCTCACTGGGCTACCGGCACGTGCCCGACGGGCCGTTCTCACCCGACGGACACTGCCGAGCCTTCGCCGCGGACGCCGCTGGTACCTCCTCGGGCGACGGCGTGGGAGCCGTGGTACTCAAGCGACTGGACGACGCCCTCGCCGACGGCGACCGCATCCGTGCCGTCATCCGCGGCAGCGCCGTCAACAACGACGGCCGCCGCAAGGTCGGCTTCAGCGCGCCCAGCGCCGCCGGACAGACCGAGGTGATCCTGGCGGCGCAGGCCGCGGCGGAGGTCGACGCCGGAACCATCGGCCTGATCGAGGCGCACGGCACCGCCACCCGACTCGGGGACCCCATCGAGGTGTCCGCGCTCACCGAGGCGTTCCGGCACAGCACACCGCGGACCGGTTTCTGCACCCTCGGCTCGGTCAAGACCAACATCGGCCACCTCGGGGCAGCCGCCGGCATCGCCGGTCTCATCAAGGCCGTCCTCGCCCTCGAACGCCGCCGGATCCCGCCGAGCCTGCACTTCGACCGGCCCAACCCGCTCATCGACTTCGACGCGAGCCCCTTCCGCGTCCCCACCGCCCTGGAGGACTGGCCCGAAGGCGGGCACCCCCGCCGGGCCGGCGTCAGCGCCTTCGGCATCGGCGGCACCAACGCCCACGTCGTCCTGGAGGAGGCCCCGCTCACCGCACCCGCCGCACCCCGCCCGCCCGAGGACGTCCGCCGTCTGGTGCTGCCGCTGTCCGCGCGCACCGCCGGCGCCCTGCGCGGCCAGGCCGACGCCCTCGCCCGGCACCTCGAACGCCGCCCAGGCCTTCGCCTGGACGACGTCGCCCACGCGCTGCGCACCGACCGGTCCGCGCTCCGCCACCGCCTCACCGTCACGGCGGCCACACGTGACGAGGCCATCGACGCGCTGCGCTCCGCCGCACCCGCCACCCCGCCGGTCCCCGACGACCCCGCCCGCGTGGCGTTCCTGCTGCCCGGCGGCGGCACCCAGTACCCCGGCATGGGCACGCAGCTGTACCGCGACCACACCGTCTACCGCGACACCGTCGACGAGTGCGCCCGCATTCTGCGGCCCGACCTCGGCACCGACCTGCGCACGGCCCTCTTCGAGGAGCGCCGGCCCGACGACACCGCCGCGTTCCTCGGGCTCGTCGTCACCGAGTACGCCCTGGCGCGCACGCTTGTCGAGGCGGGCGTCCGCCCCGACGCGCTGCTCGGCCACTCCCTCGGCGAGTACACGGCCGCCTGCCTGGCCGGAGTCATCGACCTCGCCGACATGCTGCCGCTGGTCACCGAACGCATCCGGCTCATCAGCTCGGCCGGCGGCGCCACGGTCGGCGTGGCGGCCCCGGCCGAGGAGATCGGGGCGCTGCTCGACGACGACCTGTCCCTGGCCGCCGTGAACGGTCCCGGCGCCTGCACCGTCGCCGGGCACGTCGACGCCGTCGCCCGCCTGGAGGCCGAACTGACCCGACTCGGCGTCCCCTTCCGCCGCCTGCGCATCCCCGTGGCCGCCCACTCCCATGTCCTGGACCCGGTCCTGCCCGCCTACGAGGCCCATCTCAGCGGTGTCACCCTGCGCCCGCCGCGCATCCCCTACGTCACCAACGTCACCGGCACCTGGGTCACCGACGCCCAGGCCACCTCCGTACGGCACTGGATCGACCACACCCGGAACACCGTGCGGTTCGCCGACGGCATCACCGCCCTGTGGGACCGGCTCCGTCCCGTCCTCGTGGAGATCGGGCCGGGCGACACCCTCACCAAGCTGGCAGCCGCCCGGCTCGCCGACGAGGCGCCGGTGACGGTGACCACCATGCGGCACGCCAAGGCCGAGGCGTGCGACGACTTCGTCCTCGCCGAGGCACTGGGACGGCTGTGGAGCGCAGGCGTCGACCACGCCCTGCCCCCGGTGCCGGGCACACCGCGGCGGGCCCCGCTGCCGCCGTACGCGTTCGACCGCCGGCGCCACTGGATCGACGCCCCCGGCGCCCGCACGGACCCCGCTGACACCGGGACCACGCGGGAGGCGGGCCCCGGCCTCGCCCCCCGACCCCGGCTGACCACGGAGCACGCACCGCCCCGCACCGAACGGGAACGGGAGGTGACCCGGCTCTGGGAGGAGACCCTCGGCATCGGCGGCATCGGCCTGCACGACAACTTCTTCGACCTCGGCGGCGACTCCATGCGCGCCGTGCTCCTCGCCGGCCGACTGCGCCGGAGCGGCGTCCTCGACGTCCCGGCGGCGACACTGCTGGCCGCGCCCACCGTGGCCGGCGTCCTGGCCGCCGCCGACGAGCGGGACGAGGGAACCCCGCGCGCCGCCCCCACCGCGCTCGGACCACTGCTGCCGCTGCGCGCGGAGGGCACCGCGACACCGCTGTTCTGCGTCCACCCCGGCGCGGGCGTCTCCTGGCGCTACACCGGTCTGCTGCCGCACCTCGGCGGAGACCAGCCCGTCCACGGCATCCAGGCGGCCGGGCTCGACGGCACCCGCCCGCCCGCGCCCGACGCCGCCGCCATGGTCGCCCACTACCTCGACCTGGTGCGCCGGCTGCAACCGCACGGACCGTACCGGCTGCTGGGCTGGTCCTACGGCGGATTCGTCGCCCACGCCATGGCCTGTGCCCTCCAACGCGACGGCGAGCGCGTCGAACTCCTCGCCATGCTCGACGCCCCCCAGCCGCACGGCACCGCCCACGACCCCGACGCGGCCGAACGCCAGGTGGCGGCGCTGCTGTCGAGAGTGGCCGGTCTCCCCTTCGACGCGAAACCCGTGCCCGTGGACACCGTCCTGGACCGGATCGACGCCCGGGTCACCACCGACCCGTCGAGTGCGCCCGTCACCCGCGCGGAGGCCGCCGCCATAGCCGCCGTCATGCGCAACAACCTGCGCATCGCCCCGCAGTTCGCCCCCGGAGTCTTCCGCGGCGACGTGCTGTTCTTCAGCGCGGTCGAGGAGGAACCCACCGGCCGTCCGGCCGACCTCGCGGTGCTGCCCGGCAAGGCCGACAGCTGGCGGCCCTACGTGGACGGCACCCTCCACGACCACCACGTGCCGTGCGGCCACTACGACATGACCGAGCCCGAGCCGATCGCCCGCATCGGCGAGGCGGTGGCCAAGGCCCTGCGCGGCCTCGGCGACGGAGCCGCCGTAACCCCCGCCCCGTAGCCCCTGCCCAGTGAACCCGCGTTGAGGAGAGCCAGCGTGAGAGCGACCCAAGACCTCTACGAACTCGGCGACGCGCCCGACATGGGCACCGCCCCGCGGAAGATGTACGCCTCGCTCATCCGTCGCGAGCGTTACGGACAGCCCGTCGACGCGTTCCGGACCGAGGTGGTCGACGTGCCGCCCGTGGGCCGCGGACAGGTCCTGGTGAAGGTGATGGCTGCCGGGATCAACTACAACAACGTCTGGGCGGCCCTCGGTTCGCCGCTCGACGTGATCGCCGCCCGGCAGAAGGCGGGCGCCACCGAGGACTTCCACATCGGCGGCTCCGACCTCTCCGGGATCGTGTGGGCGGTCGGCGAGGACGTGCGCGGGGTGCGGCTCGGCGACGAGGTCGTGGTCCTCGCCAACCGCTGGGACGAGAGGGCCGAGGACGTCCGCCTCGGAGCGGACCCCACCTGGTCCGCAGGCCAGCGGGTGTGGGGCTACGAGGAGAACTACGGCTCCTTCGCCCAGTTCGCGGTAGTCGACGACTACATGTGCCACCCGAAGCCCACCCGGCTCTCCTGGGCGGAGGCGGCCTGCTACATGGCGACCGCCGCCACCGCCTACCGTCAGCTCTTCGGCTGGCCCCCGCACACGGTGCGCCCCGGCGACCCGGTGCTGATCTGGGGCGGCGCCGGCGGCCTGGGCTGCATCGCCATCCAGCTCGTCCGACACGTCGGCGGCATCCCCGTCGCGGTCGTCTCCAACGAGGAACGCGGCGAGTTCTGCCTCAAACTGGGCGCCGAGGGCTGGATCGACCGGCGGGACTTCGATCACTGGGGGCGGCTGCCGGACACCTCGGACGAGGAGGCGATGGGCCGCTGGCTCTCGGGCGCCCGCGCCTTCGGCCGGCGCCTGTGGGACGTGCTCGGCGAGCGCCGCGGCCCGCGCATCGTGCTGGAGCACTCCGGCGCCGACACCGTCCCGACCTCGCTGTACCTGTGCGACAACGGCGGCATGGTCGTCCTGTGCGGCGGCACCACCGGCTACAACGGCGACGTCGACCTGCGCTTCCTGTGGATGCGGCAGAAGCGCCTGCAAGGATCGCACGTCGCCACCGCCCGGGAGGCACGCGAGGTCACCCGGCTCATCGACCAGGGCATCATCGATCCCTGCCTGTCCCGGACCTTCGACTTCGACGAGATCGGCCTCGCGCACCAGCTCATCCACGACAACCGGCATCCGGCCGGCAACATGGCGGCGCGCGTCGGGGACCGGCTGTGAGGTCCGCTGCAGGGGCGCGCCGGGCGGGGTGATTCGCCCACCGCCTGAGGGGTACCTGCGGCCGGGAACGACCACACGCACGATCCCGGGAGGTACCCCATGGGCAAGCTCGGCGAGATGATGACCAAGGCCAAGCAGATGGCCAAGGGCCACCCCGACCAGGCCGACAAGGGCGTCGCGGGGGCCGAGCGAACGGTCGACCAGCGCACGGGGGGCAAGTACGACGCCCAGACCGACAAGGCCGCCGACGCCGCGCGGCGCTCCTACCGTGACGGCGGCCCTGCGGGCCGCTGACCAGGAACGGCGGGCTGCCGCCCCGGTGCGATGCGCCGGGGCGGCAGCCCGTGCTCAGTCGTGGGCGCCCGCTCGGCCGAGGACGTAGCTGAACACCCCGCCTCCGACGCGGACCACCCGGACCCGCACGGCGTGGGCGGGGTCGGCGCGCAGGCACACGAGCAGGGCGTCTCCCGACGGGCACAGGCGCAGATCCCGCAGGCTCCCCGCCGACCAGGGCGGAGGCTGTCCCCCGGGGACCGTTCGACGCCGGCCCCCGGGCCCGTCCCGGTGCCGGCCGTTGTCCGGTGCGGCGGCCGGGTGCTCACGGCCGGGCCCTGCCTGGCGCTCGAGCGGACGCCGGGCCCGATGCCCGTCGGCCGGCTCGGCCCGGCGGCCGTTCAGAAGCCAGGTCTGTTGATCGTCGACCGGCCCCGCCCGGTGCCCGTGCACGGATTCGACCTGGCGCCCGTCTCCGGGCACGGCCAAGGCCTTCCACGCTGCCTCCTTCGCGGAGAACAGCGCGGTGACCGACCAGGCCGCCGTGCCCGCCGGCCGGGCGGGGAAGCCCGGCAGTTCCTCCTCCTGCTCCTCCTGGCCGAGGAGCACCTCCTCGTCGGCCCTCAGCACCAATCGTGCCGCCGCGCGGGGGAGGGGCCGCAGTTCCAGGTCGCAGCCGAGCGGCAGGGCGGCCCCGGGCGCGCGGGCCACGGCGACGGCGACGCCTGCGCTGTGCGAGATCGACGCCGCCCGGCCGGGCGGGAACACCGGCAACCGCCCCGAGCGGGGTATCTCGCCGCAGTCCAGACCCACCGCGCGCAGCGCCCGCCGGGCGGCCCGACGGCCCGCCAGGAACTCCAGTCGGCGGCGTGCCGGCATCGACGCCGCCGCGGCCGCCTCGGCAGGCCCCGCCGGCTCCGGACAGGGCTCCGAGACGGCCGCGACACCCAGACCGAGCCCGGCGGCGGCCAGCAGCGGACGCATCCCGCTCAGCTCACTGTCCGCTGCCGGGTGACCGCCGCCGCTCACACCCGCAGCAGCTTCTTGATGATCTTGCCGGCGGGGTTGCGCGGCACCTGCTCGATGAACTCCACCCGCCGCGGACGCTTGTAGGGCGCGAGGAGACCCGCTACGTGCGCGAGGAGCGCCGCCGTTCCCAGGTCCGCGTCCGGTTCCTGGACGACGTAGGCCAGCGGCACCTCGCCGTAGTCCTCGTCGGGCATGCCGACGACCGCCGCGTCCCGGACCGCGGGGTGGGACATCAGGGCGCGCTCGATCTCCGAGGGGTAGACGTTCTGGCCCGCGCGGATGATGACGTCCTTCGTACGGTCCACCAGGCTGATGCGCCCCTCGTCGTCCATGAAGCCGAGGTCGCCCGTCCTGATCCAGCCGTCGGCCGTGATCTCCCGAGTGGCCTGCGAGTCGTTCCAGTAGCCCTGCATGACGCCCGGTCCGCGCACCACGATCTCGCCGATCTCACCGGGCGGAAGTTCCCGGCCGCCCCCGTCCACCGCGCGGGCCGACATACCGGGCACGACGCGTCCGCACGGGATGCGGACGGCGACGTCCCCGGGGGCGGGGTGTTCGTCGGGGCCGAGGGTGACGAACGGGCCGCCCACCTCGGTCATGCCGTACACCTGTCGGAAGCCGCAGCCCAGCCGTTCCACCGCCTCGGCGTACACGTCGGGCGGCATCGGCGCGGCGCCGTACAGGACCTCCCGCAGGCTGGACAGGCCGGCGCGCCGGGAGGCCTTGGCCTGGAGCATGAAGCGCAGCATCTGCGGCACCAGCCACAGGTGGGTGGCGCCGTGCCGCTCCACCGCGGTCAGCGCCCGCTGCGGGGTGAAGCCGGGCATCAGCACGACCGTCGCGCCGGCCGCCAGGTAGGTCAGGGACACGACCATGCTGCCGTGGTACAGCGGGCAGCAGTTGACCATGACGATGTCGTCGGTCGGCCGGGCCATCACGAGCCAGCCGAGGGCGATCGCCCGGAACGACCCGCTGTCGACGGTGACGCCCTTGGCCTGCCCGGTGGTCGCCGAGGTGTGCAGCACGGCGATCGGGTCGGTGTCGGCGACCTCCGGCAGGTCCCGGTCGGCGGCCAGGGTGCCCAGCGCCGTGAAGGAGGGCTTGTCGAGGGCCAGCCTGATCCGCACCGACGACGGCAGTTCGGGATGCCGGTCCAGCAGGTCCGACTCACCGATGACGGCCACCGCCCCGACGCGCTCGACGATCCCGGCGACCTCGGGCTCGGCCAGACTGTGGTTGAGCGGCACGAACAGTGCCCCGAGGCGAGCGAGCGCGAAGTAACTCTCCAGGACCTCGATCCGGTCCTTGGAGAGGACGGCGACCCGGTCGCCCCGCTCGATGCCCAGTTCGGCCAGCCCGCGCGCCAGTTCCAGGGTGCGGTCGTGGAACTCGGCCCAGGTGACGCTGCGCTCCTCGTCGACCAGCGCGGTCCGGCCGGGCCGGCACTGCCGGTTGCGCTCCAACAGCTGTGTCAGCCACATCACACACCGTCGCTCGCACCGGCGGCACTGCCGACACCTGCCGCGTCACAGGTCCCGGCGGCCGCGTGCTCGGCCACGAAGCGCTCGTAGTCGGCGATCGTGTGCAGCCCCTCCATGTCCTCGGCGGTGATCTCCACGCCGAGCCGCTGCTCGACCAGCAGCACGAGGCGCACGAGGTCCCCGGAATCGATGCCGCTGGCGGCCAGGTCGACATCGTCCCCGATCTGGTCGGCGTACTCGGTCGTGCCGGTGAGTTCGACCAGCAACTCCCTGATGGTGCTCATGGTTTCCCCTTTCGCCTCGGCGTGCCGGCCGCCGCGCGGTTCTCGAATGACACCCCCTCAAGAGGCGGCCACGACACCGTTCCACTCCCCAAGCCGGCCCGTGAGCTTTGTCACGCGCCCGAACCTCGCGCCACGGGGATAGCCGGGCCGCCCGCCCGGCCTCTTACCGCAACGAAACGACCCGTTCCGCCCGGCCCTCTCCGGCCCGACGCGGGCGGTCACGAGGCGAAGGAGTGATGCGAGTGCCCAGGCAGCCGGTACGGGGCCGGACCCCGGGGCGGGGCCGGACACGCCGGGCCACCACGGCCGCCCACGCCGGACACTCGGGCGGCGCCCGATGACCGCGCCGACCCTCACCGGTACCGCGGACGACCGGGAGGCCCTCGCGCGCTTCGAGGCGCTCGTCGCCGACGGCGGGACGGTCGAACCGCGTGACTGGATGCCCGACGGGTACCGCCGCATGCTCGTCCGCCAGATCGCCCAGCACGCCCATTCCGAGATCATCGGCATGCAACCGGAGGGCGCCTGGCTCACCCGCGCCCCGTCCCTGCGGCGCAAGTCGGTGCTCATCGCGAAGGTCCAGGACGAGGCCGGCCACGGCCTCTACCTGTACTCCGCCGCCGAGACCCTCGGCGTGGACCGCGCCGACCTGCTGGACGCCCTGCACCGCGGCCGGCAGCGTGCCTCCGCCACTTTCAACCACCCCGCGCTCACCTGGGCCGACACCGGCGCCATCGCCTGGCTGACGGACGGTGCCGCCGTCATCAACCAGGCGCCCCTGTGCCGCACCTCGTACGGTCCCTACGCCCGGGCCATGCGCCGCGTCTGCCAGGAGGAGGCCTTCCACGTACGGCAGGGCTACGACCTGATGCGCGCCCTCTGCGAGGGGACCCCCGAACAGAAGGAGATGGCGCAGGACGCGGTGAACCGGTGGTGGCTGCCGGCCGTGGCCCTGATGTTCGGTCCGCCCGACACCGAGGCGGACGGCGCCGACGCGCGGACCGCCGCGCTGGGCGCCGCCGTCTCCCGCCGCGCGCGGGCCTGGGGCATCAAACGCCACACCAACGACGAATTGCGACAGCGCTTCGTCGACACGTGCGTCCCGCAGGCCGAACGTCTCGGCCTCACCCTGCCCGACCCGGCTCTCCGCTGGAACGAGGAGCGCGGCCACTACGACTTCACGCCCGTCGACTGGGACACCTACCGCGAGGCACTGGGCGACGACACCCACTGGTCGCGGCAGCGCATCGCGCACCGCCGGGCCGCCCACGAGGACGGCGCCTGGGTCCGCGAGGCCGCCGCCGCGTACGCCGCCCGGACGGGTGAGACGGAAGGGGAGGCCGGATGAGCGGAACACGGGAGGGCGCTCCGGCGTCCTGGGAGGTGTTCCTGAGGGGACGCCGGGGCCTGGCCCACCAGCACGTGGGATCGGTGCGCGCGGCCGGCCCGGACGCGGCGTTGGCCGCGGCCCGCGACCTGTACACGCGCCGGGGCGAGCCGCTCTCCCTGTGGGTGGTCCGTTCCGACGCCGTGCACGCGGCCTCCCCCGACGAACACGACCCGTACTTCGCGAGCGCCCGCCACAAGCCGTACCGCTACCCCGAACACTTCGCACCGCTGACCGAGGAAGGCCCCGAAGGTGAGCACCACCAGTGACGTCAGGGAAGTGCGCCCGGGCCTCCCACCGGGCCGGCCACCCCGCTCCGACGCCGACCTGTCCCTGCACCTGCTGCGTCTCGGCGACGACGCCCTCGTCCTCGGACAGCGCCTGTGCCAGTGGATCACCCGCGCGCCCACCGTCGATGAGGACCTGGCCCTGTCCAACATCGCTCTCGACCTGATCGGCCACGCCCGCGCCCTGTTCACCCGTGCCGGAGGGCTCGACGGGACCGGCCGCGCCGAGGACGACTTCGCCTACGCCCGCTCGGAGCGCGAGTTCACCAACGCCCTGCTCACCGAACTCCCCAACGGGGACTTCGCGATGACCGTGGCCCGGCAGCTCGCCTACACCCACTACGCCGTCCTCTGCTATGAGGCGCTCGCCCACAGTGCCGACACAGAAGTCGCCGCGTTCGGGTCGCGCGCCGCCAAGGAGGTCGCCTTCCACCGGATGCACGCGGACCGCTGGACGGTGACGCTGGGGCGCGGCACCGAGGAGAGCGCCCGCCGGATGCGGCACGGCCTGGAGCGGGTGTGGCCGTACACCGGCGAACTCTTCGAGGAGGACGCGGTGCTGCGCCGCCTGGCCGCCTCCGGTACGGCGCCCTCCCCGGCACCTCTGTACGAGACGTGGCTGCGGCAGGTCACCGCCGTCGTCACGGAGGCGGGACTCACCGTGCCCACTCCCACCTGGTCGGCCAGGGGCGGCCGTGCCGGCCTGCACACGGAGGAGTTCGGTCCGTTGGTCGCCGAACTCCAGTCGGTGCGGCGACAGTTCCCCGGAGGCACCTGGTGAGCGGGCCCGCGCCGGCTGAGGCCCGGCTCTCCGCCCGTGAGGTGTACGAGAGGGTGCGGGCGCTCCCGGACCCGGAACTGCCGGTGATCGGTCTCGGCGACCTCGGTGTGGTGGGCGCCGTCGCCCCGGGCGCCGACGGTGTGCTGGAGGTGGAGATCACGCCCACCTACCTGGGCTGCCCCGCGCTGCCCGAGATCACGGCCGCGGTACGGGAGGTCCTGATCGCCTGCGGTCACCCCGAGGGTCGCGTACGGCAGGTCCTGGCCCCGCCCTGGACGACGGACCGCATCACCCGCGAGGGCCGGCGCAAGCTCGCCGCGCACGGCATCGCACCGCCCTTGTCCCCGGCTCCCGACGATGCGGTCCCCGTCGAACTGGGCTGTGTGCCCTGCCCGCGGTGCGGCTCCCGAGCCACCCGGCCGCACAGCCCCTTCGGCCCCTCCCGCTGCCAGTCGGTGCTGTGGTGCACGGCGTGCCGTGAGCCCTTCCCGCACATGACCGCGTTGTGAGGCACACCGTGAACACCGCCACCATCACGTCGCCCGTCCCGCCGGCCGACCCCTCCCACCGCGTCCGCCGACACCGGCTGCGCGTCACCGAGGTCCGTCACCTCACTGCCGACACCGTGGCCGTCACCCTCGACGTCCCCGACGCCCTGCGTCCCGTCTTCACCCACCGCCCCGGTCAGCACGTCACCGTCCGGCGTCCCGAGGCTGGCACCGAACCGCGCCGCAGCTACTCGATCTGCCCGCCCCCGCACGCCTCCGACCTGCTCCGGCTGGTGATCAGGCGCGGCCGCCCGGACGGCTTCGGCGTCCATGCCGCCACCCGGCTCGCTCCCGGCGACCACCTCGAACTCTCCCCGCCCACCGGGACCTTCGCCCTGCCGGACCTGTCCGGTGCCCACCACGTCCTGATCGCGGGGGGCTCCGGCATCACGCCGCTGGCCCCCATGGCCGCCCACGCGCTGCGCCACGACCCGGCCTGCCGCATCACCCTCCTCCACTCGGTGCCCACCTCCGCCGACGCCTTGCTGGCCGACGAACTGGCCGCGCTCAAAGACGAGTTCGTCGACCGGTTCACCGTCCTCCACGTGCTGACCCGTGAGGACCGGGGGAGGGGGAGCGACGGCCCGCTCGCGCGGCGGCTCGACGCGGCCGGGCTGGGCCGCCTGCTGACGGCCCTGGACGCCCGACCCGGCCCCGACACCACCTACGCCCTGTGCGGACCGCCCGGCCTCGTCGACACCGTGAGGGGGGTCCTGGCAGACCGGGGCGCCGACCCCTCACTCGTCCGTCGAGAGCTCTTCACCACGGCCGGCCCGGCGCCGCGCCCCACGGAGGAAGCCGGGGGAGCGGTACGCGCACCCCGGTCCCCGCGGGCACCCGGACGGGCGCCGGAAGCGGGAACGGCCCGGGCCACCGCGCTGCTCGGCGGGCGCCGCCGCGACGCCACCGTCCTGCCGGGCGACAGGGTCCTCCTCGATGCGCTGCTGCGTGCCGACCCCGATGTGCCCTACGCGTGCCGCGAAGGCGTGTGCGGAACCTGCCGCGCCCGAGTCGTCGCC
The DNA here is from genome assembly GCF_056430705.1 of Streptomyces sp. NPDC045956. Lineage (NCBI taxonomy): Bacteria > Bacillati > Actinomycetota > Actinomycetes > Kitasatosporales > Streptomycetaceae > Streptomyces > Streptomyces sp. NPDC045956. The sequence continues at coordinate 303,263 of NZ_JBWKKZ010000005.1, read as the reverse complement.
GGTGAGGTGACGGCGGACCGCCAGTACGCCCTGGACGACCACGACCGTGCCGCCGGGTACACGCTCATCTGCCGGGCCCGCCCCCGTACCCCCGAGGTCACCCTCGACTTCGACGCCTGATCACCACTCCACCCGCCTCACCCCCCACCTCCATGGCCACTCACCGAAGGAGCCCCACGATGACCACCGCCGCCCGCCACGACGGAAAGACCGCTCTGGTCACCGGGGGCAGCCGCGGGATCGGCAGAGCCATCAGCCGCCGCCTGGCCCGCGAGGGCGCCCTGGTGGCGGTCCACTACGGCCACGATCTGACGGCAGCCGAGCGGACCGTCAAGGAGATCGAGGCCGAGGGAGGCCGCGCCTTCCCCGTGCACGCCGAACTCGGCGTCCCCGACGACGCCGACACCCTGTGGTCCGCCTTCGACCGGGCCCTGGCCGAGCAGGACGCGCCGGCGGGAGTGGACATCCTCGTCAACAACGCGGGCATCACCGTCCCGCGCCGCATCGCCGACGTCACCGAAGCCGACTACGACCGGGTCTTCGCCGTCAACACCAAGGCGCCGTTCTTCATCATCCAACGCGGACTGGACCGCCTGCGCGACGGCGGCAGGATCGTGAACATCTCCTCCGTCGCGACCCGCGTCGCCTTCCCGCCGATCGTCTCGTACACCATGACCAAGGCCGCCCTCGACTACCTCACCCTCGCCCTGGCCCAGGAGCTGGGCCCCCGGGGCATCACGGTCAACGCCGTCGCCCCCGGCTACACCGAGACGGAGATCAACCCCACTCTCGCCGTCCCGGAGATCCGCCGCAGGTACTCCGAGGCCTCCACGTTCGGCCGGCTCGGCGATCCGGTGGACATCGCCGACGTCGTCTCCTTCGTCGCCGGCGACGACGCCCGCTGGGTCACCGGCCAGTGGATCGACGCCTCCGGCGGCGCGCACCTCGGTGTGTGACCGCACGCGCCCCCTAGGAGAAGCGATGAACGACAGCACGACCACACTCGGCGCACCGGCGACGGACGACGCCCTGACCCGGCCGTTCCCGGGGGCGAGTCCCTACGACGGCTACGTGCACGCCTCCGTCCTCAACTCCCTCCAGCAGCCGCTCACCGAGGCCCCGGACGAGATGGGCTTCCTCGTCACCACCCAGGTGATGGAACTGTGGTTCACCCTGATCGTGCACGAGTGGCGCACGGCACGGGTGGCCTTCGCCAAGGACGACCTGCCCGCCGCCCTGGACGCCCTGACGCGCAGCCGCCGCGCGCTGACCGCCCTGGGCGGTGCCTGGGCGCCCATCGCCGCGCTGACCCCCGCCCAGTTCAACGGCTTCCGGGCCGCGTTCGGCAAGGCGTCGGGCTTTCAGTCGGCGATGTACCGGCACATGGAGTTTCTCCTCGGCGACAAGTCGCCCGGGCTGCTGCGCGCCCACCGGGGAGACCCGGCCGTCCACGAGGCGCTCGCCGAGACCTACCGGGAACCGTCTCTGTACGACGAGGTGCTGGCCTACCTCCACCGACAGGACCTGCCCGTCCCGCGCCACGTCCGCGAGCGCGATGTGACCAGCCCGTACTCGAGCGACCCGGGGGTCGTGGAGGTGTGGCGGCGCGTCTACGCCGGGCCCGGGCACCATCCCCACCTCACGCTCGGCGAACTGCTCACCGACATCGCCGAACTCGTCACCCGTTGGCGCTTCGAGCACGTCCTGGTCGTCCGCCGCGCCATGGGCGCCAGACCGGGCAGCGCCGGTTCCGCCGGGCTCGCCTGGCTGGAGCAGCGCGCGGCCCGCCCGGTCTTCCCCGAACTGTGGGAGGTGCGCGGTGACGTCTAGGGCCATCTCCGCCTTCGCGGCCGAGGAGGAACAGCGGGTCCTGAGCCTCAAGCCGGTGCTGGCCCCGGCGCACGGCCGCTACGGTGACCACCCCCACCAGTCCTACGACGCCTGGCCGTCCGACGACCCCGACGCTCCGCTCGTGATCCTGCTGCACGGCGGCTACTGGCGCTACGACCGGATGCACCTGACCCCGTTCGCGGCATACCTGTCCCAGCAGGGCTTCGACGTGCTGCTCCCCGGCTTCCGGCGGTCCGGCGGTGCCGGCGGCTGCCCCGAGACCTTCGACGACGTCGCCCGCATCGTGGACACCCTGCCCAAAGGACGGCCCCATGTCCTGGCGGGCCACTGTTCCGGCGGCCACCTGGCGCTGTGGTGCGCCGCCCGGGGGCTGCTGCCGCCCGGTTCCCGCTGGTACACACGCACCCTGCCGACGAGCGTGCTCGCCCTCGCACCGCTCACCGACCTCACCGCCACCCGCCGCGACCGTCTCAGCGACGACGCCGCCCTCCAACTCCTCGGTGGCGAGGAGCACTTCGAGAAGTGGCTGCCCGAGGTCGACCCCCTCACCCTGCTGCGCGACGCCGGCACCACCGGTGTACCCACCGTGCTGCTGCACGGCGCGGCCGACGAGGAGGTGCCGCTCAGCCAGTTCAGCGACTACGCCGCCGTCCACCGGGACCTGCGGACGGTCGTCCTGCCCGGCACCGGCCACTACACCCTCATCGAGCCGGGAGCACCCGGCGCCCGCGCGGTCGCCGACACCCTCCGGGAGATGGCGGCCGCTTTCGACCCGGGACACCCCAGCCGGCCGGGCGAGGAGGCCGCATGCCGATGACCACCGCACCCTCCGTGGACGCCGCCCTGTACGAGCGGGCCGCGCGACTCGACGCCGACGACCCCCTGGCCCCCCTCCGCGCCCGCTTCCTCATCCCGCCGGACGTCGTCTACCTGGACGGGAACTCCCTGGGCCCGCTGCCCGCCGCCGTCCCGGCCGCCCTCGACGACGTGGTCAGGCGCCAGTGGGGCACCGGCCTCATCGGCTCCTGGAACGCCGACGGCTGGTGGGAAGCACCCCTGCGGGTGGGCGACACCGTCGGCGCGCTCATCGGGGCCGCGCCGGGGCAGACCGTGGTGGGCGATTCCACCAGCGTGCAGCTGTTCACCGCGCTCGACGCCGCAGCCGAGCTCCGCCCGGGCCGCCCGCTGCTGGTCACCGACCCACGGCACTTCCCCACCGACCGCTACCTGGCCGACGCGGTCGCCCGCCGCCGGGGCCTGGAGGTGCGCCGGGTCCCACCGGCCGCTCTTCCGCGCTTCCTCGCCGCCGAGGGTCACCGGGTCGCCGTCGTCAGCTACTCGCCCGTCGACTTCCGCACCGGCGAGCTGCACGACATGCGGACGCTGACCGGGGCCGTCCACGACGTCGGCGCCCTCGCGCTGTGGGACCTGTGCCACGCGGCCGGCGCCCTGCCCCTCGACGTCGACGCCCTCGAGATCGACCTGGCCGTCGGCTGCGGCTACAAGTTCCTCTCCGGGGGCCCCGGCGCACCGGCCTTCCTCTACGTGGCGCACCGCCACCACGCCTCGCTGCGGACTCCGTTGCCCGGCTGGACCGGTCATGCCGATCCGTTCGGCCTGGCCGACGAGTACGCGCCCGCCTCGGGCGTCGCCCGCGCCCGCATCGGCACCCCGCCGATCCTTTCCCTGCTCGCCCTCGAAGCGGCCCTCACCGCCTTCGACGGCGTCGACCTGACGCAGGTCCGCGCCAAGAGCCTCTCCCTGACGGACTACTTCCTGCGTTGCGCCGACGAACTCCTCCTCCCGCTGGGCTTCACCTCCGTCACTCCGGCCGAGGCGGGCCGTCGCGGCAGCCAGGTCAGCCTTCGCCACCCCCACGCCAGTGCAGTGGTCGTCGCCCTCGCCGAACACGGCGTGATCGCCGACATGCGCGCACCCGACCTGCTGCGCTTCGGCGTCAACGCCCTCTACAACAGCCACCGCGACCTGCTCACCGCCGCACTGCGTCTGCGGGACCTCACCCTGCGGGCCGCCTACGACCCCGCGCCGCCGACAAGGGGCCCGGTGACCTGACGGACGCCCCCTCGTCGGACGCGTCGAGGGCGACCGGTCGGCGACTGGTCCGGCGAGGTGGCCGCGCGGGCGCGCGGCGACGGCGGGGGCTCAACCGGCCGCGGACGCCACCGCCAGTTCGGCGGCGACGGCGTCCAGCAACGTGTCCAGGACCACCGGGTACGCGCTGTGCGGCATCCGGGCCGCGAGCCGGCCGGCCGTCGCGGCGATGTTCGGGTGGGTGGCGGCGGGCAGCCGGGCGTAGAGGGAACCCCACATGTCCTCGTCGGCCCGGCGGGCCTCCTCGGGCAGCGCCAGTGAGCCGGCGTCCAGCGCGGCGAAGGCCAGGGCCAGGTCGATGAAGGCGTGGTAGAAGCGGACGGCGGCCCGGTCCGTGAGCCCGGCGCCCCGCAGCAGGCCCAGAATCGCCTCGTCCACGGCGATCTCACGGGGCCGCCCGCTGACCCGGCTCGCGGTGAGCACGGCGGCCTGGGGATGGGCGAGGTAGGAGGAGTGCAGGGCCAGGCCCAGGGAGCGCAGGTCACCGCGCCAGTCGCCGGCCGCGGCCCATCCGTCCAGCGCCCGTCCCATCAGCTCGTTGCCGATCGCCCGCGCCAGGTCGTCCATGCCGCCGAAGTACCGGTAGACGGCGCTCGGGTCGGCCCCGAGCGCCGCGCCCAGGCGCCGGGCGGTGAGCCCGCCGGTGCCGTGTTCGCGCAGCACCCGCAGCGCGGTCTCCACGATGAGCGCCTCGGAGAGCACCGCGCCCTGCCGCGTCGGCCTGCGCCTGCGCCGCGCCTCCTCCGGCACCACCTTCTTGGGCATCGGCCGCTCCCCTTCCGCCATCGCGGCGAACCACCGCGAGCCTTATGCCAACAAGGTTGACCTTAAAGCAGGCGCCGCTGTTGCATCGACACCACTGTGGAGGCGCCCGCCTCCCGTACGAAAGGTGTCAGTCATGCGAGTGCTTCTCGTCGGCGCGGGCGGTGTCGGCGGCGCCGTCACCCGGATCGTCGCCCGCAGGGAATTCCTGACGCACATGGTCGTGGCCGACTACGACCTCTCCCGCGCTCAGGCGGCTCTCGAGGCACTGCCGGGGCAGGAGGGTCGGTTCAGCACGCTGCGGCTGGACGCCTCCGACGAGGAGGCGGTCCGCCGGGCCCTCACCGAGCACCGGTGCGACGTCCTGCTGAACGCGACCGACCCGCGGTTCGTGATGCCGCTGTTCCGGGCCGCCCTGGCCGCGGGAGCGGACTATGTCGACATGGCGATGTCGCTGTCCGCTCCGCACACCTCGCGGCCGTACGAGGAGTGCGGGGTGAAGCTCGGCGACGCGCAGTTCGAACTGGGCGAGCGCTGGGCCGCGTCGGGACGCCTGGCCCTGGTGGGCATGGGCGTGGAACCGGGCCTGTCCGACGTCTTCGCCCGCTACGCCGCCGACGAGCTCTTCGACGAGATCGACGAGATCGGCGTCCGGGACGGCGCCGACCTCACGGTCGAGGGCTACGAGTTCGCCCCCTCCTTCAGCATCTGGACCACGATCGAGGAGTGCCTGAACCCGCCCGTGGTCTACGAGAAGGAGCGGGGCTGGTTCACCACCGCGCCGTTCAGCGAGCCGGAGGTGTTCGACTTCCCCGAGGGGATCGGGCCGGTCGAGTGCGTCAACGTGGAGCACGAGGAGGTGCTGCTGATCCCGCGCTGGGTGGACGCCCGGCGCGTCACGTTCAAGTACGGCCTGGGCGACGACTTCATCGCCCGGCTCAAGACGCTCCACGAGCTGGGCCTGGACTCGACCGCCAAGGTCACCGTGCCGGGGGAGGACGGGCCGGTGCGGGTCTCCCCGCGCGACGTGGTGGCCGCGTGCCTTCCGGACCCGGCGACCCTCGGCGACCGGATGACCGGCAAGACCTGCGCCGGCACCTGGGTGACCGGGTCCAAGGACGGCCGGCGGCGTGAGGTGTACCTGTACCACGTGGTCGACAACCAGTGGTCGATGCGCGAGTACGGTGCGCAGGCCGTGGTCTGGCAGACGGCGATCAACCCGGTGGTAGCCCTCGAACTGCTCGCCACCGGCGTCTGGTCCGGCCGGGGCGTCCTCGGTCCCGAGGCCCTGCCGGCCCGCCCGTTCCTGGACCTGCTCACCGAGTACGGGTCCCCCTGGGGGCTGCGCGAAGAGGCGTGAGCCGCGGGAGACGGCCTGCACACGTCCCGCCCGTCGCGGGGGGGGGGGGGGGGGGGGGGGGGGGGGCCCCCGTAGCCGGCCAGCCACAGTGGGCACCTACCCGAGATGTGCACGGGGGATTAGTGGTTGTGGGCGATATGTGACAC
>NZ_JBWKKZ010000005.1:0-297022 GCF_056430705.1 Streptomyces sp. NPDC045956 | reverse complement strand
GGTGGAGTAGGGGGAGGAGGGGAGGAGGAGGAAGGGGGGGAAGGAGAGGGCAGAAGACGGTGCGGGGAGGGGGGGGGGGGGGCGTGGGTACCCCCCCCCCCCCCCCCCGACGCCGCCTACACGCGGTCGGCCGCGATCAGGACGTACTGGAAGGATCCGTCGCGGTAGGACTCGATGAACGCCTCCTCGATACCGGTGACCAGCGAGGACGTGGCCCGCAGCTCCCAGTAGGGCAGCGTGTCCGCGGTGAGGTCGACGATGGTGTGCGGCACGAGCCGGTTGTCGGCCATGGCGCGCAGGTACTCGCGTCGGGAGTGGATGTTGCACTCGAAGTGGGCGTTGATCTGGGAGACCCACTTCGACGGCTGGCCGTAGCGCGGGTTCCAGCAGCCGGTGATCGTCACGTACCGGCCGCCGACCTTCAGGAAGCGGGAGTGCTCGGCGAACAGGTCGTGCAGGTCGACGTACATGGTCGACTCGTTGTTCCACGAGGCCGCGACGCTGCCCTTGTCGAAGGGGGTGTCGAGCATGTTGCACACGCGCGAGCGGACGTGGTCGTCGATGCGCAGCTCTTTCGCGCGCGCGTTGCCGAACTCGGCCTGGGCGGCGGACAGGGTGACGCCCTCGACCTTGCAGCCGAAGCGGCGGTGGGCCATGACCATGGACCCGCCGCGCCCGCACCCGGCGTCGACGAGCGTGTCGTCGGGGCCGATCGGACCCAGGTGGTCCATGAGGAACTCCGCCTGGGCCGATTCCAGCCGGTGCAGCTCCGCGATGAGCTTCTTCTCGTACTCGCTGTGCGCCGGGTCGCCGAGCGCGGCGTGGTCCACGGCGCCGATGCCGTAGTGATGGTGGTAGAGCCCGTCCACGTCACCGAGGCGGAGGTTGACCGGCCGAGCCTCGCTGTTCCAGTAGCGGGCGATGTCCCCCTGGTAGGGCGTCGCCGGGGCCGGAATCCTCGCCGTGGCGGTGGAGGTCGATTCAGTGGTCACAGATATGTCCGTTCGTTACCAGAAGTCGGGCAGGCTGTAGCGGTAGGTGTTGGTGCGGTGCCAGTCGTGGTTGCCGTCGACCCAGGCGGCGACGCCCCTGAGGAAACGCAGCACGGTGGGCAGGGGGCATGCCTCCGCGAGTTCGGCCGCGGCGGCCTCGAAGGCGTGCTGGAGTTCGTTGTGGACCTCGACGGCCTTCAGATAGCCGTCGCGCTCGGAGAGCCGCTCGCGTTCGGAGATCACCACCGGGAGGTTCAGGTGGCGGCCCGGGCTGTCGAGTTCCTTGGTGTACGAGTAGAGGTCGTTGACGATGGTGGTCGCGTTGCCGGCCAGGGCGATGACCCGCTGCATGTCAGGGCGGGCGTGCAGGTCCGCGGGCAGTTCGTAGCCGCCGACGGTGTCGGTGATCGTGGGGCAGGGGCGGAAGTTGTTGAACTGGCGCATCGCCAGGTACTCCCACACCTCCGGGACGTGGTCGGTCTCGGCCCAGGCGGCCTCGGCGAGGTAGCCCAGGTGGAGCCTGGCCATGTCGTGCCGGTAGCGGTCGGCCTGGGAGGGGGTGGCCGCGCGGACGAAGTAGTCCATGGCGCTGCGGTAGGCCCGGCGCGGGGCGTCCGAGGTGAGCGACTCCCGCCACGGCGGCGCGTATGCGGCGGTGGTGTGGAAGGGGTCGATGGCGGTGTGCGCCAGGAGGAGCCGCCCGCCGAGACCTACGGGCGACCCGCCGTGGTCCTCGCAGTAGCAGTCGTCCACCGCGTTCTCCGCGACCATCAGCCGCGTCGCGAGCATCAGGTGGTCGACCGTGGGGGCGTCGGGGTGGCAGGCGACCATGTACCGGCCGACGGAGAAGCCGTCGAACTCCCCCTCCCAGTCCTCGGGGTAGAGCTGGACCTCGTCCTCGGCCCAGAGCTTGATGCGGCGGCTCACCTCCTCCACGCGCGCGGGGTCGGGCTCCGGGACGGGGTGGTGGTAGAGACCGGGGACGGCTCGCCCTGCCGCGGGCTCGGCGGGAGCCGGGGGTTCCGGAGCCGGTGGGGGCTCGTGCCTGACGGACAGCGCGAGCGAGGCCGTGCCCGGTCCGGTCGGTCCGCGCAGGATCCGCTGGAGTGCGGTACCGGCGGGGGGCGCCTCAGGGGTGGCAGGTACGGCGGGGGCGGGCTCCGGGGGTGGTGCGGGGGAGGGGACCGGGACCGGAGGGTGCAGCGCGGCCAGGAAGCCCGAGGGGGCGGGTGAGGCCGGCACGTCCGGCGGCTTCGGCGCCGGGGCGTCCCGTACGGCGGTGGACGGTGGCGGCCGGTGTTCGGGGGGCAGTGGTCCGAGGGGCCCGGAGTCGGGCATCGGCGGCTCCTTGCTGCGGTGGGGGCTCTGGGGCGCGGGGGCGGGTCAGGGCGTGACTCGCGGCGGTTCCGGACGTCAGCGCGGCCCGGGGGCGATCTGCACGTTCTCCATCACGCCGAGCGCGTCGGGCAGGAGCACCGCGGCGGAGTAGTAGGCGCTGACGAGGTAGGAGATGATCGCCCGTTCGTCGATGCCCATGAACCGTGCGGAGAGCCCGGGCTCGTACTCGTCCGGCAGCCCGGTCTGCCGCAGACCGATGACGCCCTGGTTCTTCTCGCCGGTACGCATCGCGATGATGGAGCTGGTCTGCTCCCTGCTGATCGGGATCTTGTTGCAGGGCAGGATGGGGACGCCGCGCCAGGCGGGGACGGACTGCCCGCCGAGGTCGACGTGGTCGGGGTAGAGACCGCAGGCGTTGAAGCCGCGTCCGATGGCGGCGATCGTCCTGGGATGGGCGAGGAAGAGTTTGGTGCCGCGTCGGCGGCAGAGCAGGTCGTCCATGTCGTCCGGAGTCGGGGGGCCGCTGCGGGGCTGGATGCGCTGCTTGAAGTCGGCGTTGTGCAGCAGTCCGAACTCGCGGTTGTTGATCAGTTCGTGTTCCTGACGCTCCCGCAGGGCCTCGACCGTGAGGCGGAGTTGCTCCTCGCTCTGGTTCATCGGGCCGTTGTAGAGGTCGGCGACCCGGGTGTGGATCTTCAGGACCGTCTGTGCGACGGAGAGCTCGTACTCGCGGGGGTTGAGGTCGTAGTCGACGAAGGTGCCCGGCAGGTCGGCCTCGCCGAAGTGGCCGGCCGACAGGGCGATCTCGGCCTCACCGTGCTTGTTCTGCCGCTGCCGCGAGCGGGAGGCGAACGCGTCGACGTGGGCCCGCAGATGGGGGGCGGACGCCGTGACCGCGGTGAAGTCGGCACGGGAGAGGGTGAGGAGGGTACCGGCCGTCTCGGCGGTGACCGTGCAGTCGTGGCGGGCGTCGGGGTCCGCCAACACGTCCTCACCGAAGTGGTCGCCGTCCGCGAGCACCCCGACGGCCACCTCCCCTCCGTACTTGCCCTCGGAGGTCCGCCTGGCCCGGCCGTGGGCGATCAGGTGGATCCGGTCGGCGGGACCGCCCCGTTCGACGAGGACCTCTCCCGCCGCGAAGTCCCGCTGCGTGCAGCGGTCGGCGAGGGCGGTGAGCACGTCGACGTCGTCGAATCCGCGCAGGACGGCCAGCTCGGTGAGTTCCTGGGGGATCACCCGGACCGTGGCGCCCTCCTGGACGAACTCGACGCGTCCGTCACCGAGGGTGTGGCGCAACCGCCGGTTGACCCGGTAGGCGCCGCCTTCGGCCTCGACCCAGGGCAGCATCCGCAGCAACCACCGGGAGGTGATCTCCTGCATCTGCGGCGCGGACTTGGTGGTGGTGGCGAGGTTGCGGGCGGCTGCGGTGCTCAGGGACTGCTGCGGCACCTCGGGTGTGGTCCGAGCTTCCGGGATGCTGTCGACGGACATCGGCGGGCTTTCTCCTAGCGCGGCGGGTCGTCCGGCGCACACGGGTGCACCGACCGGGAGACAGGGAGGGGTGGGCAACGGGCGAGGGGATCACGGTGATCCGTCCACACGCCGAAGCTAGCGGGTGAACTGCGTTGATCCACCAGGGAGACGGAGTGCTTACCTCGAAGCGGTGACAATCGGTTGAATGCGGTTTATCGGTCCGCTGCGCGTCAACGTCCGTCCGCGGGTGATTCGGACCGGCTGCCGTGACCGGCTTCCGGCCGGGCCACGGCAACGGTCACCGCCCCGTGCGCGGCGTGCGGGCCGCGAGGGTGAGGAACCGGCGCGGTCGAGCGGCGTCGAAGACGGACGTTAGGCGTGTGATCCTCGGGTACTCGCCCTGCGTGCCAAGGCCGCGGGCTCGTTGCCGGCCTTGGCCGTGACGATTGAGCAGAGAGGGAGGTTCCCGAATGAGCATGGTCAAGGAAGCCGTGGACGTCGAGGTTCCGGTGCACACCGCCTACAACCAGTGGACACAGTTCGAGGAGTTCCCGCACTTCATGGAGGGTGTCGAGGAGATCAGGCAGCTCGACGACCGCCACAGCCACTGGACCACCAAGGTCAGCGGGGTGAAGCGCGAGTTCGACACCGAGATCGTCGACCAGCTCCCCGACGAGCGCATCACGTGGCGCACCACCACGGGGGACACGAAGCAGAAGGGCACGGTCAGCTTCCAGCGCCTGGACGACACGCACACCCGGGTCGAGCTCGTCATGGACGTCGAGCCGACCGGTGTGGCGGAGAAGACCGGTGACATGCTGGGAGTGATCGACCGGCGGGTGAAGGGCGACATGCAGCGCTTCAAGGAGTACATCGAGGGCCGCGGCGGAGAGACCGGCGCTTGGCGCGGACGCATCCGGCCCGGTGAGTGACCTCTTCCGCTCGCTGAGGTGAAGTGCTGCCGGCGCGGGTGACCGTACCGCGCCGAAAGCGCCGACGTCGGCCCGCACCCCGCTGGGGGTGCGGGCCGGTCCGCGTCGGTGGGGCAGCCGGCGGTCCCTTCCGCGCCCTGTCCACGATCGGCAAGTGGCCCCGGGGCACCTCGCCTTCGGACGCGCCCCGCCGGTGCGGCGGCCGGCGGGGCGGCGTCGCTGCGCCGGTCGGGGGAGCGGGCCCGCCCTGCGGGTGCGGCGGCCGTCCCCGGGGCCGGTGGTTCGGCATGATGTGCCGGTCGCGGGGCTCCGCGGCCGAGGTTCCGGTGCCGTTCGACCGCCCGGAAGCAAGCCGCCGCGAAGGGGTGCCGATGCCGAAGCTGCCGTCGCCCGCCGCGTCCTTCGGTGGCGTCGGACGCGCGGTCCGGGTGTCCGTCGCCTCGGCCGCCGGCTTCTTCCCCGCGGCGTACCTCCTGGACCGGCCGGTCCTCGCGCTGTACGCCCTGTTCACCCCCATCGCCTTCGCCGTCCTGTCCCCGTTGCCGGGTTCGGGCCGCCATCGCGCCGGCAGCGTGCTGCGTGCCGCGCCGGCCGCCGGCGCCACGATCGCGCTGGGCACCGTCCTCGCGGTGACGACCTGGACAGCGGCGCTCGGCATGCTCCTCGTCACCCTGGTCCTGACCTTCGGTGCGGTCTGCGCCCCGCGGCTCGCCGGCGTCGCCCCCGGGCTCCAGCTCTGCTACATCCTGGCCTGCTTCCCGCCGTACGCCCCCGGCACCCTGCCCGAACGGCTCGGCGGACTGGCATGGGGCGCCACGGCGCTGTTCCTGGGCGAACTCCTGCTGTTCCCCTCCCCAAGACGGCCGTCGTACGCCCGGCGGGTCGCGGACGCCCTCGACCTGGCGGCCCGTGCGGCGCGGCTGACGCTGCGGGCGGCCCCCGTCGACAGCGGGACGATCCGGGGCCTGCGGCGGACCGGGCGGGAGCTGCGGTTCTCGTGCCAGCCGCACGGAGGCCGGCCGACCGGCGCCGGCCGGACCGACCGGGCACTGGCCCATACCGGTTCCGCCACCCGGCGGCTGCTGGACCAGCTGGCCGCGCTCGGCGAACTCCCGCCCGCCCCGGCCGACACGGCCTCGCAGACTCTGCTGCACGGCCTCGCGGCGACGTGCGAGGAGACCGCGGGCGTCCTGCGCGGCGACCGCCCGGCCGGCGGTGCGGAGCTGATCGAGGAGATGACGGCGCGGTTCCTGGACGAGCGCAGTGGCCCTGCCACGGCAGGCCGTGATCGCCCCCACGAGCTTGCGCGGCGCAGGTCGACGCTGCTGACGGTGGCGGTGTCGGCGGTGACCGCGCGCACGGCGGCGGGCCTCGCGGCGGGTGGCGCCCGCGCGGTGCCCGGGCTGCCCCACGAGCAGTTCTGGTACGCGGGGTTGTCGACGGCGCGTCTGTGGCTCGTGCGGGTGCGCGGCAACCTCACGCCGCGCTCCGTCGTGTTCCAGAACGCGGTCCGTACGGCGCTGGGGCTCGCCCTCGCCCGCCTGCTGGCCGGGTCGCTCGACCTGTCGCACGGCTTCTGGGTGCTGCTGAGCGTGCTCACCCTGGCGCGCACGACGGCGGTCGGCACCTGGTCGGCCGTACGGTCGGCTGCCGTCGGCACCCTGTTCGGCGCCGTGCTGGCGGGCGCACTCATCATCGGGGCGGGCGACGCGACCGCGGTCTACGCCGGACTGCTGGTGCCGATGATGGTGCTCGCCTTCTCCGTGGGACCCGCCGGCGGCCCGGCGTGGGCGCAGGGGCTGTTCACGCTGGTGGTGTCGACGGCGTTCGCCCAGATCATCCCCGTGACCTGGCGGCTGGAGGAGGCACGGCTGGTGGACGTGCTGACCGGCAGCGCGATCGGACTGGTGTGCGGGCTGCTGGCGTGGCCGGCGGGCGCGCGCACCGAGATGCGGCGCAGTGTGGCGGCGCTGCTGCGGGCCACCGCGCCCGTGGTGCGGGACACCGCCGACGCGGCGGCCGGACACGGCGCCGGCCCACGGGCCGACGCGTCCGAGAGGCCCACGGCCGGCTCCTCGTGGCCCGCCCTGCACCGGCTGCGCATCGCGGAGGCGGCATACGCCCAGTTCCGTACGGAGCCCGCCCTCCGTGCGGACGACGACGGCCCCGACTGGCTCGCCGCCCTCAACTACGGTTCCCGTGTGCTCACCGGCGCCTACTGGCTGCCGTCCGAGCGAGGCGCCCCGGACCTCCCGCCCGAAGCCGGGCAGTGGATGGAGACGGCCGCGCGGCAGGTGGCGGCCGCCGGCCTGAGAGCGGCGGAACTGCCCCGCGGGGGAGTGAGGGTCCGGCTCGCGCCGCTGCCGGCCGTCCCCCCGTCCGCCATGTCGCCCGGGGCGTGGTCCCTCTTGGTCGACCTGGAGGTGTGGCTGCACGCCCTCGCCGCGGACCTCGCCACGGCGACCGGGGCGGACCGCCCGGGCTCCGCGGCCGAGGCCGGCTGACCGGGTCGGCGCGTCGGCGGGACCCCGTCCCGGTCGGCGGCAGCACTCCAGCGGGCCCCGTGCCGGTCGCGCCCGCAAGGCAGGCCTGCCGCCGGGCGGCACCGTCGGCCGGTGCCGGGGGTGGGGGAGGCCTCGACGGCCCGGCTCGGCTCAGTTCTCCGTGTTCCCCTCGTCCTCCGTGCCGGTGTGCAGGTCCAGGGTCCAGTTCTGACCGACGAGGTCGTGGCCGTAGCTGTGGTGGCGCTCCTCGTCCGCGAGGGTGAAGCCGAAGCTCTGGTAGATCCTGCGTGCGGCCGTGAGCACGTCGTTGGTCCACAGCGTGACCTGCTCGTAGCCGGCCTCACGGGCGAAGGCGAGGCACCGCTCGACCAGGCGCGTCCCGAGGCGAAGCCCTCTGCCCTCCGGCGTGACGAGCAGGATCCGCAGCTTCGCCACCTTCGGCCGGTCGCCGGCGACGAGGAAGACGCACCCCACACGCCGACCGTCGACCTCGGCGATCCAGCCCGCCTCACGGGCCGGATCGTGCTTGGCGCCGTAGTCGGCGACGATCTTCGCGACCAGCGCCTCGAAGTCGGTGTTCCAGTCGAACTGCTGGTCGTAGGCCTCACCGTGGGCCATCACCACCCATCCCAGGTCGCCTGGACGGTCGGCACGGCGTACGACGACGGTCGTCTGATCCTGCTGGGACATGGGGTGCTCTCCCGGCCCGTGAGCCTGCTGTTCACTGAAACAGTTGTTTCAGTTAGGCTAGCCGCATGTCCCAGGAAGCGCCAACCCCCTCCGCCCGCCACCGCGAGCTGCTGGAAGCGGCCTACCGGTACGCGCTCGCCCACGGTCTGTCCGACCTGTCGCTGCGCCCGCTTGCCGAGGCCATCGGCTCCAGCCCACGGGTCCTGCTCTTCCTCTTCGAGAGCAAGGACGGCCTGCTGCGGGCGTTGCTGGCGCGCGCCCGGGCCGACGAGCTGGCGCTCCTGGACCACGCCCGGCGGCCAGACGGCCCGTACGGGCTCGTGCCCGCCGTCGGGCGGGTCTGGACGTGGCTCGCCGCGAAGGAGCACCGGCCACTGCTGCGGCTGTGGGCCGAGGCGTACACGCGCTCCCTCGCCCAGCCCGACGGGGCCTGGAGCGGGTTCGCCCGGGCGACGGTGGAGGACTGGCTCGGCGTTCTGGCCGACTTCCAGTCTCCGGCCGAACGCGACAGCGAGCCCGGCGCCGCCCGCCGCACCCTGGCCCTGGCCGTCCTGCGAGGCGCCCTGCTCGATCTCCTCGCCACGGACGACGAGGACCGGATCACCGCCGCCGTCGAGTGCCAACTGGCCCTGCTGCGCGACGGCACGGCGGCCTGACGGCCTGGTCCACCGAGGACGTCACGGGCCCTTGGTGAACGCGGTGGCGTGCTCGGCGGCCCACTGGTGAAAGGTGCGCGGCGCAGTCCCGAGGACGTCGGCGACCGTCGTGGTGACGTACGCGGGCCGCCCGACCGCCGCGCTCCAGGCGGCGAGCAACATGTCGACGATCGGGCGGGGCGTGCCCTTCGCGAGGGTCCGGAACTCGGCCGGTGACATCTCCTCGAACGCGATCTGTCGCCCGAGGGCGTGACCGATGGCCTCCACCTGTGCGGCCTGGGTCAGCGACTCGGGGCCGGTGAGCACGTAGTCGCCTCCGACGTGTCCGTCGTGACAGAGCGTCCGCGCCGCGACGGCCGCCACGTCGCGGTCGTCGACCGGTGCCGTCTCGGCGGCGCCGTGAGGCCACCGGACGACCTGACCGGCCCGGATCGCGGGCGCCCACCAGGCCGACGCGTTCGATGCGAGCATTCCCGGCCGGATGATCGTCGTATCGAGGCCGGCGGTCGTGATCAGGCGTTCGAGTTCGGCGTGCAGCCGCGCCGTCGGGTTGGGCTGCCGGAAGAAGGGGTGCGGCGTCCGGTGCGGGGAGGAGAGGAGGACGACCCGCCGCACATGGCCCGAGAGCCGCTCGACGACTGCCGCGGCCGTGTCGGGCGGGGCGGTCCAGACGAGGAAGACCGCACCGGCACCGCTCAACGCCGGGTCGAGCGACTCGGGCACGGTGAGGTCGCCGGTGAAGA
Organism: Streptomyces sp. NPDC045956; assembly: GCF_056430705.1. Classification (NCBI taxonomy): domain Bacteria; kingdom Bacillati; phylum Actinomycetota; class Actinomycetes; order Kitasatosporales; family Streptomycetaceae; genus Streptomyces; species Streptomyces sp. NPDC045956. The sequence continues at coordinate 287,694 of NZ_JBWKKZ010000005.1, read as the reverse complement.
CCTCGGCCTTCTCGGGCAGCATCGCAGCCTCGGAGTCACGGGTGAGGGCGCGCACCGGGACGCCCGCGTCGAGGAGCAGGTCGACGACGAAGCGGCCGATCCGTCCCGTGGCGCCGGTGACGAGCACGGGGGAGATGTCTGTTCGGGTCATGCGGCCATGAAATCGTTACTAGGTTAAATAAGCAACTCGGTTACATACATTACTCTGGTCAGATGAGCGAGAGAGTGGGTCTGCGAGCCCGTAAGAAGGAGCGGACGCGCGACGCCATCGGCGACGCGGCGGTGGCCCTGTTCCTGGAGCGCGGCTTCGAGCAGGTCTCGGTCAACGACATCGCCGCCGCGGCCGAGATCTCCAAGCCGACGCTCTTCCGGTACTTCCCCACCAAGGAAGACCTGATCCTGCACCGGTTCGCGGACCACCAGGGCGAAGCGGCACGCGTCGTACGGGACCGCGGACCCGGCACCGACCCGGTGGCGGCGCTGCACCGGCACTTCCGCGCCGGCCTCGATCGCAACGACCCCGTCACCGGCCTCAACGACCACCCCGAGGTGGTGGCGTTCCACCGCCTGGTGTTCACCACCCCGAGCCTGGCCGGGCGGCTCGCGCGGTACCAGCTCGAGGACGAGGAGACGCTGGCGGACGCCCTCGGGGCGGGCGTCCGGGCCCGTCTTCGAGCCGCCCAGGTCCTGGCGGTCCAGCGGGTGCTCGCCCGGACCAACTGGCAGAGGATCGCCGAGGGCAGGACCGCCGCCGACGTCCATCCCGAGGCCGTGGCCGACGCCGACCTGGCATTCGATCAGCTGCGGTGACACCGATGGCCGAGCGGGGGACCCCCCGTCAGTGCGGCGGTGCGAGAACGCAGAACTCGTGGCCCTCCGGGTCGGCCAGGCACGTCCACGGGACGTCGCCCTGGCCGACGTCGAGGTCGGTGGCTCCGAGCGCCCGCAAGCGGGCCGCCTCGGCTGCCGGGTCGTCACCGGAGTGCGGCAGCAGGTCGAGGTGGAGGCGGTCCGGCACCGTCCTCACGTCGGGTGTGCGGAGGAACTCGAGATACGGGCCCACACCCTCGGCGGAGCGCAGCACCGCACGTTCCTCCGTCGCCTCGTGCAGGGTCCAGTCCACCGCCTCGCCCCAGAACCGCGCCATGACCCGTGGATCCTGGCAGTCCACCACCACCGCGGCGATCGGCCCGGTGTCCCGGTAGACCTCCCGGGGCTCCAGCACGCAGAACTCGTTGCCCTCGGGATCGGCCAGGACCGTCCAGGGCACCTCGCCCTGGCCCACCTGGACGGGTGTCGCGCCGCGAGCCCGGAGGCGGGCGGTCAACTCCGCCTGGTGGGCCGCGGAGGTGGTGGCCAGATCGAGGTGCACACGGTTCTTCGTCCCGGACTTGGCTTCCGGGACGGGGACGACGTCGAGGCCGACGGCGACCGGATCCGGCCACACGAGGCCGCCACCGGGTCCGACATAGGTGGTCGCGCCCGGGCTGTAGGCGGCCCAGCCGAGGGCCTCCGCCCAGAACCGGCCGACCGCCGAGTGGTCGACGGCCTTGATGTTCACGTGAACGGGTCGCAGAGCCATGCCGGCGATCCTACGAGAACCGGAGATCCGGCCGGAGACGCCGCGAGCCGGCGGTGGTGGAGCGGTGGTCGTGAACCGGCGGTGGTGGAGCGGCGGTCGTGGAGCGGCGAGAGGGCGCCGCCCGCCTTCGGCTTCCACTCGCCACCGACGTTTCGTGGCAGCTTCGTTGCGGGCGTGTGGCGGCTTCCTCAAGGACGCGCGCTGCGCTGGTCCCGCCGTTCCGGCGTGTGCTTACCTGGCCGCATGACCGCGCTCGCGACCAGCCGCCACGTCGACCACGTGCGGGACACCACCTCCGGGTGTACCGCACGAAAGTGACGGCCTGTCAGATCCACCGGACGTCCGTCCGTCACCTCGTCGTCCACGCCGCACCGGCCGCCGTCCGGGGCCCCGGGGCACCGTAACCGTCCCCCGCCCCGCGCTTCGTCGCTCACATCACCGGCCCACCGGGTCTTTCCCGCGCCGCGCCGCCCAGACCGCCGGCCCACCGGGCGATCCGACGCCCCCTCGCGTGTCGGCGGCACCCACCCTGCGTCGCCCGTGCCCACGTCCGTACCAAGGAGCACCACCATGAGCCAGCCGATCGACTCCGTCACCGCCGGTCACACGCCCGAGGAGGCATCCGCCGGGCCCGACGTCCCGGGCTGGTCCTTCGAGACCAGGCAGCTGCACGCGGGAGCCGCGCCCGACCCGGCGACCGGAGCCAGGGCGACACCCATCTACCAGACCACGTCGTTCGTCTTCCGGGACACGCAGCACGCCGCCGACCTGTTCTCACTCGCCGAGCCGGGCAACATCTACACCCGCATCCACAACCCCACCCAGGACGTCCTCGAGCAGCGCGTCGCCTCGCTGGAAGGAGGCGTCGCGGCGGTGGCCCTGGCCTCCGGGCAGGCGGCGGAGACCCTGGCGATCCTCACACTGGCGGGCGCCGGGGACCACATCGTCTCCAGCACCTCCCTGTACGGCGGCACGTACAACCTGTTCCGCCACACCCTGCCCCGGTTCGGCATCGAGGTGTCCTTCGTCGACGACCCGGACGACGCCGAGGCCTGGCGGGCGGCGATCCGGCCCGGCACCAAGGCCCTGTTCGCCGAGACGCTCGGCAACCCGCGCGGCAACGTCCTCGACGTCCGGGCCGTGGCCGACGTCGCGCACGAGGCGGGCCTTCCGCTGATCGTCGACAACACGGTGCCCACGCCGTACCTGCTGCGGCCCATCGAGCACGGCGCGGACATCGTCGTCCACTCGGCCACCAAGTTCCTGGGCGGCCACGGGACCACGATCGGCGGCGTCGTCGTCGACGGCGGAACCTTCGACTTCGGCGCCCACGCCGAACGCTTCCCCGACTTCACCGAGCCCGACCCCAGCTACCACGGCCTCCGGTACTGGCCCGCGCTGGGACCCGGCGCCTTCGCCGTCAAACTCCGCGTCCAGTTGCTGCGCGACCTGGGCCCCGCCCTCTCCCCGCACTCCGCTTTCCTGCTGCTCCAGGGAGTGGAGACACTCAGCCTGCGTATCGAGCGCCACTCCGCCAACGCCCAGGCCCTCGCCGAGTGGCTGGAACAGCGTGACGAGGTCGCCGCCGTCCACTATCCGGGACTGCCGTCCAACCGTTGGTACGAGGCGGGTCGGCGCTACCTCCCGCACGGCGCGGGGGCGGTCCTGTCCTTCGAGTTGCGGGACGGGGCAGAGGCCGGGAAACGCTTCGTGGACGCCGTCGAACTCTTCAGTCACCTCGCCAACATCGGCGACGTCCGCAGCCTGATCATCCATCCCGCGTCCACCACCCACAGCCAGCTGGACGAGGAGCAGCTGGCGGCCACCGGCGCCTCGCCGGGCCTGGTGCGGCTGTCCGTCGGCATCGAGAACCTCGCCGACCTGAAGGCCGACCTGGAGGCGGGTTTCCGGGCCGCGAAGGGCGCGTCCTGAGCACCGTGCCGCCGCCCGAGCGGACTCCCCTCCCGTCGGTTTCGGGGGCCTGGCGGGAGGGGGACCCGCCCGGGCGGCGCCAGTGGTACGAGCGGACGACACCGCTGGGACTGGAGGCGGGCGGCCGACTCCCCGGGCTGCGGCTGGCCTTCGAGACCTGGGGGCGGCCGGCACCGGACGGCTCCAACGCCGTGCTGGTCCTGCACGCCCTCACCGGCGACAGTCACGTGGCCGGACCCGCCGGCCCCGGACATCCGACGCCCGGCTGGTGGGACGAGCTCGTCGGCCCCGGGCGGGCGCTCGACACGGACCGCTGGTTCGTCGTCGCCCCCAACGTCCTCGGCGGATGCCAGGGCAGTACGGGGCCGTCCTCCGCCCGCTCCGACGGGCGGCCCTGGGGCGGCGACTTCCCGTTCCTGACCCAACGTGACCAGGTCGCCGCCGAGCTGGGTCTGGCACAGGCGCTGGGCGTGGAGCGCTGGGCCCTGGTGGTGGGGGGCTCGATGGGCGGCATGCGGGCCCTGGAGTGGGCCGTGAGCCACCCCGAGCGCACGGGCGCCCTGCTGCTCCTGGCCACCACGGCCGCCGCGAGCGCCGAGCAGGTGGCTTGGGCCGGCCTCCAGACGCGCGCCATCCGCTCCGACCCGTACTGGCGGGACGGCCACTACCACGCCACCGGGCAGGGGCCGCACGCCGGACTCGGTCTCGCCCGACGCCTCGCCCACGTCACCTATCGCAGCGAGCCGGAGCTGCAGACCCGCTTCGGCCGCTCCGCCCAGAGCGGCGAGGACCCGTGGGCCGGCGGGCGCTACCAGGTCGAGTCGTATCTCGACCACCAGGCCGCCAAGTTGGCACACCGCTTCGACGCGGGCAGCTATGTCGTGCTGAGCGAGGCCATGAACAGCCATGACGTCGGCCGCGACCGGGGCGGGGTGCGCGCCGCGCTGCGCCGGGTCACCGCCGACACCCTGGTCGCCGCCGTCGACTCCGACCGCCTCTATCCGGCAACGCAGCAGGCCGAGTTGGCGGCCGGTATCCCCACGTCCGACACCCTGCGGACCGTGGAGTCCCGCCACGGCCACGACGGCTTCCTCCTGGAGGTGGAGCAGGTCGCCGCGCTGGTGGGCGAACTGCTGGCCTGAACGCACGGCCACGCCGTGTGCCCGCTGCCGCGGTCGTCTCATCCACTGTCCCAGAAAGTGGGACGGCCCTTACCGGGCCGGCGGGACTGCTGTAGAAATGGGCCCCATGAATCACGAGCCCCTGGTGCGACGCCTGGTCATCGACCTGTGCCGACGCCCGGCTTCGTGTTGTCGCTGAACCCGCGTCCCTGACGCTTCCCGCCGGCCGGTGGTCCTGCCCGCGCCGGTGACATCCCCTCCTGCACCCGCTCTCCGTGACGGGGCAGTCCTCACGCCCTGACCCGCTCGCGTCCAGGGCTGTCCGCTCACGCCGTCCGGCACCTCGACTGCCGCACTCCGGCGCACCCATGGAGGCCGTCCCATGTCCTCGGCGACACGTCTGCAAGCACCCGGCACAGGCACCGGCACCGGCACCGGCAAGGAGCCGGCGCCGCGTCGTCCCCGTGTCCCGGCAGTGCCGCGTCGCGCCGCACTGCCCATCGGATCGCTCCTGCTGTTCCTCGCGCTGTGGCAACTGCTCGCCGCGAGCGGCACCTGGAGCCCGACCCTGGTCCCACCGCCCGCCAAGGTGTGGGACGCGTTCGTGACCGTGTCCACCACGCACGACGGTGTGAAGGGCTACAACGGCACCTACCTCGTGGAACACCTCGGCATCAGCCTACGGCGCATCGCGTTCGGGGCCGGCATCGGCATCGGCGCCGGAGTGGTGTTCGGCCTGCTCATGGGCACCATCGCAGGAGTGCGCTCGCTGTTCGAGCCGTGGATCACGTTCCTGCGGACCCTGCCGCCGCTCGCGTACTTCTCACTCCTCGTCATCTGGCTGGGTATCAACGAGGAACCGAAGATCACCCTGCTGGCCGTGGCCGCCTTCCCGCCCGTGGCGGTCTCCACCACCACGGCCGTGGCCGCCGTACCGAGCAGCCTGGTCGAGGCGGCCCGCGCGCTCGGTGCGTCCCGGTGGGACGTGGTCAGGGACGTCCTGGTCCCGTCCGCCCTGCCGGAGACGCTCACCGGAATCCGGCTGGCCGTGGGCGTGGCCTACTCCTCGCTCGTGGCCGCCGAGCTGGTCAACGGACTGCCCGGTATCGGCGGCATGGTCAAGGACGCCGCCAACTACAACAACACCCCCGTCGTGCTCGTCGGCATCATCGCCATCGGCGTCTCCGGCCTGGTCATCGACGGCCTGCTGCTGCGACTGGAACGCACCCTCGTGCCCTGGCGCGGCCGCGCATGACCGCCGGCTCCTTCCCGCCCCGCCCGTCCTTCCCCTCCCGCTCACCCGTCCTCCGCACAGAAACGGCCCGCTGATGTCCCGCATCCCCCAAGGTCCCTCCCGCCGCATGCTGCTCGCCGGTGCCCTGGCCGCCGCCTCCGCGGCCGTCACCGGCTGCTCGTCGGACGACGAGGGATCGTCCGGCGGCGCCAAGAGGCTGCGTATCGGCTACTTCGCCTTCCCCAGCGGCGACCTCATCGTGAAGAACAGAAAGCTGCTGGAGAAGGCCCTGCCCGGCTACGAGATCAAGTGGATCAAGTTCGACTCCGGGGCCGGCGTCAACCAGGCCTTCCTCGGCAAGGCCCTCGACATAGCCGCCCTCGGGTCCAGCCCCTTCGCCCGGGGCGTGTCCGGCACCTCCCCGATCCCGTACAAGGTCGCCTGGATCCTCGACGTCGCCGGTGACAACGAGGCGCTCGTCGCCCGCAAGGACACCGGTATCTCCGACGTCGCCGGCCTCAAGGGCCGGACCGTCGCCACGCCCTTCGCCTCCACCTCGCACTACAGCCTGCTCGCGGCACTGGAGACGGCCGGGCTGAAGACCTCCGACGTCACACTCGTCGACCTCCAGCCGCAGGCCATCCTCGCCGCCTGGCAGCGCGGCGACATCGACGCGACCTACGTCTGGCTGCCGACCCTGGACGAACTGCGCAGGACGGGGACCCAGCTCACCAGCAGCAAGCAGATCGGCGCCGCCGGCAAGCCGACCCTGGACCTGGCCGTGGTGTCGGACGACCTGATCTCCAGGGACCCGAAGGCGATCGACGCCTGGCGCAAGGCCGAGGCCGAGGCGCTGCGGTTGCTCAAGTCCGACCCCGCGGGCTCCGTCGCGGCCGTCTCCGCCGAACTGGGCATCAGCGAGGCCGACGCCGAGGCCCAACTCGCGCAGGGCGTGTTCCTCACTCCCGAACAGGTCACCTCCGCCGACTGGCTGGGCACCGACGGCAACCCCGGCAAGCTGCTCTCCTACGTCACCGACACCGCGACGTTCCTGGCCGGTCAGAAGCAGATCGACACCGCGCCCTCCGCGGACGCCATCCGCGCGGCCTTCTACGTCAAGGGGCTGCCCGATGTCCTCAAGTGAGACGACGGCGCCCCCCGGGAGCACGACCACCGCCACGAGCGCCCCGACCGGCCACGACGGCGCGGTCCGGCTCGAGAACGTCGTCCACACCTACGGCCGGGGCCGCGAGACCGTCACCGCCGTGGGGCCGGTGGACCTGACCGTCGCCGCCGGTGAGTTCCTCGTCCTCGTGGGAGCCTCCGGGTGCGGCAAGAGCACGCTGCTCCGCCTCATCGCCGGGTTCGAGCGGCCCACGCACGGTGCCGTACGGGTGTCCGGCGACCGGCCGCGACCCGGGGCGACGGCCGGAGTGGTCTTCCAGACACCCCGGTTGTTCCCGTGGCGGACCGTGCGGGGCAACATCGACCTCGCCCTGCGGTACGCGGGTGTCGACCGTGCCCGGTGGCCCGAGCACCGGGCACGGCTGCTGGCCCGGGTCGGTCTGGAGGGCACGGAGGAACGCCGCGCCTGGGAGATCTCCGGCGGACAGCAGCAGCGTGTCGCGATCGCCCGGGCGCTGGCCGCCGAGAACCCGCTCCTCCTGCTCGACGAGCCGTTCGCGGCACTGGACGCACTGACCCGGGAACGGCTTCAGGAGGACGTGCGCCGAGTGGCCACGCAGACCGGACGGACCACGGTCTTCGTGACCCACTCCGCCGAGGAGGCCGTGTTCCTCGGCTCCCGCATCGTCGTACTCACCAAGGGCCCGGGCACCGTCGCCCTGGACCTGCCCATCGACCTGCCGCGGGGCGAGGTGGAGGCCGACGCACTGCGCGAGTCGAGGGAGTTCGCCGAACTGCGGGCCAGGGTGTCCCATGCCGTGAAGACCGCCGCCGCGGCCTGACCGGCGAAGCAGCGAAGCGGCGAAGCAAGCACAGTCGACGAAGGCGCCACAGCCGACGAATCGGTAAGTCAACAAGTCGGCAAGTGAACGAAGGCAAGCAACCGTGAAAGGGATCCGCCCATGAGCATGCTCCGTGTCCGCCCAGAGGTGGAGCAGTTGCCCGTCACCCCGCTCGGTCCGGGCTTCGGCGCCGAGATCCGCGGCATCGACCTCGCCCGCCTCGACGACGACGGGATCCTCGCGCTGCGTGGGGCACTCGTCCGCCACAAGGTGCTGTTCGTCCGCGACCAGCACGGTCTCGACGACACCGCGCAGATCGACTTCGGGAGACGGCTGGGCGAGGTCACCGTCGGGCACCCGGTGCACGACTCCGGCGACGTGGCGCCCGAGGTGTACTCCCTGGACAGCCAGGACAACGGCTTCGCCGACGTGTGGCACACGGACGTGACGTTCGTACGCCGGCCGCCCGCGATCTCCGTGCTGCGCGCCGTGGTGCTGCCGCCCACCGGCGGCGACACCAACTGGGCCGACAGCCAGCTCGCCTACACCTCGCTGTCACCGGGCCTGCGGGCGTACGTCGACACGCTCACCGCCGTGCACGACGGCAGCCGGGAGTTCGGCTACTACCTGGCCCAGCGCCGGCAGGGCCGGGGCAACCTGTGGGAGGGGGAGGTGTTCACGGAACTGGCCCCCGTGGAACACCCGGTGGTGCGGGTCCACCCGGAGAGCGGCCGCAAGGGCCTCTTCGTGAACCCCGGCTTCACCTCGCACATCGTGGGCGTCTCCGAGTACGAGAGCCGCGGCATCCTCGACATCCTCTACGCCCACCTCACCAAGCCGGAGCACGTCGTACGCCACCGCTGGCGGCCCGGCGACGTCGCCCTGTGGGACAACCGCAGCACCGCCCACTACGCCAACCGCGACTACGGGAACCAGCACCGTGTCATGCACCGCATCACCCTGCGCGGGGACGTCCCGGTGGGGCCGGGGAGCGGAGCCTAAGGGAGGCCCTGGTGCGGCCCCGGCTCCCCTGGCCGAACGCGGAGGGCCCGGCCGGCCCGCGGCGTGGCAGACTTCGTCAAGTGGTGCGCCACACAGACCTGTTGACGGTCGGCCGGGGGAGAGGTGGCGGCCGGCGGGGGTGTCCGGTGTCCTACCCGTTGCGCGAGCCGGCGGGGTACGCGTCATGAGCGGCACGGCGTGGATCGTCACCGGCTGGCTGCTCGCGTTCGCGGGTGTCAACGCGGGCCTGTACGCGGTCTGGTGGCGGCGCACGCGGGACGAGCGCCGGTTCCTCGAGGACGTCCTGGCGGCGGGCGTCGATCCGGTGCAGGCGGCGTGGTGGCTCGGCGCGTCGTGGGACGACGCACCGCCCCAACGGCAGGGGTACGCCGCGGAGGTGGCCGTCCGCCTGCTGATCCTGGCCGGCGACGCCGAGGTCGACGAGGCGGGCCGGATCACCGTGCCGCGCGGACGTCTCGGCACCCGGAAGGACCCGGTGCTGGCAGCGCTCGTGACGGCCCTGCGCCGGCACGAGGGCGCCACGGTGCACGAGTTGCTGGAGGACGCCCGTTTCGCGCGGTTCCGGCAGGTCCTGCGGTCACGCCGTCCACCGCTGCGGAGCGAGTTCGGCACCTACCGCACACGCTCGCTGACGGCCGCCTTCGTCACGGCGTTCGGCCTGTCCCTGCACGCGATGATCACGAGGAGTCCGCTGCCCGGGCTGCCGGACAGCGATCCTGGCCTGTGGACGACCGCCTGGATACCGCTGTGGGCCGTGCTGGCCGCCTTGGCGGCGATCTGGCCCCCCGGCACGTCCCGCCCCTGGCCCCGCTTCACCCCCCGCTGCCGCGCCGCCGTCACCCGGGCTCTGGCCGGCGAGGACGCGCGCACCGGCCACCGGGTGTCCATGGTCAGCAGGTCCGCCCCTGCCGACCGGCGCGCACCGTCCGGGACGACCGGCCCGCGCCCGTCGCACGGCTCTGGCCGCGGCGACCGTTCGCCACCCCGGTACGTCCTCGACGAAGGGGCCGGCGGGGATCGCCACCACGGCGGCTCGGACGTCGCCGACCCCGGCGGCGGTGACGGGGGCGGGGGCGGAGGCGACTGACCGCACCCGACGACGCGTCCGGGCGACGACGGGCCCCGGCCGCGCCCGCGGCCGGTCAGCGGCGGCTCCGGCGCCGCGCGAGGCGGTGGAAGCGCTTGGGTCCGGCGGTCGGCGCGGGCAGTGTTCCCGCGACCGCGTCGGCCAGCAGAGTTCCGACCGTTTCCGCCGCGCAGACGCGGTTGGCGCCGATGCCTCCGGAGGGCCCGCGTTTGATCCAGCCCACCACGTAGGCGCCGGCGGTTCCGGTCACCCGGCCGCGCTCGTGCGGCACCGTGCCGGTGGCCTCGTCGTACGGCAGTCCCGTCTGCGGCACTCCGCGGTAGCCGATCGCCCGCAGCGCCAGGCCGGCCGGGATCGGCAGCGCACCGTCTCCACCGGTGACGCGCACGGCGCGCAGTTCCGCGTCCCCGCACATCTCCAGGGGCGTGGACAGGAAACGGAGCACGATGCGCCGCCGTCCCGAGGCGTCCGGCGGGACGGACCAGTCGACCGCCTCCCGCGCCACGTCCCGCAGCAGCGCCGCCTTGCCGTGCGGCCGGGAACCGTCGATCACCGCACCGACGCGGGGGTCGTGGTCGTCCACGACCAGGTCCACCTCGGGCAGGTGCTTCAGGGCCAGCAACTCGGGCCGGGTGTACGCCGCGTCGTCCGGACCGCGCCGCCCGAGGAGCACCACCTCGCGCACCTTGCTGCGGCGCAGCTCCGCCAGTGCGTGCCGCGCGATCTCCGTGCCGGCCAGGCTCTCCGGGTCGCAGACCAGGAGACGGGCGACGTCGAGGGCGACGTTGCCGGTGCCGACCACGACGACGCGCTCGGTAGAGAGGTCCACGGCGTCCGGAGCGACGTCCGGGTGCCCGTTGTACCAGGCGACGAAGTCGGTCGCGGACAGGCTGCCCGCCCGGTCCTCGCCGGGTATGCCGAGCCGTCGGTCGGTGGCGGCGCCCACGGCGTAGACGACCGCGTCGTGATGGGCCGCAAGTTCCTCGGGCGTGACGTCCCGGCCCACGTCGAGACCGAGGTGCAGGCGCACGCGCGGGTGGGTGAGGAAGCGGGCGAACGTGTCGCCGATCTTCTTGGTCGCCGGATGGTCCGGGGCGACCCCGTAGCGGATCAGGCCACCGGCGATCGGGAGCCGGTCGATGAGCGTCACCTCGGCCCGGGTGTGCAGCAGCAGGTCCTCCGCGGCGTACATCCCCGCCGGCCCGGTGCCCACGATGGCGACCCGCAGCGGCCCGAAGTCCGAGGGCAGGACCCGGTCGAAGACCGGCTCGCCCCAGGGGTGGAAGTTGGGCCCGGACCTTTCTCCCGTGTCCTGCGCCTTTGCTCCCCCCTCCGCTTCCGTCCGCGCGAAGTAGGCCGCGTTCATGGCGGCGTACTCCTGCTGGCCGGCGGGCAGGCTGTCGACCGGGAAGACGGCGTCCACCGGGCAGGCGTCGGCGCAGGCACCGCAGTCGATGCAGGTCACCGGGTCGATGTGCAGCATCTCGGTGCTGCCGAAGGCCTGCTCCTCGGGTGTGGGGCGGATGCAGTTGACCGGGCAGACGGACACGCAGGTGGCGTCGTTGCAGCAGGTCTGGGTGATCGCGAAGGCCATGGCGTGCGCTCGGCTCCGGGTGTCAGATGAGGTGGGCGCGCTTGTAGAAGAACAGCGCGGGCTTGGTGAGCAGGCCGACCGAGGTCAGGAACTCCATGAGGCCCGAACAGCTCGACCGCATCATCGACTTGTGGTGCTCGTTGGCCTTCGCCTCGCGGAGGGCGCGCTCCTCGTCCAGGCCCGCGTTCGCGTAGACCTTGCGGTTCACCATGCTGGTGACGATGACGTAGGCGGCCACGGCGATCAGGAGCGCCTGGATCCGGCGGCGGGCGCGCCCGGCACGCGCGAGGTGCCTGCGGGTCTCCTCGCGGGCGAACTTCATGTGCCGCGATTCCTCGACGACATGGATGTTGTTGATGGTCCGGACGAAGGGCACGACCCGTTCGTCGCGCATCCAGTCGCGCTGCATGACGTCGAGGACCTCCTCGGCCACCAGGATCGCCGCGTAGGCGGCCTCGCCGAACGCGACGGTCTTGAAGAGCCTGCCGAGCTCGACGGCCGTCCGGTGCGGCCGGTACGCCGGAGCCCCGAGCTTCTTCGCGCCGCGGGCGAACATGATCGAGTGGCGGCACTCGTCGGCGATCTCGGTGAGCGCCCACTGGAAGGTGTCGCTGGTCGGGTCCTTGGCGTAGATGTCCCGCAGCACCATCTGCTGCAAGATCATCTCGAACCAGATGCCGGTGCTCGCGACCGATGCGGCCTCCTGCCGCGTCAGCGCCTTGCGCTGGGCCTCGCTCATCTCGCTCCAGTACGCCGTCCCGTAGAGCGTGCTCCACTCGGGGCTGGCGCCGTGGAAGTCCTCATCGAGCGGCGTCTCCCAGTCGACCTCGGTGAGCGGGTCGTACGAGAGCTGCGCGGACGAGTCGAGCAGGCGCCGCGCGATGCCGTCGTCGTCGGGCGTACGGCTCTTGGTCCTGCTGAGGGCCATGTCGGGACTCCTAGAGTCGGGTCCGGGGGTGCCTCGTTCTCGGCTGTCCATTACTGCCGGTAACAGCCTCTTGTTGACGAACTTTATAGCAAGAGTCGCCGCGTGCATACCCCCGAGTAACCGACGGACCCGGCCGGCGCGGGCCGACGGATGGACGTACTGGGCGGCACCGGGCGGAGGGCCCGACGGGCCGCCGCACCCGTCGACACGCCCGCCGTGCCGATGGGCGCCGGAATGCGGTCCGAGGCGAACCGCGCGGCATCGCAAGTGCAGGGGCGGGCGCGGCCTGCCGGGGCCGCTCGTCTAAGCGGCGCGAGTCGGACACACCTTGTCCGCGCCCGACTTCGTGCCGGTCAGCCGAGGGAAGGAGGGGGAGGCGGCCAGGAAACCGAGCGTCGTCAGCACGAACGGCCACGTGAAGGCGTGCCCGCCGGACGGTGCGAGCAGCGCGGCGACGGCCGGCGTCAGAGCCGTCGCGGTGGCGGCGCCGAGGAGGGCGTACAGCAACGTGACCGGCGTCGCCGGCAGGAACACCCCGCACAGTGCGAGCGCGACCAGTACCGCGTTGTAGCCCATGGTGCCGTCGGCGATCCGCTCGGCCGGTGTCCCGAGCGCCCACGCTGTCACGACGGCGGTCAGGCTGCCCGCGCAGACGACCAGCCCGGCCGCCCTGCTCGCCAGGAAGATGCCGGCGAGCAACAGCGCCCCTACGTGCCACAGTTCCAGGAAGAAGATCTGGGAGACGTTGTGGAGGAACGCCCGCACCAGGTCGTCCGGGTGCAGGGTGCCGTGCCCGGAGGCCGGGCCGGGCAGTGCGGCGAGACTCCCTTCGTGCGGCCAGACCCGCCGGAAGGCCGGTGCGGCGACGGTCACCGAGATCGCCACGAGGCAGTACGGCAGGGTCAGCGGCGGCAGGTTCCAGGCACTCAGCACGCGCACCGTCGCCGCCGTGCCGATGGTGACCACGATGCAGCCCGCGGCGGCGAGCAGTGCCGTCGTCGGCCGGTCCCGGTCGAGGAACACGGCGAGACAGAGGGCGAGCAAAGCGGAGTTGAAGCCCTCCAGACCCGCTTCCTGCCGGTCGCGTGCCACGCCGAGCCCCCGGGCGGTCCAGGTGCCCAGGGCCGCGCCACCCACCGCGTACGCGGCGTACCGCCAGTCGGCGACACACAGGGCCACGGCGAAGACGCCGCCCGTCCACGGATTCGCCTGGAACACCACTTGCCCCAGTCCGCGCAGTACGCGCGTGCAGAAGTCCGGCGTGTGCGCCGGTTGCCACCGCCACCGGACCCGTGTCGACCGTCCCACGCCCCGCCCCCGTCACTTCCATTAAGCGATATTCAGTTTCCGTCATACGATATCCGATGCCTTGGCGTGCAGGAGAGCCCGGCGCAGCCGCCGGAGACCTCGGCGACCCCCCGCCCAGGAGTACTTCGAGGTCGCTCCCGGAGCCCTCGGCGAGGAATCCCGTCGGCTCACAACGGAATGCTCGTAACGCGGTGTTGACGCGGCGAAGGACGCGCTACTGTACGACCAGCGTCGCGTGCCGGTGGCAGACCGTGTCAGGCATGGAGGCGCCGTACCGAAGGAGCCCGACGATGCACTCGTCGTACCCTTCGTCCTCGCGTGACTGAGCGCGAGACGACCAGGCTGGTCGCCTGGAGCCAAGAACTCCGTAGAGTCCACCACCGGCTGCGGGAAGCGATGACCGTGACCCGCGCCGCGCTTGCCGACGGCACCCCCGGTGAGGCGGCCACCCGGGAACTGCTGCTGTACTGCCACGGCTTCTGCGCGGCTCTCGACGGCCACCACCAAGGCGAGGACCGCACCCTTTTCCCGGCCATCGCGGCTGCGCATCCCGAACTGCGCCCGGTGCTGCGCTCGCTCGAGCAGGACCACTCGATGATCGCCCACCTGCTGCGCGGCCTCCAGGCCGCGGTCGACCGGGCCGCACCCCCCGAAGAGCTCGACCAACACCTCGAAGGCGTCGCCGCCATCATGGAGAACCACTTCCGCTACGAGGAGCGGCAGCTGCTCGGAGTGCTCGAAACCCTCGACCTGGCAGCCGCACCCGGTGAGGTGCTGGGACCGATGACCTAGTAGTGCTTCGTGAGGTCCTGTTTCTGGTTCTGCGTGTGATGAATCCTCCCGCACGGGCCTTGCACTGCCTCCGGGCGCCTCCCTACCATCCGGTAACCCAAGTCTGAGATTGGCGGTGGTCAGACTTGGGGGTGCGTGCAAGCCCACGGAGCGAGCGACCACCCGGACTCGAGAATGCCCGAAACCGCCAACGATCAGTCGTCGGCCCGACGCCGCCGCGGCCCGCGGCAGAACGTGTTCCACACTCAGCGCCGCAGGCCGGTTCGATGCACAGCAGCTCCAGTTTCCCGCCCATCTCGGCACCTCACTCCCGTCGGAGGAGCGAAACATGCACGCTGCACCATCCCCTGACCTGCTCAGTTCCCGGCGCCACGCCATGCCGGCCCTCACCCGGCGCCAGCGGCTGTGGAGCTCAACCGCCGCGGCCCTCATGGCAGCCGGCGCCCTCGTCCCCGTGAGCACCGCGCACGCCGCCCCTGCCCTCCAGGAGGTCATGCTGGTCGGCAACAACTGGGAGGGCACCGCCGACGTCATCGAATCCACCGGCGACTTCGCCAAGGTGGGCCGGATCGACCTGATCCCCGACAAGAAGGAGCGGCTGCGGGAGATCTACACCGACCCCATCCGGCTGATCTTCTTTCTCGGTATCCGGGAAACCGCCGGCGAGGGCCACGACCAGTTCGTCGACGACATGTACACCACCCCGGACGGTTCGGCGATCGTGGTGTCGCGCCCCAGCCTCGGTGACGTGGCCTCCATCGACACCGCCACGGGGGAACTCAAGTGGCGCTTCCGCGTCGCGGGTTACCGGGCCGACCACATGGCCGTCTCCCCCGACGGGGCCCGGGTCGCGGTGTCGGCCTCCACCGGCAACACCGTGCACGTCCTGGACATCCACACGGGCCGGCAGGTGGGCTCGTTCGCCACCGGCGACAAGCCCCACGAGAACGTCTTCACTCGTGACGGCAAAATCTGGAACATGTCGATCGGTGAGGTCAACAACGACTTCGACGCGCCCTGGCAGGACTTCCTCAAGGGCGACCGCAAGATCACCGTGGCGGACGCCCAGACCCTCAAGGTGGTCAAGACCATCGACATGCGGCAGCGGCTGAACGCCTTTCCCGGCGGCAAGGACTACTCCAACTCGATCCGACCGGTCGCCTTCACACCCGACGAGTCCAAGATGTACTTCCAGGTCTCGTTCTTCAACGGCTTCTTCGAGTACGACGTCGCCGCCGACAAGATCACCCGGATGAAGACCCTGCCGAAGAATCCCGACACCAGCGACGACCGCGGCACCTTCGTCAACGACTCCCGCCACCACGGCATGTCCATGAACCCCGACGGCACCAGACTGTGCATTGCCGGAACCATGGACGACTACGCCACCGTCGTCGATCGCGCCACTCTCCAGGAAGGCCCGCCGGTTCCCGCCGTCAAGCCCTACTGGGCCACCGTCAGCGGCGACGGCAAGGCTTGCGTCATCTCCGAGAGCGGAGCGGACCAGGTGACCGCCATCAGCTTCGCCACCGGCCAGAAGATCACCTCCGTGCCCGTCGGCGACCACCCCCAGCGGGTGCGCATCGCCCACCTCCCTGCTGACTGGACCGGTCCGACCGACTGACCACCTCCGTACGCCCGGGGCAAGGCGCGTGCAACCGCCCTGCCCCGGACACCCCCTGATCTGGCCCCGCCCCGCCCCGACCAACCGACCCTCCATCCCCTGGCGTGAACAGGGCGGGCCTCGCGGCCGAGCAGGCCGCCGGGCCCGCCGCACGGCGCCCGCAGCCCCGCCCGCCGGCCGGTACGGCGCCTTCCCGCCCGCCTCGGGTGGGCACCGCAGCACGCGCGTCGGCGGGGGAGGGCACTTCAGGTTACGAGCAGGCGCAGGCCCAACTCCGCCGCGTCCAGGGCGACGAGGTCCCGGTTCCGCTCGGCCCAGCGGCCCGAGGAAAGGTCGTCGCGGAGGCTGTCCACCGCTCGCTGTTCGGCCTGCGGCCCGACCCTGGTCCATACCGACACCGCGCGGCGCACCTGCTCGTCCAGGTACGCCTCGGGCCGGCGCCAGTGGGCTTCGAAGAAGCCGTCGGCGCAGTCCCACGGGATGAGCACCGGCTCCGCACGGCCCCCGATCGCGCGGGTCATGTCGGCCAGTGACGGCCAGCCGGCGAGAAGGCCGGCGAACTCGGGCAAGTAGTCGCGGGTGAGCCAGAACCGCTCGAGCCGGCCGCTCGTGCCGCATCGTAGGTGAACACCACCACACGCCGGGCCACCCGTCGCATCTCGCGCAATCCCGCGAGCGGGTCCGGCCAGTGGTGAACGGTACTGACCGCCATCGCCGCGTCGAAGGACCGGTCGGGGAACGGCAGTGCCTCCGCGCCGGCGGCCACACACGGCGCCGCACCCGCGGGACGCTGCGCCCGCATCACCGCCGACGGTTCCACCGCCGTGACCTCGCGGTCGGTGGGTTCGTAGGAGCCGGTGCCGGCCCCGACGTTGAGTACCGTCCGGGCGTCCCCGAGCGCGTCCCAGATCCGCGCGGCGATGCGCGGCTCGGTGCGTCGTGTCGCCGGGTAAGCGGACCCGATGGTGTCGTACAACTGTGATCCGAACAGCTTCAGTTGATCCTCCGGTGTCGCCCGGATTCCCATGGCTCGTCCCTCCAGTTCCCTGTCGATGGCCGCCACCATGGCCGCCGTGCGGTCGCGTTGGTCCCGCAGCAGGCCGCGCAGCCGGCGCAGGTGAGCGACCGCGTCGGTGGCCGGGTCGTCCACCAGGGCCGCGATCTCCCGCAGCCCGAAGCCCAGGCGTCGGTAGCCGAGTACCTCCCGCAACCGCTCCACGTCGTCCGCCGAGTAGGCCCGGTATCCGGCCGGCGTCCGCGTGGACGGCTTCACGAGGCCGATCCCGTCGTAGTGGTGCAGCGTGCGGACGCTCACGCCGGCCAGCTCGGCCACGCGCCCCACGGTCAGGTGTTCCTCCACGTCCCCGACCATGCGGCATGACGCCGCGTGAGGGTCAAGTACCGCGCTGCCCGTCCTGTTCCCGGCGCCCCTGCCGTGGCGAGCACGAGGCTTCACCCGGTCACGCCTTCGCGGGGTGCGGTCAGGTCGGAGTCCCGCCAGGAATTGCGGGTCCGCCGTGTTGCCGGGCGCCGGGCGGGCGGTGGCCACGGCCCGGCTACCGCGGGACGAGGCTCAGGTCAGCTCGTCGGAGCGGCCGGCCTCGATACGGGACCAGTGGGCGATGGGGCGCCCGTTCGTACGCCACTCCTCGGGATTCTCGGCGGAGTACCAGGGTTGGGGCCAGCCGTCGGGGGAGTCCTCCCACGCCTCCTGGCGCCCGTAGACGGTCATGTCGAGCAGCCCGTGGGTGGGCGTCATGATCTCGACGCCCCGGCCGCCGGTGTAGTACGTCTCGAACACCCGCTTCCCGTCGCGGACGTAGAAGACGAGGTGGTGACGCTGCCAGTCACGCCCCTCAAGGAGCTGTGGCGCCATCTCCTCGACCGAGTACCACGGCATGTCCAGACCCAGAAAGTCCCGGTAGCGGACACTTTCCTGGTAGGGGCCCTTGCAGAGGGTGGCGTAGGTGGCGTCGCGGGAGTGGATGTAGGAGAGCTCGCGGACCTGGCTGTTGAAGAACGTGCACCCCTCGCACTGCCCGGCGGCCGGCCGCCCGGGCCACCAGGCGTGGAAGTAGGCGATGAGCTGCTTGCGGCCCTCGAAGACGTCGAGGATCGTGATCGGCCCGTCGGGGCCGATGACCTCGATGGTGGCGTCGATCTCGACCATCGGCAGCCGCCTTCGCGCCGCCGCGATCGCGTCCCCTTCACGGGTGTGCGCCTTCTCCCGTGCGAGCAGAGCGTGCCGGGCCTCCTGGTAGGCCTTCCTGTCCACCACGGGCGGGAGGGCCGGGCTCGGTGATGGGTCGTTCACGAGCGTCTCCATGCGCATCTGGACCGGCGGGCTGCCGACGAGGTCACGTCGCACCAGCATGGCCACCGGGCCGCGCCGCACTTCCGGCCGCCACGCGGTGGTCACCGGGCGACTCGCTCGTTCGGGCCAACAGCTCGTTCGGGCCAACAGCAGGACAACGACGTGTGCACGCGCCCGCGCCCCCGGCCATGACGCACTCGCCGCGGTCGGCAGCGCATGGGCGGGAGGCCCCGAGGGCCCGCCTCGGTCCGCCCGGAGAGAGCGCCGATGCGCCGGAAGCCGGTCCTGGTCAGGTGGCTGACGGCGGCTTCGGCCCGGCCGGCGACGGTCGCGGCGCAGAGGTCGGCTGTGAGCAGGTCGCCGGCCGGCGGGACGTGGCGGTGGACGGACCCTGGCCGGCCCGTGGGATCAGGTCGACCACAGGACGTTGCCGGAGCGGGCGATGACCACCTTGCCGTCCTCGCGCAGGATCAGCCGGGCTCCCTCGTTGCCCCAGGTGTCGGTGGCCCAGATCGGGCGGTCGTCGCCGTTGTGGATGACGAGGTTGCCGTCGGACTGGAAGATGGCCCGGTGGTTCTCGCCGAAGGTCATCGAGGCCCAGGTCGCCTTGTTCTTCTCGTTGTAGACGACGAGGTTGCCGTCGGGCTGCATCACCATGCGGATGCGGTTGGTCGTCCAGGCCTGGCTGACCTCCAGCGTGCTGACGGCGTGGACCGTCGAGGAGGTCCAGTCTGGCTTGGGGGTCGGCTTGGCCTTCGGCTTCGGCGCGGTCTTCTTCGCCGGGGCGCTCGTCGCGGGCTTCGGCTCCGGGGCACTCTTCGGGGGCTCGGGCTTCGGCGCCGGCGGCGGCGGAGCGACGACCTTGACCGGCCGGCTCGGCTCCGGCTTCTTCTCGGTGGCCGTCGGGGTGGGCTTCTCCACGACGTAGTCGTCCAGGGCGGCGCCGGCCGAGCCCGGGTCCAGCACGGTGTCCGACTTCCCGGCGGCCAACTCCTGCGCGGCGTCCGGCCGTTTGTCGTCGTCCGCGTCACCTGCCAGCAGCAGCGGTACGGCTATCAGGGCGGCCCCGAGGATTCCGGCCACGGCGAGGATCGGCTTGCGGGGACGCCCGCTGTCGACGCCGCCGGCGGCCTTTGCCGGGACTGCCGGTGCGGTGGCCACCGCGACGGCCGTGCGCTTCTCGCCCGCGGGCGACTCCCTCGTCGCCGACACCCTCGCCGTGGACTCATCCGACTCCGCTGCCGTCGGCTCTCCGGGCTCCCTCGTCGGCGAACCGCCCGCCTCGGTGGTGGCCGCGGTGGTCGTCGCCGCCTTCGCGGACGCCTGTGCGGGGGAGCCGGGGGCGGACGAGGCCTCCGCGGTGGACGCGGAGTGCTCCTCGTTGGCCGCCGGGGTGACCGCGGTGGTCGGCTGCGGGGTGTCCGGGGAAGCGGAGGCCGGCGTCGCGTTCGCGTTGCTGGCGGGCTTCTGTGAGGGCATGCGAGAACTCCCTGGGGACGGAGCGGGGCGGATCCGACGGCGTACCGGGATACCGAACATAGCTCGTGCAGGTGTCCGGTCCACCCCTGCCCCGGCAATACCGTCCGTCACAATGTCCGGGTGCGGGCGACTGCTCCCGCAAAGTCTCCTGACCGGGCGGCAAACGGGCACGTCAGGCCCCGATGCGGGCATCGTCCGACAGCCCAACACACAGGCCCTTGTGGCATTCTGTTGGCTCCGGCTGATCAACGTCGGTGCGGAGGAACAAGAGTTCAAGTGGATATGCGGCCCGGAGAGCACATGGAGGCCACGCCCGGCACCCCGGCCTCGTCGTCCGGTTCCGGCACCGCCCGGACCGACGGCACCCCCGCGATACCCGAGGCCGTCCGTGACGCGGCCCGGCAGGCGCCCGGACACTGGATCGGCGTGGTGGACCCGGAGTGGACCGAGGAGCGGCCCCCGCCGGAATGGGCGGTGCTGGGGGAGTGGCGGTCGGACGACGCCGGTGCCGTCGGTACCTACCGCGCCAACCCCGCCTACCGTCCCTCCGCCCGTGCCCTCGGCTGGCCCGAGCCCACCGACCCAGTGGACGCGGCGGCACAGCGCGCCGCGACCGGTTACGGTTCCGTGGAGGAGGCCGTCGCCACGCTGGCGGACGCCGAGGTCACCGTCGTATCGGGACCGGACGGTACCCCGCTGGTCGCCGCGGGTCAGGACGGGGAGCCCGTGGTGCTCGTGTTCACCTCACCGGCACACGCGTTCATGTCCCCCACACTTCGCCATGACACCCTTCCGGCCCGGGAGCTGACCCGCACCCTGGCCCACGCCCCCACCATCTCGCTGCTGGTCAACGCCGGTGCGGTCGCCCCCCTCCTCGTTCCGGCGGACCGAGTTCCGGCGGACCGCGGCGAGGAACCGGCAGGCCCCTGGCCCCACACCTCCGGGAGGTACGAGTGACACGTCCGACGCGGCGGCCCCCCACGTCTCCGGCTGCGCGCACGGAGTCCGGTTCCCACGGCGAGCCGACCTCCGCCGCCGAACCCCGCACGAGCACGTCGGCGGACGACCGCACCGAGTCCGCCGCCCAGGCCGGAAGCGGGGCCGGGACGGCAACACGAGTCGCCGCCGAACCCGCCTCCTCCGGCCCCGGTTCCGGCGCCGGTGCGGAACCGGCTCTCGCGGCGAAACCCGAGGCTGAGGCGGCACCGGAGAACGAGGCCGCCGCCCCGAGCGAGAAGGCGGAGCCCGAGGCTGCCGCCCCGACGACCGCCTCCGGAGCCCCGGCCGGTGCCGGCACCGACACCGAGGCCGGCGGCGCCGCCGTCGCCAAGAGCCGGCTCCCCCTGCTCGTGCGGACCATCACCGCCACGGCCATCGACCGACCCGACGACGCGGCCAAGCCGGTGGGACGGCCGGGCCGGGCCGTGCTGGCCGCCGCCGCGATCGGAGGCTCGCTGCTCATCGCGGTGCCGTTCCTGCTCCTCGGGCCGGACGACGACGACAAGGAGGAGCGGACGTCGACGACCGCGGCGACCGTCCTCGGTGGGGACGAGCGGGACGAGACGGGCGACTTCGCGGTCAGCTCCCCCGAGCCGAACGGCTCCGCGGACGAGAAGGGGCCCCAGGAGCCGAAGGCGGTACCTGCGCCGAAGCCGGATGCCGGGGGCGGGAAGAAGGACGACGAGGACACGGCCGCCGAGGACAAGGCCGCCGAGGACAAGGCCGCCGAGGACGCGGCGCGGAAGACGGAGGCGCGGGAGAAGGCGGGGGCGGAGAAGGCGAAGGGGAAGGCTGCCGGCGCTGAGGACTCCGCGGAGAAGGCCGAGGACAACGCCCCCGCGGGGCCCGTTCTCGGCTTCCCCGTGTCGTTCCACAGCCACCTCTCCGGCCGCTGCATCGACGTACCCGGCAGTGACTTCTCAGACGGCAAGGCGCTGTGGATGTGGGACTGCAACAACGCCGACGCGCAGAAGTTCCGGTTCGCCTCCGACGGCACCCTCCGCACCCAGGGACTGTGCATGGACGTGGCGGGCGCCGACTTCACCCAGGGCACCACCATCCAACTCGCCCGCTGCACCGGCGTCGCCGCGCAGAAGTTCGCGCTCAACGAGGCCCACGACCTCGTCAACACGGCCGTGGGCATGTGCGTCGAGATCGAAGGCCACGACCACAACGCCCGGGCCCGTGTGCAACTGTGGACCTGCACGGGGCTGGACAACCAGAAATGGAGCGTCTGAACGGGGAAGCGGCCGTCCGCCGCCCGTTCGACCGGGCCCTGCCCAAGACGCAGACTGAGCTAGGAGGTTCGCGCGTGTCGCGCCAGGTACTTTCGGTCGGTCCCGACGACCGGGACCGCTTCCGGACGATCGGTGAGGCACTCGCCGCGGCCCGCACCGGCGCGCTCATCAGCGTCCGGCCGGGGACGTACGCGGAGAACCTGGTGATCCACACCCGGGTCACCCTCACCGCCGCCGAAGGACGCGGCACCGTGGAGATCCGGCCCAGGTCGGGCAGCGTCCTCGCGCTGCGCGCCGACGCCGTGATGCTGTCGGAGCTGACGCTGCGCGGCAGCGACGCCGAAGCCCCCGCCGTGGACGTGCGGCGCGGCCAGGCCGCGCTCGACGGCTGCGAGATAGCAGGCGCCGCCTGGACGGCGATGCTGGCCGGCGGCACCGGCTCGCTGGCGCTGCGGGACTGCCGGGTGAGCAACTCCCAGGGCGCGGCCATCGTGGTCACCTCGACCACGCCGACCACCGTGGAGAGCTGCACCCTGGAACACCTCGGCACCAGCGGCCTGGTCATCGCCGAGCAGGGCGAGGCCCGCGTCCGGGGCTGCACGGTGCGCGACGCCCGCGGCAACGGCATCCTGGCCAACGGTGAGGCCCGCGGCTCGGTCGAGGACTGCGACATCTCCTCCACCGACAAGCCGTCCCTCGCCCTGGAGGGCAACTCCGCGCTCACCGTGAGCCGCACGGTCGTGCACGACACCGCCAACGGCGTCCACCTGAGCAGCGGCGGCCGTACGACGCTGGAGGACGTCCGGGTCACCGGCGCGTCCGGCACCGGTGTCACCCTGGCCGGGGGCACCGACCCGGTACTGCGCCGCTGCCGGGTCTCCCGTACCCGGGGCCACGGGGTGGTCGTCACCGACCGGGCGCGGGGCACCTTCGAGGACTGCTGGGTGGACGGCGCCCAGGGCGCGGCGCTGCGGGTCGCCGGCGCGGCCTCACCGGCACTGACCGGCCTGACGATCCGCGACTGCGCCGAGACCGGCGTGCTCCTGGAGGAGGACGCGGCCGCGGAGCTGGACCGACTGGAGGTCATCGGCGGCGCCCCGGCGATCGCGCTGCGCGCCGGAGCCAACCCGCTGCTGCGCCGGGCCCGCCTCGTGGAGCCGTCGGGGGACGGCATCACCGCCGCCAAGGACGCCCGCGGCCGGATCGAGGACTGCGAGATCGTCCAGCCGGGCGGCTCCGGTGTCCGCGTCGCCGGCGGCAGCACCCTGTACCTGGCCGGCGGCGGTGTCTTCGACGCCACCGGCAGCGGCCTCGTCCTGGAGGACGGCGGCAACGTCACCGTGCGGGACTTCCGCGTCGAGAGGTCCGGCGCGGACGGCGTCGTCGTCGACGCAGGCGGCGAGCTGACCGCCAACCGCACCTCCGTGCACACCCCACGGGGCCACGGCGTGCTGCTGCGCGAGGGCGCCATCGCCTCGCTCAGCGGCTGCGAGGTGGCAGGCGGGGCGAAGGACGGCTTCCGCGTGGAGTCCACCGCGTCGATCTCGCTCGTCGACTGCCTCGCGCGGGAGAACGAGGGCGGCGGCCTCGTGCAGACCAACCCCGGCGAGCGGCTCGCCGTCGAGGGACTCACCAGCACCGGCAACGCCAAGCGCGACGCCTGGGGTTCGGGCAGCGCCGAGAACACCGACCCGGCGGGCTCGGGGGCCGCGGACGCGCCCGCCAAGGACCGGCCCGACGGACCGCTGGGCGCCCTGAACGCGCTGATCGGCCTGGACAACGTCAAGGAACAGGTCCGTACGCTGGTCAACCTCACCCAGCTCGCCCAGCGCCGAGAACAACTCGGCATGTCCGCCCCGCCGATGAGCCGCCACCTGGTCTTCACCGGCCCGCCCGGCACCGGCAAGACCACCGTCGCCCGCCTCTACGGCGCGATCCTCGCCGAACTGGGATCGTTGCGCGACGGACACCTCGTGGAGGTCTCGCGCGCCGACCTCGTCGCCCAGGTCGTCGGCGGTACGGCGATCAAGACGACCGAGACCTTCGAACGGGCCCTCGGCGGTGTCCTCTTCGTCGACGAGGCGTACACCCTGACCTCGGACAGCGGACACGGCGGCGCCGACTTCGGCCGCGAGGCCGTGGACACGCTGCTGAAGCTGATGGAGGACCACCGCGACGACGTCGTCGTCATCGTCGCCGGCTACACCGACGAGATGACCAGGTTCCTCGCGTCCAACCCCGGCCTCGGGTCGCGTTTCTCCCGCACGGTCGAGTTCGAGAACTACTCCGTGCCCGAACTGGTCGCCATCATGGAGAGCATGTGCGCCGCGCACCAGTACGAGCTGGGCGAGGGCACGGCGGCGGCGCTGGCCGCGCACTTCGAGGCGATGCCCCGGGACGCCGGGTTCGGCAACGGCCGGGCCGCGCGCGGTGTCTTCGAGGAGATGGTGGACCGGCAGGCGGTCCGGCTCGCCACCCTCCCGCAGGTCGGCGAGCGCGACCTGCGGTTGCTGCTGCCGGAGGACGTCTCCACGTCCGCCGCCGAGCGGGCCGCCGGGACCGGCGTGCCCGAGGACGACCCGCTGACCCGCCTCGGCGACATGGTGGGCCTCGCCGAGGTCAAGCGCGACGTCACGGACCTGGTCAACCTCATCACCACGGCCCGCCACCGCGCCGCCGCCGGACTGCCCGTCCCCTCGCTCAGCCACCACCTGGTCTTCACCGGCCCGCCCGGCACCGGCAAGACCACCGTCGCGCGGCTCTACGGCGAGATCCTCGGCCGGCTGGGCATCCTCCAGCGCGGCCAGCTGGTCGAGGCGGCCCGCGCCGACCTCGTCGGCCGGTACGTCGGACACACCGCCCAGCTCACCCGGGAGGTCTTCGACCGCGCCCGCGGCGGCGTCCTCTTCATCGACGAGGCCTACACCCTCACCCCGCGCGGCGGCGGCAACGACTTCGGCCAGGAGGCGGTGGACACGCTGCTGAAGCTGATGGAGGACCACCGGGACGACGTCGTGGTCATCGTCGCCGGCTACACCGGCGAGATGGAACGCTTCCTCGCCTCCAACCCGGGCCTCGCCTCGCGCTTCCCGCGCCGCGTCACCTTCGCCGACTACACCTCCGAGGAACTGGTCACCATCGTCCGCGCCCAGGCCTCCGCCATGGGGTACGAGTGCGGTCCGGGGACCGGCCCGCTGCTGCGCGAGTACTTCGACACGCTGCCCCGCGACCAGTCCTTCGGCAACGCCCGGCTGGCCCGGCAGATGGTCGAGGCGATGGTCACCCGGCAGGCGGGGCGGCTCAGTTCGCTCGCCGCGCCCACACTGGACGACCTGCGGGTCCTGCTGCCGGCGGACGTCACCGCCGCGATCCCGAAGGCGGCCCGGTGAAGCGCCGCGGGACGGGCGCGGTCCGCCCCCTGTGCGGCGCGGCGCTGGCCGCGACCCTGCTGCTGCCCGTCGCTGCGCCCGCCGTGGCCGCGCCCGCCGTGGCCGGGCCGGCGAGCGCGGCGCCCGCCGCCGACGGCAAGCGTCAGGGCCTGCCGCCGATGCCCTCCGCGCTCGACCCCGGGGCCGACGCCGTGGAGTGCACCGCGGCCTCGCGCGAGAAGGCCGAGAAGCAGGACTGGTCGCGTCAGCGCCTCGACCTGGCCCGGACGCACCAGCACGGCACCGGGGCGGGGACCACCGTCGCCCTGGTCGACACCGGGGTCCGCGCCGACGCCGTCGGACTCGGCGGCCGGGTCACCGCCCGGGGCGCGGCCGGTGACGACTGCGTCGGGCACGGCACGTTCCTCGCCGGACTGATCGTCGGGGAGGGCTGGGGCAGCACCCGGCTGCCCGGCGTCGCGCCGGGCGCGGAGCTGCTGGCCCTGCGCGGCACCGACGAGCGCGGCTCGGCCGACGCCGCACTGGTCGCGCGGGCGGTGCGCGACGCGGCCGCCGCCGGCGCGGACGTGATCGCCATCGGCGTGGCCCTGCCGAAGCGGGACGAGGGGCTGACCTCCGCCGTCGCCGCGGCGATCGACGCGGGCGCGGTGGTCGTCGCCGCCGCCACCCCCGACCCGCCGACCCGCAACGCCACGCGGGAGACGCCGACCCGCACCTACTGGCCGGCCGGCGAGCCCGGGGTCCTGTCCGTCGCCGACATGCTCCCCGGCGGCGACCGCCCGGACGACGCCCTGCCCACCGACGGCGTCGACCTCGCCGCGCCCGGCGCCGGCGTGGTCTCCGGCGGTCCGCGCGGCGACGGCCACTACCTGGGGGCCGGTGCTTCCGTCGCCGCCGCCTACGCCGCCGGGACCGCCGCGCTGATCCGCTCCGCCCGCCCGGACGACACCCCCGAGGAGATCGTCCACCGGCTGACGGCCACCGCCTACCCGGCGGACACCCCGCAGCTGGACGCCTACGCCGCCCTCACCACCGTGCTGGACGACGCGGACGCCCCCGCCCGGACGCAGGCCGCCGCCGGACCGGTCACCGTACGGGACACCGCCTCCGCCGACCGGGCCGCGGACCGCGCCACCGTCTTCGTCCTCCTCGGCACCGCCGGCGTCCTCGCCGTGCTCTGGGCCGTCATCGCCGTCCCGCGGGCCCGCGCCCGCGGCTGGCGCCCGGCGGACACCGGCCGCGACTGAGTACCGGCCCCCGCCCCTCTTCGGCCCCTGGGCCCGCCTTCTCCCGTGACGCCCGGGGGCGGTCACCTGAGTGACCGCCCCCGGGCGCCGCGCGTACCGCTGTCCGTCAGCTCTCCGGTGCGCTCTCCACCAGGGCCGTCTGGATCAGCTGCGCCTTGCGTCGGGCGACGTGCAGGGCGCGGCCGGGCGGGAGGTTGCGCGGCTTGGTGTTGCCGAAGAGGTTGCCCTCGGTGGGCGGGCAGGACAGCAGCACCGCCGGGTTGTTGGCCTCGTCCAGGCGGCGCAGCAGCGCGTCGCTCATGGCGCGGCCCGCACCCATCGCACCGCGGGCGACGATCATGTGCAGGCCCATCTCGAAGCCGAGGGCCAGGTGCTCGAAGAGCGGCTCGAAGGGGCTCTGGAAGGAGTTGCCGGAGACCATGTCGTAGTCGTCGACGAGGACGAACAGGCGCGGGCCCGTCCACCAGTCGCACCGGCGCATCCGGGACGGCGCGACGTCCGCCCCGGGCACCCGGGTCTTCATCGCGCGAGCCGCGCCCTCGACCGTCTCCTTGAGGTTGTCCAGGGAGATCACGTGCCCGATGCGGTACTCCTCGGGGATCGTGTCCACCAGCGTACGGCGGTAGTCGACCACGATGATCTTCGCCTCGTTGGGCGCGTACCGGGCGGTGATGCCCTCGGTGATCCGGCGCATCAGGTTGGTCTTGCCGCTCTCGGTGTCGCCGATCACGGTCAGGTGCGGCGTGCGGCTGAAGTCGTGCCAGACCGGCTCCAGGGCATCCTGGTCGATGCCGAGCGCCAGCCGCATGCCGCCGCCCTCCGTCGGCTGCGGGGCGGGGAGTTCGGCGACCGGCAGCCGGTGCGGCAGCATCCGGACCTGCGGGGCGGACGGCCCCGTCCAGTGCCGGGAGACCTCCGAGACCAGGTGGGCGACACCCTCGCCGAGGTCCTCCAGGGAACCGCTGCCGTCGATACGGGGCAGGGCGGCCAGGAAGTGCATCTTGCTGTCGGGGGTGATGCCGCGCCCCCCGCTGCGGGGCACCGAGCGCGCCTTGCGGGTGTCGATCTCGGAGTCCATCGGGTCACCCATCCGCAGTTCCAGACGGGTGCCCGACTGGTCCCGGACCTGCGCGGACAGCTCCACCCAGCGGGTCGTGCTGATCAGCAGGTGGATGCCGTAGTTGAGGCCGCGGGCGGCCAGCTCGTTGAACTTCGGCACCAGGTCGTCGTAGTCCTGGCGGACCGTCGACCAGCCGTCGACCACCATGAACACGTCGCCGAAGGGCTCGTCGGGGAACTCCCCGGCGGCCCGGCGACGCCGGTAGGACTGCATCGAGTCGACGGTGTGGTCCACGAAGAACTGCTCGCGGCGGGCCAGCAGGGTCATCACCTCGGCGACGGCCCGGTGCACGCGCTCCGGGTTGAGCCGGGCCGCGACCCCGCCGACGTGCGGGAGCGAGGCCAGCTGGGAGAGGCCGCCGCCGCCGAAGTCGAGGCAGTAGAACTGCACCTCGGCCGGGGTGTGGGTGAGCGCGAGGGCGGCGATCAGCGTACGGGTCAGGGTGGACTTGCCGCTCTGCGAACCGCCCGCGATGGCGACGTGGCCGCCTGCTCCGGACAGGTCCACGACGTGCGGGTCGCGGCGCTGCTCGAAGGGCTTGTCGACCAGGGCGAGCGGCACGCGCAGCCGGCCGGTGCCGGACCAGTCGGCAGCACTCAGGCCCCGCTCGGGGTCGGCGACGATGCCGGGCAGCAGCGTGTCCAGG
Organism: Streptomyces sp. NPDC045956; assembly: GCF_056430705.1. NCBI lineage: Bacteria > Bacillati > Actinomycetota > Actinomycetes > Kitasatosporales > Streptomycetaceae > Streptomyces > Streptomyces sp. NPDC045956. Next base: position 259,070 of record NZ_JBWKKZ010000005.1, on the reverse strand, counting down.
GGCACGGGCGTGTCCAGCGGCGGCAGCCACACCTGGTGGGCGGCGGGACCGGAGTCGCGCAGCCGGTCCAGGGCCACGTCGAGCAGCGTCTCCTCCTCCTCGTCGGCCTCCGTGGTGACGGGCTCGGGCTCCGCCGGGGCCTCCGGGGCACGCGGCACGACCCAGCCGCTGGTCCACGGCACCACCTGACTGGCGACCCGGGCCCGGGCCACCGCGCCGGTACGGCGGGTGTAGGTGCCCGACGAGTAGGCGGCGCGGAACCGGGTCAGCGACTCCACGCCGGACTTCAGGTAGCCGTTGCCGGGCGCGGACGGCAGCTGGTAGGCGTCCGGCACCCCCAGCACACCGCGGCTCTCCATCGCGGAGAAGGTGCGCAGGCCGATCCGGTACGACAGATGGCTCTCCAGCTGGTGCATGCGGCCCTCGTCCAGGCGCTGCGAGGCGAGCAGCAGGTGGACCCCGAGGGAACGGCCGAGGCGGCCGATCATCACGAACAGGTCCATGAACTCCCGGTGCGCGGAGAGCAGCTCACTGAACTCGTCGACCACCACGAACAGGCTGGGCAGCGGTACGAGAGCGGCGCCGCCCGCGCGGGCACGCTCGTACTCCAGGGCCGAGGTGTAGTTGCCGGCCGCGCGCAGCAGCTCCTGCCGGCGCATCAGCTCGCCGTGCAGCGCGTCCTGCATGCGCTCCACGAGGGCGGCCTCGTCGGCGAGGTTGGTGATGACGGCGGAGGTGTGCGGAAGCTCCTCCAGGCCGAGGAAGGTGGCGCCGCCCTTGAAGTCGACGAGGACGAAGTTGAGGGTCTCGGAGGAGTTGGTCAGCGCCAGGCCGAGGACCAGGGTGCGCAGCAGTTCGCTCTTGCCGGAGCCGGTGGCGCCGATGAGCAGGCCGTGCGGGCCCATGCCGCCCTGCGCGGACTCCTTGATGTCCAGCTCGACGGGGCGCCCGTCGACGCCCACGGCCACCGGCACCCGCAGCCGGGCGGACCCGGTCTGCCGGGCGAAGTGGGCCCGCGCGTCGTGCCGGTGGAGGTCGGGGATGCCGAGCAGCGCGGTCAGCTCGATGTCCGTCTCCAGCGGCTGGGCGATGTCGGTGCCCAGGCTCATCCGGCGGGCGGTGAGCAGCCGGGCCAGGGACTCGGCGCCCAGCGGGCCGAGCCGGTCGGGGCGGCCCAGCGGCACCGACCGCTCCTTGCGGCTGCGGTCGGTGCGCACCAGGCTGATCGTGTCCGGCCCCACCGTCAGGCGCAGCGTGTTGCGGCCCGGACGCCAGCGCGTCGCGCCGGACACGTCCAGGACCAGCGCGTTGCGGTAGCCGTGGCCGGCCCAGCGGTGGCCCTCGGGCACGGTGACGCCGTCCAGGACGACGACGGTGAACGGCTCGTCACGGCCGGGCCGGGCGTCCGGGTCGAAACCGGGACGCTCGGCGAACTCGCTGCCGAGCAGGTCGTCCAGTTCGGTCAGGTCCGCGGTGACCCGCCGGACCGGTCCGGCGCCGTCCTCCTCGTGCGGGTCCAGGACGTGCGGCAGCCACTTCACCCACTCCCAGTCGGCACGCCGGTCGTCACTGACGCAGAAGGCGAGCCACAGCTCCTCGGGGGCGTGGAAGACGGCGAGCTGCGCGATCAGGGCACGCACCAGGTCCGCCAGCGCCTCGTCGGCGGGGCCGCCCGGACGCACCCCGGCCCCGGGCCGTGTCCCGTCCCCGCCACGCGCCTCCTCCGTACGCGCCCCCTCGGCGGCGCGGCCGAGCGTCCGTCCCCGCGGCGGGACCTCCGCGACCGCGCCGTCCTCGCCGCCCGGGTCCTCGGGGCGCAGCAGAACGCGGGCCGAGGAACGCAGGTAGAGGCCGAGGGGCTGCTCGGGAATGGTCGAGTAGGCGCGTATGAAGCGGCGCAGGGCGTGCGCGCACAGCGGTTCCAGGTCCTCGACGGGCCGGGTCGAGACCGGGTTCAGGGTGAGGGCGAGCTGCTGCTCGCCCACCGCGATGCGGACCTCGCCGAAGTCCTCGTCGGCCGGGCGCCGTTCCCACAGCCGTGAGGTGCGCGCCAGGGACCGCAGGGAGCCGGGCTCGGGATGGCGCCAGGCGAGCGCCCGCTGCTGCTCCACGATGGTCGCCCGCACCCGCTTGCGGATCTGCGTCAGGTAACGGAGGTAGTCGCGGCGCTCACCCTTGAGGCGCTGCTTGCGCTCGCCGGAGCGGCGCATCAGCTGGCCGAGCAGCATGGCGGCGGCGGAGAGCGCCATGACACCCAGCGCCAGGTACATGAAGACGCCGTTCCCGCCGCCGGGGCGCAGGAACATCAGCATCATCGACATGGACATGAGCGCCATCGGCAGGTATGTCCAGATCGCGGAGGTGTCCGGCACGGTCTCCGAGAGGACCGGCGGTTCCTGGAGGGTCAGTTGGCCCTCGGGCATCTCCGGACCGCGCCTGCGGGCGGGACGGCGAAACAACACCACACTCAAGGACTGGACCTCCGCTATCACTGGGCATTGCGACCGCGACCCGCACCGCTAATCGGTACGCCCGGGGGTGGACCGGGCCGTACCGCGCCGGTTCCGGGCGGCCCGCGGGGCAGCGGAAGTCACGTGGATTTCCCGGGCGGGAATCGGGCACGGGACGTGCGCAGCGGGCAACTCCCTTTCCGGGCGCGGTGCGAGGCCCACGACACGATCCGACGGGCGTAGGCAGTAGTCTGCATTCACCGAACGCGGCCTGTCCACGCGGGGCGTGCGTACCGCTCGGTACGCGGCCCCTAATTCCCCGGCGTTCCGGCGTCGGGACCCCTCCGCTCCGCCGAAGCCGCGTTCCGTATTCTGCTCCCGTCCCCTTTTCGTGGAACTCCTTCTGCCGAAGTCCCCCCACGGATGACGAAAGTTGTGCTGATGACAGACAGCACGGTGGCCGAACTGTGCCGCCTGACCGTACGTGCGCCGAACGTCTCCGTCGACCTGGCCGTGCCCGCCGGCGTACCGGTCACCGACCTGCTGCCCACCCTGCTGCGGTACGTCGGCGAGGAGACCGAGGAGGCCGGGCTCGACCACGCCGGCTGGGTGCTGCAACGGCTGGGCGACGCCCCGCTCGACGAGGAGACCACCCTCGCCCGCGCCGGCCTCGCCGACGGCGACGTCCTCGACCTGCGCCCGCACACCGAGGCCCTGCCCGAGGCCCGCCTCGACGACCTCGTGGACGGCATATCCGACACGGTCGGCCGCCGGATGCGCACCTGGGGCCCGAACGCCGCCCGCTCACTGCTGGGCGGCGCGGCGGTGGCGACCCTGGCCCTCGCCCTGCTGCTGGTGTTCCGGCCCGGGCTGGACGGCTCCGACTCGCTGCGGGTGGCCTGCGCCGGTGTGACCGGAGTGCTGGTGCTCGCCGGCGCGGGCTCGGCCAGCCGCGCGGTCGGCGACCGGCTCACGGCGACCGTCCTCGGCCTGCTGGTCGCGCCCTGCCTCGCCCTGGCCGGCTGGATCCTGCCCGGCGGCGACCTGACCGGCCCCGACGCGGCCCGCGTGGTGGGCGCGCGCCTGCTGGCGGCGGGCGCCGCGGGCGCGGGCGGCGCGGTGCTGGCCCTCGCGGCGACCGCCGTCGCCGCCCCGTCCCTGTTCGCGACGGCACTGGTGGCGGTGGCCACCGCCGTCACCGGCGCGCTGATCGGCTACACCGGGCTGCACGCACCGGCCGCGGTGGCGCTGGTGATGGCGGTCCTGGCACTCGGCGCCGGAGCCGTCGCGCCGTTCGCCTTCAAGCTGGCCGGCATGCGGATGCCCGCGCTGCCGTCCTCCGCCGGCGAGTTGCAGGAGGGCATCGAGCCCTACGCGGGCGACGAGGTCGCCGAGCGCACCGAACTGGCCGGACGCTGGGTGACCGCGCTCTTCGCGGCCACCGGCACCGCCGCCGTGGCGGCCCTCGTCGTCCTCGCCGAACACCCGAACCTGCCCGAGGTGCTGACCGCGCTCGTGCTGAGCCTGCTGCTGCTCCTGCACTCCCGCGGCCTGGTCCACATCGGGCAGCGGCTGACGCTGGCGCTGCCGGGCGTCGCGGGCCTGCTGCTGCTCGCCCGCGCCTGGGCGGTGGACGGTGACGGCGACACCCGCCTGGTGGTCTTCGCGGTGCTGCTGGCGGTCGCCGCCGGCCTGGTGATCGCCGCCTGGATCGTTCCGGGCCGCCGGATGCTGCCGTACTGGGGCCGCACGGCGGAGCTGGCGCACACCGTCTTCGCGGTCGCGCTGCTGCCGCTCAGCCTGTGGGTGGCCGGCCTCTTCGGCTGGCTGCGCGGACTGTTCGGCTAGGGCCCGCCCGACTCTTCGCGTCGCCGCCCGGAGGCAGACGTGAACGGTCGGACCGGCCCTGGAGGCCGCCACGGAGCGTGCCCACGTCCCCGGGCACATGGACGACGAGACGAGGAGAGGCCGTGCAGTCCAAGCGCGACCAGGTACAGGCCCACAGCTTCATGATGGGCAGGCTCAGTTCGGGACTGCTGACGGCCGACCCGGACGCTCCCGAGAGCCCGCTCGGACGCACCACCCGCGGTGTCGTCTTCGGCGTGCTGTTCACCGTCCTCATCGGTGCCGGCGCCGTGGTCTACGGCCTGCTGCGCCCGGGCGGGAACGACAGCTGGCGCGACGGCCGGCACCTGGTGGTCAACCGCGACACCGGCGCCCGCTACCTGTGGACCGACACCGACGGCGTACTGCACCCGGTGCGCAACTACACCTCGGCGCGCCTGATCGGCGGGGCCGACCTGCCGACCGAGGACGTCGGCACCGCCTCGCTGCGGGGCGTCCCCGTCGGCGGCCCGGTGGGCATCCCCGGCGCCCCCGACAGCCTGCCGGAGGCCGGGCAGCTCGACAACGGCGCCTGGAACATGTGCGTCACCGGCCCGGACGGCGCGGACCCCAGCACGTCCGCGGCACTCTCCGCCTCCGCCGTCGACGAGGCCGGGGCGACGACGCTGGTGGCCGGCGCGCCGGTCGACACCACGGACATCGCCGCCGACCGCGCGGTGCTGGTGCGCGGCCCGGACGAGACGGAGTACCTGGTGTGGCGGGGCAGCAGGCTGCCGCTGGACGAGAAGTCCGACGCCCGCACCGCGCTCGGACACGGCTCGGAGAAGGCGGTGCCCGTCTCGGCGGCCTTCCTGGACGCGCTGGCCCCCGGCCCCGTACTGCGCTCGCCCGACGTGCCGGGACGCGGAGGTCAGGGCCCGGAGCTCGGTGGCGAGCCCACCCGCGTCGGCCAGGTCTTCGAGGTGAGCGTGCCCGGCGGCGAGAGCTCGTACCACCTGCTGCGCGAGGACGGCCTGGTGCCGCTGACCCGGCTCGGAGCCGCCCTGGCGCTGGGTGACCCGGCCACCCAGAAGGACGCCTACCGGGGCGAGTCGCCCGAGGCGCGCACGGTCGGCGCCGACGCACTGCGCGAGCACCGGGCCGAGGGCGCCGGCCAGGCGGGCACAGCGGGCCTGCCGGACGCGCCGCCGGCCCCGCAGTCCGTTCCGCGCGGCAGCGCCCTGTGCGCCCAGGTGGACGGCGGCGACGCCGGAGCCCGCATCGCCTCGGTGCTGGCCCCGCTGGCCGCGCTCGCCCCGGTGGCGGTGTCGGCGGGCACCGACGCCCCGGTGCGGCAGGCCTGCGTACCGGCCGACGCCACCGTCGTCCGGCCCGGCCGTGGAGCCCTGGTGCGGGCGCTGCACGCCAGCGGCGCCGCCCACGCGGGCACCACCTACCTGGTCGCCGAGAACGGGGTGAAGTACCGCGTCCCCGCCGAGGACTCCCTCAAGGCGCTCGGGTACGCCGCCGGCGACATCGACTCCGTGCCCGCGCCGTTGCTCGCGACGCTGCCGACCGGCGCGGACCTGGACCCGGACGCGGCCTCCGGCGCCGCGAAGGCCCGCGTCACGGCACCCGACTGCCGGACGGACGCGCGGCAGGAGGGAGGGGACGGGGAAGAGAAGGGCACGGCCGCGAGCTTCGTCACAGCGGACCCGTCGCCCACTCAGGACACAGCGGACACCGCGTCACGGTCCCGACAAGAGACCCAAAGGGATTTCTGAGGGTGGAAAAGGAGGAAGGCGGGGGGTCTCTCCGTTCGGGGCGGGTGTAGCGGCCACGGGTGCGGGCACCTTTTCGTTCTTTCCGGTCGCCGCCGAACCTCAGGGAAAGCTCAGAATTTCCGGTCCGGCGGATGTCCCGTGAATGGGCCGGATGGCGCGCTTATCCCGCCCCGTGGGCCCGCCCGATGACCGTTTGCCGCTTCCGCGCGCCCGAATGGCGCCCGCATGGGGTTCACCGCCCGTACGGATGCCGCATGACGGACAGTTCGGCCCGGCGGAAGAGTTCATCCGCCCGAAACCTACGGTCAACATCGGTGCTCGGGACGTAATTTGAGTCACCGTAAGAACTTCAGAAAACTTCCGGAGCGCGTTGCGCGGAACGGGAGCCTCTACTTAGCCTCAGCGGGCAACGGTGCGACTGATCACCCCAACGTGATCGCTCGAACGAAGGGAGCGCGACATGGCGGACAGCGCCGCGAGGAAAGCGGACTATGCCAAGGGCTTGGGGGGCGTGTCGTCCCTGGAGGCCGCCCGCAGCCAGGTGGAGAAGATCCAGAACAACGTCGGCGAGATCGCCTCGCGTTCCGGCGTCGGCGGTGACGAGGGCCAGGCCCTGCTGAAGCTCTTCCGCAGCTGGAACGCGGAGGCGCAGACGGTCGTCGTCCAGATCAGCAAGATGATCGACGCCCTCCAGGAGAACGTCACCTCCGCCAACCGGCTGGCGCAGGAGAACCAGGACCTCACCGAGGTTCTCAACAGCAAGACCAGTCAGGGCGTCTTCCAGGCGCTGCTCTGACGCGTCCGGCCCCCCGCGGCCCCCAGTGAGGCCGCACTGTTCGAGCCCGCCGGACGCGAGACGTCCGGCCACCCGAGAGGAGACGTCATGGCCGACGGCATCATCGACGTGCAGTACCCCCTGGTCCGCAAGGCCGTGGAGGAGTTGACGCACCAGACGCAGCAGATCATCAACACCCTCAACAACCTGGAGGACGAGCTGAAGCCGCTCGTCGCCTCCTGGGAGGGTGCGGACCAGGAGATGTACCGCCAGGTGCAGATGGAGTGGGACCAGGCCACCAAGAACATGGCCACCCTGCTCAACGACAACGGCACGCTGATCCAGTCCATCCACGACAACCACTCCCGCGACGAGCGTCGCAGCGCCGACAACTGGGGCAACGTCCGCGCACGTTGAGACCCGCCGGGCCCGGCCCGCGTCAGTCACGAGAGGTGGGCGGCGCGCCGCGGCGGTCACGTACCGGTGTGCCCCCGCCCCTTTCGCAGCCCGCGTATCCGCCACCGAGCGGCAGGAGAGCTCCCGATGGCCGACAACCCGACAGACATCAAGCACTTCGACCTGTCCGCGATGGCGAACTTCCGCGACTACGAGGTCGACCGGGCTTACAAGAGCGCGAAGAGGCACCGGGAAGGGGGCGGGAACGGCGACCCCCGCACCCTCGGCGACCTCGTCGACGGCCACACCACCGAGGACAACCTCGACCAGAACCAGCAGCTGCTGCGCATCGGCAAGATGGCCACCGAGGCGCTGGTCTCGGGCCCGAAGCTCCTCGAGGGCGTCCGTGAGGCCGCCACGGCCCTCGACAAGCTCCTGGGCGACCAGATCGACCTGTACAAGGAGCTGGGGGAAGCGCTCACCGAGACCATCGAAGGGGCGGAGAAGACCCAGGCCAAGAACCTGGACGCGATCGACGCCCAGACGCTGCTCCAGCACTTCGACGAGGTCGACGCCCTCACCGCCGGCGGTAGCGGCGGGGACGACTCCGATTCCTAGACCTCCCGCACCGCGTGGCACCCGTGCCGCGTGACCACGACACCCCGACCAGAGAGGGCGCCCGGTGGCCGACCGCTACGACGCGAACTCCAAAGAGAACGTCAACAAGTACGAAGACGTCACGGACGCGTCGTCCGACGTCTGGGCGACCCTGGTCACGCACATCACCGGCTACCCCGTGCCGGACCGCGGCACCGTCTTCGACACCCTCCGCTCCGACCACGGCGGCAAGCTGTTCCGTATGGACATCAGGGACCGGGGCCTCGGTTCGTTCGTCAAGGACGCCTCCGGTTTCCTCCGCAACACCGGCCAGGACTACGACATCTGGTTCTTCGACAGCGGCAAGAAGACCCAGATCAAGCAGGCCAGGATCGTCTTCGAGGGCCGGGTGCGGGCGGGCGACGAGACGATCTTCGCCGCCCCCGGGACGGACGACGTCGCCAACGCCTCCGTGCGCGAGGGGAACGAGTTCAAGGACTACAACAAGGACCAGATGAGCACCGTCGCGCTCGCCCGGTACATGAACGGGCCGCGCACGGCGCTCCTCGAACTGCTCGGCGGCAACACGGCGAACGCCCGCTTCAGCAACCTCGGGGTGGCCGAGGGCGCGGCGGTCGACCTCAAGTCCTTCGACACCACCGGTCAGAGCTTCGACTTCGCGGCCCAGTTCTTCCGGGACCAGGGTCCGAAGATCAAGGAGTGGGAGGACGCCCTCGGCCGGGAGGACGCCGCCTGGAAGGGCGAGGCCGCGGAGGTCTTCCGCAGCCTGCTGACGAAGATCCGCGAGAACTACGACGCCTACATCGAGACGTTCGACAGGACGCCCGGCACCGGCGAGGGCGACGGCACCGGCAAGACGGTGTACTCGCGGGCCCTCTCCCAGGCCCGCTCCGCCCTGGAGGACGCTGCCGACAAGTTGCTGGACGCCTGGATCACCTGGGCCAGGTCCGACTACTACGACCCGCACCGCGTGCTGCGGTACGTCCTGGACGACCTGGCCCAGTGGGTGGACACCAACAACGTCGCCCAGACCGAGATCAAGACGACCTACTCGGCGTACTCCTCGTCCACCTACCACGACCCGAAGGAAGGCTTCTCGCAGACCCACCCCGAGTACGGCGACCTCACCGACATCGCCAACTGGGCGAAGGTCGGCGACAAGGCCGTGCAGATCTGGAGCCGGGGCGTCGACGAGTACCTCGTCAAGCCCGCGCGGGGCGTGCAGTCCACGCTGAACAACACCTTCCTGGACCTGGGCGGCGACTTCACGGAGAACGTCCCCGAGCCGAAGTCGACCAGCACCGCCTCGCAGGAGTACGAGGAGCGCAAGGCCAAGGAGGCCCAGGAGGAGATCAACCGGCAGAACGAGGAGAACAAGCGGTACCAGGACGAGCTGCGCGAGGAGCAGAACCGCCAGCGTGAAGAGGACAAGCGGTACCAGGACGAGCTGCGGGAGGAGCAGAACCGCCAGCGCGAGGAGGACAAGCGGGCCCAGGACGAGCTGCGGGAGGAGCAGAACCGCCAGCGTGAAGAGGACGAACGGGCCCAGGACGAGTTGCGGGAGGAGCAGAACCGCCAGCGCGAGGAGGACAAGGGCTACCAGGACGAGCTGCGCGAGGAGCAGAACCGCCAGCGTGAAGAGGACAAGCGCTACCAGGACGAACTGCGCGCCGAGCAGGAGAAGCAGGCGGCCGAGGCCCAGGAGCAGCTGCGCACGCTCAACGACCCGACGACGACGGACCTCGGCGGCCTCGACGACATGCTGAACCGGGACCTCCCGGTCACCGAGAGCCTGGGCGACATGGGCGGCATCAACGGAGGCGGGGGCGGCGACGACTTGCTCACCGGGAACCCCGACGCCCTCGGCGACGCCCGCAACGCGGCCGGCGAGAGCCTCGCCGGCCTGGGCGACACCGGCGGCACGGGCAACGGCGACCAGCAGACGACCGTACCCCCGACGGCGAACCTGGGCAGCCTCGGCGGTCTCAACTCCGGCGGCGGCACCAGGCTGCCGTCCGAGCGCACCGCCGGCCTCGTCGGCGGCGATCCGGTCGCGCGGTTCCCGGACGGCAGCAGCACCAGCTTCGACCCGGACACCGGACTGCTCACCACCACCGGCCCCGACGGCACGACCACCACCACGGACCTCGGCAACGGCACGCAGGTGACCAACCCGGACGGTTCCGTCACCTCCCTCACCGACGACGGCAAGCTCACCACGACCTTCCCGGACGGCCGTACGGAGACCATCGACCCGGCGACGGGCCAGGCGGTCACCACCAACCCGGACGGGACGACGACCACCACCGACCTGGGCAGCCTCGGCGGCCTCAACGGCGGGGCCGGCGACGGCGTGCTGGACACGCCCACGGGTGGCACCACGGGGCTGACGGGCGGCGATCCGACCAGTCAGTTCCCCGACGGGAGCAGCACGCGCTTCGATCCGGACACCGGAACCCTGACGACGACCGGTCCGGACGGATCGGTGACGACGACCGATCTGGGCAACGGCGCGCAGGTGACCAACCCGGACGGCTCGGTCACGTCGCTGGACGATGACGGCAACCTGACGACGACGTTCCCGGACGGCACGACGCAGAGCATCGACCCGGCGACGGGCCGGGCGGTCACGACCGACCCGGACGGGACGACGACCACCACCGACCTGGGCAGCCTCGGCGGCCTCAACGGCCGGAGCGACCTCGGCAGCCCGGGCGACCTGCCGACCCAGTCGAACGGGGAGCTGGGCGGGCTCGGGGACCTCGACCTGGGCAACCTCGGCACCATCGACGCGGACGGCGGTTCGGGTCTGCGGACCCCCACGGGCGGAGAGACCTCGCTGGCCGGCGACGACCTGCTCACCCGGTTCCCGGACGGCAGCCGGGCGACGTTCGACACCGGGACCGGGATGCTGACCGCCACGCACCCGGACGGGTCCGTCACCACCACCGACCTGACCCACGGCGTGCAGGTGACCAACCCCGACGGTTCCGTCACCTCCCTGGACAACGGCATGCTGACCACGGAGTTCCCGGACGGCAGCACCCAGGTCGTCGATCCGGATACCGGCATCGCCACCGTCACCGACGCCCGGGGCAACACCGAGACGGTGAACCTGCACGACCTCAACACCGGTGACACCCGGACGAGTTCGGAGGGAAGCGGCATCCTCGACGGGCTCGGCTCCCTGAACGTGCCGGGCGGGGGTGGTGGCGGGGGCGGCGGCATCAGCACCGAGACCCTCTCGCCCTCCGGCCTGGGCCTGAGCAACGGGGGGTCGCTCGGCTCGGCCGGTGGCGGGGGACTCACCGCCGGTGCCTCCGTCGGCACCGACGGCCTGGTGACGGGCGCCGCGGCCCCGCTGTCCGACGCCACGACCGCGGCCGGCGGCGGTGCCCTCGGCCCGGCCGCCGCATCCGGCACGGCCGGAGCCCCGGGCATGCCCGGCACCCCCGGTATGCCGATGGGCGGCATGGGCGGGGCCGGAGGCGGCGCCGAGAAGGGCAACGGCGAGCGGGTACGGGCCGTCCTCGTCGACGCGGCCGAAGAGAGCGAGCGCCGCAACCGCAGACGCCGCAGCCCCTGGAACCGTCAGGAGGACGGCGACACGTTCCTGTCCCCGGCGTCCCGCGTGGCCACCACCGGCGGTGACGCCCCGGAGGAGGAGACGACGGGCCAGGGGCGGGGGGTCACCACGTCCGCCGACTACCTGGAGGAGGACGCGGACGTGTGGGGCACCGAGGAGGGCGGTACGCCGGCCGTCATCGGACGATGACGGCCGGGAGGGGTGACGGCCGCGCCCGCGCCGGGAGACGCACACCACCGGGCCCCGGCTGTCGCGGCGGACACCTCATCGGGCAAGATCGACTGTGCAGTCGCAGGACATCGGGGGAGCGGACGTGACGGAACCACTGGAACAGCGCCTGGAGAAGGCCATGGCCGAACTCCGGTCGGCGCAGGAGGCGGTCGAGCGCACCGAACGCGAGTTGCGGCAGGCCTCGTTCGCGGTGCTCTCCTCCGACCGCGCCGTGCGCGCCACCGTGGGCCCGCAGGGCGAGCTGGCCGGCATCGAGTTCCTGGAGGACAAGTACCGCTCCATGTCGCCGCAGGAGTTGGCCGCCAGTGTCCTGGAAGCGGCGAGCGGGGCGCGGCTCAAGATGAACCGGCACGTGATGAAGGCGATGGCCCCCTTCACCGAACCCAGCAGCGAGGTGCCCGAGCTCAAGGGCTTCGAGCTGGACTGGGAGCGGATCTTCGGCCCCGGTGTGCTGGAGAAGGACGACGAGGAGACGGCACGGGCGGACGGCGCGGCCCCGGGCTGGCGAGACGCGCTCGGCGAGGACGGGGAGGACTGACATGGGACAGCGGTACTACGTCGACCCGGCCCGCATCGAGGCCCTGACCGGGCAGTTGGAGGAGATCGCCACCCTGGCCAGGAGCATGACCGAGGAGTTCCTCGACGGTCTCGCCCCCACGGTCTCGTGGCCCGGCACCTCGGGTGACTTCGCGGAGAAGGCCAGACCGCAGGAGCAGAAGGAGCGGCAGACCACCAAGGACACCATGATGTCCGTCCGCGACGCGCTGGTGAGCATCACCGACGCCACGCTCAGCCAGGTCCGGCTCATGGAGGGGACCCGGGACCGCAACCTGGAGGACATCGACCGCAACACCAGCCGGATCGAGACCGACGGCTTCGGTCTCGACGGCCCGGGCGGTGACACGGGCGGGCATGGCCGCCACTGACCCCCGCGCCGCAGGCCGCCCCCGCAGGACGCCGGGAGCGGCTCCGCGGTGCTGCCCGCACGGCCTCACGGGCGGCCGCCGATGAGCATCATGCCGTCGCCCGAGGTCAACGCGATGATCTTCATCCTCACGGGAGAGAGACTCATCGACGCGGACGAGGACCTCGCCTACGAGAGCCGCGGGCCCTACGCCCGGCTGGGCCGCAAGATCGACCAGATGTCCGCGCTGATCCAGAAGTCGGTGCACGACATCGGCCAGTCCATGCCGGACGACCTGTCGAAGGCGTACGCCGCCGCGATGGGCACCCTCACCGACGACGGCGGCAGAAACTACCTGCGCGAGTTCTCCGAGCAACTCGACAAGATCGCCGAGGGCCGGCGCAAGACCTCCATGGACATCATGGAGTCCAAGTGGCAGGTGATCGCCGAGGTCATCCGGCTGCTCATCGAGATCGCCATCTACCTGGCGCTGTCGTTCTTCACCGGCGGCGCGTCGGCGAGCCAGATCATGCTCGCCAAGATGCGCAGCCGCTTCCTCATCCTCACCACGCTCAGCCACCTGCTCCAGCGGCTGCACATCGCGCCCTCGCTGACCGAGGCGTTCTCCGAGGCGTTCACCACGTTCGCGGTCCGGCTGGCGATGATGAACTTCGCTCCCGACGGCCGCCGTCCTGACGGCTTCGACTGGAACCAGATCCTCAAGGACGCCGCGTTCGGCGCCGCGGCCGGCGGACTCACCAGCATCTTCGCCGAATTCGCCGGCAAGATCGTCAAGAGCTACGACGACGCCTTCCTGAAGAAGGGGCCCGACCTCGACTTCAAGCCGCCGCCGAAGGTGCGGAACGATCTCGACCTCGACGCCGGCAACCACACGCCGAACTCGAAGCCGGACCCGGACACCAAGGCCGAGACCCCGCCGAACGGCCGCCCCGACCCGGTCACCAACAACCCGTACGTGCCGCCGACCGGCTTCCGGGACCTGTTCTCGTTCCGGAACAACTTCCGCGGCAACCCCGACCTGTGGCGGAACAACCAGATCCTGCGGAACAACGTCGACCGGCCGGGCGCGCTCGCCGGGCACTACGGCGTCAAGGGCACGGCCGACTTCCTCGCCGCCGGTTCCGGCGAGGCGCTCGCCGAGATCCTCATCAAGGGCGCGTTCGACGGCGACTGGTCCACGAGCTGGTCCACCTTCGTCGGCGCGGGTATCAGCAGCCAGGTCGAGGCCACGCTCACGGACGGCGCCATGAACGGCGGCGCCGAACTGCGCAACATCCTCGAAGGGTTCAGCAACAGGCCGCCCACCGTCTCCGGCGGCGACGGCACCTCCTCGAGGACGGAGGACTCCGAAGGGCCCGCGCGCACCGGTGGCGGCACCGGGCGCACCGACGGCGCCTCACACCCGGACACCACCGGTGGCACCGGCATCGGCACCGGCACCAGCACCGGCACCGGCACCGGCGCCGGCATGAGCCCCGTGCCGTCCTCGGTGGACGGCGGCGCCGATTCGCCTCCGCCGTACGCCGTCACGGACCCGCCGCCGTACTCCGTGACGGACCCTTCGCCGTACACGTCGCCGGCCCCGCCGCCGTACTCCCCGGGCACGCTGCCGGTGACCGCCACGGAGAACGCCCTGTGGCAGCAGGTGCACCGCGGCTCCGCCGACATCCGTGACCAGGCACTCCGCGACCTCGCCGCCCTGCGCGGCGCACAGCCTCCCGGCGCCACGGAGATCGGCGTCCGCGACGCCCTGCACGGCAACCTGTCCCAGGCCCCGGAGATCCGCGTCGTCCCCCTGGGAAGCGGCCCCGCCGCGGAGGTCGACACGGACGGCGTGCGCCGCTCCCTGGAGAGCTTCGGCACACCGGTGACCGTGACGCCACCGCTCACCGTCACCGACGGCACGGTGCCGGTGGGGGAGGGGAGCGGCTCCGCTTCTGGTTCGGGTGAGGGAACGGGGGGCGGTGCGGGTACGGGCACGGGCCTGGGTGGCGTCGCGAGTGTGGGCGCGGGGACGGGCGTTGGTGCGGGTGCGGGTGCGGGTGCGGGTGCCGGGACGGGCGTCAATGCGGGCGCCGGGAACAACACCGTTACGGGCACGGGCACGGGCGCGGGCACTGACGCGGGCGCGGCCACTGGCGCGGGCACCGGGGCCGGTCCCGGTACCGCCCCCGGCACGGCGGCCACCCCCGGTACCGCGACCACCCCCGGTACGAGTGCCGGGCCGGGGGCTGGTGCCGGGAGCAACGCGGGTGCCGGCAACCGTGCTGCCGTGGACTCCGACGGCGGCGCCCCCGCGTCGGAGCAGGACCCGCCAACCTCCGGCGCGCCCGGCTCGGACGCCGCCCTCCCCGAGACGGTGACCTCGACGGACGGTGTGTCAGGGACCCGGGAAGCGACGTCCGACGACACCGCCCCCGTGCCGCCGAAGGCCGAAGCGACCGGCCCCGTCACCGTCGACGGGGGCGCCTCGCCGCTCACGGTCGTCGTGTCCGAGGGGCCGTTGCCGGCAGCCGGTTCGCCCGAGGCGGCCGCGCTCCTCGACCGGGTCGGCGCCGACCGCGCCGTGGTACTGGGCCCGCCGGCCGCGCCGGACGGCACCGGCCGCCCGGTACGCGCCGCGGTCGAGCTGACCCGCGAGACACCCGACGCCCCGGTCCGGGCACGCCCGCTCACCGCTCCCGCCACCGTCACCGCGGACACTCCCGCTCCGGAGACCGACTTCCCCGGCGCGGACGTGCTGCTCCCGCTCGCCGACGCCCTCGGTCCGGCCCCGGACGTGCGGCCCGTCGTCACCGAGAGCACCGCGTTCGCGGACACGGGCCCCGTGCCTTCGGCGGACGCGGCCCCGCCCGAGAAGGCACCGGTGACGCCGGTCGAGCCCTCACTGCCGACCACCGGCGGAGCCGTCCCGACCACCGGCGGAGCCGTCCCGACCACCGAGGGAGCCGTCCCGACCACCGAGGGAGCCGTCCCGACCACCGACGTGAGGGTCACCCCGGACGTCGCGGCCAAGTTCGACTCGGCGTCGCGGCCCTGGAGCGAGCCCGCCGTCGGACTGCACGTGGAGTCCGGTGAGGACGGCGGCGCGACCTCGCCCATGGCCTCCCCGCCGCCCGCCGCCCAGGTCGTCGTACGCCCCGTGGACGGGGTCCCGCGGCCGGGCGGCGAGCCGGCCCTGGCCACACTGGACGGGCGTTCCGTCCCGCTGGATCAGGTGCGGCGCCTCGTTCCGGACACGGCGGTACGGCCCGAACCCGGGCGCGCCGTGCGGACGCTGACCATCTCCCAGGACCCTGCCGACGACGGCACGGCCCGAGACGCCGGGCGCCGGGCGCTGCTCGGACTGGACACCTTCCGAGGCGTACGCACGGAGTCCGGCCCCGCCGTCCCGAGCACGGCGAGTACGACGGGCATCGCGGACACGGCGGACCCGGCGAGGTCCGCCCCCCGTGCCGTGTTCACCGGCCCGCCGACCGCGCTCCCCGGCGCCGGCACCGAGCAGGGCGCCGACTACTTCGTGGGGCACGGCACCCCGCGTACCGTCACCCTCGGCACCCACGACGCCTCCCGTCCCACCGTGAAGGTCAGCGGCGTGCAACTCGGTGAGGCGCTCAAGGCGTGGGCGGCCGAAGACGACCGGGAGCGGCCGCTGGTGCTGTACTCCTGCGAGACCGGGCGGCAGCCGAGGATCGCGGGCCTCCCGGTCGCCCAGCACGTGGCGAACCGGACCGGCCGCCCCGTGTACGCGCCGACCAGCGAGGTCGGTACGGCCCGCGCCGAGGACGGCGACGTCCGCGCGGTGCTCGTGGAGAACGGGGAGGGACCGGGCCGGTGGCGGCTGTTCACCCCGGAGCCCGGCGGCGCCGACCTGGACGGGCTGGCCCGCGACGCCGGTCTGCACAACGGCCCCGGCCCGGCGGACCCGTTCGCCCGCGCCCGCACGCTCCAGCAGATCCGCACCCTGCGCGACGCGCTCGGACCGGACGCCGAGAAGCGGCCCGGCACCCGGGACCTGCTGGCCGGCCTCGCGCACGTCGACGGCCTGCGCTGGCACGGCACGGACGGCGCGGCGCGCTACGGCGACGGCCGCATGACCCCCGACCTGCTCCGCCGCATGGTCACCGACTGGCACGGTGCCGGAGGCGGTCCGGCGGGCGGTCGCACCGCCGTCGACCCGTCCACCGGACCCACGCCCGAGCAGTACACGGCCTTCCTGCGGGCGGCGCACGCCGCCCGGGCCGACCAGGGTCCCGGCACCACACTCGACGACCTGATCCCCCCGCCGCCGCCCGCTCTGCCGCCGACCGCGCTCGTCTCCCGGGACGACGTGCGCGGACTCGACTACGCCCGGTCGGCCCGGGTCGCCTGGGGGCTGTCGGACGATCCGCTGCCCCTGTCCGAACTGGGCCTCGGCCCCGAGGACACCGCCGAACTCGCCCGCCGCAGGCCCGACCTGTCGCCCGTGCCGAGCCGCCCGGAGAGCCCCGCCGAGGATCTGACCGCGTTCGGCCCGGTGACCACCGCCCCCGAGCCGGGGAGCCTCCTCCGGGCGGACGGACGCACCTTCCGCCAGGTCCCCGCCCGGCCCGACGGCAACTGCTTCTTCCGGTCGGTCCTCGACAGCGCGCGTTCCCGGGCGGTCCCACCCGCCTGGGCCGCGTGGAGCGTCGGCGGGCTGCGCACGCGGCTGCGGGACCGTGTCGCCCACACCGAACTGGGCGACATCGCCGACGCCCTGGTGCCGGACCCGGTCCACTCCGTCGTGAACGACCTGCGGCTGCGTGCCCTGGCCGGGGAGAGCGACGCGGGCGCGCAGCGCCGGATCGCGGAGGAGTGGGACCGGATCGCGCGGGAGGTCGTCACCGACGGCGACCCGGGCCGGTGGCGGGAGATCGTGGCCGGCAGCGACTACCCGGGGCTCGCGGAGGTGGCGCCCACCCCCGCCGACGCGCGGCGGCTCGGCGGGCGCGGACTGCTCGCCGCCACCGCCGCACGCGTGGACCTGTGGCCGTCCCCCTTCGCCGACCTGATCCCGGAGACGCTGGCGCACACCCTCGACCTCGACCTCAGGGTCGTACAGCCCGACCCGCGGACGCCCGGCGCGCTCACCACGATCGCCCTGCACCCGGGCGGCACGGGCGACCCCCTGCACGTGGCGTACAACGGGACCGACCACTTCGACGCCCTCGTCCCCGACGCCGACTCCGTCCCCGACACGGTCTCCGTCCCCGACAAGGACCCGGCATCGGCCCCGGTTCCGCCGCCCGTCCGGGACCCGCAGACCGCCCCCGAGGGTTCCGACCCGTACGGGGACTGGCTGCGCGAGATGGCCGGGATCACGGACACCGGCCCCGACCCGGCCGACGAGGACGAGCGGACGCCGCTGGAGACGCAGCTGGACCGGTACCGTCCGGCCCGGCTGCTGACCGGCCCGGACGCCCGCCGGCCGGGCCCGGCGCCGCGCACGGTCACCTTCGAGGACGGCAGCAGGCTGCCCACCGCGCTGATCAGGCCCGGAGCGGACCCGGACGACACCGGCCCGGACCACACCGCCCCCGACGGGACACCGCCGGACACCGAGCCCGCCGGGCTGTTCGCCGGGACCGGCGTCCTCACCCTGCGTGCGCCCGGACTCGCCGCGCGTCAGATCCTCGACGCGCTGCCGGAACGGCTGCGGAACAGGTTCGACGAGGCGGAGCTGCTGCGGCTGCTGACCGACCAGCCCTCGGCGTTCACCGCCCCGCGCGGCGCCCGCTTCGTGGGCCGGGAGAAGTCCGGCGTCGGCCTGGAGATGACGGTGGAGGCCGTTCCCCACCACCGCTGGGTACGCCTCTCCGACGTGGGCGGCGGCACCGTCAAGGCGGACACGGCGCGGCGCGGGCAGACCGGCACGGGCGGCGGGCACACGGTGGGCTTCGGACGCCGGATCGCCGGCGCCCTGAGCATGGGCCCGCCACTGGACTGGCTGCTGAAGATCGGTGCCTCGCTGGGCTGGGCCCGCCGCACCGACTACTCCCAGGGCACCACGGCGTACCAGCAGTCCGAGCACCGCGCCCACGAGGGCTCCCACCTGCACCTGGACGACGTCCACTACCGGGTACGGGTCCACCGCGTCACGGAGACGCCCCGCACCGCCGCGCCGGCCGTCACCGACGGGACGCCCGGCACGACGGCCACGACGGGCACGGCCGGTACCGCGCCGAGCCCCCGCTGGACACGACAGCTGCTGCACACCGCCGAGTTCGGCATGCGGGACGGGCTGAGCTGGCGGCTGCCGGACGACCTGACCGTGCCCCACGAGGGACCGCGCAGGGCACCCCGGACCCTGACCTTCCCGGCGGGGGAGCACCCGCGGCTGCTCGACTCCACGGGCCTGTACCTGACGGACCCGGCGGAGGACGTGGCGCTGGCCCTGTCCGGCGCGCGGCCCGGCAGTTCGGCGCACCGCACCCTCGTGTCGTACACCCGTCCCGGGCGGCTGCTCGGCCTGTTCGGACGGCTCACCGGTCCGGTCAGCGGACCCGAGCTGACCCGGGGGAGCGGTCAACGCCCGCTGGGACACCTGGTCGTGGAGCGCTCGGTGCCGCACCGGGCCGACCTGGTCACCGAGTCGGCCAAGGTCGAGGTGCGCGACCTCACCCAGACCACGTACGCCAACCAGCGCGGGCACGTCAGGGAGACCCGGTTCGGCCTTCAGGTCACCTCCGGGCCGAACCACCAGTTCCCCGGGCCGGTGACCGACGTGCGGGTGCAGGGCGGGCCGGTGGTCCGTACGGACCTCGCCGCCGGGCGCGGCCACTACCTGGGCACCGACGCGGCCCGCAAGGTCACCGGCCGGGTCCGCAACCAGCCGATGGCGCTGTACCGGGTCGAGCGCACCCTGATGGTCCGGGGCGCCGGCGAACCGGCGTCCGCGGCGCGGCCGGTGCGGGTGGTCAGCCTGGACTGGATGTCCACCCAGGACGCCCGCAGGCTCGCCGGATGGGACAGCCGTACGCCCGGCCGTACGGGCCCGAACCCGGACGTCGAACCCCCCGTGCCCTGGTACCTCAGGAAGGAGGACCCGGTCCATCTCGGCGGCCAGGTCCGCGCGGAGGGCTTCCGGCCCGACAACCGGCCCGGGAACACGCCGGGGAACACCGCTACCGCCACCGATTCCGCCACCGACACCGATCCCGGCACCGCTCCCGCGACCGATCCCGCCACCGGCCCGCAGACGGCACCGGGGCGGGACGGCGCTCCGGAGCCCCCGCGCGACCCCCTGCGGACGTTCGCGGACACCGTCCTGGACACCCTGCACGCCTCCTACCCGGCGCTGTTCCTCCCGCCCGCCATGCGCAGCCACCCGCGGGCGGCGCGGCTCTGGTACGGCGACGAGCGGCTGCGGACCGCGTGGTTCAACGAGCGGCAGGTGCGCGAGGCGCTGAACCGGCCCACCCTCGCCCAGGCGCTGGACGACCTGACCACCACCGGCGTCCCGGTCACGCTCGTCGAGGACGGCAAGGTCAGGCGCGGGCACCACACACTGACCCTGCGGGCCCGGCTGACCGACCGCCGGTTCGAGACCACCCTGAACGAGCGGACCCTGCGCAACGCGGTGATCGGCAGCGAGGTATCGGGCCAGGGACAGCAGCAGTCCAGTACCTACTCCGCCGGCGTCGAGGTCGGCGTCTCGCCGCGCGACCACGACAAGGTGGGCGGCACCGGACTGCCGCGCCGGATCGGCAACCTCACGGTCGGCGGACGCTACGCCCACACCCGCCAGGAGGCCACCCGGAACACGGTCACCGTCGCCCACGACCACCTGACGGCCCAGAGCGGCATCGACCTCTACAGCTACCGGGTGGAGCTCAGGGCCGACTTCGAGGGGCACCGCCGCCCGCGCGGCTGGCCCCGCCTGCTCACGGCCGGACTGCTCGGCGCCGGCGTCTTCGTCAGCACGGTCGCGGAACGCCCGCTGTTCCGCCGGGGCACCGAGCCCGTCGGACGCGTCGAACTGGCCGTCCCCGCCGCACACGGCTCCCACCACCACGCCCCCGCGGACCCGCCCGCCGCACCGTCCACGGCCCCGGCCGCCACCCCCGCCCCGGCCCCGGCCCCGACGACGTCCACGGCTACGACGCCCGCCCCCACGGACCCCGCACCGCGGCGGCTCTCCGCCACCGAGGCCGATCAACTGCTCGACGGCACCGGCCGCCCGCTCCCCCGGACCGACACGAGAAGCCGGTCGCTCGTCGAACGGCTGCTCCGCTCCCCGCACGTGGTGCTCAGCACCCAGGGCGGCCCGCGACGCCAGGCACTCATGCAGGAGACGGCGGACCGCGCCTCCGGCGACTCCTGGCACACCAGCGCGCCCGGCACCCCGATCCGCACCGCGCTGCGCCGCGCGGTGGCCGACCTCGGCGTGGCCGGGCAACTCGGCCAGTACCTCGGCCCGTTCGGCGCCCGCATCACCGGACTCAACGGCGCCGGCCCGTTCCGTACGCACTACCTCAGGGCCGCGCTCCGCGGCGAGCTGGACAACGTACGGGTCATGAGCGACCCGAAGCCCGCCTCGCTGGAGAACACGGTCGCCAACGACCACAAGGTCATCGGCGGTTGGAGCGCCACCTCGCGCACCACGCTCGGCCTCCAGGGCAGCGTCTCGCCCCTCCAGCAGGCTCCCGGCACCCAGCCGGTGTCCGGCTCCTACGGCAGCACGCTCCAGTACGCCTGGGGCAGAGGCCGCGCCCTCGCGCAGTCCGTCACCCGCGGACGCAGCACCACCCTGACGTACACCGGACGCACGTACCTGGTGGTCGCCGACGCCACCGAGACCGTCGCCGTCCGCGACCGCTGGACGGCCGTGATGGGCACCGTCGGCACCCGGGCCGGACAGCGGATCGGCGCGGCCGCCGGACGGCTCTCCGACCGCGCCGGCCGGGCGCTGTCCCCGCGCCGGGCCGCCGCCGCACTCCACCGCGTCCGGGACGCGGTCATGTTCCACCTGCCGATGCAGGACGCCATCGAGACCGGCCTCGCCCCGGACGGCCTCGGCACCGGCACCCCGCGCAACCTCGGCGGCGGCTACCGGGTGCCGGGCTTCCTGCGCGGCCGGCGCTTCCCGACCCACCCCAACGGCCGGCTCGACGCGAGCCGCGCGGCGCAGCAGCTCCTGCCGCGCCTGGAGAAGGCCGGCGTCCCCTCGCACGACCGCGAGCAGGTCCTCCAGCGGCTCTCGCCCGACTTCCTCCTCGCCCACCTGCACGAGCTGACCACCGACGGAGTGACCCTGCCGGTCCGCCACCGCACCTGGTCGAGCCCCCACCACCTGCCCGTAGGCGGCAGCCCGGCACAGGTCCGGTTCAAGCTGACGCCCGTCGGCACCACCGTGCGGCGGCTGCGCACCGGGTACGAGGTGGACGACTACCGGCCCATCGCCCGCGACCTGGCGCTGGGCGTCACCCAGGACCGTGGCGGCGACCTCACCCTCGGCGTCGGCCAGCGCACGCCGGGCAGCGACGTCCTCGCCGCCCACCCGTCCCTCCAGGGCACGGCGACCGGACAGCGGGCCGGTACCCGCACCGACACCTTCGGCAGCACCGCGATGCCCGACATGGCCACCACACAGGCGCACGCGGAGGTCGTCACCGGCTACGTCCTGACCGTCACCATGACCGACTCCGCCGGTGACCTGCTGGCGCCGCGCGCCGTCGCGCACGTCGGCACGCTCCACGAACTCGTCTCGGCCGGACTGCTCACACCGTCCGGCACCGGCGACGACGGCACGCTCACCGAGCAGGACGTCACCGAACCCGAGCGCGCGGTGCGCGTGCTGACGGCCGGCCAGGCGCGTCAGGAGGCCGTCGCCGCTTGGCGCGCGGACGGCGACGACATCCTGTCGTTCGACGACAGCACCGGCTCCGGCATGCTCGCCGTCGACATCCGCGGCGCGGCCAACGTCGAGGACGCGCTCACCCTCGCCACCGCCCGCGCCGACGGCCTCGGTGACGGTGACCTCGGCGGCCGGCACACCGGCGAAGCGCTGGCCGGGCAGGTCCGCATGGCCCGCCACACCCCGCTCAGCGCCCTCGGTACGGCACCCGCGCAGGCGCAGCAGGAGGCCACCTCCCAGGGCGGCCTCACGGCAGGGTTCCGCGAGGCACTCGGCGCGGACGGCTCCGTGCTGCCCACCCGGTCCTCCGCACGCCTCTTCGGCCAGTCCCACACCGTCGACTCCCGCCTCTACGCCAAGATGCACCGCCGCGGCGCCCGCCTGCTCGCCGTCGAGAGCGCGCCCCGCATGGAGGCCATGCAGCGGCACAAGACCTCCCAGGCGACGGAAGCCGGGATCACCGACGGCACCGAAGGCGCCCTCGGCACCGCGCCGCTGGTCGCCACCGGCGGCGCCGGCGTCACCAACCCCGGCGCCACCGGCCCGATCGGCGGCGCCAACGAGGGCGCCGCGCCCAAGGGCGCCGAGGACGTCACCCTCGGCACCCACGTCAAGTTCGGCACCGACCGCAGCATGCTCTTCGCGCTGCCGGTGACCTGGCTGGCGGTATCCGAGGCGGACCACCGGATCACCGACAGCCGTCCCCTGCGCACCCTCGGCAAGGCGAAGCGCGGGCCGCGTGCCGCCGAGGCCGGGACCACCGCCCTGGTCTGGCTGCGGGAGGACCAGGCCCGCGACCACGGCCTCCTGGACGACTCCTCCTTCCCCGAGGAGGCCGCCACCGCCTGGGACGACATGGCCAAGGCCGCCGCCGACCTCGCCGCCGCCGAGAAGGAGTACTACGACGCCCGGGCCCGGACCCGGGAGGCGTGGCTCTCCCTGGGCCCCGCGGAGCGCACCGCGCTCGGCGACGGCGATCCCGGCCCGGCGTCCGCGCTGACGACCGTCCTGCCGCGGGACCTCGCCGCATCCCCGGCCGTCCGCGCCTGGCAGGCCGCCCGCGACGACGCACACCTGTGGCAGGGGCGGGTGGACGCCGCCGCCGCGGACCATCACCGGCTGCACCTCGCGGCGTCCCGGCTCACCGCCCACCACCAGGGCTCGGCCGCGGTGCCGGTACGGGACGCTCCGCAGCGGTACACCGAGCCGGCCTGGCGCTCCGAGGCCCCGGCCCCGTACACCGTCACCGAGCCCGACGGCACCGGAGCGCGCACCCTCACCTCACCGGACGGCACCGTCGTGCGGGCGGTCCACGACGTGCCGCACGACGGTGCCTCGTTCTTCCACGCGCTCATCGCCGCGGCCCGGGAGCGCGGGCGGCTGCCCCGGCTGCTCGGCGCCGACCTCGCCGACCGCTTCACCGCGTCCCCGGGCGACCCCGAGGTCACCGCCGACGCCGTCCACACCGCCCGCGACCGCCTCGCCCGGGAGCTGGGTCGGCCCGACAACAGGGACCTGCTCGACTCCCTCGCCGCCGACACCGCCGACACCTTCACCCGGGCCGAGCTGGACGGCGCGGGCATCACGCTGTCCCGGGAGCAGCAGGCCGAGTTCGACGCCCTCGGCCGGCTCCCGGAGACGTTCTGGCCGACGCCGGCGCAGCGGGCGGCGCTGGCCTCCCTCGCCCTGGCCCGCCCCTTCGCCGCCGAGCCGCTGCCCGCCGACGCCGGACGGACCGGCGACACCCCGGCCCCGCCCGGGCGCCGCGCCGGTGACCACGGTGGCGCCGACCTGCTGCCCGCGCTGGCCGCACGGCTCCTCGGCACCTCGCTGACCGTGGTCACCGGCGAGGGCCGCGAACAGCGCTTCCTCCCGTACCGCGACGACCAGGACAGCGCCGCCCGTGACGGGTCGGCCGCCGTCGACCGGGCGGCCGACCCGGTCCTCTTCGCCGCCGACGGCCACTTCCACGCCGCCCTGCCCGCACACGCCCCCGCCCCGTCCACCACGGCTCTGCCGGCACCGGTACCCGAGGGCTCCGGCACGTCCGGCGAGACCCGGGCGGCGAGCGGGAAGCCGCCCAAGTCGTCCAAGCCGCCCACGCACCGCAGCCACCCCACCCCGCCCTGGCTGCCGCCCGCCGACAGCGACGGCCCGCGCTACCGACTGGCCCGCGACGGCGTCCTCACCGCGCCCGACGGCGCCACCTACACGCAGGGACCGCCCACCGGCCGCGGCAACGGCTTCTTCGGCGCCCTGTCCACCGCGCTGCGGCACGCCGCCGCGCAGCCGAATCCGGACAGCCGGGAGGCAGGCCGCCTGCGGTCGCGTGCCGGGGCGTCGCCCGCCCAGCTCATGCGTCTGAACGGCCTGCCGGGCACCCCCGCCGAGCGGACCGACCTCTTCTCGCCGCCGCCGTTGGTGCGGCGCCGCGGCGCCCCCGGGCCGAGCCAGGAGACGAAGGACGGCCACCTGCGCCGTCACCTCGCCGAGGCCCCCTGGACCACCACCGGGGCCGACCTGGCGGTCGCCCGCTGGGCCGCCGCCGCGACCGGCACCACCGTCACCCTCGTCGAGGAGAACGGCACCGCCCACACCTACCCCGGCCCCGGCGGGCACGGCGGCACCCACCTGCGGCTCCGCCGCCGGGGCGGCGACTTCGTCCCGCTGATCGAGCGCACCCCGGCTCCGGCCCGGGTGACCGGGACCGACCGCACCGCGCCGGACACCACGACGGCCCGGCGCCCGACCACGGACCCGGCCCCGGACCCGGCATCCGTCCCCGAGGAGGCGTTCGGTCTCGACACCCTGTCCGGCGCGGAGGGCTCGGGCGGGGACCGCCGGCCGCGGCCCGCGCGCACGGAGGCCGAGGCACTGGCCCGCTTCCGCTTCACGGAGGACACCGAGGCCGAGCGGCTGGCGCAGTTCCGGTTCAGCGACGACACCGACGGCGAGAGCTCCGACGGCGACGAGAGCGACGACGACACCGACGGCGACGACACCGACGGCGACGACACCGACGGCGGCCCGGACCTCACGCCCGAGGAGTACCTCGACCTCCTCTTCACGCCCGCCGCCCGCGGCGACCACTCGCCCGAGATGCTCATCGGCACGGCCGTCGCGCTGCGGCAGCTCGCCCGGGAGCACACCGGCACCCCGGGCGAGACCCCCGGCGCACTCAGTGCCCTGCACGCCCTGACCAGGCGGGTCCTGCGGCTCCGCCCCGACTCCCGGGTCGGCGAGCAACACCTGGCCCTCCTGGGCTCGCTCGCGCTCGACGCCCCGCCGTCCGCCCTGGCCGCCGAGGACGCCCTCGCCTCGTACCTGCGGCGCCACGACCGGGCCCTGGGACGGGCGAACGGGTTCCCGCGGGGCGACGGCGCCGTGCGCAACTGGACCGGCACCGGCGACCAGACACCGCCCCTGGACACGTACGCGGTGGAGGGCGCGGACGGCACCCTGACCACCTGGCCGGCGCAGTGGTCGAAGCCGTACGTCGTCCTCGCCCAGGAGGCCGGCGAAGCGGTCCGGCTGACCACGCCCGACGGCACGGTCACGCTGGACACCGCCGGGGAGTTCGCCCGGCTCGTCACCCGGGACCCGGCCCGGCGCGGGACCGAGGACATCGTCCTGGCCTTCCCCCATGACGACATCGAGACCCTCGCACAGCACGTCGCCGACCTGACCGGCGCCCGGGTCTGGTACTCCGAGCACGCCCCCCGTCCGTCCACCGACTGGCGGACCGGCGCCGACCACCTCACCCTGGGGCCCGTCGACGACGGCACCGGCACGGTGTGGAGCACGGCCGTGCCCGGTCAGGAAGGCGACCTGGACGACCTCCTCGGCCTGTACCAGCAGGACTCCGGGTCCGGAGACCCGGACGAGCGGGACCCCGGACCCGACGACGGACTCCGGTCCCGCCGGCCCGTGCCGCTGACCACCCGCACCTACGGCATCGTGGACGACACCGGCGACGGCGTGCTGTTCCGCAAGCCCGGCGGCATCCAGGGCAACTGGCAGACCCCGCGGTCGATGACCGGCACGGAGGACGCCCCCGAGCTGCTCATGAACGAGCAGGACTACACGTCCACGCCCGTCGCCGGACGTCCCGCCCTGCGCATCTCCGCCGACCGCACCCTCGCGGTCGAGGACGGCGCCTACGGCCAGCAGGTCTTCGCCACGCGGGAGGCCGTCGAAGCCTCCTCGGTCAAACTGGCGCGCGCGGGCCTCGCCGTACGGCTGCGCACCGACGAGAGTGTCGGCATCGTCCTGCCCACCCCCGACGGGGGCAGCCGCCGCCTGTACCGCGTGACGCCCGACTTCCTGACCCGCTCGGGACAGTCCACGGAGGAGGTCTGCCGGGACTTCGCCGACATGCTGGCCGACACCTCCCGCACCTCGCACATGGTCTTCCGCGGCCCCGACGGCGGCCCGCCCGTCACGGCGCCCGTCAACGCCTCCGACGGCGTCGAGGTCACCGGCACCCACCACCTCGCCGACGCCCTCGGCCAGGTCGCGGACGGCCACCGACGGCCGGAGTCGGCGGACCCGGACTGGGCGGCCGGGCTGGTGCGCCGGGACGACCGGCCCACCGGCGGCCACGGCGGTCCGCTGCCCGGCCGCGCCTACGGCAGCGCGCTCAGCCTCGACCGGCCGGACGACCCCCGCCGCGAGGCCCTCTCGGAGGCCGCACGCCGGATCGGCGTCAACGAACACGCCTGGGCCGACGTCGGCGAGGCCTACGCCGTCCAGTCCGTCGCGGCCGCCGGCGAGCAGGGCCAGGCCAGCCTGGAGCACAACCACGCCAAGCCGCGGACCGGCGCCACCGGCGCGCACTTCGGCTACCACTTCGCCACCGTCGTCCTGGCCAGCGAGGACGGCACCCACCAGATCTCCCTGGAGAACCACGCCCGCGTCTCCCAGCGCACCCACCGCCACCGCCGGGCGGTCCACGCCAACCTCCGCAACCACGACCTGGACGACCTGCGGGCGACCGCCGCGCGGCTCCGCCAGGAGATCGAGCGCCGGGAAGGCGACGCGAACGACGGGCACCTCACGGAACTGCGCGGCTACCTGGACCTGACCTTCGCCCTGATCCGGGCCAAGCAGGCCCAGACGGAGGGACACACCGCGGCAGCGGGCTCACCGGAGCGCGCGGAGGCCGAGCGGAAACTGGAGGCCGCCGTCCGCGCCGCCGCCGGCCGCATCGGCAGCCTGGAACCCGTCATCCCGGGCAAGCACCAGTGGTACCTGCGGATGTACGCGAAGCGGCCCGGCGAGTCGGCTCACGACACCAACGCCGAACTGCTCACCGAGGGCCCCTCGGCCGAGGCCAACCCGCTCACCGCCGTCGTGCTCCGCGGCCAACAGGCGCTGCCGGTCTCCGTCACCTTCGACAAGGGCGCCCAGCACACCCCCGAGGGCTCGCTCAACGCCATCCGGCACCTCGCCAAGGTGGTGGCCAGGACGGGCCTGTGGAACGCCGCCAACGGGCTGCCGCTGCCGGACGTCACGGTCAGCGGGCAGCGCGCCGGCCGCCTGGTCGGCCGGGACCCCGCCAAGGCGCGGGCCGAGGCGGTCGCGGACACCTTCCGCCGCGAACTGGCCGCCGCGCTCGCCGCGCTCCAGGCCGACACCCCCCGACCGCACCTCACCGCCGACCGGTTCACCGTCGACCCGGTGTCGGCGCGCGCTCCCAGGGCGTCGGCCGGCGACCAGGGCACCACCGTGGACATCACGGTCGACGACCACCGCGGCGGACCGCGCCACGTCGCCACCCGCGGCCCGAGCGGCAGCCTCAGGACGGGCGGCGGCCTGCTCGGCGGCTCCCGCGACGACGGGCTCGACCCCGTGGCCGAGCAGTGGCCCATCGGCCGCCCGGTCACCCTCGTACGGCCCCGCTACGGCGACACCGCCCCGGACGGCCCCGTCTCCGTCGTACCCGTCGGCGAGGCACCCGCGACGCCCCCGCCCGCGCACCCCACGGACAAGTCCCCGGCCACCGGCACGGAACGACCCCCCGGGCGCTGGTACGCCTACACCCGGCCCGCCGACTCCCGCGCGGAGCCCTTCCGCTACGAGGTGGCCGACACCGGGCACATCAGGCTGCCCGACGGGACGGAGCTCCCGCCGGACGGATGGACGCGCTTCGGCCACGACTTCGTCCACCGGGCGACGGGCACACTGCTGCGCGGCGACAGCGGCTGGATCGGCCGCGTCGCCAACATGGACTCCCTCGCCCCGCGACTGGCCGAACTCGACCCCGACCCCGTGCCGCACCGGATCGCGGCCGACCCCCAAGCCCTGTACGTGATACCCACCCACGGCTCCACCGCCCTGCGCGTCCCGCTGACCCGGGACCCGGCGCCGCCCACCGCCCGCATCGACGACCGGCCCCGGACCGTCGTGCGCTCCGCCTTCGACGTACGGCGCTTCACCCACGAAGGCGACACCGTCACCGACCTCACGGTGCGCCTCGCCCTGCGTCCGGACGGCGAGGCGACCGACGCCGTCACGGCGCGGGTGGCCGAGGGCGTGGAGCGGTTCTACAACCGGCCCGGCCACCGCCTGCCCGGCGGCGACCGGCTGCACGTCACCGTCGAGTTCGTCGGCCCGGACGACGACCCGCACCTCACCGTCGACCTCATCGGCCGCGACCGGCCGATGAACCAGCCGGCGTGGTGGGCCGACGCCGAACCGGAGGAGTACGCGCACGAGCTGGGACACCAGCTGTTCCTCCGCGACGAGACGCCCGACGCGGCCAACCCGGACCGCCTCGACGCGCCGGGCAGCCTCCTCGGCGACTTCCGCGAGCAGGCCCCCGACGGCCTCGCGCCGAGCGGGCTGCGCCCCCGCCACCTCCAGCTGTGGGCCGCGGTCACCGGGGACGTCGAGCCGCACACCTCCCCCGAGGGGGCGAGCTGGGCCGACGCCCGGGCCGCCGCGCCCGCCGAACGGCGCGAACCCGCCTGGGTCGACCCCGTGTCGCTCCCCGAGCCCACCCCGCAGACCGGCCAGGACGGCTCGCTCCCGCCGTCGCTGCCCCCGGGCCGCCCGATGACGACGGTGCGGGAGGCACCCGAGGAGTCCGAGCCGTCCGACGACTCCGACGAGCCGGACTCCGACGACGAGGACGAGCAGCCGCGCTGGGCCGACACCGGCTGGCTGGACACCGTCTTCGGCCCCCGGTGGGACACCGTCCCCGGTGACCGGCTCAGGGAGACCTCGGAGGCACTGTTCGCGCTGGTGTCGACCGAGGCGGGCGAGGACCAGGAACCGCAGTCGCTGTTCCGCGCTCTGAACCGCGTCACCCGGCAGGTCCTGCACCTGCCCGGCGACGCCCTTCCCGGCCCCGCCGACCACCGGCTCCTCGGCTCCCTGGCACTCGACGCCTCCTCGGACGACCTGGAGACCACCGAGGACCTCGCCCGCTACTTCGTCGAGCGGCAGATCGAGACCGGACGCGGCGCCCTGGACGAGGGCACCCTGCTGAGCGACCCGGCGGGGAACGCCGCCGGACGCGACTTCGGCCGCACCGGGCAGCACCCCGCCCCCGCGCCCGGCTCCTACGTCCTGCGCGGCACCGGCCGGGTCGTCGAACGGCCCGCTCCGTGGCAGAACCCCTACGTGATCGTCGCCCGGGTGGCGGACGGCGCCGTCGAGGTCTCCCTCATGCCGGGCCGCACCTTCCGGGTGACCCGCCTGGACGAACTCGCGATGCTCATCTCCTACGACAGCCGCCGGCCCCGCGGCGCGGACATCGTCCTGGCCCTGCCCCCGCACATCGCCGCCCCGCTCGCCGTCCTCGTCGCCGGCACCACGGGCCGCCGCGTCTGGCACCCCGAGGCACCGGTCGCCGTGGCCACACATCCCACGGCCGGGTCCCGGCTCGCCCTGGACCTGCGCGCCGGCGACACGGGCGCGAGCTGGGCGCCGGTCGACCCCTCGGAGCGGGACGGCCTCCCCGGCGCCCGCGATCTGAGCAGCGACAGCGAGAGCGACGCCGGCCCCGACAGCGACGACGACAGCGAACGCTCCAGCAGCGACGGCGACGCGGAGTTCGACCGCCTCGCCGACCGCCTCGTCCTCGAACGGCGCATCGACGAGCGCCGCACCCGGCCGCTCCTCACCCGCGACTACGGCGTCATCGACAGACACGGCACCGGCGTCCTGTTCACCAGGCCGCTCCCGCGGCACGTAGCGGAGGTCGGCACCGGGGACGGCACCGGCGCCGAGGCGGACGCGCTGCTCCTGCCGAGCCAGGACCACGGCACCGTCCTCATGGCCGACCGGCCGCCGCTGCACATCTCCGAGGACCGCACCCTGGCGCTGCTCGCCGACGGCGAGGGCACCACCGGCCGCGGGCGCCAGGTGTACGCCACCCGCGCGGCGATCGACGCCTCGTCGGCCCGGCTGGCCGCGGCCGGAGCGGGCGTACGGCTGAAGGCCGACGAGTCGACGGGCATCCTGCTCCCCGGGGAGGACGGCTCCTACGGCGAACCCCTCTTCCGGGTGGAGCCCGAGTTCCTGACCGCGTCCGGCTCCTCGGAGCACGCCTTCACACGGGACTTCGCCCAGATGGTGGCCGGCACCGGGACCGCGTCCCTGTCCCACATCGCCTTCCGCGGCCCCGCCGGCGACACCGTCGCCACAGCCCCCGTGAACGGGCAGCACGGCCGCGAGGTCACCGGCACCCACCACCTGGCGCAGGCCCTGACGGAGGTCGCCGAGGGCACCCGCCCCGCCGGTGACGTCACCCCGCGCTGGGCCGCCCGCCGCACCGGCCTCGACCAGCGGTTCACCGGCGGTGTCGTCGGCGCCCCCACCCCCGGCGAGCGCTACGGCGGCGCCCTCTCCCACGAACCGGCGGACAACCCCCGCCGAGCGCCCCT
The DNA here is from genome assembly GCF_056430705.1 of Streptomyces sp. NPDC045956. Classification (NCBI taxonomy): domain Bacteria; kingdom Bacillati; phylum Actinomycetota; class Actinomycetes; order Kitasatosporales; family Streptomycetaceae; genus Streptomyces; species Streptomyces sp. NPDC045956. The sequence continues at coordinate 227,713 of NZ_JBWKKZ010000005.1, read as the reverse complement.
GTCCGCGGCGGCACGGCGCATCGGCGTCAACGAGCACGCCTGGGCGGGCGTCGGCGAGGGCTACCTGATCCAGTCGGTCAGCACCACCAACGACAGCGGCGCGCAGCTCTTCACCCACAACCACGCCAAGCCCGGCGACCGGGTCGGCCCGCACGCGCCCTACCACTTCGCCCAGGTCGTCCTGGCCAGCGAGGACGGCACCCACCAGATCACGCTGGAGAACGAGACCCACTCCCGCGGCGGCATCCCGGACGAGGAACTCGACGCGATCGTCGAGGACAACCTCGACCGGCACGGCGGCGACGGCCTGACCCGTCTCGCCCGGGCGGCCGAACGGCGGCTGGCCGACGCACGGCGCGACGGCGCGGACGGCACGGCCACGGCCCGCCTGGAGGACCTCGCGCGGGCCGCCAGGGCCCTGGCCGAACTCCACGACGCGGAGCGCATCCCGTTCTACTTCGACGAGGACCGCCCCGAGCACGCCCTGGCCCAGCGCGACGCGGACCGGGCGCGCATCCGCGCCAGGGAAGCCGTCCGGGCCGCCGCGCCGGTCCTCGACCCCAAGGGTCTGTGGTTCTTCCGGGCGTACAGCAAGCGGCCGGGGGAGTCGGCGCACGAGGTCAACGCGGCTCTGCTGTCCGAGCAGTCCCCCGCGCTCGCCAACCCGCTGACGACGGTCGTGCTGCACGGCCACACCCCCCGCCCCCACCAGCGGACGATCCGCTTCGCACGCGAGCAGCACGGCCTGCCCGAGGGCGCCGACGGCACGATCGAAGCGCTGGCCCGGACGCTGGCCCGCGTGGGCCTGTGGAACCGGGCCCACGGCCTGCCGCTGCCGTCGGTCACCGTCACCGGCCACGGCAACCGCTCGCAGGCCCGCGCCCGCAAGCGCGCCGAGGCCGTCGGCAGGGAGCTCGGCACCAGGCTGGCCCGGATCCTGGCCGCCTCGCAGCAGGGCGGCACCGGAACACCCCTGGCCGTACGGGACTTCGGCCTCACCCTGGACGCCAAGCGGGTACGCGGCGCCACGGACCCCGACGCGGGACGCACGGTGACCGTCGACATCGACGACCACCGCCAGGCACCGCCGACACCGCCCACCTCGCTCACCGGCGCCGCGCTCCCGCGCCCGACGGGCGACGTGCCGACGGCCGACGTGCCGACGGCCGAGGTGCCGACGGCCGAGGTGCCGACGGGCGCCACCCGGCCCGTGGGCATCCCGCCCGGGAACACCCGGCCCGCGACGCCCCAGGCCGCGACGCCCGAGTCCGGGACGCCCCGGCCCGAGGACGCCGCCCCCAGCCGTGCCGCGTCCCGCGCGCGCAGCCGCTCCCCGCTGCCCGGCCCGGAGCACCGGAACAGCGCCGCACCGCCGTGGGTCATGGCACGCATCCGCTACGCCGAGGAGTCCCTCGCCTTCGACAAGCGGCTGGGCGAGTACCTGGCCGAACACGAGGCCGTGGTCGCCGAGTACCGCAAGATGGCGAACGCGGCGTGGAAGGCGGCGCGCGAGCAACACCCGCGCAGCCTCGACCTGTTCGGCGACACCAGCAAGTACAAGGCCGGCGTCGTCGGCACCTTCCGCCCCGCCCTGCAACAGGTGCTGCGCAGCGGCAACCTGCGCGAACTGGTCGCGCTGCTCTACGAGGGCATCTCCAGCGACTTCGTGCCCGAGATGCTCGGCGGCCGGGAGGAGCAGCACCCCGAGATCGCCGAGGAACGGCCGAGCAGGCGGCAGCGCGAGACCCACGCCGAGTTCGAGCGGCGCGCCAAGGAGATCCTCGCCTCGCCGGACCTGACCCCCGCCCAGAAGAAGGAGGCGGTCGAGGAGCTGGAGCGGTCGGTGACGACCCTGACCCGCCCGGAGGACGCGCGCCCGCCGCTCAGCGAGGCCGAGCGGCGCATCGCGGTCAACGAGCACGGACTGACCTGGCTGCCGGCGACGTCCCTGTACGACATCGCGATGAGCGCCGGCTTCCAGCAGCGTTCCGAGTCCTCGGGCGGCCTGGTGGCGACCGGCACCGCCGGATCCACGTACCGCTTCATGCTGCACGCCGCCCGCATGCGGGACCAGTGGGGCGTCGACCTCGACCTCGGCCTGATCCGCGCCGGCATGCTGGCCGTCTCCCTGACGGTCGACCACCACACCTTCCACGAGGTGATGCGCGGCGCCCAGCTCGCCCTCGACGACATCGCGGACCACGACAGCGCCCTGGACTACACGGACAACTGGGGCCGCTACTGGAACATCCACCCCTTCGGCGAGCAGGAACTGCGCGCCCACGTCGCGCGGGACGGACGCTTCCCCGACGAACACGCCGAGGCCCTCCGCGACGAGCTGGAGAACGGGTCCACAACCGGTGCCCACGCCACCACCGGCCTTCCGATCCGACCGGCAGGGGCCCGCCCCATCCCCACGCGGCCCGCCACCACCGGCCTCGACCACCCCCAGCCCCGGACGCCGCACCGCACCAACCCGCTCGGCGCCCCCGCGACGACGGCCCCCGGCGCCTCCCCGGGCATCGCCACGCTCCCGGACGTGACGTCCGACGAGGCCGAGCGGCACCGCGAAGCCCTCCTCGACGCGCTGTACGGTCTCGGCGCCCTCGGCGACGTCGACCGGGGCCGGGCCGCCGAGGCGCTGGAGCGGCTGGACCGGCTGCGGGGGACCGACCCCCGCCTGCGCGGCGGTTTCCTGGAGCTGGACGCGACGGTCCGCCGGGTGCTGCTGCTCGGCCCCGCCGAGCAGGTGAACGCCGCGGCCCGCGGCGCCCTGGTACGGCTCATGACCCTCCCCACGTCGGCGGGGGTCACCTCCCTGGACGCGCTGTCCGCCCACTACCTGGCCCACCGAGGCGTGTTCCACCCGGACTTCCGGCTCACCGACGCCCAAGGCCGCCCGCGCGGCCGGAACTGGACCGGCCGCGCCCTGCCGGGTGACTTCGACGCGGGCAGCACCGGCCGGCTCCGGCGCACCCCGGACGGCACGACCGCCGACGGCGGCACCGAGGACGCTCCGTGGCGACCCGCGCCGGGCGACCCCGACCCGTACCTCGTCCTCGCCGCCGGGCGGGACGACGCGGTCGTGGTGCGCGGGCTCGGCGGATTCACGCGCCCCGTGCCCGGCGAGGTGCTGCGCGAACTGCTGGCCCTCGACCAGGACCTGGCCCATCGGCCGGGCGCGATCCTCCTGCACGTCGAACGCCCCGGCGCCGCTCCCTCCGACCTGCCGCGCGCTCTCGCCGACCGGCTCGGCCGAACGGTGTGGGCCGCCACCGGCCGGGCGGTCCTCGGACACCCGCCGAGCGCACCGGACCGCTCGATGCTCCTGCTCCTCGACGAGGAGGGGCGGACGACGCGGGGCCAGTGGCTCGAGGACACACCCGCGGCCCCGGGCTCCCCGCCCGGCACGACGGCCGACGACCGGGTCACCGCCCTCTCCGTCGCCCACGACGGCCACCGGTCCACCGGCTACCTCTCGATGGACCTCGCCCGGGAGGCGGACGGCGGCTGGGCACGGACACTCGAACACAGCCGCCTCGGATCGGTCACCTCCTACACGTACGTGCGCAGCGGCTACGACCACGGCAGCACCCCCGCCACCCTCCCCTGGGTCGAACTCGGCCTGCCGGCGCCGTACTTCCCCAACAACCACGGCGCGCCGGGCACCGTCGTGTGGCACACCCCGCAAGGCCCGAGGGAGGACGACGGGCCGCGGTTCGCGCGCACCCTCGCCCGCCGCCGCAGCCTCACCGCGCTCGCCCCCGGACACCCCGTGGTGCCGCTCATCTGCTACGCGGCGGCACGCCCCGGCATCGGCGGCGTCCTCGGCGGCGACGTCAGCGGGCCGCTGCCCTTCGTGCCCGACCCGCTCGCGGTCGTGGCGACCGGCCAGCACATGGCGAACGAGACGGGCCGCACGGTGTTCGCGACCGTCCTGTCGAACTCGGTCGGCCCGGCCCGGCACAATGACCCCGAGACGTACGTCAACCTCCTGACCGACGCGCGGGGCCGCGCCCACCGGTGGGTCATGTTCCGGCCGGAGCCGGCGGGCGAGGCGCTCGACGGGCCGGCCCGCCTGGCAGCCCTGCACACCGGTACGGGCGCCGCCCCGGACGCCGTACAGGAGCGGACCCTGCGGCTGGTGCGGGCGCTGCGCGAGATCTTCGGCCCCGAGGTCGACGACAGCCCGGAGTACCCGGTACTGCTGCGCGGCATGGGCGCGCTCGACCTGATGCACGAGGCCGACCCGGCCCTGAACCGCGACGGAGCGCGCCGGTTCACCCTGGACCTGTACGAACGGATCCTCGGCCGGCACCGTTCGGCAGGACTCGCCCCGGGACCGGTACCGCCGGTCACCCCGGACGACCACCGCCGCCTCCTCACCGAGGCCGCCGGCCGCCTCGACGCCGGGCAGCGGGGCCCGCTGAGCGACTGGCTCGCGCTGCCGCACCTGGCCCACCTGCTGGCGGGCCTCGCCGCGTCCCCGCAGCGCGAGCACCTGGCCCGGCAGATCCTCGGACTCGACGCCGCGGCACCGGTCGGCGAGGCCGAGTGGTCGCGGCTGGTGTGGGCGTCGTTCAAGGTCGCCATGGTGACGAGCGGGGTGGACAGGGGCGCGTTCGCCGCCGCCGTGCTGCACCTGCCCGCCCCCGACCCGGCCCGGTTCGGCGAGGCGGTGACCGTGGCCCGGCAGGCGGCCGCCGTGGGCCGCGACCCGCGCCGGATCCACGAACTGGCCGCCCACCACCTGGAGCAGCAGGGCGCACTGGCACCGCAGCGGCTGCTGAAGAACGCCGACGGCACCGCCTGGGGCCGGACCCTGGACGGCACGGACCGGCCCCCGGGCACCTTCGACCCGAGCGTGATCACCCTGCTCGGGCGCGGGCCGGACGGCTCACCGGTCCCGGTCGGCAGCGAGCCCGCCCCCTGGGCGACGCAGCCGGGCCGCCCCACCCCCTTCGTCTACGTCGCCGACGGCGACGCCGACGGACTCGTGCTGCCGGGTCCCACCCCCGCCGCGGTGCCCGCCCGGCAGTTCGGCGAGCTGGTCTTCCACGACGCGGAACTGCTCGGGAAGGCCGGCAACACCGAGGTGATCGCCGTGGTCCCGCACGGCAGCCCGGCCGGAACCCGGCCGCCGCAGGGCAGCCTCCCCGACGAGGGCACCCGCAACTCGGCCCGCAACTGGTGGACCACCCGCGGCGCCACCACCCTCCACCACGATCCGGTGACGGGCACCTACACCGTCGCGATGCTGCCCGGCCCCGACGGACGGCCGGCTCCGGCCGGCACCTGGGACCGGACCGGCCGTCCCAAGGGCGACCCGGTGACCGACGCCACGGGCCCGGTCGCGCCGGCCGTCAACTCCGTGTCCACGCACCGTACGGACGTGCCGACGGAGCCCACGTCAGGGCCCGCCGGTGCCCTCGCCGCCGCCTGGGACGCCCACGCCCGGGCGCTGGCCGCACTGCGCCGGGCCACCTCCGAGGCCGCCACGGTGGAGCGGGCCGGCGGTGACGACGCGGCGGTCACGGAAGCCCGCGCCGAGGCCGACGCGGCACGCCTCGGGCTGGAGCACGCCGAGGCACGACTGCGGACCCTGGGCACCGCCCCGGAGGCCCTGGGCGCGGCGCGGGAGACCGAGCAGGGGAGCGGGGAGAGCGCGGCGGCGCCGTCCGTCGCGGGGGACGCCGCCGCCCGCCGCCGGATCGCGGACCGGCTGACCGGGACCGACCTGCCGCCCGCGCCGTCGCCACCCGCCGAGGACGAGACCGTCGGCCCGCGCGACCTGGAGGCGGCGGGCATCACGCTCTCCGTCGGCCTGCGCACCGAGATGGCGCTGCGCGGCGACGACCGGCTCCCCGCGGCCGCGCTGCCGCCGCTCGACCTGGCCCGGATCAGGATGACCGGCCCCGGTGCCTGGACGGCCGCGTCGGACACGGCGGCCGCCAACGCCGCACGGCGGCTGTGGGCGCGCGCGTACGCCGACTTCGCGGCCGCGGCTCCCGAGGGCTCAACCGAGGCCGACACCTCCCGGGCCTGGGCCGCCGCCGTCGTCCTGGTCCTGCCGGCCGAGCCGCACGAGGCGCGCGCCGACCACCGGTACGCGGGCGAGGACTTCCAGGAGGCGGTACGCCGGGTCGCGGACCACGCGCTGACCGCGCCGACGGACACAGAGTCCGCCGCCGAACTCGCCGACACCCTCCGCTCCGGCCTGGGCCTGCGCCCGCGCTGGACCGCGCCCGCCCCGGACGCGCGGGACTCCGCCGAGGGCACGGCCGGGGACACCGCGTCGGACGCCGGGACGACCGGCGCCCGCACGGCACCCTCGCCCGGCACCCGGCAGCAGGCGCCCGCGGCCCGCCCGGGACCGGTCACCGGCACACCCGACGCCGGCACGTCGCCGCCGGACGATCCCACCCCGGACCCCTCCGGCCTCGACCCCTCCGGCCTCGCCCCCTCCGGCCTCGACCCCTCCGGCCTAGACCTTGCCGGCCTAGACCTTGCCGGCCCAGACCTCGCCGGCCTCGACATCACCGCCTTCGACTTCGCACCCATCGCTCTCGACCCGCCCGACGCCCCGCCCGACGACCCGCCCGCACCCGGCAGCGCCGCCAAGGCCCGCTCCTCGGCGGCGGGGGAGCCCATGGAGGGCGTGGAGACGACCTCGGCTCCCGCCCCCGCGCCCACCGTCATCCAGCCGGTCCTCACGGGCCCGGCCGCCCCGGCGCCGTCCGCGCTCCCTCCCCGTAGCCTCGTGGCGTTCGCGCGAGAGGCGACGGTCCCGTCCGCGACCGGCCTGGAGACCATCGAGAGGCTGGCGCACCAGGTGGCCGCCGCAGGGCTGCACAACCGCCGGGAGGGCTGGGCCCCACCGCGCGTCGAGGTCACCGGCTACGGTGCCGACGGCCAGGGCAACCGGGGCCTGAAGCGCGCGACGGCCGCCCGCAACCACTTCGTGCGACAGCTGACGCAGGCGCTTCGACGGTTGCAGCAGCACCTCCCCGCCGACGCCCCGCGACTGACCGCCCAGGACTTCCGCGTCAAGGCGCTGGCCATGAACCGGGTGCCCGACGACTGGACCGGCACGGGCGCCCTCGCCGGCGTCGGCCGGGCCGACCTGGGACGGCAGGCGACCATCCGCGTCGTCCAGGCGGCGGACGCGGCCGCCACGCAGACCCTCGACGCCCTGCGCCGCCGCCACCGCACCCTGCGCCACGGCCCGCTGGACGTCGACGCCCTCGCCGCCCGTGTCCTGCACCTCACCCCGGGCACGTCCGTGGACCAGGACATCCGCGACGCCCTGTTCGGGCTCGTGAACCGGGCCACCGCGGCCGGCCGCGCGACGAGCCTGCCCGCCCTGGCCGCCTTCCACCTCACCGAGCTGGGCGTGACCGGGCCGGGCGGCGCCCGCCACTTCACCGCCGGGGGCCGCCGCGTCCCCGGCCTCAACTGGGCCCCGGACACCGGAGGGACCGCCGAGCTGGACACCACCCGCAGCGACGTACTGGAGGACACCGGGCCCGGCCCGTACGACATCGCGGAGACCCGGCGGACCCCCTGGCCCCGGGGCGTCACCCCGTACGTCGTCGCGGCGGGCGGGCGGCACGACGGGGTGGAGGCACTGCTGTCGGACGGCTCGACGCGGCACCTGGACGTCGACGAGTTCGTGGAGCTCGTCGCGGCGGACGTGGCACGCGAGCGGCTGCCGAAGGACACGCCGATCGTGCTGGCCGTTCCCTTCGCCGGTGACCAGTACCTGGACCTGCCGCGCACGCTCGCGGACCGCACCGGCCTGACGGTGTGGGCGCACAGCGGCGAGGTGACGCTCAGTTCGGACCAGGGGGTGAGCACCGTCGACACGATCCGGCGCCCCGGGGCCCCGGAGGGCGACTGGACCGCGAGCGGGCCCGGCCTGGCACCCGACCCCGACGAGGATGTGCCGGACTGGTACCGGCAGGTGGCCACCCGTCCCATCGTCAGCGCGCTGACGGGCCGGCAGATCGGCCGCGCCTCGCACCACGCCGCGGAGTGGGCGACCGCCTTCGAGGACGACGACCGCCACCTGGACCGGATGTCGACGTACGTCCACTACTACCCGGCCACGGGGCGGATCTCCGCCGAGCACGAGCTGCCGCGCCCGGGTGCGGAGAGCGCCGCCTACCGCCTGGACGCGCACGGCTCACCCGGCCGCCTGCACCTGGCGATGCGGGACGGCACCGTCAAGCCGGTCGACGAGCGGGAGGCCGGGCCGTGGCTCAGGCGCCGCAAGAGCCTGTCGAGTCTGCCGAAGAACCACTGGATCGACTTCGTGGTCTGCTGGAGCGGCGCCCCCGGTGACCGCACCGTCCCCGCGCCGCCGAACACGGCGAGCGACGCCTACGCCGGCCCGTTCGTCCCCGACCCGCTGAGCAGCCTCTCCCTGGGCCAGCAGCTCGCCAACTCCACGGGCCGCGCCGTCCGGCTGTCCTACGGCTCGCAGGGCACCCGCAGCCAGGACGGCCGCTACACCCGCACCCTGTTCGCCGACGCGCAGGGCCGTCACCGGGCGTGGGCCCTCTTCCGGCCCGACCCCGCGGGTCCCGACCTCGACCGGCTGGCGGAGATCGCCGGCCTGAGCCCCGGCGACGGCGAAGTCTCCGACGAGATGCGCGCCGCGACGCTGCGCCTGGTACGGGCGCTGCGGCTGACCTTCGGCCACGACGTGGACGACGCGCCCGACTTCGCGGAGCTGCTGCGCGGCGTGGCCGCCGTGGACCACATGTGGCGCGGCGACACGGACTTCGACGCCGCCGGACCGTTCACGCTGGACCTGCTCGACCGGGTGGTCGCGGCGCACCCGGAGGCGGCGTCCGGCGTGGACCGGGCGGCCGTACGCCGCGTGCTGGCCGCGGCGGCCGACCACTGGGCCGCGTGGCCCGGCGACGACCTGGTCGGCTTCGTGGAGGTGCCGGCGATCGAGGCCGCCGCGCAGTGGATGCGGGGCGGCGACCTTCAGGACGAGGCCGTGACCGCCCTGGACCTGTCCGGCCCGCACGAGGTGGGCGAGCCCGAGCGGTCCCGGATGTTCTGGGCCCGGGTCAAGTCCGAGGAGATCCTCAACGCCCCCGGCACGGACCTCGACGCCCGCGTGCCCAAGGTGCTCCACCTGCCGCCCGGCACCCGGCCGAACGGCTACCGCGGCACCCTGCTCGACCTGCTCACCCGCGCCTTCGCGGCAGGCCGGGACGCCACCGACCCGGACGTGGCGGCCGCCTACGACCTGGACGAGTCCGGGGCGTACGCCACCACCGGCGTGCGCACCACGGGCGGCGACGGGAGCGGCGACGGCCGCGACTACACAGCCGAGCGGACGCCGACGACGGTCGACCTGGCCCGGTTCGGTACACCCGGTGGCATGACGGACACCCCGTGGGCGGACCGGAAGGGCCCCGCCCCCTACCTCGTACGGGTCACCCCGGAAGGCAACTCCCCCGACGTCCTGGAGCTGACCTTCGACGGGGAGAGCTACCGCGTGCCGACCGGCGAGTTCCTCGAACTCCTCGCGCACGACACATCGTTGACGGGCAAGGAACTGGACGTCCCCGTCGTCCTCGCGTTCTCGGCCCACGGCGGCGACCCCGGCGACCTCGCCGGGCGGATCGCCCAGCGTCTCGGCCGCACCGTGTGGTGGACCGGCTTCCCGGCGGACCTGTCCCCACTCGGAGCCCCGGGGGAGCCGTTCCTCACGCTGCGCACGACGCCGGACGGTGCCGAACCGGACGCCGACGCCTGGCAGAAGGCCCGCCCCGCCCAGGCCACGGCCCCGGGCGACGCACCGCGCCCGATCCGGGCACCCCTGGCGAGGCCCGCCGCCCTGCCCGGCCCGCACACCGACCCCGATGACGACGATGACGACGTGAGCGAGGCCGCCGCCCGGCCCGCACCGACAGAACACGGGACGAGAGGACGAGATGAGTGAGCCCGGCGCCAAGACGCCTGCCGCCGCCGACACCACCCTGGACCCCGCGCCCCCGGAGGAGTACGTCCGGGCCGCCGGCCTCGCCCCCGACCACTGGCTCTACCTGCCCGACCCCGCCTGGCAGGGCGAGGGGCCCCCGCCCGACTGGGCCGTGGTCGGCCAGTGGCGTTCCGACTCCGACGGGACGATCGTCGAGTGGGAGGACAACCCGGAGTACCGGCCGTCCCCGGAAGCGATGGGCTGGCCCGAGCCCGCCGACGACATCGACCGCGCCATCCAGCTGGCCACCACCGGCTACGGCCCCGCCGAGGCCGTCACCGAGGCCCTGTCCGGCGCCGAGGTCGCCGTCCTGGTCACCGCGGACGGCGAACCGGTCCGCGCCGCGGCACCCGACGGCACACCGGTGGTCCTCGCCTACACCTCCTCCCGCTACCTCCACGCCGCCGGCCGCCTGTCCTTCGCACAACTCCCGGTCGCCACCCTCCTCACCCGCGTCCCCCAGGACCACGGCCTCTACCTCAACAGCAGCGCCCCGGTAGGCATGGTGCTGCCGACGGACGGCCTCGCCGCACTGCTGCAAGGGGGAACACCGCCGGAAGGGGGAACACCGCCGCAATGACCCGTCCCCGCAGGGCGTGTACGCGTCCGGCGTGAGGTCCGTTACGACCGCCCCCTACCACCTCAGGCCGCGCTCCGCGCCGCGTAGGCGGTCGGCGGGACACCCACCGTGGCGGTGAAGTCACGGACCAGGTGGGCCTGGTCGGCATAGCCCAGCTCCGCGGCGATCCCCGCCCAGTCGGCTGCTCCGTCCGCAGCGGCGCGTTCCAGGGCGTCGAGCAACCGGTAGCGGAGGATGACCCATTTGGGACTCACCCCCACGTACGCCGCGAAGAGCCGCTGGAGTGCCCGGACCGAGAGCCCGCTCAACTCCGCGAGGCGGGCGGTACGGCGCACCGTGCGGTCGCGTCTGGCGAGGTCGGCCAGCTCCACGGCGAGGGCGGCCTGCGGGTCGGGGCGCGGCTCCAGGGCGAGCAGCCAGGCGTCGACGGTGGCCGCGCGGCGGGCGTCGTCGCCCTCCTCGCCGAGGGCGGCGAGCGCCTCGGCGAGCGCCGGGCCGGCGCCGGTGACCTCCTCCGCCGGAAGCCGGCGCCCGGTCCATTCCGAGACGGGCAGTGCGGGCGCGAACGGCCGGAAGCCGCCCGGCCGGAACTGCACCCCGGCCACCCGTCCCGCACCTTCCAGCCGCTCGGTGTGCATCCGCAGCCCGACCCCCGACACCTCGCCCCGGGACCGCCCGCCCCGCCACTGGAGGACGGCGTTGACCGACGGATGCGGCAGCACCCGCGCCTCGTACGGGGAGGGCAGGTCCCAGTCGATCAGCCAGTAGTGCTCGACGTACGGCCGGAGCGCGGGCGCCGGCGGCAGGCGCCGGAAGGAGGTGTGGCGCAGCAAGGCCGACGGATCGAGGATCCCCCGGGTGTCACCACGAGGCGCCGTACCCCCGGAGGAACCGGGGCCGCCGGGGGCGGGGGTGCGGGCGGCGCCGTCACCGGGCCGGTCCGGGGAGGTGGCGGCTGCGGGACTCACGGGCCGATCTTAGGACCGGGCCCCGGGGCGGTGTCGCGTTTCTTCAAGCCGGCGCGCCGCCCCGCCCCTAGCGTCGGAGGCATGACCACCACTTCACCCGCCACCGGCCGCACCCCCGTCGCCGTCCTCCTCGACGCCGCCGCCCGCCGGGCCGTACCCGTGGTGCGGGGCATCGCGGACGACGCGCTGACCGCGCCCACCCCGTGCGCCGACTACGACGTGCGCGCGCTGCTGGACCACTTGCACCACGTCGTCGTCCAGTTCCAGCAACTCGCCGCCAAGAGGGACGCCGACTTCTCCACCACCCCGTCCGCCGTGCGCCCGGACACCGACTGGCGTGCCGCGTTCGCCCGGGAGACCGGAGCACTGGTGGAGGCGTGGGCGGCACCCGGCGCGGAGGAGGGCACCAGCGGGCGGATGGGGATGCCCGCACGGACCGTCGCCCACATGGCGCTGCTCGACCTGACCGTCCATGCCTGGGACCTGGCCGCAGCCACCGGTCAGCCCTACGAGGCGGACCCGGCGGTCGTCGGTGAACTGGTCGGTGCGGTGGCGGCGATGGCCCCGCAGGCCCGCGAGTACGGCGTCTTCGGCCCCGAGGTGCCCCCGCCCGGGCACGCCACGGAACTGGATCGGGTACTCGCCCTGACCGGCCGGAACCCGCGCTGGAGTCCTTGAGCACGGGGACCAGCCACCGGACGGACGGGGCCGAGGACACCGCTCGGGCGGAGCGGGAGTGATCCGCCCGAACAGTCTGGAGCCTGACCCTCCGACCTCCCTGCTGGAGGGCCTTCCACGATTCCTCTCGTTCGGCGTTCTCGCCGGACTTCAACGCCAGGACGCCTCGTCCATGGTCACCACTCCGCCGCCCGGCATGACGACGTGGACGAAGAGCAGCCGTTGCCGGATGCCGGCGTCCAGTCCCTCGATGCGTTCCTGGAACGCATCGATGATGTCCTCGTCGCCGGGCTTCAGCCGGCCGCCCTCGTAGAGGCAGGGGTTGTCGGCCGCCTCCAGGACCACGCCCACGCTCTTGCCCTGGTACGTGCCGACCTTGTTGGTCACCCCGTTGACGAGTCCGGTGACCAGGTCCTGCACGGTCTTGCAGCCGCCGACCTTCAGGGTGTCGGCGACCACCGTGCAGGCGGCGTAGAAGCTCTTGTCGTCATGCCCGGTCGGTGAGGGGTGGCGGCCGTCGACCACGAAGTCGGGCTTGGCGGCCGTGCCCTCGACGGGCCAGGGCAGGATCGCCGTGTGTCCGGTCTGCCACAGGGCCTTGGCGACGATGAGTTCCAGGGCGGCGTTGTAGCAGGTGCCGTGCAGGGCGCTCGGCGGCCGGTAGCCCGGGTTCTCCATCAGTTTCTGGATGGCGGGCTTCTCCGCGGCGGCGGTGTCGATCAGATCGAGATGCAGCCGGACGAGGATGCGCTTCGCGTCGGGAGCCAGGACGCCGGGGTCGAGCAGGCTGGCGACCAGTTGCCTGCCCCGCTGGGCGATGGTGGCTTGCTGCTCGGTGGACAGCTTCTTGACCATGCCGTTCTCGGGACCGAGGGCGCCGTTGCCCTTCACGATGTCGTTGATCTCGCTGGTCCAGGGGCCGGGCCAGGCCGGTATCGCCGTCGCCATGACTCATCAGCTCCAATCACTGTCGAGGGATACGTGGCAACCCTGGTCAGGAGCCCGGCATGCCCGTCGACACCCCCCGGGTGCTCGGCACGCCCGCAGCGGTTCGATCCGCAGGGCGACTTGGTGGTGCGATGTGTGGGGTACGACGACCGTACGGCACGCGTATCGGCCAGGGAGAGATATTCAACCCGAAATGGCCGAAGGCCACTCTGTGGCAGAAAACGCCCGGCGTGCGCAGACCGTCACACGCTGGAGGCGTAGCGCGGGCGTGACCTGAGGCGCCCTGGATGCTGCCGGCTGTCCCTTCCCCGCGGCCCCGGCGGCCGGTGCGGGCGGGCCGAGCCCTGCTCCTGACGCCGGTCACCGGGCCGGAGCCTCCCCCTCGCGCGAGGTCGGAGGGTGTCCGAGGCCTCATCGTTATGCGTGGGTGTGCAACTTCCTGTGCAACCCGGCTGTCTGCGTAGCGCCGGAGGAACGAGCCTCCGGCGCCTTTGCTCAGGGGATTGGGGACCAGGTGGGAAAGAAGGTCTGGCGAGTCGTGGTGGCCGGTGGTGCGGCGGCGGCGTTCACGGCCGTGGCCGCGGTACCGGCCGGTGCGGCGGAGGGAGGGGTCTCGTTCACCCGTGTCCAGGTGAACGGCGGCAAACCGATCGTGATCGGGGTGTCGAACGAGGTCGCGGTGCCCGCCTCCTTCCGGATGGCTACGACGCACCAGTGGAAGTGGCCGACGGTGTTCCTGTACCGCGGTGGTGAGCGGCTGTGGCACGCCATCGAGACGAGCGACTGCATCAAGGTGAGCTCGGGTGTCTGCGACATCAACGAGACGATGTACTTCGACCCCAGCGAGTGGGAGATGCACAACAGCGAGGCCGGGGCCTGGAAGGTCGGAGCCGAGGTGTTCTTCAAGGGCGGCGGTGGCGACACCGACGACGAGGGGCTGACGGTCCACGTCAAGCGCAACTCCCACCTGACCGTCGACGCCTCGCCCGAACCGGTATCCAAGGGCAGGACCATCACGGTGACCGGCAAGGTCACGCGGGCCAACTGGGAGACACGGAAGTACGGCTTCTACGCAGGCCGCCAGGTGAGCCTGCAGTTCAAGCCTGCCGGAGCAGCTTCCTACACCACGGTGAAGCAGGTCTACGCGAACAGCTCGGGAATTCTCAAGACGACCGTGAAGGCATCCAAGACGGGTATGTGGCGCTGGGCGTACTACGGCAACACCACCACCGGCTCGTCGATATCGCCCGGGGACAACGTCGTGGTGAAGTGATGTCGCAGTGCCGGTGAGCTGTTGGCGACAGAGCCGACGGTAACGACTGCGACGCGGGTCGCGGACCCACGAAGCCGAAGGTGTCCGCGGCCTTCGCCGCAGTCGGGCATCAGAGGGTGGGAAGCGACGATGTTCGGCCGAGGTGCCTCCCGGCAGCTGCCTTTGTGGCCCAGGACCGGGTGATGCGGCTGTTCAGCCCTGTGTGCGGAACAAGCCGTGACCCGGTGCTCAGGGGCCAATGGCAAGCTTGAACCATGAGCGATGCCGCGCCGGCGCCCGCACCCCGCAGACGTGCCCGAGTCCGTGCCCCCGAGCTGTTCGGCAAGGGCGGCTGGATCAATACCGGCGGGAAGGACCTGAAGCTCGCCGACTTCCGAGGTCGCACACTGATCCTCGACTTCTGGACGTTCTGCTGCATCAACTGCCTGCACGCCCTGGACGAACTGCGCGAGCTGGAGGAGAGGCACCGGGACACCGTGGTGATCGTGGGAGTGCACTCGCCCAAGTTCACGCACGAGGCCGACCATCGGGCCGTCCTGGACGCCGTCGAGCGCTACGGCGTCGAGCATCCCGTCCTGGACGACCCGGACCGGGTCACATGGCAGCAGTACGCCGTACGCGCCTGGCCCACCCTCGCCGTGATCGATCCCGAGGGTTACGTCGTCGCCCAGTACGCGGGCGAGGGCCACGCACCCGCCATCCGGCGGCTGGTCGAGGAACTGGAGGTCCAGCATGCGGCCAAGGGCACTCTGCGGCGCGCCGACGCCCCGTACGTGGCGCCGAAGCCGGAGCCGACGACCCTGCGCTTCCCGGGTAAGGCGGTGCAGCTGCCCTCCGGCACCTTCCTGGTCAGCGACACCACCCGGCATCAACTGGTGGAGTTCGCGGAGGACGGGGAGAGCCTCGTACGGCGGGTCGGCAGCGGGAGGCGGGGCTTCGCGGACGGCCCGGCCGAGGGTGCCTCGTTCAGCGAGCCGCAGGGGCTCGCCCTGCTCGGCGACGGCTCGGTCGTCGTCGCCGACACCGTCAACCACGCACTGCGCCGTTACGACCCCGTCACCGGCGAGGTCACCACCCTGGCCGGGACCGGCAGGCAGGGCCGGCCGGGCGAGTCCACCCGCGGGGCCGGACGAGCCGTCAGCCTCAACTCACCCTGGGACGTCGCCCTGTGGAACGGCCGGGTGTGGATCGCCATGGCCGGGGTGCACCAGCTCTGGACCTACGATCCGCGGGACGGGAGTGTCACCGTCGCCGCCGGGACCGGCGACGAGGGGCTCGTCGACGGGCCCGGCCGCGAGGCCTGGTTCGCGCAGCCGTCCGGGCTGTCCGCGACGGAGGACCGGCTCTGGGTGGCGGACGCCGAGACGTCCGCGCTGCGCTGGGTGGACCTCGACGGCACGGTCCGTACGGCGGTGGGCACCGGACTCTTCGACTTCGGGTACCGCGACGGCCCCGCCGCCCGGGCCCTGCTCCAGCATCCCCTGGGCGTCACGGCCCTGCCGGACGGCTCGGTGGTCGTCGCCGACACCTACAACCACGCCCTCCGCCGCTGTCACCCGCCCACCGGTGAGGTGAGCACGCTGGCGACCGATCTGCGCGAGCCCAGCGACGCCGTGGTCGTCGGCGACGCCATCCTGGTCGTCGAGTCGGCCCGGCACCGGCTGACCCGGCTTCGGCTGCCGCGGGAGGTCCTGGGCGCGGGGGCCGGTGGCGTACGGCCGGTGACGGCGGAGGTGGCGCCGGGCACTCTGCGCCTGGAGGTGACCTTCCGGGCACCCGCCGGTCAGGAGCTGGACCTGCGCTACGGGCCCGCGACGCGGCTCCTGGTCTCCGCCACTCCACCCGAGCTGCTGCGGGCGGACGAGGGCGCGGGCACCGGTCTCTCCCGCTCACTCGATCTGAACCCGTCGATGCCCGGCGGAGTGCTGCACGTCTCCGCGACGGCCGCGTCCTGCGACCACGACCCGGACATCCCGTACCCGGCCTGCCACGTCCACCAGGAGGTCTGGGAGATCCGTGTCCGTCTCGTCGAGGGAGCGAGTGATTGTTTCGCGCTCGTCCTGGCCGACGTCGACTCCGCCTGACGGGCCGAGGTGGCGTCGCTGTGACACCTCGCCCACGCACCCGCCGACGGGTGGCCGACGCGGGCGGACGGCATCCTTCCCGCAGCGCGAGACAGGGAGCGTGTGAGTGCAGGGTGCCCGGCACCTCCGTGGGCCGTGGCGCTTCGGAGGGAAGGTACACGGTGGCACGGCCATGGCCCTCGGTGAACAGGCGCCAGGACGCGCTGAGCGGGTAGCTCCTCCAGCGCCATCGCCCGTTCCGCCTCCGGGTCGAGGAGTTCTTCTCCCTGGGGGAGACTCAAGTTCCGCTGCCGCACCGACGTGGACAAGGTGGTCGGCACGGCTCTCCGGTCCCGGCCGGCGGGCATCGTGGTCAAGGGGGCGCCGGCACGCTTGCACCGGACCGGTCGTCGTGCCCCGCACCCTGAACGTCAGGTGCCTCCGTTCCCTCCCGCCAGTCGGGGAGGGATGGCCAACGCCCAGGGCGCGTAGGTCACGGCCCGGCGGCACTCATGCCCACCGCAGCCCGATCGCGGACAGCAGCTCCGTCCGTGCCGGGGACAGCGTCGCGGCCTCGCTCCGCCGGTCCCCGGCCCACGCACCGAGCGGAGCTCCTGCCCCTCCCGGTCAACGCGGACGGCACGTCAGGAGGTCCGGCAGACCGTCCCGTTGAGGGTGAACGTCGTCGGGGTGGGGTTGGCGCCGTCATTGGCTCCGACGAAGCCGAAGGTGGCGGTGGAGCCGCCGCGCGGGGCCAGCTCGGCGTTGGCGCCGTTGTCGGTCACGTGGACGCGCGAGCCCGAGCCGGTGACGTTGGCGTTCCAGGCGCTCTGCACGGACTGGCCGCCGGACGGCCAGGTGAAGTCCAGGGTCCAGCCGTTGATCGGGGCGTCGCCGACGTTGGAGACCGTGACGGTCGCGACGAATCCGCTGCTCCAGCCACTGTCCACCCGGTAGGTGACCAGGCAGCTGCTGTCGCGCGGAGCAGTGGTGGCGAAGGTCAGCGGCTCGGAGGGCCGCGAGAGGCGGCCGTCGGCGTCCCGGGCGAGGACGTTGACCGTGTGCTCGGAACCCGGCGGCAGGTTGCGCAGCGTCACCGAGGTGGAGGTCGAGGTCGCGAGCAACTGGGCGTTCGTGCCCAGGCGTTCGTAGACCTCGTAACGCACCGCCTCGCCGTTCGCGGGTGCGGTCCAGTTCACCGTGGTGCTCGAGCTGCCCACGGCGGTGGTCCTCGGTGCGCCCGGCGCACCGACCGAGGCCGTGGCGGCGTGCGGGGCGACGGTGATCGTGGTGATCGAGTACGGCGGCAGGACCTGGTCGCCGCCGGCGGTCGCGGTCACCCGGGTGACGTCGGTGTCGCCGCGGCCGTACCGGTGTACGACCGGTGCCTGGTCAGTGGGCGTGTATCCGGCGTACCTGATGTCCGCGGTGCGGGAGTTCAGCGGGTCCTTGTTGATCAGCATCACGCTCAGCGTGCCGTCGGCCCGGTGCACGGCGTGCGCGGAGACCTGGTCGCTGTCGGTGGAGGAGGCGACCATCGTGTCACCGGGACGCCCCAGCTTGGTCAGCGACTTGATGCCGAAGTACGGGTGGAACGGCGTGTTCACGGGAGGCTGGCAGACGTCGTCGACGCAGCCGCCGCTCGAGAGCAGGCCGAAGTCGTTGAAGTCGGTCTCGCCGTCCACCGTCTCCACCTTGGTGGGCCCGTTGTGCACGTTCCACCAGTCGACGTTGAAGACGCCGTTCTCCAGCGCCGTCATGTAGGTGTCCGCGGCGAACAGGCCGTTGGGGCGGCTGTTCATCTGGACGTTGGAGTTGACCTCGGTGAGCGCGATGCCGATCCGCGACGAGCGCTCTCCGGCGTACCGGTCGATCTGCCGGCGGACCTCGCGGAGCTGTCCGGGCAGCCGGGCCGTCCGGTCCAGGGCCTCGTCGGCGGTGGCGCCGCCCGGGTAGGAGTGCACGATGGCGAAGTCGATCGTCCCGGCGACCGCGGACAGCACGGTGTGGTTCCAGTCGGCCGAGTCCCCCTCGCCGACGATGCCGTCCGGCCAGTCACCCGGCGTGGTCAGCACGGCGCCGATCTTGATCGTCGGATCGACCGCCTTCATCGCCTCGGCGTAGGCGAGAACATTGCGGGCGTACTCGCGCGGGCTCTTGTCCGGGTGGTCGTCCGCCTCCCAGCCGGCGCCGTAGTGGCCGTTGCCGTAGATCTCGTTGCCGATCTCCCAGTACTTCGCTCCGTAACCGCGGGTGACGTTGGCGTACCGGACCCAGTCCGCGGCTTCCTGCGGGGTGCCGGTGCCGTAGTTGGCGATGATCATCGGCTGTGAGCCGGAGGCCCGGACACTGCCCATGAACTCGTCGAAGGTGGTGCCGGGCGCCACGTAACCGCCGGGGGCGGTGTGGTCCTCCCAGTGGTAGATGTCGCCGTAGGAGCCGCCCGGGTAGCGCATCACGCCGACGCCCGCCTCGTCCAGCAGGCCGGTCACCTCGGGGTCGTTCATGTGCGAGTCCCAGAGCGCGTGGTTGACGCCGAATGCCGCCTTGTCGATGGTGCCGAGTCCCACGCTCGCGTTGACGGTGACCTCGACGGCCGACGCCTCGTCGGCGGCCGTCGCCGTAGCGGCCGGGCCCGTGGAGGCGCGGCCGGTCGCAGCGGGCGCCGGGGGAGTGGCGGCGAGTGCGGCGACCGTGGCCAGGGCGCAGACCAGGGTGGCGGCCGGGCGTCTGCCCGTGGTTCTTCCGGCTCTGCGGAGCGGCCGGCCCAACCGGTCGACGGAGCGGTGTGCGAGCGGCATGACGTGTCCTCCTCGGGCGAGCGCCACGTCGGTCGGCAGGACGCCCGGTGTGAGTGGTCGGTGAGGTGACTTCCGTGCGTGCGGCAGTGGGAGCGCTCCCGCGATGATGCGAGGGAGGCATGCCCGCGTCAATGGTGCGGACGGCGGCGGCCCGATTTCCCGGGTGGTGTCCTGGGTGGCCTGTGCGGTGTCCTTCGGCTCCTCGACGAGGTCTCCCCGAAGAGACCGGCCATGCCGGACAAGGCCGTGTCAACCGGCGAACGTATGGCGGTTGGTCGGTTGGTCGGTTGGGCCCGGGTCGGGGCGTCAGGCGGTGGCCTTCTCGCTCAGTTCCCGGGCGAACGCCGTCGCGGATGCACGCGACGCCTGCTCCACGATGCTGATGCCGACCTCCTGGGTGCTGCAACCGTCGAGAAGTACCGCCATCAGATAGACGCGGCCCTCATGCTCTATCCGACCGATGCTGTTGACGTCCCATTTCTCGGTCTGCGTCCGCTTGAGCCACCCGTTCTTCAGCGCGGTCGTGCCCGAGTCGGCCGCTGCGGAGACGCCCCAGGCCTGGCTTCCCACGACGTGCCGCATCAGATCCTGGATGTAGGCACGCGACGCCTCGCTCAGGGCCGACTTGTCGCCGAACACGGACTGGAGCAGGCGTATCTGATCCACCGCTGTGGTCTGGGTGATGCCCCAGACGGTCCCTCCACCGCCCCGTGTCTGGGACAGGCCGAGCCGGATGTTGGCGGCGTCGAGGCCGGAGGCACTGCCTATCCGGGTCCACAGCGCACTGGTGGAGTCGTTGTCGCTCTTCTGGATCACGGCGGCGGACTGGGTGCGCTCCTCGGCGCTCAGGGTCCGCCCCTGGTCCTGGGCCTGGAGCAGCAAGGTCGCCAGGATGTTCACCTTCACGATGCTGGCGGTGTCGAAGGTGTCGTGTCCGTACGTCGCCATGGCGCCGCTCTCGACGTCCAGCATCGCGACGGACATCCGGTTGTCGCCGAAGAGCGCGGTCACGGGCGCCAGAGCCGGTCCGAGATCGAACGCCTCCTGCGTCGCGGTGGGCGACGGCAGCGGTTCCGATGCGTCCGCAGGTGCCTCGCCCGCCTTCGCCCGGGCCGAAACGGTCGGCGGGGACGGCGCCTTCGCCCGGGCGGACGCGGACGACTCGTCGGAGTCGCTCCCGGTGAGGGCATGGACGGTGACGCCGATGAGGATCACGGCTGATGCCACGGCCCACGTCGTGCGGCGTCGTCTGGCCCTGCGGCGACGTCGTTGCTCCCGGCGGGAGCGGCCGCGTCGCCGAGCAGGCGGGTTCGCATCCACGGACGAGATCATAATCGAATCGAAGTTCGAGATTGCAGGTGTCTGGGCGCTTGCAGTCCGCGAATCCTCGGGGGATGACGCCAGTGGTGGCCGCGGTCCGCGGGTGGGGCCCTTCGTCGCCCCGAGCCTCACCTGCGGAAGGGTGAAGCTCGGGTGGTGCGGCCGCGGTGAGGGCGGGCGTCGTCGCCCGGAGAGCGCCCTGTGCGCACGGTGCTGGATGCGGTTCTAGGCGTGGAGGGCGGTCAGGTCGGTCATCGTCGGACCCGAAACGCCCCCGCGCGACCGAGCCCCTGCCGCCGGGCTGCACGCTCCTGCACTACACCGACGGCCTGATCGGGCCGGTGACCCTGGCCGGCGGCGGGCTGGTCAGCCACGAGCACACGACCTCGGGGACGGTGAGACTCGTGCGGCTCACCGACGGCTCCCACGTCGTGCGGGTCGAGAACCTCGACACGAGCAACGGACCCGACCGTCGCGTGTTGCTGACCGATGCGCCGGTGAAGGAAGGAACGGCCGGCTGGCACGTGTTCGACGACGGGAAGTACGTCGGTCTTGGCAAGTTCAAGGGGAACAAGGGCAGTCAGAACTACCGGGTCCCGGCCGACGCCGACCCGTCCCGCTACTCCAGTGTGAGCATCTGGTGCGACCGCTTCGACGTCTCCTTCGGCGCCGCTGAACTTGCCCGCGTCTGACGCTGAAAGCGCTGCCGGCGGCCACGCTCATCGACGTACGCCCATGCCTTCTGGCCCAGTTCTGGTCCGGGCTTCTGGGCTCTGGGAACTCGACGGCCATCTCCAGGACGGCGTCGTGCTGTCGTCCACGGACGGGCCCGGTTTCCGGATCCGTGTCGCTCCGAGCCGGAAGCAGAAGGTCGGACAGAACCGAATGCACGTCGACCTGACGAGTGCATCCCTGAAGGACCAACGGCATACGGTGACCAGGGCGTTGGCGCGCGGCGGGCAGCACATCGATGTCGGCCAAAGCCCGCAGGACGCGCCCGTGGTACTCGCCGACCCCGAGGGCAACGAGTTCTGCGTCATCGAGCCGGAACAACACGTTCCTTGCCGACTGCGGATTTCATCGGAGCGCCGGCCTGCGACGGTCGGGTCGAGGAGTCGGACGTCGAGGTGATGCGGTTCCCGGCGACCCGGAGGCGGTGCGCGCCCCGAAGGCACGACGGTCTTCGGGGCGCGGCAGTGGTTCGGCCTCAGGCGTTGTAGCCGCCGTGGGCGTCCAGCACCGCGCCCGTGACGTACGACGCGGAGGGGCTCGCCAGGAAGGCGATCGCCGCGGCGATCTCGTCGGGGTGTCCCATGCGTTGCAGGGACAGCGAGCTGACCAGGGTTTCGAGGGTCTCGGGGTCCGGCGGTTCCATGCCGCCCTCCATCAGTCCGGCCTCCACGACGTTGGCCGTGATGTTCCGGGGCCCGAGGTCGCGTGCGACGCCCATGGTGTACCGCTCGATCCCTGACTTGGTCGCCGCGTAGTCCGCAAGGCCGGGGGCTCCCACTCGGGACCCCAGTCCGGAACTCACCGTGACGATACGGCCGCCCGTGCGCAGCACTCGTGAGGCGGCCCGGATGACGGCGATCACACCGAGATAGTTGGTGGCGTGCATCCGGTCCAGTGCGGCGGTGTCGGCGTCCGGGTCGTCCACCGTGCCGGCCGCGGAGATCGCCGCGTTGTTGACGAGGATGTCCAGGCCGTCGAAGTGGGCGACGACGTCGTCGATCAGCGCCGGCGCCCGGCTCGTGTCCGCCTGGTCGGACTGCAAGGCCAGGGCCTTGACTCCCTTGCCGTGCACCTCGTCGACGACGGTTTGCGCCTGCTTCTCGGAACTGACGTAGGTGAAGGCGACGTCGGCGCCCTGTTCCGCCAGCAGCCGTACGGTCGCGGCTCCCAGTCCGCGCGAGCCTCCGGTGACCAGCGCGACCTTGCCCGTGAGTGGCTTGCTCAATTTCCTCACCTCGTTGATTGACTCTCCGTCTCAGTCGAAACAGTAATGGTTACGACTGGTGGTTGCAACCATAGTTGTTACGACCGAGCTGTCGTAACATGAAGCGTTGCGGCCGAGAGGAGCAGTCCATGAGTGCCAACAGCAGGCTGACCATCGCTGCCCATGCGTTGGCCTGGATCGGCCTCTATCAGCGCCAGGGCCATGAGGTCGCCACCTCCGAGCAGATCGCGACCAGCGCGAACACCAACCCCGTGGTGATCCGGCGGCTGCTCGGCGACCTGCGCAGGGCAGGGCTCGTAGAGAGCCGGCGGGGGGTGGGCGCGGGCTGGTCGCTGGCACGCGAGCTGGAGTCGATCACCCTGCTCGACGTGTACGAGGCAGTGGAACCCGGCCCGCTCTTCGCCATGCACCGCGCCACCCCGGACCAGGAATGCGTAGTGGGTTACGGCATCCAGCCGGCGATGCAGGCCGTCTACGAGGGCGTCGAGGAGACCCTGAGGCGCGAGCTGGCCCGCGTCACGCTCGAGAACGTGCTCCGGGATGTGCTCGCAGCGCCTCGCTAGTCTCCGCTGCGTCCTGGCATCACCAGGGCCCTGCCCGGCAGGTCCGTCAGACGCCTCGTACGTGGCCCTGGGCTGTCAAGAATTCACTGGTCGACAGGGGGGTCGGAGCAGGAGACTGCATGCGTGATCGAGCGAGAAGCCGCCGTTCGGGCCGTTGAGGAACAACTGGAACGCGACTACCAGAGGTGGCGGGCTGCGGGCGCGGAGGTACTGCGCTTGGCCGTGGCGGACGTCGAGGAGCACGAACTGGTGTGGATCGTCTCCTGGACCTCCGAGAAGTTCGTGCGCACTCGAGATCCGGAGTACATGCTCGCAGGCAACGGGCCGTACCTGGTCGACCGTGTCGACGGGGGACTGCACCAGGTCGGCGTCGTCTCCGCGATGACCGGGGCGTGGGAGCACGACTACCGAGCCCGGATACGCGGGCTCCCGGTGCGCACCGCAGTGGACGAATTGCACGATGTGCTCCGCGAAATCGCGCCCGAGCGCGGACGCTTGCACGCTGTGCGGACACTGCGCCGGAAGCTGCCGATGTTCTCGCCAGCGGAGGCCATCGCATACGTGAGCGCCCTCCTGGACGGTGATGCGCCCGCCCGTCTCGTGGCCGTCGCCACCGAGGAACTCGTGGAGCCTCTCGACCCGGTACTTGCCGTGCAGACGGACGATTCTGGGCGGGGCGGAGACCCGAGCCGGTCGGAGACCCGGGGGGTGACGGGAAGGCCGGTCGGCATGCCGATCGCGCACCCGGTCCCGATGCTGGGACGTGGCGAGGAGAACATCGGCGCCACCGTCGTAGGGGTGGTGAATGCGCCTGCATCCGGGTGTCGGTGAGGAGGACACCCGCCACCCTGTCGTCGGCGATGTCTCGGAGCTGTTCGTCGATGCGGCCACGCCACCGGGGCTTGGTGGACGCCGTTGTCTCGTTTCTCGGGATCGGTGGTGATGGCCGGCGTGTCAGGGGTTCGCCCAGGCGTCCGGAGCCTTGGTCAACGCGGATACATCGGCGGGCAGGTTCGACGATGCGACGTCGGCGAGCGATACGCCCTCGAGGATCTCGCGGACGTTGGACCGCAGGGCGATCCACAGGGGGAGCAGCGACTCGGCGGGGCCGGTGTAGGACAACTCCGGGGGACGGACTCCGCGTACCGAGACCAGTGGTCCGTCCACGGTGCGGATGACGTCGGCGATGCTGATGGACTCGGCGGGCCGGGACAGGCGGTAGCCGCCGTTGCCGCCGCGCTGGCTGAGGACGAGGCCGCCCCGGCGCATGTCGTTCAGAATGCTTTCGAGGAATTTGTGCGGAATGTTCTGCGCGTCGGCGATGGCCTCGGCTTTGAGGGGCCCGTCATCTCGTGACGCGGCGAGCTGCAGTGCGGCACGTACCGCGTAGTCCGCTCTGGCTGAGATCCGCATGTGCCCATTATCCCGTAAAGCCTCGGTCGGTGTGCGTTGCGGGCGGGTTGCCGGGCAGCGGCGGCTGCCCTGCCCGGCAACCCGTGAGGGTCAGGCTGTGCCCGGGGTGTAGTGGGAGGCGTCGTCGCCCTCGATGACGTGGCTGAGGGTGCCGTCGACTCCGGCCGGGGCGTCGCCGGCGACGGTCACCCGGTGCAGCAGGCGCGGAAGGGCGCCGTAGTCGTCGGGGGCGTAGTGCTGGGTGATGCGGTTGTCGAACAGGACCAGGTCACCCGGGGTCCAGGCCACCCGCACGATGTTCTCGGGGCGGGTGACGTACGACTGGAAGATGCGCAGCAGGTCGCGGGAGTCGGAGGGGCCGAGGCCGATGATGCTCTGGGCGAAGCCGCCGATGAACAGGCCGCGTTCCCCGGTCTCGGGGTGGACGCGGACGACCGGGTGGGCGGTGCGGTACTTCCGGGAGACGAACTGCCTGCGGTGCTCGGCCGCCTTCTCGCTCTTGGGGGCGGCGTAGTCGTAGTCGTTGGTGTGCACCGCCCACAGTTTGTCGGCCAGCTCGCGCAACGGCTCGGGCAGGTCCCGGTACGCGGCGGCCGCGTTGGCGATGAGGGTGTTGCCGCCGTAGGGCGGGATGACGATGCCGCGCAGTGTGGACGCCTTCGGGGGCGTCCGGACGAAGGTGACGTCCGTGTGCCAGCGGTTGGCGCGGATGCCCTCGTCGCCGTCCACGGGCAGGATCTGCGGCCGGCCGTCGACGGAAGGCACGGTGGGGTGCGCGGTGGTGAGCGCGCCGAAGAGGGAGGCGAAGCGGAGCTGGCCCGCGTCGTCGAGGTGCTGGTCGCGGAAGACGAGTGCCTTGTGTTCCAGAAGAGCGGAGTTGATCTCGGTGACGATGGCGGGGTCGAGGGCGACTGAGAGGTCCACACCGAGGATCTCGGCGCCGATACGGCCGCCGATCCTGCGGATGTCGAAGCCGGTGCTGGTGGTCATGTGTGGGTGTTCCTTCCGGGATGTGATCACGGGGAGGTGACCGGTCGGGAGGTCGTCAGGAGGTGAGGCGGAAGGGCTGGGTGCGGGGATGCGGTGCAGCCCTGGGGCCTGGGGCTCGGGGCCTCGGCCGATGTGCCGGCGGTCGCTGCCGGGCAGGCCAGGACGGTCCAGGTGGTGCTGTCGGAGGTGCTGTGCCGGGAAGCGGAAGCGTTCGGCCACGCCGCTCGGGGCGAGGGCTCGGGCTCGCGATCCGGGGGACCGGAGTCAGGCTTCGCCCGCTGTACCACCAGGCGCCCTGTAATCGGCGCGGACGCCCGGTGAACGGGCGAAAGGGAGCGAGAGCGACGAGCGCCCGTCAGCGGGGGAGGTCGACGGCACAGATGGCGCTGGCCTGGCGTCGCAGATCGACGTGCAGGCGAGCGGCGAGGTTCTCGGACGTGCTCACAGCAGCAGATTTGCAGGCGGACACGGCCGGGTCAATGTCGTCCGCGCAGGCGTCTCATACTCTTGACCGCCCGCCATGCAGGTGAAGCGCGGCGTTCACAATGGGCCGGATGTCGGGCGGCGTTGCGCATGTCGATCACGCCGTGTCGGCCAGGGGAAGGCCGAGGGGCGTGGCGAGGTCAGACGGGCAGGGTGAACGCAGGGTGCGCACCGTTGAGGTAGTAGTCCCCGACGTCACGGAGCCGGTGAGCGACGGGCTCGTACAGGGCGTGGGTGCGGGCATTGCGCCAGAAGCGGTCGAAGCCCAGCCGGGAGGACGCGGAGCGGGCGCCGATGATGTCGAGGGCGCGGGCGGTGGACTCCTGCGCGGCCTTGGAGGAGGCGGCTTCGGCCATGGCCACGAGGACCGAGATCTCCGCGAACTCGTCGTAGGTCAGGTCCTCGCCCCGTCCCAGCCCGCGGTGCACGGCTTCCCGTGCCTGATCGGCGAGCGCGGACGCGGCCCGGGTGAGGACGGTGAGTTCTCCGTAGGCGGTCAGCACCTGCGGGTCCTGGGGGGAGCCGGCCGGATGGGCAGGGTGCCAGGGGGATCGGCCGGCCCCGCGGTACTCACGCGCCTCGGCCAGGACCCCCTCAGCCATGCCGAGGCGGAGCTGGACGGAGAGGAGCCGCCCGAGCGGCGAGGTCAGAGCGGCCAGGGGCGACAGGACGGCCTCGTCCACGGTCAGGGAGCCGAGTACGTCATCGGCGGCGACCGGTACAGCGTCGAATTCCATGCTCCCGCCGGCCGCGAGCCGCTGGCCGAACGTGTCGGCGTCGTCGTGGATCCCCACGCCGTGCCGGGCGGGATCCACGAGGACGGCGAATGATTCGCCGGTGTCGGCCCGCACGGCCCGCACGGCGAGCCGGTCGGCGACCAAGACCCCGGTGGCGTGACTCTGCCGGCCGTCGAGCGCGTAGCCGCCGGCTGTTCTGGTCAGTGTCAGAGGCCGGTGGGCGTAACCACCACCCCAGCACCACTGCTCGGCCGCGGACTGCTGCTCGATCTCAGCGGTGCGGGCGGGCTCGGTGAAGAACCGGACGCTCCATGACAGCAGGTAGTGACAGCTCAGCAGTTGAGCGATCGCGCCGTCTGCCGCGGCGATCTTCCGGACGACGGCGTAGGCGGTGGACCAGTCCGCGCCGCCTCCCCCCAGCCCGGCCGGCACGAGGAGCGTCAGCAGTCCCGCCTCACGCAGCCGGGACACCTCGTCGAAGGGGGCCTTGCCTGCCTGCTCCCTGGCCACCGCGTCCGTGGCCAGGTCGTCCGCCGTCTCGCGGGCCACGTGCAGCCAGTGCGCTCGGCCGGGCCCGGTCCGGTCGGATTCCGAGGCGGGACCGGACGGTGCAGTGGCAACGCCCATGGCAGGGCTCTCCTCAAGGTCGGTGGCAGGGTGCGGTGTCGGAGCTCTCGGGCTGTTCGGGTACGTACTTGTAGCCCACGCGCCGCACGGTGACGATCCGGTGCCGGTGGGCGGTGCCCAGCTTGCGGCGCAGGCGCGCGATGTGGACATCCACGGTCCGGCCGTCGCCGATGTGCTCGTATCCCCAGATGTCGGCCATCAACTGCTCGCGGGAATGCACCTGGTGCGGCTGCTGCACCAGATGGAACAGCAACCCGAACTCCAGGTAGGTGAGGTCCAGTTCGCGTCCGTCCACCTCGGCGAGGCGCCGGGTGGGGTCGATGCGTACGACCCCGTCTCGCGCCTTCGGCTGCTGCACGGGAGGCGCGGCCGTGTAGGCGATCGGCCGGATGTCCGGCCGCGTCACGTCCTCGGCGAAGAGCTGGGCGGGGTCGGTGCCCTGGGGGACCAGTACGAGGTAGCCGACGAGGGGAGCGGAACCGTCTCCCTCCTCGCCGGTCCGTGCGGTGTCGCCCACGAGCCGCAGATGGCGCATGTCGGTGAGCGGTGAGGAGTCCGATGCGGTGGCCTGGGCCGGAAGTGCCGTGGTCATGGCGGTCGTCCTTCAGAAGTACGTCGGGCCGTCAGGGGAGGTGCGGGGATGCACCTGATCGCCTGGGATGGGAGAGAAGGAGCGGACTGGCACGCGCAAGGTGTGAGTCGCGTGCTCTACGCGCTACAGCAGGCGGCGCTGACGACGTGACCAAAGTCGACATGCCGACGACGAGTGAGTCGTTGCTGCGTGGGGGACATGGGCACCATCCTGCGCGGCCGCAGGACGGGCCGTCAACACTTCCCTAGTAAATCGATGGGAAAGATAGGGAACATGTCCGAGGGGTGGACTCACCGCGCACCGCCCACCGCCGGCCGCCGGGCGGGCCCCAGCAACTTCAGAGGAGGGAGGCGTGGGAGCCGGTGGCCACCCGGCGGCGAATGATCGTGCAATTCGGGCACACAGCGGGCAGGCATTGGGGACGGCGCTGTGTTTCGGCGTCATCGCGGTCGCCGCATCCCTCAATGCGGCCTCCGGCCTCCGGCCTCCGGCCACCGTCCTTGTCTTCGACTCATACGCGGGTCGGGCGACCGAAGTCACCGGTCCGTTAGGTCCATCCGGCTCGAAGTCGTCAGTTCTGGAACCTGGCCTTCGACGTCCACGTCACGCCTTGCGGCGCCGGGCGCCCAAACTGACCACCGCCCGGCTGCGGCGGCGGACTCCGGGCCTGTCGCTCCCGGCGGATCGGGGCCGCCGGGCCGGTGCGGGCCAGTCGTGGACGGGCAGCGTGTTCACCATGCCCAGCGGGGCTCGGCACGGCTCGGAGGGAGGTTGAAAACTACCGGTTCTGTGCCTTGAACCAGCGGACCGCGGCGATGCCGAGCCCCAGGAAGGCCAAGGTCGTGACGACCATGCCGATCACCGCTCCAGCGTCCGTCGTCCCGAACATGTGCGTCCCCCTCGTCCGTGCCCGCAGCCGCTTCCTGGCCTTGCTCGGGCGTTCGCGTGGGATGACCATGACATGACCGCCGGCCATTTCGACGTCGGACGTCAAAGTCTTGAGGCTCTTCTGAGCAAACCCGCCCCTGACTGTCCCGGGGTTGCCTCGCTGAGGTGGCCGCAGCGCTCGGGAGTCATCCGACCGTGGGGGAGAGCGCGGCAGCCTGCTCGGGTGTGAGCGGGCTGGTGGTGTGTCCGCGCAGGAGGAGGTGGAGCTTGGCGGTTTCCTCCAGTTCCTCGATGGCGTCGGCGGCTTGCTCCAGTGCGGCGCCGGCGACGACCGGCCCGTGGTTGGCGAGGAGGGCGGCGTGGTGGTCACGGGTCGTCCGTTCGGCCAGCGGTTCCAGGGTGCTGTCGCCGGGGGCGTGGTAGGGGAGCAGGGCAGGGTGCCGACGCGCATGGCGTAGTAGGCGGTGAGCGGGGGCAGGGCGTCGGCGGGGTTCAGGCCATCGAGACAGGACATAAAGGCTGTCCCGCAAGTCGTGGTCGTTCGGGGTTCGGCGGTCAGTTGGGGATGGGGCGTGCTCCGCTTCGAGTGCCAGAAGGGGTGCCAAGCGCCGCCGAACCGGTCGAACGACAAGCTCATCCCTTGATGAACTCGATGATCTGCGGGGCGATCTTCTTTGGAGCCATGACGACGGCGCCATGGTTGAGTCCGGGCAGAGTGCGGTGGTCGGCCTGCGGCAGGATCTCGGTGACGGCGAGGGCGGCGCGCTGGAATGCGGCTGGACTCTTGCCACCGGTCAGCACGCGGGTGGGTAGGGCCACCCCTTTCCACTCTTCGGCATCGAGCGGCTTGCCTTGCTGGGTATCGCCCATGACCGCGATGTCATAGGGGAGAGTGCTGGCCAACTTGGTGAGATTCGCCCACATCTTCGGCATGAGCTTCATGAAGAACACGGCGATGCTGGGCATGCCCTGCACCCTGGTCATGAAGTACTTGACTGCGTCGCTGTGCCGGCCCTCCGCAAGCAACGCGGTGATCTGCTGCGCGAGGTCCTTAGGCGGTCCGTCGTCGCCTTCGCCGACTACGAACGGCGGCTCGTACAGAGCCAGGCGGTCGACGTTGACTCCGGCCGCGGCCGCGCGCAGGGCGAGGACCGCTCCGGAGGACGAGCCGAACAGCGACGCCGAACCGCCGACGTGTTCGACCAACGCGGCGATGTCTTCAATCTCGCGGTCGGGGGCGTAAGTAGCGGCGTCCCCGCTGGCACCGCGTCCGCGCCGGTCGTAGTTGATCACAGTGAAGTGGTGGGCGAGGAGAGTCGCGAGTTTGGCTGTGTCCGAGCGGTCTGCCAGTGCCGAGGCAACCAGGACGACGGCCGGCCCGCGGCCCGATTGCTCGAATGCGATCTCGGTGCCGTCGGCGGAGGTGACTCGGGCCTCGGCTCCGGCCGACTGCTCTCGCGCTGTTGCCATGTTTGTCTCTCCAGTTCACGTAGGGTCCGTACTGCTGTGGTGTGCGTTGCTGCCAATAGGACCCCCGCAGTGCAGGAAACTCATCGGTGCGCTTGGCTTTCGGTGCCGAAGTCCTCGCATCTCGGAGAGGATGAACCCCCTCACGCAGAATCGAGGGCATGGGGCAGCAGCGGCAACTGGGATGATCCAGTTGTGACTGGTGTGATTACGGCATCGCTGCCGTCCTGGGTAGCCCCGTTCACCGGGCTGAGCCAGCGTTCCTTCGGCAAGCTGGTGACGGTTCTGCGGCGCGAGGGTGCGGACACCGTCGGTAGAGGGCGGCCGTGGAGCCTGCCTCTGGAGGACCGGACGCTGCTGGTCGCGGCTTACTGGCGAACAAACTTGACGATGCGGCAACTCGTACTGCTCTTCGGTGTGTCGAAGTCCGCAGCAGACCGGATCATCGACGATCTCGGGCCGATGATCGCGCTCCGGCCACGCAGGTCTTTCGACAAGGGGACCGTACTGATCGTGGACGGACACTCGTGCCCACCAGAGACCGCACCATCGCCGAGCGGTCCAAGAACTATCGGTACTCCACCAACCACGATCATGCGCATACTGCCGAAGCCCCAATTGCCACAGAGCTGATGAATCACTCAGTAGCGGTACGGATGATGTGATTATGCAACTTACTCCCGCTCTCGTCCCGCGCTGCCGGGGCGTCGATGCGTACCTCCGCCGGCGGGGCTCAGGAACTCACTGACCCGCAAGGGCCGGCCGACGATTCGGGTGTCGCCGATCCAGCCGTAGAAGCCCTGACCGTAGCGCCCGTCGAACTGGGTGGCGCCGAGGACGAAGGGCTTGCCGAGGGTGGCGATTCCCGTCGAGGGCTGGGTGGGGTTACGAGCGATCCTTGAGCCGTCCACGTACATGAGGGTGCGGCGGCCGTCGTTGACGAGGGCGATGTGCATCCAGCGGCCGGTCGGTACGGTGTGGCTCCACGAGGTGGGGTCGGCGTCCTGTTGGTCGGGGTAGACGACGAACTGGAGGAACCGCTCGGGGGAGAGGTTCAGGCTGCACGTTGGCTCCAGTGGGGACCAGCCGGTGGTCTTGCCGGCGTCGCCGTTGCGGCCCTCCCAGCTGAGGATGCCCATCCAGTTGTGGTTCCCCTCGAAGGGCTCGGGGAGCCGGACGTAGGTCTCGATGGTGTATCCCCGGGTGAACTTCTCGCTGTTCAGGGGCGCCTGCGGGTCCGTAGTGAGGATCGCGCCGCGGTCGGGTCCGGTGCCGCCGTCGAAGCGGAGGCTGGCGTGCGCCGGCTGACCGGGATGATGGTCGGGCGACCATGTGAGGGCATCGGTACCACCCGCGTTCACTCGGCGGACCGTTATGTCGTTGCCGCGTCCGGTGAGGTCCCGTATGACGGAGCCGTCCATGACCGGGGCGCCGACGCCGGGCGTGCTCATGCCGGACGCGTCGAACCTCCAGTAGGCGAGCGTGCCGCGCGGCATGACGGCGGACGCGGGACGCGGTTTCGTCGGCGGGACGGGCGCGAAGCCCCGGAAGCGGTCGTCGAAGTCGACGTTCAGGCTGAACCGGTCGACAGGCCCGGTCAGTTCGACGTTCTCGGCCTCCAGCGGAGTGCGTTGTCCGGGGTCCCGGGCCAGGAACCACGGCGCGAACGTCTCCACGTCCACCGTCCCGCGGGCCAGATCGAAGCCGTAGGTGCGGATCATTCCGGCGCCGCCGTAGTAGCGGTCCTGATAGTTGACGATGTGGACGTGAACGTCATGGCCGGCGTCGTTGGTCAGGACGGTGCGCCCCGAAGGCCAGTAGTGGCCGCCCAGGGCGAGGAAGATCTGGTCGTTGGAGCGGACAAGTCGATCCCACAGCCGCCGTCCGTGGTCGGACAACTGCGCCGCGCCCTCGTCGTCGGCCCAGGCCAGGTCGTGCGTGGTGAGCACGGTGGGCAGCGTCGGGTGCTTGTCGAGCACGCCCCGCGCCCAGGTGAGGCCCTTGTCCGAGATCCGCCAGTCGAGGGCCAGGACCAGCCAGTCGCGGCCCGCGGCGCGCAGCACGTGGTAGCTGTTGTACCCGTCGGGCGAGGCACCGCGGAAGGTCGGCATCGAGGCGTAGCGCCGAGGGCCGAACGCCGCCAGGTACGGGGAATCGCCACGCTGGTCGTCGGTGGACGACGCGATGTCGTGGTTGCCGGCCAGCACGCTGTAGGGCACCTTGCCGTGCAGGTGGCGGAACGTGTCCGCGGCGCGCTCGATCTCGTCCTCGGTGCCGTGCTCGGTGACGTCGCCGAGGTGGGTCATGAAGGCGATGTTGGAGTCGGACCGCTCGGCGACGAGATAGCGGAACGTCTCTTTGAGGGGCGTAGGGTCGGCGCTGTCGGCGTCGAACAGGTATTGCGTGTCGGGAAGGACAGCCAGGGCGAACCGTGGGCTTTCGGTGTCGAAACGCGGGCTGCCGGCCGCCTGAGCCGCCTGCGCGGTGCCTGCCTGACCGGCCCCGCCCGCCGCGGTGGCGGCGCCGGCGACCACCGCCGCCCGCAACAGCGCGCGTCTGCCCGGAGTGTGCTGCCCTGCGGTGCTCATCTGTTCTCCATCGATGTAGTGACTCGCTCGCAACGGTGATCGTCGACCGTGTCCAGCCGTTGACGGCAAGCTGAACGGCCGCGTGCCGTTCGCCGCACTCCCTGGCGCGACCGGCCGCGCCCGGGCAGCTCAACGGAGGGCTTGGCGGTCCTCGGCTACTGTTCCGTCCTGATCCGCCAGATCCCCCAGATCCCCCCGCGATGACGGCGCGCAGCCACGGCTGACCGGAGCGGATCTGCTGGTGGGCGGTCGCACCACTCCACTGAGATGAGCGATGCTGAGGGCTTGCGAAAAGGCGTCGTCGGTAGCTCGCTCAGGCACTCTGGCAGTGGCCGGATCTTATGCACTGCTGTCCCTGTCGACGCTTTCAGGTTCAAGATCCCTGCTCCGAGAATGGATTCTCAGCTTCGTCCGGTGCAGGCCCCCGGGCGATGGAATCTTGAACCTGTGAGGAGAGCCGTGGCACTGGAGATGCGCGACCACTGTGAACGATGTGAAGCGGTGCTGCCGCAGACGTCGTCGGCCCGCATGTGTTCGTACGAGTGCACGTTCTGTGTGTCCTGCGGCGACGCCCTGGGAAACACCTGTCCCAACTGTGGCGGTGAACTCGTCGCTCGTCCCCGCCGTGCGTCGGCCACCGCCGCCGGGCAGACGAGCAGCCGCGCGGGCCAGTAGTTCATCGTTTCAGAATGAGATCCACCAGGAGGGCCCCGAAGGCAGTACGCAGGCGCTGGCGGCCTGCCGCGTGGTAGGCATGAGCGGTGATTGGTCGCCTCCCGCTCGACGAGCAGCTCGCTGCCCTGAAGTCCGTGCTGTCCCGCAACGAGGTGCTGCTGGAGGTGCTGAACCGCGCGGCGACATTGGGCCTGCCGGGCTGGTACCTGACGGCAGGCTGCCTGTTCCAGACCGTCTGGAACGTGGCCACGGACAGGCACCCCACCAGCGGAATCAAGGACTACGACGTCTTCTACTTCGACAACCACGACCTGTCCTGGGAAGCGGAGGACGCTGTCATCAAGGTCGCCGACGATGTCTTCGCCGGCTTGCCGGCA
The DNA here is from genome assembly GCF_056430705.1 of Streptomyces sp. NPDC045956. Lineage (NCBI taxonomy): Bacteria > Bacillati > Actinomycetota > Actinomycetes > Kitasatosporales > Streptomycetaceae > Streptomyces > Streptomyces sp. NPDC045956. Next base: position 193,722 of record NZ_JBWKKZ010000005.1, on the reverse strand, counting down.
GAGGTCGAGGTCCGCAACGAGGCCCGCGTCCACCTCTGGTACGAGCAGAAGTTCGGCGTCGCGTGCCCTCCTCACGCCTGCACCGAGGCCGCCATCGACTGCTTCGCGGCCACCACATGCTGCCTGGGCGTGCGCTTGGAGCCGGACGGGCGGTGGCGCGTCTATGCACCGCACGGGCTCGCCGACGTGTTCAATCTCGTTGTCCGGCCCAACCCAGTGCTTGCGCCGCGCGAGGTGTACGAAACAAAGACGGCCCGCTGGCGACAGCAGTGGCCCGAGCTGACCGTGCTCGACTGGCCTTCTGAGGCCACCACCCTGACGCCTGCCTCGACGTGATGGGCGGAGCCGACGCAGGCAAATGATGCTCCACGCAAGCTGAAGCAGACCGGCGGCGAGGTCAGCACGCCGCTCGTAGCAGACACGGAATCGCTTGACCTGGTGCAACCAGGCGAAGGCGCGCTCGACGACCCAGCGCACTGGGCCCGGGCCAGAGCCGTGAGCGACGCCGTGTCGGGCGATCCAAGGTTTGAGGCCGCGTCTCCACAGCAAGCGGCGGTACTTGTCGTCTCCCGCCGAGGCCCCGCTCTTCGAGCCCGGGCCGGCCGGTTGACGCGCCCTCCGGTGCCGGTAGGAGCATGAGACCCACAGGGGCGGTGCCTTGCTGCGCGCCTGAGCGCCGCGCTCCTCGCCGCCCTGCCACTGACGGCACCCGCGCCTGCCCAGGCCGCGGGGACCCCGTCCTTCCCCCGAAGCCGTTGCCGCCCTCCCGATGGCGGCGGATTCCCGTGAGGGCTGCGACCGGGATGTCTTCCGCCACTGGAACTTCGGTGCCGTCCCCTTGGACGGATGCTCGACTCGCGCCGAGGTCCGGATTGCCCAGGTGGGGGAGCCCTCGACGGTGGGGCGGAAGTACCGGCCGGCGGGCTGCCGCTGGTTCTCCCCATACGACCAGGTATAGGCCACCTCCGCCTCAAGCTTCGACACCGACCACATGGGCCCGCTGGCCGAGTCCCAGACAGCGGTGCCTCTACCTGGTCCGCCCGGTAGCGGGGGAGGGGGGGTATGCCAGAACGCCGCGTCCTGACCATCAGCCGATCAGCCGATCAGCCGTAGCTTCGTGGAGCACAGGCCGAGGCGGATCGTCTGGCCCCAGGTGAGTTCGAGCGCGTCGCTCTCCATACCGTCCCCGAAGGCGACGAGGCGCTCGGACTCCACGGTCACCGTGAGCCGCGCGCCCGCCGGCAGTTCACCCGCCTTCAGGCACGTTCCCGTGGTGGGGGACGGCCACGCCTCCCGGACGAACCAGGCGAGCCGTGCCTCCGTGGGGTGCGGCAGCCGCCACTCGGTGGACCGGTCCTGCCACACGGACCGGAGCCAGCCGCTCGCCCCCGTTCCCGTGCCGATCAGTACTCCCGACGAGGCCTGGGTCTCGACGACACCCCTGTCGCCGTCGAGACCCAGGCGGTACCGGGCGGTACGGTGACCGGCCGCACCGACGTAGATCTCGTTGAGCGCCACCAGGCGTTGCGTGTCGTCGGTGACTGCCTCGACCATGCTCAGCTCGTCTACGCCAGCCGAGGCGGAGAAGGCGGCGGGCAGCAGCCGGGCGGCGTCCGCCGGCCGGTGCCGCACCAGGACACCCGGATTGCGGCCGGGATCCGCGTCGACGCCGACCACGGGCCGGTCGCCGACGTACTGAGCGACGTTGGCCACGAGCCCGTCATGCCCGACCGCCACCACGACGTCCTCGGGACCGAACAGGAAACGGTCCAGGTCCGCCCGCTCCACCTGCGCGCGCCGCCAGCTCAGCGGCACCGCAGCCGACACGAGTGCGAGCGCCCGCTCCATCCGGTGATGCCGTTCGACGACCTCCTCGATGGACCTGCCCCGCGAGGACAGGAAGAACGCCGCCTGCCCATGTGTGCCGTGCCGGGCGACCAACTCCTCGTATTCGGTGGCGCGATGTACGAGGACGGCCCGGGGTGCCAGGCTCACGCCGCCGGCTCCTGGCCCGCCCCGAGCCGTGCGAGCAGTCCGGTCAGTACATCGGGGGAAACGGTGACGCTGTCGATGCGCGGCAGGTTCTCGGCGAGGCGGGTGCCGGTCAGAGCGCGCAGGACCGCCACGTCCACGTCGCCGTGCACCCGCAGCCAGGCCGCCTGCGCCTGGGCGCGGGCCTCGCCGACCGCACGTGCGCCCTCCGCCTCCGCCTGCGCGAGGCGCACCGCCCGCTCGGCCTCGGCGCCGACCCGGACCGCGTCGGCCGCCGCCTTCTCCTGCGCCTCCCGGCGGCTGTTGGCGCCGCGCTGCTCGACCAGCTGCTCCTCACGCCGCGCGAGTTCGATCTGGCTGGCCAACTCGTTCTCGGCGATCGCGCGTTCACGCTCCACGGCGACCGCGCGCCGCTCGTACGTGGCCCGGTCCGCCTCCTGCTGGATCAGCTCCCGGGCGGGGGTGCGCAGGGCACGCTCCACCTCCGGCTCGGGTCGCACCGCCATCACGCGCACGGCGACGATCTCGATCCCCGTGGCAGGCAGCCGCGGCTCCTCGCGAAGCCCATGGAGCACCCGCTCGCGCACCGCGGGCACACCTTCGGCGAGAGCCGCCGCAAGGGGTGTGCGGGCCAGTACTTCGAGAGCGTGCTGCTGAGCGCTCTCGGTCAACAGCGTGGCCAGCTGCTCCAACGGGGTGCCGCGCCAGACCCCCGTGTCGGGATCGACGGAGAAGTCGAGTCGTTCGGCTGCGACTGCGGGGTCGGCGATGCGGTAGGTGACCGTCGCCTGCACGGCCACGTCCTGGAAGTCGACGGTCCGGGCGTGGAACGTCATCGCCAGCTCCCGGTCGTCGACCGGCACTTCGGACAGCGCGGCGGCCAGCGGCCGGAACCAGAAGCTCAGCCCGGGACCGTCGTGGGTGAGCTGCCCCGAACGGTGGTGACGTATGTGAGCCGTGGGTGCCGCCCGCAGATGACGCCAGCCGAAACGCTTGGTGATGTCGGCCATGTGCCCTCCTTTTAGAGTCACACTGACCATAAAGGAGAGCGGGAATAGCGTCAAGGGGACGAGAAGGGGTCGAACTCGGCCGGAACCGGCCTGACCATGGGAGGTCAACGCCCTGCCGATGGCGCCATCGGAATCTGACGAAGCACTCTCAGTCGTCGACGACGAACGTCACATGCAGGAGGGCCATCGGTCGGTAGGCGAGATGCCCCTCCGTCACCAGATGCACGGTGCGGATCCTGCCCGTTCGAGGATCCTGGACCGGGCGGGGCTCGCTGTTCACGTGGATGTCCCCGTTGCGCATGATCCAGTCGGGGGCTGCCTGGTAGGCCCGCAGCAGTTTCGGTCGCCGCTTGATCTCCTGGAGAACCGTCAGGAGCCGCGGGTCCCCGGGGCGCTGTTGCCACCAGGCGAGGAAGTTCGCCAGCGCCGGCATCAGCCAGTACTCACGGAACGAGTCGTATCCCCCGGCGCCGAGGAAGTGACTGGCCTGCGGGTGGAAGAGGATGTACTTCATCCCGTTGCGCAGCGGTGAGGCGAACGCGTGCGGTGTGACGTGTCCGAAGAACTCGCGGAACGCCTCGTTGACGTGAATGTTGTCCGACACGTGGTCGGTGACGATGGACGGGTACGCGCTGCTGTCGATCAGGCGGCGGTAGACGGCCATGTCGGAGCTGTCGCGCACCACGTCGGCGGACGGCAGAGTGGGGCGCTGTGCGGTCAGTACGTGGAGATTCCCCCGGGTTTCTTCGCTGACGCGCAGCGGCGCGCACAACCGTTCGATCTGTTGTCCCGACAGCGCCGAGGGGCGAGCCATCCAGTTCCTCAGCGTGCGCGGATGCACTCCCATGGCCTCGGCGAGGCTCTTACGCGTCATGCCGCGGGCTTGACGCGCACTCTCCAGGATCTCCCACACCAGCTGGTCGGCCGTCCGGTCGTGCTCCGCCGTCGGCCGGTCGCCGTCGTACGGCATGGGCCTTCCCCCTCCGCGTTCCTTCGTACACCGTCCGGTTCCGGGGGAGTTTTCGACACCGGCCTGCTTCCTGGCCCGGAGCCGGCGCCCAGCCCGGCCGGTCGCCCACCAGTCGTCGATGAGCTGGCCATTGTCGCAAGGGCCCCGAGCGCTTTTCCACCGGTGAACGCACGGGTTCCGCCGGAGGCGGGGGAGGAGCCATCCGGTGCCCGGGGGAAACGGGCTTTCCCCTTCAAGGCGAATTCCCTGGGAATCATGATGATGGACCCGTTGGTCCGGGCGCGGCCCGCCGTGGGCTCCCGCTTCGTGGGGGAGTTGGGGGTCGACGCTGTGACCGGCCGGGGGAGCCGTACCCCGGTCCCGCCGATCCATCGTGGAGGTTTCGACAGCGTGCGAAGAATCTTCAGGGGGCTCCTCGTGGTCCTCTCCGCCTTCGGGCTGCTCTTGGGCACGGGCCAGGTGCGGGCGGACACTGCCGATCCGGTCAACTGGCCGAAGCCGCGGTTCGTCACGTACAACGTCTGCGGCGCCAAGTGCCCCGTGTACGCCGGGTCCAAGGCGGCGTGGCGCGACAAGATCGTGAGTGCCATGGACAACTGGGACGCCGACCTGGTGATGCTGCAGGAGATGTGTTACGGGCAGTGGACCCTGCTGCGCGGTTCCCTTCAGGATCGCACTGACGGTGACAGGTACGACTCGGTCTGGGGCGCGACCAGGACCACGGACCTGTGCAAGCAGTGGGGGGACGACACCCGTTTCGGTCTGGCCACCTTCGCCAAGGGCGCACCCGGCACGATCAACAACGGCAGCCGCACGATGGAACAGCTCCCCGAGGCCGTAGCCTCCGAGGACCGCTACCTGCTGTGCGCCAGGGCCGCCGTGAGCGGGCGTACGGTCCGTGCCTGCAACACGCACATCGACTACCACCACGACGAGGGGAACCTCGACGACCCGCTGGACGATCGCAACAACCCCCAGGTGCAGATCCGCTGGGTCGCCGACCGGACCCGGCAGTTCGCCAACGCCGGCGACCCCGTCGTCCTCGCGGGCGACTTCAACCAGCTCCCCAAGGACGTCGACATGGACCCGCTGTACAACCACGGCGGCGGGACCGGGGTGTTCCAGGAGGTGGACGAGAACGACAAGTCGCGGTTCACCGGGGCCAGCTGCCCCCAGAGCGGAGACCGCTGTCGCAGCGGCGAGGCCACCGTCGAACGGGCCAGTGGATGCTCGCCCGAGGCCGACCCGGAGGGGAAGATCGACTACATCTTCCTGAGTTACTACTGGTTCACCACCGTGCGCGGTGACGCCGCTGCCTGTACGACGGGCATGTCGGACCACCACCTCCTGCGCGGTGCCGCTGCCTGGGAAAACTGACCTCCTCGCCCGCCGAGCGGGCCGTTCGGTGCCCGTGTGATGCTGCGGCCCCCCTTCGAGGCGGGGCCGCAGCATCACACAGGTGAAACCCGAACTCTCCAGTCCGCCTGCGTACGGATCTCACCCGGAACAGGCACGAGGTGAGAGGGACCGCTGCCTCGTAGGAGACGGCGGTCTTGCGGTGCCTGGTGACAGTTGCTGTCGATCGCTCGGAAGCCCTTGTGCCGACTGAAGCACCGTTCGCCGATGTCGCGTCGGTGGTACACCTGCCGGTCGAGCGTGGGCGGCCGGCAGCCGCGGCGCCCCCAACGGCGGCGGTGGCGTTTCAGGTCCGTCTTCTCCGGGATGGTGCGGGCGATACCGCGCTGGCGCAGGCAGGCGCGGCTGGGAGTTCACGGCCACTGATGAGTCGGCCGACCTGAACCGGTGCCTCGAACCGTGCCGAGCGTACGCGGAAGCAGGTCGCCGCGGCTCGTACTGCTCGCGACGGTCGATCTCGCATTCGAGCGCGTGCCGTACCTCGTGATCTGCTCGGCACGGTCGGCACGCTGGTGTGCACGGAAGACCGTGGAGTCGACCTTGACCTCCGGCTGGTGCTGGACGAACTCGGCGGGAAGGGTCAGTTTGCCTTTGATCCGCGGCACCCCGCCGATCCGTTCCCGCTGCGGCCCTCGTCGGCGCCGCCCCTGCAAACCGCACGCCGACAAGGAATACGATTACGACCGCCTGCGGATGGGGCTTCGCAGTCGGCGTACTACACCCCGTATCGCCCGTAAGGGCGTCGAGCCTTCGACTCGGCTGGGGAGACACCGGTGGACTGTTGAGCGCACCGTGAGCTGGCTGGGCGGCTTCCGTCGCTTGCACCGCCGTGACGAGCGCAGAGCCGAGCACTTCCGTGCCTTCACCGGCATTGCCGTAGCCGTCATCTACTACCGCCGCCTTGCCGGGTGACGCGATGACTCACAGCCGTTCTGTCCGTTCGGCGTGGGGACGCAGGGAGGCAAGGTCCGTTGCGGGGGTGGAGCGGCGGGCGAGGTCGGGCAGGACGGTCGCCAGACCGGCCAGGGCCATGACTGCGCCGAGCCAGAGCGGGGCGCGCAGGCCCCAGGTGTCGATCGCGACGGCGCCGATGGAGGAGCCGAGGATGATACCGAGGGTGATGAAGGAGGAGTGGACGGTGTTGACCAGCGGGCCGGCGTTTCCGGTGCGCCGGAGAGGACGCTCCGCCCTTGCGGTCACGGACCGGGACGAGCGTACCGTCCACGATCCACAGCCGCTCGACAGCGTACTGGGAGGTGCGGGCCGGCTCGAGCGCGAGCAGCGGACCGAGCCGTTGGATCACCCGGCACACGGTCGCCGGCGAGACGCCGAACAGCGGGGCCAGCTGCCGCATGGTGAAATTCGTGCGGTAGTACACCGCCACCAGCAGCACCCGTTCGGCCAGCGGCAGCTGCCACGGACGACCTCACCCACAGCCCTCGCCACCACGCTGCCGGACCGCTTTCAGCAACCGGCCGAACTGATCGACCCGCAGCCCCGTGAACGTCTCCACCCACACCCGCTCGGCCCTCAACACCCCAGCCATACAACGGATATGCCCTGATCTCGGCCTTCTGCAACACCCTTCAGGTCTTGTCTCCCCGATCACAAGTGGTCCTCACGAGCGGGATGCTCCGTAGGAACCCATCAAGCGGGCCAGTTGCCGGCTCGTCGCCCGTAGAGGTTCCTCGCTGCGGTTGACCTGTGCCGTCACTTCGGCGCCTTCCAGGGCGCTGATGATGGTGGTCGCCAACTCCCGGGCGTCGCGGGCCTGGAAGCCGGAGCGTAGGAGCTTGTCGGTGACCGTTTGCTCCCAGCTGCGCAGTGCGTCGGCACATGCCTGCTGGATTTCGGAGTCGGTTCCCAGGGTTTCCAGTGCAGCTGCCGTGACCGGGCAGCCGTCGGTCCAACCCGACGCGCGCAGTCCTTCGGCGAGCTGCCGGGCGCAGGCTTGAACGCCCGCGCCCGGGTCCTCCTCGCTGTCCAGCGCGTCCCGGAGGACCTCCGTGAACTCCTGGCCGCTGTACTTGATGGCGGCGACCGCAACGGCCTCTTTGCCGCCCGGGAAGAAGTGGTAGACGGAGCCCAGTGTGGCCTCCGCCTCCTTGGCGATCTGCTTGATGCCCGTGCCGACATAGCCCTGGCGCTGCAGGAGGCGCGCTGCGGCGATGACGATCCGGTCCCGGGTGCTGGCCTGTCCCATGTGCACACCCTACTGGTTAGAGCGTTCGTTTTAGAGCCGTGTTACATTGCCTCCACACTCTAGATAGAGCGTTCGTTTTAGTCGACTCGTCACTCGTACCGCGGAGGTCGCTCCCATGAACAGCAGGCAGTCCGTGACCGTCATCGGACTCGGCCCCATGGGGCAGGCAATGGTCCACGCCTTACTCGGCAAGGGACACCACGTCACCGTCTGGAACCGCACCCCATCCCGTGCCGATGCCCTCGTCGCGCGCGGCGCCGTACTCGCAAAGAGCGCCGAAGACGCCGTCGCCGCCAACGAGCTGGTCGTCCTGAGCCTCACCGACTACGACGCGATGTACACCGTGCTTGAACCGGCGTCCCACGCCCTGACCGGCCGCGTCCTCGTCAACCTCAGCTCCGACACCCCGGAGAAGACCCGCGCCGGGGCGCGGTGGGTGTCCGAGCACGGCGGGATCCACCTCACGGGTGGCGTCAACGCCTCGCCTTCCGGCATCGGGCAGCCCGGGTCGTCCACCTTCTACAGCGGGCCGCGCCAGGTCTTCGAGGCGCACCGACCCACCCTCGAAGTCCTGACCGGCACGGACTACCGGGGCGAGGATCCCGGCCTGGCCGCGCTCCTGTACCAGATGGGCATGGTCATGTTCTGGACCTCCGCGCTCAGTTACTGGCAGGTCATCGCACTCGCCGACGCCAACGGACTCACGGCAACGGACGTCCTCCCCCACGCCACCGAGACCATGACCGGGATGCCGGGCTTTCTCTCCTTCTACGCCGAGCGCATCGACGCCGGCGAGCATCCCGGCGACGTGGACCGCCTCGCCATGGGCATGGCCAGCGTCGAACACGTTCTGCACACCAACGCAGACGCGGGCGTCGACACCACTCTGCTGGCCGCCGTGGCCGCTCTGTTCCGGCGCGGCATGGACGCCGGGCACGAGGCGGATAGCTTCTCCAGCCTGGTGGAGCTGATGAAGACGGCCAAGGCATAGTCTTACTGTGGTCGGCTGATGGCACCTGGGAGAGGCTCCTCCAGCACGTCCAGGCCCAGGCCGACGCCGAGGGTGATATCGATTGGGACATCAACGTCGACTCCACCTCTGTCCGTGCCCACCAGCACTCCGCTGGGGCGCCCCGGGCGGCACCCTCCGCACCACCGGGTTCTTCAGGAAAGAAGGCTCCGCGAAGATCAGTTCGCGGAGCTGATGAGGGCGAGTCCGCGGCTCCTCCTGGAGGAGGCGGTGCGACAGGCGAAGCCCTCGGCCGGTTCCGTGGCGGTCTGACCTGCAAGATTCATCTGAGCGTGGAGGGCCACTGCCGTCCGCTGTCCTTGCTCATCACGCCAGGGCAACGGGCCGACTGCACGCAGTTCGAGCCGGTCATGAACAAGATCCGTGTTCCCCGGCTGGGGCTCGGGCGTCCGCGCCGCACACCGAACAGCGTTGCTGCCGACAAGGCGTACAGCAACCGCAAGACCCGCGCTTATCTATGGAAGCGCGGGATCCGGCACGTGATCCCGGAGAAGAACGACCACAAGGCCGCCCGTCTCCGGCGTGGTTCACGTGGCGGACGGCCATCAGGTTTCGACAAGGACCGCCACAAGAAGCGCAACACGGTCGAAAGGGTGATCAATAAGCTCAAGCTGTTCAGAGCCGTGGCCACCCGCTATGACAAGCGAGGCTACGTCTACCTGGGCACAGTCACCGCCGGCGCACTCCTCATCTGGCGCCGGTCGTGATCGGGGAGACAGGCCCTAGTCGGGGACTCCTGGCATCCCCCAGTGAGCGGCTCTGTCGCGGACCTCGGCATTCGGGCATGAACGCCGCCATGCCTCGAGGGGCGGGCGACGTCCTGGTCGTCCGAAGAGGCGCCCGCCGCGCAGGCTCAGGCGGAGACTGGACAGATCGAGGACGTTGTCATGGATGACGAGGACGCGGGCCACGTGGTGGGGGTCGTGTTCGGTGAACCGTCCGTCCACGTGGCTCAGGCGAAGTTTGACCGGTCCGCCGTCTTCGCTCCGGACGAGGCGCGCCTCGACGAGACGCCGCCGGTCCCAGGCCCAGTAGACGATCTCCCCGATTGCGTAGAGTGCGCCTGCGTAGATGGCCCAGGTGATGTTCGATTCCGTCCAGAGCAACAGGCCCAAGAAGCAGAGGAGGCCGGCCATCACGCCGATGCGCCGGAGTCGCGGCACCGTCTGCGTGCCTTTGTCGTCCGCGTCCCAGAGCAGGTCTTCACTGGCAGTCATGCCGCCATGATGGGCCTCACCCGTTCGCCGGGAAAGAGCGGGCGTTCCCTCAAGTACTCGGGGTCCATGGGGACTTCGACTGCGAGGCGCGGCGGAAAGCCTCGATGGCGAACGGGTGCCATATCGTCCCTTCCCACCCGACCCCGTGAGGGAGATGAGAAGAAATCGATACGTCGCATCCCGCTTCGTACCCAGGCGTCGCCGCCCGGCCAGACTCCACGCAGACAAGGGCTACGACTCTGACCACCTGCGACGATGGCTGCGCCGTCGGCAGATCGTGCCACGCATTGCCCGCCGCGGCATCGAACCCTCCGGCCGCCTGGGCCGGCACGGCTGGGTAGGAGAGGCACGATGTCCTGGTTGAACGGCTGTCGTCGCCTGCACCGACGCTACGAGCGCAAGGCCGAGCACTTTCTCGCCTTCGCTCGCACCGCCTGCATCCTCATCTGCTACCGCAGAGCGGTGCAGGTCTAGGACTTGGCCCAGGAGATCAGGCGCTCGTGAGGTTGCATGGTGGCCGCCTCCGGCACACCCATCATGACGCGCGGCTCGATGAGCGGAATACCTGGATGGAGAAACGCCTCCAGGTCAGCAATCGCATCGGCGATGTCTTTGTCGATCTCGGCAGTGTGGCGACGTACCAAGAAGGAGAGCAGCACTCGTTCCTCCTCGGCCGCAACCGCTACCGCCACCACATCGGACGAGATCAGCCCTAGCAGGGCCTGCACCGCAGTAGGGGCAATGCTGTTGACACGCTCAAGTCGGGGTCTGCCATGTCGGTGCATCTGGCCCGGTCACCAAGCAACCGGGCCGATCGAGACATCGTCTTGGGCGCTCGCGTTCGTGCCTGAGGCCCTGGGCCATTTCCTCGCAGGTCGGCGCCAGGTGGGTGCCTTCGTTCGCCATGCAGGGCTGCGCTTCCCGGATCAGGTCTGTGTTCAGTCCGGCCGCGAGCAGGATCCGGATCCGGCGCACGGCGGCCACATCGGATTCCTCGAACTCGCGATAGGGGCCAGCTGTTGCGGGTCAGGGCGTTGTTGAGGGTGTGGGCGTGGGGCCTCAACTGTCCGGCGTGTGCTTCACGCCGGCTGCGCTGTGGCCCGAACGGGCGCTGATACCACCCGCCATCTCGTGGTTGCACCGGCGCCGATGGCCGGCCATGCCGCTGTCCGCTGGGGGTGTGTGGCCCCCAGTAGTCAGCGCTCGTGCCGCACAGTGGTCGTATCGATGTCCACGGGCCTGCCGTGAGCGTCGACAGGACGGAGTTCTGGGAGCGGGAGTCCGCTTTCATCAACGAGAACCGAGTGAGTTTCAGATGGTGCGAAGGCGTGCCGTTCACCCCACTGACGCGCAGCCACGATGACGGCGAAGAGGTCTCGGCCCGCATCCGTGAGGACGTAGTTCTGCCGCCGTCCTGTCGGGGCGGTCTGCCGCTCGAGGATTCCTCGTTCGATCAAGCGTCGCAGGCGGTCGGTGAGGATGTTGCGCGCGATTCCGGTGCGGTGCTGGAAGTCGGTGAACGCTCGCGCACCGTCCATCGCGTCGCGAACGATCAGCAGGCTCCATCGGTCCCCGACCAGATCGAGTGTGCGTGCCACGGGGCAGGCGGGGTCGGTCCAGGGCATCCCCTCGACGCGGGGCGCAGTGCGAGCCATGACTCCTCCTGAAGAGTTGCGGATCAAAACCATTCTGCCGTACCTTGATTTTGGTTTCAATTTGCAACTCATTGGGGGTGTGTCAGTGAGTCTCACGTCTGGCCGGAGGATGCTGTTCGCCGTGATCTGCGCGGTCGCGGTCGCGACGATCTATGTGGCGCAGCCCGTACTGGCCCAGATCGGCGGCGACCTGGGCCTGGCGGAAGCCGACTTGGGATGGATCGTCACCACGGGGCAGCTCGGCTACCTGATCGGCTTGGCTCTTCTTGTCCCTCTGGGGGACATGTTCGACCGGCGCAAGCTCATCGCCGGGCACCTTCTTGTCGCCGCGGCCGGCATGGCTCTGGTCGCAGTCGCTGCCCAGCTGTGGCTCCTGCTTGCCGGGCTGGCTCTCGCCGGCCTGTTCGCGGTCGTCGTTCAGACCACGGTCGCCTTCGCCGCCGACCTGTCCACGGCAGCGGAACGCGGCCGCACACTCGGAGCCGTGACCTCCGGCGTCGTCATCGGCATTCTCGGAGCGCGCGTGCTCGCCGGCGGTCTCGCTGCCCTCTGGGGCTGGCGGAGCATCTACGTGGCACTCGCCGTGCTCCTCCTCGCGCTCACCGGCTTCGTGTTGAGGCTCCTGCCGTCCGACCCGCGCGAGAGCCAGGCCACGTATGGCGCGGTCATCGTCTCTCTGGGGCGCCTGTTCCGTGAACGCCTGTTCGTCTCACGTGGACTGATCGCGTTCTTCCTCTTTGCTTCCTTCGGAGCACTGTGGAGCGGCCTGGCTCTGCCGCTCACAGCCGAACCGTGGCATCTGAGCACGGCCCAGATCGGTCTCTTCGGGATCGCCGGGCTCGCCGGGGCGCTGGGCGCCTCCCGGGCCGGGCGGGGGGCCGACGCCGGCCGCGCCGACACCGTCACCGGCGGTGCGCTTGCACTGCTGGCCGCGTCATGGCTGGCGACCGGACAAGCGTCCTGGTCGCTCTGGCCGGTCGTCGTCGGCGTGATCGTTTTCGACTTCGCGGTGCAGGCAGTACACGTCAGCAATCAACACCTGCTCACGGCCGCCTACTCGCACCGGACGAGCAGCGTCATCGGCGGCTACATGCTCTTCTACTCCTTCGGCTCTGCCATCGGAGCAACCAGCACCACCGCGGTGTACTCAGCCGCGGGGTGGGCCGGATCCAGCCTTCTCGGCGCCGCCTTCGCCTTCTGCGCACTCGTTGTCTGGGTCGTCAACCGGCACGCAGCGGCCGATGCGCGACGAGACGTGCTCGTGTAGGAAAGGCGACCCAGACGCCATTTCGTTGCGTGTGACCTGGCGGCGGTCCGGGTGGCGACGACCGGGCTTGTGCAGCGGATGGTGCCGCACGGCTTGTGGATCGGGAGGTGCTGGCTGCGATCACCTTCATGGCCACCTCTGGGTGCACCTGGAACCAGCTCCGGCCCCCTCCGGAGTGACGGCGTTGCGGCACCTCACGGAGTGGTTGCAGGCCCGGGTGCCTGCCAAGGTGCACCGCCCAACGCGGTGCGGAGAGGGGCTTACCGGTGCGCACCGAGCAGAGTTGAACATGTTCAACTTTCGTGACAGCGTGAGCGCTGGACGCTCTGGTGTGCGCAGCAACCAGGGTTTGACGTACGCAAGGGGGAGTCATGCGTGATGAACGAGGGCGAGTCGCTGCGGGGTTGCGTGGAGTGTTCTTGGCGGTCGCGGTGTCGACGCTGGCCACGGGGTGCATATGGCAGCCGCAGACTCTGGCTCGGGCCGACATCGTAGGCACCTGGACCGAGGGCGATACCGGGACCCTGGTCTTCAAGGACGACGGCACGGTCGTCGTGACCAACCTTGCCGAGTTCAACACCGACGGCGACAAGGTGTCGGAGTGCAGCGGCACCGGCGAGTGGGGCGCGTATCCCGACGACAGGGAAGCGGAGAAGGTGTGGACCACCGTCTGCGACGGCAACCCGTGGGAATTCGGCGGCTCGAAGGCGCATCCGAAGATGCGGCGCAGCGTGGGAGATCCTGACAACGGGGACGACCAAACCCTCAGCCGCACGTAGCGGCAGCCGCCCGGCGCGTCCAGCCCGCCATCCAGGTGCACCCAGAGGTGGCCACGAAGATGATCGCAGCCGGCACCTCCCGATCCCCATGCCGACGCCGGCCACCGCCCTGAGGTCGTTCCGGCGCCGGCGGCACCCCGTGTTCGAACAACTCCCACAAGCCGTCCGGCACCATCCGCTGCACAAGCCCAGTCGTCACCACCCATACCGGGCTGCCGCAAGATCACACCGAGCGAAATGGCGTCTTGGGTGCGGGAACACGCGAGCTGACAGAGGCCGCGTCCTCGCGTCCTCAACGGGGTCTGCCCCTGCCACGGCAGCTTCGCCTTGGACGAGTCCTGGGCATGGCCGTCGCGGAGGCGGTCCTCACCCGCCCCCTACCGGGGTACCACCCTCGTCTTGGCCCTCTGGAGTGACGTCCGACCGTCCACTGCTCGATACGCTCTTTCCCCACGAGGGCCGAGATGGAGGGGGGCGAACACATGCGGTGCTTCAGCATGCCCCGGACCGCTGCCGCACTGATCACACCACTGACAGGTGACCCGCGATGACGCCCCTCAGCAGGCTCTCGAGGGGCGCCGCAAAGGTCGGCGATCGAACCCCGGCCCATCGCGACCGGGCATCGACGGAACCGCCGCGTGCCGGCATCCGAGGAGCCATCGCCGTGCGCCTCTTCGCACGCATCGCGCGCACATAGGCTGGTGCGCATGATCGAAGTGGAGGAGGACCGCCCGCGCGCGCCGCTCGCGGGGGCCTCGCGTCGGTGGGTGCGGCTGCTGCCATGGGCGGTGGCGTTCGTACTGTGCGTCGCCCTGCTGCCCACGACCATCGTGGTCCTCACCGCCGACTACGGCCTGAACGGGGCAGTCGCCGCAGGGCTGGCCGTCGCGCAGGCCGCGCCGCTGCTGCTCGCCGTCGTACGGCCGCTGCAGGCCTGGACCGTGGTCTTCACCGCGGACGTGGCCGGCTCGCTCGTCCTGCTCACCGTCGACTTCCAGGAGCGGCTGCTGTGGCCGTTCCCGCCCATGGAGATCGTCGGGTACGTCGGCCTCTGCCTCGCCCTCGGCCTGCGCGAGCCACGCCGGACGCTGCTGCTGGTGTGGTCGGCCACGGCGGGAGCGAACGTGGCCCTGGGCTTCGCCGCGCCGCACGGTTTCGGTGCCAAGGGCCTGCTGCTCACCATCCTCGGGGGCGTCGCGCTGCTGCTCGGCGGGGTGCTGCGCGAGCGGTCCGAGGTGCAGCGCCGGCTGGTCGAGCAGAAGACGATCAGCGAAGCTGAGCGGGGCCGTCGGACGCTGCTGGAGGAGCGCGCCCGGATCGCCCGCGAACTGCATGACGTGGTGGCCCACCACATGTCCGTCATCACGGTGCAGGCGGACACCGCGGAGTACCGCCTCGGCACGCTGCCGCAGGACGTGCGGGAGGAGTTCACCTCCATCGCGGCGACCGCGCGCCAGTCGCTCGGCGAGATGCGGCGCCTCCTCGGCGTGCTGCGCAACGAGGAGGCACGCGGCGAGCTGGTGCCCCAGCCGGGCCTGGCGCAGATCGGGCAGCTGGTGGAGGCGACGGCCCGGGCCAGCGGGCCGGTGGAGTTCACCCCCTGCGACGTCGAGGTGCCCGAGGCGGTCGGCCTGTCCGCGTACCGGATCGCCCAGGAGGCGCTGGCGAACGTCGTGCGGCACGCGCCCGGTGCCCGCACACAGGTGTCCCTGTCGGTGACGGAGCCCGATCCGCAGCAGGGCGCGCGGCTCACCCTCCTGATCGTCAACGGGCCACCGCCGGAGCCGCCCGCCGAGCCCCTCGAATCAAGCAGCACCGGGCACGGCCTCGTCGGCATGCGCGAGCGGGTCCGGATCATCGGCGGCACCCTCGACACGGGCCCGCTCCCGGACGGCGGCTTCCGGGTCGCCGCCCAGCTTCCCCTGACCGAAAGAGACCTGACGTGACAACGCGTGTCATCATCGTCGACGACCAGGCCATGGTGCGGGCCGGCTTCGCCGCACTGCTGGCCGCCCAGAGCGACATCGACGTGGTGGGGGAGGCCCCCGACGGCGCCAAGGGTGTCGAGCTGAGCCGGCGTACCCATCCCGACGTCGTGCTGATGGACGTCCGGATGCCGGAGATGGACGGCCTGGAGGCCGCGCGCCGCCTCCTCGACCCGCCGGCGGGCGTCACACACCGGCCGCGCGTCCTGATGCTCACCACCTTCGACGTCGACGACTACGTCTACGAGGCGCTCCGGGCGGGCGCGAGCGGGTTCCTGCTCAAGGACGCGCCGCCGGCCGACCTGATCGCGGCGGTCCGAGTGGTGGCCTCCGGCGACGCGCTGCTCGCTCCCTCGGTGACGCGGCGCCTCATCGCGGACTTCGCCAAGCAGCGTCCCACCACACGGGGCAAGCCGGCGCTGCGGCTCAAAGGGCTGACGGAACGCGAGACCGAGGTTCTGACCCTGGTCGCCCGAGGTCAGTCCAACACAGAGATCGCCCAGACCCTCGTGCTGGCAGAGCAGACGGTGAAGACGCACGTCAGCCGCATCCTCACCAAGCTCGACCTGCGCGACCGCGCACAGGCGGTGGTCTTCGCCTACGAGTCGGGGCTGGTGACCCCGGGCGAGTAGGTACCGCCCCGCTCCCGGTCCTCCTACACCCCCTACCGGGGTAGCACTTCCACTTTGGCTCCCCGGTATGACGCCCGGCGCACGGCCGTCCCCGCACCCTTCACCCGTCGCAGAGAGCGCGCACAAGAAGGAGACGGGACATGAGGCTACGCAAGGGCAAGCGGCAGAAGGCGGACAACCGGCCGAGGGCCGACGACCGGCCCGGGGTTTCGGCAGCCACGCCCGGTCTCGCCGTCGAACTGCGCGACGTCCGGCGGCAGTACGGTCGCGGAACGGGCACGGTGCACGCCCTCTCGGGCGTCGACCTCGCCCTGCCGCGCAGCACGTTCACTGCGGTCATGGGACCGTCCGGGTCCGGCAAGTCCACCTTCCTGCAATGCGCCGCCGGGCTCGACCGGCCGACCACGGGATCCGTGTTCCTGGGCGGCACAGAGATCACCGGCATGAGCGAGAACGAGCTGACCGAGCTGCGCCGCAGCCGCCTGGGGTTCGTCTTCCAGGCGTTCAACCTGCTGCCTTCGCTGACCGTGGAGCAGAACGTGCTGCTGCCCCTGCGTCTCGCCGGGCAGCGCCAGGACCACCGCCGGGCGGCCGCGGTGCTCGCGCAGGTCGGACTGGCCGACGCGGCGGGGCGCCGGCCCGGGGAGCTCTCCGGCGGCCAGCAGCAGCGCGTGGCCGTCGCCCGAGCGCTGGTCACGTCTCCGGACGTGATCTTCGCGGACGAGCCGACGGGCGCCCTGGACACCGGCACCGCCGCCGAGGTCCTCGGCCTGCTCCGGAACGCCGTCGACCAGCTCGGTGCCACCGTCGTGATGGTCACCCACGACCCGGCCGCGGCCGCCTGGGCCGACCGAGTGCTCTTCCTCGCCGACGGCCGCTTCGCCGACCGTCTCGAGCGCGGTTCCGCGCAGCAGATCGCGGCGCGGATGACGGCGCTCACCGCCCGTACCGCTCCCGTGGGCGCCATGGCGGGCGCGGCATGAAACTGAAGCCCAACGGGCTCGCCCGCGCGGCCGTCCGCTTCAAGCCCGCCTCCTTCGCGGGGACCTTCGTCGTGCTGATGATCTCCGCACTGATCGTCTCGGCCTGTGGCATCCTGCTGGAGACCGGCCTGCGCGCGTCGGTGCCGGCGGAACGCTATGCGAAGGCGCCGGTCGTCGCTGCGGCCGACCAGTACAAGTACGTCGTCACGGGGAGCGGCGAGGACCGCGAGAAGGAAGCGGTGCCGCTGCCGGACACCGCACGCGTGGACGCCGCTCTCGCGGACAAGGCCGCTCGCGCGGACGGGGCGCAGGCGGCGGTGCCCGACTTCACCTTCCCGGTACGGGCGACAGGTCAGATGACCGTCGAGGGCGGCGTGCTGACCGCGCACGGGTGGGGCTCGCACGCCTTCACCGGCTCCGCGCTGACCGCGGGAGAGGCGCCGGCCGAGGGCGAGGTCGTACTCGACACCGACACGGCCCGCACCGCGAAGGCCGGGGTCGGCGACACCGTCGTTCTGCAGACCGCCGCCGGACAGCGGGACTTCCGTGTCGCGGGCATCGCCAAGCCCGGACCGGCGGACACCAGCAGGCAGGCCGGGCCCCTCGCCTGGTTCGCCGACAGTCAGGCCTCCACGCTCGCCGGCCATCCCGGCCAGGCGGACGCCATCGCCGTCCTCGCGAAGCCCGGAACCGATGCCGACGCCCTCGCCGGCTCCGTCGAGCAGGCCCTGACAGGATCCGGCGCCCAGGTGCACACCGGCGACGGCCGCGGCGCCATCGAGGATCCCGGTCTCGCCTACGCCAAGGACATCCTCTTCGGTATCGGCGGCCCGTTCGGAGGGATCGCCGCTCTCGTCGCGATCTTCACCGCGGCCGGGACCGTGGCGCTGTCGGTCGGACAGCGCGCCCACGAATTCGCCCTGCTGCGCGCCATCGGAGCCACCCCGCGGCAGATCCGCCGCGCGGTCGCGTCCGAAGCCCTGCTCGTCGCGCCACCGGCCGGGATCCTCGGTGCACTGCCCGGCATCGGGCTCGCAAGCTGGTGGCTGGGGCAGCTGCAGGACCGCGGCGCCGTCCCCGGGGCCGTACGACTGCACGTCTCCGGCGTTCCCCTCCTCGTCGCCGTCGTTAGCGGGCTCCTGACCGCACTCGGCGCCGGCTGGGTAGCCGGCCGCCGGCCTGCGAAGACCAAGCCCGGGCAGGCACTCGCCGAGGCATCGGTGGAGCGGCTGCGGCCGGGTGTCATCCGAACCGTCCTCGGTGTGATCGCCCTGGCCGGCGGCGCGACGCTCACCGGCGTCGCGGCCGGTTCCACCGGTGACGGCGCTGCCGGTGCCGCCCTCGGTGTCGTCATGTCCTTCATGCTCGCCGTCGGGCTGCTCGGCCCGCTGATCGCGCGGCTGTGCACGGCCCTGTTCAGTCTGCCGCTGCGCGGCAGCGGGGCCACCGCCTGGCTCGCGGCCGCCAACTCCCGTACCAACTCCCGCCGTCTCGCCTCCGCGATCACCCCGATCGTGCTGGCCGTGGCCTTCGCCTCGACGCTCGTGTTCATGAACACGAGCGAGCGGCACGTCGCTGACAAACAGCTGCGGGCGGGCATCACCGCGGACCACGTGGTCACCGACCCGGCCGGGCTCCCGGTGGACGCGGTGCAGCGGGCGGCCCGAGCGCCCGGCGTGGACGCGGCCGTCGCCCTGTTGAACACACAACTGCTGGTACCGACCGGTTCCGGCGAGTTCAAGGCGCTGCAGGGCGCGGCGGCCCAGGGTGTCACCGGGTCGGCCGCCGACCTCGCCGAGGTGCAGGATCTGGGCGTGACGCAGGGCAGCCTGGAGCGCCTCGGCACCGGCCGCGTCGCCATCGGAAAGAACCTGGCGGACACGGCGGACGTCGGCATCGGCGACCGGCTTCCGCTGTACCTTCCCGACGGCACCAGGACTCGCCCGGAGGTCGTCGCGGTCTACGACCGAGGCCTCGGCCTCCCGGCCGTGACCATGGACCGCGCGTCCCTGGCCGGGCACACCACATCCGGCTTCGACAGCACGCTGCTCGTACGCGGCGGCACGCAGGCGTCGCTCGCCGCCCTGGGCGAGGTCACCGATGCCTCCGGCCACGCCGCCGAGCAGAGTCTCGACGCCAGGACGGGCGCCTGGATGAACAACACCATGGCCGCGGTTCTCGGCGGCTTCGCTGCCGTCGCAGCCGCCAACGCCCTGGTGATGACCGTCCTCGACCGCCGCCCTGAACTGGGCACCCTGCGCCTGGTAGGCGCCACCCGCCGCCAGGTCGTGCGGATGCTCGGCTGGGAGAGCCTGCTGGTGTCGGCCTCCGGCGTGCTCCTCGGCACCGCGATCGCCGCGGCCACGCTGTTCCCGATGATGAGCGGCATGACCGGGGAGGCGCCGTACGCGCCCCCGCTGGTGTACGGCTCCATTGCGGCAGCCGCCGGCGGGCTGACGCTGCTCGCGATCACGGTGCCGGCGCGCAGAGCCCTGCGCCGCTGGTCGTAGCGCGCCTCGAGATCGCACACCGCGACGGGGCGGAGACACAGCAGCACGCCGGGATCCCGCCCCTCGAGGCGGCGGCACAGGACGCACGGCTCCTGAACGGGGTGAGCCGCTGCCGCGCCCTCGTCCATCCACACCGACCGCGGCGCGCACTCCCGCCCAGGCGGCAGCGCCGCGCACGAAGCCGCCGACGACCTGCCATGACGGAGAGGACACTCATGACCACAACCCTGGATCCCCCGCTCCACATCGGGAAGGCCGCTGTCGGGGCCGTGGGTTTGCTGGCGCTCGCCACCGGCGCACTGGAGTCGGTGGTGACGCCGACGCTCCCGCTGCTCCAGCGGGAGCTCGACATGACCCCGGCGCAGGGGGCGCTGCTCAGCATCGTGCTCCTGATCACCGGGGCCCTCGTCACTCCGGTCGCCGGAAAGTTCGGCGACCGCTACGGCGGGAAACGCGTCCTGATCCGGCTGATGGCGGTGGTCTCGGCCGGTGGACTGGTGTCCGCCCTGGCGCCGAATCTGCCCGTGCTGCTGCTCGGCCAGGTGCTGCAGGGAGCGATGGTGGGCGCGCTGCCGCTGTCGTTCATCGTCGTCCGCAAACACCTCCCTCAGGGAGAGGCGAAGGTGGCCATCGGAGTGGTCAGCGGCCTGTTCGTCGGGGGCGGGATGGCGGGAACGCTGTCGGCCGGTCCAGTGGCGGAGACGCTGTCGCGCCACTGGATGTTCGCGCTGCCGACCTGCGCCGTCATCGGGTCCACCCTCCTGGTGAGCAGGTTACTGCCGCACGATCCGCCGGCCCGCTCCGACCGGGTCCGCATGGACTGGGCCGGTCTGTTCCTCCTGAGCGGGGCGCTGACCACGCTCATGCTCGTGCTCGCGCTGGCTCCCGACGCAGCCTCGCAGCCGTTCGTGCTCGGCGCCCTCGTCCTGGTGTCGGCCGCCTTCGGAGCCGGATGGACAGCGGTGGAACGCCGAGCGGCCTCGCCCATGGTCGATCTGCGCATGCTGGCCCGGCCGGCGATCTGGAAGGCGTGCGTACTGACGTTCGTGATCTGCGTCGGAACGTCCATGGCGGTCTATCTCGTCCCTCAACTGTTCGCGGTGCCCACTGACGAATACGGCTTCGGGGCCAGTGCCACAGAGATCGGCTTCTTCCTGCTTCCCGGTGCCGTTGCCGCGTCACTGGCCGGGCCGCTCGGCGGGATCGGGACGCGGCGGTTCGGCTCGCGCCTCGTGGTCACCGTGGGCGTCGTGACCATGGCCGCCGCCCTGACCGCCCTTGCGGCCGTGCACACCGAGCCCTGGCACCTCGTCCTCGGCAAGGCGCTGATCGCGCTGGCCAACGGCCTGTGTGTCACGGCGATGATGACCAGCACCGCCACCTCCGTCGACCAAAGCGACACCGGCATCGCCACCAGCCTGGTCCTGGTGACGCGCGTGGTCGGTTACGCCGTGGGGGCCCAGCTCGGTGGCGCCCTCCTCACCGCTGCGACCCCATCCGGTTCGGACGTCCCCTCCGAAACGGCCTTCTCCACCGGCTTCGTCATCGCCGGCGCAGTCACCGCGCTGGCCCTGTTGATCACCCGCACCATGAGCAAAGGAGTCAAGGAATGACCCGTATCGACCCGACAGAAATCCGCACCGGGCAAAGGCGCACGGTCCTGATCTCCGGGGCCGGCATCGCGGGCCCCGCTCTCGCGTTCTGGCTGAACCGCGCCGGGTTCGCGGTCACCGTCGTCGAGAAGGCGGCGACGCCGCGCCGGGGCGGCTATCCCGTCGACGTGCGCGGCACCGCGCTCGAAGTCGTCAGGAGGATGGGCCTCCTTACACATCTGAGGGAGGCGCACATCGACCTGCGGCGGCTGACGTTCCTCGAGGGCGACGGCGACACGGTGGCCTCGCTCCACCCGCACGCCGTCTCCGGCGGCATGGCAGGACAGGACCTGGAGGTGCGGCGCGGAGACCTGACCGACGCCCTGTACGCGGCGGTCCGCGACGACGTGGAGTTCATGTTCCACGACTCCGTCGCCACCCTCGACCAGCACCGGCACGGAGTCGACGTCACCTTCCGCAGCGGCGGCACGCGCACGTTCGGCATGGTGATCGGCGCGGACGGGGCGCACTCCCATACACGCGCGTTGGCGTTCGGCGCCGAGGAGCCGTTCCACCGCTATCTCGGTTACTGCTTCGCCGTCTTCCCCCTGCGCAACACGTTCGAGCTCTCCCACGAGACCGTCATGTGGAACACCCCGGGCAGGGCCGCGGCCCTCTACGCCGTGGGAGAGACCGACGAGGTGCATGCCTTCTTGAATTTCGCGCATCCCCAACCACCGTTCCACGCGTTCCGGGACACGGCATCCCAACGACGGCTTCTCACGCATGTGTTCGCCGACGCCGGATGGGAGGTCCCGAGCCTGCTCGCCGCCCTGCGCGAGACCGAGGACGTGTTCTTCGACGCGGTCAGCCAGATCCGGATGCCCCGCTGGTCCAGCGGTCGGGTCGCGCTGGTCGGTGACGCCGCATACGCGCCCTCGTTCCTGACCGGCCAGGGCACCAGCCTCGCGCTGGTCGGCGCGTACATGCTCGCCGGCTCCCTGGCCGCCGCCTCCGGAGACCATGCCGCGGGCTTCGCCGCCTACGAACGCGACACCCGGGAGTTCGTCACGCTGAACCAGGAGTCGGTCGGCGAGGGCGATGCCACGCTCTTCCCGACCACGCCAGAGGCCCTGCGACAGCGCAACGACAGGCTGCGCAAGCTCAGCGCCCTGCCCTCGGCTGAGCCCCGACCGGCTCACTCGGCCCTCACCCTGCCCGAAGTCCCGCCCCTGGCATGAGACCGTGTCCCGGACGACAGACGCCCGGCCGGGGACATCCCCGGCCGGGCGTCTCACCGAGCACCGGCGTCAGACGGATTGCGCGGGGAATCCGTGGTGCGCGCCGCCGCGGAGGAACACCCGCCAGGCCTCCATCTGTCCGGAGCAGTCCGGGAACGCCTCCAGCCGGAACGCGGGCTCCCAGGTCACGGTCAGCTCACCCGCCGTGCCGACGCCCACGCCCTCGACGCGTGGCCGGGCCTGTCCCAGCAGTGCGGTGAGCTTGACGGCCCGGGCGTCGAAGACCGTCCGGAACTCGTCGAAGGCCTGCTCTCCCGCGTTCTTCTGCGCGTACCGCATGTCCGCGGAACCCAGGACGATCGTCCCGTCCTGCACGATACGGAACGGGCACTGCATATGGGCCATGACCTCCTCGCCCCGGAGGCCGTCGAACTCGACGACCCCCATGTCCGCGGCCCTGCCGACGGAACGGACCGCGGCGCCCGTCAGGATGCCGGCGATCTCGTCGGCCTGCGTCGTCGTGGAGGTCAGCGACTGCGCGGCGCGCACCCCCTTGCGGGAGACCGTGAGGTCGACGAAGTTCTTGTCGTCCTCGGTGACGATGGTGGCGACGACCCTCCGGACGGTCGTACGGCCGGTCTCCGGGTCGGTGACCACGATCTCGTCGCCGATCCGGACGTCCTCGATCGGCTTGGTGGAGCCGTCGGCCATGAGGACGAGCGTGCCGGGGGTGAAGCTGTGCCGATCGCCTCCCACCAGACACACGACGGGGACGGAGTCGCCCTTCTTGAAGGCTGCCTTGAAGCCCTTGAAGACGACCTTGGCGCCCTTGCCGAGCAGACCGGTGCCGGAGTGCTATCGCCGCATCGGCCGCTGCCGCCTTGCAGGCGCCGCCGATGCCCTTGGCGCAGCCGACGTAGTCGTCGATGCCCAGGACCTCCAGGATGCTGGGGCCGTTCTGGTCGCCGAACCAGCCGAGCTTGCCCACCGCACCGCAGATCTCCGAGCCGGCGTTCTCGAAACCGGTGCACCTGGCCCGCACCCAGTTGTTGAGGTTGTGCTGGTAGTCCAGGTTCTCGTGGTAGTACGGGAACTTCTCCGCCAGCTCTGCCTGGGTCGAGATGTAGACGCCCTGGATCGTGATCGAGTCGCCCTTGGGCTGGGTCACGACCGGCTTCACGCCGTAGGTGCCGTTGTTCTTGGACTGGCGGGCCATCTGGACGGCCGTGTCGTAACAGGCGTCCGTGCACCGGCAGTTGTTGGACGCGCTGTTGGTGTCGCCGTCGGTGTCGCCGGCAACGCCCGCGCAGATGCCGTCGGCGCCGTCAGGTAGCCGCCGCGGGTGCAGCGGGTGTCGTCGGCCACCTCGAGGTCGCGGCCGTAGGAGTTCTTCTCCTGCGTGTAGTAGTCCGCCTGGAGCATAGGTCGGCGCCCGCACAGCGGGCCCGAGGGCCCGGGGAGTGTGCGGCGGGCCGGATTGTGATGCGTGTTCTTGCGGGGGTTTCAGGGGGTGTGCCAGCATGCGAGGGCGTGATCGTGATCTTGTAATTGGCTGCGGTGCCCCCGTGAGCGGGCCGCGCCGATCTGCTGACGAGAGGTGCGACGTTGAGTTCGTCTGCCGACACGGCACCACCCGCACGAACCACCCCACCCGACCAGCGCGACCACCCCGAAGCGCCCTCCGTGCCCGCACAGCCCTCGCGTCCCGCCGATGGCGCCGGGGGCGTCCCCGCCGTCGATCCGGTCGCCGAACGGTTCCACTTCCTGGTGAACGCCCCGGCCCTCTTCAACGCCGTCGTCACCGCCCTCGAATGGGACGTCTTCGGCCATCTTTCCGCGCACCCCGGCGCCTCCTTCGAGGAGCTGCGCGCCGCCACCGGTGCACCGGCGCACTCCCTGCGCATCCTGCTCCACGCCGTGTGCACCACCGGCCTGCTGGAGCGGCACCCCGACGGCGGCTACCGCAACGCGCCGGCCGCCGCGGAACTCCTCGTCCCCGACGGCCCCGACAGCTGGCGCCACATCCTCACCGGCTGGCGGGAGATCTACTACCCCGCCTTCGCCCGCATGAGCGAGGCCCTCGCGGCCGGCACCAACACCGCGCTCGACGCGTACCCCGGCGACGAGCCGACGCTCTACCGCCGCCTGGCGCACGACCCGGAGCGGGAGGCGGTCTTCCACCGCAGCATGAGCGCCTTCACCCTCAAAAGCCTCGACGCGCTGGTCGAGACCGAGGAGTTCGCCACCGTAGGACACCTGCTCGACATCGGGGGCGGCGACGGCACCACCAGCGCCCGGCTGCTCGCCCGCCACCCCGGCATGCGCTCGACCCTCTTCGACATCCCGTCCGTCGCACGGCTGGCGGCCGACGCCGACCCCGTGATCGCCGACCGCGTCCGGCCGCACCCCGGCGACCTCTTCACCGACCCCTTCCCGGCCGGCGCGGACGCCGTCCTCTTCAGCCACGTCCTGGAGATCTTCTCCGCCGAGCAGATCACGGAGCTGCTGACGAAGGCGCACGACGTCCTCCCCTCCGGCGGAAGGGTGTTCGTCTACGGCTACAACGCTTCCGACGACGAGACCGGCGGCTGGTACTCCGCACGCCTCTCCCTCTACCTCAACGTGCTCGCCAGCGGCCAGGGCATGGCCTACCCGGCCCGCGACTGGGAGGAGTGGATGCGCCGGGCGGGCTTCGGCGCCGTACGCACGCGCACCGGCTACCCGTACGAGCACGGTCTGACCATCGGCACGAAGCCGTGACCCGCGACCGGTTCCCCGCCGCCGAGCCGGGGGCACCAGCCACCGGCTCCCCGGTCCGCTTCCTCGTGTGGCTGGCCACCCGTCACCGCCGCAGCCTCGTCCTGGCCACCGTGTTCGGCGTGCTGTGCACGCTCGCCCAGGCGCTGGTGCCGGCGGCCGTGGCCCTCGGCATCGACCGCGGGCTGCTCCAGCGCGACCGGGACGAACTGCTGCTGTGGGGCGGGGCGATCCTCGCCCTCGGCGTCTTCCAGGCCGTCATCGGCATGCTGCGCGACCGGGCCTCGACCACCAACCGGTTCGGCGCCGTGTACGGGACCACCCAGCTCGTCGTCCGTCACGCCGCCGACCTCGGCGCGGACCTGCCCCGGCGGGCGTCCACCGGCTCGGTCGTCAGCGTCAGCGCCACTGACGTCGGACACCTCGGCACCGCCCTGGAGGGCACGGCGCGCGGCAGCGGCGCGGTCGTCTCGATCGTGTTCGCCGCCGTGTTCATGCTGGTCACGTCCTGGCAGCTGGGACTGCTCGTGCTGGTCGGCGTCCCGCTGATCGCCGCCGCCGTCACCCGGCTGATGCGCGTGCTCCACGGCCACCAGCAGCGACTGCGCGAGCAGCAGGGCGCCCTCACCGACCTGTCGGTCGACATCATCGACGGGCTGCGCGTCCTGCGCGGCTTCGGCGGCGAGAAGACCTACGGCCGCCGCTACCGCGAAGGCTCCCAGGCCGTGCGCGCCGAGGGCACCCGGGTCGCGTCCACCGTCGCCGACATCGCCTTCCTGCGCGTCCTGCTGCCCGGCACGCTGCTGGTCGCCATCGTCTGGCTCGGTGCGCACCAGGTGAGCACCGGCCGTCTCGAACCGGGCCTGCTCGTCGCCTTCTACGGGTACGCCGTCTTCCTCACCGACCAGCTCGGGCAGGTCACCGCCATGCTCGACCAGCTGACCCGCGCCAACGTCGCCGCCGGCCGCGTTCTGGACTTCCTGCGCCTGGAACGGGTACGGCCCGGCGGCACGCGCCCGCTCGACGACGGCGCGGACGGCCTCCCGCTGCACGACCCGGACTCCGGGCTGACCGTCCCGCCCGGCCGGTTCCTCGCCGTGGTGTGCGGCACGGAAGGGGACGCCCGCACCCTCGCCGAACGGCTCTGCGGCTACACCGACTCCGCGGTCCTGCTCGGCGACACCCCGCTGGCCGCCCACCGCACCGACGACGTACGCCGCCATGCCGTCCTCGCCGACAACGACGCCGCCCTCTTCGCCGGGCGCCTCGGCGCCGAACTCGACCCCCGCGACGCCCGCGACCCTGGCGGCCCCGGGCCCGCCGGCGCCGTCCTGCGCGCCCTCGACGCGGCCTCCGCCCGCGACGTCGTCGACGCCCTCCCCGACGGGCTCGCGCACGAGATCACCGGCGGACGCGAGTTCTCCGGCGGGCAGCAGCAGCGGCT
This sequence comes from Streptomyces sp. NPDC045956, assembly GCF_056430705.1. NCBI lineage: Bacteria > Bacillati > Actinomycetota > Actinomycetes > Kitasatosporales > Streptomycetaceae > Streptomyces > Streptomyces sp. NPDC045956. Next base: position 167,039 of record NZ_JBWKKZ010000005.1, on the reverse strand, counting down.
GCGCCTGGCCCGTGCCCTGCTGGCCGACCCGCGGGTGCTCGTCCTCGTCGAGCCGACGAACGGCCTCGACGCCCACACCGAGGGCCGGGTCGCCCGGAACCTCGGCCCCTACCGCGAGGGCCGGACGACCGTCGTCTTCACCACCAGCCCGATCGTCCTGGACCGCGCCGACTCGGTGGTGTTCGTCAAGGACGGCAAGGCCGTCACCGAAGGGCGCCACCGGAGCCTCCTTGCCGACCCCGACTACTGTGCCGTCGTCACCCGTGAGGTCCTTGCATGACCGCCCCCGCCCCCGCCGCCCCGGACCCAGGCGCCCCGCCCGCCGAGCGGCTGCCCGTCGCCTCCCCCCGGGAGGTCCGCGCGCACGCCCGGCGGACCATGCTCCGGCACCGCGGGCCCCTGGCCCGCTCCCTGGCCCTGCACGCGCTGGCCTGCGTCGCCGCGCTGGCCGCGCCCCAGCTCCTCGGCCGGATCGTCGAGGATGCCGCGCACGGCACGCTCGCCGTCACCCCGGTCGCCCTCGCGATCTGCGCCGCGGTCGTCCTCCAGGCGGTCCTCACCCGCTTCGCACGGCTGGCCTCCCTGCGGCTCGGCGAGACCGTGCTGGCCGAGCTGCGGGAGGAGTTCGTCGACCGGGTGCTGTCCCTGCCCACCCCTGTCGTCGAGCGGGCCGGGACAGGCGAGCTGGTCACCCGGACCACCCGGGACGTCGAGGTCCTCGCCTTCACCGTCCAGCGGGCCGTCCCCGACACCCTCGTGGCGGGCACCACCATCGCCCTGACCGTCGGTGCCGTCTGCCTGACCGACCCGCTGCTGGTCCTGCCCTGCCTGGTGGCCGTCCCCGTGCTGTGGCTGTCGACCCGCTGGTACCTGCGGCGGGCCCGCGGCGGCTACCTGCGCTCCAACTCCGCGTACGCCCGCCTCACCGACACCCTCGGCGAGACCGTCGCGGGCGCCCGCACGGTGGAGGCACTCCGGCTCGAGGGGCGGCGCCGCCGGCGCACCGACGCGGACATCGCCGTCTCGTACGCGGCCGAACGGCACACCCTGAACCTGCGCAGCACCTACCTGCCGATCGCCGACACCGGCTACATCCTGCCGGTGGCCGCCACCCTGGTCATCGGCGGGCTCATGTACACCGAAGGGCTGGTCGGCCTGGCCGCCGTCACCGCCGCCACCCTGTACGTGCAGCAGGTGATCGGGCCCGTCGACACCATGCTGTACTGGATGGACGAACTCCAGGTCGGCGGCGCCTCCATGGCCCGCATCCTCGGCGTCCGCGACGCCGTCCCGGACGCCCCCGGCCACACCGACCCGGACACGGCCCGGCGACCCGCCCCCCGCGACGGCGCGATCGACGTACGGGGCGTCCGCTTCGCCTACCGGGAGGGGCAGGAGAGCCTGCGCGGCGTCGACCTGCGCGTACGGCCCGGTGAGCGGCTGGCCGTCGTGGGCCCTTCCGGGGCCGGCAAGTCCACGCTCGGCCGCCTCCTCGCCGGCATCGACTCCCCTGGCCGGGGCACCGTCCTCCTGGGCGGCGTGCCCCTGACGGACCTGCCGCCGGACGAACTGCGCCGGGGAGTCATCCTGGTCACCCAGGAGTACCACGTGTTCCGCGGCACGCTGGCCGACAACCTGCTCGTCGCCCGCCCCGACGCGAGCCCCGCGGACCTGGAGCGCGTCCTGCGGGCCGTCGCCGCCTGGGAGTGGGCGTCGGCGCTGGGCCTGGATCACGAGGTCGGCTCCGGCGCGGCCGAGCTGCCCCCGGCCCGCGCTCAGCAGCTGGCCCTGGCCCGGCTGCTGCTGCTCGACCCGCCGGTCGTCGTCTTCGACGAGGCGACGGCGCTGCTCGACCCGCACACCGCGCGCACGGTGGAACGGGCCCTGGCCAAGCTGCTCGGCGGCACGGTCGTCTCCATCGCCCACCGGCTGCACACCGCCCACGACGCCGACCGGGTGGTGGTGCTGGAGGACGGCCGGATCACCGAGAGCGGCACCCACGACGAACTGGTGGGTCGCGGCGGGGCGTACGCCCGGCTGTGGAAGTCCTGGCACGGGTGAGACGGCACAGCACCGGCGGGTACGGGGCCTTCACCAGGCCACGGGCAGCCGGTGCACCCCGTAGAAGCCCATGTCCTCTCCCAGCGGCACCTCGGACGGCGGCACGGCCAGCTTCAGCCCGGGAAAGCGCGCGAACAGCGCGGGGAACGCGATCCGCATCTCCGTGCGGGCCAGGTGCTGGCCGATGCACTGGTGCGCCCCGTGTCCGAAGGCGAGGTGGCCCGAGGCGGGGCGGGCGAGGTCGAGTCGGTCGGGGCCGGCGAAGCGCGCCGGGTCGCGGTTCGCGGCGGACAGCGAGACCGTGACGGACTCCCCGGCGCGCAGCGTGTGCCCCTCCAGCACGACGTCCTCCAGCGGGGAGCGGGGCACTCCGAAGTGGAAGATGGTCAGGTACCGAAGCAGCTCCTCCACCGCGTTCTTGGCCAGGGACGGATCGTCCGCCAGCCGGGCCGCCTGGTCCGGGTGGGACAGCAGCGCGAACGTGCCCAGCCCGATGGAACCGGCCGTCGTCTCGTGACCCGCCGACAGCAGGAGGGCGCCCACGCCGGCGACTTCGGCGATGGACAGGTCGCCCCCGTGGGCGAGCGCGCTCAGCAGGTCGTCGCCCGGCGCCCGGCGCCGGTGCCGGGCCAGCCCGGTGAGGAACTCGTCCAGTTCGGCCATCGCCGCCGCGGCCTCGGCGGCGGTCGCGCCGATCCTGAAGAGGGTGGCGCTGTTGCGCTGGAAGGACGAGCGCTCGCCGTACGGCACGCCCAGCAGCTCGCAGATCACCAGGGAGGGGACGGGCAGCGCGAACCGCTCGACGAGGTCGGCCCGGCCGCCGAGGGCGGCCATCGTCTCCAGGTGTCCGCCGACGATCTGCTCGATGCGGGGCGCCAGGGCCCGCGTACGGCGGGCGGTGAACCAGCCCATCAGGTGCTTGCGCAGCCGCGTGTGGTGAGGCGCGTCCATGTCCACGAGCCAGCCCGGCAGGGGCGGGCTGCCGTAGAACGGGTCCGTCCCCGGCCGGGCCACCGGCACCCGCTTGAGCTGCGAGCGCGCGCTGAAGCGAGGGTCGGCGAGCACCCGGCGGGCTGCCTCGTAGCCGGTGACAAGCCATCCGGTGTGGCCGTCGGGGTAGCGCAGGCGGCTGACCGGGCCCCGGGCGCGCAGCGCCGCGAGCTCCGGCGGCGGGTCGAACGGACGGCCCCGGTCGCGGGCGGTGGGGTGGACGGGAACGCCCCGGCCGCCGGTCACGCCCCGGCCCCCGCCCCGGCGCCGGCCTGCGGGCGGGCGTGCTCCCGGAGGAAGGCCCCGAGCCGCCGCACGCCCTCGTCGATCTCCTCCGGGTCCAGGTAGCTGCACGACAGCCGCAGCGTGTGGGTGCCCCCGCCGCCCGGGTGGAACGGCGTCATCGGCGTCCACAGCACGCCGTACCCGGCCGCGGACGCCTCCAGCAGCCCGGCGTCCGCCGGCACGGGCAGCCGCATCCGCACGAAGAACCCGCCGCCGGGCCGGTTCCACTCCACCCCGTCCGGCAGTCCGGCCGCGCCCTCGCGTTCCAGCGCCCGCAGCAGGTGGGCGAGGTTGCGCTGGTACAGCACGGACCTGCCCCGGCTCAGTTCGGCGAGCGAGCCGCCGTGTTCCAGCAGCATCCCGGCGATCAGCGCCTGGCACACCGGGGAGGTGTTGACCGTGACGGCCGTCTTCAGCCGTGCCAGTTCCGCGGCGAGCGGGACGGCCGCCGACCCGCCGGCGGTGGAGACGGACTGGTCGGCGACGACGTAGCCGACGCGCGCCCCGGGGAAGCACACTTTCGCGAACGTCCCGATGTGCACGACCCGTCGCGTGGTGTCCAGGGCCTTCAGAGCGGGCAGTTCGGTGCCCGGCGGAGCGGTGAACCCGTACGCGTTGTCCTCCAGGACGAGGAAGTCCTCCTGCCCGGCCAGCTCCAGCAGCTGCCGCCGCCGCCCGGCCGCCATGCGGGTGCCACCCGGGTTGGCGTAGTCGGGGGCGACGTAGCACGCCCGGATGCGGCGGCCGGAGCGGCGGGCCGCCCGGCACGCCCGGGCCAGCGCGTCGACGTCGAGGCCGTCGGCGTCCTCGGGAACGGGGACCACTTCGGCGCCGAGCAGGCTGGCGGCGCTGGTGATGCCCACGAAGCACGGGTCGGAGACGGCCAGCAGGTCCTCCGGGGAGGCGATCAGGGCGCGCAGCACGAGGAACATCGCCTCCTGCGCGCCTACTGTGATCACCAGCGTGCCGGGGTCGGCGTCTATGCCCTGGTCGCGGCGCAGGGCGTCGGCCACGATCTCGTTGATCAGGCCGCGGGCGGGCCCGTACTCGTAGAGCAGCCGGGCCGCCCGGTCCGGCCCGAGGCCCGCCGCGGCCGCGTGGGCGGTGAAGCGGTCCAGGTAGCGGGCGGTGTCCAGCTCTTCGTACGGGGCGGGGTGCGGGGCCCCGGGGGCGAAGGAGAGGGCGTCCGGGTAGCGGCCCATGATCTCGTTGAGGAAGCCGATCGACTCCAGCACCGGGTCCTGGAGCGAGGCGTGCAGCACCTCGCGGTCGAGGAAGGTCATGCCGGGGCCCGTCCGGAACGCGCCCAGTGGCGCTCGGTCTTGGCCACCACGTCGGGACTGTGGATACGGCGGGCCTGGACGACCGCGAACTCCGCCAGGTAGCCGCGCAGCGACTCCAGGGGCTCCTCGGCCAGCGTGAGCATGGCCCGGTTGGCGGCCACGGCCGGGCCGGCCAGCTCGTCCACGGCACGCTCGGCTGCCTCGTCGAGCGCGTCGGTGGGCAGCACCTCGTCGACCAGCAGGGACGCCGCCGGGTCGGCGGTGTGGATGCGGCGGCCGGAGAGGATGATCTGCCGGGCCGTGCGGGCTCCGGTGAGCCGGGTGAGCCGCAGGTTGCCCAGACCCGGGACGATGCCCTCGTCGGCGGCGGGCAGGCTCAGGAAGGCGCCCTCCTCGGCGATCACGCGGTCCAGGACGAGCAGGAGCTGCATGCCGCCGCCGATGGCGAAGGAGTCGACGACGCCCACCCAGGGCTTGCCCGCCGTGGCGCCGCAGGCCGCCGGATCCTCGCGCAGCAGGCCGCGGGCCAGCTTGTTGACGTAGCCGAGCTCCCGGCCGAGGAGGAAGTCGACGAACGAGATCGCGCCCGCGCGCAGCTCCTTGAGGTTGATGCCCGCGCTGAAGACCCGCTTCCCGGCGTGGCGGGGATGGGTGACGGGCCCGCCGCGCAGGACGCCGACGCGGACGCGGTCGTCGAGGAGGGCCACGTCGACCGCGGTTTCCAGGCCGGAGATGAGCCGGTTGTCCTCGGCGTTGAGGCAGTGGCCGTTGCGGAAGGTGACGTGGGCCGCCTCGCCACGGCGTTCGAGCAGCACGGCGGGAAGCTCCAGCCGGTTCGTGCGCCGGAATTCCGCGAGGCGGTCGGCCGAGCCCGGGGCGGGCCGCAGCATGCTTTCGATCAGATGGGTGCCCGCGGTGGAGGAGCGCAGCAGGGCCCCGAAGAAGATGCCCTGGTCGATCTCGCGGCCCTCCTTGTGCGCCTGGAGGCGTCCGCGTTCCTCGGCGAGCTGGGCGGCGTCCGGTACGAGCCCGGGGAAGCGTACGGCGGCCTGCGCGGCCAGCTCGGGGATCCGGGGCCGCCTCGTCCGCCCGGCGGTGAGCACGTCGTAGACGGCGTCGGCGTGGCGGGCGAGGAAGGCATGCCGGGCCGCCCGGCAGTTCTCGTGGAGGCTGGTCGCCCGCTCTGCCTGGGCGCCGGTGCGGTCGGGGCAGGGCGGCAGGAGGGCGAGCCTCTGCTCGGTGTCGGCGGCGTGCCGGGCGAGCAGCCGGGCGTCGGCTGCGAGGTCGCCGCGGAAGCCGGGGCCGTCGGCGAACGCGGGGACATCCGGGCCGTCGGCGAGGGCGGGGGAGTCCGGGCCGTCGGCGAAGGCGGGGGAGCCGGCCGGGATGGCGGTTCCCCGGCGGCCCGCCCCGTCACTCACCCGGCTCTCCCGCCGTGTCACCCGGTTGTGCGGCGGCGGCCAGACGGCGCAGCTCGCGGTCGCAGGCGGCCAGATGGGGGCCAAGGGCCTCGTCGAACTCCAGGCTCTGCGCCTCCAGCAGGAGCTGCCGGCGGATGGCGAGCTCCCGGTCGGAGATCCGGCCCATCAGCACGGCCGCCGTGTGCGCGGCCTCCTCGGTGTCGTCCGCGAGCTGGTCGATCAGGCCCAGGTCGCGGGCGCGCCCGGCGTCGATGTCGTCGCCCCACAGGACGATCTGCCGGGCGCGGGCCGCCCCGAGCTGCCGGGATATGCGGTGGATGGCCATCCCGGGCCAGAAGTGTCCGTCGTTGACCGGCGCGAGGAGCCGCAGGTCCGGCGAGCCGATCCGGTAGTCGCTCACCAGCAGCAGGTCGAGGGCGGGCCCGCCGCAGGCCCCGGAGGCGACGGCGATGCTCAGCGCGGGCAGCCGCTCCAGCCTCCGCACGGCCCGCTCCCAGCGGTTGATCTGCTGGATGTCCACCGGCCCCGGCCAGGCGCGCGCTCCGGCGGGCGCGTCCGGCAGCCTCAGCAGGACCACCAAGCCGTCGTCCCGCGCCTCGGCCCGGTCGCAGGCGCCGGTGACGGCGGCGGTCAGCTCGGGCAGCGGCTGCCGGGCGTCCAGGTGCAGGGTGGTGCACAGCCCGTCCGCGGGGCCGTGGTGCACGGCCCTCGTCGTGCCGCCCGCCGGTTCGCCCTCGGCGGGCGGCGGCAGCGTGTCGTGCGTCCGCATCAGAGTTCCCTTCGTCGTCGCGCCGCTGTCCGCCGCGGCCCTGCGGGTCACCATCGCGCCAGCGCCATCTCGATCGTCGAGCCGGGCCCCATCGTCATCAGCACCCCCAGATCGCCCGGGCGGACCAAGCCCTCGGACGCCAGGCGCTGGTAGGAGAAGAGGAAGGAGCCGCTCGACAGGTTGCCGTGGTCGCGCAGCACGCCGGTGGTGTGCCGTACGTCGTGCCGGGTCAGGCCCAGGTTGACCCGGACGGAGTCCACCACCTTCTTGCCCCCGGAGTGCACCACCCAGTGGTCGATGTCCGAGGCCAGCAGCCCCGTGCCGTGCAGCAGCCGCTCCAGCGCCCCCTCCGCGTGGGCGCCGACGACGTACGGGATCTGCGGGTCCAGCCAGAAGCTGAACCTGCCGTGCCCCTCGTCCCAGTCGTAGCGCATCGCGTCGACGGCGGCGGGGATGATCCGGCTGGAGAACCGCAGCAGGGCCGGCGACAGCGCCCCGCCCGCGTCCTGCCCGCGGCCGGGGGCGGTGACGGCGACCGCCGCCGCGCCGTCCCCGAAGAGGCTGTTGACGACGGACGAGCGCATCGTGCCGTCGAAGACGTACGCCGCGGAGCACACCTCGACGCACACCAGCAGGGCCAGCTCGCCGGGGTGCGTGCGGGCCCAGCCGGTGACCGCGCCCAGGGCGTTGAGACCGGCGTTGCAGCCCATACCGACGACGTCGAGGCGCGAGCAGCCGACGTCGATGCCCATCTCCTTGATGAGCAGGGCGGAGAACCCGGGGGTCAGGAAGCCGGTGGACGTCACGCAGCACAGGTGGCGCACGTCCGACAGCCGCGCCCCGGTCGTGGCGAGGCAGCTCTCGATCGCCCGCCGACCCAGCAGCAGACCCTGCCGGGTGTGTTTGCGCAGGAGTTCGCCCTGCGACTCCACCACCCGGGAGCCGTCGGGGCCGGCGGCGGGCAGGGTCAGGCCGCGCCGCTCGATCGCGCTGTTCAGGAAGAGCGAGCGGACCCGGGGGTCCGTGACGGCCAGCAGGTCGAGCAGCTCGCGCTGGCTGTAGCTGGTGTCGGGGACGGCGGTGCCGACCCCGGCGAGCCGCGCGGCGGCCCCCGTGTCCGGCGGGGTCATCCGAGGTAGTCCTCCAACCCGCCCTCGCGCACCGTGTCCAGCGTGAAGCAGTGGAAGCCCCCGCCGAACAGCCGCCGGTGCCGGTGCCGGACCGGGACGGCCGTGAACCCGTGCTTCTCCAGCGTCCGCGCCAGCTCCGGGCAGGCCTCGTTGACCAGCACGGTGTCCGGGCCGGCGGACAGCACGTTGAGGTCGATGAACGGGCTGGTCAGCACCAGGTCCTCGTCCTCGTAGCGGGGGAAGTTGTCGCCCCCCGGGGCGGGCGCGACGATCCGGTCCCACTTCCGCAGCGCTTCGGGCAGCTTCTCGGCGACGGCCTCCGAGCGCACGAGCAGGGTGCCGGGCCGCAGGGCCAGGACCATGCTGTCGATGTGGCTGTCGCTGAGCTGGTGCACGCGGTGGATCCGGTACCGGTCGCCCACGTGCCGCTCCAGCCAGTCGCAGGCCAGGGCGTGGTGCGTGGTGGAGATGTTGACCACGAGGTCGCGGCCGAGCCGCAGGACCTGCGCCCCGTCGAACATCATCTCGGTGCCGACGTCGTAGGGGGAGGGGCTCGGTGTCCCGATGGGCTCGGTCGGACCGCCGATCGTGCTCCTGCGGGCGTAGTCGAGGTCGAACGACGCGTCCGTCATCAGGGGGCGGGGCATCACCGTCCAGCGGGCGCCCTGCGCGAAGTACCGCTGGAACACCGGGGTGAGGAACTGAGTCTCGAAGTAGCGCGAGCGGATCATGGGCGGCGTCTCGATGATCTCGTCACCGAGGATCAGGGTGTTGTCGCGGATGTTGAGCGGCGGGACGACCGAGGCGGACCAGGCGGGCGTGCGGACCTCGGTGGTGCCGGGGTCGAGATCCATCGGCCGGAGCACGGTGACCCCGAGGCCGGTCAACGCCGCCGCGATGCCCTCCAGGTCCTCGACGAGCTCGTCCACGTAGCGCTGTTTGATGGGCACTCGGCCGCGGCGGGCGCCGTCCCGGCCGGTGTCCTCCTCCCCGGCCCCGCCGACCGTGAGCCGCGGGTAGTACCACTCGGACCGCGTGGAGTTGTCGCCGGCGATGTTGTCGTGGAAGAAGAGGTCGAAGGACAACTCCCGCTCGTGGGAGGTGTAGTTCGCCGCCGAGCCGACGACCACCTCCTTGAGCGGGGACCATTCGTCGAAGCTGTTCAGCGTCATCGTGAGCTCCCTGGATCGCTTGAAGTGCCCGGCCGGCCGGCGGCTCCGGCCGGTCCGCACCGGGCTGCCACGCCCTGCCGGTGCCCGCGCCCGCTCACCGGCCGCCGGCCGCGCGCTCCGCCGGACGGCCGGGGAGTGCGGGCAGTCCGGACCGGAGCGGCAGCGCCAGGGAGAGGTACTTGCCGTCCTCCTCCAGGCAGATCCCGTGCGCGACGCAGGAGGCGAGGAACTCCTCGACGTCCGCCCGCTCCACGGTCCCGCCGTCCAAGGCGGCCAGCTCCCGGTGGATCCGGGCGGCGCTGCGCGGGGCGTCGCCGCACAGCTCGTACGCCTGGGCCCGCCATCCGGCGAGGGTCGTCTTGCGGCGCCGGTCGCCCCGCGTGTCGAACAGCGTCAGCCAGCCCGGTCCGCGCCGGTAGGTGAGGGTGGGCCGGTCCCCGGAGGCCCATTGCCGCCCCCATGCCTCCACCGCCTTGGCGAGTTCGGCGACGGCGTCCGGGGAGGCGACGTCCGGCGCCCGGTAGTCGAAGAAGTAGGCGATGCGGCCATGGTCCAGCCCGGCGACCGGGAACGCCATCAGGTAGGCGCTCTTGGGCGTGATCTCGCCCATCCCGAAGGAGGGGTCGGTGAAGTACGGGCTGAACCGCTCCAGCCAGATCCGCCCGACGCCGGCGGGCGGCTCCAGATGGGTCAGCAGGGGCACCAGGGCGGCCTGGCCGGCGTAGTCCTCGTCGGTCTCGCCGGGGAAGCCGGCGAGGAGGTTCCAGTCGACGCGGACGCCGTAGTAGTGGGCCCACTTGAGCAGCCGGACGTTGAGGAGCCGCGAGGAGCCCTTCCGCATGAGTCCGAGGACGTGGGTGCTGAGGCTCTCCAGGCCCGGCTGGATCTTCCACACCCCGGCCTCGGCCAGCAGGCGCACCTGGTCCCGGGTCAGGTTGGCCTTCACCTCGAAGAACAGGGCCGTGTCCCACGGCGACCCGCGCAGGCCGGCGCAGAAGGTGTCGAGGTAGGCCATGTCGAGGATGTTGTCGACGGCGTCGACCGCGAGGACCTGGTGGCGGCCCATCAACTCCTCCAGCTCCGACAGCGCCCGCGCCGGGGACTTGGCCCGGTACTGCATGCCCAGCGCGTTCAGCCCGCAGAAGGTGCAGTGGTGCTTCGCGCCCCACCAGCAGCCCCGGGAGAACTCCACCAGCAGCCGCTGCGTGTTCCGGCCGAGCACCCGGTCCCGGCCGAGGGCCTGAAGGGCGGTGAAGTAGTCGTCGTAGTCCGGTACCGGCAGCTGGTCCATGTCCCGGGTGCGGGTGCCGGGGGTGGGGGTGGTGACCCGGCCGTCGGGGGTGCGGCCGCAGACGCCCGGGAGCCCGGCCGGGTCGGCGCCGCGCGCCACGGCCGCCGCCAGCCGGGGGAGCGTCACATCTCCCTCGCCGACGACCACGTAGTCGATGAAGTCGAAATTCCTCAGGTACTCGGGCCCCATGTCACCGTCGTAGTTCGCACCCCCGAATACGATCATCAGATCGGGATGCGCTTCCTTCAGGCGGCGCGCCAGAGCCAGCGCGGCGACGTTCTGGATGAAAGTCGACGTGAATCCGACGATGTCGAATTCCGACCAGATTTCGCGGGCGGCGAGTTCGTCGATCCAGGCGGGCAGCCGACGGCACCGCAAATCAGCCACGGCGTCCCAGTCCGCCCCCGCTTCGGCACAAATTTCGGCCACTTCGGGAAAACGCAGCCGGTAATCCTCCACGTCCTCGGTCACCCCGAAGGCCGCCGTCCCGAAGAGCCATTCTCCGAAGAGATGAACCCGCTCGGAAGGGGCCTCGGTGATGATCTCGTAGAGGTCTATTCCCAGCTCGGCGGCCAGCTCCAGGTTCGGATAGACGCTCCGCGCGTCGTGGCCGAAGGAGCGGAGCGCGGCCTGGAGCAGCCCGCACTGGATGGACGGCGTGTCGGTGCGCGCCCACGGCATGTTCACCAGCCCGATCCGCAGCGGCCTCACCGGGACGCAGTCCGGTGGGAACAGGGGCTGGTCGATCAGTTTCAACTCACCGCCGCCTGACACGATTCCTCCGTACGTCCGCTCCGGCAGGCCGGACCCCTCCCCGGTGAGCGGGGAAGGACCCGGGTCACGCACTGGTCGGTCCGCCGGCCAGTATCAGTCCTTGACGTTGCTGGCCGAAACGACCTTGTCCTTCACGTTGCTGTTCGAGACGATCTCCGCGGCATCGGCGGCCTCGATCTCGGTCCAGACGATCTCACGCTCCATGGTTCACCTCCTGCCTCATATCCGGACATGACATTCCCTCGGTGAACGGTTAATGATCGTAGGAACCTCTACAGCGGGAAACAAGGTGGCGATCCGGCCACCGGAGGATCCGGCCAATTCCCGTAAGGCTCCGAAGGCGGGGGAGGCGCTCTTGACGCCACCTCCGACCGCTTTTCACAATTGGCCGGTCCAGCGGGGCGGGATTTCTTCGCCGGCCGCCGGGAATGGCACTGCGACCACAGGGAGTATGGCCGGATGCTGCGACTGCTCATCGGAAACGACTGGAGCGAGGAGCTGGAGGAGCCGGCCGGAACCGGCTGGGCCGTGCAGCGCCTGCTGTGGTTCGCCCGCGACGGCGACGTCCTCGTCCTGCCCGTCCCGCCCGAGGACGAGTTCGTCTCCTACGTCACCTCCCTGACGGGCACCCGCCGCGAGTCCCTGCACGTGGTCGTCCCGCCGCCCGGCCGCACCGGAACCGGCGCCCTCACCGCGGACCGGCTCACCGACCCCGACTTCATCGCCGAGCTGCGTAAGAGGACCGCCGGCCGGCCCGTCGACGAGGTCTTCGCCCTGTGGCCCGACGCCGCCGTCGCTGCCGCCGTCGATGCCCTGGGCTGCCCCGGAGCCCTCGAAGGGCACGCCTTCCTCACGCAGAGCGGCGGCCTCCTCGGCAGCAGCAAGGCCGTCTTCCGGGCCCTGGCCGCCGGCGTGGGCGCCCCCCTCCCGGACGGCGCGGTCTGCGCCGACCCACGGCGTGCGGAGGAGCACATCGTCCGCCTGCTGGACGGCGGCAGCCCCGTCATCCTCAAGCAGGACTTCGGCTCGGGCAGCGACGGCAACGAGATCCTCGGCCGCACCAGCGACGTGAACCTGCGCGGCGCACGCGGCGTGCGGGCGCTCCCCGACCGTGCGGCGGTCTCCGCGTACCTCGCCGAACGATGGGACTGGCTGACCGTCGCAGGCCGCGACCGGGTCGTCGTCGAGCGCTACCACCCCGGCAGCCGCGCCTACTTCGCCGAGTACTGGATCTCCGACGCGGGCATCCGGCTCGGCGGACACGGCGAGATGCAGTACCGCCCCCTCCCCAACGCCCAGGTGATGCCCGCCCCGGACCTGACCGCGCACCAGCTCGACGTGCTGCTGGACGGCGGACGCCGCATCTCGGAGGGGCTGCGCGCGGTCGGCTACCGCGGCATCCTCAGCGCGGACGCCGTCGTCACCCCGGAGGGGGACGTCCTCTTCACCGAGTACAACGGCCGCGCCACCGGCTCCACCCACATCTACGAGATCGTCGGCAAGCGGGTCGTCGGACCGGGCTTCGGCACCGACCGCATCCTGCTGGAGCGGGTGTGGCCCCGCCACTGGGAGGTGCCCTCCTTCACCGACGCCCTCACCCGGCTCCGCCAGTCCGGCCACGCCTACGACCCGGCCACCCGCCGGGGCGCGATCATCCTGGCCGCCTACCACCCGGGCCGCAAGGGCGTCATGCTCTGCTTCGCGGACGACACCGTCGAGGCGGCCCTCCACTGCGAGGAACAGGTCGGCCGGCTCTTCACCACCGCCGCCTGACCCCGCCCGGCCGGCTGACTCGCGGCCCGGGGATGCCAGCACTCGCTGAGTACGGCAACGGTGCTTGCTGTGAGCTGGTGGCCAGGTCAGGGGCTCGGTCCGCGTCGTTTGTAGTGGCTGGTGCGGGCCGACTGTCGTTGTCTTCGGCGCCACGTCGACCGGTGCAGGAGGTGCTCGAAGGGGGCGGGCTGGCGCTCGGTGAGGCGGTGATCAGCCGTCATATTTCCGCGAGGAAGCACTCCTAGATGGGCCCACCCTGCTGCACGCGACGCGGATGAGCTCGTCGAGTCATGGGTGCTCGCGGACACCCATGCGGCCGCAGGGTCGTCCTCCCGGTCCCATGGCTGAGCACGTTCCTCGGTACGGCCACACCCGGCACACGCCTCGCCGGGGCAGCCGCGCGTCGCGGTGACGGGCGGTCACAGCAGCCTCTGAGGTGTGAGCTGCGCCTGCTTTGAGCTGGGTCGCGTGCGTCAGCTGCGTCCATGGTCCCTGGTCGGCGGTGGTGGTGGTGGTGGGGGGGGCGGGGGGCGGTCACTGTTCTTGGTGGGTGAAGACGCGGTCGAAGCGCAGGGCGGCCAGGTCGTGGCGCTGGATGGCCCAGACGATGGTGGCGGATTCGATGGAGTCGAGGTCCTCGTCCTGACAGGTCCAGGTCGCCAGGTGCACCCAGTCCTCACCCTCCTCGGTTTCCAGCAGCTCATCCAGTTCCGTGGCGATTGAGTTGCCGCCGAGCTGGATGGGCCCGCTCACGTCCAGGAGTTGCGGGTCGGTCGCCCGTTGCCAGACTTCGCCGAGCTGGAGGGCGAGGTATTCCTGCTCTTTGTCGTGCTCTTCGCCCCACTGTTCGCGGGCGAAGTCGTACGAGTCGGGTGCGGAGAGGCCGGACCCGACGATGCTGAGGGCCCGCTGTCGGTACGGGCTCTGAGCCGGCGAGGGCCCCGTGGAGGAACATGGCCTGGTCGGCGTACCGGCTGGGGTGTAGCGCACGGCGTCGGAAGTGATGCCTTCGCCGTTGCCGTCCGACTCGACCCAGGCGAAGAACAGCAACTGGCCGTCCGGGGGCAGCGGAAGACCGGTTGCGCCCGCCGGCAGCAGAGCGCAGTCGATGGAGAAGACGAAAGGGGTGTCGGGGACCGGCGCGCCCAACGGCAGGGAGGGATCACCGCCTATTTGGCCTACGCAACACGGCCCGTTGCACTCTGTGAGATGAATGGCGGGGCGGACGCCGCGCAGGAAGGCCTCGACGGTCTGCGGGGAAAGATTCCTGGCGGCGGACTGCGAACGGAAGAGCTCCGCGGCGACAGCGAGGTTTTTCTCGAACATGCATGCACCCTAAGAGGTCTTGACGAAGGCGCGCGACGGGGCGGTGGGGTGATCAGGCAGATGGCGAGGCCGAGGAAGGATTCGTGGATGTCGTCACGTCGTTCCCAGCGGATGCGTAGCCGGCGGAAGCCGTGGAGCCAAGCGATTGTTCGCTCGATGACGCAGCGGGAGTCGCCCGGGCCAGATTCGTGTGGCTCGCCCCGTTTCGTGATCACGGGGCGGATCCCTCGCTGCCGGAGCAGGCGGCGGTACTTGTCGTGGTTGCAGCCGCGGTCGGCCAACAGCGCGTCGGGGCGCCGGCGGGGTCTGCCGACCCGGCCCGCGACGGCAGGGATCTTGTCGAGCAGCGGCTCCAGTTGTGCGACGTCGTTGCGGTTTCCCCCAGTCAGTGACACCGCGAGCAGAATGCCGTGTCCGTCGACGAGGAGGTGGTGGAGGAGGTGATGTTTGCTGCCCGGCCGTGCGCGGTCGACCGGGCTGGGCCCGCTTTTGGGCCCCGCCGGGCAGCCCGCACGTGCGAGCAGTCGATCACCGCCCCTTCCCAGTCCGGCTGATTCCTCGACCGCAACTCGTTCAGCAGCAGCTGATGAAGCCGGTCCCGGACGCCGGCCTCATTCCAGGCCGCAAGGCGCCGACAGCAGGTCATGCCCGACCCGAAGCCGAGTTTCCTGGGGCAGGTACTCCCACGCGATGCCGGTGTGCAGGACGAAGAGGATCTGCAAAGGGCTTTCTCGGCATCGCGGCTGTTCTTGGCCCTGTCTCGTGCCGGGGTGTCCGGTCTACCTGGATCCGGCTCCGCGCCGTCGGCGCGCAGATGCAGGACAGCGATGTACCGGAGCATGTCGCCGCCCGACCTGAACGCCGCACCGGCTCCCGCGTCCTCGCGGAGCCGCCACGGCGTGATCGCAGGGGTGCAGTGCATCGGTTCGACCGGCATGCGCCACACAGCGATCCACTCCTGCATCAAGCCGTCCTCGCGACTTCCGCCCGGGGCGAGACGACAGGCCCGCCCGCGGCGAGGCGCTCTTTCCCGGCCAGGCGACCTGACCACCCTTACGTGGGCCCCGGCCCGGACGCCCCGACCGGACGCGCGGGGTTCACACGGTGGTCGACTCCTTCGCCCCATCCGTGTCGTCGCACACCCTTGTCCGCCGAAGCCCGCAGCAGCAGCCTGACCCGGAGAAGTCCCACGCGGCACCGCGACCCGCCCCACGACCTGAGGCGCGCGCCCCCGCTGCGTCCCTCCATGACATCCACCCGCCCGGAAAGGAACCACCCATGTCTCATCCCTTACGCTCACGGACCAGGATGGCAACGGTACTGACCGCGCTCTGCCTGCTGTTCGGCACCTTGCTGACGGCGTCACCGGTACACGCTTCCACCCGGCAGGCCGGCGGTCCACTGGACGTCACCTGCACTCCTCCCAGCAGCGCGGTCTCCAGCTACAGCCCGCCACTGAGCAACGCACCGCAGACCTCCCAGTCCACGGTCTCCTACCAACTGGGGCCCTGCGTTTCGCTGTCGCGGCCGGACGTCACGTCCGGGTCGTCCGTGGTCGTCAACCCGCCGCGGCAACGTACCTGCCTCGACCTGCTGGCCGGCGGAAGCATGACGCTGGTCATCACCTGGAACACCGGACAGACCAGCACCGTATCCGCGAACTTCAACACCACCGTGGTGGGCGCGCTGCTGCAGGTGATCATCACCGGCACCGTCACGTCCGGGCTGTTCCAGGGCGACGCCGTGGTGCTGAACCAGACCGGTCCCGCGACCCAGGTTCTGCAGTGCACCTTGGGCCTGGGCACGGTCTCCAGCATCTACAGTACGGTGCTCCTGGAGATCACTTCGCTCTGACGCCGCGGTCTGCATGCGCGACCCGGGCCGGCCCCGCCGCACGCGTCGGCTCGGGTCCGCGTTCGGCAGACCCACAGCCGCCCGCCACCGCCCGTCCTCGTCATCGCGGACGTCGACACGCTGGCCGGGACCCGGGACGGCCGTGTGGCTGCGGCCGCGTCAAGTACCATCCCCGGCCACGGGGGGGCACGGGCAACGGGGTGTGTGTGCGACGACGGACGGACAAGAGACCGGCCCCCCCGCTATCGTCTTCGTGGCTCCGCAATGGGGCCTCCGGCCTTCGGGTCCGGCATGATTTCCCCCCTCCTGTGGTCAATGATCCGAGGGGCACCGGGTCCGGAGGCATCGACGGACCGCTGGTTGAGGGGCTGCAGCGCCGGCTTCACCCAAGGCCCCCGGCCCAGGCAGTGTTGGCCAAGGTCCGGGCTCCGCGCGTCGGTTCGGGACGGCCCCGCACGAAGCCCGACAGTCGCGCGACCGACAAGGGACACAGCAACGGCCCGTGCCGCGAGTACCTGCGGCGCCGAAGCATCCGGCACACGATCCCGGAGAAGACCGATAGCCGGGCTGCCCGCCTGCGCCAAGGCCGACGCGGCGTACGGCCACCCGGCTTCGACGAAGAGCGGTACAAAAAGCCCAACACCGTCGAACGAGCGATCAACAGGCTGAAGCAGTCCCGGGCCGTGGCCACCCGCTATGACAAGCGCGGCTACGTCTTCCTCGGCACCGCAACCACCGCGGCTCTACTCATCTGGCTTCGGGGCTGAGTTCCGACCTCACAAGGCGATCGGCCGGTACGCCAGGGCCTGACCGACTACCTCATCAGCCGAAAGCTCCCGCTCCGGCGGCCAGAAGATCAAGTCGCTGACATAGCCGGACGGACATGCCAGGGCTCTGTCGAGCCTGTCCAACCAGCCGTCCACCTCGTCGCCAGAGGCGTAGTCCGCTTCCATGATCCGCTGCACGAGCGCGACCGTCTCCGCGCGAGTCATCTCCACAGCACCCATCACGCCCCTCCGCCGACTCACCCTAACGGGACGCGTGACCGCCCTGACAGCTCCTAGGAGTCGCTTCTGCTCTTCCTTGGAGAACTCGGCGAAAAAATCCCGAAGACATCCAGGAGTTACAGATCCGGGGGCTCATCGCGGCTTTTCGGGTAGCCGTGCAGCCGTCGTGCGAGTGCTTCCAACTCCGCGGGCTCGGGAACGACTGCGACAGCTGCGTGTTCCCTTCCTCGACCAGCACGTGATCGTCGCCTTGCTGTTGGCAGCTCCCTGTTCACCGCGCCGACGGCGGCCTCACGAAACGGCCGGTGCGTGAGCACCACCCGGCTCGCGCGGGGTGGCGCCGAGCCTCGTAGGATCGGCGCCATGGTGGCCTTTGTACCGTCGTTCGTCTGCTTCTTCCTGTTCTGTGCTGGTGCGGTACGAGACCGCCGCCGAGTGAGCAACGCGGTCCTGCTGGGCCTGTCCGCCGTCTTCGCGGTGCTCGCGCTCTTGCAGCATGTGGCCTCCGAGCGGCCCCAGTTGGGCCGGGATCTGGCCGTCGTGCTGCTGACCCTGGCGGGCGTAGGGGTCGTCACGCTGGCCTGGTTCCTCATCGCCAACGGGATCACCATGGTCCGCAAGGAGGGCAGGAGCCTGGCGAACCTGCTGTCCCTGGGGGCGGGCATCGCTCTGGTCGCCCTGCTCGCGCTGCTGATCACCGCGCTGGTGCTGCACACGCACACGCTCGTGGTCGTCGCGGCGACGGCGGTGGCGCTCGCCGGGTATGTCGCCTTCCTGTTCCTCTGCTTCCTCATCTACGGAGGCCTGTACGGACGTCTGCGCCTCCGGCGCCGGGCTGACTACGTAGTTGTCCTCGGCTCGGGCCTGACCGGCGGCACCACCGTGCCCCCGCTGCTGGCCGGCCGTCTCGACCGGGCCCGGAAGGAACACGCCAGGCTCTCCCGGAAGGGCCGGCGCCCCGTCCTGATCACCTCGGGAGGACAGGGGCCCGACGAGAAGCTGCCCGAGTCCCACGCGATGGCCGACTACCTGGTCACCCGCGGCTTCCCCGCCGACCTGATCGAACGCGAGGACCGCTCGACGACCACGGACGAGAACCTGACGTTCAGCAAAGCCCTGATGGAACGGGCGAATCCGGACTACCGGTGCGTGATCGTCACGAACAACTACCACGTCTTCCGCGCCGCGATCACGGCCCGCCGCACAGGCGTCCGGGGCCACGTGATCGGTGCCCCTACAGCCGCCTACTTCTGGCCGAGCGCGATGATCCGCGAGTTCGTGGCCCTTTTGGTCGCCTACCGCCGGACCAACGCCGCACTCTTCCTGCTCGTCCTGCTGAGCGGCCTGTTCATCTGGTGGCTGGGATGGCCGTCGCCGGGCGCCGTCACGTAGAAGTCAAGGCTTCTCAGCGGCGCAACCGCCGAGCCACCTTCGGTCATTGGAAGCGTGGAGCGTGACGTGAACGGGTGCCATGATCGTGCCTTGGCGAATGAGGTGGGGGGGAGTGGAGCGCTGCACAGCCGATCAGCTTCGGGTGATGGCGTTCGAGGAGCAGGTGCGGGCCCGTCCGGCCTTGTACTTCGGTGTCGAGCGGGACAGTGCGGAGCTGCCGACGGAGGTGCTTCAGCGGGTGGTGTGGGACGCGATGCACCACCGTGACGGCACACATGGGCAGATCAGCGTCGAGATCACATCCGACCTCAGCTTCACGGCGGAGGACGAGCGATCGCACAGCGCCGACGAGCGGGGAAGGCCCCTGCCTGGGTTCTATGGATCGCTGCTCGACAAGGACCGGTGGGCTCCTGCAGCAGCCGCCGCGCTCAGCGCTCGCACGGTCATTGAGGTCTGGCTGGACAGTCAGGGACACCGCCAGGAGCTGGCCGGGGCGGTTCCCGCCGGTCCCTGGGAGGAGTGCCCCGCGCCCAGGCCGCACGGAACGAGGACCACGTTCCACCTCGACCCCTCGTACGTCGGTCCGAGCGAGGCCATCGCCTGGGCACTGCGACCGGAGGAACTGTACGAAGAGGGATGCGAGGCGCACCCCTCACCTGCGACGTTCCCGATTCACGATCTACGCCCAGGGGCGGACGTTTCAGCGGGCGAGTAGGACCCGTTTCCGTAGCAGGTCGGAGCCGGCGCGGCTGTACATCTGGCGCTTGAGCATCTTGATCCGGTTGACGTGTCCGTTCACGGCCTGCCGGTGTCCGCGCGGGCCATGGGCATGGTGCAACTGGTCGTCAACGAGATGGTCACCAATGCCCGCAAGTACGCGCCCGGTCCCTGCCTGCTGACCCTGGAAGTCATCGAAGGTGCCGTCGAGGTGAGCGTGTGGGACAGCAGCCCGGCCCTGCCTGCGGTCGGGGGGCCCCGGCCGTGTCGGGCAGCACGGTCTGGAAATCGTCATGAGACCAGCCCGGCCGCAAGACGCTTGCCTGGCGTGGCGGCGGCCAGGGTGCCACGGCAGTGCGGGGGCCGTCCGGAAGCGCCCTGCGGGCTCTCCCGGACGCGACGCGCGCCTCCGCTGCGCTCCCTCGCGCTGTGATCCTGCACTGCGCGCCGGGCGCACCACCGGAGCCGGCGCCCTGCACCCCGACGACGCGTGCGTCGCAGCCCTGGTCCTGGACGGCGAACAGGCGCTGGCCCCCGCCCTGGTGTGGGACGACCGGCACGGCGGGCGCACCGCTCGGCCACCTGGCCGGGAGCGACGGTGAGGACGCCTCCGAGGCGGGCCGACCTGCGCGGAGGCGGTGGCAGCGATCGTGATGGAGGGGCCGAGAGACGACGTGGATGTCGGTGTCGAGCCGGGTCAGTGTCTGCACCCGCAGGATTTCGCTCAGCCGGTGCACCTCGGCCCCGTGGTAGGGCAGGGCACCCTTCAGCTCGAGCGGCGGGGCCCGGCCTGACCCCGGTGGGCCTCGGTGTCGCCGTTGACCGTGCGCAAGGTCAGGCGGTGCCGGGTCTCCGCCGGGCCGGCGGCCGGGACGTCCGTGCTGGAGCGGCCGTTGACCGTGCTCGCCCGGGTCGCGTACGGCGGGGCGTCCGCCGGCAGCGTCACCCGCACGGAGCCGTTGCGGGTGACGCCGTCGAGCGTCTCGGGCGGGGTCACGCACAGCAGGTCGACGTCGCCGTTGACGGTCTCGGCGCCCACGGCGCGGGCGCTCAGGCCCGTCGCGCGCACGGAGCCGTTGCGCGTCACCAGGCGCTGGAGCGCCCCCTTCGCGCCTGAATCCTGCACTGTTACGTCACCGTTGACGGTGCTCAGGCTCAACCCGCCCCGAACATCGCTCACATCGATCCCCGCGTTGCGGGCCCGCACAGTGAGCACGACCCCGGCAGGCACCCGGACCAACGGCATGCCGACGCAGTTCGCCCGCGCCTGGCCGTCACCCTCGTCGCAGGGCAGGTCCAGGGTGTGGGAGGACCCGTCGCCGTCCCAGCGGGCGAGAGTCGCGTCGTCCACTGTCACGCTGTCGCCGTCCGTGCCGACCACCCGCACTCCGCCCTGGGTGGTGATGACCAGCCGGTCGCCGTCCGCGATCCCCGCCTTCTGCAGCCCCGCACCGAAGTCGCCGGTCCGGGTCCCGGGCAGCGGCCGGTCGACGCCGTGGTGGTCGCACGCGGCCAGGGCCAGCAGCGGGATCAGCGCGCACCCGACCCGGGCCGCGCGGCCGGGCCTGATCCATGAGGAGGTCATGGCCTGCGTATGCCCCCGGCGGAGGGCTTCACCGGCCCGCCGGTATCTGATCCGATTGCCCTTGCCGTGCGCATGGTGCGTCCGACGAGGGTGGGTGGCACCGGCCCACAGCTCAAGAGCAGGTCCTGGTCGAGGTCTTCCGGCGCTTCGACCGACCGCACAACCAACGCTCAGACGCTCCTTGAGGCGATCGGCAACCCACGCCGCGAAGCTCACGACGCCTGCAAGCAGGCCGAATACGACCGCGACTGCTATCGGCGACGCAACGAGGTCGAGCGGACCATCAACCGGCTGAAGAACTCCCGCGCGGTCGCGACGCGTTACGACAAGAGGGCCTACGTCTTCCCACGGCACCGTCACCGCCGCAGCGATCCGACTCTGGCTCCGTCAGTGATCCGCCGGACAGAACCTAGTGATCTGAGTCAGAGATTCGTTGGCAGTAGGCGGCGACTCTGTCGAGGATCTCGTCGGCGGTCCTCGTCCACACGAACGGTCTGGGGTGCTCGTTCCCATCGGCGAGCCAAGCCCGGATGCCCCGTTCCAGCTCCTGGACGGAGCGGTGGACGCCGCGCTTGAGCTTCTTCTGGGTCAGCTCGGCGAACCACCGCTCGACCAGGTTCAGCCAGGACGTGCTGGTCGGGGTGAAGTGCAGGTGGAACCGCGGGTGGGCCAGCAGCCACTTCTCGATGTCGGGTGTCTTGTGGGTCGCGTAGTTGTCGAGGATCAGGTGGACCTGGAGGCCGACCTCTATTTCCTTGTCGAGTTTGGTGAGGAACTTCTTGAACTCAGCGGCCCGGTGGCGGCGAGCGAGCCGATGACCTTGCCGGTCACTACTTCCAGGGCGGCGAACAGGGTGGTGGTGCCGACGCGGACGTAATCGTGACTGCGGCGTTCGGGAACGCCGGGCATCATCGGCAGCACCGGCTGGGAGCGGTCGAGAGCCTGGATCTGCGACTTCTCGTCCACACAGAGGACCAGGGCCATCTCCGGCGGGTCGAGGTAGAGACCGACGACGTCGCGGGCGTTGCCGATGAACAGCGAATGGGCGGACAGCTGGAACGTCTGCGAGCGGTGCGGAGCCAGGGCGAACGCCTTGACCCGGCGGCGGGTTGCCTCGACGAACAAGGCCACCTCTCGTGGAACACGCCCCTGATTTCCATACTGCTCCTGGAAATGCCTTCGTGCCAAGCAAGCCATGGCACGTTTGACATGGTTCGCGCACGGGACGAACCTGGAATCAGGTGCGCCGGACCAACCCAGCGGAAATTTGCACTTCAACCAGAGTTGAGTTCATCTCCGTGAGGCGACCACCGTCGCATTCGGCTATGTCCGCACATCGTCAACGACGAGTACGGCCCCGTCCGAGAGGAGGCTGGTATGCGCGGGCACGTGCGCACCGTCACCGGGGACGAGCCGATCTTCATGATCAAGGTCAGCGTTCACCGCCCCGACCTCACCCTCATCGACCGCGCCTACACCGACGAAGAAGGCGCCTACAGCGTCGACGTACCCGCCGGTGAGCCGGTCACCGTACGTTTCGACACACATCACTCGCTCACCAACGCAGACGAATGGCAGCCCTCGCTGGCCGCGAATCTGGTCTCCGACGACACCGTCCCGCTCGACCGCCGCCTGGTCCCGGTGGGCCACTTCGCGGACACCGCGCGCGGCATCGACATCATCGCCGCCTTCCTCGTGGCTTCGGCCGTGGAAGAACCTGAGTACGCTCCCCACGCCGTTATCCGGCTGTCCCAGCTCAAGCAGAACAACCTGTTCCTCCAGCACATCCAGCAGGCCCTCCTCCAGCACTTCACGGAGCAGGGCAACGCCTGACGGTGCCGCACCCGACCCGGCCGGTGGCCATCGTGTCGCATCCCCCATCGCGCCCGATCCACGGCACCTTCGTTCAACAGTGCCGGACAGATCCTCGCAACTTCGTGCAGCGCGGATCACCGCAGCCTTGTCGAGAGTGCCCGCGAGGGAACGTGAGCACTGCTGA
This sequence comes from Streptomyces sp. NPDC045956, assembly GCF_056430705.1. NCBI lineage: Bacteria > Bacillati > Actinomycetota > Actinomycetes > Kitasatosporales > Streptomycetaceae > Streptomyces > Streptomyces sp. NPDC045956. The sequence goes on along the minus strand of NZ_JBWKKZ010000005.1, from coordinate 144,210 downwards.
GGAGTCACCATGCCCATGCTGCTCATCAAAGGCTTCTACGACATCAAGGGGTCCCAGCCGGACGGGGACACGGTTCCGTTCACGGCCGCCGACCCGACCGAATGGAGCCTCGTCGGTGGAGGCGGCGGCCGTGCCGTCGAGCACAGCGCGGTGGGGCGCGCGAAGCTGCGCCTGGACGCGGTCGATGCGCTCGAGACCCATTACGGCCCGTCCCGTGACCACCAGCCTCTTCAGTTCGCCCACGCCGCGCGTGACGAACTGCTGAAGTCGCTCAGATTCGTCGACGTCCAGCGGCAACCGGACGAGACCGTGACCGCAACCACCCCGGAGACGGTTCCCGGCTTCGTCCTCACACGCGGTGCCGACGTCCACGGCCGCTGCATCGCCCTGGCCGGCGCCGGTACTGCGCCTGGCTCCAGCGGTCTGGAGACAGACGTGGACGTCGCCGTGCTGCGGACGACGCTCAATCACCATCTGCTCGCCGAGGGGCTGGCCTACCCGACGTTCTACCGGAGTCTGTTCACCAGTCTTCGCGTGGAAATGGCTGCTGTCGCCGCGCAGGCACGCGAGGCCCGCCGAGGCCTGTGGGCCAGCGATGTGACCTCCACCGGAGCGAAGATCACGGGGATGGCCTCACTGACCGACGACGTGGTGATCCTCCCCAAGTTGTTCCGCCGCACCGTCGACTACCTGCGCTTGGCCATGCCGCTGTCGTGCTACCCCGCCTTCTTGGCCGGTGCCCGGGACCGGTACTCCGTCTTGTCCACGGGTGAGCGCCACGCCGGCCTGCACCACGTCGTCGAGGTGACGAACGGCCACACGGTGAGGATGACGCACCAGCCCGAGGACCTGGTCTTCGAGGACGCCTGACGCTTCATCCCCCTTCGCGCGCCGCTTCGGATCGCCACCCGGAAGATCACCGGCCCCTGCCGTCTGCCGCTCGCCTCGGCCAACACGTACGAACCCCACGAGGGCGCGTGGCACTGCATGTTCACCGAGTGCGACGGCGACGTGCTGATCCCCACCGTTCGGGACCTGGTCAACCTGGACATCGACACCGCCGTCCAGGCCGGCCGCGGCATCGACCCGACCACGTCTCCTCGGACAACGCGACCGCTCTCCTGGCCGACTTGGTTGCTGCGGCTTGTGAGGGTGTCGGGGTGGTCGGGACCGAGGATGCGGCTTTCAGCGGCGTGGATGTGCTGGTCCAGCTGGTGTGCCTCGGTTGAGGCGCCGGCGTTGTGCAGGGCCCTGTCGAGCGTGTCCAGAGTGTCGCGTGCGGTGGGGAGGCCGGTGTCCGGCGCGCGGTCGAGGAGGGGTGCGAGGCGAGCATGCGGGCGGTGGGCCAGCCGGCCCGGCCCGCAGCGACGGTGTCCTGGACGGCCTGGGTGAGGCGGGTGTCCAGGGCGAGGTGGTAGGCGGTGCGTTCGGCGTCGGTCAGGGTGAGGGCGACGACCTCGCGGACCAGCGGGTGCAGCACGACTGGCCCGGGCGCCGTTTGGCGTACGGTTCCGGCTGGTTGATCGGTGAGGGTGTTGAGGAGTCCGTACTGGTGGAGGCCGACGAGGGCGCTGTCGGTCTCGGCGGTGGTGACGTGCTGTCCGGTGGCTTCGCTGAGGAGGCCGGGGGTGATGAGGGTGCGGGGGATGGGGGCTGGTTCGAGGAGGGCGAGGAGCTGTAACAGAGGGCGGGCGAGGGTGTAGCCGTCGTGGTGGAGCTGGTCGAGGGAGAGGTCGAGAGGTGTGACGGACGACGGTGCGGGCGATGTCCGGGTCCCCGGCCTGAGGGTGGGCGGCGCCGAGCAGGTCGCTGAACTCGGTGACGAGGGCGTGCTGGTAATCGGTGAAGGTGGGGTGGCGGCTGGTGGGGGAGGCGAGGTAGAGGCGGCGGCGTCCAGGGCGAGAGGCAGGTCACCCAGCCGGGCACCGAGCGCGGCCGCCTCCTGCGCGGTGCCGGCGTGCGGAGCCGTGTCGATGAGCATGGCGCTGGCCGCGGCGGGCGTGAAGGGCTTCAGGTGCAGCTGGCGGACGTCCGGTCCCCAGGTGGCCGGAGACGTGTCGCGACCGGTGACCAGTACAAGCTCACCGCCGTCGGGGCGTAGCCGCCCTCGGTAGGCGGCGAGCGGCTCAGTGCCCGTGCCGACAGCGCGGGGGGTGTCGACGTTGTCGACGACGAGCAGCCAGCCGCGCACCGCAGCCAGGTGGGCACGGACCGCGTCCACCAAGGCGGTACGGCCGGCGTGTGCGTCCTGCAGCAAGGGCTCGGCCATTCCCAAAGCCTGGGCGATGGCGGTGAGGTACTGGGCAAGGCGACTGGGGTCGTCACGCCAGTGCACCCAGAACACAGCCCGCCCTGCCGCTCCGGCGTCCCGGGCCGTCCTCGCTCTGTCGTCGTTCGCGGGAGCGGGGGAGCGCAGCAGGAACAGCGACAGCAGCAGGCTGAACGCCCCGGCCGTCCCGCCGATGACGCCACCGCGCCAGCACCCAGCGCCGGCGACCCCGGCCCGATATGCCCCGCATTCCCGCACCCCCGACCAGGCACCGGCCTGTTTCGTTCCGTGCATCCCGTCGGGTGCAGGACGGCGTGTCGCATCCGCGGTGATCGGTACCCAGCCGTGACACCCACCTTCGCGAGCCCGCAGTCGATGGTGGAGGTCGCCTGTGACGCTGGCCGGTGGCGCCACTGAGTACGCACGCACCGCATCCGCCCCGACCTGCCCGCGCGGGTTGTGCACCCAGTCTGTCGAGCGAGGAAGCGGCACGGGACAGCGGCACGGCACCCGTACCCCGCCATTGTCGGCTCGTTCCCTGTTCACCGCGCCGGGCGTTGTGGTAGTCGCCTTGCCTGAGCACCTTGTGTCGATTGTGCAGGGGCACGAAGGGGACTTCGGCGAGGAGCAGACCGGACCCACGCCTGTCCGCTCGGACAGATGCGCGCGTGGTGCGGCAGATGGCGGTTGCCGCTCTCGCGTCGGAGCGCGGGAGCGGAGCTCCCGGCCCGTCATGCCGAGCACAGGAGAGCCGTTCCGAAGGAGCGGCGAGGAGCGGCGGAGAGTTCGCGCAGGTGCGGACCGGCTGCCGGACACACCGCACGGACCGACTGGAGAGTTGGCGTCAAAAAAGGTACCCGGAGCACAACCATTCCTTCCTGAGCGCGGTCACACCAGACAGGAGCAAACAGCTCCTACGACTACAAGGGGGAAATATGCGCATCATGCGTTCCGCCCTGTCCGCCACCGCCGTGGGGGCCCTGGCCCTGGGTACCGCGACGGCGCTCGCCGCACCCGCGTCCGCCGCTCCCAACACCACGCCCGGAAAGGTCTGCGGCAGCGGCTACAAGACCGTCAACTCGGCCGCCGTCGGCTCACGCGGCACCGTCTACCTCACCTACAACTCCGTCACCGGGAAGAACTGCGTCGCGACCATCCGCAGCACCCCGGGCACCGCCACGGACATGTCCGCGTGGATCTACGTACCGGACACCGAGGCGTACGACGAGGACTACGGGAAGTACACCTCGTACGCCGGCCCCACCTACGTCTACGGCAAGGCTCACTGCGTGGACTGGGGCGGCAGCATCGGCAACGTCAGCGTGCAGATCACCGGCTCCAACTGCGCCGCCCGCGTCGAGCACCGGATCACCACGACCCGGTGATCCACCGCTCGTGACGGCCGCCGGGCCGGGTGTCCGGCGGTGACCACCACCAGCGGCCTGCCCTGTCACCGGACGCGGCAGGCCGCCCGCCGCTGTCACCTTGTCCCTGCCCTGGACGGAACAAAGACACTTTGCAGGCGGGCCACGGAGCGTCAGCCGTCACCGACCCACGACAGTCCTTGACGAGCCGTCAAAGTGTCTGCTGTGCGGCATTGTTGCTCAAACCGACACGATCACGTGGAACCGAGCGGTGGTTACAGGACCTGGACATGTGCAGGGTCGTTTGAAGATCGAACCGGTCCTAGGTTCTGTCGTCAAATGCCACGCCCACATCAAGAGTGCCGCGAGGGCGACGGCGGCTTTGTAGGACTCGGCGGTCTTGTCGTACCGCGTGGCGATGCCACGCCACTGGTTCAGATGGTTGAAGCACCGTTCCACGACGTTGCGGCGCTTGTAGGTCTCGCGGTCGAAGGCCGGCGGGCGGCCTCCGCGGCTGCCGCGCCGGGCCCGGTTGCGGACCTGGTCCGCTCGCTCGGGAATCGTGTGTGCGACGCCCTTGCGGCGGAGCCAGGCGCGGATCGCCTTCGAGCTGTAGCCCTCGTCGCCCAGGACGTGATCGGGCCGGAGCCGGGGGGCCGCCCCGGTCCGTTCCGGGGCACCCGGATCTCTTCCATCACGGCGGTGAACCGGGTGCAGTCGTTGGTGTTGCCGCCCGTCACGACGAAAGCGAGCGGACGGCCCCGCCCGTCGCAGGCCAGATGGATCTTGCTGGTCAACCCGCCTCTGGACCGGCCGAGCGCCGGGTCGCGGAGCCCCCTTTTCGAGCCCCGGCCGGGTGCTGGTGGGCCCGGACGACGGTGGAGTCGACCGACACCAGCCACTCGACGTCGCCCGCCGCGTCCGCCTTCGCCTGGGCGGCCCGCAGCATCCGGTCGAACGTCCCGTCCGCCGCCCACCTGTGAAAACCCGTGTGCAGCGTCGCCCGCGGACCATAGCGCTCGGGCACGTCCCGCCAGGCGACACCCGTGCGGAACTTCCCTACGATCCCGTTCAGGACCCTGCGATCGTCCAGCGGCTTGCGTCCCCGCAACGACTCGGGCAGCAGCGGCCGGACGAACTCCCACTCGGCATCCGACAGTTCATGGCGACGTAACACGACACCATGATCCACCAGCAGTGATCATTTGAAGACACTGCCTGGCACCGAAGCACCGGGTGCGGCGGCTTCACCCTGAGGGACCGCCCCCACACCCCACGTCGTGCGCCAAGGATGGGGGCGGTCCGGAACCAGCGGCGCCGCCATCCACGTAGCCGGGTGACGGCGCCGAGTTCCTGGGGTGACTCGTCAGCTCAGCCCCGGACCTGGAAGCTCGTGAACGTGTCCGGGAACGCCTGCCCGGGGGTGACGATGAAGAACGCCCCCTCGCACTGAGGCTTGGTGGTCGATACGAACACCGCCACGTACGCGTTGGTCTGGTTGCGCAGGTTGCGGGAGCCCTGGTTGACCCGCAGACAGGCGCCCGGAGGCAGGTCGGTCATCGCCATGGGCCGGCGCGCGTATCCGTCCTCCCAGGCGACGGTACCGGTCGAGGCTTGGGCCGGGGCCGCGGCGACGCCGACCGCCAAGCAGGCAGCGCCGGCGGTAGCGGCCAGCGCGGTCCTGATCCTCGAAACTCGGCTCACGGTGCACTCCTTGTGTCGGCCGTACAGGAAGACCCGTACGGTCATGAGACGGCCCGCCAGACAACTGGCCGGTGACCATCACAGCAGCCTGAAGCAGCCCGACCTGGCCCAACACCCGATGCAATCACTCATACGAGTCGCCTCCTGATCCGGAGTGGACGATCACCGACCGGCCAGGTCATCCCTCCTCGTCACCGCCCTGGGGCCGCTCCAGCTCGGGGTGTGGGACACCTCATCGACCGGCCGGGTGCCCACTGAGGGACGGCTGAGCCGGCCTCGTGCGCCTACGCGCGGAGCGGATGACGAGGGCTGTGGTAGTCGCGGTTCTGAGGAAGGTGTAGCCGCGCTGTGTGGGATCCTCCCGTCCGTGGCTACGGAGACTGAGGTGGGAGAGCTGCTGTACCAGCGTGGCTGGCGGACCGCATTCACCGTCGCAGAAAGAGTGAACGCGTGGGCCGTCCTGGTGGGCGTCATTGAGCGCGGCTACGACGACGACATCTACGAGTACACCAATGATCTCTACTGCAGGAGCTGGCTGCACGAGGCTTGGCTCCTGCTGGACGAACACATCGTCCAGCTCTGGACCCCGCCGATCAAAGCTCTGGACGACCGGTACAAGGCGGCGACTGTCGACGACGACGGGCAGGCGCTCGAGCAGTTCCACAGGTTGCCCGGCCCCGACCTGTGGTGGTGGCGACGTCACCCTCGCATCCTCACCGGAAACCTTGGACGTTCGCTTCGCTCGGTCGGTGCCATCGGCCTCGCCCCTGACACAGCATGACCCTCAGCCTCACGGAGTCGTGGGACAGCTCTTTGGGGATTGCCTCAAAAGGTTCACCGAGTCGTACCGCGCGGGGGCCATGGCGCGAGGAAGGAAAGAACGAGCTTAATGCGGATATGGCGTCTGTCTGCTCTGGCTCTGGCCGCCAAGCTCGTCAACGAGCTCGTCGAGGCCGCCGACGAGAAGCAGCTGTCCAAGACGATCGCCCGCTACGGGCGCGTCGATCTTCTCTGCATTGATGAGCTGGGCTATCTCGAGCTCGACCGGCGGGGCGCCGAGATGCTGTTCCAGGTTCTGACCGAGAGGGAGGAGAAGAACAGCGTGGCCATCGCTTCGAACGAATCGTTCGGAGGCTGGACGAAGACGTTCACGGACCCGCGGCTCTGCGCGGCCATCGTCGACCGGCTCACTTTCAACGGCACCGTCATCGAGACCGGCACTGCGTCCTACCGCCTCGCCCAGACCAAGGGCAAGCAACAGGCGAAGAAGTAGCCCTCACAGATGACCGGTCGCCCTCTGGATGTGGATCACGGCTTCCGGCGACCTTGGCGATCGAGGTAGTCGACCAGTTTCGCTTCGCTGTGGCGCAGTCGAACAGACTCGTCCTCAGGCAGAGAGCCCAGCGCGTCGACGAGGACGCGTGTTCGGGGAACGTGGACCATCGCACTGGAGTAGATCCGGCACCCGGAGCACCATGCCAAGCCGACACACCGCTCGAACATCGAGGACTCAGGCGGATGGAGACGGAACTGGTAGGAGCGGACGGCGGTCCCGCAGGCAGTGCAGCTTCGGCAATCACCGTCCTCGACCGTGTCCCAGGTCGCCACCTTGACCCAGTGCCACCGCCTTGCCGGTGCTCTTCAAGTCGTCATGCGCAGCATTTTCGCTCATGGCCCATCAGCCCACCTCAATAGCCCCACGACTACCATGGCTGGCCCTGCTGAGACCGGAACCCGGAGCCAGTTCAGACCGGAACAAAGGCCGCTTCAACCACCGACGTGGGGCCGGCCCAGACCGAAAATCTGGGGCCATTTCACGCCGTTAACGCCACCCGTTGATGACTTGGTGATGGTTGCGTGACCTGTTGCGTCGGTTGTTGTTCTTCGGTAGCAGTGGCTCCTAGACCGCCCACTGGTTGTCGGTGAGGTCTCTCCTGCTGGGTATGGCCAGAACAATGCGCAATTGATCGCAGAGACGCGACCTAGGTGGTGGGTGTGGTGGGTGTGGTGGTGTGGGTGGTGGTGAAGACGGTGGTGTTGTTTTGGGTGCCGGTGATGGTGTGGGTGGTGGGGTGGGGGGTGTGGGGGTGGGTGGTGGGGTGGGGGGTGATGTGGATGTGGAGGGGGGTGTGGTATTCGGCGTAGTGGTGGAAGGTGGTGTTGAGGGTGGTGCTGTACGGGGCCCCGCCGCCGTTGTTCCCGTTGCCGTTGCCGTTGCCGTTGCCGTTGCCGTTCCCGTTGCCGTTGCCGTTGCCGTTGCCGTTGCCGTTGCCGTTGCCGTTCCTGTTTTCGTTGCTGTTGCCGGCGGTGTTGTTCCCGTTCCCGTTCCCGTCGTTCCCGGGGTTGCCGCTGCTGTTGTGGTTGCTGTGGTTGTGGTGGTGGGTGGTGGTGTGGTGGGTGTGGGCTTGGTGGGCGGCTTCGAGGAGGAGGATGCCGGGGTAGTGGTCGGTGGTGTGTTCGAAGAGGATGGGGTGGTGGGGGTCGGGGGTGAGGAGGTAGGTGTGGGGGTGGGGGGTGGTGGTGAGGACGGTGTCGGTGGGGTGGTTGCGGCCGGTGTGGGTGGGGGGGATGAGGTGGGGGTTGGTGGGTCGGGTGGTGGGGGGTGGTGGGGTGTGGGGGCGGAGGCGGTTGTAGGTGCGGGGGGTGATGCAGGTGAAGCGGCCGCTTCCGGTGGCGGTGAGGTGGTGGTTGTGGTGGATGTTGATGTGCATGGTGAATTCGGTGAGGCGTTTGCCTTTGTGGGTGGTGTGGGGGGTGGTGGCGTCGAGGGTGAGTTCGGTGGGGTGTTGGTGGGGGTGGGTGGTGGTGTGGGGGGTGGGGTGGGGGTGGGTGGTGATGTTGAGTTCCCAGAGGAGGAAGTGGTGGTCGAGGGGGACGTTGAATTGGGTGTGGGCGAGGTAGAGGCCGGCTTGGCGGATGGTTTCTGCGGCTTGGAGGGGGTCGTGGTGGGTGGGGTGGGTGGTGAAGAAGGTGTGGGTGCGGGGCCATTGGGCGGTGAGGTGGAAGTGGTTGTCGGTGAGGCGCCTGCCTGAGGTGAGGAAGACTTCGGCGTGGCTGGCGCGGTGGACGTATTGGCGGGGGACGGTGGTGGTGAGGGGGGGTGGGGTGGTGGGGGTGGGGGTCATGAGGGTGAGGGCTGCGGCGGTGAGGGCCGGGGTGGCGGTGGTGTCGGTGGTCGGGGTGTCCGGGGCGGGGGCGTGGGGGGCTGCTGGCGGGGTGTCGGGGGTGTGGGGGGTGGTGGCCGGGGTGGTGGGGGCTTGTCTCTGGCGGGGGAGGGTGGGCTGGTTGTGGTGGGTTGTCAGGGGTGTCATGTCTCTTGCCTCTCCACGTGGTTGTGCTGGTGGGTGATGGGCTCAAGAGTTCGGCGGAGCCATAAGATACAGACTCACCGGTTTTCTTTTCAAGGCGCTTCGGGGGCTTTCGCGGGGTGTGTTGTGCGGGGGTGGGCGGGGGCGTGAAACGGGGGGATCTCTTCCGCCGGCGGGTGGCCTGGCGGGGGTGGGGGCGGGGGTGCCGGGATGGGGGTGGTCGGGGGTTCGGGGCCCGGTATCAAGCGGTGGGCGGGGTTCCGGGGGCGGGGTGGGGGGCGGGTGGTGCGGGTGGTCGTCTTCCGCTTGTGCGGGGTGGGGGCGGGTGGGCGGGGGTGGCTGGTTGTGGGTGGGTGAAGCGGTGGGCGGGCTTCCGGGAGCGGGTGTGGGGGCGGGGGTCTGCGGGGTGGATTCTGGCCTTTTTCCGCCGTTGATTAAACCGGGGGAGCGGTTTTATTTTTGGGGGGTCGTTGACGGGGACCCCCTCTTCTTCTGTGGCTGCTTCGGTGCAAGGGGGGTCGTGGCGCAGGGGGAGTGACCATGGACACGCACACGCACACGCACACGGGCACGGGCACGCACACGGGCACGGACGCGGGCACGGACGCGGACACGCACACGGACGCGGGCGTGATGCGGGACCCGCAGGACTCGCAGGACTCACACCCGCTGGGCTCACAGGGCCCGCGGGGCTTGGAGGGGCTGCGGGATGCGCAGGTCCGGGACGCTGGCGGGCGGAGCGGGGGCCGGGCCGGGCAGGGGGCGCACGGGTGGGGCGGGCCGTTTGAGGGGCGGGGCGCGGGCGTGTCCGGTGCGGGCGGGCGGGATGTGCAGTGCCTGCCGGCCGGTGCGGTGCCCGCCGGGGGTGCGTCGGTGCAGACGGTGCGGTGTGACGTGAGTGTTGCGGCGGGTGCGGTGCCGGCTGCGGGGGTTGTGGCCGGTGCGGGGCCTGCCGGGGGTGCAGCGGTGCAGGCCGTGCAGGCGGGCCCGGGTGTGGCTGCGGGCGGGGGTGTGCCGGTGCGGGCGGTGCAGGCGGGTGTGGATCTTCTGGCGGGTGCGGGTGCGGGTGCGGGTGCGGGTGCGGGTGCGGGTGCGGGTGGGGGTGCGGGTGCGGGTGGTCCGGTGGCGGTCGTGCCGGGTGCGGTGGCGGGGCGGGTGCTGGTGGAGGTTGTGCGGGGTGAGGGCCGGCTGGATGCGCCGGGTGTGAGCGAGCATGTCGCGGATGCGGATGCGGATGCGCCGGGTGTGGGTGTGGGTGTGGAGGCTGCGCCGGGCGCGGGCGCGGGCGCGGGCGTGAGCGCGTCGGGTGCGGGTGCGTCGGGTGTGGATGAGGGTGTGTCGGGTGCGGGTGCGGGTGCGGGTGCGGGTGCGGGTGCGGGTGTGTCGGGTGTGGGTGCGGGTGTGTCGGGTGTGGGTGTGGGTGTGTCGGGTGGGGTGGGTGTGTTGGGGGGTGGTGGGTGTCCGTTCAGGTTTGATGCGTTGGGTGGGGATGTGCAGGGGGAGGCGGCGCGGTTGCGGGAGCGGGGGGTGGTGACGGCTGGGGAGTTGCCGGGGGGTGTGGGTGCGTGGGTGGTGACGGGGCAGCGGGAGATCCGGCAGTTGCTGACGGATGAGCGGGTGTCGAAGGATGCGTACCGGCATTGGCCGGCGTTTCGTCAGGGGCGGGTGGCGCGGTCGTGGCCGTTGGCGATCTGGGTGTCGGTGCGGAACATGGTGACCGCTTACGGGGACGATCACACGCGGTTGCGCAGGCTGGTGGCGTCGGCGTTCACGGCGCGGCGGGTGGAGTTGCTGCGGGGGCGGGTGGAGGAGATCTGTGCGGAGCTGCTGGAGGAGCTGGCGGGCCGGGCGGGGCAGGGGGCGGTGGATGTGCGGCGGCAGTTCGCGTGTGTGCTGCCGATGCGGGTGCTGACCGAGCTGTTCGGTATTCCGGTCGTCTACCGGGAGCGGCTGCGGCGGATCATTCTGGGGTTCTTCGACACGTCGGTGTCGCTGGCCGGTGCGCAGTCCAATGCCGCGGACTTGTATCAGATGATGGATGATCTGGTGGCGTGCAAGCGGCGGGTGCCGGGGGACGATCTGACCAGTGCGCTGATCGCGGTGCGTGACGAGGACGGTTCGCGGCTCAGTGAGCGGGAGCTGGTGGACAATCTGATCCTGCTCTACACGGCCGGTTATGAGACGACGGTCAATCTCCTGGACAACACGATCGCGCTGCTGCTGGGCCACCGTGACCAGCTGGAGCTGGTGCGTTCGGGTGCGGCGGGGTTCGACGACGCGGTGGAGGAGGCGCTGCGGCTGGAGGCGCCGGGCGCGAACGGGATCCTGCGCTATGCGGTCGCCGATCTCGAGGTGGGGGGAGTCGCGGTGGCGGCGGGTGATCCGCTGGTGATCTCGTTCGCGGGGGCGGGGCGTGATCCCGAGGTGCACGGCCCGGACGCGGACCGCTACGACGTCATGCGCGCCACGCGCCGGGCTCATCTGTCGTTCGGGCACGGGACGCACTACTGCATCGGTGCTCCGCTGGCCCGGATGGAGGCGCAGATCGCGCTGAGCGGGCTGTTCGCCCGGTTCCCGCAGCTGCGGCTGGCGGTGGACTACGACGAGCTGCGCCCGCTGCAGTCGTTCATCTCCAACGGTCACCGTGAGCTGCCGGTGCTGCTGGGTCCTGCGGCCGACGCCGGGAGGGACGCGCGGCAGGGGCGGGCGGGGCAGCGGCCGGCGGGGCAGCGGCCGGCGGGGCAGCGGCCGGCGGCGCCCTGTGCCGGGGCGGCGACCCCTGACGGGGAAGGAAGCTGAGGGGCGGGGCAGGGCCGCAGGCAGGACGTCCTCCGCGGCCGGCCCTGCCCCTCAGGCTTTCCGGCTTCCCTTCCCCCCTGCGGCCTTCGAGGCCTTCGGGTCGGCCGGCCTTCGGGGCCGAGGCTTTCGGTTCCGGGGGGCTGGGGTTTTCGGTCTTCGCCCTGAGGGGGATCTGCGGTTACCTGCCGGGGCTGTTGCCTTCTCTGCTTGTCTGGTCTTCGGACCGTGCAGCGTGCAGGGGGGCGGTTTGCAGGTGGGGGGTCGGGGGCGGTTTTCGGTCAGGGGGGTGGGGGTGTGGTGGTGGGGGGCGACTGGCGGGCGGACCGGGTGGGGGCTGCGCTGAGGGGGGAGAACCCGACGGTGCTGCGGCGGCTGGCGGCGGGGTTCGCGGTGATCGGGGATGTGCAGTTCCTGCCGGGTTACTCGGTGCTGCTGGTGGACGAGCCGGGTGTGCAGCGGCTGTCGGAACTGCCGAGGGCCAGGCGGCTGGCGTTCCTGTCGGACATGGACCAGCTCGGTGAGGCGGTCGAGGGTGTCTGCCGGCGGATGGATCCGGCGTTCCGGCGGGTCAATCTGGAGATCCTGGGAAACCGGGAGCCGTTCTTGCATGCGCATGTCTGGCCGCGGTTCGCGTGGGAGCCGGCCGGTGTGGTGGATGCGCCGGTGTGGCTGTATCCGCGTGAGCGCTGGAGTGAGGAGCGCTTCCGGCTCGGTCCGCAGCATGACGTGCTGCGGGACGCGCTCAGCGGTGAACTGGACCGGCTGCGCCCGGTGGTCTGACGCTCAGGGCCCGCCCCGCCGGCCATGCCGACTGGCCCGGCGGTAAGGGCACTTCGCTGCCCGGGCCCGCCCGGGCCCGCGCCCCTTCCGCCTCCCTCCCCCTCCTGCCCGGCCTCGGCGGGGGGTCCGGCGGGCGCGCGGGTCCCGGGGGAGGGGGGGCGGATGCCTGTCGTGCTTGCGGCGGGGTTGCTCCCGGCCCGGTCCGGCCGGGGTGTTTGGTGTGGTGGGTGTGTGACGCCGTCATGAAGAGAGGGGAGACTCTTTTCGGCCGGTCGTCCCGGGGGCGGTCAGTTTCGGCCGGGCCGGGCCGGGGCGCGGCCGGGGTGCGGGGTCTGGGCGTTGAGGTGGCGGTGCGGTGCAGTCGTCCTGTCGGGGGATGCTGGCGGGGCCGGTGCTGGATGCAGTACGCCGTCCTTCCTCTGATGCCCTCGCTCATCTCACCGCTCCGGGTTTTTGGCCGGACCGGCTCCGGTTCCTGTTCCGGCCGGGTCCGGTTCCCGGCTGCGCCCGGCGTGTCCCTGTTCCGGCCGGGCCGGCTTCCACCGCAATTCCGTACCCGCAGCCGCCCCGCCCCGGGGGCAACCGCCGTGCAGGGCCCGCCTCCTGGTCCTCTGCGGTCGGGGAGGCGGGTCCCGGCCGGTCCGGCTCCGGTTCCTGTTCCGGCCGGGTCCGGTTCCCGGCTGCGCCCGGCGCGTCTCTGTTTGGGCGGTGCGGGGCAGGCCGCGAGGTCTGGGCGGGGGCGGGGGCGGGGGCGGGGGCGGGGGCGGGGGCCGGGGAGGTGCGGGGGCTACGGAGGTGCTGCTGCCGGTGCTCGTGGTGCGGTGTCTTTGCCGGGGGTTTGTGGCGCTGTGTGGGGGGTTCGGTGGGTCTTGTTGGGGGGTGGGGTGGGTGCCGGTCCGCTGAATCCGCACGGCCGGTTGTGAAAGCGGGGTGTGCGGCGGGAGGTGGCCGGTGCGGCGGCTTGCTGCTGTGACCAGCAATGGGAGGGCCGGCGGGGGCGGTCGGGCGTGAAGCGATGGTGGAAGTCCGGTCATGCTGACACGTGCTGGCTTGCTAAAATACGGACTCCCTGGTTTTGTTTTGGTCAAGGAACGGCGGTGCTCGCACGTTCCTGGGGCAAAGACCGTCGGGAGGTGCCGTGGCTCGGCAGGAACGAGCGATCCGTACTCAGTTGTCGATCCTGAAGGCCGCGGCCGAGGTGTTCGACTCCCATGGCTATGAGGCCGCCACCATCGGGGAGATCCTCAAGCGGGCGGGGGTGACCAAGGGGGCGCTGTACTTCCACTTCCCTTCCAAGCAGGCGCTGGCGGAGGGGGTGCTGGAGCAGCAGTTCTCCGTGATCAGGGTGCAGCCCGCCGCCTGCCGGCTCCAGGAGTTCGTGGACACGGGCCTGACCGTGGCCTACCGCATGCGCCGGGATCCGCTGGTGAGCGCGGTGGCCCGGCTGAGTCTGGAACAGGAACTGCGCGCCGAGTACGGCTCGTCGGCGATCGGGCAGTGGATCGGGGCCTCCCGGACGCTGCTGGCGGCCGCCAAGGAACAGGGCGAACTCCTCCCGCACGTGCAGCCCGCCGAGAGTGCCTGGCTGTTCTCCGCGGCCTGGACCGGTACCCAGCTGTACTCGCAGATCCTGGCCGGGCGCGAGGACCTGGAGGAACGGGTGGTGGCCCTCTTCCGGCACCTGCTGCCCAGCATCGCGGTGCCGGCCGTCCTCAGCAGCCTGGACATCACCGTCGAACGCGCAGCGCGTCTGGGCACCGCCAGCGACGCACTGCTGGAGGAGACGGCCGGCGGCGCCCACGAGCGCGAACGCCTGCCCGAGACGGCGGCGGCCCCCGCCTGAAGCCCCGCCCCGCCCGCACGCGCCTCCCGGCCCCCGGGCCCTGCCCGGGGGCCGGCGCGGTGCGGGCGGCAAGAGCGCGCGGCCGCACCGCAGAACGCCCTGCCCGGAGACCCGCCCTGCCCAGAGGCCGGGCCGGGCCCGGGGAGGGGCCGGGCCTGCGGGAACCCTGCCCGCCCCCCCCGCCCGCCGCCGGTACGCCTGCCCGGGGGCCTGTGCGGGAGGGCGGATGCATCCGGTCCCGGGTGCCGGGCCCCGAAGCTGCGGCATCTCGACGGTGCAGGGCCGGCACCGCGCGGGGGAGGACGGGGTGGGTGCCCCTCACCTCGGCGGGACGGCTGGGGCCCGGGTGGCCGGCACGAACGCCTCACGCGCGAAAGCCGTGAACCAGGGGCCCGGTCCGCTGCCGCGGCAGGTGTCACCGGCACGCCCCGGACCCCGGCTCGCTGGGCTGATGAGCGCTACGGGCGGACAGGGGGCGTTGCGCCTGTGCCGGGCAAGGGGCTACCTCGACGAGCGGAGATGCCCTCTGCCCTGCCCCGGGCGCCGCGCTTGGCGGCATCCGGGGCACCGTCGTGCCGCCTGCGCCGGCACCGGGACCGGCATCCGAGGGCCGCTCACCGGTACCCGCACCGCCTCCCTCCCCGTGCCCGCGCCCTCGTGCCCGCGCGCGGGCGGCGGCCCGGCCGGGCGCCGCCGTCAGCGGGCCGCAGCCGGCCCTCACGGAGCCCTGAGCGCCCGGACGTCGGGCAATCGCCCACCTCACCCGCCCGGGCGGCGCGTGACGTCGTGACCAGGCGAGGGCAGGGCGACCGGCGACGGCGAGGACGGCGGCGGACCGGGGGAGGGAAGGGGAGAGGCGGAGGGTGCAGGAGCAGGGGCGGGTGTGCGCAACGTCCCGCCGTGCACGCCAGGTTCGCCGTGCCCGCGGAACATACGGGCCGGGCGGCCGGCCCGCACGATGCCCCGGGGCGGCCGGCCCCCCGACCACCCCCAGGGCCACCCCCAAGCCCGCCCCCGGTCCCGGGGCCACCCCAGGGCCCCCAAGCCCCGGGGCCACCCGTCCCGCGCCCTCAAGACCTGACCCCCCAACCCGGCCCCCAACCCGGCCCCCGGCCCGGCCCCCAACCCGGCCCCCGGCCCGGCCCCCGGCCCGGCCCCCAACCCGGCCCCCAATCCGGCCCCCAACCCGGCCCCCGGCCCGGCCCCCGGCCCGGCCTCCCGCCCGCCAGGGCCCGCCCCCCGGCCCGGCCCTCCGTCCCCGGTCCTGCCCCGGCCGGCTCCCGGCCCTGCCCCGGCCGGGGAGCCGCGCGGGTGTGCCGTGCCGCCGCACAGGCCCGTTTCACGGGTCGCCGGCTCGGCCCGTCGCGCGAGCCCGCTCGCGGGCTGCCGCACGGGCCCGTTAACGGGCCGCCGCACGGTGCGACCCGCACCGGGCCGCACCGGGCCGCACCGGGCGAGCCGGGCGAGCCGGGGCGCGCTGCGGTCCTGCAGCCGGCAAGGGCGGGGGCGGGGCGGGTGCGGAGCCGGGGGCAAGGGGTGTGGGGTGTTCCTCGACCGGTACGTGAGTGCTCCTGTAGCGGTCTGCCGGACGGTGGCCCGAGGTCGGAAGGAGCGGACATGGGGCAACCGGACAGCGCACTGCGGATCGTGCGCGGTGTGGCCGGCGAGGAGGAACTGGCCGCCGTCACCGTCGTGCTGTGCGCGGTGCTGGCCGCCCGGTGCGAGGACGGCGCCGGCGAGGCGCCCGGTGCGCCGCCGGGCGGCGCCGAGGGGCCCGCGGCGGACGTCCCGCCGTGGCGGCCGGAGCGCTCCGCCGCGTCCTACCGCTCGCCCTACAACTGGCGTTAGGGCCGCCACCGCGCCGGCACCGGGTGCCGGCGGGCACGTTCATGGCTGATTCATGCGCGCAGACCCCACCCCCACTAAAAACCGCACGGACGGTTCGTTACGCTGGGGGTGGTCCGGCTGCGCCATGACGGAAGGGAGGCATCGTGACAGTCCTCAATGACGTTCCCCAGGTGTCCGCGCCGCTTTCGGGTGCGCAGGGCCGCGTGGCGGAGCTGCACGCGGTCCGGGCCCAGGCGCTGGCCGGGCCGGGGGAGAAGGCGACGGCGGCGCAGCACGCCCGGGGCAAGCTGACCGCGCGGGAGCGCATCGAGCTCCTCCTGGACGCGGGTTCCTTCCAGGAGGTGGAGCAGCTGCGCCGGCACCGGGCGACCGGGTTCGGGCTGGAGGCGAAGAAGCCGTACACCGACGGTGTGATCACCGGCTGGGGCACGGTGGAGGGCCGCACGGTCTTCGTCTACGCGCACGACTTCCGGATTTTCGGCGGCGCGCTGGGCGAGGCCCACGCCGCGAAGATCCACAAGATCATGGACATGGCCATCGCGGCCGGTGCACCGCTGGTCTCCCTCAACGACGGCGCGGGCGCACGCATCCAGGAGGGCGTCTCGGCGCTGGCCGGCTACGGCGGCATCTTCCAGCGCAACACCAGGGCCTCGGGCGTCATCCCGCAGATCAGCGTGATGCTGGGCCCGTGCGCGGGCGGCGCCGCCTACAGCCCGGCGCTGACGGACTTCGTGTTCATGGTCCGCGAGACCTCGCAGATGTTCATCACCGGCCCCGACGTGGTCAAGGCCGTCACCGGCGAGGAGATCACGCAGAACGGCCTGGGCGGCGCCGACGTGCACGCCGAGACCTCAGGGGTGGCGCACTTCGCCTACGACGACGAGGAGACCTGCCTGGCGGAGGTCCGCTACCTGCTGTCGCTGCTGCCGCAGAACAACCGGGAGTACCCGCCCTGCGCGCCGGGCCCCGACCCGGCCGACCGGCGCTGCGAGACGCTGCTGGACCTGGTCCCCGCCGACGGCAGCCGCCCCTACGACATGGGCGAGGTCATCGGGGAGATCGTCGACGACGGCGAGTTCCTGGAGGTCCACGAGCGCTGGGCCCGCAACATCATCTGCGCCCTGGGGCGCCTGGGCGGCCAGGCGGTGGGCATCATCGCCAACCAGCCCATGGCCCTGGCGGGCGTCCTGGACATCGAGGCGTCCGAGAAGGCCGCCCGCTTCGTGCAGATGTGCGACGCCTTCAACCTCCCCGTCGTCACCCTCGTGGACGTGCCCGGGTTCCTGCCGGGCGTCGACCAGGAGCACGGCGGCATCATCCGCCACGGCGCCAAGCTGCTGTACGCGTACTGCAACGCCACCGTGCCCCGCATCTCCCTCATCCTGCGCAAGGCCTACGGCGGCGCCTACATCGTCATGGACTCCCAGTCCACCGGCGCCGACCTCACCTTCGCCTGGCCGGCCAACGAGATCGCGGTGATGGGCGCCGAGGGCGCGGCCAACGTCATCTTCCGCCGCCAGATCGCCGAGGCCGAGGACCCCGAGGCCATGCGCCAGAAGATGGTCAAGGAGTACAAGGCCGAGCTCATGCACCCCTACTACGCGGCCGAACGCGGCCTGGTCGACGACGTCATCGATCCCGCCGAGACCCGCGAGGTGCTCATCAGGTCCCTGGCGATGCTCCGCACCAAGCACGCCGACGTGCCGTCCCGGAAGCACGGCAACCCACCGCAGTGACGGAGCAGAAGATGGTCAGACAGGAACGTGCAGTGCGCACCCGCGAGGCGCTCATCCACTCGGCGGCCGAGGTCTTCCACCACGAAGGCTTCACCGCCGCCTCGCTCACCCTGATCAGTTCCAGGGCGGGCGTGAGCAACGGCGCACTGCACTTCCACTTCGCCAGCAAGGCGATCCTGGCCGACGCGGTCGAGGCGAGCGCGGCGGCCGTCCTGCAGACCATCACCACCCGCGGCAGGAAGACCCCCGCCGCCACCGTGCAGCGCCTGATCGACGCCACCCACGAACTCGCCTGCCGCCTGCAGCGGGACGTACTCCTGCGGGCCGGCTTCGAACTGAGCGGGGAGGCGGGCCGGGTGACCCGCACCGACCTGCGGCTGCGCTGGCACACCTGGGTACGGGCCATGGTCGACAGCGCCGCCCGCCACGGGGAACTGCGCGAGAACGTGGCCCGGGAGGGCGTGGTGGCCGCCGTGGTCGCCGTCACCGTCGGCTTCGAGGTCCTGGGCACCCGCGACGACGTGTGGCTCTCCCGGGCCACCGTCGCCCAGTTCTGGCGCCTCCTGCTGCCCGCCCTCGTCCCCGCCGCCCTCCTGCCCGCCCTGGAAGCCGGCGGCTCCGACCCCCACTGACCCCCACCCGCCCCGCAGCCCCCGCCCCGCAGCCCTCCCGCCCCGCGGCCCCCTGCCCGGCAGCCCTCCCGCCCCGCGGCCCCCTGCCCGGCAGCCCCGTGTACCGCGGCCCCCGCCCGGCGGCCCCGGGACCGGTCCTGCCCGGCGCCCCGCCCGCAGCCCCACCCCCGGCCCCTGGGGGCGCCACGCAGCCCCGCCCCGGCGCGGCCCTGCCCGGCACCGCCGCACCCGCCGGAAGGTGCCACCCGCCCGCCGCGCTCGCCGAAAGGGTGCTCCCGCCCCGCCTGGCAGAGACCGTACGGTCTGTTATCAGGCGCCTGCCGGCGGGGCAACACCGCCACAACTCGCCCATACCCGTCCTGAAGGGGGCTTCTGCCGGTCCGGAAGCCCCCGTGACCCCGGGCCGGATCCGGCGGAGTTTTTCGGCCAACGTCTCCCTTTGCTGGACAGGGCGTGTTTTGGCCCCCCGCTGGCGCATCGTCGGCGGTCCGCCGGGCGAGACCGCCAGCTCACGAAAGGGTCACGGGCAGATGTTCGATCAGTGACTGACCGGATCCCGGCGGTAACCGGGCGCCTCGCTGAGTCCACGTTGACAAACCGACTGTGCTGTTTTTTTATCGGGTCTGGAGCCGCGTACCGGTTCCCGGTCACCGGGCGACGCAGCAGCGGACCACCCGGCCTGCGGTCTGACTCATGGGGGAAACGTGGACGTCGAAGTGCTGGGAACACTGTCGGTACGCGAGCACGGGGTGCCGGTCGTGCCGACCGCCCCCAAACCGCGCCAGGTCTTGGCCCTGCTCGCCCTCAACGCCGACCAGGTGGTCCCCGTCAGTGCGCTCATCGACGAGCTGTGGGGCCAGCGCCCCCCGCGCAGCGCACGCACCACCCTGCAGACCTACGTGCTGCAGCTGCGCGAGCTGATCGCCGAGGCCCTCGCCCACGGACCCGACGAGCGCTGCACCGCCAAGGACATCCTGGCCACCGTCCCGGGCGGCTACCGCCTGCACACCCGCGGCGGCCACGTCGACTACCGGGAGTTCGACCAGCGCGCCGGAGCCGGCTACCGGGCCATGGACGCCGAGGACTACGCCGGCGCCGCCCGCCGGCTCGCCGACGCCCTGTCCCTGTGGAACGGCCACGCCCTGACCGACATCCAGGCCGGCCTCCTCATCGACACCGAGATCAAGCGCCTGGAAGAGGCCCGGCTGTGCGCACTGGACCAGCGCATCGAGGCCGACCTGCGCCTGGGCCGCCACCGCGAACTGCTCTCGGAACTGACGGTGCTGGTCAGCCAGTACCGCATGCACGAGAGCCTGCACGGGCAGTTCATGCTGGCCCTGCACCGCTCCGGCCGGCGCGGCGAGGCCCTCAACGCCTACCAGCGCCTGCGCAGCACCCTCGTCAACGAACTGGGCCTGGAACCCTCCGCCGCCCTCAGCCGCCTGCAGCGCTCCATCCTCGTCGCCCGCCCCGAAGCCCCCGCCACCGCCACCGCCGCCCCTGCCGCCGGCACCACCCCCGGCGCCGGGACAGCCACCGGCAGCCGACTCGTCACCCGCTGACATCCCCCGGGGCCCTACAGGCCCCCGGGCCGCAACAGCCCCCAGCCCCAACAGCCCCCAGCCGCAACGGGCTTTCGGCCCCCGGGTCTTCCCGGCCTCACGCCCCCTACGGGCCCGGCCGGGAGCCCGCAGGCTGACCCCCCTGCCGACGGCCAGGATCACAGGGCTCCACAGCCGGCCGGGGGCAGGCCCCCGCACACCACGCACCACCAGGGCCCCAGGGCTACGGCTCCGCCAGGCCGCCAGTGCTGAGAGGGTCGCCGCTCCAGCGGGCCACCGGGGCCCGCAGGGCCCATGGCTTCGCCCGGGCCGCCAGCGCTGAGAGGGTCACCGCTCCAGCGGACCACCAAGGCCCGCAGGGTCCATGGCTTCGCCCGGGCCGCCAGCGCTGAGAGGGTCGCCGCTCCAGCGGGCCACCGGGGCCCGCAGGGTCCATGGCTTCGCCGGGCCGCCAGCGCTGACAGGGTCACCGCTCCACAGGGTCACCGCTCCACCGGGCCACCGGGCCCCCAGGGCCCATCGCTCGCGCAGGCCACCGCCGTTCACCGGATGACGGCTGAAACGGGCGCCTGCGCCCGCCGGGTCACGTCTCCCGCGGGCCGTCCCGGCTCACGTGCTCCGTCCCGGCTCACGTGCTCCGTCCCGGCTCACGTGCTCCGGCCCGGCTCACGGGCTCCGGGCCGGCTCACGTGCTCCGGGCCGGCTCGTGGGCCGTGAGGCGGGCGAGGCGGGCCGACAGCTCGCCCTGTTCCCGGCGCAGCAGCTCCACCTGCCGGCGCACCCGCGCCAGTTCCGCGCCCAGCGCCCCCGCCGCCTCGGCCTCCGCCGAACCCGGCGCCGGTGCCGCATCCGCGGGGCCCGGCGGGCGCAGCGCCGCCTGGCGGCAGCCGCGCAGCACCGCACCCGGCGCCACCCCCAGGTCACGGGCCAGCCGCCGGCGCGCCCGGTCGTAGGTGCCCAGCGCCTCCGCCCGCCGCCCCGCACCCAGCAGAGCCGCCATCAACTGCTCGTAGAACCGCTCCCGCAGCGGATGAACGGCCACCAGCTCCCGCAGCTCCCCGGTGATCTCCGCACCGCGGTCCGCCCGCAGACTGGCGTCGAACAGCAGCTCCCACGCCAGCAGCCGGCTCTCCTCCAGCAGCACCGCACCGGACGAGCACACCGGCCCCTGCCCGCAGCCGTGCAGGGCAGGCCCCCGCCACAGCGCCAGAGCCTGCCGGGCCACATCCGCAGCCCGGCCCGGCGCACCCGCCGCCAGCGACCCGGCCCGCGCGGCCAGCCGCTCGAAACGCTGCGCGTCGGTGGCCGCGGACCCCAGCCGCAGGACGTAACCCGGCGGGCACGTCTGCACCCACCCCCCGGCCGGCGCCCCGGCCGGCGTCCCGTACGGGGGCACGGGCGCCGCCAGCAGCCGCCGCAGCCGCGCCACATGGGCCTGCAGCGCGTTGGCGGCGTTCGCCGGGGGACGCGCACCCCACAGCTCCTCCACCAGGCGCTCGCTGGGCACCACCTGGCCGGCCCGCACGATCAGCGCACCCAGCAGCGCCCGCTGCTTGGCGCCGGCGGGAGTGATCCGCGCACCCGCCCGCCCGTCGTGAATCTGAACCGGCCCAAGAATCCGAAACTCCATCTCGCCCTTGCCCGGGAAACACCTGCGCCGCACCCGCCGACCCGGGGGGTGCGGCCCTGATATTTCCCTCACGAATAGCAGATGCACTTCCTTGTGCCCGGACAGTAGCCGACCCCCGTTTCCGGCGCACGATTCCCCAGCCGCCCGCAAACCGGCATGGAAAAATCCTCGAGCCGCCACCCGCCCCCCGCCCCGCCCGCCCCCGCAGCACCCCCCCGCCCCGGGCGGGCGAGCCGGCCCGCAGCACCGTCCGCCGCCCCCGCCCCGCACCCCCGCCGCACCGACCGCCCCCGCCCTCCCCACCCGCACCCCCTGCCACCCCGCCCGCACCCCCAGCCGCCCCCCGCACGGCCCGCACCCTGGCGCGAAAAAGAACCGCCCGCCGCACAGCCGTATACCGGGCGGCCGGAACGCTTTTACGCCGCCAATCGCCGTGCGGAACGAGACATACTCGAGCCGCTCTCGCGCCCCGGTGCAAGAAACGTCCGGTTCCTCTTGCCGCAGAGTGGCGGGAATGACACGGGAACGCGGAACGCGACAGTATCTAAACGCTCTATCAACGGCTCAGAACCAACCGCCCTGACAACTTGCGGAGGGAATCGTGAAAATACAAGTCCTGGGTGCGTTGAACGCCGAATTCAATGGAATCTCGGTCGTGCCCACCGCAGGCAAGCCCCGGCAGATCCTGTCGCTGCTCGCCCTGTGCCCCGGCCGGGTCGTACCGGTCCCCACCCTCATGGAGGAGATCTGGGGCACCGAACTGCCCCAGAGCTCGATGACCACCCTGCAGACCTACATCCTCCAGCTGCGCCGCCTGCTGGGCACCGCCATGGGACCGGACGTGCCGGGCTCGGCCAAGGACGTCCTCGCCACCCGCTACGGCGGCTACCTGCTGCAGATACCCGCCGAGGCGGTCGACGCCTTCCAGTACGAACGCCTCGTCCAGGAAGGACGCCAGGCCTTCGAGGACGGCGAGGACGAACGCGCCGCGGCGGTGCTGCGCACCGCCCTGGACCTGTGGGACGGACCCGCCCTGGTCGACGTACGGGTGGGACCCATCCTGGAGATCGAGGTGATGCGCCTGGAACAGAGCCGCCTGGTCACCCGCGAACGCCGCATCGACGCCGAACTGCGCCTGGGCCGGCACGTGGAGCTCATAGCCGAACTCACCGACCTGGTCGCCCGCCACCCCCAGCACGAAGGGCTGCACTCCCAGGCGATGGTGGCCCTGTACCGCTCGGGACGCCAGGCCGCCGCACTCGACGTCTACCGCAGACTGCGCCAGCGCCTCATCGAGGAACTCGGCGTCGAACCCTCCCCGCAGCTGCAGCGGCTGCACCAGGCGATGCTCGCCGTCGACCCGCAGCTGGACGTCGCCGCCGGAGCCCGCCGCTCCTCCACGTTCGACCTGTACGCGGCATGACAGCCCGGCCGCCGCGCACGGCACGGCCCGCCGGCCGCCCCCCGGCCGCCCGGAGCCCCCGAACCGCCCGGGCCCTCCGGGGGCCCCGAACCGCCCGGGCCCTCCGGGGGCCACGGACCGCCCGGGCCCTACGGGGGCCACAGACCGTCCGGGGTGCCGGGTCGAGCGCCGCACGAGCCGCCGGGGCCAGGCTCACCCCGCACCCCGGCCCCCGTCCGCTCCTGCCGTCGGGCCCGCACGCGGGGGCGGGCCCGGCAGCCGCAGCAGGCCCGGGCCCGGAGACGGAGGCAGACGCGGGGGCGGGGGCGGGGGAGAGGCAGGACGCGGGCAGCACACCCCACCCCATCGTGCCCGCACCCCACCCCACCGTGCCCGCACCCCACCCCACCGCGCCCGGGCCCCGCCCGCCGCACGCCGGGCCCGGCCGCTCACGAGGAAGGCGACGGATGGCTTCGAGTTCCAAGGCCCGCCAGGAAGGGCCCGCCCGGGTCACCCTGGCCTGCCTCGCCCACGCCGGCGCCGGCGTGGCCAGCTACCGCGGCTGGGGCACAGCGGTCGGCGACGGCGTCGACGTGCACGCCCTGCCGCTGCCCGGCCGCGAGGCCCGCCGCCGCGAGCCCCGCCTGAGCGGACGCACCGAACTGCTGGCCGACCTGATGCCCGGCCTGCTCGCCACCGCCCGCCGCGGCCCCTACGCCCTGTACGGGCACAGCATGGGCGCCCTGGTCGGCTACACCCTCACCCGGGCCCTGGCCGACGCCGGCGCGCCGCCGCTGTTCCTGGCGGTGGGCGCCTGCCCGCCCCCGCACACCACCACCGCCCTGGTCGACGGCGCGGACCTGCCCGACGAGGACCTGCTGCCCCTGCTCGACAGCATCGGCTCGCTGCCGCCGGGCGCCTCCGCCTCCCCCGGCGGACTGTGGCGGCGCACCTTCCTGCCCGTCCTGCGCGACGACCTGCGCCTGGCCAAGTCCCTGCGCAACGCCGCCCTGGACCCGGTCACCGGAGGCCCCGTGGACGTCCCCGTCCTCGTCTTCGCCGGCAGCGACGACCCGCTGGCCGCCCCCGCCGCACTGCGGCACTGGCAGCAGTGGACCACCGACCTGATCGAACTGCACACCGTCGCAGGCGGCCACTTCTTCGCCAGCTCCCCGGGCCTGGCCCGGCACGTGGGCCGCGCCTGCCGCGCCCACAGCAGCGCCGCCGCGGCCGGAGGCGGCCGGTGAGACGCGTCGTGATCACCGGCATCGGAGTCGTCGCCCCGGGCGGGGTGGGCACCCGGAACTTCTGGAACCTGCTCACCGACGGCCGCACCGCCACCCGCCCCCTGACCCTCTTCGACGCCTCCGCCTACCGCTCCCGCATCGCCGCCGAGGTCGACTTCGACGCCGCCGCCCACGGCTTCGCCTTCGCCGACACCGAACACCTGGACCGCATCACCCAGTTCGCGCTCGTCGCCGCCCGCGAAGCCCTCACCGACAGCGGCGCGGGCGACCACCTCGCCCGCGACCCGCTGCGCTGCGCGGTCAGCCTGGGCACCGCGATCGGCTGCACCACCGCCCTGGCCACCCAGTACGCCGTCCTCAGCGACTGCGGCAACACCGCCGCCCTCGACCACACCGCGGCCGCCGCCTCCCTCTACGACTACTTCGTCCCCAGCTCCCTTGCGGCCGCCCTCGCCCGCGACTGCGGCGCCCAGGGCCCCGTCGGCCTCGTCTCCAGCGGCTGCACCTCCGGCCTGGACGCCGTCGCCCACGGCGCCGACCTCATCCGCGAGGGCAGCACCGACCTGGCCCTCGTCGGCGGCGCCGAAGCACCCATCGCCCCCATCACCATGGCCTGCTTCGACCGCATCCGCCTCACCAGCAGCCGCAACGACGACCCCGCCACCGCCAGCCGCCCCTTCGACCGCACCCGCGACGGCTTCGTCCTGGGCGAAGGCGCCGCCGTCCTGGTCCTGGAGGAACAGGAACACGCCCGCCGGCGCGGCGCCGCCCCCTACGCCGAACTGGCCGCCACCGCCGCCCACAGCAGCGCCCACCACATGACCGCACTGCGCCCCGGCGCCCAGGAGATGGCCGCCGCCATCCGCGCCGCCCTGGACCGCGCACGGCTCAACCCCGCCGACATCGACTACATCAGCGCCCACGGCGCCGGCACCCGCCACAACGACCGGCACGAGACCCACGCCTTCAAAGCCGGCCTGGGCCACCACGCCCACCGGGTGCCCGTCAGCTCCATCAAATCGATGATCGGCCACGCCCTGGGCGCCGCCGGCGCCCTCGACCTGGCCTCCGGCGCCCTGGCCATCCGCCACGGCGTCGTCCCCCCCACCGCCAACCTCCATCAACCCGACCCCACCTGCGACCTGGACTACACCCCGCTCACCGCCCGCCAGCAGCGCACCCACACCGTCTTGAGCGTCGCCAGCGGATTCGGCGGCTTCCACACCGCCGCCGTCCTCACCCGCCCCCACCTGGGGCAGGCCGCATGAACCACACCACCGGCCCCGGCCCGCACCGCGCCCGGGAGCCCCGCCCCCACCAGGTACTGGTCACCGGCATCGGCATCGTGGCCCCCAACGGCCTGGGCGCCCGGGCCTACTGGGACGCCCTGCTCACCGGCCGCAGCGGAATCGGCCCCCTCACCCGCTTCGACGCCTCCCCCTACCCCGTGCGCATCGCCGGCGAGATCAACGCCTTCACCGACGCCGACCACATCCCCAGCACCCTGCTGCCCTCCACCGACCGCAGCACCCGCCTGGCCCTGGCCGCCGCCCGCGAAGCCCTCGACGACGCCGGCACCGACCCCGACGACCAGGCCCTGCAACACGCCGGGGTCATGACCGCCAGCTCCGCCGGCGGCGCCGAGTACGGACAACGCGGCCTGGCCGCCCTGTGGAGCAAAGGCGCCGCACACGTCAGCGTCTACCAGTCCTTCGCCTCCTTCCACGCCGCCGCCCCCGCCCAGATCTCCATCCGCCACCGGCTGCGCGGCCACGGCTCCGCCCTCATCAGCGAACAGGCCGGCGGCATCGACGCCCTCGCCCGCGCCCGCCGCCACATCCAGGGCGGCGCCCCCCTCATGGTCACCGGCGGCATCGACTCCACCCTGTGCCCCTGGGGCTGGGCCGCCCACCTCGCCGACGGCCGCCTCAGCCCCCACCCCGACCCCGCCCGCGCCTACCGGCCCTTCGACACCCACGCCGACGGCCACACCGTCGGCGAAGGCGGCGCCCTGCTGGTCCTGGAGGACGCCCGCCGCGCCCGCCGCCGCGGCACCACCGGCTACGCCACCGTCGCCGGCTGCGCCGCCACCTTCGACGGCCCCGCCCGGCCCCGCCTGCGCGAAGCCGCCGAACTCGCCCTCGCCCAGGCCGGCCTGAGACCCGCACAGATCGACGTCGTCTTCGCCGACGGCGCCGGCCGGCGCGCCGCCGACCGCACCGAGAGCCGCGCCCTGACCACCCTGTTCGGACCCTACGGCGTCCCCGTCACCGTGCCCAAGACGATGACCGGACGCCTGGGCGCCGGAGGCGCCGCCCTGGACCTGGCCACCGCCTCGCTCACCCTGGCCGCGGGGATCGTGCCGCCCACCACCGGCACCGCACACCTCGCCGACGACTGCCCCCTGGACCTCGTCACCACCCCCCGCCCCCTGCCCCGCCTGAAGGCCGCCCTCGTCCTGGCCCGCGGACGCGGCGGCTTCAACTCCGCCGCCGTACTCCAAGCCCTCACCCCCTGACCCCCGGCCCCGGCCACCCGGCCCCCGGCCACCGGCCCTCCGGTCACCGGCCCTCCGGCCCCCGGCCCACCGCACCGGCGGCGGCCCGGCCACCTGACCCCCGGCCACCCGGCTCCCGGCCACCTGACCCCCGGGCACCTGCCCCCGGCCACCCGGCTCCCGGCCACCGGCCCTCCGGCCTCCGGCCCCCGGCCCACCGCACCGGCGGCGGCCCGGGGGCCGGCCGCACACGCCCCCCCACGCCCGCAGCCGGGGGCGGCCCCGGGGGAGCGGCCCGTACCGCGCCCGCAGCCGGGGGCTAGGCCGCGCCGCGGTCCCTGCCGGAGCCGCCGCCCAGCTCACGGGCCAGGCGCCGCTCCAACGGCGTCAACGGCACATCACCGCGCACCCGTTCGGGATGCCCCGGCGGCGGCTGCTGCCCCACCCGAGGCGGACGCACCTCCTCGTAGGGCGCCGTCTCCCCGCCGATGCACAGCCGCCCGTAGGTGACCAGCCCCTCCCACAGACCGCGCACGAACCGGCGCGGACGAAAGCGCCGACGAAACAACCCCACCGAGCCACCTCCCTGTCCCACCGCAACCCCCTGTGACCGGCGCGCCGCCCCCAGGGGGGAGGGGACGGGCGGCGCACCACCGGCCGCCACCGTCCGCCCGCCCCCTCAAGCCCTCCCCGCGCGCCGCTGGAGCACCGCCACACCCTCCGCCCCGCGGCCCGGCCCGCCCCCCTCCAGGAGGAGTCGAGCCGGACCCGGGCCGATCCCGAGCGGTTCCGGACAGGGTCGATGAAGAGCCGCAGTACAACGGGCCGCCGCGCCCGCCCCCGCAGGACCGCGGCAGACGCGCGGCCGGCCAGGGACCCGGCACGGCGGCGACGCCTTGGACGACGGAGGGTGTGGACGATGCCGGATGCGCGAGTGCACCGCAGTGCCTGCGAAGTGAACGTTCCGGCCCCGGCCGGAGTGCTGTACGGCCTGATAGCGGACGCCACCGTGTGGCCGCTGTTCTTCTCCCCGTGCCTGCACGTCGAACAGCTCGACTTCGACGGCACCCGCGAAAGACTGCGCATGTGGGCACTGGCCGGCGACCGCGTCAGCTCCTGGGTCTCCCACCGGCACCTGGACGTGGCGGCCCACCGCGTCCGCTTCCGCCAGGAACTGCCCTCAGCCCCCATCGAGTCGATGAGCGGCACCTGGAGCGTGCACCCGGCCGGAGAAATCAGCCGGGTACGCCTGGAACACGCCTTCACCGTCACCGGCGACGACCCCGCCCACGCCGCCTGGGCCCGGCAGGTCACCCGCGCCAACAGCCGCGCCCAGCTCGACGGCCTGGCCCGCCTCGCCCAGCGCTGGACCCACCTGGACGACCTCACCCTCACCTTCGAGGACACCGTCAGGATCAAAGCACCCGCCGAACTGGTCCTGGACTTCCTCTACCGCGCCGGGGACTGGCCCCAGGAACTGGCCTACACCCGCCCGGTGAGCGTGCTCGAGGACGCCCCCGGCATCCAGACCCTCGCCCTGGACGGCCACACCGCCACCGGCACCCGCGCCGTACGCATCAGCTTCCCCGGCGCCGGCCGCCTCGTGCACAAGCACCTGCACCCCCGCACCCCCCTGGCCGCCTACACCGGCGAATGGTCCCTGGATGCCCAGCCCGCCGGAGTGGACGTGAGCGTGCGCCACAACGTGCTGCTCAGCGACGACGCCACCGGCCCCGACACCGCCCGCCGCGTGCAGGACGAACTCTCCCGCACCGCACGGCACGTCCTCGAACACGCCACCCGCCACGCCAGCGGCGCGGTAAGGGCCCTGTGACCGCCCCGGCCGGCCCGGCCCCCACCGGCACCACAGACCGCACCCCCCACCCCGGCCCCCACTCCGGCCCCCAGCCGCCCCCCGCACCCGCAGCCGTCGCGCCCGCAGCCGTCGCGCCCGCGGCCGCCGGTGCCCCGCACGGCTCGGCGCCCGCACACGACCGGGGCGAACCCGCCCGCGCCGCCCGGCTGGAGGCCGCCCTCGGCGACCCCTTCGACCCCCGAAACCCCCACGGGCACCTGGCCCTGGTCCGTGCCGACGACGCCCGCCAGACCCCCCACGCCACCGAGGCCCTGCTCGCCCGCCACCGCCTCGGCGCCGAATTCGTCCCCCACGACCTCGGCGGCCGCCTCACCGACCTCGAACAGCTCGCCCGCGTCCTGCGCCCCCTCTTCCGCCGCGACCTCGCCGCCGGCTACGGCTTCGGCGTCACCTCCCTGTTCGCCGCCTCCTCGGTGTGGACCGCCGGCGACCCGGCCCAGCGCACCGCCCTGGCCGGCGTCCTGCTCGGCGGCGGCCGCGCCGCGATCGTGCACCGCGAGGTCGCCCACGCCAACGCCATCCTGCGCCGCGAAGTCGCCGCCACCCCCGCCCCCGGCGGCGGCTACCTCCTCAACGGCAGCAAGGACGCGGTCATGAACGCCGACCGCACCGACACCTTCGTCGTCTACGCCCGCACCTCCCCGCGCCACGGACCCCGCAGCCACTCCGTGTTCCTGCTGCCCGGACCACCCGAACACGGCCACATCCAGCGCCTTGCCCGCGTCCAGATGCCCGGCATGCGCGGAGCCCGCTTCTCGGGCCTGCGCCTGAACGACGTGCACCTGCCCGACAGCGCCCTGATCGGCACCCCGGGCCAGGGCATCACCCTGGCCCTGCGCAGCTTCCAGATCAGCCACTGCCTCATCCCCGGCACCGTCCTGGCCGGCGTCGACGGCGTCCTGCGCCTGGCCGTCCGCGCCGCCACCGAGCACCGCCCCGGCCACCAGCCCGCCCGCCGCTGGCACAAAGCCCTCAGCGGAGTCTTCGCGGACCTGCTGGCCTGCGACGCCATGGCCGTCACCGCCCTGCGCGCCCTCAGCCTCGCCCCGAGGGACGCCTACCTCCTGGCCGCCGCCGTCAAATACACCATGCCCGACCTGCTGCGCGAGGACCTGGAGGAACTCGCCGCCGTCCTGGGCGCCCGCGGCTACGACCGCGGACCGCTGTACGGCGGCTTCCAGAAACTGGCCCGGGACCTGCCCGTGGCCGGCCTGGGACACTCCGGAACAGCCGTCTGCCAGGCCGTCCTGGTCCCGCAACTGGCCGCCCTGGCCCGCACCGCCTGGTTCCGCTCCGCCGAAGGGCCCGCCCAGCTCTTCACCCCCGGCGCACCCCTGCCGCCCCTGGACCACACCCGGCTCACCCACTCGGGCACCGGCGACCTCCTGGCCGCCACCCTCATCGCCGCCGCCGAACGCCTCAGCACCCACCACGCCGGCCCCCTGCACACCACCCTGGCCACCCTCGCCCGTACCCTCGTGACGGAGCTGCGCACCCTGCGCGAACGCTGCGCCCAACTGCCCCCCTCCAGCACCGCCGTCGACCCCCTGGCCTGCGCCCTGGCCGACCGCTACGCCCTGCTGCTGTCCGCCGCCGCCTGCCTCGGCGTCTTCGAGGGCCAGGCCGGCCACGACACCTTCCTCGCCGACCCCTCCTGGGCGGTCCTCGCCCTCAGCCGCATCGCCCGCCGGCTCGGCGCCCCGGTACCCGACCTGCCGCCCCAGGCCCAGCACACCGTCCTGGCCGAAGCCCTGGACCGCTGCCGCCGCGGACGCAGCCTCGACCTGTACGCCACCGCC
This sequence comes from Streptomyces sp. NPDC045956, assembly GCF_056430705.1. NCBI lineage: Bacteria > Bacillati > Actinomycetota > Actinomycetes > Kitasatosporales > Streptomycetaceae > Streptomyces > Streptomyces sp. NPDC045956. The sequence continues at coordinate 113,914 of NZ_JBWKKZ010000005.1, read as the reverse complement.
CTGGCCCACTGAAACACCCCACCCCCCACCCGCATCCCCACCCGCACCTCACGCACCCCGGCCCGAGGCGGCCGGCGGGAGCACTCACACGCAGGGAGACGACGATGGACCGGGTCACGTGCGCCGTGCCCCTCCACGTGCCACGGCCCACCGGGCCCTGGCCCGGGGTACGGGAGAACCTCGCCACCCTCGGCAACGCGCTGGTCTGCACGACCTGGAGCGAATGGCTGCCCAGCGTGCTCACCACCCGGCGCCTGCCGCAACTGCTCGGCGCCGACTGGCCCCGCTACCGCCGCACCCCCGACGCGGCGGTCCGCTACCGCTTCGCCGCCTCCCGGCTGCTGATCAAGAACACCGCCGCCGCCGCCCTGGCCGTCCCGCCCGAACACCTCGACCTCGCCTACCGGCTGGGCGGACGCCCCTACCTGCGCGGCTTCGACCAGATCGAACTGAGCCTGAGCCACACCGGCGACCTGATCGCCGTCGGCCTCAGCCGCACCGGCCGCATCGGCGTGGACGTCGAACCCGCCCAGCGCCCCCTGCGCCTGGACCTGCTCCAGCGCCAGGTCCTCACCCCCGCCGAGGCACGGGAACTGGACCTGCTGCCCGCCGGCCCACGCGCCGCCCGCGTCCTGCGCCTGTGGACCCAGAAAGAGGCCTACAGCAAAGCCCTCGGCCAGGGACTGCGCCTGGGCTTCAAGGAGTTCGGCTTCAGCGGCGGCCGGCTGTGCACCCCCGACGGCACCCCCGTCACGGGCGGCGAATGGGGCTTCGCCACCTACCCCGTCATGGACCGCTACCTGCTCAGCGTCGCCTGCCACGACGCCGGCCTCAGCACCGCCGACGACACCTCCGCCACCACCATGCTCGACGAGGGCTTCCTCGCCGCCATGACCGACACCACCCCACCCGACTGACCCACCCCGCCCCACCGACCCCGCCCCCCACCCACCCCGCCGGACCGCGACACCCGCCCCCCCCCCCCGCCGGACCCGGCACCCCCCGCCGGACCGGACACCCGCCCCCCCGCCGGACCCGGCACCCCCCCGCCGGACCGGACACCCGGCGCCCCCCGCCGGACCGGGCCCGAGGCCCGCCCCGCCCCGCGGGCCCGACCCGCGCCCCACCCCTGAAGAAGCGTTTCTCCGGCGCTTCTGCAGCCGCGTCAGCGCCCCGTCAGCGCCCCGGCAGGAGCCCGTGCCACGGTGCCCGGGGAGCACCGCGCCCACCGCACCGCTCCCGCACCCCCCAACGGCCGGCCGGCCCGCGGGCGAGCCGGCGGCGATCCGAGGAGGGCGACCCATGGCGAGGCAGCACCGCCCGCGCCCCCCGCGCGGCCGCCCCGCCGGCCCGCGCCGCCCGGCCACCACGGCCCCCTGGCCCCCGCACGGCCTGCTGCACCACCTGCTGCACGGCCCGGGCGGGCACCGGGAGGCCGGACGCCACGTCGAGCAGCTGACCTGGCGCTGGAGCGGACCGCTGGACACCGAACGGTTCACCGCCGCCTGGCAGTCCGTCATCGACCGCGAGAGCGTCCTGCGGGCCGCCCTGCACCCGGCCCCCGCCCCGCGCCTGGTCCTCCACGACCGCGCCCGCGCCGACGTCGTACGCCACCGCGCCGGCAGCGCCGACTGGGAGCACCTGCTGGAACACGAGCGCCTGCGCGGCTTCGACCTGCGCCGCCCCGCCCCGCTGCGCATCACCCTCCTGGACCTGCCCGCCCCCTGTACGGACACCGCCCGGCCCATCACCCGGGTGGTGCTCACCTTCCCCAACGCCCTGCTGGACGCCTACAGCGTCCACCTCCTGCTGGAGGAGTTCTGCCGCGCCTACCTGGCGGGCGGCACCCTGCCCGGCGGGGAGCGCCGGCCCGACCTGCGCGACTGGACCGCCTGGCTGCAGCGCCAGGACACCGCCCCCGCCCACCAGTGGTGGCGCACCGCCCTGCCCGCCGGCCCCCTCGCCCTGCTGCCGGCCCGGCCCGGGCCCCCCACCGGCCAGCGCGGCCCCGGCCGCGTCGAGGTCCGCCTGGGCCCGCGCGAGGCCGCCCGCCTGCACCACTGGGCGGCGCTGCGCTGCGTGCCCGACTCCAGCGCCGTGCAGATGCTGTGGGCGCTGCTGCTGTACCGGGCCGCCGCCGGCGGCCCGGTGGCGGCGGTGGGCTTCGGCGTCGCCGTCTCCGGGCGCGGCATCGCCCTGGAGGGCGCCGAGCGGCTGCCCGGACCGCTGCGCACCTGCCTGCCGATGGCGGTGCGCGTCGATTCCCGCCAGCCGCTCGCGCTGCTGCTGGCGCAACTGCGCGACCGCGCCCTGGACATGGCCGCCTACGAATGGGTCTCCACCGCCCGCGTCCACCGCTGGAGCGGCCGCGGCGCCACCGCCACCGCCGGCGGGGAACTCTTCGAGAGCCTGGTGTCGGTGGAGAGCGTGCCGCGCCCGCCGGCCGGCACCCGGGCCCGGCTCGCCGCCGCCGGCGCCGTCCTGGAGGCGGAGGCCGCCGGCACCACCGGCCCCGGCGGCCTGCCCCTGGCCCTGCTCGTGCACCCCGGCGCCGACGGCTCGCTGACCTTCGCCGTCGTCCACGACCGCAGCCGCGTGTGCGACCGCGACGCGCACCTGCTCGCCGACCACCTGGCCCGGCTGCTGGAGCACCTGCCCCGCACCGGCGAGCGGACCACCACCGCCACCGTGCTGGACGTCCTTCAGGGACAGCCGCTGCCGGCGATCGCCCCGCGGCCGCGCACCCCCGCCGGGCACACCACCGCCCCGCGCACCTTCCGCCTGCGCCCGCGCCGCCCCGCCGACCGCCCCCCGCACCCGCCCTGAGGCCACCCGCACGCCACCGGCACCCGGCACCGCGCACCGCGTACCGCGGGACGTCAAGCCAGGGTCGAGCGCGCCACGGCATGCTGGCCCGGGCACGGCGACCGCCCCCCCCACACGCCCACCGCCCCCCGGCCAACGGCCCCCGCCGCCGCCGTGCCCCGCACCGCGCCCCCTGGAAGTGAGGACACCCGTATGCCGCCCTCGATACAGCGCCCGGACGCCGTCACGGTGCCCGACTCGGTCGAGGCGTTCTTGACCACCACGGTGCACGTCGCCGCGTTCACCACCCTGCGCCCCGACGGCACCCCGCACGTGGCACCGGTCCGCTTCACCTTCGACGCGGCCGCCTGCCTGGCCCGGGTGATGACGGTGGCCACCTCGCGCAAGGCCCGCAACCTGCTGGCCGCGCCCGGCGGCCGGGTGGCCCTGTGCCAGGTGGACGGCTTTCGCTGGGTCACCCTGGAGGGCACCGCCGAGGTGGTCGCCGACCCCGCCCGGGTGGAGCGCGGCGCCCGGCTCTACGCCCGCCGCTACTGGTCCGCCCCGCCCACCCCGCCGGGCCGGGTGGTCATCGAGATCGCGGTCGACCGGGTGCTCAGCCTCAACACCTGACCGCACACGCGCCGTGGCGGCGCCCCCCGACCGAGACCCTCGGGCAGGGGGCGCCGCCACGGCGCGTGCGGGTCAGCGCGGGGGCGGCGAGCCCTGCGACCACAGCAGCCGGAAGGTGAGCAGGTTCAGCCGCCAGCCCTGCGGCGTGTACCGGGCCTGCCCGTCGACGAAGGTGCCCGTGGAGAACAGCGGCGCCAGCGCCCCCTCGCCCTGCGTGTGACGGGCGTGGTGCACATGGGTGGAGACCAGGTTCGCCCGCAGCACCGCCCGCTGCCCGTCCCCCTCGACCACCGCCGGGGAGCCCAGGTGCTGGGTGGCCGCGAACGCGGACAGCGCCGCCCGGTGGTAGGCGGCCATCCCCTCGACGCCCTCGTGGCGGCTGACCGGGAACGCCACCACCGCGTCCTCGGTGAACAGGCGTGCCGCCCACGCCTCGTCGAGCCCTCCCTCGTCCAGCGACAGGAGGTAGCGGTCGAGGAGGCCGGCGACCTCGGCGCGCGCGCCGACATCGAGACCGTATGCCGATTGATCGTTCGTCAGGGTGGAGGTCATGTTGCAGAATGCCGTCACCCGGGGCGCCCGCGGCAAGAGCGTTTGTCGAAGCTCTGACGTACCGCACGTTTTTCTGGCATTCACTGCACAAGACCTGTAACAGCGTCTATTTACGCCCGCCCGCCGCTCTCTCCATACTGGCTGAACACCAGTGAGAAGAGGGCAGATGGAACTCTACGATTCGGACGTCATTGTCGTGGGAGCCGGTCCCACCGGTCTCATGCTCGCAGGTGAATTGAGGCTTGCTGGAATATCGGTGGTGGTGCTCGACAAACTCGCCGAACCGATTAAGGAATCCCGTGCGCTGGGATTTTCCGCGCGGACCATCGAGGAGTTCGCGCAGCGCGGCCTCATGGACCGCTTCGGTGAGGTCGGCGTCATTCCCGTCGGCCACTTCGGCGGCGTACCGCTCGACTACCAGGTGATCGAGGGCGGTTCCTACGGGGCGCGCGGCATCCCGCAGGCCCGCACCGAGGGCATCCTGGGCGGCTGGGCGCGCGAGCTGGGCGCCGAGGTCCGCCGCGGCTACCAGGTCACCGGACTCAAGGACGACGGCACGTCGGTGACCGTCGAGGCCGCCGGCGCCGACGGCTCCCCCCTTTCCCTGCGCGCCCGCTACGTCGTGGGCTGCGACGGCGCCCGCAGCAGCGTGCGCAAGCTCGCCGGCATCGACTTCCCCGGCACCGAGCCGGAGATCGAGCTGCGCTTCGCGGACCTGGCCGGAGTGCCCCTGCGGCCCCGCTTCAGCGGCGAGCGGGTCCCCGGCGGCATGGTCATGGTCATCCCGATGGGCCCCGAGCGCTGCCGCGTCATCTACTTCGACAGCTCCCAGCCGCTGCGCACCGACCCGGAGCCGATCACCTTCGAGGAGGTCACGGCGAGCTGGCAGAAGCTGACCGGCGAGGACATCAGCGCCGCCACCCCGCTGTGGGTCAGCTCCACCACCGACGTCAGCCGCCAGGCCGCCCAGTACCGCAAGGGCCGCGTCTTCCTGGCCGGCGACGCCGCCCACATCCACCTGCCGATCGGCGCGCAGGGCATGAGCGCGGGCGTGCAGGACGCCGTGAACCTGGGCTGGAAGCTGGCCCTGGACATCAGCGGCCGCGCCCCCCAGGGACTGCTGGACACCTACCACAGCGAGCGCCACCCGGTGGGGGAGCGGATCCTGACCAACACCCTCGCCCAGCGCATCCTCTACCTCGGCGGTGAGGAGATCACCCCGATGCGCGAGGTGCTGGCCGAACTCATGGGCGCCCACACCTCCGTCCAGCAGCACCTGGCCGGCATGGTCACCGGCCTGGACATCCGCCACGACCTCGGCGACGGCGACCACCCGCTGCTGGGCCGGCGCCTGCCCGACCGCGAACTGGTCGTCGACGGCGAGAAGATCGCCTTCTACTCGCTGCTGCGAAAGGGCCGCGCCGTGCTCCTGGAACTCGGCGGCGACCGGGGCCTGCGCACCGCCGCGGCCGGCTGGGCCGACCGCGTCGACCTCATCGCCGCCGACTTCGAGGGCTGCGAGGCACCGGTGGACGGCATCCTCGTGCGCCCCGACGGCTACGTCGCCTGGGTCGCCCCGCTGGGGACCGGCACCGACGGCCTCACCACCGCCCTGGACCGCTGGTTCGGTCCCACCGCCTGAGACCCGCCCCGCCGCCCGCCCCGGGCGCCGCCCACCTTGCGAAGGGAAACGACAGACCCATGCCCATCATCTCCGCCGAGGACAAGCACCTCACCGTCCTGAACCTGTTCACCACGGACACTCCCGAGAAGCAGGACAAGCTGATCGAGGAGATGACGAAGATCGTCGACGCGGCCACGTACGAGGGCTGGATGTCCTCCACCGTGCACTCCGGCGTCGACTCCCACGGCACCCTCAACTTCATCCAGTGGCGCAGCGGCGAGGACCTGGAGAAGCGGTACGCGGGCGAGGAGTTCAAGCACCGCACCCTGCCGGTCTTCGGTGAGATCACCACCTCGATCCGCCTCATGCAGAACGAGGTCGCCCACACGCTGACCTCCGACGCGCTCGGCGGGAAGATCGAGATCGGCCCCGACGTCGACGCCTACACCGTCTTCACCGTCTTCCCGGTCACCCCCCAGGGACAGGAGGAGGCCCTGGACGCCCTCGGCCCCGGCCAGGCCTTCCTCGCCGGCGTCCCCGGCTTCCGCGCGCACGTCGTCCTCAAGGGACTGCGCGCCCGCGGCCTGGAGGGCACCTTCGTCATCTCCTACTCCCAGTGGGACAGCAAGCAGGCCTGGGAGACCTACCGCGACCAGGCCCCCCAGGACCAGGACGAGGCCCGCAAGGCGGCCGTGGGCCGGGTCCGCGCCGTCGTCGCCGGCCAGCCCTACAGCAACACCTACCAGGTCGTGCACACGCGTTCGGCCGGCCAGTGAGCCCGCAGCGCCGCACGGCGTAGCCGGGAGCCGGGCCGCTCCCGCGGACGCCCCTCCCCGCGACACCGTCCGGGGGCGGGCGTCCGCGGGCATGTAACGGCCGCCCCCGGCGCGGGGTCCGGCTCCGCCACGGCTCAGGCAGGCCCCGTGCGGGCCGCTACCGCCGCACCGCACCGTCGTAACCGTCGTGGTCGACGGCGCCGCGGCCCGGCCGCCGCGCCGGACCCCGTGCCCCGCTGCGAGAACCCTTCCGCGCAACCGCCGAGGAGCCAACCCTATGCACAGCACGCTGATCGTCGCCCGGATGGCGGCCGCCTCCAGCAACGACGTGGCGAAGTTGTTCGCCGACTTCGACGCCACCGAGATGCCGCACCGCATGGGCACCCGGCGCCGCCAGCTGTTCTCCTACCGGGGCCTGTACTTCCACCTCCAGGACTTCGACGAGGACAACGGCGGCGAGCTGATCGAGGCGGCCAAGGCCGACCCGCGCTTCGTGGGCATCAGCGAGGACCTCAAGCCGTTCATCGAGGCCTACGACCCCGCCACCTGGCGCTCGCCGGCCGACGCCATGGCCACCCGCTTCTACGACTGGGAGGCCTCCCGTTGAGCAGGCGACGCGTCGTGATCACCGGGATCGAGGTGATCGCACCGGGCGGAGTGGGCCGCGAGAAGTTCTGGAACCTGCTCAGCTCGGGGCGCACCGCGACCCGCGGCATCACCTTCTTCGACCCCGCCCCCTTCCGCTCCCGGGTGGCCGCCGAGGCCGACTTCGACCCCTACGCGCACGGCCTGAGCCCCCAGGAGGTCCGCCGCCTGGACCGGGCCGCCCAGTTCGCCGTCGTCGCCTCCCGCGGCGCGGTCGCCGACAGCGGCCTGGACATCACCGCCCTGGACCCCCACCGCGTCGGCGTCACCGTCGGCAGCGCCGTCGGCGCCACCATGGGCCTGGACCAGGAGTACCGCGTCGTCAGCGACGGCGGCCGCCTGGAGGCGGTCGACCACACCTACGCCGTCCCCCACCTGTACGACTACATGGTGCCCAGCTCCTTTGCCACCGAAGTCGCCTGGGCGGTGGGCGCCGAGGGCCCCAGCACCGTGGTCTCCACCGGCTGCACCTCCGGCATCGACTCCGTCGGCTACGCCGTCGAACTGGTCCGCGAGGGCTCCGCCGACGTCGTCGTCGCCGGCTCCTCCGACGCGCCGATCTCCCCGATCACCATGGCCTGCTTCGACGCGATCAAGGCCACCACCCCCCGCCACGACGACCCCGAGTGCGCCTCCCGCCCCTTCGACAAGACCCGCAACGGCTTCGTCCTCGGTGAGGGAACCGCCTTCTTCGTCCTGGAGGAACTCCAGGCCGCCCGCAAGCGCGGCGCCCACATCTACGCCGAGATCGCCGGCTACGCCACCCGCTCCAACGCCTACCACATGACGGGCCTGCGCCCCGACGGCGCGGAGATGGCCGAGGCGATCACCCTGGCCCTGGACGAGGCCCGCCTCAACCCGCAGGCCATCGACTACGTCAACGCCCACGGCTCGGGCACCAAGCAGAACGACCGGCACGAGACGGCCGCCTTCAAGCGCAGCCTGGGCGAGCACGCCTTCCGCACCCCGGTCAGCTCCATCAAGTCCATGGTCGGGCACTCGCTGGGCGCCATCGGCTCCATCGAGATCGCCGCCTCGGCCCTGGCCATGGAGTACGACGTCGTCCCGCCCACCGCCAACCTGCACACGGCCGACCCCGAGTGCGACCTGGACTACGTGCCCCTGGTCGCCCGCGACCAGCTGGTCGACGCGGTCCTGACCGTCGGCAGCGGCTTCGGCGGCTTCCAGAGCGCCATGGTGCTCGCCAGCCCGGAAAGGAGCCTGGTATGACCGCCTCCACGGTGGTGACCGGCCTGGGCGTCGCCGCGCCCAACGGCCTGGGACTGCAGGACTACTGGGCCGCGACCCTGGGCGGCAAGCACGCCATCGGCCGCATCACCCGCTTCGACCCCACCGACTACCCCGCCCGCCTGGCCGGGCAGATCGACGGCTTCGAGGCCGAGCGGCTGCTGCCCAGCCGGCTGCTGCCCCAGACCGACCGCGTCACCCGCCTGGCGCTGGTCGCCGCCGACTGGGCACTGGCCGACGCAGGGGCCGACCCCGCCTCCCTGCCCGCCTTCGACATGGGCGTCATCACCGCCTCGGCCGCCGGCGGCTTCGAGTTCGGCCAGGGCGAACTGCAGGCCCTGTGGAGCCAGGGCAGCCAGTACGTCTCCGCCTACCAGTCCTTCGCCTGGTTCTACGCCGTCAACAGCGGCCAGATCTCCATCCGCAACGGCATGAAGGGCCCCGCCGGCGTCGTCGTCAGCGAAGGCGCCGGCGGCCTGGACGCCGTCGCCCAGGCCCGCCGCCAGATCCGCAAGGGCACCCCCCTCATCGTCACCGGCGCCGTCGACGCCTCGCTGTGCCCCTGGGGCTGGGTCGCCCAGCTCGCCGGCGGCAAGCTCTCCACCAGCGACGAACCCGACCACGCCTACCTGCCCTTCGACCGCGACGCCCACGGCTTCGTGCCCGGCGAGGGCGGCGCGATCCTCATCGCCGAGGACGCGGACGCCGCCCGCACCCGCGGCGCCCGCCCCTACGGCGAGATCGCCGGCTACGGCGCCACCATCGACCCCCGCCCCGGCAGCGGACGCGAAGGCGGCCTGCGCAAGGCCATCGAGATCGCCCTGGCCGACGCACACCTGGACGCGGGCGACATCGACGTCGTCTTCGCCGACGGCGCCGGCGACCCGGCCGGCGACCTCGCCGAGGCCGACGCCATCAGCGCCGTCTTCGGCGACCGCGGCGTGGCGGTGACCGTGCCCAAGACCATGACCGGCCGCCTCTACTCCGGCGGCGCCCCCCTGGACCTGGCCGCCGCCTTCCTCGCCCTGCGCGACGGCGTCATCCCGCCCACCGTGCACATCGACCCGTGCGCCGACTACCCCCTGGACCTGGTCCTGGGCGAGCCGCGCCCGGCCCCGCTGGCGACCGCCCTGGTCCTGGCCCGCGGACACGGCGGCTTCAACTCCGCCATGGCCGTCCGCACCGTCTGACCACCCCGCCACCCCACCGCACGCCGCACCACGGAAGGAACCAGCATGGCCACCAAGCTCTTCACCCTCGACGACCTCAAGCGCACCCTGCGCGACGCCGCCGGCGTCGCCGAGGGCGTGGACCTGGACGGCGACATCCTCGACACCGAGTTCGAGGTCATCGGCTACGAGTCCCTCGCCCTGCTGGAGGCCGGCAGCCTCATCGAGCGCGAGTACGGCATCTCCCTGGACGAGGAGGCCGTCGGCGAGGCCAACACCCCCCGCACCTTCATCGAGGTCGTCAACGCCCAGCTCGCGCCCGCCCAGGCCGCCTGAAGGAGCCCCGCCATGACCGACACCACCACCCAGCGCGTCGCCGTCATCACCGGTGCCACCAGCGGCATCGGCCTGGCCACGGCCCGTCTCCTGGCCGGCCAGGGCCACCGCGTGTTCATCGGCGCCCGCAGCGCCGACAACGTCGCCGCCACCGTCAAGGAACTCCAGGGCGAGGGCCTGGACGTCGACGGCGCCGTCGTCGACGTCCGCTCCACCGCCTCCGTCGACGGCTGGATCCAGGCCGCCGTCGACCGCTTCGGCACCCTGGACGTCGTCGTCAACAACGCCGGCCGCTCCGGCGGCGGCCCCACCGCCGACATCGCCGACGACCTGTGGGACGACGTCATCGACACCAACCTCAACAGCGTCTTCCGCGTCACCCGCGCCGCCCTGACCACCGGCGGCCTGCGCGCCAAGGACCGCGGCCGCATCATCAACGTCGCCTCCACCGCCGGCAAGCAGGGCGTCGTCCTGGGCGCCCCCTACTCGGCCTCCAAGCACGGCGTCGTCGGCTTCACCAAGGCCCTGGGCAACGAACTGGCCCCCACCGGCATCACCGTCAACGCGGTCTGCCCCGGCTACGTCGAAACCCCCATGGCCCAGCGCGTACGCCAGGGCTACGCCGCCGCCTACGACACCTCCGAGGAAGCCATCCTCGACAAGTTCCAGGCCAAGATCCCCCTGGGCCGCTACTCCACCCCCCAGGAGGTCGCCGGCCTCATCGGCTACCTGGCCTCCGACACCGCCGCCTCCATCACCTCCCAGGCCCTGAACGTCTGCGGCGGCCTCGGCAACTTCTGACCCACCCGTCCCGGCACCCGAACCCGACGAGGAGACACGCCTCATGACCACGCGTGAGGTCGAGCACGAGACCACGATCGGCGCCCCGGCCGCCCAGGTCTACGAACTGCTCGCAGACGTGACCCACTGGCCGCGGATCTTCCCGCCCACCATCCACGTGGACCGCCTCGAAGCAGGCGGCGACCAGGAACGCATCCGCATCTGGGCCACCGCCAACGGACAGCCCAAGGACTGGACCTCCCGCCGCACCCTGGACGCGGCAAACCTCACCATCACCTTCCGCCAGGAGATACCGGCCGCCCCCGTCAAGCACATGGGCGGCACCTGGATCATCGAAGCGCTCAGTGAGGACACCTCCCGCGTGCGCCTCCTGCACGACTACAGCGCCCTGGGCGACGACCCCCACGACCTGCTGTGGATCGAACAGGCCGTGGACAAGAACAGCACCCAGGAACTGGCCGCCCTCAAGACCAACGTCGAAGCCGCGCACGCCGCCGCCACCGACGACCTCACCTTCTCCTTCACCGACACCGTGCACATCGCCGGCGCCGCCAAGGACGTCTTCGACTTCATCAACGAAGCCCACCTGTGGTCCGAGCGGCTCCCGCACGTCGCCGTGGTCCGCCTCACCGAGGACACCCCCGGCCTGCAGGAACTGGAGATGGACACCCGCGCCAAGGACGGCTCGGTGCACACCACCAAGTCCTACCGGGTCGTCTTCCCCCACCACAAGATCGCCTACAAGCAGGTCACCCTGCCCGCCCTGATGACCCTGCACACCGGCGAGTGGACCTTCACCGAGAACGACCAGGGCACAACCGCCTCCTCCCAGCACACCGTCACCCTCAACACCGCCAACATCGCCCGCATCCTGGGCCCCGACGCCACCGTCGCCGACGCCCGCGCCTACGTGCACAGCGCCCTGTCCACCAACAGCAGCGCCACCCTCGCCCACGCCAAGGCCCACGCCGAGCAGAAGCAGGCCTGAGCCGTGACAGCGGACCTCCTGGACACCGACGTCGTCGTCGTCGGGGCCGGACCCGTCGGGCTGATGCTCGCCGGGGAACTGGCCCACGGCGGCGCCGGCGTCGTCCTCGTGGAGAAGCGCCACGCCCCCAACACCGAGTCGAGGGCCTCCACCCTGCACGCCCGCACCATGGAGATCCTCGACAGCAGGGCCCTGCTGGGCGAGTTCGGCGACCCGCCCCGAGAACCCCGCGGCCACTTCGGCGGCCTGCCCCTCGACCTGACCCTGCCCACCTCCCACCCCGGCCAGTGGAAGGTGCCCCAGACCCGCACCGAGGTCATCCTCCAGGAATGGGCCCTGTCCCTGGGCGCCCGGCTCAAGTGCAAGCACGAGGTGACCGCCGTGCGCGACACGGGCGAGGCGGTTCAGGTCCACGCCACCGGACCCGACGCCACCCCCCTGCGCCTGCGCTGCCGCTACCTCATCGCCTGCGACGGCGAGGACAGCACCGTACGCCGCCTGACCGGCGCCCCCTTCCCCGGCCACAGCGCCACCCGGGAACTGCTGCGCGCCGACGTCGCCGGCATCGACGTGCCCGCCCGCCGCTTCCAGCGCCTGGAACACGGCCTGGCCATCGCCGCCCGCCGCCCCGACGGGGTGACCCGCGTGATGGTCCACGAGTTCGGCTCCACCGCCCAGCACCGCCCCGGCGGCGACGTCTCCTTCGAAGAGATCACCGCCGTGTGGAAACGCGTCACCGGCGAGGACATCAGCTCCGGCACCCCCCTGTGGGCCAACGCCTTCGGCGACGCCTCCCGCCAGCTCACCCACTACCGCCACGGCCGCATCCTGTTCGCCGGCGACGCCGCCCACCAGCAGATGCCCATCGGCGGCCAGGCCCTCAACCTCGGCGTCCAGGACGCCTTCAACCTCGGCTGGAAACTCGCCCTGGTCGTCCGCGGCAAAGCCCCCCACACCCTCCTGGACACCTACCACAGCGAACGCCACGCCACCGGCCGCCGCGTCCTGGCCAACATCCGCGCCCAGGCCCTGATGCTGCTCGGCCCGCCCCACATCGGCCCGCTGCGCACCCTGCTGGGCGAACTGACCGCCCTGGACGACGTACGCCGCCACCTCGCCGGCATGATCAGCGGCCTGGACGTGCGCTACGACGTCGGCGGCCCCGCCCACCCGCTGCTCGGAGCGCGGCTGCCCTGCACCGAACTGCACCTGCCCGAGCGCACCGTCACCACCACGCGCCTGGTCCGCTCGGGCGGGGGAGTCCTCCTGGACCTCACCGGCGCCGCCACCGCCCCGCCCGCCCCCACCGGCTGGGCCGACCGCGTCACCGCACTGTCCGCCCGGGCCGCCCCCACCAGCGCCCTGCACGGCACCGAACGGGTCCTGGTCCGCCCCGACGGACACGTCGCCTGGGCCGGAGCGGGCACCGACGGCCTCACCGAGGCCCTCACCCGCTGGTTCGGGCCACCCCGCTGAGAGGCCGCGCCCCCTTCCCGGCGGGGGCACCGGCACCGAGCCCCCCACCGCCGGGACCCCGACCGACCCACCGTTCAGGAAGGAACCACCATGGAAGGGACAGCGGCGGACACCGACGTCATCGTCGTCGGCGCCGGCCCCACCGGACTGATGCTCGCCGGCGAACTGCGCCTGGGCGGGGCCCGCGTCGTCGTCATCGAGAAACTCCCCGCCCCCACCGGCCAGTCCCGCGGCCTGGGCTTCACCGCCCGCGCCATGGAGACCTTCGACGAACGCGGACTGCTGCCCCGCTTCGGCCAGGGCGACACCCTCGCCACCAGCCCCATGGGCCACTTCGGCGGCGCCCAGTTCGACTTCACCGTCCTCGAGGACGCCCACTTCGGCGCCCGCGGCATCCCCCAGGGCGACACCGAAGCCGTCCTGGAGGCCTGGGCGGGCGAACTGGGCGCCGACATCCGCCGCGGCTGGGAATTCGTCTCCCTCACCGACGGCCACCCCGCCGGCGACGACGGTGTCGAGATCACCGTCCGCACCCCCGCCGGCGACCCGCAGACCCTGCGCGCCGCCTACCTGGTGGGCTGCGACGGCGGCTCCAGCCGCGTCCGCCGGGCCGCCGGCATCGACTTCCCCGGCACCGACGCCACCCAGGGCATGTACCTGGCGGACATCACCGGCGTCGAACTCACCCCCCGCTTCCTGGGCGAACGCCTCAACGGCGGCATGGTCATGGCCGCCCCGCTGTCCGAGGGCGTATGGCGCATCATCGTCTGCCCCGACGGCCGCCCCGCCCACGACCGCGAACGCACCGTCACCTACGAGGAAGTCGCCGGCGCCTGGCAGGACATCACCGGCGAGGACATCAGCCACGGCGGCGCGAGCTGGGTCAGCTCCTTCACCAACGCCACCCGCCAGGCCGCCCACTACCGGCGCGGCCGCGTCTTCCTGGCCGGCGACGCCGCCCACATCCACCTCCCCGCCGGCGGCCAGGGCCTGAGCACCGGCGTGCAGGACGCGGCCAACCTCGGCTGGAAACTGGCCGCCGCCGTCCGCGGCGACGCCGACGACACCCTCCTGGACACCTACCACGCCGAACGCCACCCGGTCGGCGCCCGCCTGCTGATGAACACCCGCGCCCAGGGCATCGTCTTCCTCGGCGGCCCCGAGTCCGACCCGCTGCGCGAACTGATGGCCGAACTCGTCCGCTACGACGACGTCAAACGCCACCTGGCCGGCATCGTCAGCCACCTCGACATCCGCTACGACCTCACCGGCGACGGCGACGGCGACGGCGACGGCACCGGCACGGCGCACCCGCTGGTGGGCCGCCGGATGCCGCCGCGGACCCTGATCGGCACCGGCGGCGAGACCACCCCCGCCCGCCTCCTGCACCAGGGACACGGCGTCCTGCTCGACCTGGCCGACGACCCCGCGCTACGCCGCGCCGCGGCCGGCCGGCCCGGCCGGGTCGACGTCGCCACCGTCCTGGCCAAGCCCACCGACGGCCCCGACGCCCTCGCCGGCGCCACCGCCGTCCTCATCCGCCCCGACGGCTACGTCGCCTGGGCCGGGACCTCACCCAAGGGCCTGGAAGACGCCCTCACCCGCTGGTTCGGCCCCACCCGCTGACCCGGCCCGCTCCTGCCCCCGGCGCGTGTGCGGCACGCCGGGGGCACCCCCATGCCCGTCCCCACCCACCCCAGACCCCACCCCGGCCCCCCGGCCCCCCGGCCCCTCACGGCCGGCCAACGGCGCCCACAGCACTGCCATGTGCCGGACCACCACGCCCGCGCCCGGCTCCCGCCGGGCAAGCACGCCCCCGCTGCGCTTCCGCGCGACAGCCCCACCGCGCGCCGGGCTCCACGGAACAGCCCCCGCCGGGGCCCGGTCGGAGTGCGCACGCCCCCGCGCCGGACGTGCGCCGGACACCCCCCGCCCCCGCGGACACGGGAAGGCCCCGCCGCGGTCCCTCTTCCGCGGCGGGGCCTTCCGGTCACCAGGGGCGGATCACACGGGCACGGCCTCCACCAGGGAGATCGCCGCCGCCGTCTCCACCACGCGCTCCAGCCGGAACCCGGCACGCGCCAGCAGCTCCGCGTACTGGCCCGGAGTGCGCTCACGGCCGCCGACCAGCAGCATCAGCCACAGGTCGACCAGCTTGCCGGAGTGCGGCTCGTCGCCCTGCTCCGGAATCACCATCTCCGCGATCAGCAGCCGCCCGCCCGGCTTGATCGCCGCACGCACGTTGCGCAGGATCTGCAGCGCCTGCTCCTCGGGCCAGTCGTGCACGATGTGCTTGAGGACGTAGGCGTCCGCCCCGGCCGGCGGCACCTCGAACAGGTCCCCGGCCACCCGCTCGGTCCGCTCGGCGACCCCCTGCGCGGCCAGGAACTGCGCCGACCCGTTCTCCTCCACCCGCGGGTCGTACAGAACGCCCCTGGTGCCGGGGGAGGAGGCCAGGATGCCCGCCAGCAGTCCGCCCTGGCCGCCGCAGAAGTCCACCACCGTGCCGAAGGAGGAGAAGTCGTAGGCCGCCACGATCGGCCCGGTCTCCGAGGCGGACATGCTGCCCATGCCCTCGAAGAACACCTGGCCGTACTCGGCGTTCTTCGTCAGGAACTCGAAGGCGTGCATGCCCCGCAGCTTCGGCAGCGCCGGCTCACCGGTGACCACGGTCTCGGGGAAACCGCTCCAGTCCTCCCAGTGGATCGGATGCCCCATCAGCAGCGCGATGGGACGCATCGACATCGGGTGGTCGGCGCGCAGCGCGTCCGCCATCGGCGTCAGCTCGAACGTGCCGTCCGCGCGCGTCGCGAACACCCCGTTGCTCGCCAGCAGGCGCAGCACCCGCCCGAGCGCGTCCGCGTCCGCGCCGACCCGCCCGCCCAGCTCCTCGGCGGACAGCGGCCCCTCCGCGAGCGCCTCGGCCACCTTCAGCTCGGCGGCCACGTGCACCGCCCGCGACACCATGACTCCCATGATCATTTCCAGCAGGGCGAACGGCGGCGGCGCCAGCTCCCGGCTCTGCCGCTGCAGATCCGCTCGCGCTCTCTCCGCTTCCCGGACGACGTGCGGGGGCGGCAATTCGGGCATGAGAATCCTCCGTTGCAGGAGTGCATGGTCTGTCCCCACCGTGTCCCAACCGCCGGAAGGGACCCGGGACTACCACGATAAGGAAAAAGGTCGAAGCCGCCTGGAGAGAAACTCGAACGCCGGTGGTTTATAGGTTCCCCCGTCTTTTCCTGCGGAACATTTGACGCGATGAACGAGGCGACTGCCCTAAGGTGGCGCTGATTTCGCATCCGCTCTCCGGACAATTGGGGGGAGCAATGGAACCGAGGAGAGAAATGCCGAACTCGCGCAGTTCCTGGACGAAGATAATCCTGGCGGCCGGCGTGGCCGGTGCCGTCGCCGTCCCGCTGACCGCCGGCCCCGTCCAGGCGCAGCCCCAGGCCCACCGCCACCACGCCCGCACGGCCGCCGAGCCGGTCCTGACCGTCGTGGCCTCCCAGCTGAACAACCCGCGCGGCGTCACCGCGCTGCCCGACGGCTCCCTGCTGGTCGCCGAGTCCGGCACCGGCCTGGCCGGCTGCCCCCTGGACCAGACGTGCCTGGGCGCCACCGGCTCCGTCTACAAGGTCAAGGGCAGCTTCAAGGGCCGCGTCGCCACCGGCCTGGCCTCCACCGCCAAGGGCGTCGCCCCCGGCGCCCCCATCTCCGCCAACGGCCCCAGCGACGTCCTGCCCGACCGGTTCGGCGGCTACGTCGTCGCCAGCGCCCTGGGCGGCACCAACGACTCCCGCGCGGCCCTCGGCGAGGGCGCCAAGACCCTGGGCACCGTCTTCCGCACCCGCGACGGCAAGGTCCTGGCCGACCTCACCGACCACGAGACCCGCCTCAACCCCGACGGCGGCGACGTCCACGCCAACCCCTGGCGCCTGGTGCGCAGCGGCAGCGGCTACCTCGTCACCGACGCCGGCGCCAACACCGTCGTACGCGGCCACAGCGACGGCACCACCACCACCCAGTACCTGCTGCCCAAGAACGAACTGCCCACCGGCGCCGCCGAGACCGTGCCCACCGGCATCACCAAGGCCGCCGACGGCACCGTGTACATCGCGGACATGAGCGGCGGACGCCTGGGCGCCTCCCGCGTGTGGAAGATCGCCCCCGGCCAGCAGCCGCAGGTCCTGGCCACCGGACTGACCAACCTGGTCGACCTGGAGCTGGACCGCCACGGCGACCTGCTCGCCCTGTCCTACAGCTCCGCCCAGCTGGCCGGCCCGCCGCAGCCGGGCACCCTGTCCAAGGTCGACACCGCCACCGGCGCCGTCTCCGTGATCCCCACCGGCGACCGGCTGCGCCAGCCCACCGGCCTGGCCGTCGACCGCTGCGGCAAGGTGTACGTCACCAACAACACCGTGGGCACCAACGGCGAACTGCTGCGCGTGACCTACTGATCCCGGGCGCGCCCCGCGCACGCCATCCCCCCAAGGCCCCGCCGGCCCCCTTGCACGGCCGGCGGGGCCCACGCACGCCCCGCCCCTGCGCCCCGCCGGCACCCGCGGCCCGGCGGCGCGCCGCAAGGGCGGGGCGGTGGGATCCGGCTCGGCGCCCGCTCGACATCCGGCGGAGGACCGCACCCCCGCCCGGCCCCGCTCGGCATCCTGGCCCCACACCCCCCGCGCCACCACCCAGACCCACGCCCAGGGAGGCCGTCCGTGACCGAACACGCCACCACCCCAGCCGCCGGTGCCGCCACCGGCGTGTGGCTCATCGGAGCCCGCGGCTCGGTGGCCACCACCGCGGTGGCGGGCTGCGCCGCCGTCGCCGCCGGCCTCCACCCGCCCACCGGCCTGGTCACCGAGACCGCCCCCTTCGCCGCCGCCGGCCTGCCCGCCCTGGACTCCCTCGTCTTCGGCGGCCACGACACCGCGAGCACCCCCCTGCCCAAACGCGCCGAACACCTGGCCGCCCAGGGTGTCCTGCCGCACTGGCTGCCCGCCGCCGTACACGCCGAACTGACCGCGGCCGACCAGCGCATCCGCCCCGGCGGCCCGGCGGACGGCGACCACCGCGCCCCCGAGGAACTCATCGCCGACTTCGCCACCGACCTGCGCGACTTCGCCCGCCGCACCGGCGTCGCCCGCACCGTCGTCGTCAACGTCGCCTCCACCGAACCCGAACCGGCCCCCGGCACCTGGCCCGCCAGCTCCCTGTACGCGGCCGCCGCCCTGCGCGCCGGCTGCTCCTTCGCCGACTTCACCCCCTCCACCGGACTGCGCCACCCCCAACTGGCCCCGGCCGCACGGGTGTCGGGCCTGCCCTACGCGGGCCGCGACGGCAAGACCGGACAGACCCTGCTGCGGGCCGTACTGGGCCCGATGTTCGCCCAGCGCGCCCTGACCGTACGCGCCTGGTCGGGCACCAACCTCCTGGGCGGCGGCGACGGCGCCGCCCTCGCAAACCCGGCGGCGGCCGCAGCCAAGAACGCCGGCAAGGAACGCGTCCTGGCCGACACCCTCGGCGCCGCACCCCAGGGCGAGGTCCACATCGACGACGTGCCCGCCCTGGGGGAGTGGAAGACCGCCTGGGACCACGTCGCCTTCGACGGCTTCCTCGGCACCCGCATGATCCTCCAGACCATCTGGCAGGGCTGCGACTCCGCGCTGGCCGCCCCCCTCGTCCTCGACCTCGCCCGGCTGCTGGCCCGCGCCCACGAGCAGGGCCTGTCCGGCCCCCGGCCCGAACTCGGCTTCTACTTCAAGGACCCCGACGGCGACGAGTCGGCCCTGACCGAGCAGTACGCCCGCCTCCTCGCCTTCGCCGCACGGCTGGGCCACTCCCGGTGAGCGCACCCAGGCCCGCCACCGCACCCCTGGCCCGCACCCGCCGCCCCCACCTGCGCCCCGTCCCTGCGCCGCCCCCGCCCCTGCGGCCCCGCCCGCACCCCGCCCCCGGCGGTACGGCCCGCGCCTGGGCCGAACTGCTGCGCCTGCCCGCCCTGTTCACCGTCCCCGGTGACGTCCTGGCGGGCGCCGCGGCGACCGGCGTGCGTCCCGGGCCGCACACACTGCTGGCCATCGGCTCCTCACTGTGCCTGTACGAGGCGGGCATGGCCCTCAACGACTGGGCGGACCGCGGCGAGGACGCCGTGGAGCGCCCGCACCGCCCGCTGCCCTCGGGGCGGGTGCGCCCCGCCGCCGCGCTGGGCGCGGCGGGCGTTCTCACCGGCGCGGGCCTCATGCTGGCCGCCGGCGCCGGCCGGCCCGCCCTGGCGGTGGCCGCGCCGCTGGCGGTGACCGTGTGGGCCTACGACCTGGGGCTCAAGCACACGCCCGCGGGGCCGGCAGCCATGGCCGCCGCCCGGGGACTGGACCTGCTCCTGGGCGCCGCCGCCACCGGCGGCACCCCCCGCCCCGCCCTCGCCCCGGCCACGGTCCTGGCCGCCCACACCCTCACCGTCACCCTCGTCTCCCGCCGCGAGACCCAAGGCGGCTCCAGCACCGCCCCCCTGGCCGCCCTCGCCGCCGCGAGTGCCCTCACCGCCGCCCTCACCGGCCGCCGCACCACCCGCGCCCTCCTGCGCCGCCCCCGCCCCGCCCCGGCCCCCGCCGACGCCCTGCGCACCGCCCTGGCCGCCTCCTACGCCGCCACCTTCACCCGCCCCCTGGCCCACGCCGCCCTCAACCCCTCACCCCAGCTCACCCAGCGCGCCGTCGGCGCCGGCATCCGCGCCACCATCGCCGTACAGGCCGCCCTCACCGCCCGGGCCGGCCGACCCGCCACCGCCCTGGCCACCGCCGCGCTCGCCCCCCTCGCCGCCCGCCTGGCACGCAAGGTGAGCACCACATGAGCCCCCTGCGCCTGGGCTACGGCACCAACGGTCTCACCGACCTGCGCCTCGACGACGCCCTCGCCCTGCTGGCCGACCTCGGCTACGACGGCGTCGGCCTGACCCTCGACCACATGCACCTCGACCCGCTCGCCCCCCACCTCGCCGCCCGCACCGGCCGGGTGGCCGAGCGCCTGGCCGCGCTCGGCCTCTCCGCCACCGTGGAGACCGGCGCCCGCTACGTCCTGGACCCGCGCCGCAAACACGGCCCCACCCTCCTCGACGCCGACCCCGACGCCCGCTGGGCCCGCATCCGCCTGCTCATCCGCGCCGTCCGCGTCGCCGCCGACCTCGGCGCCCACGCCGTGCACTGCTTCAGCGGCATCCCGGCACCGGGCACCGACCAGGACACGGCCTACAAGCGCCTGGCCGACGCACTCGGCCCGGTCCTGGACGCCTGCGAGGAGACGGGCGTGCCACTGGCGGTGGAGCCCGAGCCGGGCCATCTGCTGGCCACCCTCGCCGACTTCCACCACCTGCGCCGCCTCTTGGGCGACCCCGAACCGCTCGGCCTGACCCTGGACATCGGGCACTGCCAGTGCCTGGAGGTGCTGCCGCCCGCCGACTGCGTACGCCAGGCGGCGCCCTGGCTGCGGCACGTGCAGATCGAGGACATGCGCCGCGGCGTCCACGAGCACCTGCCCTTCGGCGACGGCGAGATCGACTTCCCGCCCGTCCTCCAGGCCCTCGCCGACACCGGCTACCAGGGCCTGACCGTCGTCGAACTGCCCCGCCACAGCCACGCCGGCCCCGAACTGGCAGCGCAGTCCCTGCACTTCCTGCGCGCCGGAGGAACACGATGACCCTCCAGCCCACCGCACCCCCGCTCCCCGCCGGCCTCGGCGCCCCAGCACGCCGCTGGCTGACCGCCGCCTGCGCCACCGCCACCGGCCAGGACCCCCGCTGGGAGGTGCACTTCGCCGAAGCGGGCCGCCGCTGCGGCACCGCCCACGCGGACGCCGCCCGCGTCCTGCTGCTCACCGCGGCCCACCCCCACCCCGCCACCCTCACCCGCCTCTACCGGCAGGGAACGGCCCCCGAACGCCGCGCGGTCCTGCTCGCCCTGCACCCCCTGCACTGCGACCCCGCCACCGGCCTGCCCCTGGTCGAGGACGCCCTGCGCACCAACGACACCACCCTCTTCACCGCCGCCCTCGGCCCCTGGACCGCCCGCCACCTCGACACCCACCAGTGGCGGCACGCCGTACTGAAGTGCCTGTTCACCGGCGTGCCCGTCACCCAGGTCGCCGACCTCGCCCTGCGCGCCCGCGGCGACACGGAACTGGCCCGCATGCTGCGCGCCCACGCCGCCGAACGCACCGCCGCCCACCGCGACATACCCGACGGCCTCCCGCACGTGCTCGCCCTGACCCAGGAGCAGTGACCTTGCGCATCTTCGACCCGCACATCCACATGACCTCCCGCACCACCGACGACTACGAGGCCATGCACGCCGCCGGTGTCCGTGCCGTCGTCGAGCCGTCCTTCTGGCTGGGCCAGCCCCGCACCTCGCCCGTCTCCTTCCGGGACTACTTCGACGCTCTGCTGGGCTGGGAGCCCTTCCGCGCCGCCCAGTACGGCATCGCCCACCACTGCACCATCGCCCTGAACCCGAAAGAGGCCAACGACCCGCGCTGCCTGCCCGTCCTGGACGACCTGCCCCGCTACCTCGTCAAGGACCGGGTGGTCGCGGTCGGCGAGATCGGCTACGACTCGATGACGCCGGCCGAGGACACCGCCCTGGCGGCCCAGCTCCAGCTCGCCGCCGACCACGGCCTGCCCGCCCTCGTGCACACCCCCCACCGCGACAAGCTCGCCGGACTCCACCGCACCCTGGACGTGGTGCGCGAGTCCGCGCTGTCCCTGGACCGGGTGCTGGTGGACCACCTCAACGAGACCACCGTCGAGGCCGCGAAGGACAGCGGGGCCTGGCTCGGCTTCTCCGTCTATCCGGACACCAAGATGGACGAGGCCCGCATGGTCGCCCTCCTGCGCGAGTACGGCCCGGAGAAGGTCCTGGTCAACTCCGCCGCGGACTGGGGCAGGAGCGACCCGCTCAAGACCCGCAAGGTCGGCGACCTGATGCTCGCCGAGGGTTTCACCGACGACGACGTGGACCGGGTGCTGTGGCGCAACCCCGTGGCCTTCTACGGCCTCAGCGGGCGCCTCGACCTGGACCCCACGGCCACCGGCACCACCCACGAGGGCAACTCCGTCCTGCGCGGCGCCCCCGCCGCCGAGCCGCTGCCCGCAGGCGCGTGAACGGTGCGCTTCCGCCATCCCGACGGCTCCACCGTCCACCTCGCCTACTGCACCAACGTGCATCCCGCGGAGACCCTGGAGGGGGTGCTGGCGCAGCTGCGCGAGCACTGCGAGCCGGTGCGCCGCCGGCTGGGCCGCGACCGGCTGGGCATCGGCCTGTGGCTGGCCCGGGACGCCGCGCACGCCCTGGTCACCGACCCGGCCGCGCTGCGCGGACTGCGCGGCGAGCTGGAACGGAGGGGCCTGGAGGTCGTCACCCTCAACGGCTTCCCCTACGAGGGCTTCGGCTCCGGCGAGGTCAAGTACCGCGTCTACACACCGGACTGGGCCGACCCCGAGCGCCTGGAGCACACCACAGCGCTGGCCCGGGTCCTGGCGGGCCTGCTGCCCGACGACGTCACCGACGGCACGATCTCCACGCTGCCGCTGGCCTGGCGCACCGCCTACGACACCACCCGCGCCGACAAGGCCCGCACCGCGCTGGCCACCCTCGCCGAACGCCTGGACGCCCTCCAGGAACTGACCGGCCGCTCCGTGCGCGTCGGTCTGGAGCCGGAGCCGGGCTGTGTGGTGGAGACCACCCGTGACGCGATCGCGCCGCTGAGCGCGGTCGGCCACGACCGCATCGGCGTCTGCGTCGACACCTGCCACCTCGCCACCTCCTTCGAGGACCCCCACACCGCCCTGGACGCCCTGGCCGCGGCCCGCATCCCGGTCGTCAAGTCCCAGCTGTCGGCCGCCCTGCACGCCGAAGAACCCTCCCGGCCCGCCGTGCGCCGCGCACTCACCGCCTTTGCCGAGCCCCGCTTCCTGCACCAGACCCGCACCACCACCCCCAACGGCGCCCTGCACGGCACCGACGACCTCGACGAAGCCCTCGCGGAAGACGCACTGCCCGTCACCGCGCCCTGGCGCGCCCACTTCCACGTGCCCCTGCACGCCGCCCCCGCCCCGCCCCTGACCTCGACGATGGACGTCCTCAAGGCGACGCTGGCGCGGCTGGTGGGCGGCCCCCGTCCCCTCACCCGGCACCTGGAGGTGGAGACCTACACCTGGCAGGCCCTGCCGCCCGAGCTGCGCCCGCGTGCCCGCGCCCAGCTCACCGACGGGATCGCCGCCGAACTCACCCTGGCCCGCGACCTGCTGACCGACCTCGGCCTCAAGGAACTGCCATGACCCGCCCCACCCCCCTCCTGGTCCTGGACGTCGTGGGCCTCACCCCCCGTCTCCTGGACCACATGCCCCACCTCAAGCAGCTCGGCCAGTCCGGCTCCCGCGCCCCTCTGGGCACGGTGCTGCCCGCGGTGACCTGCGCCGCCCAGTCGACGTTCCTGACCGGTGCTCCGCCCGCCGAGCACGGCATCGTCGGCAACGGCTGGTACTTCCGCGAACTGGGCGACGTACTGCTGTGGCGCCAGCACAACGGCCTGGTGGCCGGCGACAAACTCTGGGACGCCGCCCGCCGCGCCCACCCCGGCTACACCGTCGCCAACATCTGCTGGTGGTACGCGATGGGCGCCGACACCGACATCACCGTCACCCCCCGCCCCGTCTACTACGCCGACGGCCGCAAGGAACCCGACTGCTACACCCGCCCCGTCGCCCTGCACGACGAACTCACCGAGAAACTCGGCACCTTCCCCCTGTTCCACTTCTGGGGACCCGGTGCCGACCTCGTCTCCAGCCAGTGGATCATCGACGCCACCCGCCACATCATGGCCACCCGCCACCCCGACCTCACCCTCGCCTACCTCCCGCACCTGGACTACGACCTCCAGCGCTACGGCCCCCACGACCCCCGCTCCCTCAAAGCCGCCACCGACCTCGACACGGCGCTGGCCCCGCTCCTGGACGACGCCCGCGCCGAGGGACGCACCGTCGTCGCACTGTCCGAGTACGGCATCACCCCCGTCAGCCGGCCCGTCGACATCAACCGCGCCCTGCGCCGCGCCGGCCTGCTGGAGGTCCACACCCAGGACGGTATGGAATACCTCGACGCGATGGCCTCGCGCGCCTTCGCCGTCGCCGACCACCAGATCGCCCACATCTACGTCCGCCGCCCCGAAGACCTCGACGCCACCCGCGAAGCCCTCACCGGGCTGCCCGGTATCGAGGAACTGCTGGACGACGCGGGCAAGAAGGCCCACCACCTCGACCACCCCCGCGCCGGGGAACTGGTCGCCGTGGCCGAGCCGGACGCCTGGTTCACCTACTACTACTGGCTGGAGGACGAGCGGGCGCCG
This sequence comes from Streptomyces sp. NPDC045956, assembly GCF_056430705.1. Taxonomy (NCBI): domain Bacteria; kingdom Bacillati; phylum Actinomycetota; class Actinomycetes; order Kitasatosporales; family Streptomycetaceae; genus Streptomyces; species Streptomyces sp. NPDC045956. The sequence continues at coordinate 89,464 of NZ_JBWKKZ010000005.1, read as the reverse complement.
GACTTCGCGCAGCTCGTCGAGATCCACCGCAAACCCGGCTACGACCCCGTCGAGCTGTTCATGGACCCCCACGATCCTTACGTGAAGGTCAAGGCCGCCACCGCCCTGGCCCGCAAGAAACTCGGCATGCGCTACCGCATGGCCGTCGTCCCCCTGGACCCCTCACCCATCCGCGGCAGCCACGGCCGCCTCCCCGCGAGCGACGACGAAGGCCCGCTCCTCCTCTGCTCCACCCCCCGCGCCCTCGGCGACCGCATCAAAGCCACCGACGTGAAACAACTCCTGCTCCACCTCGCCGGACTCGCTCCTGGCGGGAAGCCGCCCACCGGGCGGGCTCGACCCGGTTCCCATCAGCGCTCAGGGGCCGGTCGAGAGGGCCGCACGAGCATCTGAGCATCCCGGTTGTGGCCAGAAGACTCACCCAAAGGGGTCCGAGCTCATGAAAAAAATCGCTTCGCCGGCCGCGCTGTCCGGTCGCGCCGAGCGGATCGCCCAGCGCGACCGTTCGGACGCCTGGAAGAAGCCTCCGCGGCGCATCGAGAAGTCCGAGTGCATCACGTGCGACACGTGCCTGCGCAGCTGCCCCGCGGAGTTCGGTGCCATCTTCGACCGCGGCCTGGACGTAGTGATCATCCCCGAGCTGTGCTCGGGCTGCCCGGCCTGCGTGCTGGAGTGCCCCGTGGACTGCATCTACGTGGACGAGGACTGGACGCCGACCGACGACGCCATGTGGAACCACATCGAGCTCACCGCAAAGGGTGCATGATGAGTGCCTCGCCCGAGCGGGGGGAATCCCGCCGCGCCGCCAACGCCAGGAAGCGGGTCAGCCGCCGGCCCAGCCGTCTGGGCCTGGTCGCGGGCGCCACGCTCAAGCCCGACCGGGTCCGTGAGGCCGACGCCGGCTTCCCGGGCCTGCTCAAGCGGGCCTGGCAGCGCGCCGAACAAGCCGACGACCTGCGCTCGTTCACCGAGGTGCTGCTCACCCTGGACGGCCACGTACCGGCCGACGTCCAGCTGCGTGCGCTCAGCGCCCCCGAGGAGGCGGCGCTGGCCGTCCTGTGCGGCCTGACGTGGCGCGCCCAGGACACCGCCACCGCCGCCCTGCCCGCGCCGGGCGCGGGGGAGCCGGTCTTCTGGGGCGAGATCGCCCTGGCCACCAGCGGGCGGGTCGTGCTGCGCGTGCCCTCGCAGGCGCCGCTGAAGGCCGACCAGCTCGTCGGCGGGGTACGCCGCGTGCCCTGGACCCAGGCCGACCTGGACGCCTACCAGGAGTACCTGCAACGGGCCGAGGCCCGCGTCGCCGAGACCGTCGCCGACTGCCGCGCCTGGCTGGAGGCACAGGGCGAGCAGGGCCGCGAGACGCTGCTGGAGCAGGCCAAGGAGGCGGCGCTGCGCACCGCGCCGTTCGTCCTCTACCAGCAGGGCCGGCAGTACACGAACTTCCGCGACCACAACACCCTCACCGGCAAGACACTGTGGCCGGGCCACCCCGACTGCTCCCTCAGCAGCCTCCAGGGCCTGCCGCTGGCCCTGTGGTCCGACCACGACGTGCAGCTGCTGGTCGGGCTGACCCTGCTCGTGCGCTCGGCCGGCCCCGGCCGCGTCGAGGAGGCCAACGGCACCCAGCTCACCGTCGACCACCTCGCCCACATGCTGGAACGCATCCGGGTCGGCTACAACGCCGCGCTGGGCCGCGAGCAGGTGCCGCCCGCCCCCACCGCCCAGGTCGCCGACCTCGACGAGCTGGCCCGGGCCCTGGCCGCCCACCGCGGGGAGGTCGCCGGCAGTGCGCAGCTCTACCGCGAGATCCACGGCGCCCTCATGCACAAGATCGAGAAGGTGGCGCGGCCCTACGCCGACGGCGCCCGCTCCCGTGAGGAAGCGGTGGTGGCCCGGCTGACCGCCCGGCTGCCGCTGGCCGGTGACACCCTTCAGGACCTGGGCCGGGCCCTGGCCGACGACCCCGCCTGGCTCAGCGCCCCGCACGGCGGCTTCCCCACCGGCCTGGAGTCCCTGGTGTTCGAGTCGGCGGCCGCCGCCACCGACGCCTTCGACGCCGACTTCGCGATGAGCCGGGGCATGCGGTCCCTGCCCGACCTCATCAGCGCGCTGCGCGAGGAGCGGTGGGCGGAGATCTGCGACTGGGAGATCACCCGCTTCTTCTGCTGCGTGGTGCCCCACCCCTCCGCCGCCCGGCACTTCGGCGGCTCCACCGCCGCCCTGGCCGACGCCGCCTGGGCGATGTCCTCGCGCATGCAGTACAACTCCTGGCACTTCATCGCCGGGAACCTGCCCAAGGGCCCCGAGGTCGTCGACCGCGACCACTTCGTGCCGCCCACCATCCCGGACGTCGCCTTCTACTCCGACCAGCACCACCACGGGCACGTCAACAACCACGTGCGGTTCTCCATCCGCTCCCCGCAGTCCGTCGTGGTCGACGGGCGGCGCTTCAACGGCTTCGTCGACCTGCGGCTGCTGCGCTGCGACGGCGACCCCTTCGACGAGCAGGACCTGCTCGCCGCGCACCGGGTGTCGGCGTTCACCGGCCGGGCCACGGGCCTGGCCGCGGAACTGGCCGCGGCCGGAGCGGGACCGGAGATCACCGTGTTCGACTCCCCGTGGCACTGGTCGGCCGTCACCGGCCAGGACACCCCCGCCAGCCGCGCGTCCTGAAACGGCCGCGCCCCACGGGCCGCCCGGCGGGTCCTTCCCCCGCCCCGCCGGGCACCGGCCCCCTCCTCGACGAGCACCGTCCGCAGCGCCCCTGAATGCCCCGCGGCAGCACAGGAGCAGAAGGAGTGAGCGATGACCGCCCGCGGCATCCGCCGGACCAAGGAACTGCTGTCCCGCCGGGAGCTCACCGCCGTCGAACACGTCCAGGACGTGCTGACGGCCGTCCGCGAACGCGACCACCTGGACGCGTACGTGGCCGTCGCCGGCGAGGAGGCGCTCAGGGCCGCCGAGCACGCGGACGCCCTGATCCGCGAACGCGGCCGCGAGGCCTGGTGGGACATGCCGCTGCTGGGGGTGACGGTCTCCGTCAAGGACCTGCTGCAGACCCGCGACCTGCCCACCACGCGAGGCTCCCTGCTGCCCAACACCCGGCCCGCGCAGGACGCCCCGGCCGTGGCGAGGCTGCGCGCGGCCGGCGCGATCGTCGTCGGCAAGACCAGCACCTCCGAGTTCGGCTGGAGCGCCTCCACCGTGGGCCGCGTCGCCCCGCCCACCCGCAACCCCTACGACCCGCGGCTGACCGCCGGCGGCTCCAGCGGCGGGGCCGCCGCCGCCGTCGCCGCAGGCCTGTGCGAGGGCGCGCTGGGCACCGACGGCTCCGGATCGATCCGCATCCCCGCCGCGTTCTGCGGCGTCGTCGGCTACAAACCCTCCTACGGCCGCGTGCCCTACTACCCCAACGGCGCCGACCGCCTCGCCCACCAGGGCCCCCTGGCCGGCTCCGTCGCCGACGCCGCGCTGCTGGGCCAGGTCATCGCCGGCCCCCACCCCACCGACCCCGACTCCGGGCTCGGCTCGCTGGACTCCCCGCGCGACATGCGCTCCCTGCGCATCGGCTGGATCGAGTACGAGGGCACCGACCCGGAGATCCGCCGCGTCACCGACACCGCCCGCGAAGTGCTCCTGGAGGAGGGCCACCACGTCGACGAGGTCGAGGTGCGCTGCAACAACCTCTACCCGGCCGTCGTCGACATCCTCGCCGCCAACGAGGCGGCCGGCACCCGCCCCCAGGACGAGGCCCTCATCGACCCCGGCCGCCTGCACGTCGTGCGCCACGGACGCACCCTCAGCGGCGTCGCCGTGATCCAGGCCGAGGAGATCCGCCAGAACCTGCGCGCCACCCTGCGCTCGGTCATGGACAACTACGACCTGCTCGCCATGGCCACCGTGCCCGTCGAACCGTTCGACGCCGGCGCCATCGGCCCCCACTGGGCCGCCGACGCCCGCGACCTGCTGTGGCTGGCGTGGGCGCCCGCCTCCTACCCGTACAACATGACCGGCCAGCCCGCCGCGTCCCTGCCCGCGGGGCTCACCTCGGCCGGACTGCCGGCCGGGGTGCAACTCGTCGGCCCGGTCGGCGCCGACGACCTCGTGCTGACCGTGGCCCGCCGCCTGGAGGCGATGCTCGCACCGCTTCCGCAGCCGCCCACAGCCCACCTCGTTCCCACCGCCACCGCCTCCACCGGTGTCACCGCCTCCACCGGCGTCACCGCCTCCACCGGCGTCACCGCCTCCACCGGCGTCACCGCCTCCACCGCCATCACCGCCTCCACCGGCGAAAGGACGTCCTGAACCATGTATGCCCGGTCATGGTCCACGCCCGTCAGCGACGGCAGCGTCGGGCGCCCGTCCTTCGTCACCGACCACCAACTGTGGGACGAGGAGCGCCTCGCCGCCGCCGAACAGGTCGAAGCCACCCTGGACGACGTCGACTTCGTCCGCCTCGTCTTCGGCGACCCGCACGGTCTGGCCCGCTCCAAGACCCTCACCACCGACGCCTTCCGCACCGTGCTGCGCAACGGCATGAACTTCAGCCCCGGCCCGTTCCTGTTCGACACCGGACACGCCGTCGCTGTCGACTTCCTCGGCGAGCACGGCATCGGCGTCGACGAGATCTCCGGCGCCGGCAACTTCGTCCTCGTGCCCGACCCCGTCACCTTCCAGGTGCTGCCCGGCCGCGGCCCGCGCACCGCCTGGGTGCTGGGCGACGAGTACCTGCGCGACGGCACCCCCCACCCGCTGTCCTCCCGGGCCGTGCTGCGCCGCGTCCTCGAGCGCTACACCGCACTGGACCTCCAGCCCGTCCTGGGCCTGGAGGTCGAGTGGTACCTCACCCGCCGCCTGGACGACGAGCCCGGCAACCAGGGCAACGGCTTCGGACTCCAGGGCCGGGCCCCGCGCGTGGCCGCGGTCAACGCCGGCTACCAGTTCAACCTCGACGCCGCCTACGACACAGTCGCCCCCATCACCGGCCCGCTCGGCCTGTACCTGCAAAAGCTCGGGCTGCCGCTGCGGTCGATGGAGCACGAGTCGGGCCCCGGCCAGGTCGAGACCACCTTCAGCCCCATGTCCGCCCTGGACACCGCCGACGCGATGTTGCTGTTCCGCACCGTCACCAAGCGGTACTGCGCCCGCCGCGGCCACCACGCCTCCTTCATGTCCCAGCCCCTGCTGGACGCCGCCGACCCCAGCGGCTGGCACCTGAACCAGTCGGTCGTGGACACCACCACCGGCCGCAACGTCTTCAGCGCCGAAGGCCTGTCCGGCGGCCTGTCACCCAGCGGGAAGTCCTACGCCGAAGGGCTGCTGAGCTGGGCACGCGAACTGTTCCTGCTGTCCGTGCCCACCGTCAACGGCTACCGGCGCCTGGCCGCCGAACACGCCCTGGCCCCCACCCGCCTGGGCTGGAGCTTCGAGGACCGCACCGCCATGCTGCGCGTGGTGGGCAGCGGCGCCGGCGCCCACATCGAGAACCGCATCGGCGAACCCTGCGCCAACCCCTACCTGAACATCGCCGCCCAGCTCTTCGCCGGCCTCGAAGGCATGCAGGCCCAGCCCGCCGCCCCCCACACGCCCGCCGCCCCCGGCGGCCAGAGCGGCCAGGGCGGCCAGGGCGGCCTGGACGGCCCGGCCCAGCCGCAGACCGTGCCCCAGTCCCTGGCCGAGGCCCTGGACGCCTTCCGCACCGGCCGCGCCGGCCAGGTCCTGGGAGCACCCCTGGCCGCCTGCATGACCAAGCTCAAGGAGAGCGAACTGAGCCGCTTCACCGCCTGGAGCGACACCCACACCCCCGGCCCGGGCCAGGTCACCGACTGGGAACAGCGTGAGTACTTCGGCGCCTACTGACCCCCCGGCCGCCGGCACCCGGCGCCCGGCACCCGCCCGGCTCCCGTCCACCCCTGACTCGACGAAGGCCACCCGATGATCCCTCGCTACACGCTGCCCGAGATGGCCGACCTCTTCGCGGACCAGTCCCGCTACGCGACCTGGGTCAAGGTCGAGATCCTCGCCTCCCAGGCCCAGGCCCGCCTGGGCCTGGTGCCCGAGCAGGCCGTTGAGGACATGCGCCGCGCCCGGGTACCGCTGGCCGCACGCGTCGCCGAGATCGAGAAGGAACGCGACCACGAGGTCCTGTCCTTCCTCGCCGCCTACTGCGAGGACATCCCCGAGGACTCCGCCCGCTGGGTCCACCACGGCATGACCAGCTACGACCTCGTCGACACCGCCCTGGGCCACACCCTGGCCCGCGCCACCGACCTGCTGCTGGCCGCCGCCCGCCGCCTGCGCACCACCCTGGTCACCCGGGCCCTGGAACACTGGGACACCGCCATGGTCGGCCGCACCCACGGCGTCCACGCCGAACCCACCACCTTCGGCCACAAACTCGGCGTCCACGCCTTCGCCGTCCACCGCTCCCTGGCCCGGCTCACCGCCGCCCGCGAAGCCGTCGCCGTCGGCACCGTCTCCGGCTCCGTGGGCACCTACGCCCTCATCGACCCCGCCGTCGAACGCCACGTCTGCGACAGCCTGGGCCTGGGCGTGGAACCCGTACCCAGCCAGGTCGTCGCCCGCGACCGGCACGCCCAGCTCATGCAGGCCGTCGCCGCGCTCGGCGCCTGCATCGAACAGATCGCCCTCGAGCTGCGCCTGCTGCAACGCACCGAGGTCCGCGAGGTCGAAGAACACCGCACCGGCGCCTACCAGGGCTCCAGCGCCATGCCCCACAAACGCAACCCCACCACCAGCGAACGGCTGTGCGGACTGGCCCGGCTGCTGCGCGGCTACGCCGACACCGCCCTGGAGAACGTCGCCCTGTGGCACGAACGCGACCTCGCCCACCAGTCCGTGGAACGCGTCATCCTGCCCGACAGCCTGTCCGTGGGACACTTCCAGACGGTCGCGGCCACCGACCTCGTCGACTCCCTCACCGTGCACGGCGACCGGATGCGCGCCCACATCGACACCACCGACGGCCTCGTCCACAGCTCCCGGGTCCTGGCCGACCTGCTCACCCGCGGCGTGGAACGCGAACACGCCTACCGTTCGGTGCAGGCCGCCGCCACCCACACCCTCACCACCGGCGAGCACTTCACCGCCGGCCTGGCCCGCCAGGGCATCGACCCCGGAAGCCTCGAACCCGAGCGCTTCCTCACCCGGCACGACGTGATCCGCACCCGATTGGAGACCCTCCGTGAACTGGACGACTGAGCGGACCGAAGGCAAGGACCTGGACCTGGACGAGGTGCTCGCCCTCTACCGCTCGTCCGGCCTGGGGGAGCGCCGGCCCGTCGAGGACCGCGACCGCATGGCCGCCATGCTCGCCGGCGCCAACCTCGTCCTGGTCGCCCGCGACACCGACGGCACCCTGCTGGGCATCGCCCGCAGCGTCTCCGACTTCTCCTACGTCACCTACCTGTCCGACATCGCCGTCACCGGCCGCCTCCAGCGCTCCGGCATCGGCCGCGCCCTGATCGACGCCACCCGCAAGGAAGCCCCCACAGCCAAGATCGTGCTGCTGTCGGCGCCCGCCGCCGCCGACTACTACCCCCACATCGGCTTCACCCGCCACAACTCCGCCTGGGTCCTCAACCCGTGACGGCACTCCGGCCGCCCGCCCGCCCCTCCACGCCTTTCGGCCCCGGCCTGTACCGGGGCTCGACCACCGGTTTGTAGCGTCCAGGTGGGGTGTACGACAGGGACCGGACCTCCCCGGAGGGCCGGTCCCTTGCACCCCGGCCCACGGACGTGCATGACCTTTGGGGGAGGCATGAGCCAGATGTCGCTACCGACGCTGCCGGACCTGCGGACACCCGCGGCGCAGCTGATCCGGCCGGCCCAGGACGGCGCGCCACCCCCCGCCCCGGCCCCCGGCGGCCGCCGCATCCTCGTCGTGGACGCCGACGTCGACCCCGCCGACTCCCTGGTGACCCAGCTGCGCCGCTACGGCCACGAACCCCACGCCGTGCAGTGCGGCGGCCAGGCCCTGCAAGCCCACACGGACGCCGACCTGGTCCTGCTGGCCCTCGAACTGCCCGACCTGGACGGCCTGGAGGTGTGCCGCGCCATCCGCGCCGTCAGCCGGGTGCCCGTCGTCATCGTCACCGCCCGCCAGTCCGAACTGGACTGCGTCCTCGGCCTCCAGGCCGGCGCCGACGACTACGTGACCAAGCCCTACGGGCTGCGCGAACTGATGGCCCGCATCGAGGCCGTCATGCGCCGCGCCCACTGGCAGCCGGCCGCCCGCCGGCACATCCGCCGCGGACGCCTGCACATCGACGTCAACTCCCGCGAGGTCACCGTGGACGGCAGCGGGATACCGCTGACCCGCAAGGAGTTCGATCTGCTGTGTCTGCTCGCCTCGCACCCCGACACCGTCATCCCGCGCAAACAGCTCCTCAAACAGGTCTGGGGCGACTCCTGGTCCCAGCGCACCGTCGACACCCACGTCAGCAGCCTGCGCGGCAAACTCGGCGCCAGCGGCTGGATCGTCACCGTCCGCGGCGTCGGCTTCAAACTGGGCGCCGGATAACCACCGCGCCCGCCCACCCCTGCCCCGGCCGGGGGACACGGTGACCACCTTCGACGAGACACCCGCCGCGGCCGCCCGCCGCCTGCCGCACCCCCGCCCGGTGCGCGTCCTGCTCGTCCCGCTGATGCTCGCGATGATGCTCTCCCAGCTCGACAACATGATCGTCGCCACCGCCGTGCCCACCGTCACCGCCGAACTCGGCGGCCTCGAACACGTCTCCTGGGTGGTCACCGCCTACACCCTGGCCACCGCCGCCTCCACCCCCCTGTGGGGCCGCCTGGGCGACACCCGCGGCCGCAAGGGCACCCTGCTCACCGCGATCACCCTCTTCCTCATCGGCTCCGCCCTGTGCGGCGCCGCCCAGAGCATGGGCCAGCTCATCGGCTTCCGCGCCCTGCAGGGACTGGGCGCCGGCGGCCTGGTGGCCGGCGTCATGGCGACCGTGGCCGAACTCGTCCCGCCCCGCGAACGCGGCCGCTACCAGGGCATGATCTCCGCCGCCATGGCCATCGCGATGATCGGCGGCCCCCTGGCCGGCGGCGCCGTCACCGACCACGCCGGCTGGCGCTGGGCCTTCTACCTCAACCTGCCCCTGGGCCTGCTCGCCCTGACCATGATCTGGCTGCTGCTGCGGCTGCCCGAGCGCCGCTCCACCGCCCGCGTGGACCACGCGGGCGCCGCCCTGCTGATGACCGGCATCACCGCGGCCGTCCTCCTCACCACCTGGGGCGGCACCCGCCACGCCTGGACCTCCGCTCCCACCCTCGCCCTCGCCGCCACCGCCGGCGCCGCCCTGTGGGCCTTCGTGCGCCGCCAGCGCCACACCGAGCACCCGATCATGCCGCCGCACATGTTCCGCGTCCGCAACTTCACCCTGATGTCCGTCATCGGCTTCCTGACCGGCTTCGTGCTCTTCGGCGCCCTGCTCTACCTGCCGCTGTACCAGCAGGCCGTCCAGGGCGCCTCGGCGACCAACTCCGGACTGCTGCTCCTGCCGATGCTGGCCGCGATGATCGCCACCTCGCTGGCGGCCGGCCGCACCGCCACCGTCAGCGGCCGCTACAAGATGTTCCCGGTGGCCGGCGGCGCCCTGCTGACCGCCGGCACCTGGCTGCTGTCGCGCATGGACACCACCACCTCCCGGCCCACCGCCGCCCTGTACATGGCGGTGCTCGGCGCCGGCCTGGGCTTCCTCACCCAGATCGTCACCGTCGTCGCCCAGAACAGCGTCGACAACCGAGACCTGGGCGCCGCGTCCGCGGCGATCACCCTCTTCCGCACCCTGGGCAGCTGCCTGGGCGTGGCGCTCATGGGCACCCTGTTCAACCGCGAGGTGCAGCGGGTGATGGCCGAGCGCGCCCCCGGCCGCCCCGCCCTGGACAACGCCCAGCTGGACGCGGCCAGCCTCCAGCGCCTCGAACCCGCCCTGTACGAGGCCTACCGCCACGCCACCGCCGCCGGTACCCACACCGCGTTCGCGGTCAGCGCGGTCGCCGCCGCCGCCGTGTGCGCCGCCGCACTGCTGGTGCGCGAGGTCGCCCTGCGCCGGGCGGCACCGGACCCCGCACGGCCCGCCCGCCCGCAACCGGACGGCAGCCGCTGACGACGCCGGCAAAGCCGCCCTCCGGCGCCCTCCAGCGTTCCTCAAGGCCACTTCGTCCACGTTCCGGTGTACTGGCCGCGGCCCACGGAACCGAACCGGAATTCCGTGCCGGCCATGGCCTGCCCCTGCGAAACGGGAGTTTCCATGAGCGATCCGGTGCAGAGCCCGGGCGCCCGCATGTACGAGGAGTTCGTCGCGATCCACGCGGTGCTGCGACGCGGCACCCGCCTGGTCGTGGACGCCTACGAGCGCCTCGCCGACGGCCACCGCGTCGACACCGCGACCCTGGCCGACGCCGGCAGGTGGCTGCTCGCCTTCACCCACGCCCACCACAAGGCGGAGGACGACCTGTTCTGGCCCGTGCTCCAGGGGCTGTACCCCGAAGCCCACGCACAGCTCAAGGAGCTCTCGGACGACCACGTGGTCCTCGACGGGCGGCTGAACGCCCTGGAGCGGGCCCTCGACGACCTCGCGGCGGCCGGCGCGGCCGGGTGGGACAGCGCCGGGACGGACGGCGCCCGCGCGGGCGCCGAGGCCGCCCGGCAGGTCCACGAGGTCCTCGACACCCACCTGAGCGCCGAGGAGGCCGTGGTGGAGGACCTGTTCCCGCAGGTTCCCGAGGACGACATCGACCGGCTGCGCGAGGCGTTCATCCAGGGTTCGCCCCGTTTCGGCGTGCACTTCCTGTTCGGGCTGCTCGACGACCCCGAGCCGGCCCGCGGCCGGGACCTGCTCATCGAGAACTTCCCGCCGCAGCTGCGTGCCGCCCGACCCCAGATGACCAGCCGCTACGAGGACAGCGCACAGGGACTGCGGGGTGGGCCCGCAGGAATTTCCGCCTGACCGGTCACATCCACCGGTCCCCGTTCGTCAAAGCACCGACGGACGCCCACTCCGGCCGCCGGGACCTTCTCCGGCGGCTGTCCCAGCGGCTCCCACCAGCACCGCTCTGGCGGGTGGAACCGCGTTCGATGACCCGATCCTGCACCTTCTTGAGGAGTTAATCGATGGCTGCCTCCGACGCCACCACGGCCCGGTCAGCACCAGGGGCGGGCCTCAGCCCCGGGCTGATCCTGGCATTCGTCTGCATGGGCCAGTTCATGGTCTTCACCGACGTGTCGATCGTGAACCTCGCCCTGCCCTCCATCCAGGAAGGCCTCGGCATGTCCGAGGTCAGCCTGAACTACATCGTCACGGCCTACGCGACCGTCCTGGGCGGCTTCCTGCTGCTGGGCGGACGCCTGGCGGACACCTTCGGCCGCCGCCGGCTCATCCAGGTCGGCTTCCTCATCTTCGCCCTGGCCTCGCTCACCTCCGGCCTCGCCGACAGCGGCACGATGCTCATCGTCTCGCGCGCCGTCCAGGGCTTCGGTGCGGCACTGATCACCCCCGCCGCCCTGGCGATCCTCACCAACACCTTCGCCGAGGGCCCCGAGCGCAACAAGGCACTGGGTGTGTGGGGCTCCCTGTCCGGCATCGCGTCCATCGTCGGCGTGATCCTCGGCGGCGTCCTCGCCGACACCTGGGGCTGGGAGTGGATCTTCTGGATCAACGTGCCGATCGGCCTGGCCGCCGCCGCGCTGGCGCCGCGCATCCTGCCCGAGAGCAAGGCCGAGACCCGCGGCAAGTTCGACACCCTGGGCGCGGTCACCCTCACCGCCGGCCTGCTGCTGCTGATCTTCACCCTGGGTGAGGCCACCACCGTCGGCTGGGACACCTTCCGCACCATCGGCTCGCTGGCCGGCGTCGCGGCCCTGCTGACGGCCTTCGTCGTCATCGAGGCCAAGGTCGCCTCCCCGATGATGCCGCTGCGCATCTTCCGCCTGAAGACCATGCGCGTCGCCAACATCTCCGCCGTCCTGGTCTTCGGCACCTTCGGCTCGCTGTTCTTCTTCGCCAGCCTCTTCATGCAGCAGGCGTTCGGCTACTCGCCCCTCAAGGCGGGCTTCGCCTACGTGCCGCTCGCGTTCTCCGTCGCGGCCGGCGCCGGCATCGCCTCCGGCCTGGTCACCAAGATGGCGGCCCGCCCGGTCGTGATGCTGGGCCTCACGCTCACCGTCGCCGGTCTGCTGCTGATGTGGCGGGCCCCGGCCGACGGCAGCTACGCGGTCGACCTGCTGGCCCCCTTCATCCTGCTCGGCCTCGGCTGCGGCATGGTCTTCGTGACCCTGCAGATCGCCGCGTTCGTCGGAGTCACCGACGAGGACGCCGGCGTCGGCGCCGGTCTGATCAACACCAGCCAGGAAGCCGGCGGCGCGCTCGGCCTGGCCGTCGTGGCGACCATCGCCTACAGCGGCATGAGCTCCGAGATGGCCGCGACCGGCGGCGACCCCGACCTGGTCACCAAGGTCCACGAGGCCGCCAACCACGACGCGTTCATCTCGGGCGCCCTGCTCGGCACGGTCGCGCTGCTGGTGGTCACCTTCATGATGCCGCGGGGCAAGCAGTCCATGAGCTCCACCCCGGCCGCCGAGACCGGCGAGGGCCCCGCCCTGGTGAAGGCCGACGCCGACAAGTAACCCGCCCCCGGGCCGCACCGGCCCACAGACACGGCCCCGCCGGCCATCCCCCGAACCGGCGGGGCCGTTCCACGCCCCGACACCGCCACTCCGTACGGCGTCACCGCCCGCCCTGCCATCCGGCGCTCACGGCCGCCCCGGCTGGTGCGGGTGGTTGCGGATTTCGACGTTGCAGTCCGAGACGCGGGACCAGTTCCCGGACTCCCTGGCCGCGGCCCGCTGCCGGGCCAGGGCCTGGCAGACACCGCAGGTGGCCGACGGTGCGGGCTGGGTGAGCGGCAGGTCCACAAGGGGCGCGGGCTCCATTGCCCTCGTCTTCATACGACCGTCTCCCGGGTGTGCCGGTACGAGCCGCCCGGGCCGAATGCCGCGGCGAGGACAGCCGGATCGGTGAGTCTCCCCGTGCCGTGGGGGCGCCACAGCCACCACCGGCCAGCCACCGACCCCCGGCATGGCGGACAGCGCAGTGGCCACCCCGCCGGCTGAACGGTCACCTGCCGCACGCCGGCGAGTTCCTCGGTGGCTGTGGGCGGCACCAGCCACCAGGTGCGGTCGGCCTCTGGGTCGGCGAGGACGGGACCGCGGTCTTCCTGGCGGATCCGAGCGGCGGCGGGCATGCCGTTGCTGAGCCGGGCCTCCGCGACCAGCCAGTGGGCGCCGGAGTCGATGGGTGCCAGGGCGTCGCGGTCCCACAGGGCGCGCACGAGGTGAGGGTGGTCGGAGCAGCTGGCGAGCCAGGTGTCGGCCGCCTCATACCGCTCGGCAAGGGAAGTCGGACAGGGCATGCGCGGACTGTAGGGTCTGCCATCGCACGGCCGGGCGCGGATTGCGTGTGATTGTTCGCGCTGGTCTGCCTGATGCGGTGGATTGCCTAGGTCGCCTCCAGCGCGGTCAGCGCGGCCCTGGCCCGGCCGATCAGGTGGCGGGCAGGCGCGCCGTGGGCGGCGGACTCTGCGAGCCAGTCCCACGCTCTTTCGTACAGGGCGAGGTCGTCGTCCCCGGTCAGCCAGAGTTCCTCGCTGATCGTCTCGACGATGACGAGGCGCCGGTCGTAGATCCAGAAGGCGTGAGGGGCGGTGCGGCGCAGTTCGGCCCCGAACGGGAGGATGCCCAGTTCGATGCGGCGCCGGCCGACGAGGTTGTAGAGACGGTCGAGCTGCTCGGCCATGACGTCCGCGGGGCAGGCGCGGTGGTACAGGGCGGCTTCACACACCAGGAAGCGGAACGTCTTCTCCGGGTCGTACAAGGCCTCTTGCCTGCGCATCCGCGTTTCGACTGCGGCCTCCGTGGTCGGGGGGATGCCCCGGAACTCGGCGTTCGCCTCGAAGATGACCCGTGCGTACTCGGGTGTCTGGAACAGGCCCGGCACCCGGGACACCTCAAGGCCGCGGATCTGGTGGGTGGCGTCGGTCTGCCGGACTGCGATCTCCTGCCGCCCGCGGTGCCCACCGGCCAACTGCCGGCGCCAGGAGCGGTGGCGTTGTTTCATGTCCAGTGCGGACAGCAGGCCGTGCAGCTCGGGCTCGACGTCGGGCCTGGCGACGCCGTGAGCCCACGCGGTGAGGTCTTCCCGGGTGGGGGTCTGCTTGCCGTTCTGCAGGCGGGACACCTTCGAGCGCTGCCAAGCGAGGCGCTCGGCCAGGCCTTTGCCGTCCAGACCGGCCTCGACGCGCAGCTCACGCAGTCGGGTACCGAGGGCCTCGCGGGCGGTCTGAAAGTCCGTGGTCACACGCTGGAAGCTACCCGTTCCGCGTAGTCCGCGGCAGCCACTGCGTGATGCCGGGCAGCATCCCTGACCTGGCAGGCGCCGAGGACTTCCGCGGCGTCCTCGGTGACGTACACGCCGAGGGTGGTGTCGTCCTCGTCGAACGCGAACCGCGCGAGGATCTTCGAGTCGAACAGCCAGAAGTCGTGGTCGGGCAGGTGCAGGGCGTGTGCCTTGCCGCGCGGGAGGTAGCGGATGTCCTCGCCGGCCGCCACGTTGCTCGGAGCGCGGGCAAGGAGGAACTCCTGCCCCTGGGTGAGAGGTTCGTCGACCAGGCGGACGCGACCGATCACCTTGCCCTGGTCGGCCTGCTCGCGGACGTTCTGCCGCCACGCGTTCGCCGGCTCGTCGGCGACGTCCTCGCCGGCGAGGAAGCGCGGCCAGAGGGGGGAGCTGCGGTCGGCGGCGTAGCCGTGGCGGGTCTCCAGCCGCCAGGCGGTATGCCGGAACTCGCGGAAGAGGTGGCTGATGGAGGCGAACGGCTGAAGCTCGGGCGCGGCTGTGCGAGGGCTGAATCGGGTCAGCAGCGTGCGGGGGACGCGGACGAACGCCTCGGACGGCTTGACGTCCCGCAGCTGGACGAGGTGCTCCGGGTCGCTCTCGCGGTCGCCCTGTACGAGGATCTCGTCCGTCTCCGGGATCTCGTAAAGGGTGGGGCAGTCACCGTCGTCGCTGGTTGTGCCGAGGAACCTGAGCGTCATCTCGCCTCCGCTACCCGGGGTTGGACTCTCAGGATGTGCGGGAGTGCCTGCTGATGCCAAAGGATTGCAGTGTATTGCAGCGGAAGGCGGCGGCCCACTGGTTGCGCGCAATCGGAGGGCTGGTCACACGCGCGGCAGCGGAACGATGCGATGCTGTCGCCTACTTGCCGATGGCGATCTTCTCGTTGTCGAGGAGTGCTGTGTGCGTGGCCGCAGTGATGATCAGCAGGATGAGGAGGAAGCCGGCGACGGGGTTGCCGGTGTCACCCTGCGGGTCGAGGGCGAGCGAGGTCGCGACGATGAGGATCTCACCGACTGCGTAGGTGATGGCCAGCCACGGCTTCACGACGCCCTTGACGGCGGCCACGGCGAAGGGGACAGCGGCGGCGAGTCCGAGGGTGGCGATGGGGACGAGGGTCCAGACGACCTTGGCCAGTGTGGAGGCGTACATGCGAGGCCGGAGGGGGGTGAGGGGCGCATTGATGTAAGGGCTGGCCATGGGTTCTCCCGTGGTGTTGGGGCGTGGGGGAAGTGTGCTGCGCGGGTGGGTGGTTGTCAGACGTTCAGGCCGAGATGACCCCCACGAGTGGCGCACGACAATAGGAGCCTGCTTTGCGCGTGTGCCGTGGTAGACGCCACTGGCGAGGCCCCTCAGCCGATCGAACTCCCGGCGACCACACCCGCACCGTCCCGGCGAGCGACCGCACCAGTAGATGCTTGGCTGTTCCCGCCGCGCTCAGCCCAGCCTGCCCGCAGCCCTCGGAGCGGGCCGCCCCTCGCCGCACCGGTGATGCCCCGGCGCCGCACGAAGCGGCCCGGTACTCGCACGTGCTCCCACATCGGTGCCTCCCGCCCCGGTGGCAATCGGCGAAGCCGCCCTGCGCCCCCGGCGGAACCGACCGGCGCCCCGGCAGTCTCCCGGCGCGGCCGCCCCCTGCCGGCACCCCCGCCCCGCCCGGCAGGACCCCGCACAGGGCGGCAGGCCGCCCTTTGAGAGGCCCTGCACTCCGCCTGAAGCGCCGCTCGATCGACGAGGTCTTTGCTGGTGCCTGGCTGCCGCCGCGCACACGGGAGCGGTCCCCAAACGATCTGCGTGAGGAGTACGTCATGGCAAAGGGCGCGATAGTCGTCGGCGCCGGGCCGGTCGGACTGATGCTCGCCGGCGAGCTGCGGCTCGGCGGCGTGGACGTGGTGGTCTACGACAAACTGCCCGCCCCCAGCGGGGAATCACGCGGCCTGGGCTTCACCAGCCGCACCGCCGAGGTCCTCGACCAGCGCGGGCTGCTCACCGAACTGGGCGACTTCCGCTGGGGCCAGCACGGCCACTACGGCGGCGTCCGCATCGACTTCACCCTGCTGGAGGAGAGCCACTTCGGCGTGATGGGCCTGCCCCAGTCCCGCACCGAGCAGCTGCTCGGCGACTGGGTGGAGCGCCTCGGCGTGCCCGTGCACCGAGGCCGCGAGGTCACCGGCTTCCAGGAGAGCGACGACGGCGTCCTGGTCCACTACGACGGCCCCCAGGGCCCCGGCCAGGACAGCGCCCAGTACCTGATCGGCTGCGACGGCGCCCGCAGCACCGTGCGCCGCCTGGCCGGCATCCCCTTCACCGGCGACGCGGCGACCCGCGGCATGTACCTCGCCGACGTCACCGGCGCCGACATCCGCCCGCGGCCCATCGGCGAGCGCATCGAGGGCGGCGGCATGGTCCTGTCGGTGGGCCTGGGCGACGGCTACGACCGGATCGTCATCCACGAGCCCGGCGTCCGCCCCCACCACGGCGAGGGCACCCTGACCTTCGCCGAGGTCGCCGACGCCTGGCAGCGCCTGACCGGGGAGTCCATCCACCACGGCACCACCCGCTGGATGACCGCCCTCACCAACGCCACCGGGCTGGCCGAGCGCTACCGCAGCGGCCGCGTCCTGCTGGCCGGCGACTCCGCCCACGACCACGCCCCGCTGGGCGCGCAGGGCGTGAGCGTCGGCATCCAGGACGCCGTGAACCTCGGCTGGAAGCTGGCCGCCACGATCAACGGCTGGGCCCCCGAAGGCCTGCTGGACACCTACCACGGCGAACGGCACCCGCTGGGCGAGCAGTTGCTGCGCAACGTCCACGCCCAGTCGCTGCTCTACCTCAGCGGCCCCCAGGGGGAGCCGCTGCGCGCCGTCCTGCGTGAACTCGTACGCCTGCCCGACGCCGCCCGCTACCTGGCCGGCCAGGTCAGCGGCCTGCACATCCGCTACGACGTCGGGGCGGGCGAGCACCCGCTGCTGGGCCTGCGCCTGCCCCCGCAAGCCGAGCTAGTCCGCGCCGGCGGCGAGCGCACCCGCGTCGCCGAACTGCTGCACGGTGCACGCGGCGTGCTCATCAGCACCGGCGATCCGGCCACCGCCGAGAAGACCGCCGCCGGCTGGTCCGACCGCGTCGACGTGGTCACCGGCACCTGGGCCGAGGACGGCGGGCCCCAGGCGGTACTGGTGCGCCCCGACGGCCACGTCGTGTGGACCGACCCCGACGGCGGCGAGCTGCACGACGCCCTCACCCGCTGGTTCGGCACCGCCACCGCGTGAGCCGGCCCCGGCCCGCAGCCCCGGTGCCGCGCCACCGGCCCGCCACCGGTCTGCCCCTGCCGCCGGACGCGACCGCCACCGCGGCCGCCACCGCAGCCGTCGCCGCCACCGCAGCCGCAGCCGCCACCGCGGCTGCGGTGGCGCACCGCACGGCCGTCTCCCGCCCCCCGACCCCGGAAAGGCCCCCGTCATGACCGTCCTCGTCACCGGCAGCCGAGGCAAGGTCGGCTCCCTGCTCGTGCAGATCCTGCGCGAGCGGGGCGTCGCCGTGCGCGCCGCCTCCAGCAACCCCGAGAAGCTGTCACCGCCGGCCGGCACCGAGACCGTACGCCTCGCGCTCGACACCCCCGCCGACTTCGCGCCCGCCCTCGAAGGGGTCGACTCCGTCTTCCTGTACTGCGAGCCGGCCGCGGTCGACGCCTTCGTCGAGCAGGCTCGTGCGGCGGGCGTGGAACACGTCGTGATCATGTCGGCGGACGCCGTGCTGCGCCCCGGTGCCGCCGACGACCCCATCGCCGCCCCCCACCTCGCCGTCGAACAGGCCCTGGCCGCCTCCCCGCTCACCTCCACCCCCCTGAACTGCGGCGCCCTGGCCTCCAACGCGCTGCCCTGGGCCTTCTCGCTCAAGGCGCGCGGCGCGGTGGGCCTGCCCTACCCCGACAGCCACGCCGACCCGGTCAACGAGCGCGACATCGCCGAGGCGGCCTGCGCGGTCCTCACCGACCCCGCGCTGCGCGGCCGGTCCTACCACCTCACCGGCCCGCAGTCCCTCACCTTCGCCGAGCACGTGGACGTCATCGCCGCCGCCGCGGGCCGGGACATCCCCGTCGAGCGGATCGAGCCGCAGGTGTGGCGGGCCAACAAGCCCGGCTTCATGCCCGACGACATCGCCGACGCCCTGCTGGAGCTGTGGGCGGCCAGCACCGAGCCGGTCGCGCTGACCGACCACGTCGAGCAGCTCACCGGCCACCCGGCCCGCCCCTTCACCCAGTGGGCGGCCCAGCACGCCGACGCCTTCCGCCCCTGACACTCACCACCGAGGCCACGAACCCACGAGGACATGGGCAGATGACGCTGAACCGACGCAAGATCCTCGCCCTGGGCACGGGCGCGACGGCCCTGGCCGTCACCGGCACCCCCGCCGCCGCCCACCCCGGCCCGCACCCCGGCGACGTGCCCAGTGACCGGGAACTGGCCCGCTCGCTGCCCGGCGGCTTCACCAGCCGGTACGCGACCGTGGGCGGCGTGCGCCTGCACTACGTCAGCGGCGGACACGGCGAGCCCCTGCTGCTGGTGCCCGGCTGGCCGCAGACCTGGTGGGCCTACCGCAAGGTCATGCCCCAGCTCGCCCGCCGCTACCGCGTCATCGCCGTCGACCTGCGCGGCATGGGCGGCTCGGACAAGCCCGACGGCGGCTACGACAAGAAGACGATGGCCGCCGACCTGCACGCCCTGGTGCGCACGCTGGGCCACCGGCAGGTCAACATCGCCGGGCACGACATCGGCTCCATGGTCGCCTTCGCCTTCGCCGCCAACCACCCCGAGGCCACCCGCAAGGTCGCGCTGCTGGACACCCCGCACCCCGACCAGAGCGAGTACGAGATGCGGATCCTGTACCGGCCGGGCACCGGAACGGCCCTGTGGTGGTGGGCGGTCAACCAGCTCCAGCAGCTGCCCGAACAGCTGATGTGCGGCCGCATGCGGCACGTCATCGACTGGCTGTACGCCCACTCCCTGGCCGACCAGAGCCTGGTCACGGACCAGGACCGCGACATCTTCGCGCACCGCTACGACAGCCCGCAGGCCGTGCGGGCCGGCACCCGCTGGTACCAGGCCTGCCACCAGGACATCACCGACCTGGCCGGCTACCCCACGCTGACCATGCCCGTCCTGGGCATCGGCGGCAACTTCACCTACGAGGACCTGGAACGCAAGCTGACCGGGCAGGCCACCGACGTGCGCATGGTGCGCGCCGCCAAGTCCGTGCACTACCTGCCCGAAGAGGAACCCGACGTCATCGCCGGGGCCCTGCGCGGCTTCTTCGGCTGACGGCACCCGCCGGACACATCCATCTGCATGAGGAGTACGAAATGGCAAAGGGCGCGATAGTCGTCGGCGCCGGCCCGGTCGGGCTCATGCTCGCCGGTGAACTGCGGCTGGGCGGAGTGGACGTCGCCGTCTACGACAAGCTGCCCGGCCCCAGCGGGGAGTCGCGCGGCGTCGGCTTCACCCGGCGGGCGGCCGAGGTGTTCGAACAGCGCGGCCTGCTGCGCCGCTTCGGCGACGTCGAATGGGCCCAGGGCCACTTCGGCGGCGTACGCATCGACTTCGGCAAGCTGGACGACAACCACTTCAGCGTCCGCGGCGTCCCCCAGTTCCGCACCGAGGAGATCCTCGAGGACTGGCTGAAGGAACTGGGCGTGCCCGTACACCGCCGCCACGAGGTGACCGGCTACCGGGAGACCCCCGACGGCGTCGTCGTCGAGTACGACGGCCCCGGCGGCCACGGCGAGGACAGCGCCCAGTACCTGATCGGCTGCGACGGCGCCCGCAGCCTCGTGCGGACCCTCGCGGGCATCGACTTCCCCGGCTGGGGCGCCACCCGCGGCATGTACATGGCCGACCTGGTCGGTGCGGGGGTGCGCCAGCGGCCCATCGGGGAGAAGGTGCCCGGCGGCATGGTGATGGCGTTCAACCTGGAGAACGGCGTGGACC
Source organism: Streptomyces sp. NPDC045956 (assembly GCF_056430705.1). NCBI lineage: Bacteria > Bacillati > Actinomycetota > Actinomycetes > Kitasatosporales > Streptomycetaceae > Streptomyces > Streptomyces sp. NPDC045956. Next base: position 69,051 of record NZ_JBWKKZ010000005.1, on the reverse strand, counting down.
GGATCGTCATCCACGACGAGAGCCTGCGCCCGCCGGAGGACAAGAGCGCCCTGAGGTTCGGCGACATCGCCGACGCCTGGCAGCGCATGACCGGCGAGTCCCTGCACCACGCGGAGGTCCGCTGGATCAGCTCCTTCACCGACACCACCCGCCAGGCCGAGCACTACCGCAGCGGCCGGATCTTCCTCGCCGGCGACGCCACCCACATCCACATGCCGGCCGGCGCGCAGGGCATGAGCGTCGGCGTCCAGGACGCCGCCAACCTCGGCTGGAAGCTGGCCGCCGCCATCAACGGCTGGGCACCCGAGGGCCTCCTGGACACCTTCGAGAGCGAACGCCACCCGGTCGGCCAGAAGCTGATGCGCAACACCCGCGCCCAGACCCGCCTCTACCTCACCGGCGACGAGATGGAGCCGCTGCGCGCCGTCATGCGCGAACTGGTGGCCCTGCCCGAGGCGGCCCGCCACCTGGCCGGCATCGTCTCCGGCATCGACATCCGCTACGACATGGGCCCCGGCAGCCACCCGCTGCTGGGCCTGCGCCTGGCCCCCGGCCACGAACTGCTGCACGCGGACGGCACCCGCACCACGGTGGCCGAACTGCTCCACCCCGCCCGCGGCGTGCTGCTGGTGACCGGCGCGGCCGCCGACGCCGCCCACCTGCGCCAGGCCGCCGCCGGCCACGGACAGCGGGTGCGCACCGTCGAGGCCGACTGGGCCGAACCCGCCGGCCCCGACCGCCCGGCCGCGGTGCTGCTGCGCCCCGACGGGCACGTGGCCTGGGCCGCCCCGGACGGCACGGACCTGCTCGACCAGGCGCTCGAGCGCTGGTTCGGCGCTTCGGCGGACACGGCCGGCCGGCCGCAGGCCGTCGGCGCGGCCCGCGTCTGAGATCCGGGGCGGGCACGCTTCTCCCACCGGTTTCGCCGTTCCTGTCACACTCGCGGGCCGCGCATCGTCAGACAGACGAGGGGTCGGGTCCCATCCGGTGCCGCCACCGCACCGTCCGACGGTCACATCCCCCGCACCGCCGGTGCGGTGCGGTGGCTCACTGGGACCGGCCCGCCCCGCCGGCCGCCCGCGCCCGGACGGCCGGCCACCGGCCACAACGGCTGCTGCCCGCGGCCCCCGCCTGTCGCGGGGCCGCGGGCAGCAGCCGTTTCACGTCCGGCCGGGGGCCGGTCAGCTACGGGGGCCGGCCTTGGCCGCCGCGACGAACGCCTCGAACAACGGCACCGTGTCCTCGCCGAGTTCACCGTGCGCCTGCAGACCCGCCAGGAACGGTGCCGAGGGGTCCTCGGCCTCCGCCCCCTCGATGATCCCGTCGTCCGACCAGGCGGTGGCCACCAGCCCGGCCCCGAGCCGGTCGATGCCCTGGTGGTGGTGGCAGTACACGGTCGGCGACGTCCCCATCGCCGAGCCCAGCACGGAGTCGGGCTTGACCCGGATGGTGCGCGGCTCGTAGCGGCCGGGCACGGCCGGGGAGTGCTCGGGCAGGTGCTGGTCGAGCGTGCCGCCCCGCGAGACGGAGATCAGCTGAAGACCCCGGCACACCGCCAGGACCGGGATGCCGCGCCGCTCGGCCACCGCCAGCGCGGCCAGCTCCGCCGCGTCCCGCGCCTGGTGCGGCGGGAAGGTGAACTTCTCCCGCTCCGCCCCGTACAGCGCCGGATCGATGTCCGCGCCGCCGCTCATCAGCAGCGCGTCCGCCCGCTCCATCACCGCCTCGACCGCCTCCACGATCGGAGGCAGCAGCACCGGGGCGCCGCCGGCGCGGGCCACCTTGTCCAGATACGGCTGCGGCAGCAGCGAGACCGCCACGTCGCCCCAGATGTTCCAGTTCACTGTCGTCGCGTCGGCGGTCACCGCCACCACGGGTCGCGTCATCGTGCGGCCGTCCCTCTCCCTCGGAAAAGCCGGCCCGTTCAGGCCGGGCACACAGTGCATCGCAGCCCGCTGGACCAGGGGTCGAGCCCGGCCGGGGGCCGTGACGGGAGGCTCACCCGGCCCCGCCGACGGCCGCCGACGGCGCCCGCCCGGCCCCCGCCGCCGTGCGGGCCTCCGACAGCGACAGCGCCCGCCGGGCGTAGCCGCGGGCGAGATCGGGACGGCCCAGCGCGTCATGGGCCCGCGCCAGCCCCTGGAAGGCCCGCGCCTGCTCGGGCCGGAAGCCCACCTCGCTGGCGAGCGCCAGCGCCGCCTCGTGCTGCTGCGCCGCCTGCCGGGGCGCGCCCAGCGCCAGCGCCGCCTCGCCCAGCGCGTTCAGCGCCTCCGCCTCGTGCCCCCGGTTGCCCAGCGCCCGCTGCACCCGCAGCGCCCGCAGCGCCAGACCGTGCGCCTGCCCGGGACGCCCCTGCCGCCCGTGCACCGACCCCAGCCCCACCAGCGCCACCGCCTCCCCGCCCAGGTCACCCAGCTCCCGGTACAGCTCCAGCGCCCGGTGGTGGTGGATGCGGGCCGCCTCGTAGCAGCCCTGGCGCTCCTGGACCAGGCCGAGCCCCACCTGGCCGCGGGCCTCGCCGTGCCGGTCGCCGACGGCGCGGAAGAGCCGCAGCGCCGCCATGAAGCAGTGCCGGGCCTGTTCCTGGTTGTGACCGCGCAGGAACAGATGGCCCAGACAGTCCCGCGCCCGCGCCTCGCCCAGCCGGTCACCGGTGCGCCGGGCCAGCCGCACCGCCCGCGCCGCGTGCCGGGCCGCCCGCTCGTCGCAGCCCCGGCGCCAGTACAGCCACGCCAGGTCCGTCAGGAACCGGCCCTGCGCGGTGTGGTCGCCGCTGAGCGCACTGGCCTGCAGCGCCTGCTCGCCCAGGGCCAGCGCGTCGGCGTGGAAGGCCCGGTCGTACAGGTAGCGGTGCAGGGCCGAGGCCAGCCGGGCGGTGTGCGCGGGCCAGCCGTGGGCGGCCATGTAGGCGCCGGCCGCGACCAGGGAGAGCCGCTCGGCGTCCAGCCACGCCTCCGCCTCCTGCGCGTCGCGCAGCACCACCGGCGCCGCGTCGGGTGCCGGCTCGTCGGGGGCGAGGGCGGGGGAGTGGACGCTGCGGCCCGCGCTCTGGGGGAAGAGCAGCGCGGCGGCCTGCGAGGCGCCCGCCACGCAGTGCCCGAAGAGCCGGTCCAGCGCCGCCCGCCGCGCGGCGGGGCTCTCCTCCTCCTCGGCCAGGGTGTGCGCGTAGCGGCGCAGCAGGTCGTGGAAGGTGTAGCGGCCGGCCTCGTGCTGGCGCAGCATGTGCGCGTCCAGCAGGTCCTCCAGCAGGCGCTCGGCCCGCTCGGGCGCCACGCCCGCCAGCGCCGCCGCCGCCCGGCCGCCCGCGTCGGGCCCCGGGTGCAGCCCCAGCAGCCGGAACATGCGCCGCTGTTCGGCGTCCAGCTGCTGGTAGGACATGGCGAACGCGGCGGCCACGCCCCGTTCGGTGGTGGACAGTTCCGCCAGCCGGTGGCGCTGGTCGCGCAGCCGGTCGGCCAGGTGCGCCGCGCTCCACCGCGGCCGGTGGCGTAATCGGGCGGCGGCGATGCGCACCGCGAGCGGCAGGAACCCGCACAGGTGCAGGATGTCCAGCGCGGCCAGCGGCTCGTCGTCCACCCGCCGGCCCACGATCCGGGTGAACAGCTCCAGGGCGTCCGCCGCCGGCAGCGGGTCCAGCGACAGGTACGCCGCCCCGTCCAGGCCCGTCAGCCGCCGCCGGCTGGTGACCAGCAGCAGACTGCGGGTCGCTCCCGGCAGGAACGGCCGCACCTGGTCGGTGCCGGCCGCGTTGTCCAGTACCACCAGCACCCGCCTGCCCGACAGCTCCGCCCGCCACAGTCCGGCCCGTTCCGCCGCCGACGCCGGGATGCGCTCGGCCGCCACCCCGAGCTGGCGCAGCAGCACCCCCAGGGCACTGCCCGTGTCCATGGGCGTCCGGCCGGCGGTGTGCGCCTGGAGGTCGACGAAGAGCCGCCCGTCGGGGTAGCGCTCGGCGAGCCGGTGGCCGGCGTGCACGGCCAGGGCGGTCTTGCCGATGCCCGCCATGCCGTCGATCACCGACACCGTCACCGCCCCCTCCCGGCCGCCGTACCCGTCCAGCAACTGCGCCAGTTCCGCGGCGCGCCCGGAGAAGTCCGGCGAGTCGTAGGGCAGGAAGTTCGCCTGCCGTGCCCGCCCCGCCCGCCCGGCCGCCACCGCCGACGCCGCCCCGGGTGCCGCCCCGGGCGCGGGTGCGGCCGGCGGCGCCGGGTCCGGGGCCGGCGCCGCCAGCGCGGGATCGTCGTGCAGCACGGCCCGCTCCAGCGCGACGAACACCCGCCCGGGGTCCAGGCCCTGCTGCTCGCTCAGCGCACGGCGCAGCCCGCGGGCGACGGCCAGGGCGTCGGCCTGGCGGCCCGAGCGGTGCAGGGCCAGCATCAGCCGCCCCGCCAGCCGCTCCCGCAGCGGATGCGCGGCCACCAGCGCGGCCAGCTCGTCGGCGACCTGCTCGTGCCGGCCCAGCGACAGCTCCAGTTCGGCCAGTTGCTCGTGGGCGGTCAGCTGCCGCTCCACCAGACGCACCCGCGCGCTGTCGGCGTAGTCGGCCCGCACGTCCGCCAGCGGCCGCCCCCGCCACAGCGACAGCGCCTGCCTGATCCGGGCCGCCGACCGGGCCGGGTCGTCCGTCTCGGCCACCTCGCGCAGCCGGTCGGTGAACTCCTCCCAGTCCAGCTGCCCGGCCTCCAGCGCGATCACGTACCCGCCGGGCCGGGTCTGCAGCAGGTGGTCCGCGTCCGCGGTGCGCAGGACCCGCCGCAGGGCCGCGACGGCCGCGTGGATCTGCGCCCGGGCCGTCGCCGGCGGGGCCGGCCCCCACATCGCGTCGATGATCTGCTGCGCGCCGAGCACGGTCCGGGCGTTCAGCAGCAGCAGGGCCAGCACCCCCCGGTGGCGGGGCGCCGTCCCCGGCAGGGGCCGCCCCGCCACCGACACCTCCACCGGACCCAGGATCGAAAAACGCACCGTCATGACTGCCGCAGTCCCTTTCTGAAACCGGCCATGTTCATTCTGAAACCGGCCATGTCCATCCGCCGGCACCTATAGCGATCGCCTACCTATGAACGGGCTCGTCCACGCTGGCAGAAGACCCGAAGGACACCTTCCGGATGCTGAAGTGGAGAGGCAGGAATGACCGACAAGATCGCTCTCGTCACGGGAGCAAACAAGGGAATCGGTTTCGAGATCGTGCGCCAGCTCGGCGAACGGGGCATCACCGCCGTCATCGGCGCACGCGACGAACAGCGCGGCAAGGAAGCGGGCGAGCAGCTCGCCCAGCCCCACGTGCAGCTCGACGTGAGCGACCCGGACAGCGTCCGGGACGCCGCCCGCTTCATCGAGACGGAGTACGGCCGGCTGGACATCCTGGTCAACAACGCCGGCGTCACCGTCCCGCCGCCACTGGGCCTGCCCAGCGCCACCACCACCGAGACGCTGCGCCGGATCTACGAGACCAACGTGTTCGGCGTCGTCACGGTGACCAACGCGATGCTGCCGCTGCTGCGCCGCGCGCCGGCCGCCCGCATCGTCAACCAGTCCAGTGAACTGGCCTCCATGACCCGCGTCATGGTCGAGGACAGCCCGCTGTGGCCGCTGAACAACATGCCGTACAACTCCTCCAAGGCCGCCCTCAACATGATCACCGTGACCTACGCCAAGGAACTGTGGGGCACCCCGATCAAGGTCAACGCCTGCGACCCCGGCTACTGCGCCACCGACATCAACAACGGCATGGGCTTCATCACCGCAGCCGAGGGCGCCCGCATCGCCGTGCACCTGGCGACGCTGGACGCCGACGGCCCGAGCGCCCGGTTCTTCCAGCACGAGGGCCCGCTGCCCTGGTGAGTGCCCGGGCCCGCCGCCGGGCGGGCCGGAGCACCACGCGCGGCTCAACCCCAAGGAAGCGAGGCCCGCACCGTGAGCGGACTTCCCCTCATCCAGCCGGAGAACGCCATCGGCGAGGCGGCGGCCCTGCTGCAAGCGGTCCAGCACGCGCTGGGCCTGACCCCCAACCTCGCCAAGGCGATGGCCAACAGCCCCGCGGCACTGGGGGGATTCCTCGGCCTGCGCCACGCACTGGCCGCGGGAACCCTGCCCGCGGCCGTCCAGGAGAGCATCGCGCTGCTGGTCGCGCAGGAGAACGCCTGCGACTACGGCCTGTCCTGGCACACCTACACCGGCACCCGCGTGGCCGGACTCAGCCACCACCAGGCCCACCGCGCCCGCCGCGGCGAGGCCGAGGATCCCCTCACCGGGGCGGCCCTGGCCCTCACCCGGTCCCTGATACACCGTCAGGGCCAGCTGAGCGACACCGAACTGGCCGCGGCCCGCCGCGGCGGCCTCAGCGGCGGGCAGATCACCGAGATCGTCGCCCACCTCGCCCTCAACACCCTGACCACCTACCTCGGCCGGGCCGCACGCGTCCGCGTCGACTGGCCCCTCGTCCGCCACGACGAGGCACCCGCCTGACCCCGGCGCGGCCGCCCGCGGCCCGCCCACCACCCCGTCCGCACACACCGAAAGCAGAGTCCGATCATGGAAGCACGGATGAGCAACCCCGCCGGTGTCCTTCCCGGCGCCATGGAGGCCGTCGGCGCCCTGATGAAGGCGACCCGGCAGGGCGGCGTCCCCCAGTCCACGCTGGAACTCGTCCACCTGCGCGTCAGCCAGATCAACGGCTGCAGCGCCTGCGTCGACGCCGCCACCCGCAGCGCCCGCAAGGCCGGCGAGAGCGACGACCGCCTGGCCACCGTCGCGGCCTGGCGGGAGACGCCGTTCTTCACCGACGCCGAACGCGCCGCGCTGGCGCTCGCGGAGCACTCCACCCGCCTGGCCGACCGCACCGACCCCGTCCCCGACGCCGTCTGGCAGGAGGCCGCCCGCCACTACGACGAGCAGGGCCTGGCCGCGCTCGTGATGATGAGCGCCGTGGCCAACTTCTTCAACCGGCTCAACGCCACCACCCGTCAAGTGGCCGGCCAGGCCTGGTGAACGCACCGGCGGCCCGGTACCCCCGCGCGGGTGCCGGGCCGCCCCGCGCGGGCGGCGGGCGCCCTCAGGACGCCGCCGCACGCCGGGCACGCCGCGAGGAGGAGAACCGCCGGGTGATCGGCCGCTCCACCAGCGCGTACAGGGCCCAGGACGCCAGCACGCTGACCGCCAGCCCCAGCGCCACCAGCCCGGTGGTCTCGGCGATGGAGAAGGTCCCCTCCAGCTCCTTGCGCAGGTAGGTCAGCACGATGAAGTGGACCAGGTAGAACGCGAACGAGATCTCGCCCAGCCACAGCATCGTCCGGCCCCGGAACCAGCTCTTGGTGCCCCGGATGTCCGCCGTCGCCGCGGCCGCGATCAGCAGCACGATCGGGATGATGGTCACCGAACGCTGCGAGTACAGGAACGGCACGTGCGAGCAGAGCACGTAGCTGCCGGCCAGCAGCACACCCGACCACACCATGCCGATGTTGAACCAGCGTCCGCGGATCACCGCCTGCGCGACCAGCATGCCCAGCGCGAAGTCCAGCACACGGGTCACCGGCAGGTTGTAGGCGAACCAGTACTGCTCGGCGGAGACCGTCGCCCCCAGCGAGGCACCGGGGAAGTAGGGCTTGTCCGCGATGAACACGTACGCCGCCCACGGCGTGGCGATGATCCCCGCCGTCACCGCCGCGATCCAGTACGTCAGGTGCTCGGCACGGATCCGCGTGAACCAGGAGTGCAGCAGCGGGAAGCACGCGTAGAAGAACGCCTCGCACCCCAGCGACCAGCTCGGCTGGTTCACGCTGGAGAACACGTCGAAGTCCGGCACCCACACATGCACCATGAACAGGTTGGCGATGGCCGTCCCCGTCGTGGTGTACGCCGACGCGAACAGCACCATCGCCAGCGCCCAGGTGATCACGTAGTTCGGGTAGATCTTCACCAGCCGGCGGCGCATGAACCGCCCGGCGGTGTCCCGCTCGCGCGCCGACCACGTCAGCACGAAACCGCTCAGCACGAAGAAGAACGTCACGCCCAGCGCGCCCGCGTTGCCGGTCACGTCGAACAGGTTCATCGCCGCCGAGTCCGACTCCAGCAGCCGCAGATGGGGGAAGGGCAGGCCGACGTGGTTGAAGAACACCAGCAGCGCCGCACCGAACCGCAGCCCCGTCAGGGAGTCCAGCCGCGCCGAACGGGCCCGCCCCGCCACCTCGGTGGGCGCACCGGAGGCGGCCGGCACCGGGGCCGCGGCCGGCCCGCCGGGTCCCGCCGCCGTGGGCGGATAAGCACCACCCGTCATCTCGTCGTGTGCCACGCCAGAGCCTCCTCGCCCAGAAGAACGTGCTCTGCGGACGGGGCAGAGCACCACTGCGCGGGCGATTAGACGGCAGGTGGCTCGAATCTGGCTGGGGCCGGGATCCAAAACCGGTACGAAAGGGGACGGGAACCGGTACGAAAGGGAAAAGGAACGGGGACAGAGCCGCTGGCCCCGTCCCCGCAGCGGCGGCCGAGCGCCGCCCCTCCTCAGCCCTCCAGCAGCGCCAGGTCCAGGGTCAGCAGCCGCTCCGGGTCGGTGATGACGTCGATCTCGGTGATGCAGCCCTCGCTCACGTCGAACGTCATCGCCCGGAACCCCTCCCCGGCCTGCGCGGCGATCACCCCGGGCGAACCGTTGATCAGCGCCAGCTGCGCCACCTCCGCGATCCGCGCGAACGCCGCCGCCGTCGACGCAACCGCCGCGGCCCCCCGCGCCCCCAGCCGGCCGTCGGAGCGGGCCACCACCCCGGGGTCCAGCACGTTCAGCAGCGCCTCGAAGTCACCCCCGCGCGCGGCGGACAGGAACGCCTCCACCACCTCACGCCGCTTGGCCAGATCCGGGTCCGGCACCGCGGCCCCGCCCCGCACCCGGCGCCGCGCGCGGCTGGCCAGCTGCCGGGCCGCCGCCGGGCTGCGCTCCACGATCGGCGCGATCTCGTCGAAGGGGACCCCGAACATGTCGTGCAGCACGAACGCCAGCCGCTCCGCCGGATCCAGCGCCTCCAGCACCACCAGCAGGGCCAGCCCCACCGAGTCCGCCAGCAGCGCCCGCTGCTCCGGATCGCCCTCCTCCTCCTGGACGTAGTCCGGCACGTGGAGAACCGAGTCGAAGGAGTCCTCCCGGCGGATCCGCCGCGACTTCAGCATGTCCAGGCACACCCGGCCCACCACCGTGGTCAGCCAGCCCCGCAGGTTCTGGATGTCACTGTCGTAGGCCCGGTTCAGGCGCAGCCACGCCTCCTGCACCGCGTCGTCCGCCTCGGTCAGGGAGCCCAGCATGCGGTACGCGACCGCCCGCAGATGCCCGCGGGCACCCTCGAACTGCTCGGCCAGCCATTCCTGCTCGTCCACGCCAGGTCTCCTCCCGATCGGTTCCTCACCACCTTGACGCACGAGAGGGCACCGATGTGACCGCCCGGCCCCCGCCGCGCGCCGGACGGCCCCGGCCTCCAGCAGGGACCGAGCGGTGGTTGAGCGCGGCGGCCGACGGTGGCGCGGACAAGGAGGCGCTGTGGACCGTTCACCTGACGACGGGCCGGGCCGGCCCGCCGGATTCCCGCTCCCGCTCCCGCACCCCGACGCCGCCGGCCCAGGGGCAGCGGCCGCCCGGCCCGGGACCCTCACGGGCGGCACCCACGCCGGCCTGTGCATCGTGGGCGCCGGACCGCGCGGCCTGTCCGTACTGGAACGGCTGTGCGCCCACGAACGCAAGAACCCGCGCTGGGACCGCGTGACCATCCACGTGGCCGACCCCTCGCCCCCCGGCTCCGGCCGGGTCTGGCGGCCCACCCAGTCCCGGCAGCTGCTGATGAACACCGTGGCCTCCCAGGTCACGGTCTTCACCGACGCCAGCGTCCGGACCGAAGGCCCCCTGGAGGAAGGACCCAGCCTCCACCAGTGGGCCAGAGCCGTCGGCGCCGGCGCCCTGAGCACCGGCCCCGAACTCGCCGCCGACCCCGCGGCACGGGAAGAGGCGCGCGCGCTCGGACCCGACGACTACCCCACCCGCGCCCTGTACGGCCACTACCTGATGTGGGTGTTCCGGCAGGTCACCGCCGACGCCCCGGCCCACGTCACCGTCCGCGTGCACCCCGCGCGGGCCGTCGCCCTGAGCCAGGACGCCCCCGGCCCCCACGCCGCCCAGAGCGTCCTGCTGGAGGACGGCACCCGCCTGAGCGGCCTGTCCGCCGTCGTCCTCGCCCAGGGCCACGTACCGGCCCGGCCCACCGCCACCGAGCGGCAACTCGCCGCCTTCGCCGACCGGCACGGCCTGACCTACCTGCCCCCCGCCAACCCCGCCGACACCGACCTGGAGGGCATCGCCCCCGGCGAGACGGTCCTGCTGCGCGGACTGGGCCTGAACTTCTTCGACTACATGGCCCTGTTCACCCACGGCCGCGGCGGCACCTTCACCCGCACCGACGGCCGGCTCACCTACCGGCCCTCGGGCCGCGAACCCCGCCTGTACGCCGGCTCGCGGCGCGGCGTGCCCTACCACGCACGCGGCGAGAACGAGAAGGGCGCCCACGGCCGCTACTTCCCCCGCCTGCTCACCGCCGAGCACGCCCAGGCCCTGCGCGCCCCCGACGGCCGGCCCCGCCCCGTCCGCTTCACCGCCGACCTGTGGCCCCTGATCTCCCGGGAGGTCGAGAGCGTCTACTACGAGACCCTCCTGACCGCCCGCGGCCTGGACGCCGCCCGCGTCGCCGCGTTCGCCGCCCGGTACCTGCACACCCCGCCCGGCGCCGGACAGGACCGCCTCCTGGACGAGCACGCCGTGCGGGCGTCCGAGCGCTGGGACTGGTCCTGGGTCTCCCGCCCCTACGGGCAGCGCACCTTCGCCGATGCGGCCGCCTTCCGCACCTGGCTGCGCGCCCACCTCGACGACGACGTCCACCAGGCCCGCCTGGGCAACGTCAGCGGCCCCCGCAAGGCCGCCCTGGACGTCCTGCGCGACCTGCGCAACGAGATCCGCCTCGCCGTCGACCACGCCGGCCTCGACGCCGCCTCGCACCGCGACGACCTCGACCGCTGGTACACCCCGCTCAACGCCTACCTCTCCATCGGCCCGCCCGCCTCGCGCATCGAGGAGATGGCCGCCCTCATCGACGCGGGCGTCCTGGAGGTCACCGGGCCCGGCCTGCGCGTGCGCGCCGACCCCGACGCCCCCGGCGGCCCCCGCTTCACGGGCACCGGCGACATCCCCGGGGTACGCGTGCACGCCACCACGCTGATCGAGTCCCGGCTGCCCGAGATCGACCTGCGGCGCACCGCCGACCCGCTGATGAACCAGCTGCTGCACACCGGCCAGTGCCGCCCCCACCGCGTCCCCGGAGCGGACGGCGCGGACGGCGCGGACTACGAGACCGGCGGCCTGGCCGTCACCCCCCGCCCCTACCACCTGATCGACGCCGCCGGCACCGCCCACCCCCGGCGCTTCGCCTACGGCGTGCCCACCGAGTCCGTCCACTGGGTGACCGCGGCCGGCATCCGGCCCGGCGTCGGCTCGGTGACCCTGGAGGACTCCGACGCCATCGCGGCCGCCGCCCTCGCCCTGCCCCGGCCGGCCGCGGCCGCCGCACCGCCCGCCCCGGCGCCGCTCACACCCCCCGCCACCGCCACCCCGCCGGCGAGGAAGGCCTCATGAGCCACGACCGGCCCGAGGCCGCCGACACCGCCTGCCCGGGGGACACCGGCCTGCTCTCCCCGGTGCGGGCCGGCACCCGCGCCGAGGCGGCCGTCGCCGACACCGCCTGGCTCCAGGCGATGCTCGACGCCGAGGCCGCCCTGGCCCGCGCCCAGGCCCGCTGCGGCACGGTCCCCGCCGCCGCGGCCCGCACCATCACCGACTGCGCCCGGGCCGCCGACTTCGACGTGCGCGCCCTGGCCCTGGCCTCCCGCGAGACCGCCAACCCCGTCGTCGGCCTCGTCAAGGCCCTCACCCGGGCCGTCGCCGCCCGCTCACCGCAGGCCGCCGAGTACGTCCACCGCGGCTCCACGAGCCAGGACGTCCTGGACACCGCCGCCATGCTCGTCGCCTCCCGCGCCCTGCACCTGACCGCCGCCGACCTGCACACCGTCGCCGACGACCTGGCCCGCCTGGCCGCCCGCCACCGCGACACCCCCATGGCCGGCCGCACCCTGACCCTGCACGCCGTCCCCACCACCTTCGGCCTGAAAGCGGCCGGCTGGCGCGAACTGGTCCTGGACGCCGCCCAGCGCCTCACCCGCACCGCCCGCAGCCTGCCCGTCTCCCTGGGCGGCGCGGCCGGCACCCTCGCCGGCTACCTCCAGCACGCCGGCCCCCACACCACCCCGAGCACCCTGATCGAGGACCTGGGCGCCGCCTACGCCGCCGAGACCGGCCTGCGCGCGCCCGCCCTGCCCTGGCACGCACTGCGCACCCCCGTCGCCGACCTGGGCGCCGCCCTCACCCACACCGCCGGCGCCCTGGGCAAGATCGCCGCCGACGTGCAGGTGCTCACCCGCACCGAGATCGGCGAGGTCGCCGAACCCGGCCCGGCCGGCCGCGGCGCCTCCTCGGCCATGCCGCACAAACGCAACCCCGTCCTGGCCACCCTCATCCGCTCCGCCGCCCTCCAGGTACCCGCCCTCGCCTCGGTCCTGGCCCACTGCATGCCCGCCGAGGACGAACGCTCCGCCGGCCTGTGGCACGCCGAGTGGCAGCCCCTGCGCGAGGCGCTGCGCCTGAGCGGCGGCGCCGCCGAGACGGCCGTGGAACTGGCCCGGGGACTGGTCGTCCACCCCGACCGGATGCGCGCCAACCTCCGGGCGACCGGCGGGCTGATCGTCTCCGAACGCGTCAGCGCCGCCCTCACCCCGCGCCTGGGCCGGACCGAGGCGGCACAACTGCTGACCCAGGCCTCCCGCCAGGCGGCCGAAACCGCCCGCCCACTGGCCGACGTCCTCGGCGAACACCCCGCCCTCAAGGGCGTGCTCACCCCCGCGGAACTGGCCGGCCTCCTGGACCCGGCCGCCTACACCGGCGCGGCCGCGGCCCTGGTGGACCGCTCCCTGGCCCGCCCCGCCACCCCGTAGGAACAGCCCGGCAGACAGCCGACAGCGAGGCGGGGCGGACGCCGTGTGCGTCCGCCCCGCCCCGACCCGCGCCGGTGGTCAGCCGGCGATCGGCCCCGCGGCCTGGCGGGTGGTGGGGATCAGCCGGTGCCACAGGTTGCTCAGACCCGTGGCCAGCAGGATCCCGGCGAGCTGCTGCTCACTGAAGTACTTGGCGGCCTCGGCCCACACCTCGTCCGACACCGCGTCCTCACGGTCGCTCAGCCGCGTCGCCGCCTCGGCCAGCGCCAGCGCGGCACGCTCCTCGGGGGTGAAGAACGGCGTCTCGCGCCAGGCCGCGACGGTGTGGATCCGCTCGTCGCTCTCACCGGCCGCCTTCAGGTCACCGGCGTGCTTGTGCACGTTCCAGCTGGAGCCGTTGATCTGGCTGGCACGCAGGTAGATCAGGTTGATCGTGGCCTCCGGCACCCCGGTGTTCTTCACCGCACCGGCCACACCCAGCAGGGCCGGGATGACCTCGGGACCGGCGACGATCGCGGGGTTGGGCATACGAGCAGTCATGGGTTCCTCCACCAGTTTCATAAGCGGCCGGTAGCGAACGGCCGCGATGCCTTCACCGCACTGACGACCCGGAAACAGAAAATGTGACCGGCGCCCGGAGAAAACTTCAGGGCCGCCACCGGCCCCGCCAGCATGCCCCGCCCCCGCAGCCCCCCGCCCCGCCTTTCGACCGCTCCTCCAGCGCCCCTCGACCCGGACACCACCGCGCACCGGAAGGGGGGGCGCATGCCCGGCGGGGCCCCGGACCGGGGGACCACCGGCACGGCGCACCACCCCAGCACCTCCAGCACGAAACCCGCATGGAACACACGACCTGATACGCGGGTTTCTTCACCACTCCCACGAGCACTGAACCCGGCTGCTCCACAAACCGCCGGCGCACCGGCCCGCCCGGACCCTCCCGCCCGGACGGCGGAGACCACCCACCGCCCGCACCGAGCGGCAGGTCAGGACGCCCTCCGCGAGCCACCGGCCCCCAAGGACCCGGCCGCGGGCCCGTCCGCCCCGGGAAGGTGCCGCCGGCGCCCCCGAGGAACACCGGCCCGGGGCACCTGGCCCCTCGCGTCGGAGTGTGCGACGGTGGAGGGACGCGAGACCGGTCGGCACCCCGTGGGCGCCGGCCTTTGGGCTTTCGGGAGTCGCCCCCATTCCGGGCACCCGGATCCCGCCATCGTCGGCCCGTCCCGTCACCGAGGGACGTTCCGCCGTTGGGCTCACCAACCCCCGGAAGGGGGCGCGCCCAGCATGGACATCACCACCACGATCGACGGCACCCGCGCCCGCATCAGCCCGCGCGGAGTGATCGACTACGACACCCTGCCCCCGCTGCGGGCAGCCACCGCCGCACTCCCGGCAGGGGTGACCGATCTGCTGTGGGACATGGGCGGGGCCACGTTCATGGATGTCGCCGGCCTCCACCTCCTCTTCGACCCCACCCCGCCCGGCGGCCCGCAGCGCACGACGACGGTGTGCGGGCTGGGCCCGCAGCCGCTGCGGCTGCTGTCCCTGGCCGCCGGCCTGGACCCCGCCCTGGACGCCACCCGCCTGGCCCCCGGCACGCCGCAGGAGGCACACGGCAGCACGAGCCGTCCCTGACCGGGACGCACGGGCCGCACCTTGAGCGGCCCGCCCCCTTCCGGTTCCTGCCCCCGGCAGCTCTTCCCTCAGGGCCGGAAGGTGCGGCGGTAGACGTCGGGCGGGACACCGACGGTGCGCTGGAAGTGGCGGCGCAACGTGGTCGCGGTACCCATCCCCGCGGCCTCGGCGACGGTGTCGACGGTCGCGTCGGTCGTCTCCAGCAACTCCTGCGCGCGCCGGACACGCTGGGCGTGGAGCCACTGCAGGGGCGTGGTGCCGGTCAGGTGCCTGAAATGCCGCGCCAGATGACGTGAACTCAGCCCCGCCCGCCGGGCCAGATCCTCCACCGTCAGGGGCTGGTCGAGGCGCTGCAGAACCCAGGGGAGGAGCTCACCGAGGGGGTGGTTGCCGCCCGGCTCGGGAACGGGCGTGGCGATGAACTGCGCCTGGCCGCCGTCCCGGTGCGGTGCGGTGACCAGACGACGGGCGATCCTGTTGGCGCCGGCCGAACCGTGGTCCAGACGCACCAGGTGCAGGCACAGATCCATGGCGGCGGCCTTGCCCGCCGAGGTGAGCACGTCACCGTTGTCCACGTACAGGACGTCCGCATCCACGGTGGCGGCCGGGTACCGCCGGGCCAGCTCCCCGGTGTGGGCCCAGTGCGTGGTGGCACGCCTGCCGTCGAGCAGGCCGGCGGCGCCCAGGACGAAGGCACCCGTGCACAGCGACGCCACCCGCGCTCCCGCCGCGTGGGCCGCGCGCACCGCCCCGACCAGCTCCGCCGGGGGCTCGCGGCCGGTGTCGGCCCACCCGGGCACCACCACCGTGCCGGCCCGCGCCAGAGCGTCGAGCCCCTGGTCGGGCTGGAGCAGGAAACGGCCCACACGCACCGGCCCGGGCCCGCACAGCACGAACTCGTACCAGGGGTCCACGACATGGCTCAGGTCGGACCCGAACACCTCCAGCGCCACGGACAGTTCGTAGTGGAGCATGCCGTCGGTGACGGCCAGCGCGACGCGATGCATGTCCGAAAGTGTATGCCGCACGTCGTTTCCGACGCTCGTGCGGTGACCCGCCCACAGCACAGGATGTGGGGGTCGGACCGCCGGCGGACCACCGCCGCGGCGGACGACCGAGATCACGGGAGCAGTCTCATGAAGCCAGGCCGGCTGGTGGCGGTGTTCGGCGCGTACGGTCACACCGGACGGTTCGTGGTCGCGGAACTCACCGCGCGCGGATTCCTCCCCGTGCTCTGCGGACGCGACCGGCGGGCGCTGGACGAACTGGCCCACGCACACGGGCTGCGGGCCCGGGTCGCGTCGGCCGACGACCCCGCCTCCCTGGACCGCGCCCTGGCCGGCACGGCGGCGGTCATCAACTGCGCCGGCCCCTTCGCCTCGACCACCGGCCCCGTCATCGAGGCATCCCTGCGCGCCGGCATCCCCTACCTGGACGTGGCCGCCGAGATCGAGGCCAACCTCGACACCTACGCCCACTTCCGCGAGCGGGCCCGGGACGCCTCGGCCGTGATCGTCCCGGCCATGGCCTTCTTCGGCGGCCTCGGCGACCTGCTGGCCACCGCGGCGATGGGCGAGTGGACCACGGCCGACGAGGCCCACATCGCCTACGCGCTCAGCGACTGGCACCCCACCGCCGGCACCCGGCGCTCGGGCGCCGTCTCCCGCGAACGGCGCGGCAACGTCCGCCTGCGCTACCGCGGCGGACAGTGGGAGCAGCGCACCGACGCCGCGCCCACGGCCCACTGGGACTTCCCCGAGCCGGTGGGACGCCGCCCCGTGATCGCGGAGTTCACCATGGCGGACGTCGTGACCGTCCCCCAGCACCTGGCCATCCCCGACGTGACCACCTACATGACCGCCGAGGCCGTCCGCGACGTCGCCGCCCCCGACACACCCGCCCCCACCGCCGCCGACGGGAGCGGACGCTCCGGCCAGACCTTCCTCGTCGACGTCGTCGTCCGCTCCGGCGACACCCGGCGCCGGGCCACCGCCACCGGCCAGGACATCTACGCCGTCACCGCGCCCCTCGTCGTCGAAGCCCTCGAGCGCGTCCTGACCGGCCGCGTCAGGGCCGTCGGCGTCACCTCCGCCGGCGAGATCTTCGACGCCCCCGACTTCCTGCGCGCCCTCGCCCCCCACCTGACGGTCGACCTGCCCCGGCCCGCACACGCCGCCTGACGAAGGACGCGTCAGCCGGCCTCCGCCGGCCGTGCGGTGCGGCCGAGGAAGTCGAGCACCCGGCGGGTGACCAGCGCCGCCGCGTGGGCGTCGTACGACGGCAGGCCGCCGTCGGTGAACAGATGCCGGTCGCCGCGGTAGAGGAACAGCTCGGCATCCGCGGCCGTCCCCACGAGCGCACGGGCCGCGTCCACGTCCCCCTCACCGGAGAAGAACGGGTCCCCGTCCATGCCGTGAACCTGGACGGGGACGCCCCGGGGCCAGGCACCGCCGAACTCCGCGACGGGCAGGCACGCCTCGAGCAGCACCGCGCCCTTGGCGCCCGGGCGGGTCTGGGCCAGCTTCTGCGCCGGCAGGACCCCGAGCGAGAACCCGACGTAGACGAGCTCAGCGGGCAGCCCCTCGGCGGCGGCGGCCCCGCGCGCGACGAACGTGCCGAACCCGGCCTTCTCGACGTGGGCGACACCCTCCTGGAGGCTGTCGAACACCTGCCCCTCGAACAGGTCCGGGGTATGGACGGTGTGTCCGGCCTGCCGCAGCCGGTCGGCGAACCCGAGGACGCCGGCGGTCAGCCCGTGTGCGTGGTGGAAGAGCAGTACCTCAGCCATGTCGCTCCCCTCGTGCCGCGGCGCCCGGGCGGCGCCGCGGCACGAGTATGGCCCGCACCACCGACAGCCGCGGGCCCGCGCCCGCCGGCCTCCCGCACCGGTTCTTGACCTCAAGTCCGCCTGAGGTCGCAGGCTGATCGTATGAACACCGACCCCGCGGACATCAGAGCCATCGAACAGGTCGTGGCCACCGTCGAGCGCGCTCAGCGCGCCAGGGACGTGGACGGATTCCTCGCCCTGTTCCACCCCGACGCCCTGTGGACGACCGCCCACGGCAAGGTCCTCATCGGCCTCGACGCCATCGCCGGGTTCACCCGCGCCGTGCTGCCCGCCGCGACCTGGGACGGAGAGGTCACCTACGAGGCGGCGCACATCCAGTTCCTGCGGGCCGACGTGGCGGCCGTCAAGATCCGCCAGGTCCACCACTCGGCGCAGGGCGACACCGAAGGCACCCCGCTGTACGTCATGACCAGGCAGGACGACGGCAGGTGGCTGCTGCACGCCGGCCAGAACACCGAAGTACGCACCGGCTGAGACCACCGCCGCCCCGGCCCGGCCCGGCGCACCGATGAGTCCGCCGGCCGCCCGGGGTCTACCCGATGACACACCGATCCGGCTGGAGGAGACAGGGAGGCCAGGGATGGACACCCCGATCCGGCTGTACATGTCGATGTCGCTCGACGGCTTCGTCGCCGGGCCCGAGGACCGGCCGGGCCAGGAACTCGGACGCGGCGGCGGGCGGCTCTTCAACTGGCTCGACGACCGGGAGTCCGACGGTCCGAGCGGCCAGGTCTACCGCGAGGCACGGGCGACCGGCGCGGTTCTCTGCGGCCGGCGGACCTTCGAACTCGCCGGGCGCTGGCAGGGCGACCACCACGACGGTGTGCCGATCCTCGTCCTCACCCACCACGTCGACGAGGGGGACGTGCCACCGGGCCACGCGCGTTTCGTCACCGACGTCCGGGACTGCGCCCGGCAGGCCCGCGCGGCCGCGGGGGACCGGCCGGTCATGGTCCACGGAGCGGGCGCGGCCCAGGCGCTTCTGCGTGCCGGGCAGCTGGACGAGATGGAGATCCATCTGGTCCCGGTCCTCCTCGGCGAGGGCCGACGGCTCTTCGACCACCTGGGCGGCCACCCCACCGAGCTCGACCTCGTACGCCGGCTGGAGGCCCGGGACGTCACCCACCTGCGCTACCGGGTACGCCGGCCCGGCGAGATTGCGTGAGACACCCCTGCCGCCACCACCGGCCAGAGCCGCCCGAGCCCACCGGCCGGACCCCGGGCACGGCACGCTCCGGGAAGCCGTGCCCCGCCCGCGGCCGGGCTACAGGCCGCGCTTCTTGTTCCAGTCGCTCACGTACCAGGCGTAGGCGATGTTGCCCAGGCCCGCGGTGAACAGGAACAGCCAGAAGTGCGCCCAGAAGGACTGGCGTTTCCTGCGGCCGTACCCGCCGGCGAACGCCGCGGCCGACGCCGAAGCGGCCGCCGAGACGTTGTTGTTGATGATGATCGGCTGCGGCGCGTAGGGCTGCGGCGGGTGGGGGTACCCCTGCTGCCCGTACTGCGGTTGCGGCGGCTGCCCGTACGCCTGCTGCCCGTACTGCTGTGGCGGTTGATTAGGCGTGTTCACAGACGCCCCCCTCTCGTTCACATGTTGACGGCTGAACCATAACCGACCCTCCGGCACGCCATCCCCACACTGTCAACACGCCGCCTCCACATCGCTCGTGAGGGGGTCACCGAAGGGGCGCCCCCGGGCGTCCGGCACCGCCCGGGCCGGTGACGTGCGGCGTCCTTCCGCTCAGCGCAGCTGCTCGGCCAGTCCGACGATGATCCCCTCGGGGCCGCGGAGGTAGCAGAGCGCGTAGCTGTCCTCGAACCGGGCGACGGTGCCGAGGAGTTCGGCGCCGTGGGGGCGCAGGCGGGCGAGGGTGTCCTCGATGTCGTCGACGGCGAACATCACCCGGTGCGTGCCCAGGATGTTGTGCGGCGGATTGCGGGGAGTGGCGCCGGCCGCCGCGGGGCTGCGGTACTTCGCCAGCTCGAGCCGGCTGTGACCGTCCGGAGTCCGGAGCATCGCGATGTCGCAGTGGACGCCGTCGAGTCCGGTGCACCGGTCGGCGAAGAGGCCCTCGACCTCGGCCCGGCCCTCCAGCTCCATGCCCAGTTCCACGAAGAACGCGACGGCGGCCTCCAGGTCCCCGACGACGATGCCGACGTTGTCCATCCGCTGGATCGCCATGCTGCCCGCTCCCTTTCAGGACCAGGGCCGTGTGCTGTGCGCGGGCAGCGGGCGCAGGGCCGGCCACCGGTGCAGCAGGCGTACGGCCAGCGCCGAGCTGAGCTGCCCGAGGGCGTGCAGGCGGTCGTGCCCGCGGGCCAGGTCGGCGACCACGCCGAGCCGGTGGACGAGGCGTTCGCGGGCGGAGACGTCACCCCACCGGAAGTCCTTGGCGGGCACGCGTGCGAGATGGTCGACGGTCTCGCGGTGGGCGCGTTCGACGAGCGCGTCGCCACGGATCAGCCAGCCGGCGCAGGCGTCGGCGAGGTCGCCGGGAACCTCCCGGCCGGTCAGGGCGCGCCAGGTGGCCCGGTAGACGGCCTCGGCCTCCGCGAGCGGCGCGACGGCGACCGACATGGCGCACCAGCAGGTCGGGAAGCCGATGCGCAGGTAGGCGAGTTCGACCAGGCCGTTGCCCAGTGACGCCTGCTCGAAGTCGATGAAGCGGACGCCGGTGGCGGTGCGCAGGTCGTTGCCGGGGCAGGGGTCGCCGTGCAGCAGCGCATGGTGGGAGGCCGGGTCGAGCCGCTCGATGAGGGCGGCGAGTTCGTCCGGCACCCGGGGCGGGACGGGGACGTCCAGGGCGGCGGCGAGCGCGAGGAAGGACTCCGCGTCGGCGGCGGCCGGCCCGGACCAGGCGGGCAGCGTTCCCGTATCGGCCGGCCCGGTGAGCGCGTGCAGCCGGGCCAGGGACTCGGCGTACCCGGGCATCCAGTCATCGGCCGCGCCGAGGTCCTCCAGGTGTTCCAGGACCATCACGCGGGACGCCGCGTCCGTCGCCAGAAGGGCGGGTGCGACGGCCGGCCGGGTCGCCCGCGCGGCGAGCCGCAGCGCGGCGACCTCCCGCGCGTAGCGCGCGTCCCCGTCGGACCCGGTCCCGCCCCCGTCGGCGATCTGCTTGACGATCACCCGGCTGCCATCGCTCAGTTCGACCCGCCACACCCGGGAGCGCGGACTGCTGTCCAGGAGCCTGGCCCGGGTGGGGGAGCCGAACACGGAACGCAGTTCGTCGCTGATCGGCACACGCATCGGCATGCGGGCCAGCCTAGGGCCCCGGGCCGCGCGGTGTACGCAACACCGCGCATGCCGGGGCACCCGGACCGGAGCCGGCCCGGATGCCCCGGCGTCGCCTCACGCCCTCCCGCAGCGGCGGCGGAGAATCTCCACTCCCTCGCCTTCGAGGTCGTCGCAGTACGCGGCGCGTCCGGTCATGGCCATCACCAGGGCCAGGGTGGGGCCGGACACCACGGGCCCGGAACCGGTCGTGAAAGGGCCGTCGTCCGCGGTGAGTCTCAGCCCGCCGATGCGTCCCTCGGCCAGGACGACGAGGTCCGAGCCGCGGTAGTACCCGGCCACCCGCGTGAGGACGTCGACCGGGTACTCGTGCCGGATGCCCAGCGGGCGCCGGATGTCCTCTGCGTGCACGAGTGTCTCGCCCAGCATGGCGATGACGGGCAGCGGAGGCTTGGTGGTGCTCGGGACGATCCGCCGGAACCGCCCGAGGGTCTCGGCCGGAGCCGCGCCCAGCTGCTCGGCCAGCCGTACGGCGACCTGCTTGTCGAAGTCGAACCGGCAGCGGATCACCCCCGTCAGCCAGCGCACGGTGCCGAGGCTCGCACCCGCGGTGAGATGGGCCAGCACCTCACGTACCGTCAGGCCGGTGCACAGCGAGGGCGTGGTCCACTGCTCGTCGGTCAGGTCTTCGAGGTCGGCCGCCAGCGCCGCCCGCTCGGTGCGGATCAGGGGCCAGAGGCCTCGTCCGCGGCTGCGGTCGACGCTCGGCTCGGGGTCGGTCACGGGGAAGGTCTCCTGTCACGGGTCGTGCTCTGCGTTCGCGTCCGGGCCGGAAGCGGGGGTGCGTCCGGCAGGCAGGCTCGTGAAGGAGACTCCCGCCGCGGAGCGAAGTCATCGCCCGTGAGCGATCGACGTCGTCGAGCCTGCGGAGCGGGGCGCGGGGCGCGGGACGCGGGGCGCGGGGCGCGGGGCGCTCGGCGCCGAAAGCCGGTGGAGACGGTGTCCTCGGTGAGGAAGAGTCCGGGTCATGGAGTACTTCTGCTATCACCGCGACCGGCCGGGCTCCCTCGCACTGCGCGAACAGTTGCAGGAAGAGCACTGGGCCTACATGGACCGGTACGCGAAGGAGCTGATCGCCCGCGGCCCGACCTTCGCCGACGACGGTGAGACGCCCACGGGGAGCGTGCACATCATCGATCTGCCCACTCCCGCCGCTGCCCGCGCCTTCGCCTTCGACGAGCCCGCCTACCAGGCCGGTGCGTACCGGGACGTGCTGCTGCGCCGGTGGCGCAACGTGCTGGGGCGCACCATGTGGGACTTTCCCGGTGGCCGCAGCGGCGGCGACCGGTACCTGGTGCTCGGCCTCGGCGAGGGCCCGGCCGCCGACCCCGCCCCGCCGCCCGGCCCGGACGAGGTGATCGCGTACGGGCCGCTGCTGTCCGACGACGGCGGCACATGGCTGGGTACGGCGGTGCTGCTCAGGGCCCCGGACCCGGAGGCGGCACGCGCCGTCCTGACGGCGGAGCGGTACGCGGACATCGAGGTCCACGGCTGGGAGTTCGGCGGGCGTCGGTGAAGGCTCCGCCGGATGCGCCGGCGCCTTCACCCGGCCGCCTCCTCCTGCCGCCGGGGACGGGCCCGCACCGCGCCTACGCCGGCGGCCCCTCCCGCCCGGCTTGCGGCGCCCGGCGGTGCAGGGGCGGCCGGTCGAGTATCTCGACGTACACGATCCGGCCGTCCACGACGTCCAGGACCAGCATCCCCGCCGTAGGGGAGAGAGGTACGCAGCGGTGGCCCGGCCCGTAGGGCTGCCCTGGCGGATGGTCCGCCGTGCGGATGCTCTGGCAGAAGCCGTCGCCGCAGCCGCACTCCTCGACCAGCCGCAGGTCCCGCGCGCAGAGCGCCGGTTCGCTCTCCCCCTCATCCTCCAGAAGGGCGGCCAGCTCGGCGGCCGGCTCCGGGAAGACCTCGCGCACCAGCGGGTGCTCCCGCTCCGGCCGGCCGGCCCCGGGCCGTCTCCTCATGCGGCTGCGAGGACCTGGACACCGAGCGCCCCGAGCCGCTCGACGGCCGGGTCGTGGGGATCGGCGTCGGTGATCAGAGCGGTGATCTTCTCCCACGGCAGGACACGGTAGGGCGAGGCCGTCCCGATCTTCTCGCGGGAGGCGAGGATGTAGGTGTCCGCGGCCCGCGCGGCCAGAGCGCGCTTCATCGCCGCCTCGTCGGCGTCCGCGGTGGTCAGCCCCGCCTCGGGGTGCACACCGGTGACGCCGAGCAGGCACAGCTCGGCGGAGACGTTCTGCGCGGCCTCGACCGCCGCGGCACCGCAGGTGACCGCCGAGTGCTTGAAGACGCGCCCGCCGAGCAGGAACAGCTCCGCCCCCGGGTGGTCGATCAGAGCCGTGGCGATCGTCGGGCTGTGGGTGATCACCGTGCAGGTGAGCTCCTTCGGCAGCGCCCGCGCCACCGCGAGGGCGGTGGTGCCGCCGTCCAGGATCAGCGAACTGCCCGGCCGTACCAGCGCGGCGGCCACCGCGGCGACCTTCCGCTTGCCGTCCGGGGCCACCGCCCGGCGGGCGTCGTAGTCCACCACCGCCGGAGAGGCGGGCAGGGCGCCGCCGTACACCCTCTGGCACAGCCCCTCCGCGGCGAGGTCCCGCAGGTCGCGCCGCACACTGTCCTCGGAAATGCCCAGGTCGGCGGCGACGTCCTTGGCCACGATCTTGCCCGTCCGGGCGAGCAGCCCGAGCAGGTGCTCGCGTCGTTCAGCAGCCAGCATTCACGTTCCTTCCAGATGTTGCACGTTTTTGCATGTATCTTAGCGGTCATGAACGACAAGCCCCTGCTCATCCTGATCGCCGGCCCCTACCGTTCCGGCACCGACGGCGACCCGCAGGCCATGGCCGCCAACCTCGCCCGCCTGGAAGCCGCCGCCTGGCCCGTCTTCGCGGCCGGCCACCTCCCCGTGATCGGCGAGTGGATCGCCCTGCCCGTCCTGCGCTCCGCCGGCGCCGGCCCCACCGACCCCCTCGCCGACCAGGTCCTCTACCCGGCCGCCGACCGGCTCCTCACCCACTGCGACGCCGTGCTGCGCCTGCCGGGCGCATCCGCCGGCGCCGACCAGGACGTCGCCACCGCACGCAGGCGCGGCCTGCCCGTCTACCACGACGTCGCCGACCTTCCCCGCCGTGCCCCGCAGGAGAGCGCGTGAACTGCCTCCCGGGCACCGACACCCCCGACCACCGCGGGCGCACCGGCCTGCACCTCGCCGGACGCGGCCTCGACCGCAACCCCGGCGTCCGGATCCGCGACGTCGAACTCACCTCCCGGGGCTGGCACGTCCTGCGCCGCACCACCTTCGACTACCGGCGCCGCGACGGGCGCTGGGAGACCCAGCAGCGCGAGACCTACGACCGCGGCAACGGCGCCGTCGTCCTGCCCTACGACACCGGACGCGGCCACGTCCTGCTCACCCGCCAGTTCCGCTACCCCGCCTACGTCAACGGCCACCGTGACGGCATGCTCGTCGAGGCGGCGGCCGGACTGCTCGACGAGGACGACCCGGCCACCGCGATCCGCCGCGAGAGCGCCGAGGAACTCGGCGTCCGGCTCGGCCCGCTCACCCACGTCCTCGACGCCTACATGAGCCCGGGCTCCGTCACCGAACGCCTCCACTTCTTCGCCGCCCCCTACACCCCGGCCGACCGGATCGCCGCGGGCGGGGGAGTGGAGGAGGAGGGCGAGGACATCGAGGTCCTCGAACTCCCCTTCACCGAGGCCCTCGCCATGACCGCCGACGGACGCATCACCGACGGAAAGACGATCCTGCTCCTGCAATGGGCAGCCCTGCACGGGCCCTTCGCCCCCCGGCCCGCACCCGGCGGCCGGCCTCCGCACCGCGGCTGAACCCGCCCGCCCGCACCGCCACGGCGGACGACGCACGGCGTCAACTGCGCACCGGACGGCGTGTGTTCCGCCTGCCCCGGGGCATTCGGGACGGCAGACAGCCGCGGGGCCGCAGTGGCCGCAAGCCGTTGAGGAGATGGGGAGTTCACATGCCGAGCAGGGGGATGAAGGCGAGCGCGATCGGCGTGGCCGCCGTCATGGCGAGTGCCGTACTGACGGGCTGCGGCGGTGACGAGGAGCCGAAGTCGCAGAAGGCCGGCACAGCATCGAGCACAAGCGCGAGTGCGAGCGCCGATGCGGGGGCGCAGGAGCAGGGCACCACGCAGGTGCGGGCCGCCTACGACAAGACGGCCGCGGCGGAGACGGCCAAGATGACGATCAACATGAAGCTCTCCGCGCCGCAGGAGTCGATCACGACCGACGGCAAGGGCGCCCTCGACTTCCAGGAGGGCGACAGCTTCATGACCGTGACCGCCCAGGGCAAGAGCATCGAGCAGCGCGTGGTCGACCAGGTCCTCTACCAGAAGGTGCCGGGGCAGAAGGCCCCGGGCGGCAAGACCTGGATGAAGATCGACCTGAAGCAGGCCGCGCAGGCCCTGGGCGTGAACGCCGGGCAGATCGGTGACCCGGCCCAGTCGGCCGCCTACGCCAAGGCCATCACCGACCAGGACGTCACCGAGGTCGGCCAGGAGAACATCGACGGCGTCGACACCACCCACTACAAGGTGTCGGTGGACGTCGCCGAGCTGCCGGGCGGCGACCAGCTGCGCCGCCAGGTCGGCCCGACGCTGCCGATGCAGGTCTGGCTCGACGGCGACGGACGGCTGCGGCGCCAGCAGCTCGACATGAGCATCAAGGGCGTGCCCTCCGCCGGCGCCAAGGCGGAGAACAGCGCCGCGCCGCAGCAGATCAAGATGACCATGGTGATGAACTACTCCGACTTCGGCACCGAGGTCGAGGCACAGGCACCCCCGGCCGGCCAGGTGGCCGACATGACGGCCGAGGTGATGAAGCAGGGCCGGCAGCAGAGCTGACCCGGCCGCCCGCACCGGGGACCCGGGCCCCGGCCGGCAGCCGCCGGCCTGCGGGTGATGCCCCCGCAGGCCTCAGGCCGCCTTCCTCCAGACGGTCATGCCCAGTTGCAGGAAGGCCTCCTCGCGCAGGGCCGTCTGCTTGACCTGGATCGTGAGCGCCGCGATGTCGCCCGAGTCGTTCCCGACGCAGATCTGGGTGCCCTCGTCGGCCGCCGCGAGGTTCCAGGTGTGGTACTCGGGGCCGGTGGCACCGCCCAGGAGGTGGCGGCAGGCGTCGAGGGAGGCGGCCTTGCCGTTGAACAGCTGCACGAACCGGCTGGTGTCGCTCTGCAACGCGCAGTCGACGTCGTCCTCGCAGTTAAGGCGGATGTCGCCCGTCCGGTCCTCGGGGAGCATCGGTTCGTTCAGGCTCAGGGAGTTCGCCCGGCGCAGCCACATGGGGGACATCTGCTTGCGATCAGACGCGCCCGAGGCGCCCGGGGCGGGCTGCGACGCCCCAGAGGAGCCGCCGGCCGCCTGCGGGGTGGAGGTCGAAGGCGACACCGCGGACCTCGCGGACCGCGTCGGCGCGGGAGCCGACGTGGGGGCGCCCGCGGCCCGCTCACCGAGGCCGGACCGCTCACCGAGGCCGAACCCGTCGTCGGCGAACCACGTCAGCCCCGCCAGCAGCGCGCCCGCCCCCACGGCCGCACCCGTGATCAGCGCGGTGCGCCGCCCCAGCGGCGCCCGCCGCCGGGCCGGGCGGAGCGCCAGCGTCGAGGCCGCCGTCGGGGGATCCACCGGCGTGCGCACCGGGTCCGGGACACGCGCCTCCTCTCCGGTGACCTCGCGCCAGACGGCCGGCCCGGCGCCCGCGTCGGCGTCCGTTCCCAGATGCTCCCGGCACCACTGGACGACCTGCGCCGGTGTGGCCCGCTCCCGCGGGTCGCGGGCCAGGCACCGGGCGAACAGCGGACGCAACGCCTGCGGCAGCCGGGACAGGTCGGGTTCCTCGTGCACGATCCGGTACAGCACCACCGGCGCCGTGCCCTCCCCGTACAACGGTTCGCCCAGCGCCGCGAAGGCCGCCGTCTGGGCCAGGGCGAAGACGTCGGTCGCCGGGGATATCTCACCGGCGGTCGCCTGCTCGGGCGCCATGAAGTGGGGCGTGCCGACCGTGGAGCCGGTGGCGGTGTGCGAGGAGAGGTCGGCGGTGACCGAGATACCGAAGTCGATCACCCGCGGTCCGTCGGCGGCCAGCAGCACGTTGGACGGCTTGAGGTCCCGGTGCACCACCCCCACCTCGTGAATCGCGGACAGCGCCTCGGCCACGCCGGCCATCAGCCACAGCACCGCGGGCACCGGCAGCGGGCCACGCCGGGCGACGGCCGCCGTCAGGGACGGCCCGGGCACGTACAGCGTGGCGAGCCAGGGGGGTACGCCGTCGGCGTCGGCGTCGACGAGTTCCGCGGTGTAGGCGCCCCTGACCCGGCGGGCGGCCTCCACCTCCCGGCGAAAGCGCCGCCGGAAGGCCGGGTCGTCGGCGAGTTCCGGGCGCACCACCTTGATCGCCACCGGGCGGCCGCCCCGGGTGTGCGACAGGTACACCCGGCCCATGCCTCCCGCGCCGAGCCGGGCCGCGAGCCGGTAGCCGGCCACGACGGGAGGGTCGCCCGCCTGGAGAGGCTGGAACACCTCGGTGGTGCCGTTCATCGAACTGTCGTCCCCCTGATCCCCGCCCGGCCGAAGGCCCGGCCCAGGACAGCACCCTAAAGGGGGAGGAGCAGACCGCCCGACCGCCGGCCGGCGTCGTGCCCGGCGCCGGGGCCCCGGCTGCGAGATCATGCGGCGGGGGAGCCCGCCACCGCCCTCCCGCAGGGGGCCGGATAGGAACTCTCCGCCGTGGCGTACGGCAGGCACACGCCGTGCTCGGGCGCGTACCGCAGGAGGTGGGAGCGGACCCGGTCGGTGTAGGGACGTATGCGGTCCGGGATGCCGTTCTCCTTCTGCACCACCCAGGTCGCGGTGCGGTAGGCCGCGGCGAGGTTGAGGGCGGGGTCCCCGGCGACGCCCTCCAGCTGCGGTGCCAGCGTGCACAGCATCCGGCCGAGGGCCGCGATGGACGTCTCCGCGTCGAGCGGGGGCCGGGGGACGTGGTCCTGCCGGCCTTCGGGGAGGTAGTACCGCAGCACGCGGGGGGTCCAGCGGGCGATGCCGTACTCGTCCGCGGCGGGATCGCTCAGCTGCGCATCGAAGTCGCTCTCGGTCTTCAGCATCGCCGCGACGAGGGCGGGCGAGACCTGCGGAGCCGCGCAGGCGGTGCCGGCCGCCACGATCGCACGCCGGTAGCGGGCGGGGATGCCGGCGTCGCGGGCGAACCACGAGTCGAGCACGCGGGTTTCGGCATCTCCCCGGGGCGCGGAGGCGGCGCCGGTGGTCGCGAGCAGCAGCGCGGCTCCCGTGATGCCGACGGCGCGCCGCAGGAGGTGCCGCCGGCCCGGGAACACCGCCGCGGGCACCTCCCGCACGGGAGGTGCCTCGGACGGGCCCTGCGCCGCGGTGCGGGCAGGCGCGACCTGCGCCGGCGCGCGGGACACCGGGACGGCCCCGGACGGCCCCGCGGCTTCCGCGGCTTCTGCGGCTTCCGACCGTTCCGCGAGGCGGGTGACTTCCGCGGCCTGCGGCCGTTCCGAGCGTTCCGTGCGGTGGGCGAGTTCCGCGGACAGGGCGCGGCGGCGCGTCTCCCACGCCTTCACGTCTCCGCCGCACGCCGCCACGTAGGCGGCCAGGACCGCGGCGCTCGGCAGCCGCTTGCCGCCCGCCGCCGCGGCCAGCGTCGAGGCGGCGAAATGGGTCCGTGCGGCAAGACGCTGGTACGACGGCGAACCGGCGGCGCGCCGCAGCCCGCGCAGGTCCCCGGCGAAGAGCGCGAGCGGCCCGCCTCTCGGGTCGAGAGGCTGTTCGTGCCTGCCCATGACGAAGTCCCCCGACCGTGCCCGGCCCCGAACGGCCGACTTTTGTCCGCCAATTGTCCACGGATTGTCCAGCGGGACAAAGCTCTTGCCCGGCGGCGCTTTGCTGGGCCCGTCCGGGCCGCCACGACGCACGCCCGGGCACGCCGACACACGATGAGAAACCGGGGAGAACGAGATGAGACCAAGTGAGCGCGGTGACCGTGGCCGAAGACCCCTGGAGCGCGGGCGCCCGTTGAGACTGCTGCTCGCCGCGGTCATGGCGGCGGCCTGTCTGGGCCTGCCGGCCACGACGGCGACCGCCGCCCCGGCGACACCGGCGGCGGCCCCCGCGGCCTCCGCGGCCCCCGAGACCAGGGCCGCCACCACCCCCGCCGCCGGCCGGACCACCACCCCTGCCGCCGGCCGGGTCGCCGCTGATGCCTGCGCCCCGCTGAAGGCGGGGGCGAGCGCCACCGCTCAGGACGCGGTGGAGGTCGCCTGCCGCTACGTGGGCTGGAGTTACGCCTGGGGCGGCGGCCACGCCCAGGGCCTGCCCGGCCCCAGCCAGGGCATGATCGACCCGACCGACCCGCGCTCGTACGGGGACCCCAAGCTCTGGAGCTTCGACTGCATCGGACTGGTGCGCTGGGCCTGGTACAAGGCGACCCGGCAGGACATCGTCAGCGAGCGCACCACGCAGTCCACCTGGCAGAACCCGGGCTACGCGCACACGAAGTTCACCAAGGAGCAGGGCGAGGCCCCGCTGCTGCCCGGCGACATCCTCTACTTCGGTACGAGCATCACGCACGTCGCGCTCTACCTCGGCGGCGGCAAGGTCGTCGAGGCCCCCAACTCCGGTGACGTCGTCCGGGTCGCCGACGCCCGCTGGGACCGCTACCAGGGCGCGTTCCGGCCGCACACGGGCGGCGTGTTCCCGGTCTGGGAGTACGACGGGCTCGGCCAGCACGTGAAGACGTGGGGCCAGCCCAACCTGCGGGAGAGCTCCCACACCGGCAGCCCGGTCAAGTGGCAGAACGGCAACGGCATCTCCGTCGCCGTCCGGGCGCTGTGCCAGCGGGTCGGCGAACGGGTCACCGTCGACGGCATGGTCAACAACGTCTGGACCTACCTGCCGGACTACCGCAGCTGGGTGAGCAACCTGTTCCTGCAAGGCCCCGCGATCATGCCGGGCGTACCGTCCTGCGGGCAGTACGCGGCCATCGGGGGCACGCTGGACGGCGCCGACTCGAACACGTCCTGCGGCGACGGCACCGAGCCGAACTCCACGGGCGCCTGGACCGCCAAGTCGGCCACCGTGTGGGGCCGCACCGTCGAACTGCGCTACAACGGCACGACCGCGTGCGCCTGGGGCCGCATCATCGGCGGCACGGTCGGCGACGAGATCTGGGTCGACCGCAGCAGCGACGGCGGCGAGACGTGGGAGCCGATGCTCGGCTACACCACCGTCACCTCCGGCGGCGACGCGTACACCACCCAGTGGAACGACAACGGCCTGGTGATGCGCGCCTGCGGCACCAACGGCAAGGGCGGGACGATCGCCTGCACCGGCTGGTACTGACCGCCCGCCCCGCGCGCACGGCCCTGCTCCACCCTCCCGTTCGCGGTCCCGGCGACCGCACCCCAGACAGGACAGAGGAACCCATGACCTCCCTCTCCACGAAGCCACCGACGAAGACGCCGAAGACGGCCAGGGCGGCGAAGGCGGCGGGCAGGACGAGCCTCGCCGGGCGCGTCGCCTCCGGCCTGCGCACGCGTGCCGCCACCGTCATCGGCGCGACCGCCCTCGCCGCCACCGGCACCCTCACCGGCGCGGCGGGCACCGCGCACGCCGACGGACACGGTGCCGGCTGGTACGGCGTGTGGGCGTCGGGCGTCAACCTCCGCACCGGCGGCGAGGCATGCCAGCTCCGACCGGGCACGGTCAACTGCTTCCGCGTCGTCAACCAGGTCAGCGCCCCCGAGGCGGTCTACGTGTACTGCCAGACGTACGGCATCGAGTCCGTGGGCGGCAACCCGTACTGGCTGTGGGTCATGCCGACCCACGGCGAGCGCGGCTACATGTCGAGCTACTACATCGACAACGCCTCCAACCGGATCGACGGCGTGCCCGAGTGCTGAGCCGCGCCGGCTGAGCCCACCCGGTGCGGTGCCCCGGCGCACGGGGCACCGCACCGGCCCCCGCTCCAGGGGCGGCCCGCATGGCGGAAGGGCCCGCCCCGAGGGCATCCGGCGCAGGGCCGGCGCCACACGCGGCCGGCAGATCACGGCCGGCGGGGCCGGAGGATGACACCCTTTCGGGGATGTCCCCGGCGAAACGGAGCCAGCACTCCATGCGGCCCAGACCGACGCAGCCCCCCGGGCACCGTCCTCTGCCCTCCCGCCCGGTACGCGCCGGGCACGGCACGCGGCACGGTGGTGCCCGGTGAGCGCCGCGGAGGCCTGGCTGGGGGTGCTGGCCGTGTTCGTACTGACCGCGGGGACCGGGTACTTCGTCGCCCAGGAGTTCGCCTACGTCTCGGCCGACCGGCTCGCCCTGGCCCGTGCGGCCGGCCGGGGCGACAGGAAGGCCGCCCGCGCCCTGAAGGTGCTGGAGCGGCTGTCGTTCATGCTCTCGGGCGCCCAGCTCGGCATCACGGTGACCGGTCTGGTGGTCGGTTTCATCGCCGAGCCGTCCGTCTCGGCGCTGCTGCGGCCCGCGCTCACCGGCGTCGGCGTCCCCGACGGCGCCGTCACCGGCATCTCCGTCGTGCTCGCCTTCGTCCTCGCCACGGCCGTGCAGATGGTGCTGGGCGAACTGGCCCCCAAGAACCTCGCCCTCGCCGTCCCCGAACGGCTCGCCAGGTCGCTCGCCGCCTCCACGCTCGCCTACCTGAAAGTCGTCGGCCCCCTCGTCCGGATCTTCGACGGCGCCGCGAACAGGCTGCTGCGCGCGGTGGGCATCGAACCGGTCGAGGAACTGCACCACGGAGCCACCCTGGAGGAGCTGGGCCACCTGATCGGCGAGTCCCACGAACAGGGAGAGCTGCCCCGCCGGACGGCCGAGCTGCTCGACCACGCCCTGGAGTTCTCCGAGCGGACGCTGCACGCGGTGATGGTGCCCCGGGCCGACGCCGTCTTCGTCCGCAAGGACGCCACCGCGGCCGAGGCCATCACCCTCATCGCCGGACACGGCCACTCCAACTACCCCGTGCTCGGCGACCACCCGGACGACGTCGCGGGCGTCCTTGGCGTACGGGAGCTGATGGGCCTGCCCGCCGGGGCGCTCACGGCCACCACGGCCGGGGCGGCGGCCCGCCGGCCGCTGCTGCTGCCGGACACGCTGCCGCTGCCGGACGCCGTGGAGCGGATGCGCGAACACGACGACGAGTTCGCCGTCGTCCTGGACGAGCACGGAGGCGTGGCCGGCGTCGTCACCTACGAGGACATCGCCGAGGAACTCGTGGGTGACATCGCCGACGAGTCCGACACCGTCACCGAGGTGGCACTCGCGGACGGCGGCGGCTGGCTGGTTGACGCCGGGCGCCGCCTGGACGAGGTCGCCGCCGCGACCGGTGTCGAGCTGCCCGGGGAGGACGGCTACGAAACCGTGGCCGGCCTCGTCGTCGACCGGCTGGGCCGCTTCCCGGCGATCGGCGACCGGCTCACCGTGGCGCTGCCGGCCGGCGGCAGCGCGGTCATCGACGTACGCACCCTGGACCGGCACGTGCCCAGGCGGGTCCGCATCGAGCGGCGGTCCGAGAAGACGGGGGAGCAGGCATGAGTTTCCCGGCGGCGCTCTTCGTCACCCTCCTGCTGCTCATCGGCAGCGGATTCTTCGTCGCGGCCGAGTTCGCGCTGGTCGCCGCCAGACGGCACCGCATGGAGAAGGCCGTGGCCGAGGGGCGGCGCGGCGCCAAGGCCGCCCTGGCCGGCATGCGGGAGCTCTCGCTGATGCTGGCAGGCGCCCAGCTCGGCATCACCGTGTGCACCCTGGGCCTGGGCTCGGTCTCCAAGCCCGCCATCTCCCACGAACTGGACCCGCTGCTGCACCGGCTGGGCCTGCCCAGCGCGCTCAGCTACGGCGTGGCCTTCGCCGTGGCGATGATCGTGGTGGTGTTCCTGCACATGGTCCTGGGCGAGATGGCACCCAAGTCCTGGGCCATCGCCCACCCCGAGCGCTCCGCGATGCTGCTCTCCCCGCCCTTCCGCGCCGTCGCGACCGCCGTACGGCCGCTGATCCGGGCCCTCAACAGCATCAGCAACGCCCTGGTCCGCCTCTGCCGGGTCACCCCGCGCGACGAACTGGCCTCGGTCCACAACCGGGAGCAGCTCACCCACCTGGTGGCGGAGTCCGAACGGCTCGGCCTGATCAGCGAAGCGGACTCCGACCTGCTGACCCGCTCACTGACCGAACCCGAGACGCCGGTGCGCGAGGTGATGATCCCGGCCGCCGGCATCGTGGCGGTCGACGCCGACGCGGGCGCCGAGCAGATCCTGCGCCTGGCCGCCGCCCACGACCGCACCCGGCTGCTGGTCCGGCACCAGGAGACGGTCCTCGGCTCGGTGCACGCCCGCGACGTCCTGGTGGCCCGGGCACAGGGCCGGACGGCCGACGCCCGCGCGATGGCCCGCCCCGTACCGGAACTCGCGGAGGACGCCACGGTCGCCGAGGCGATCGAGACCCTGCGCCGGCGCCGCGCCTCACTGGCCGTCGTCCGCGACGGCACGGGCCGGCTCACCGGCATCGTCAGCCTGGACGACCTGCTGACCCGCTACCTCCAGCCACGCCCCGCATGACCGGCGCCTCCCGGAGCCGCAACCACGGCACCGGCCCGGGCGCCGAGCGGTACGGACGACGAGCGCTGCCGGGCCTCCACCCACGTCCCGGGGCAGTGCAACGCGCTGTCGCGCCCTGCCGCGGCTGTCCGTGGACCGCGCCCCGGCCCGGCGCGGTCCGCTCACCTCACGGACCCGCTGGTGGCTCAGCGCCCCGGACACGGCGCTGATCATCTACTCGCTCTGGGAAGGGAGGCGGGACGTGCACGTTCCCGGGGGCCGGTTCGCGCTCACAGCAGGCGGTCGACCAGCCCTTCGACGTAGTCCGGGGTGAGCGGGGCCATGCCGAACAGGACGCGGATGTACATCGGGGCCAGGATGTGGTCCAGCACGTCGGACGCGTCGGGTGCGCGCTCGCCACGGTCGCGGGCGCGATCGAGCATGGACTGCAGCTGGCGGGTGCGTTCGGCGCGGAGGCCGGCACCGGCCCGCATGCCCTGCTGGCCGCTGCTCGACAGGGCGACGGCCAGGTGCAGCACCGCCGGCCCGTCGGGTCCGGTGATCTCGCGGGCGACCTGGGCCGCGTAGGTGCGCAGGTCGCCGGCCAGGCTCCCGGTGTCGGGCATCGGCGACTGCGTGTTGAGACGGGTGAGGGCCACGTCGGTGAGCAGGGTCTCCAGGTCGCCCCACCGGCGGTAGATGCTGCTGTCGGCCACGCCCGCGCGGGCCGCGACGTCGCCGACGGTGAAGCTGCCGTAGCCGCGCTCACTGATCAGTTCGGTGACGGCCCGGTGCACCTGCGCGCCGACGCGGGCGCTGCGCCCGCCGGGCCGCCGGGCCGGCTGTCGTTCGTTCATGCCCCCACCTTAACGCAGCCGTCACTTGCGTTTGCGGGGCGGCCGTTCCTATAGTCGCCTAAAGCAGTCAGCGGCTGCTTTAGGGTGCCCGTCGCTCCCGTCACCCGTGTCGAAAGCGGCCGGCCGCCACCACCGATCGAGGGGGACCCCCATCGCTGCACCGCCTGCGACCGTAGGCAGCCGATCCAAGAGGGCTGTGCTGCTCACGGTGACCTGCCTGGGCCAGTTCATGGTCCTGCTCGACAACACGATCGTCGGAGCGGCACTGCCCGACATGCAGCAGCGGCTGCACACCCGGTTGACCGGTCTGCAGTGGATCGTCGACGCCTACGTCCTGCTGGTCGCCATGCTGCTGCTGTCCGGCGGTGTCTTCGCCGACCGGTTCGGCCGCAAGCGGGTGTACCTGAGCGGCGTTGCGGTGTTCACCGCCGCGTCGGTGGTGTGCGCCCTCGCGCCCTCGCTCGGCTGGCTGATCGCCGGCCGGGTGCTGCAGGGCATCGGGGCCGCGGCCCTGAGCCCCGCCTCGCTCGCCCTGCTCGCCGCCGCCCACCCCGTGCCGCGCGAACGTGTCCAGGCGATCGGACTGTGGGCCGGACTCAGCGGAATCGGCCTGGCCGCAGGCCCCGTGGCCGGCGGCGTTCTGACGGACGCCTTCGGCTGGCCCGCCGTCTTCCTGGTCAACGTGCCCATCGGCGTTCTCCTTCTGCTGGCCGGTCTGCGCAGCCTCGAGGAGACCCGCAACCCCAGCGCCCCCAAGATCGACATTCCCGGCACGGCGCTGTCCGTCCTGGGGGTGGGAGCACTGGCCTACGGGCTGATCGAGGGCGGTGCCCGCGGGTGGACGTCCCCGGTGATCCTGGGCGCCTTCACCGCCGCGGTGTTCCTCCTGACCGCCTTCGTCGCCGTCGAAGCGCGCCGCCCGGCTCCGATGCTGCCGCTGCGGCTGTTCCGGCAGCGCCTGTTCACCGTGGCCAACACCGCCATGACCGTGGTGGGGTTCGCGCTCATGGGCTCGTCGTTCTTCTTCTCCCAGTTCTTCGTGCACGTACAGGGCAGCTCCATCCTGCGCGCCGGCCTGCAGACCCTGCCGGTGTCCCTCGCCATGGTGATCGTCAGCCCGTACGCGGCCCGGCTCGCCTCCCGGTACGGCTTGCGCACCGTGGTCACCACCGGCCTGGCCCTGGCCGGCCTGGGACTGCTGGCGCTCGGCATGGTGCACGCCGACACCGGCTACGCGCACGTGTGCTGGCGGCTGGGAGCCGTCGGCATCGGCTTCGCCCTGACCCTGTCCCCGCTGACGGGAGCCGCCATCCAGGCGGTCGGCCCGCAGGAAGGCGGCCTCGCCTCGGGCATCAGCAGCACCGCCCGGCAGATCGGCGCGGTGCTCGGCGTGGCGGTACTGGGAGCTGTCGTGCGCACCGGGCAGTCCGGCGGCGCCTCCTTCGGGGCCGGCCTCGACAGCGCCTTCGCCGTGGCCGGCGCCGTCACCCTGGCCACCGCCGCTTTCACCGGCCTGTGGCTGGCCGGTGCCCAGCCCGCGCAGAGCTCCGCGGCCCCGCCGTCTTCCACCGGCCCGGAAACGGCCACCACCCTGAACGCGGCACCCGCGAAGAGCAGTTGACGACGACAACCGCCTCGGCCGGAAGATGTCCCGCCACCAGCCCCTCCGGCGGAGCACCTCCCGCCACCCACCAGGACGACGCTCCAGGTCCCCCCGGAAAGGAACCACCTCCACGATGCCGCCCGTTCCCGCCGACCCCACCGTCCTCCACCCGATGCCCGAGCACCCGCGCGTGGTCCTGCTCAAACCATTGGTGAAGTCGCCGCTGATCGAGGTCGGTGACTTCTCCTACTACGACGACCCGGACGACCCGACCGCGTTCGAGACACGCAACGTCCTCTACCACTACGGCCCCGAGCGGCTCGTCATCGGCAAGTACTGCGCCCTGGGGACGGGCACCCGGTTCCTCATGAACGGCGCCAACCACCGCATGGACGGCCCCTCCACCTTTCCCTTCCCCACCATGGGCGGCTCCTGGGCGGAGCACTTCGACCTGATCACCGGCCTGCCCGGCCGGGGCGACACGGTCGTCGGCAACGACGTGTGGTTCGGCCACGGCGCCACGGTCATGCCCGGCGTCACCATCGGCCACGGCGCGGTCATCGCCGCCGGCGCCGTCGTCACCGCAGACGTCCCCGACTACGGCATCGCTGGCGGCAACCCGGCCCGGCTCATCCGCACCCGCTACGACGCAGCGGACATCGCCCGCCTCCTCGCCGTGGCGTGGTGGGACTGGCCCGTGCAGTTCCTCACCGAACACCTACGGACGGTCATGTCCGGGACCGTCGCCGACCTCGAGCAGGCCGCCGCGCAGATCGACCGGTCCTGACACCGCGACCCCGCCCCACCGCCCGCAACGCCGGAAATGAGTGATCGCCCGTGCCCCGCCGCCGCGCCCACATCGCGATGGTCGGCGTCCCCATCGTCAGCCATGTCCTGCCCAGCCTGGCGCTCATCGGTGAGCTGGCGGCCCGCGGGCACCGCGTCACCTACGCCAACGACCCGTTCGTGGCCGACCGGATCGAGTCCGCCGGCGCGGAGCCGGTGCCCTGCACCTCCACGCTGCCCGTCGCCGACAACGACTGGCCCGCCGATCCCATCGCCGCGGCGGGCCTCTTCCTCGACGACGCCGTCCAGGCCCTGCCGCAACTGCGCGCCGCCTACGACGACGATCCGGCCGACCTGTACCTCTACGACATCGGCGCCTATGCCGCACGCGCCCTCGCCGAAGCACAGGGCCGCCCCCTCGTGCAGCTGTCCCCGACGTTCGTCGCCTGGGACGGCTACCAGGAGGACATCGCGGCGCACTTGCGGAAGCTGCCGGGCGCCGACGCCTACCGGGCACGGTTCGCAACGTGGCTCGCCGAGTGCGGTGCGACCACCACGGACGTGGACACCTTCTCCGGCCCGCCCGCCCGCCCGGGCCCTCGCCCTGATCCCGCGAGCCATGCAGCCGCACGCCGACCGAGTGGACACCGGCGCGGTGACCTTCGTCGGCCCCTGCTTCGACACCCGGGCGGACACCGACGCCTGGACCCGCCCGACGCACGCGGACCACGTGCTGCCGATCTCGCTCGGCTCGGCCTACACCCGCCGGCCCGAGTTCTACCGTCAGTGCGTCGCCGCCTTCGGCGACCTGCCCGGCCTGCACGTCGTACTCCAGATCGGCCAGTACACCGACCCCGCAGAACTCGGCCCCCCCCCGGCCAACGTCGAAGTGCACTCCTGGGTCCCGCAGCGGGCGATCCTGGAACAGGCCGACGCCTTCGTCACCCACGCCGGCATGGGCGGCTGCGGCGAAGGGCTCCTCGCCGGCGTTCCCATGATCGCCGTGCCGCAGGCAGCCGAGCAGTTCATGAACGCCGACCGGCTCGTGGAACTCGGCGTCGCCCGCCGTGTGGACACCGCCGACGCCACCGCCGAAACCCTCCGCACCGCGCTGAACGACCTGCTCACCGATCCCGAACGCGTCGACCGCTCCCAGCGGTTGCAGAGCGCCGCCCGGGCCGAGGGCGGCACCCCGCACGCTGCCGACCTCATCGAAAACATACTGGCCACCGCCCAGGACCCCGCCCACTGAGTGAGGCCGCGGCCCCAAGATGTCCGTCGGCGACCAGTACCGAGCAGCCCGGCATCCTCTAGCCGGCGCAGAGGATGGTCGAAGCCGCGGGCGCCGCCGCCCGCGACACCGGTGAGGGCAGCGCCTGCTCCACCGTCACCGCTCAACTCCCGCCCGGCGCGTGCGGTGCGCTCGGCACGTCACCTGGTGATCGACGTGCCGGACCTGCTCGGCCTTCCGCTGCCGCAGCCGGGCCCTACGCCTCTCGCCGCGCCGTGACCAGGCCCGTCTCGTACCAGGACCTGCGGACGGTGTTCCCGGTGGCGGCGGCACTGATCGCGCTGATCTTGCTGGTGCTGTTGCGCAGCCTGGCGGCGCCTGTGGTGCTGATGCTCGCGGTCGGACTGTGCTTCGCGGCGACGTTCGGTGCCTCCGCGCTGGTCTTCCAGCACATCGGCGGCGAGGCGGGCGTGACCTTCGTCCTGCCGCTGGTGCTGTTCCTGTTCGTGGTGGCGTTGGGCACCGACTACAACATCCTGATCAGCGACCGTCTGCGTGAGGAGATGGCCCACGGGGGCCCCGTCCGCGCCGCCGTGGCCCGGGCGGTACGGCACACGGCGCCGGCCGTCGCCACGGCAGGCGTGGTCCTCGCGGCCTCCTTCGGCAGCCTCGCGGTGAACGCGGATCCCTCCACCCGTCAACTGGGCTTCGCCACGGCCCTGGGCATCCTCCTGTCCGCCTTCGTCGTGTCACTCCTGCTGGTCCCGGCGGCCGCGGCACTGCTGGGCCGGGGAATGTGGTGGCCGGTGCGCATGGCACGAGGCCGGCGGGACGTGACCGGCCGCGACACCTCACCACCGGGAGAACAGCGGACGGAGACCCGCCCGCTGTCCCGGCGGCCCTGACGGCGTCCGGCCACCGCGATCCCGCTGCACCGCACAGGGCCCGCCGGGCATGCCAAATTCTCGTGGTCCGAGTCCTCTGCGCTCGACCCCGGCGGGCGGGCAGCGGGCAGCGGGCATGCGTGTCAGGCGGCTGTCAGGGGCGGTCGGCGTCTTTTCCGAAGGCGAAGGCGAAGGCGACGACGAGGACGCCGACGAGGGCTGAGGGCCTGCGCCAGTCCGGGGGGCAGAAGGCCTTGAACCGCCTGCCCCTCCTCGCGCGTCGGTGAGGTCGAGGTGTCCTCAGGGGCGGGGCCTCTTCGTACGCCGGCCGTGACGTCCTCGTCCAGCAGGTCGCCCGCCACTGAGCAACGGCGCGCACGCGGTCGGGCCCGGGACCGCCGTAGTCCCGCTGGGCGGGCGCGGGGATGAACCCGAGGCGGGCGCGGAAGGTCTGCCCGTGGAGGACGCGGGTCAGCGGGTGCGTTCGTAGTGGCGGCGGGCCTTCTCGCGGTTGCCGCAGGCGGCCATCGAGCACCAGCGGGCACGGTTGGCGCGGCTGCGGTCGATCAGGAACAGCCTGCACTCGTCATTGGCGCAGGGGCGCAGCCGGCCGGGCAGTTGCTTCTCGGCGGCGGCCCAGGCGAGAACCACCTCGACGGCCAGCCGGGCGTGCGGGGGAGTCCTGAGCACCCACTGAAGACCCTCGGAAGTGATCTCCGGAATCTGCTGGACCCCTTCGAGCAGCGGGCTCAGCGCGGCGGGCGAGCTTTCTCCTC
Organism: Streptomyces sp. NPDC045956; assembly: GCF_056430705.1. Lineage (NCBI taxonomy): Bacteria > Bacillati > Actinomycetota > Actinomycetes > Kitasatosporales > Streptomycetaceae > Streptomyces > Streptomyces sp. NPDC045956. The sequence continues at coordinate 29,479 of NZ_JBWKKZ010000005.1, read as the reverse complement.
GCACCACGTCCCGCAGGACGTCCCGCGTCTCGCGCAGCAGCGCCAGTTCCGCGAGACTGCCCTCGCCGCCGTGCTCGCGCGCCCAGCGTCTGCCTCCGGCCGGGTCCCCGAGTGCGTCCTGTTCCTCGCCGTTGACCAGTGGCCTGCTGTTGAGCAGGTCCAGCAAGGTGTCCATCGGCCACCCCTTCCCCTCTAACCGGATACAACCGTTTGACAGGTTAGCCCGCCCGTGCTTGCATGGCACAAAACTAACCACATCAATGACTTTAAGGGGTTAGGTATGAGCTCGGTGCACCACCGGACCGCCACCGTCGACGGTCATGAGATCTTCTACCGCGAAGCCGGCCCCGCCGACGCCCCCGCGATCGTCCTGCTGCACGGCTACCCGACCAGCTCCTTCATGTTCCGCGAACTCATCCCGCTCCTGGCCGACGACTACCACGTCATCGCGCCGGACCACCTCGGCTTCGGCCACTCCGACGCCCCCCTCGCAGGGGAGTTCACCTACACCTTCGACGCCCTCGCCGAAATCACCTCCGGACTGCTCGACCAACTGGGCCTGGACCGCTACGCCCTCTACGTCCAGGACTACGGCGCCCCCATCGGATGGCGCCTCGCGCTCAAGCACCCCGAACGGATCTCCGCCCTCGTCACACAGAGCGGCAACGGCTACGAGGACGGCTTCGTCGAATCGTTCTGGACCGACCTCTGGGCCTACGGGGCAGACCCCGGCCCCGACACCGAACCCGCCGTCCGCGTCGCGCTGAGCGCCGAGGCCATTCGCTGGCAGTACGTGCACGGCGTGCCCGACCCGAGCCTGGTCAGCCCGGACACCTGGGAGCACGACTTCGCCCTCGTCTCCCGCCAGGGCAACGACGAGGTCCAGCTGGCGCTGTTCCGCGACTACCGGAACAACCGCCCTCTCTACCCGTTGCTGCACGAGTTCCTGCGCACCAGCGAGGTCCCGGTGCTCGCCGTGTGGGGCCGCAACGACGAAATCTTCGGCCCCGCCGGCGCGCGGGCCTTCGCCCGCGACGCCAAGGACGCAGAAGTGCACCTGGTCAACGGCGGTCACTTCCTGCTGGAGAGCCACCTGGACGTCGTCGCGGGATACCTGCGCGGCTTCCTGGGGCGAGTGCTGGGATAAGGACGGGCGAGGCCGGGAACGGGCCTTCGCAGGCCGCCGCGCCGGTCCCCGACCCTGCTGATCCCCACGTCGTACGCTCCCGGCGCCGGCCGGGAAGAGCGACGGCCCCTGCCCGGCTCCGGTTCCCGCTCGGCGGTCGGTGATCCGCGCACAGGTCACCGCCCCCGGTCGTGGACTTCGCCCTCCTGTCCGGCGTCACGGCCGCGCCGGGGAAGTCGTCACCTCGTCCCGATGAGCGACAGGGCACGGGCAGCCTGGCCGCGGCGGCGCAGCAGGCGGGCCGGTTGCCTCACGAGGCCGAGGAGTCCGGCGCGGACGGCGGCCGCGGGCAGGGCCCGGGGGGCGACAGGGCGGGGGCCGGCCGTGCAGGGCCTCGACCGGCAGCGGCGGCCCGCCAGCCGGCCGCCTGGCCGGGGGTGATGGTGAGGACGCCGCCAGGCGGGTCGACTTCCGCGGAGGCGGAGGCGGAGGCGGAGGCGGAGGCGGTAGCGGCAACGGTGACCCTCGGGCCGACACCGACCCGCACGTCGACACCGAGCCGGGTCAAGGTCCGCACCCGCAGGACCTCGCCCAGCCCGTGCACCTGAGGACCGTGGCGGCGCAGGGCACCCCCCCCAGCAGCGGGGACTGCGGGAGACGGGTGCCCCGGCCGTACGCCAGTGCTGTTTGGGCGGGGTGCACCGCACGGTAGAGACGAGACGAACTTGTCGAGGGCCCGCCCTCGAGAAGGCTCTCGCGCCTGCCGTGCGCAGGCACGGGCGAGATCGGCCCAGGGCCGTGCGTGTTCGGCCTTCCCGGCCCGCGAAAGGCGGAGCGAGCATGTCCCCTGCACCCGGTGTGAGTGGCGGCAGTGAGGAAGCAGCCCATCACCGGGACCTCACGGTCGTCGCCGACCTCCTCGCCGAACAGCGCCGCAGAATCACCGACTTCAAGGGCCCCGCCGACAGGCCCGCGGCCCCCGTGCAAGGTCCCGGCGCCGCTCCGCCGTCCCTGCCCGAGCCGGGGTGGCAGCAGGTCATGGACGCCACCCCGATGCCGGCACTCCTCGTCACACCGGACCTCGGTCAGGACGGCTCCGTACGGGACTACTGGTACCTGGGGCGCAACGACGCCGCCCTGCGGTATTCCACGACGGTGCTCCCCCCGGCTGTCCTCCCGGACTGGTCCGGACCACCAGTCCCGCTGTTCGGGCGGTTCCCGGAGCTGGCGCACTCGGCGCTGCCCCGCATGCTCGCCCAGGCGTACCGCAGCGGTGAAGCGCAGGGCCCCGCCGTGGTGGAGTTCGCGCTGCGGGCTCCCGACGGCGACGTGGCCCGGGTCAGCGCTGAGGTACGCGTCTCGCGCTGCGGCCCGCACCACCTCCTGGTGGCCTGGGAGCGCGGCAACCGGCAGGCCCTGGCCCGGGCGGCACAGCACCTGGCCCGGACCTGCTGGATGGAGTGGAACCTCACCGGCCAGCGGCCCCGCGCCTCCCTCGGCGTCCGGCACGTCCTGGGCCTGGACCGCGACGCCCCGCTGCCCGGCCTCGTCGACGTGGCCGCCATGACCGACCACACCGGCGCACAGTCGCTCTACCAGGTGCTCTACGACGTTCTGCTGCGCGGCCGGACCGCCGAGTGCGATCTGCGCCTGACGGCCCGGCACCACCGCGTCCTTCGCCTGCTCGCCGAGCCGGTGTTCCGGCCCGGGGGACCCGTGTGGGCGGTACGGGGCGTGATGAGGGACGTCACCGCCGACCGCCTCGCCCGCCACCGTGCCCAGCACGCCGAACGGGAGGCGACGCGCGCCCGGGACCGGGCCCAGGCACTCGGCGACGCCCGGGGCCACGGTCTCGCCGCCGTCACCCTCATGGCCAAGCTCCGCTACGCCCTGGCCGGCCTCGCCTTCACCGCCCACCCCGTGGAACACCTCACCGGCTGGCTCAGCAACGTCGCCCACGACGACGGACCCGAGTCCACCGCCACCGCCATCGTGGGCGCCTACCAGCCGGAGCGCCGCCTGCTGCGCTGGGTCAGTGCCGGACACCCGCCTCCGCTGCTGCTGCGCGACGGCAGGGTACGGGTGCTCTCCCTGACGCCGGCCGCGACCGGGCTGCCCCTGGGCGTGGTTCCGGACGCCCGCTACACGGCCGTCGAGACGGTCCTGGCCGCCGGGGACGTCGTACTGATGTACTCCGACGGCCTCGTCGAACGACGGGGCAGCGACATCGACGCGGACACCGAACTGCTGCGGCAACGGGCCGAACGGATCGCACGCACCTCGCTCCGTCCCGGGGCGGGAGGACTGCAGACCTACGCCGAGCACGTGGTGCGGGCGATGTCCGAGTCACCGCAGACCGACGACGCCACCCTCCTGGCCGTGCGCTGCCTGCCCTGACGCGCAGCGGGGGAGGGGCTGCGCGGGTGCGGTATGCCGGTGGCGGGCCGGGGCCTCGCAAGCGCTGCGCCGCGGCAAGACCTGCGCTGACGGAGCAGACAGGCACACATCCGGTGGCCGGGTGGAAGGCATCAGACACATGCCCCGGACACGGCCCGCTCCGATCCTCACCGCCACCGCCACCGCCACCGCCACCGCCACCGCCACCGCCACCGCCACCGCCACCGCCACCGCCACCGCCACCGCCACCGCCTCCGCCCCGCCTTCGGCCTGACCTTCCGCCCGGCGTCGCCGCGGGCCGAGGCATACGAGGGGGGCGTCGGCCCGACAGCCCACACCCTCCCCTGCCCAAACCCCCAACAGGGTCCGGTGCCTGGCGGCCTTCGGTGACTTGTCCATCGAGCGGAAGGACTGCTGCTGCGGGCCGGCGGGGTTCCCTCGTCACCTGGGTGTCCCTGCGGCGGGCGGCCGGTCGCGTAGAGCCCGCGCACGGGCGAATTGCGCGAAGAGGCAGACCAGGAGCCCAAGTCCTCACCCGCAGTTGAGTATGCCTACTCACGGCCGGGCTGCCCCGCGCGGTGACCATTGAGGCGGCGGCGCAGTCAAGCGCACCGCTGAAGCTGACACGATCACGGGGAGAACTGGCATGTCTCGACGCATCATTCTGGGCTCGGCCGCCGCACTCGTCGTCCTCGGGGGCGCCGGAGCGTTCGCCCTGGCTCACGCCGAGGAGCAGCCGCCCGCCCTGAACAACAGCACCGCCCGCTACACGGCCCCGGCCGCAGACCGCGAGGGCTCCTTCACCTTCACGACCGAGGTCACGGCGGCCTCCGGCGTCAAGAGTCTCAAAGTACTGGCCTGGCCCGCCGATTCCCCCTTCGTTGCGAAGAACCCGCTGACCGAGGAGGAACTGGCCGCCGTGGAGTCGGCCACGTGCAAGCCCGCCGGTGACGACACGGCCCGCTGCACCTACAAGGTCACGGTGACCGCTGCCGAGGCCGCCGAGTCCCCCGGGGGCCGCTGGCACGTCGCCACCCTCGCCACGGCGGACAACGGCGACACCGCCTTCGACGACAAGACCACGACCTTCACCGTCGACTGAGCTTGCTCCCACCAAGCCCGGCCAGGTGATCGAGCGCCTCAGAAGGTACATCGCCGCCGGCGTTCGGCACATCGTCGTACGTCTCGGCGCCCTGGACCTCCGCTCCCAGCGCGACCAGCTCGAACGGGCCGCAGACCTGATCCTCGCCACCCGGACGACAGCGGATCACGCCTCCACCTCGGAAACCTCCTGAGCCCGGCCCAGCCAACCCGGTCGCGGGACGGCCCTCAGCCTTGTATCAGTGCCCCGACCTCCCGAGGCAGACTGCCACCGGACCGGACTGCAAGGAGCATGTCCTCGCCCGAGGTGTACCGAATCGCAAGGGCGATACGTGGATCCAAGCCGTCGACGGCATAGGCCGTGGTCGGTTCGTGCCCTGCGGCGTCATCGCCGACCGGTGTGTCATCGCAGGGCGGCAACTCGGCGGGGCCGAGCGTCTTGCCGACGGCGAAGTCGATGCCGGCCACTTGCGTGTAGGTGCGGCCCTCGTACAGGGCGGCGATCGCACATACCCCTTCCGCCTCCCCGCCGCCTCCCTGCGCCGCGCAGCCGGTCATCAGCGCGGCCACGATCACGCCCGGGTACCACGGCAGCCGCCGCGACCACGTCGATGTGGCCTCGCTGCGTCGGCTCAAGCTGCTGATACGCATCAGTGGGCTCCTTCTGGAGTGTGCTCGCTCCGTCTCACCGGTGCCGCGTGACGTCTGGAGAGCCCGGACTCCGGGCGCGGCTGCCGATCATTCATGACCATGACGGAGCCCGAGGCGAACCGGTTCGCTCCACTTACGGGGGACCAGCCCTCCGTGCACAGTCCAACGTCGGGAGGCGGTAGGACGCTGGCTTCGAGGAGGGAGACGACGGCGCCGGCCGTGAGGACCCAGCGGCTGGAGTGGGCCGGCCTGCGCGTAGGAATCCCTGACGGAAAGCCCCCGTGCCGCCCACCGACTTCTGGTGGCTCGGTCCGGCCGCGTACGCCAGCGGAGGAGCGGTCGCCTGGGCATCCGCTCCCTCGCCGACCCGCAGCGCGATGAACAGCGCGGCGGTCGCTTCCACGAGCCCCGCCCGTTCGAGACCGCCGCCGGCCACGGGTTCACAGCCCACGTCTCGCACCAACTCGCGTACACGCGCCAGGGCCGTCTCGTCGTCCCCGCAGACCGGCACGGCCAGTGGTCGTCCGCCGAAGACCGGCGGCCGCATGCGCCACACGTCCTCGTGGCAGAGGTTGAAAGCCTTGACCACGTGGACCCCCCGGTGCCGCCGCGGCCAGTTGCTGCGCGGCCGAGGGGCTTCCTTGCGTCAGCAGCCGGAAGCCCGGCCCGACCGGGCCGGAGCAGTCGAGCAGCACCTTGCCCTCCAGGGCCGCGCGCAGCTCCCGCGCCACCTCTGCTCCCGCCCCGAAGGGCAGCGCGGCCAGCACCACCTGACCGGACTCGGCCGCCGCGCGCAGGCCGGCAGGCTTCGCGCTGCCTCCGATGCGCAGGTCTGATGCCGCGGCCGCCACCGTCCGCAGCGGATCTCACCGAACCCGGCGCGGCCGAGATCTGAACCGATACCGGGAATCAGGCCGCGACGAGTTCCTGCTCGCGGTCCGGCGTCTTGGCCTGGGGCTTCTTGTTCGGCAGCGAGAGGCGGAAGACCTTGCGCCACGCGGAGAACACCTGCTTGGGCAGCGGGCCGGTGACGTACTCCAGCTCGTACTTGTCGAACAGCGCGCGCACCTTCACCGCGACCTCGGCGTACCGGTTGCTCGGCAGGTCCGGGAACAGGTGGTGTTCGATCTGGTGCGACAGGTTGCCGGTCATGAAGTGCATGGCTCTGCTGCCGCTGATGTTCGCCGAGCCCATCATCTGGCGCAGGTACCACTGGCCGCGCGTCTCGCCCTTGATCGACCGGCGCTCGAAGACCTGTACGCCCTCGGGGAAGTGCCCGCACATGATCACTGAGTGGGACCAGAGGTTGCGGACCAGGTTCGCGGTGAACGTGGCGGCGAGGGTGGGAAGGAACGACGGGCCCGACAGCACAGGGTGGATCACGTAGTCCTTGAGCACCTGCCTGCGGATCTTGCGGCCCACGGCCTTGGCCCGCGCGCGGAACTCCGGGTCCCTGCGGCGGCGCTTGCTGAGGTTCTTGCCGAGTTCCAGGTCGTACGCCGCGATGCCGTACTCGAAGAAGCAGGCGTTGATGAAGTTCCACAGCGGCTGGCCGAGGTGGAACGGGTGCCACTTCTGGTCCTCGTCGACGCGCATGATGCCGTAGCCGAGGTCGTTGTCCTTGCCGATCACGTTGGTATACGTGTGGTGCAGCTCGTTGTGCGAGTGCTTCCACTGCTCGGACGGCGAGACGTGATCCCACTCCCAGGTGGTGGAGTGAATCTTCGGGTCTCGCATCCAGTCCCACTGGCCGTGCAGGACGTTGTGGCCGATCTCCATGTTGTCCATGATCTTCGCCACGGACAGACCTGCGGTGCCGAGCAGCCACGCGGGCGGGAAGATCGAGAACAGCAGCACGCCCCTGCTGACCAGCTCGAGCTTGCGCTGCGCCGCAATGACCTTACGGATGTAGGCGGCGTCCTTCTCGCCGCGGCCGGCGATCACCTCGTCGCGGATCGCGTCCAGCTCGCGGCCGAGCTCCTCGATCTGCTCCGCGGACAGGTGGGCAGTGGGGTCGATGGCGGTCAAGGTGCTCCTACCGTTCGATGTCGCAGGGGCCCGCCGCGGCGGACACGCAGGTCTGGATGAGGACGCCCGGCTCGGCCTCGGTGATCTCGCCGGTGCGCAGGTCGCGGACGGCGCCCGCCTTGAGCGGCGTGACGCAGCCGAAGCAGATGCCCATCCGGCACCCGGAGGGCATGAGCACACCGGCCTCCTCGCCGATGTCCAGCAACGGCGTGGCCCCGTCCGCGTCCACGGTCTTGCCGGTGGCGCTGAACGTGACCTCGCCGCCCTCGCCGGTGACGACGATGGCGGGGCGGAAGCGTTCGGTGTGCAGGCGCTCTTGCACGCCGTGCCCGGTCCAGTGCTCTTCGGCGGCGTCGAGCAGGCCCGCGGGCCCGCAAGCCCAGGTCTCGCGCTCGGCCCAGTCGGGCACGAGTTCGTCGAGGCGGGTGAGGTCGAGCATGCCTTCCGTGTCGGTGTGCACCTCGGTGAGCCGCAGCTTCCGGGCCGCGACCAGGTCGTGCAGCTCGTTGCGGAAGATCACGTCCTGCGGCTGCGGCGCGCAGTGGACCATGACGACGTCGTCGAACTCGGTGTCGCGCAGCATGCCCATCACGGGCGTGATGCCGCTGCCGGCCGTCAGGTAGAGCACTTTGGCGGGCTTGGCCTGCGGCAGCACGAAGTCACCGGTCGGCTGGTCGAGCTGGATCAGCGTGCCCGGTTTCGCCCTGCGGACCAGGTGGTTGCTGACCTTGCCGTCCGGGATCGCCTTCACGGTGATCGTGACGCGGCCGTCCCGGCGGTCGGTCGGCGAGGTGAGGGAGTAGGCACGCCACAGGCGCACCCCGTCGACGTCGACCCCGATCCGCACGTACTGACCGGCTGTGTGGCCGCGCCAGCCCCGCCCCGGCCTGATCACGACAGTCGCGGCGTCACCCGTCTCGGGGTGTACGGCCTCGATGCGCCCACGCAGGTCAGCGCCCGCACGCAGCGGGCTGACCAGGTCGAGGTAGTCCGACGGCAGCAGCGGCGTCGTGACCATCTCCAGCAGCTTCCATGCCCTGCTGCGGAGGGCTGCACTCGTCATGACTCCAGCTTGCTGCGTCTCAGGGCGTAAAGTCCTGACCGCAGGATGTGAATCTGGTCGGCTGAATTGTTCGCAGGGAACAAAAAACGTGAGTCATGTGATCCGGAGGGCCAGCGAACTGGCTCTGGACGAGACGACGGTCACCGCACTTCGGGCCGCGCTGAAGACCACCGCCGACGAGGTCGTCCAGGCGATCATCGACGAGGTCCCTCCCTACGCCAACGCCCTTTCCGGCCACATGGGCGCCACCATCCGCCGAGCCGTCCGCACCGCCCTGGGGCACTACCTGGACCTCGCGAGCGGGAGCGCCACGGGCGGCGACGCCGGTGACGCCGCCTACGAGCTGGGCCGCGGCGAGGTGCGCGACGGCCGTTCGATGGACGCGCTGCTCAGCGCCTACCGCGTCGGCGCCCGCGTGGCCTGGCGATGCCTGGCAGCGGGCGCCGTACCCGCAGGTCTGCCCGCCGCCGAGGTCGCCAAGTTCGCCGAGCTGACCTTCGCCTACATCGACGAGCTCTCCGCCGCGAGCGCCGCGGGCCACGCCGACGAACTGGCCGCCCGGGGCAGGGCCCACGAGCGCCACCTCGAACACCTGGCCCGCGACCTCCTCGCCGGCGCGAGCCCGGACGTGCTGCTGGCCTCTGCTCAACGGGCCGGATGGCAGCCTCCGGTCTCGCTGACCGCGGTCCTGCTGCCCACCGCCCAGACCCGGCCCGCCTACCGCGCGCTCGACCCGAGCACCCTGGTCCTCGACGACCTGCCGGACGCCACCGGTGTGCTGCTCGTCCCCGATGCCGACCGATCACATCTCCTGCGGCAGCTGACCGACCGCACCGCCGTGGTCGGCCCGGCCCGGCCGTGGACTCGTGCGTCCGCCTCGTACGCACGAGCCGTACGCGCGCGCTCCCTCTCCCCTGATATCCGCGACACCGAGGACCACCTGCCCGAACTGGTGCTGAGCGCCGACGCGGACGCGTTCGCAGACCTACGTGCCCGAGCTCTCGCACCGTTGCGGACCTTGCCCGCCGCGACCGCACGGCGGCTGGAGGAGACGCTGCGGGCGTGGCTGCTGCACCAGGGCAGGCGGGACGAGGTGGCAGCGGCGCTGTTCGTCCATCCCCAGACGGTCCGGTACCGGATGTCGCAGCTGCGGGAGGTGTTTCCGGACCTCGCATCGCCCCACCGGGTCCTTGAACTGACGCTGGCGGTCGGCCTTCCGGTCAGCTGACGCCTACGCGGCGGGAACTGCCCAGTCGCCGACGACGAGACAGGCCCGGCACTCCCTGGCGCGATCGACCCGAAGCACGGCACCCCCACCCCCGCACTCGCCCGAAGAACCACCTCTGCCCCGCCCGGCACCGAGACGGGCGCGCAGCCCTCGTCATGTCCGGCCTGACCTGTCCCCCCTCCCTGATCACCACGAGTGCTGACCTGCTGACCTGCTGACGTGCTGTCAGTGGCTGCTGTCAGCATGTCCTGGTGCGGGGGAAGTTGCGATGAGGGGCAGGTCTGCATGCCTTCAGTGCGGTCCTACGCGCGCTCGAACGGAACACGGGCTCGCGCGCATTCACGGTGGGCGCCGTGTGCCCGACGGGAAACGATGATCTTCAGTGTGGTTGCCCCGGACGTCATCGGCCCGGCCAACAGCAACACCTCCACCGGGGACGGGAAGACTCCGCGGCCGCAGACCACGGTCGAGTCCCGCTCCGCTTCGAGGGCGCCCCCGCCGCGCGGGCGCAGCAGGCCCGCCGTCACACGCCGTCCGTGCGGCTGCTCGGGAGCGGGCGGAACGCGAGCGCCAGGGGCGGCCGCCGAGGCGGTGCGCCAGGCTCTGCCGTGCGAGGACTGCGGGCAGGACCAGGCGGCCACGCTGTGCGAGACGTGTGACCACCGGCGCCAGACCGAGACCCCGATCAGGGAGGCCGGACTAATCGCAGCGGCCGGGTCCGCCGACCTGACCGACCCGGCCGGCGTCCAGCCCCTACCACCCGGGCTCGGACGGCGATCGGCAGCAGCATCGCAGCCGCCTGGCACACGGCCCTGGTTCCGGCACAACCCGACCGGTGCGGACACCATTGCTGCCGCGGCGAAGGCCGCCGATACGGCTAGTACTCCAGCAGGACGCGCGGGGTCCGGCGAGCGGCGTCCGGACGTCTCGCCGGATTCCGGTCTGCGTGCCCGCTGAAGCAGGCGGCCTCCTTCACGGGTTCCACGGCAAGGGCACCGGCCTGCGGCGCGGCCGGCGGGTCATGGGATCATCGTCTCCGTGGCCGCACGCCCCGGTGCCGTCGCTTTCCGCCGGTCACGGTGGGAGCGGCGCCATGCGACCGGGGCCCTGGCGGCACGGACGGCGGCAACGGGGGGACGGTCGTGGGGGACAGCGGGAACGGCGGGGCTGCGGGGGTGCGCCGGGAACGCGCGGGCGCCGAGCGGCTGACCGAAGGGCTGACCGTCGCCGTGGCGTCAGCCCTCTCCCTCGTTTTCCTGGCCGCCCTGGCCGTGGTCTTCGGCACGACCAGCCTGCACCTGGTCACCGACGCGGGCACTACCGTGTTCCGCCGGGTCGCGGTTCCGGTGGTCCTCTTCGCCCTCGTGGCCCTGCCGCCCGCCCTGGCCCGCCTGGTCCTCCGCTCGGGCCGGCGCCGGGGCAGGGAGCGCCTGACGGCGGCGGTCCCGGCGGCCCTGACCCTGCTCGGCGCGACCACCGTGCCGTTCGCGGCCCTGGTCCTGATCCTCGTTCACGCGGACTGACCCGGTCCGCGCGGCCGCGAGACCGACTGGCGGTCCCGCGGCCGTGAGAGCGCCAGGCGCCCGCGGTCAAACGCCCGCTCCCACGCCGCGGCGCAGCGCCCGGTCGACCCCACAAGGTGGCGGGCCGCAGCCCGCGTTCGACGCGCAGCAGGCAACCGGCCGGGTTCGCCGCGAGGGCCGCGTCCGCCTGCCGCCGTGCCCCGGTGACGACGCCGAAGGCCGCGACGGCGGCCGTGCCGACGGCGCCGGCCAGCGTGCCCATGGCGGTGCCGACCGCCACGCCGGATGCCGCCCCGGCCAGGGCGACTGAGGCGGGCATCTCGAAGCTATTGCCGGCGGCCGTGGTGATGGTCTGCAGCCCGATGCCGTTCATCACCTTGCGCAGTTCGTCCACCTGGATCTCGAAGTCACGGTGCACCGCCTCGCGCAGGTGCATCTCCAGTGCCTGCCGGCTGCCGACGTCGCCCACGGTCTCCCGGAGGGTGTGCGCGGTCCGCTCCACCGCGTCGCTGAAGGTGGAACTCCGCCTCGTAGCGGGTCCGCAGCTGCACGATCCGGTCGACGGGCACCGTGCCGAGGCGGTCGGGCAGCACGCACTGCACGGACAGGGCGCCCACCCGCGGGGCCAGCCCTTCCCGCGCGTCGGCGGGGACCGCGGCCTTGCCCAGCAGGACGCCCGCCATGCCAGGGGGAGGAGGAGCACGGCCACCGCAACCGCCCCGCGCCCCCCCAGAGTGGATCGTGGAGCTGGGGATCGGCGCCCGCCAGTACAGGTACACGCCGGGGACTGCCCCATGGCGGGCGCGCGACGCCGCGCCGTCGACCGCGACGAGGCACGGCGCCTGCTCGCCGCGGGCCTGCGGGCACTGCCAGCCGGACGTCGAACTGCGCGTCATCGACTGGCCTGCCTGTGAACGGGCGAGGCTGGCCTTCACGGGATCGATCGGGTGGCTCTGTTCACGAGGACGGGCACTGGCTCAACTCCTGTGACGTGAACCCGTGAACCGGATTGTCGTGAACGTTCGGGGATATGCGAGAAGGGAACCAGCCGAAGGGGACAGGAGGACCTCATGCAAGGTGGCATGACGCCTCTGAGGAATCGCTACCTCGCTGCGTGCTTCATCGTCGTCATGTACCTGTTGGTGGGCGCCCTGTTGGCCGGCTTGTTCGCTGCGGCGCTCTCGACCAGCGGCGTGTGGGCAGGAGCGGCAGCTCTCATGGGCGGGTCTCTTGGGGTCGCCTTCGGTGCGTGGCGTCTCCGACGGACGCCCGAGGATGAACGCGCCGACGACCACATCTACTAGGCAGGCACAGGGCCGTCGTGGAACGTGCGCCCGCGTCACACAACTCGTGCCAGAACCCGTTCTCGTGAACAGAGCCAATCGGGCGACGGCCGTGGAAGCCATCCCGGGTGACCTGGACACTGCCGGACGTGATGCTCACCGCGGCCGCACCCGGTCCCGACCCGCCCCTGCTTCCTTGCGTCGGCACCGCTGCGCCGCTTCTGGGGACCGACCAGGCCGTGCCCCCCCTGTCATATGGTCGGCGGTGCGCGGCGCGGCTCCTACGGCGTGACGGACGGCAGCGGTGACAGTCCCCCGACCAGGGCGCGGGCGGCGGCGAGTTCCTCGCGGGCGGCCTGCTCGGCAATCTCCAGGTAGGCGTAGGCGTCATCCCCCACCGGGACACGCAACGGGGTGGGCACGTCGGCGCCGACGATGGCGAGGATCCGGGCGGCGAAGTCCTGGGGCCGTCCGGTGGCGGGGTCGCCCGCCATGCCGCGCACCGCGTCCAGGGTTTCGGCGGTGACCGCGGCGTACTCAGGCAGCCGGCGGCCCGACTCGGCGAGCGAGGTCCCGTAACGGGTGGCGAAACCGCCGGGCTCCACCACGGTGACTCGCACGCCCTGGCCGCCCACCTCCGCGGCCAGCGCCTGACTCATACCCTCCAGGGCGTACTTCCCGGCGACGTACGCGCCCAGCCCGGGGAACGCCATCCGGCCCGCCAGGGAGGAGACGTTGACGATGTGCCCGAATCCCTGGGCGCGCATGAGCGGCAGGACCAGGCGGACCAGCCGCCAGGGGCCCACGACCAGGGTCTCCAGCTGGTCGCGCAGCTCGACGTCGGAGACCTCCTCGACCGCGCCGAACAGGCCGGCGCCCGCGTTGTTCACGAGGACGTCGACCCCGCCCAGGCGGTCGGCGGCGGTGCGGACGGCATCCTCGCACTGGGCGGCGTCGCGCAGTTCCAGCGGGAGGGGGACGATCCGTCCGGGCCAGGCAGCGGCCAGGTCGTCCAGGGCGGCGGTGTCGCGCGCGGTGACCGCCACTTCGTGCCCCTCCCGCGCCGCCGCCTCGGCCAGCGCCCGGCCCAGTCCCGAGGAGCACCCCGTCACCAGCCAACGTCGCCCCATCGCTGCCTCCCGCACGCTCTCGACGGCCCTCGCCTCCATGGCGCCGGTCCTGGCCCACTCCCATGGTTGGCGCGAGAGCGCCGACGGTCATCCCCTCACGCGGGGGCGCTCCGGTGCATGCCGGGGGCGTTCGACAGCGTCAGGGGCCTGCGCCCCGGGGCCGCCGATCGTTCTGGCGACTCCCGGCATGGCGTTGCTGAGACGGTGAAGGTGCGGTGGTCGAGGAGCCCACACAGTCCTTGCTTGCGGTAGGCCAGGCGCATGCGCTGCACCGTGGTGCGCGACACCCGGCCACAGCCCAGCGCGGTCAGCTCCTCGGCCTTGGCCTGCTCGCGCCGGGCCGGCGTGTGCCGCTGTGGGTCGTAGTGCGGTCGTAGGGTCCCTTCGCCGCCGGGCCCGCCGGGCTGCCCGCATTCGGCTTCCCGCACGTGCCGCCGCCAGGCCGGTGCCTTCTCGCGCGCCGCGGCGGGAGCGGTCTCGAACAGGCCGCACTGCGCGGCTGCTTGGGGCGCGTCGGCCCCGATGACGGTGAAGCCGGATGGAAGACGCAGGGGAGGACCTTGTGCAGCCGCTGCACCTCGCTGCCGACGGGACGCAGTCGGCTCTGGTCGACGACGATCCCCGCGTCGAGTCCGGAGGCGTTGATCAGTGCCGTGGCGAGGTCGCCGATGGAGATTTGCTGCCCGGTGCCGAGGCTGACGCTGTGGCCGGGGGCGCGGTCGCAGGCGGCCAGGGTCAGGGAGCCGCGGGCTGGGCAAAGGCCGGCGATCCGTTGCATCGTCAGGCCGGGCAGCCCATGTCCCGGGCGACCGCCAACGGCAGGGCCCCGATCGAGGCCGGCTGGTCGACCACGACCAGTACCGTCCCGTGCTCGCCTCAGCTTGGCGAACAGCTCGCGGAGCGTGGGCTCGGTGTTAGCCGGTGCCCTTCAGCAGTGGTCTGTTCAGCAGTGGTCTGTCGACGCCTCCGGGCCTGGTGACACCCCCCGGATCATCAACAACAGGAGGAGCCGGATCCTTCGGGGTCCGTCTCGGGCACTACGTGACGTCCGCCGCTACGTGACATCCGCTCCTGCGTGACGTCCGCCGGGCGGCTTCAGGCGGCGGCCTGTTCCACCGCGGCCCGCCCACGCACCACGCGCCGTCCGCGCGCGAGCACGGTGGCTCCCGGATTGCCCACGTTCCAGGCCGCGCCCTTGCAGATGAGCTCCTTGTAGCGCGCCGCCGTCCGGCCGGTCAGGACCCGCTCCACCGAGGTGTCGTCGGCGGTCACGAACTGGATCAGGCCGTCCCCGCGCCCCAGCGAGATGCACTGGTTGAAGTAGCGCAGCGGCACCTTGGGCTGCTTGCGACCGGTCAGCTCCGACACGATCGCGTCCGCGGCCTGCCAGGCCATCGGAATGCCGGTGGCGCAGGACATCCGCAGCGCCTTGTCGTTGGCGCCCATCGCGTAGCCCGCGTCGCCGACCGCGTACACGTCCGGGTGCGAGACCGAGCGCATCATCGCGTCGACCACGATCTGGCCGCCCTCGGTGACCTGAAGACCGCTGGCCCCGGCGATCGGGTGGGTGGCGAAGCCGGTGGTCCACACGGTCACGTCGGCCGCGATCGCCTCACCGTCCGCGGTCTTCACCTGGTCCGCCTCGACGGCGGCGACGGCGGTGTGCTCGTAGGCGGTGATGCCGAGCCGGCCGAAGACCTTGCGCAGGTGCGCGGCGCCCTTGCGGCTCAGCCAGTCACCCAGCTCACCGCGGGCGGCGAGGGCGACGTCGAGGTCGGGGCGGGTCTCGGCGATCTCGGTCACAGCCTCGATGCCGGTGAGCCCGCCGCCGACGACCAGGACCTTCCGGCCGGGCGTGAGCGATGCGAGCCGCGTCCGCAGCCGCAGCGCACCGGTCCGGCTCGCCACCTCGTGGGCGTGCTCGACGGCGCCCTGCGCGCCGTGGTCGTTCCAGCGGCTGCCGAGGGCGTAGACGAGCGTGTCGTACCCGAGCTCCTCCTCGCCCGCCGCACCGGTTGCGGTCACGGCCTTGCGGTCCACGTCCACCCCGGTCACCTTCGCGATCTTCAGTTCCACACCGGAGCCGGCGAAGATCGCGTCGAAGGGGCGGTCCTTGAGGTCTTGGCCGACGGCCAGCTGGTGGTTGCGGACCCGCTCGACGAAGTCCGGCTGGTCGTTGACGAGGGTGAGGTCGACATCCTCGCGGTGCAGCCGTTTGACGAGGCGGCCTGCCGCGGCCGCTCCGGCGTAGCCGGCTCCGAGGACGACGATGCGGTGCTTGCGGATCGCGGTCATGTTCCTGCCCCTGCCTGTCAGTCCCCGAGCCCTCGGATCGGGGTCCCTCTTCGCGGTTACGCCCCTTGAACCGGGCAGCCCCCGGATTCCTGACAGACAGAGAAAGTGACCTGCGTCACACCGCCTCGGGTGCGGTCACCAGGCCTCCAGGACCAGCGGTTCACCGTGCTCCGACGCGGCCCAGGAATCCGTGACCCGCTCCAGCTTGTCCGGGTTGACCTGACTGCGGACGGCGACGATGCCTTCCTCGGTGCGCTCCAGGCACATGACCCCGAAAACCCGCCCCTCGACCACGACGACGAGGGCCGGGGAGCCGTTGGCCGTGGTGGCGTAGGCCTGTGGCGCGCCGCCGAGCAGGCGGCGCTTGCTGTCGGCGGGCTTGAACATCCCGCGCAGGAAGGTGGCCACGGCCAGGGCACCCTCGAACGGCGTGGCCTTCGCCGGGACCTTCCCGCCGCCGTCACCGATCGCGATGGCGTCCGAGGTCAGGAGCTTCACGAGCGGCTCGGTCCGCCCGCTGGTCGCGGCCGCGAGGAACTCCTCGACGATCCGCTTCGCCGCCGCCTTGTCGATCTCGGTGCGCGTCTTGCCGCCCTTCTCCTCCGCGAGGCGCTTCCTCGCCCGGCTGAACGTCTGCTGGCTGGCGGCCTCGCTGATCTCGAGGATCTCGGCGATCTCCCGGTGCCCGTACGCGAAGGCCTCCTTGAGCACGTACACCGCGCGCTCGTTGGGGGAGAGCCGCTCCATGAGCGTCAGGACGGCGTACGAGACCGACTCACGCTGCTCGGCCGTGTCCGCCGGGCCGAGCATCGGATCGCCTTCGAGCAGCGGCTCGGGCAGCCACTGCCCGACGTAGGTCTCTCGCCGCGCGCGAGCCGAGGTCAACTGGTTGAGGCAGAGGTTGGTGAGCACCTTGGTCAGCCAGGCCTCGGGAACCTCGATCCGCTCGACATCGGCCGCCTGCCAGCGCAGATACGTCTCCTGCACGAGGTCCTCGGCCTCGCCTGCGGAACCGAGCATGCGGTAGGCGATGGCTTCCAGGCGCGGGCGCGCGGCCTCGAAGCGGTCCACATCGGTCATCGTCAGCGGCATGGCACCCGATCCTAACGACGCGGCTGGACACGCACCCGTAAGCGGACCTGGACAGGTGCTTGCGCGGGCTTGTGCGGTGGCTTGTGCGCGGGCTGCTTGTTTCCCCTCCTGGATGGCTGTTCGCCGCGGATCGAGGGGCCAGGTCCACCAGGCCTAGCAGCGCTGGCCCCGCGGAACACCCCACGCCTGACGTGCCGCCGAACCGGGGGAGGAAGCGGCGGATTCCTACGGTTCCGCCTGCTGCGGTACGTCACCACCAGGCACGAGCTCGGCGGCCGCCTGTTCCAGTTCCTGCTGGCGAAGCTCGCCGCCCTCGATCAGGTACGTGTCGGGCAGGGGCCGTGCAGGCAGCCCCCAGGTGCGGGCGCGGGTTCGTACACCGATGTCGCGGCCGACGAGGACCACCTGCGCGGGAGCGACGGCCCGGTGCAGACGCAGCGCTGAGGCCACCAACTCGTCGTCCGGCACAGCAAGGCGGGCGTGCCCGGGCTCATCGGCCGCGACGAACACGGGGTTCCGTCGTCCGCGATCGACTTTTGGGCTCCTGCTTCCAGGACCGACCACAGCAGCCGGAACACGCCGCGCGCCCGCCCGAGATCTTCTTCTCCCCGGTCTGGTAGCTCTTGGTGTCGATCTCCTCGACCACGAGGTGCGGCACCATGACCGCGGCGCCCTTCCCGGACACCTTCTGCCAGGAGACCTTGCCGAACCGCGTGAAGTGCAGCGTGGTGTTCGTGTCCAGCACCGCGTACCGGACGGCACCGCCGCGCCCGTACCGCTCCTGCACGGCACGCACCCGGTTGGCCACGGATCAGAAGTAGTCGCGGAGCTCGGAGAGTTCCACGTACATCATCAGCCGGGCCTCGTTCAGCGGCGCGGTGAGGATCGCCCGGTAGCGGCCTGCGCGGAGCTGTCCCGCGATTTCCCGGTCGCTGAACCGCCGGTTGAGCTCCTCGGTGGTTTTCCAGGTCCACTCGTCGTATCGCGTGCGCACGGCCCGCATCTCGGCCTCGGCATCCGCGCCCGTTTTCATGTGGGGGGGGGTCCGAATGGAGACGTCGTTGAGGCTCCCGGCCACGAGATCGTTATCCAGGAAATTGATGGCGTCGGTGCGGGTCGTTCCGGCTCTCAGCATGCCCTTGTTCTCTCCCCCGGGGCGGTGCTCGGCGCGCCTCGTCCCCGCCCATCCCGCCGGCGCTGATTACGTCCGATGCGAGTTCCGATTCCTGTATGCGGTGGCCTGCTCCCTCCGGGCGGGGCGCCGCGCCCAAGACCTCTCGATGTCGTTGTCCAGGTGCCGTTCAGCAGGAAGCGGGTGACGGCTTCGGCGACCGGAAGCGTCTCCACCGCGTGAGCCGGCATGGACGCGAAGACGGACAGGACGGCGAGGAAGGCGGCGGCCAAGCCGCGCAGCACAGACGTGACATGAGCTGTTGACAGCGGCGGGGGAGAGGCGCGATCAGCGGTTCGCCGAGTGCGCCGCCCGTGACAGTGCAACGGTCATACCGGCCCCCTTCACCCCGGCAGGACTGCTCTGCCGCCTCCAGTCCCGTCTCAAGTTGCGGCGACAACGCGGCGACAATGTCACTGGCCGCTTCAATTGCGCTGATTGCTCACATCGTGCTCAGAAAACACACCTGTGCTGGCTGTGTACATGCCGTCACGTCTAGTGTTCGGGACACTCGATCGCCACGGGGGCGATCCACCAGGAACTGGTGGCTTCATGAGTAGAGCCCGCATATCCACAAAAATGCCGGCCCTTACCTGCCTGACTGCCCTCGCCGGACTGACCGCCGGCGGCACCGCAGTCGCTGAGGAGCCGTCACCGACGGCCACCGACACCACCGTCGTCGAGACTGCTCCGCCGCCGGAGCCCGAGGAAACCGACCTCATTGAGGGCGCTCCCACCGGCGAGGCCCCTGCGCCAACGACCCGCACCTGATGCCACCGCGGGAGATGACGAGATCGACCTGCCGACGTCCAAGCCGAGCGACACCCTGGACGCGAGGCCCTGCGAACCGGGCTACCGGTACACGCCCACCAACAAGGACAAGGACTACCACAACGGCGTTGGCGCCGAGCAGGCCAACTACAACGGCACCTCGCGCACCGCGAGATCCACCTTCACCTCCGAGGTAACCGGAAAGGTCGGCATCTCTTACACCGGCGAGCTGAAAGCCGGAGCCTCGGTCGTAGTCGCCGAGATCGAAGGCAAGTTCAGCGTCAACGTCGCCGTGGAACTCACGGCGAAGCTGGGCAACACCATCGCCGTCAACACTCCCTCGAAGCGGACCACCCACGCCCGCTACGGCGTCTACCGGCTCAAGTCCTACGGCTACAACCAGTACGTGTACGCCAACTGCACCAAGGACGTGAAGAAGAACGTGACCATCTACACGCCCCGCCGGACCGGCTGGGTGCTGTGGGAAACCAAGTGACGGTCCGCCGCAGGACAGCGGCGCCGGCCCTTCTGCTGCTGGCCCTGGCGGCAGCAGGCTGTACCTCCGGCAACGAGACGGACGACGCGGCCACGCCTGCGGCACCCAGGACGTCGGGCCCACCGACCAGCCCGCACAGCGCTACGCTCACACCGCCCGCGCTCGATCCTGAGGCCGGTGAAGACACAGCGGGCCAGCGCGGCGAAACTCGCGGCAATGCGAGCTTCTCCTACGACGCGGGTCCCCGGGGCAAGGCGCTCATCGTCGCGGTCAGTTGCCGGGGCACGGGCACCGTGAAGGTCTCGCTGCCCGTACTGGGAACGGACTTTCCGCTCGAGTGCAGCACAGCAGAGCCCGCCGTGACCTACAACCAACTCGTCATGAACGCCGCCCACAAGGCCGGCACCGTGGCAGTCACGGCCCCCTCGACCGTCACCTGGGCCCTCACCATCGGACGCGGCAACGCCGCCGAACAGGAACCCCCCACAACGGGATGACGTCCGCCAGCAACCCGGCCCCGCGACGGCCAGTCCACACCACGAGGGCTGGCCGTCACCGTGACTGGCTGGCTACTGAGTGCTTCGTCAGTTCTATGGTGTCTGGGGATGAACGGTCAGGCCGGTGTGGGCGAGGAAGGACCATGGGAGTTGCTCGCTGCGGCAGACTCGCCGGATGCCGCGTTCGGCGACATCGGCGAGGTGGTCGCCGGCGAGGTGGGCCAGCTCGCGTGCCGTGACCGCCGCACTCGCGGAAGTCCTGGCGCCGGCGGTGGGCGGGCATCCGTGGGCGGGCCGCACGTTCACCGCCGGCTGGGGTACGCGCGATGTCCTGGACGTCACGCTCGTTGACCCGCAGCTGGTGGTGGAGGCAGCGGTCGACGTCGCCCGGGACGGGGCCGGCCGGTGGCCCCACCCCGTACGCCTTCACCGTCCTCGCCTCGACCTGCCCCCGGACTCTGTGCCGCTGTTCGGCATGTGACCTCGTTCCCCGCGGTGCAGGTCCCTACGGACTGCGCAGAGGTGGCTCGGAATGTGCGCACTGTGCAGGGCGTGGGCGGTCTGCACCATCCGGCCGTTGAGGCTGCACAACGCTGTGACCTGCATGATCGGTCTGTGGTCGGGGCTGCACAGTCCATGGTCGGGGTCTCTGCAGGCCACGGTCGGGGCTGCGCAATGGCCCGGTCCCGCAGACACCGTGCCGCTGTTCACTGCGCGGTGCAGCGTAGACCTGTCGCCGCCGGGCCTCTCTGTCCGACAACCAATCGATTGTCTTCGGCCTTCAGCAGCAAGCCGGTAAGCCAGCTCAGGCGGTGGGGGTCGGCTCCTCGTCGGCGCGGCCGCCGGCTCCGAGGGCCCGCCGCGGGGCCGGGGCCGTCGCCGACGGGCCTCCGACCACTCCCCGGGCGCGCAGCTCGGCAACGTCCGGGAGACGGACGCCAGGCAGTGCGTCGATCAGGTCGGCCTGGGCGGCGCGGATGGTGCGCGCTGACTGAGGGCCGGAGCCAAGGGTGCGGCGGGCTGTCACGCGGTCATCGTACGGGCGGGCTCACGGCTGGCCGCGCTCGATCCAGAAACAGAGCGGGTGGCGTCGCCGCCAGCTCTTCTCCTGCATGCCCAGGTGGGGCCGTGCCGGGCGGGGGCGCGGGCACGTAGTCGTGGAGGCGGGCGTACGCACCGAGCTTCGCGGCGAGGCGTTCGGGGCCCATGGTGGCGCCGTCGACTTCGACGAACGCCCGCGCACCCACACCTACGCGTACGGACCCACCGGCCTGCCCCGCACCACACCGACCGAGGCCGTCCCCCAGCCGTACCGCTACGCGGGCGCCTACGCCGACCCGACCGGCCTGTACAAGATGGGCCATCGCTACTACGACCCCACCCTCGGCCGCTTCACCCAGCCCGACCCGTCGGGGCAGGAAACCAACCCCTACCTCTACGCCGGTGGTGACCCTGTCAGTATGACCGACCCGAGCGGCCTCGATACGGAAGCGTGCGTCAAGGACACAGCGCTGCTGGTGGGCGGTACTTTGGGGGCTGGCGGTGCCGCCGCGGCCAGTCCCTTCACCGCGGGCGCCAGTCTTGGCCTTGCGGGTGCGTCCATCGGCGCCGTGGTCTCGGGCTACAACGCTACTCAGTCCTGCCCCAGCTGGGTCACGAGGGGCGGGTATGGCGTAGTGGAAGAACTTGCCGATACTCCTGCTGGCGGACTCCTCGGAGGTCTTCTGCCATGAGTGCACGGGCGTATCTCTTCTTGGCGTCGCTCGTCTGTCTCCTGGTCGCGCTAGTCGTCTCTGTCATGTCGGAGAACGTGGCCTACGCCGTCGTGAGCGGGGTAGCTGCGGTCATTGTCCTGATCGCGCTGATCCGCATGGATCGAAGTAGATAGCTGTCCGCCCATTTGGTGCCCAGGCCGCCTCACGAACATGTGAGGCGGCCTGGGCACCATCCTGCGGAGCGCGATGGTGCGCGGCCCGGCGGTGAGGCAGCGGGCTCGTACAGGCCGATGACGGCATCGACGTCAACATCATCGACCGCTGACCGAAGCTCGGACCGCTCACCGTGTCCGCCGCCGAAGCCACCCGGCTCATGCCCGAGGTGCTCCTGTGGGACCTGCCCCGCCTGCCGCAACACCACCCGCGGCAGACCCCGCCGACGCCCCCGACGCGCTACTGGCTGACCGCGGCTACGACCACGACAAGTACCGCCGCCTGCTCTGGCAGCGAGGGATCCGCCCCGTGATCGCTGAACGGGGCGAGCCGCACGGCACTGGCCTGATCACTTACCGCCATGTCCAGCGCCTTTGTCAGGACCTCTGAGCCTCGGAGCGATCCCGACGGCCGGCCGGCCGGGCAGGCAGCAACCACTGCGAAGCCCTCAACTCGTCGTCGATCCGGGCATAGAGTGCAGTCGCGAGGGTGTCCAGATCTGTCTTCACACACTGACCGTGGACGCCCTCGCGTCATGTCCGCAGGCGATCCGGTGATCCGGGCTGTCCCCAGCGCGGTGACTATAGGTCGCGGTCCATCCGCAGGGCCTGGATGAGCCAGGAGTACACCGGGACCAGGCTCGGTACTACCTGCCAGCCGTTGACGATCCAGACCAGCCTCCAATACCGGTCAACCTTGGGATCGTGCGCTTCTTCGAACCTCCGGGCCATCCAGTACCGGAACTCCTTGTCAGCAGAGTGTCCGAACACCTCGCTGAAGCGTTCCACAAGGTCGTCGATGACGGGTGCAGCCCTGTCGGTGAGTGGGTCAATGCCGGACTCCATAGCTTCGGTCACCTGCTGACGTGTAAAGGTCATCAGTTCCTCGCCGACCTCGGTCTCAATGGCGGGCGTATGCCCGACGGCCTGGTGCAAGGCCATTCGGCGCATCCGGGTCCGGAACGCGTCGTCGCTGACCAACTCGGCGATTTCTACCCAGGCGGCGACCTGCTCGCTGGAGGGGTCGTCGGGGAGATCG
The DNA here is from genome assembly GCF_056430705.1 of Streptomyces sp. NPDC045956. Taxonomy (NCBI): domain Bacteria; kingdom Bacillati; phylum Actinomycetota; class Actinomycetes; order Kitasatosporales; family Streptomycetaceae; genus Streptomyces; species Streptomyces sp. NPDC045956. Next base: position 6,661 of record NZ_JBWKKZ010000005.1, on the reverse strand, counting down.
GGAGCGGCAGCACGAACCATGGCTGCCGCGGCCAGGTCGGCATCCACCGTGCCGAATGTGCCCTCCACGAAGTCGTCAATCAAGCGCCGTCGCTCCTCGACGGACAGCTGCGTGAGCCTGTGCATGAGCGTGATCTCCTCGGGATCGGAACCGCGTCCAGCTACGACTCGCAGAACACTCCGACGCAGTTGCAGCACCCGGATCTGGACGTCGATGGCCTCGACGTGCGCAGCCGCGACTTCCGCCACCGAGAGCTCCCGGTCCATGACCCGCTGAATCGTGGCCAGGTCGATGCCCAGCTCACGCAGGGTGCGCAGGAGTTCCAGGCGACGCAGTGCGTCGACGTCGTAGAGCCGATAGCCGGCGGGACTTCGAGTCGTCGGCGCGACCACCCCCGAATCGGAGTAGAACCGGATGGTCCTCACAGACAAGCCGGTCCGCCGGGACAGCTCCCCGATCGAGTAGAGGGTCGTCGCGTCCATGCCCCCTACCCTGCTGTCTCCAGTCACTGGAGACTCAAGGCTATTCCACAGCTGGGCCCCGGCCGAGGCACTCCAAGTCGCCGGGCACGCGTCACGCCGTTTCCACAGACAGCCCGGACGGTGGGCTGCCTTACACACGCGGCGCAAGCCATGGAACCGACAGGTGCCACCGCTCACAGGGCCTACGGCTACAAGCCCTTGGACTCATTCATCTGGAGAGCGCGTCCTGTCACGGCAGGCAGCCTCTGGCCCCCTCCCCGTTGGGCCAGGGGCTGCTGAAGCCACCGGACCTCGCGTGCGGGCTTCGGTGTATCAGGTCCAGCGCATGCCGATCGCGGACAGCAGGTCCACCCGCTCCGGGGCCAGCGCCGCGGCCCTGCTCCGCCAGTTCCCGACCCATGCCCCCAGCTTGTCCTCCCGGACGTGCCCGTCCTCGCCCACGGTCCACTCGATGCGCTTCCGCGGTACCTGGAGGTGTCCCTTGCGCTCGTAGAACTGCTTCGCGGCGGCGTAGTTCATGGCCCACTTGTCGGCCTGTCGTGGATGGAGCCGCCGCTGCGGGTGACGCAGACCCAGCGGCCGGCGTAGTTGCGCTTCTCGTGGACACGGGCGGTGCGGTCGGAGTTGTTGCGGATCGAGCTGCCGCGGTCGGGGATCGGGTCTGGGCGTGGCCCTGCTCCCGCCCGCGTACGTCGCGGGCCTGGCCGGGATGGCCACGATCGAAGTCACGGACGCACCGGCCCGCGCCGAGTACGTGATCTGCTGCCGGGAGAGCCGCACCCCGGCGACCGCCGCCTTCCTGGAGCTGCTGGGCATCGAGGAGGAGTGACCGGCCGGGCCCCGTCCGGGGACCGTCTGTTCTTCCCCTCCCGGCCACGGTTTCATGGACATCGGATCATCCTGCGGACACGGCTACGGGCTGCCGAAACGTACGGGGCCGTCATCACTGGAAGGCATGTTTCCATGCGAGTGCGAGTAAAAGACTTCGATCACATGGTGCTCAACGTGCGCGACGTCGAGCGTTCCCTGGAGTTCTACTGCGGCTCACTCGGCCTGGAACCGGTTCGCGTGGACGAATGGCGGGCCGGTAAGGCCCCGTTCCCGCCGGCACGGGTCAGTCCCACCCTGATCATCGATCTGTTCAACCGCCCGCGCACCGAGTCGAACGTCGACCACTTCTGTCTGAGCGTCGAGCCGCTGGACTGGCAGGCGGTCATCGCCTCGGGCGAGTTCACCGTGCTGGAAGGCCCCGTCGGCCGCTACGGCGCCCGAGGCGACGCGCAGTCGATCTACATCGAGGACCCGGACGGCAACACCGTCGAGCTGCGCTGGTACCCACAGGACGTGCGGGACTGACGGGCCCCGAGGGGGTGCCGGGTGCTCCTCGCGCCCCGTGGCTTGCGGTGAATCTCCAGCGTCGCCGTCGAGCGGTTGAGCGTGATGTAGTACAGCCCCGGCGCCCCCTCCGCAAGGAGCCGCTCCGCCATGGCGGTGGCGTACTCGACGCCGATGCGAAACCCGCCCGCGGGGTTGTCGGACGCGGCGTCCAGGCGGTAGGCCGGTTCCTCAGGGAAGGCCGCGCCGCTGAGCTGCGCGAAGCGGGCGAACTGGCGTACGTTGGTGGCAGGCATGATTTCGGGGATGATCGGGGTGTCACAGCCCGCGGCGGCCACCCGGTCACGGAGCCGCAGGTAGTCCTCGATGCGGAAGAACATTTGGCGGCCGACGCCCCGCTCAACCCGCATCAAGCCTGTCGCCTACGTCCAGCGCATCCCGATGGCGGACAGCTGCTCCATCCGCTCCGGCGTCAGGGTCGCGGCCCGGCTGCGCTGGTTCCCGATCCAGGCCCCCAGCTTGTGCTCCCGTTCCTTCTGGCCATCGCCGACGACGATCGTCTCGACGTGCTTCCTGGGGACCTGGAGGTGCCCTTCGCGCTCGTAGAACTGTTTGGCAGCCTGGTAGTGCATCGCCCACTTGTCGGCCTGCGTGCGGCGCGGCGGCGGCTTCTCGTCCTCGGTAGCGGGCTCGATCCCGAGGACCTGCTCGCACATCCACTGCTGGACGGTCGTGAGCTGATCCCAGCCGAGCCGGACCCACTGCACCCACCGCCCGAGGTCCTCGCCCTGGCGGACGATGCCGCCCACCTCGGTGGGCAGCGCCTCACCGGCGTCCAGGTGCATCCGCACGAGGTGGAAGCACCGCTGCCAGGAAACCGGCCACGCGGGGCACCATGCGGGGTCGATGTCCTCCAACTGCTCGCGTCGCCCCTCCGACAGTGCCCCGGCCGACGACTGAACCGGCAGCCCCTCGGCACGCCGCTGCTCGATCTCCCGCGCCTTACGGGCGGCAGCCCGCGCGTTCTTCAGGAAGATGCCCACTTTCGCGCCCTGGTAGGTGGCGTCCAGCGGGGCCAGAAGGTGACCGTGTTCGGCAGCCCACCCGCGCGCGGCGGACAGGCCTTCTTCCCACGCGACGTCGTAGTGCGACCAGATCATGCCGAGCTTATCCAGCTGCGCGACGCGGTCCTCGTCCAGACGGCCGCGGGCGTAGAACCGGCGGGCGTCGGCGGTCCACTGCCCGAGCGGGAACCCGGCGAGCGCGGCCGGCCACCCCGCACCTTCCTCCCCCTGCTCCCGGCCGTCGACGGCGGGCACCCGGAACGTGAACGGCACACGGAGGTCGCCGTGCTCGCGGGCGTAGATGACGGCGGCCTCCACGCCGCGCCGCCAGTGTTCGCGCTCGGGGTTGAGGACACGCAGGTTGATGAACACGGCGAGCTGCGCAGGGTCACGGGGAGCGGAAAACTTCAACAGTTCCCGGGCGGGCACCGACAACCGGTCGCTTCGGTCGCTCGCGCCTCCCTCGCCCTCCTCGCTGCCCGAGAGACTCCGCACGCCCCGGACGCTGCTTTGTGCCTGCTGCTCGGCGAGCTGCTCCACGACGCGGGCGTCGTGCGCCCGCAGCGCCTCCAGCAGCTTGGCCAGCCCGCCGAAGGCCCGGGAGGTGAGCATGTTGTCGGACGTCTCGCCCGGCCCGAGCAGCACCGGCACCACCAGGCTCGCCACCTTGCCCTCGCCCGGCTGCATCCGCAGCGCCCGGCCCACGGCCTGGACCAGGTCCGGCATCGAGCCGCGCACGTCGGCCCAGTACACGGAGTCGCAGTTCTTGGTGTCGACGCCCTCGCCCAGGACTTTCACCGAGCTGAGGTAGCACTTCTCCACCACGGTGCCGTCCGTGGCGGTCCCGGCCGAGAACTCCCCGAGGAGCCGACGGCGGTGGAGCGGCTTGTGGTCGCCGCACAGCCAGTCCGCCCAGATCGTCTTCGGGTACAGCTCCGGGTCGCTGGCGTGCAGCTGCGCGGCGACGTCGGGAAGGCCGGCCGCGAACGCCTCGGCCTCGCGGACCTGGTGGTGGAAGACCAGCGTCCTGCGGAAGCCCTCCTCCGCCGACGCCTTCACCAGGGCGGTCTGCAGGGCGGCGAGCCGCGCCCCGCGGACTTCGGCCGAGCGGCCTTCGGCGCCCAGGAGCTGCGCGGCCTGGAGCTGAGTGTCGGTGACGTCCACGCATACGACCTGGTAGGGGGCACAGATTCCCCGGTCGATGGCCTCCGAGAGCGTCAGGGTGAAGCAGCGGCTGCCGAAGGGGCCCTCGGGGTCGTCTTCCATGCTCGCCACCAGCTCGCCCGGTGCGCCGGCCGCGTCGTCGTCCCCGAGCTGCCACAGCCGGGGCGTGGCCGTCATGTACAGACGGCGCAGGGACGGGATCTTCTGGTTGTCATGGACGACCGCCCACGGCTTCCCGATCCGGCCCGAAACGCGGTGGGCCTCGTCCACCACGATCAGGTCCCAGGCCGCGAGGCCCCCGGCGTGCGCCCGCTCCAGTGTCCCCAGTCCGAGGCTGGCGTACGTGGCGTACACGGTCACCCTCTCCAGGCCCTGCGTCCACTCCACCAGCTTGTCCACGTCCGTGGTGTTGGGGAAGGACACCTCCTCACCCCGCAGCGAGGACACCCCGATTACCGGCCCCCGGCGGCCCCCCTCACGCCACGCGGCCTCGGTCTGGGCGAGCAGGTCCAGTGAGGGCACGAGGACGAGAACACGGTTCGCGTGGAGCTCTTCGGCGCTGCGGGCAGCGACTAGGGTCTTTCCGGATCCGGTCGCCATGACCACCTGCGTCCGAAGCCCTCGCTCGGGCACACGCGATCTTGCAGACAATTCGAGGGCTCGAAGTACCGAGTCTACGGCTTCCCGCTGGTGAGACCGGAGTTCCTTCACGGTCTTCTCGCCTTCCTTCTCATGGCTGTGTCCGCACGGTGCGCCGTGGAAAGCTGCATGTAGATGTACATCCTTGGCAGCAGCGATGCCACGGACAGCCAGCGCACAGAAAATCGGGGCACGGCGAGTCGGAGGCGAGAACAATGCTATCAGTGCTGCCAAAACTTTCCAGAGTCCATCCGCAATAGAGAATGAAGCATGGGTGCACTACCGTGCAGAGGGGGACCCGGGAGCGAACTAGCTGTCGACGGGTAACCGAAGCCTATGAGTCAGTTCAGATGGCGAGGCCAGTATCCGCTCCCGGCGTGGACAGTGAGAATCATCCGGTTCGGGCGCTGGTTCCACGCAGCATGTGCGGTGCTGTGGTGCCTACTGCTGATCGACACGATCGAGGGCGATGAAGGCCAGGCAGCGATCGTGCGGGCGACCGCGTGCACCGTCATGTTTCTGATCTTCCTTCTCGGCACTCTTCGGACCCTCCGCCGTCACCGGCAGGAAGAGGCGATGCAGCTCCGGCGCTAGCGGTCGGCGCCCCTCGCGTGAGAGATGGTGGTTGAAGCGTCCGCTGTCTGGGGGTAGCCGATAGGCATGGCAGACCGTTCATATCCGTTACCCGAGAGTAAGGCCGAGACGCTGCGGACGATGCGGTGGGTGCAGCTCGCCGTGGCGGTGCTCATGCTGGTCTAATTCGGACTGGCATTGGGGCGGGGGGAGTACGGGCCCGCGGGGTTCAACCTGTGGTTCCCGGGGGCCTGCGCATTCATCTGGCCGGCCCTCGCGGCCCAGAGTTTCACCCGACTGAAACGCCATGAGGACGCGGTCCAGGCAGACGACGGGAGCTCTCTGTAGCTCGGCTCCGGTGCGGTGCTCGTTAGGCGCGTTCTGGGGTAGCCGAGGTGGCATGCGGGGACGCGATTGGTTGGCCGGGTGGTGGTCTCGACGGTGGGTGCGCTGGGTGGTCGTTGTGGCCATCTACGGGTCGGCCGCGGTGGTGTGGCGCACTGTTACAGGCAGAACATGGCTCGACGCGCTTGTCTTCGTGGTTCTCGTGGCCGTAGTAAACGTGGTGACGCAGTGGGTGGCGAGCCGGGCCAGGAGGAAAGCCGCAGCGCGCGACGGCTGAGTGAGCCAAGCCCTCACCTCCGTGCCCTTCTGCTCGGGCCGGACCGTTTGAGGCGCACAGTGCTCTGGATGCCATGAGTCGTTGTACTCATGCGTGGCGGTCTTCCCTCTCGTCACACTGTCTTGGCCGTGACAGACCATCAGGAGGAGCAGACGTGATGAATGCGCGTAGGACCGTAGCAGTGGTGTTGTTGGCGGCTTTCGGGGCGGTGGGCGCAGGGGCGGTGCCGGCCGCGGCGGATGGTGGTCTTCTTCCTCATCCCGGGCCTGAGGGTTTGGTGTGGGTGCCGGAGTGGACGGGGGACGGCGGGGTCGCGTCCGGTGGGGCATGGGAAGGGCTGTCGACCGTGCTCACGGTGGCCTGTGAAGGCGGAGGCAGTGTGGCGGTGACGATGGAATCGCAGCAGGCACGCGTGGCTGAGTTTTCGGTGGACTGTCCTGCCGGCAGTGCGGGTGTGGGCTCGGTGACCATGGATCCCGGGGGCGTGCAGCGAGGTTCCTTCACTGTGGGCGTTGACGCCTCAGATGACAGTGTCCGCTGGGCTCTGACTGTGACCCAGCCCGAGTAGAACCGCCTGGCCCCGGCCCCCTCTCCTCGCCGCCCGGGCCGCAGGCCCGTTGGCCGCACCGCGCAGCGGGGCCGGCCTTCCTGGCGCGCAGCGCCACGAGGTGGCTGGAGCGCAGCGGAGGCCACCTCGTCGGGGCCGCAGCCCCCGCGCTCCGGGAGCGCAGCGGACGGAGCGTCACCGGCCTGGCGCAGCCAGGCCGGTGAGCGGGATGCGC